>NZ_BBJU01000001.1 GCF_000739935.1 Agrobacterium rubi TR3 = NBRC 13261 | reverse complement strand
GAGGGGGGTAAGCCAAGCCCACTGTCGCTCACCACTAAGCAAGCCCATCATCCTCACTCTTCCCAATGCACATCCGCCAAAACATTCGACGGGATCGGTTCATTCTCCCACAGCCCCTGAATCTTCTTGTCCCAAACCCCAAGCTTCGGCATCACAAAGAGAAACAACGCCGGCACATCTTCCGCCAATATCTTCTGCGCGTCCTGATACAAATCTTCCTGCTCCACCGGATCGGCGGTCAGTTCGACATTCTTGATGATCTCGTTGAAGGTCGGGTTCTTGTAGTTGAAGTAATAGGGATCGCGCGAAAAGATATCGATGTCCATCGGCTCCGCATGCGCCACGATGGTCATTTCGTAATTGGCACCCTTCAGCACATCCGACACCCATTTGGCCGGAAACTCCGTGGTTTCGATGGTCATCGTCACGCCGATTTCGGCAAACATGGCTTGCAGAACCTGCGAGGTGCGCTGCGCATAGGGCATCTGCGGTGCCCTGATGGTGAAGCTCAAGCCGTTGGGATAACCGGCCTCGGCCAGCAACGCCTTCGCCTTTTCCGCATCGTAGGGCAGCGTGCCGGTCGTATCGACGTAGCCACGGTCATTGGGCGTGTAATGGCTGCCGATGGCTGTGCCGAAGCCTGACCATGCGCCTTCGATGACGGTTGCGCGGTCCACCGCCATCATCAGCGCCTGCCGCACGCGCTTGTCGTTGAACGGTTTGACGGCATTGTTCATGCCTGCGACGACCTTCAATTCGGTGTTACCGATGAAGGTGCCAAGGCGCGCGTCGCCCTCGAAGGAGCCCATCAACTCGGGCGCACCGAATTCGGGGAAAGCATCGACATCGCCGGATTTCAACGCTGCGGCCTGCGCCTGCGGGTCTGGAATGAAGCGGAAGGTGGCCTTTTCGAGGGTAACGGTCGCGGATTTGTCCCAATAGTCCATGTTGCGCGCCAGTTCGACCTTGTCGCCCTTGGCCCAGTTGACGAATGTGAACGGACCCGTGCCGATGGGCGTCGTCTTGTTGGCCTCGGCAGATTTGGTGCCGACCATGACCGAGGCGGGCCAGCCGAGCCAATAGAGCAGGCTGCCGGAGGGCTGCTTCAGTTTCAGAATTAGCGTCGTCGCATTGGGCGTTTCGATGCTGTCGATGGCCGCGAAGAAACGCTTCTGGGGATTGATGGAGGCGTCGCCCCGCGCACGGTCCAGCGATGCCTTGGCGACGGTGGAATCGAAGGTCTCGCCATCGTGGAATTTCACGCCGTCATGCAGCTTGAACGTATAGGTCTTGCCGTCCTCGGAAATCTCCCAGCTATCCGCCAGTTGCGGCTGGATCTTGCCGTCCTTGTCGATGGTGACGAGGCCTTGGAAGATGTTCTGCCAGGTGACCTGACCGATGAAGACGTTAGCGCCGGCTGTCGGGTCGAGCCCCGCAGGCTCTGTGCCCATGCCGATGGTGATGGAATTTTTTGCCGCTGCAAAAACCACCGTGGCGGGCAGCATGGCTGAAAGCGTGGTGGCAAAGGCAAGGCCCAAGGCCAGGCGGCGTGTGAGGTTTACCGATTGCAAAAACATGCTGCGCATCAATCATCGTCTCCGGTCGAGTGGCGCAAACATTTTGTGTTCAGCGCGTTGCGAAAATCGCTACACGACATCAAGGGTAAAAATCAACCGCCTATTTCGGCAGACTGCCCATAAAGGTCTCAATAAAGCTGGCAAGCGTTGCGGCGGCAAAGGACAGTTCACGATCCGGCGCAACGCAGAGCTCCATGGTCGTGCGGACACCTTTGGACCCTGCCAGCGGCACCGCGACCATCTGCCCGGCATCGATTTCCCGCGCGACCGAAAGCGGCGGAAGAAGGGTGACGGCTGCACCATCCAGCACCAGATCTTTCAGCAATTCCAACGAACTGGCGGTAAAGGTCGGATCGAGGACAATGCCCGCTTGCGCAAACAGCGCATCGAAAGCCTGCCGTGCCGCGAAGGTCTTTTCCGGCAGCGCCAGCGGTATGGCAGCGAGGTCTTTCAACGAAATCAAAGGTTTATCGGCCAAGGGATGGCCTGCGGGAAGGATGACATCATAGCCGATCTCGCGCTTTGCAAGGATTTTGACCTCGGATGTCTTCGGCGCAAACAGGGTGATGGCGATATCGGCATGTGCGGAGACCAGTGCATCGATGGCCTGTCGTGCCGAGGTGATATGCACCTCGAACCGCAGCTTGGGGTAGGTCTGGCTGAACTGCGATAGCGCCGGTGCCAGAAGGCTGGCGACGGTGGCACCATTGGCGTAGATGGTGGCCCGCCCGCGCTCCAGCCCCTTGAGATCATCGATCAACTGATGGACGTGACCGAGCTCGCGCAGCGTCTTGCCTGCCCGCTCCGCCAGAAGCTCCCCTGCTGCCGTCAACGTCACGCCGCGGCTGGAGCGTTCCACCAGCGGCGTGCCGAAATACTCTTCCAGATTTTCGATCTGACGGCTGACGGCGGTGGGCGCAACATTGAGATTTTCCGCCGCCGCGCGCATGGAGCTGGTGCGGACAAGCTCATCGAAATACATCAATGCGCGTAGATTCATGGTGACGGTGCCCCCTCATTCCTGTGCCCGTCACAGGAATCTAGTCAGCCCAAGTCTTTGGGCTGGAAGAACTCTTTCGCCGCGCAGACGCGCGTCGACTGGATTCCTGTGACAAGCACAGGAATGAGGGAGCTTGTAGCAGCATCACCGCCACGCCTCAATCGCGCACGAAACCCTCACTCGCCACCAGCAACTGCCGCGTATAATCCGCCTGAAACTTCCGGCTTTCCAGCGCCTCCACATCCAGCATTTCCACCACCTTGCCGCTTTTCATCACCGCAAGCCTGTCGCACATGTGGCTGATGACGCCGAGGTCGTGGCTGACCATGAGGAAGGTGAGGTTGCGGTCATGTCGAGCCTGTTCCAGAAGGTTGAGGATTTCGGCCTGAATGGAGGCGTCGAGCGCCGAGGTCGGCTCGTCCAGCAGCAGGATTTTCGGCTCGAGGATCAACGCGCGGGCAATGGCGATGCGCTGGCGCTGACCGCCGGAAAGCTGGTGCGAATAGCGGAAGCGGAAGCCGGTTCCCAATCCCACCTCATCCAGCGCACGGGTGATGCGGCCTTCCTTGTCATCCAACCCGTGGATGGTCAGCGGCTCCAGCAGCAGCGCATCCACAGTTTGGCGCGGATGGAGCGATCCATACGGGTCCTGAAACACCATCTGCACATCGCGGTAAAAGCTCTTCTCGCGAAACTTGCTCTTGTAGGTGCGCCCCTCCACCATGAGGCTGCCCTCATCGAAGTGGTTAAGACCGGCAATGGCGCGCAAAAGCGTGGATTTGCCCGAGCCGGATTCACCGACCAGACCGAAGGATTGCCCCTTGGTAACATCGATGCTGACGCCATCCAGCGCGATATGGCCGTCGAAATCCACCAACAGATCGGAAACGGAGAGAACTGAGGTCATCCGCGCCACTCCACCTGACGGTCCAGAACCGGCAGCGGATGCCTGTTCTCGCCGATCTTCGGCAGGCAGTTAAGCAGCCCGCGCGTATAGGGGTGCTGGGCGTTGTCGAGATTGGCAGCCTGAAGCTCTTCCACCACGCGGCCCGCATACATGACGAGGACGCGGTCGCAGAAGGACGAAACAAGCCGCAGATCATGCGAGATGAAGATGAGGCCCATGCCCCGATCGCGCACCAGCTTGTCGAGAATGCCGAGCACTTCCAGCTGCACCGTCACATCCAGCGCCGATGTCGGTTCGTCGGCGATCAGCAGTTCCGGGCCACAGACCAGCATCATGGCGATCATGACGCGCTGGCCCATGCCGCCGGAAACTTCGTGCGGGTAAAGCCCGTAGACGCGCTCCGGCTCGCGGATCTGCACCGCCTCCAGCATGTCCAGCGCCCGCTGTTTGGCCGCCGATGTGCCGATGCGTTCATGCGTTTGCAGGGTTTCCACGATCTGGCGACCGATGGTCATGACGGGGTTGAGCGAATATTTCGGGTCCTGCAGGATCATGCCGATGCGTTTGCCGCGAATGCTGCGGCGCTGTTTGGCCGAGGCCTTCAGAAGATCGATATCGCCGAAACGCAGGGCATCCGCCTCGATTTTCGCAGACGGCGGCGTCAGCCCCATAATGGCGCGCCCGGTTTGGGATTTGCCGGAACCGGATTCGCCGACGATGCCGAGACGTTCCTTGCCGAGCGTAAACGACACGCCGCGCACCGCTTCCACCAACCCGGTGCGGGTGGGAAAGCTGACCCGCAGGTTTTCGACGGTCAGAAGCGGCGCACTCATTGGCCTGCCTCCTTCGGGTCCAGCGCATCGCGCAGACCATCGCCCAACAGGTTGAAGCCGAGACTGACGATGAGAATGGCAATGCCCGGCATGGCCGCGACCCACCATTGATCGAGAATGAAACGGCGACCGGAAGCGATCATCGCGCCCCATTCCGGCAGCGGCGGCTGCGCGCCGAGGCCGAGGAAGCCGAGACCGGCGGCCGTCAAAATGATGCCCGCCATATCCAGCGTCACACGCACGATGAGCGAGGACATGCAGAGCGGCATGACGTGTTTGAGCACGATGCGCCACGGCGACGCGCCCATCAGTTGCACCGCTGCTATAAAATCCGAATGGCGGAAGGTCATGGTTTCGGCGCGAGCAATGCGGGCATAGGGCGGCCATGAGGTAATGGCGATGGCAAGCACCGCATTCTCGATGCCCGGCCCGAGTGCCGCGACCAACGCCAGCGCCAGAACCAGTTTCGGGAAGGCCAGAAAGATATCGGTGATGCGCATCAACACCGCATCCACCCAGCCACCGGCGTAACCGGCAACCGTGCCGACGATGAGGCCGACGGGTGCGGCGATGATGGCAACCAGCAGAACCACGAACAGCGTCAGCCGCGAGCCGTGGATGAGGCGCGAGAGAATATCGCGGCCCTGATCGTCCGTGCCGAGGAGGTAACCTTCGCTGCCGGGAGGCAGCAGGCGGGCATTGCGCAAATCCCCCTGCACAGCCGAATGCGGGGCCAGCACGTTGGCAAATATCGCAACCAGAACCAGTGCCATGATGATACCGAGCCCGGCCAGCGCCAGCCGGTTTTCTGAAAACCGCCGCCAGATGACGTAGGCGCGGCCAAGCCGGGCTTGCCCGCGCGATGCAGGCCGGTCGGACAGCAGCCACTCGCGGCTATAGGGTTTCAAGTGCGTTGAAGCTGGCGTCATCGGCTGCGCGTCCTTGGATCGAGCGTCCGGTAGAGCAGATCGGACAGGAGATTGATGCTGATGAACACAGCGCCAATCACGATGGTGCCGCCCAGAACGGCGTTCATATCCGCATTCTGCAGGGAATTGGTGATGTAAAGGCCGAGCCCCGGCCAGGAGAAGATGGTTTCCGTCAATACGGAGCCTTCCAGCAGACCGGCATAGGACAGCACGATGACCGTCAACAGCGGCACGGCGGCATTGCGCAGCGCGTGAAACCAGATGATGCGGGTTTCCGACAGGCCCTTGGCGCGGGCGGCAACGATGTATTCCTGGCTGAGTTCATTGAGCATGAAGGAACGCGTCATGCGGCTGATATAGGCCAGCGAAAAATAGCCGAGTAGACCGGCGGGCAGAATGATGTGGCGGAAAAGGTCCCACAGCACATCCCATTGTCCCTGCCAGAAGGCATCCAGCAGGTAAAAGCCTGTGACCGGCGTAAACGTGAATTCGTAGACGATATCCATGCGGCCGGGATAGGCGACCCAGTTCAGCTTTGCGTAAAACACCAGAAGCGCGAGAAGGCCGAGCCAGAAGATCGGCACGGAATAACCGACGAGACCGATAATGCGCACGATCTGGTCGATGATGCTGCCGCGCTTGACGGCGGCGAGAACGCCAAGCGGAATGCCGAAGACGGCACCAATCAGCGTGCCGATGGTGGCAAGCTCTATGGTGGCGGGAAAGACGCGGATGATATCGGTCATCACAGGGTTGGTGGTCAGCACCGATGTGCCGAAATCCCCCGACAGCGCCTGTTTGATGTAGAGGAAAAACTGCTGCCAGAGCGGCAGGTTGAGGCCGAGTTCCTCGCGCACGCGCTCCACCACATGGGCAGGCGCACGGTCGCCCACGATGGCCAAGGCAGGATCGATAGGAATGACGCGGCCAATGAAGAATGTGACCGCCAGCAACCCCAGAAAGGTGGTGATGACGGTGACGAGGAAGCCGATGATGGCGGTCAGGCGCTTGTTGGCGCGGCTTTTGCCGCGCCTTGGCCTTGGCACTGTTTCAATGATGGTCACTGGATCAATCCTGCCGGACTATTCCTTGGAGACCGGGTAGACATAGTTGGTGTCGAAGCTTGGTCCAAGCTTCAAACCTTTGACCTTGTTGGAGAAACCGGCAATTTCCGTCTTCTGTTCGATCACAACGAACGGACCGCTTTCCAGAACCTTCTTTTGAAGGTTCTGATACATGGCCGCACGCTTGGCGTTGTCTTTCTCCAAAAGTGCCGCCTGCGTTTCCTTCGTCAGTTCAGGAACGTCCCAGGCATTGCGCCAAGCCAGCGTCTTGTTCTTGCCTTCGTCGGAATTGTCGTAATTGATGGTGAAGGTTTCAGCATTGGAGTTCGGGTCGAAATAGTCGGAACCCCAGTCACCGATATAGATGTCGTGCTGGCGCGCACGATATTTCGTCAGCGTCTGCTTGCCATCGCCGGGAATGATTTCGAGCTTGATACCCGCCTGCGCCAAGGTCTGCTGCATGTTTTCAGCAATACCGGTCACCGGCTGGGTGTTGCGCACATCCATGGAGACGGTGAAGCCATCCTTCAGGCCTGCCTTTGCCAGCAATTCCTTGGCCTTGGCGACATCCAGCTTGAAGGGATTTTCATCGAGAGCACCGAGTTGGCCCTTCGGCAAGAAGGTCTGGTGGACCTCACCGATGCCCTTGATGATGGTCGCGCCAATGCCTTCGTAATCGATGAGGTATTTGAAGGCTTCAACGACTTCGGGCCTCTTCAGATATTCGTTCTTCTGGTTCAGGCCGAGGTAATAAACCGTGCCCTTTGGTGCCGAGATAACGGTAAAGCCGTCCTTCTTGGAAACGGCTTCCATGTCACCGGGCTCGAGGTTACGCGCCACGTCGATATCGCCATTTTCCAGCGCCAGACGCTGGCCGGAGCTTTCCTTCATGTGGCGATAAACGACGCGCTTCAGCTTTGGCTTTTCGGCGTAATAATTAGGGTTGGCTTCCAGAATGACCGCCTCATTGGCCTTCCAGCCGAGGATCTTGTAGGGGCCGGAACCGGCAAAACCGGTCTTGAGGAATTCGTTGCCGAAATCGCTGTCATATTTGTAATCGGCGCTTGGCGTGACGGCTTTCGCCTTTTCCATCACCAGCTTCTTGTCCACCACGGAGGCCACGGTTGCCGTCAAAACGTTGAGAACGAAGCTTGGCGCATAGGGCTTATCGACCGTCAGTACGAATGTGTTGGCATCCGCAGCCTTCGCCTTTTCCGTGACGTTATCGCCCTTCAGGCCGAACTGCGTCAGCAGGAAAGCAGGGGATTTGTCCAGCTTGACGGCGCGCTCGATGGAGAAGGCAACGTCTTCTGCCGTAACGGGATTGCCGGAAGCGAATTTGAGCCCCTGCTTCAGCTTGAATGTATAGGTCAGGCCATCGTCAGATGTCGTCCAGCTCTCTGCCAGATCGCCCTTCACCCTTGAGGTGTCGGTGATGTCGATGGAGACGAGCTTGCTGTAGGTGTTGCCGGTGACTTCAGCCGTGGTGATCTCGAACGCCTCACCCGGATCGAGCGTGATGATGTCATCAATGGCGAAACCTTCGACTAGCGTATCGGCGGGCGTCGCAGCAAAGGCCTGTGGAGCGAGAGAGAGCATCGAAAGGGCCACACTGGTGGCAAGGATGCGGGCGGCTTTGTTGAGCGATTTGTTCATCGTCTTCCCCTGTTTGTATCTCGGTTTATAGTCGGTCTCAGGCCGGTTCGTGCCATGCCTGGGCCAAAACGCGCAGCCAGTTTTCCCGGCAAATTTTAGCAAGGTCTTGATCAGCGTAGCCCGCAGATTTGAGCGCCGCAACAAGATTATTGTTGCCGCCTGCATCGCGGATTTCCGCCGGTATCGTCGCACCATCGAAGTCCGAGCCGAGCGCCACGCAATCGATGCCCATACGCTCAACCATGTAATCGATGTGCTGCACCATCAGTGAAAGCGGCGTGTTGGCGTCATCGCGCGCGTCAGGGCGCAGCATGGTGACGGCGTAGTTGAGGCCGACCAAGCCCTTGCTGTCCTTGACGGCATCCATCTGCCCGTCGGTGAGGTTGCGCGCCACAGGTGTCAGCGCATGGGCGTTGGAATGGCTGGCGATCAAGGGCTGGTCGGTGGTCTTTGCCACGTCCCAGAAGCCTTTTTCGGTGATGTGCGCGAGATCGATGAGAATGCCGAGCTTGTTGCAGCGTTTCACCAATTCAAACCCGGCATCGGTAAGGCCGGGCGCGGTATCCGGCGACATGGGAAAGGCAAAGGGAACGCCGTGACCAAAAATATTGTGGCGGCTCCAGACGGGGCCAAGCGAACGCAGACCTGCGGCATAAAACACATCCAGCGCATCGAGATCGGCGGCAATCGGCTCGCAGCCTTCCATGTGCAACACGGCGGCGAAGACGCCATCGGCCATGGCCTTGCGGATTTCTGTAGTCGAGCGGCAGAGCTTCCAGCCGCCCGCCTGATCAAGACGCAGTGCAATCGCTGCTTTTTCGAGCGCGATATCGAAGGATGGCTGGCGCTCCAGCGGGGCTGCAAGCGGGGTAACGTAATGCCCCGATGCATCCGGCTGCTGAAGGATCAGATCCCCCGATGGAATATAGATGGCGCAGATGCCGCCGGCCAATCCGCCTGCCTTGGCGCGCGGCGCATCGATATGGCCCTCATAGGTGCCATCAATGAATTCCGAGACTGGATCGCTTCCCATTTCGGCATTTCGCCACAGCCGCAGAAGTACATCATTATGACCGTCGAAAACCAGTTGCATGCGGAAATTCCAAAAGGCAGGGTAGTGTTTTTTTCATTTAAAACCATGGACTTGATGACAGGAAGATGTCCATGGCTTCGGAGGGCACCGATGATCCTAGGCCCATCCTTCACGGCTTCGCAAGTCAAAAAATATGCACGATGAAAAAACGGTCAGGCCTTACCTACCGGAGATTGACAGCCATCAAGTCTGCCACCCACCCCCTGCCTTTTTCAGCATCGGCGTGGTGAAAACGCCCTGCACCCTGCCCGGCCAGTGCGCGCCGAAATCCGCCAGTTTTTCGCGCCACCTGTCCGATTGCAGCATGGCGGCCCCGATGACCACGGGCTCGATGTTGGAGGCCGCAAGAAGCGACAGACCGGCAATGATGGAGGTGCCGCTGGAAATCACATCATCCACAAGGGCAACCCGCTTGCCTTCCAGCAATGGCAACATGCGTGGGTCGATATAGAGGCGCTTCTGCTGTTGGGTGGTGATGGACGACATGGGCACGGACAGCTCGTCCAGATACCAGAATTTCCGTGACGTCCCGAGCGGCACGTAGCGGCTGTGACAGAGACGGCGCGCGACCTCTGCCGCCAGCGTCAGGCCTAACGTCGGAAGGCCGACAACGACGTCCAAATCGAAGTTTGCAAGCTTTTGCGCCAGATCATCGGCCAGTGCTTCGACAACGGGAAAGGACGCCTGATTGATGATGAGCGATGCGAGCGCATGTTGCCCATCGGCCAGTGGGCGGATCGGCAGGCGGATTTGACGACCACCATCGAGCGTGACTGGGAAGAAAACGGTGTGAGGACCAGCGAGATCAAAGCTGCCGGGCGCATGGATGTCCTGCCAGAACTCGTGCGGCTTCATGCCCATTCCTTTCGCAGCGAAATTATTTCGGTTTTGTCAGAAGGTTCCTATTAATTTTCAGGGGCTTCTGCACTAGAAAAAGAAGACAGTTCTGCTTTCGCAAGGAAATGCCGCCCATGACGCCGCTCGCCCGGTTCGGAAACGACCTGCCCTTTCTGACCGCTTTGCGGCGAGACTTGCATGCGCATCCCGAACTCGGCTTCGAAGAAGAGCGCACCAGCGCGCTGGTTGCCAAGCATCTGGAAGAGGCCGGGATTAGCGTTCATCGCGGTCTGGGCAAAACCGGCGTCGTCGGCATGCTTCAGGTCGGCAACGGCACACGCCGCATCGGCCTGCGGGCAGATATGGATGCGCTTGCTATGCCCGAAATCGCCGAGCGCCCCTACAAATCGACCATAGCAGGAAAGATGCACGCCTGCGGCCATGATGGGCACACGGTGATGCTGCTGGGCGCCGCCCGGCAGCTGGCCGAGAATCGCAATTTTTCCGGCACCGTACACTTCATCTTCCAGCCAGCCGAAGAAGGGCGCGGTGGGGCAAAGAAGATGGTGGAGGACGGGTTGTTCGAGCTTTTCCCCTGCGATGCCGTCTATGGGTTGCACAACATGCCGGGTCTCGACGTTGATGAAATGGCTGTGGTCGAGGGACCGCAACTGGCCTCTTCCGATAGCTGGCGCGTCACCTTCAAGGGCGTGGGAACGCATGGCGCCAAGCCGCATCTGGGGCGCGATCCGATCACGGCAGCGGGCAGTTTTCTGGCCGCACTGCAAAGCATCGTCGGGCGCGTGGTCGATCCGCTGCAACCGGCTGTCGTCAGTGCCTGTTCGGTGCAGGCGGGTGACCCGAAGGCTCTCAATGTCATTCCTGATGTCGTTGACATTGGCGGCACGGCGCGGGCCTATTCGGCGCATGTCCGCGACCAGTTGGAAGAGGAAATCGGGCGGCTGGCCAAGGGAACGGCTACGATGTTCGGCATCGAGGCGGTGTACGACTTCATCCGCCGCATTCCACCCGTGATAAATGACGCCGACGCGACCAGCCGTGCGTTGAAGGCGGCACAAAGCGTTTTTGGTGAAAAAGTACGAACCGGTTTTCCGCCTTCGACGGCGGGTGACGATTTCTCGTTCTTCGCAGCAGAGGCACCCGGCTGCTACGTCTGGCTCGGCAACGGCCCTGCGGTGGACGGCGCGCTGCACCACAATACGTCTTATGATTTCAACGATGAGGCGATTGCGTCTGGTGTCGCGTTCTGGACGACGCTGGTGGAGCAGGAGTTGGCGGCGGAATAGGACCACGAACATCCCCTCATACTCCGTCACCGCACTTGTTGCGGGGTCCAGCCAACTCGAGTTTGCGCGGCGAGAAGTTCTTTCAGACCAAGGACTTGGTCTGGCTGGATTCCGCATCAAGTGCGGAATGACGGTGGTGCGTGGGGTGTTACTGCCTTAACCCAAAATCTCCAGCACCGGTGTTTCCATCACCCGGCCTTTCAGCACATCAGCAATGCCCATATCCGTCTGGTGCGGGCCGGTGTTGCAAGCGAGTGTTGCGCCGAAGCAGGCCTTGAACACCAGATAGGGGGGCTGCCACTCCACGATTTGGCCTACCGCATCGCGAACGGCTTCGAACCCGGATGCGACATCTTCCAAACCTGCGTCCGAGACGAGGCCGGAGAGCGGGAGCGCCAGCAAAGCAGTGACCTTGCCGCCCGATGCGACGGCCATGCCGCCGCCTGCCTTGATGACGGCGTTTGCGGCAACCGCCATATCCTCAGAATTGCCGCCGAACACCGTGAGATTATGGCTGTCATGCGCGACTGTGGTGGCGAAGGCGCCGTCCCATGTGCCCCAGCCGGTCAGGAAGCCGGTGCGGGTGACGGGATCGGCCTTGCCGTGACGGTGGGTGACGGAAATCATGGTTGCGCCCTGCGGCGGCACCACGAAACCGTTTTCCACGGCAGCGTCCGCCTCGCCCCATTGGGTGAACCGCGGCTTGTCAATGGTGGCGAGTTTGACCCTGTTGCCCTCGGACTTGACCAGGAAATCGGAGGGGGAGCGAGGCGTGAGCTTCACCGAATGCTGGAGCGGTGCGGCGTCCATCTCGGTTAGATCGACTAGCATCTTGCCAGCCTCTGCAACCGGCGTGCCGCTGGCCAGCACATGGCGCGCAGCAAATTGTGACAGGTCTTCGAAGACGGCGATATCGGCCCGCCGACCGGCGGCGATGAGGCCGAGATCGGCGCGGTGCAAGCGCATCGCCGCATTCAGCGTGGCGGCGCGCAGGGCCCATTCGGGTTTCAAGCCGTAGCGGACCAACCGCCGCACCACATCATCGAGACCGCCGTTTTTGAGAAGATCGTCGGGGAAAACATCGTCGGTGCACAGCGTCAGCGTTTGCGGCAGGTGGCCGAGCGAGTTCAACGCTTCCACAAATTCTGGCAGGAGATGGTCATGCGAACCGCGCAGCTCGATCGTCAGCCCGGCCCGCAGCTTTGCCATGAGGTCGGCAGCGGATGTCAGTTCATGATCGGAGGTGATGCCTGCTGCCATGAAGGCATTCAGATCACTGCCAGCCAAACCGCGGGCATGGCCGCAAATCAGCTTGTCGGAAAATAGGCCTTCTTGAAGAATGGCGCTCATGCGCGGGTCGCGCTCGATGACGCCGCGCATATTCATGACTTCTGCAACGCCGCCGACCTCCGGCCAGAACAGCATTTCGGCCATGGCGGAAGCGTCGAAATCGCCGCCTGCCTGCTCCAGTCCCGGCGCTGATGGCACGCTTGAAGGCGCCAGAAGGATGGTGCGCAACGGCAGGCCCTTGCTGGCTTCCGCCGCCCAGCGCACGCCGTCGATACCGTGGACATTGCCGAATTCATGCGGGTCCCAGACAACCGTCGTGACCCCGCGCGCAACCACGGCCTGCGCATAGGTCGCAGGCGTTACCATGGAGCTTTCGATATGCATGTGCATGTCGATCAGCCCCGGCGAGACATAAGCACCTGTCGCATCGAGTATGCGCGATGCGTCCTTGCGAGTTCCAGTCTGGTGAACGCTGGCAATCAGCGGACCGACGATACCGATATCGGCCAAACGAAGCTCGCCGGTGACGACATCAACGAGCGTGCCGCCGCTGATCAGGATGTCGAATGGCTGGTCGCCACGTGCTGCGGCCACGGCACGTGCCCGCAGCACATCATCAATCATTCCATCACGATCAACGATAATGGTTTGCTGTTTCATCGGCTGGCCTCCTGACGCAGGGCATCGAGAATGATGGTTTTGGCGCAGATAGCATCCACCGTTTCGGCGAAATGCGCGTTGAATTTTTCAGCATGGGCGGCGCGGGTTTCGACCACGGTGCGGCCACGCGTGAGGGTCCCGTGAAGCTCGACATCGATGCGCGCTTTTTTCCAACCGATACAATCCGGTGCGACTAAGGCGACAGCGGCACAGGGGTCGTAAAGCGCCATGGCATCGCGCCCGCGGCTGGTCGCGATATTGATGAAGCCTTCCAGCATATCGGCAATCAAACTGGCATTTTTACCGCCCGCCGCACGGATGGGCGCAACGTCCAAGAGCCCGGCGGTGACCTTGCGGCAGAGATCGAGATCGACCATGCGCAAGGGCAGTCCGTGGGCGATGACAAAGGCCAGGGCTTCGGGATCGGCAAAAGCGTTGAATTCGGCAGACGCCGTGTGATTTCCGACCGTCACGCCACCGCCCATCCATGTCAACTCGGTGATGCGAGCAGCCAAATCGGGCTTTGCAAGGCAGAGCGCGGCGATGTTGGTGAGGGGACCCAAAGCGAGAATAGGCTTGTCTTCGCCGCCATCTGCCAGCCAGTCGCAAAGCGCTTGAAACGCATCGCTGTGGGGCAGATCAGCAGCTTCGGGCAGGCCAGCACCAACCGTTGGAATGCCGGTGTCGCCGAGAATGGTTTGTGCGGTTTCCAGCTTTCCAAGAACGGGATTTTCGCGACCCATATGGATAGGAAATGTCCAACCAAAGGCGGCGGCGGCACCAGCCGCATTGCGGCACACCTGCGCGAGCGGTGCGTTGCCGAACACCAGCGAGAGGCCATCGATCTTAAGTCCGTGGGACGTCGCCACCATGATGGCGGCAATGTCATCGAAGCCCATATCGCAATCGATCCAGATACCCATGGTCAGCTGAACACTTTCAGGCTGGCGGCTTTCCTGACCGGCAGGTCGAAGGCGAGCGGGGTGCCGATGTCCTGCACCGGCAGCGCGGCATCGACCTCGGCCTTGATCGGCCCCAGCGGCGTATCCAGCAGATATTCCCGCGCATTACCCGCAAAAGACGTGCCGCGCACAGTTCCCTCGAAAGGTCCTGAACCGAGGGTCACCATGCGCGGCCTCCAGGCAAGTCCCGCCGTACTCGGAACCTGACCGGAAAGGGGGATGCTTCCGTTATCAGTCTTGAGCAAACCACCCTCTAGACGAAAGATGTTTTCGAAGCCGACGAAGTCAGCCACGAAGGACGAGACTGGTGCGTTGTAGATTTCTTCCGGCGTGCCGATCTGCTCGATGGCACCGTTCTTCATCACCACAATGCGGTCGGCCAAGGCCAATGCCTCGATCTGGTCGTGGGTGACGAAAATCATGGTGACGCCGGTGGCCTTCTGCACGCGCTGAAGTTCGGTGCGCATTTCCAGCCGCAGCCGTGCATCGAGGTTGGACAGCGGCTCATCCAGCAACAGAACCTTGGGGTCCATGACCATGGAGCGAGCCAGCGCCACGCGCTGCTGCTGACCACCGGAGAGTTCCGCCGGTTTGCGGGACGCGAAGGTGGAAAGGCCAACCGATTTGAGCCCAGACGCCACCTTGTCATCAAGGGCAGAACCCTTCATGCCCTTCAGCTTCAGGCCGAAGGCGACATTCTCATAAACCGTCAGATGCGGAAACAAAGCGTAAGACTGGAATACCAGCCCCACCGCCCGCTTGTTGGCGGACACGCGGGTGATGTCGACACCATCGAGATCGATCCGACCACCGGCAACCGGCATCAGCCCGGCAATGGCGCGCATCGTCGTGGTCTTGCCGCAGCCGGATGGGCCGAGCAATGCCAGCAGTTCGCCCTTGCGGATATCGAGGTTGAGGTCCTTGACGGCAACGGAGTTGCCATAGGCCAGCGACAGGTTCTGGAGCGAGAGATAATTTGCATCAGACATAACGGGAGAACCCCAGAAAACGTTCGGCCATGAAGACAATGCCGATGGACAGGAAGGCGAGCAGCGAAGAGAGCGCCGCAACGGATGGGTCGAAGACGATTTCCATATAACCCAGCATATCTATGGGCAGGGTGCGCACGCCGGGACCGGAGAGGAACAGCGACACCGGCACCTGATTGAAGCTGGTCACGAAGCCCAGAATGAAGGCCGAGAGAATGCCGCCCCTGATGTTCGGCAACACAACACGGAAGAATGCGCCGAGCCGCGAGGAACCAAGCAGCACCGCTGCTTCCTCGATATCCGAGCGCAGATTGGTGAGGCTGGCCGAAACGACGCGCACAGCGTAGGGCAGGATCAGCGCCGTATGCGCCAGAAACAGCGCCAGCGTGATGCCGATGCCGAAGGGCACGACGAAGTAGCGCAGCAGCGCGAGGCCGACGATGATGCCGGGAACGATGATCGGGGCTGAGACGATGGTGCGGATAGTTTCGGAAAAGGGCAGCTTGTAGCGCGACATGGCATAGGATGCTGGCACGCCGAGAATCAGTGCCGCGAATGTGCCGCCGATGGCCAGAAACATCGACATGGCAAAGCTTTCGCGGAAACTTTCGACCGTGAAGACCTTGGCGATCCATTTCAGCGAAAAGCCCTGCGGCGGAAAGGCCAGCGTATCGCCCGCCGAAAAGGAGGCAGCGACGATGATGAGGAA
This sequence comes from Agrobacterium rubi TR3 = NBRC 13261, assembly GCF_000739935.1. GTDB lineage: Bacteria > Pseudomonadota > Alphaproteobacteria > Rhizobiales > Rhizobiaceae > Agrobacterium > Agrobacterium rubi. The sequence continues at coordinate 93,966 of NZ_BBJU01000001.1, read as the reverse complement.
CGGGCCAATCAGAAAGCCGATGACCAGCGCAAGCGTGAGCGGAATGAAGAGGTGCCGGGTCATGTCTTGTTCCTTGCCGTGGCGATGCGCTTGAGCAGGATGTTGGCCGCAAAGCTCATGACGATCAGAATGAAGGCGATGACGCTGGCGGCGACGAAGTTGTTGGAGACCGTAACCTGCTGATAGAGCAGCGTTTCCAGCATCAGAACCTTGGAGCCGCCGAGAATGGCGGGCGTGATATAGGCCGTCAGCGAACCGGTAAAGACCAGCGTGCCGCCGACAACAAGACCTTCCTTGGTCAAGGGCAGAATGACCTTCCAGAACACCTGCAACCAGTTGGCACCCAAAACGCGAGAGGCGGCGATGACGTCTTTCGGCATATTTTCGAGCGCACTGATCAGGGAGATGATCATCAGCGGCAGGAAGAGTTGCAGCAGGCCGATGAAGACAGCCGTTTCGGAAAACAGGATGCGGATGGGCGCATCGGTGAGGCCCACCAGTTTCAAAAGCTCATTTACCATGCCGGTGCGGCCGAGGATGACGATCCACGCATAGGTGCGGGCCACGGGCGAGATCATCAACGGCAGAATGACGAGGTTGATCATGTGGCCCTTGGAGTTGGCCGGCAGGTTGACGATGGCGAAGGCCGCAGCGTAACCGATGATGGCGGAAACGACCGTCACGACGGCGCCGAGCTTCAGAGTGCGCAGGAAGACGGCCCGGTTCAGTGGATCGGCAAAGAAATCCACATAGGCCTGAAATGTCCAGCCATCGGCAGTGCGAAATCCTTCCGACAGCAGAATAAAGACCGGCACGAGGAACACCGCCGCCGCGAAGATTGCGGCGGGCAAGGCCAGTGCCAAGGCTTCCGCCCGGTTTTGAAACATGGAGTCTTCTCCGGTGTTGAAATGTCTCCGCCTTTGCTTGGCGAAGGATTTGTTATTGAGCGTCGGTGGGTGCCACCCCCCCCTCTGCCCTGCCGGGCATCTCCCCCTCAGGTGGGGAGATCGACTCGCGGCAAAGTTTCAGGCCATCTCATACGTCGAGACGGGAGCGATGTCGGTGCATCCTGCTGATCTCCCCCCTTGAGGAGGAGATATCCGGCAGGACAGAGGGGGGTAACGTGCGCCAGCACGCCCCCACGCCCACGAACTTACTGCCCAACCTTCGCGTTCCACTCCGACAACCACTTGTCGCGGTTATCCAGCGTCGCAGCAGATGGAATGAGCTGGAGGCTCTTCGCCGTCTCATCGCCATAGGTGATGTTGTTGGCGACCTCGTCAGACACCTTCACCTCCTTGTTAGTCGGGCTATCGACCAGCTTTTCGGCCAGCGCCTTCTGCACATCCGTCGAGAGCCAAAAATCCATGAACTGAAGCGCGAGGTCTTCGTTTTTGCCGTTCTTGGGCACAACGAGAACATTCATGCCGCCCGTCTGGCCTTCCTTGGGCGTTGCCCACGCCAATGGCAGATCGAGCTTGGTAAAAGGCGCCCAGGAGAAGCGTCCGATCGGGGCTGCCCAAATTTCTTCCTGCTGCATAAGCTGCACCAACTGCGAGGACTTGACGTAGAAGGTGACGATCTCGTCCTTCTTTTCGCCGACGGCCTCGATAGCGCCGGAGAGATCAGGCGTGTCTTTGCCGATGGCCTTGCCCAGCATGTACAGCGCAGGCGGGCCTTGGTTGGTGGTGACATTCGGGAAAGCGACGTGATCAACCACGCCGTCCTTCAAGAGGTCGGCCCATGACTCGATCTTCATCTTGTCGGTGCGGTAGACGATGGAGGTGGCGTAGAAATTGACGCCGACGCTCATACCGTCGCCATTCGGGTCCTTGGCAATGTCGTAGAGCTTGTCGACATTCGGCACCTTGGAGGTGTCGATCTTCTGGATCAGATCCTTGCGAGCGGCAGACAGCGCATCGGCCATGGACACGATGGCGAGATCGATGACCGGGCTTGCCTTGTTGGCTTCCATCTTGGCCAGACGCTCGACGCTGTTGCCGGTTTCGACCACCAGCTTGCAGCCGCATTTGGCTTCAAAGGGTGTGTAGACCAGCTCCTTGAATTCGTCTTGCGCAAAGGCATAGACGGAGATGGTGAGCGTCTTGTCCTGCGCCTGCGCGGCACCCATGGACAGCATCAGCGCGGTGCCGGATGCCAGAATGATCTTTTTCATGATGCAAGTTCTCCTGCTGTCGAGGTTTTGTTGGCTGCCTGCTTCTTATTGTTTGGGCCGGACGAATGGCGGGTGACCAGTTCCATCGCCACTTTCGAGATGTCGGCGATGACACCGCCGTTGGCGGAGCGGCTCTCGGGATTGTCCGTATCGATGCTGCGCACCAGCGCGGTGATGGCCAGATCGGCAATCCGCACCATATCCATGCGAATGGTCGTCAGCGCCGGGGTAACCACAGGCGCCCAGATGAGGTCATCGAAACCGGTGACGCTGGCCTGTTCCGGCACGGTGATGCCATCGCGCTGCAATTCAGTGAGAACGCGCAACGCATGGAGATCGGAGACAGCGGCAAAAGCCGTGAAGCCCTGCGCCACCTTGGCTGCAACGCCCAGAGGGCACCCTGCCTCATCCTGCTTTTCCAGAGACGCGATCCACAAGGTCTCGGTTTCCGCCGTGCCGGAAAGACCGGAGCGGATGCCGCCGACGCGGTCGTTCTGCACGTTGGAGTCAGAGTTGTTGCCGATGATGACCACCTTCCGGTGGCCAAGTTGCGCCAGGTGGCGACCGATCTGGAAACCACCATCCCAGTGATCGGCAGCGACCGTGTTGCCGGGCGTCGACGGGGAGTCGATAACGGCAACCGGGCAATCGACATTGCCGATGCGCGTGCCACGTCGGGGTACGATGACCATGCCCTCGACGCCGCGCTCGATGAGGCGGTTGATCGCTTCCGTCTGCTTGGCGACATCGCCGTGGCTGTCGGCGATCAACACACCATAACCGGCGTTATCAGCTGCCTTTTCGATGGCCTGGGCGATCTGTGGGAACAGCGGATTGGCGATATCCGGCAGGACAAGGCCCAGAACGCCGCTTTTGCCGGTGCGCAACGCACGACCGGCAATACTGGGCACATAGCCAAGCTCATCGGCCTTGAGGCGGATTTTTTCGGAAAGCTCGGCGGAGACGCGGCCCTTACCGGAGAGCGCATTGGACACGGTTGCCGTCGACACACGCAGTGCCAAAGCGATTGCCGTCAGATTTGCGCCTGCACGACCCGAGGTCATGGCCTGTCCATTCGTGATTAAACGTTTAATCAGGCTAAAGCGAAACTTCGTTTTTGTCGAGTCGCCGTAAGGTTGATTTTTGTGCGCGAAGGCTAAGTGACGAAAACAAGGGCGAAATTATCGCCCGGTCTCCGCGCGAAACGCTTCGACCTCGGCCAGAAGCCACTGCTTGAACAGCACCACAGGAGCATGGTTGATGCGTGAAAGCGGAGCGACCGCATAGTAGGAACTGGGGCTTTTGACCTGATGATCGAAAGCGGCAACCAGTTGCCCGGCTTTGAGTTCGATGTCGATCAGAAACAGCGGCATCAACGCCACGCCCAAACCGGCAATGCAGCCCTGCGCCACGCTAGAGAATTGTTCGAACCGCATGGCGGGCGCATTCTGCACGCCAAGCCCCAGGCTCTGGAACCAGTGATCCCACGCACCGGGTCTGGAGGCCATATGCAGCAGCGGCAGGGTCGAGATATCTTGCGCCTTGGCAATGGGGTGCGCGGCCAGAAAAGACGGGCTGCACACCGGCGCCACCATCTCGTCCATCAGAAACGTGCTTTCCGCCGCGGGCCAATCCGGCTGGCCGATATGGATGGCCATGTCGAGGCCTTCCTTTTCGAAATCGAACTGGCCGATGCGGGTGGCGAAATTGAGCGTAATTTCCGGGTGGGCCGCCACGAATTTGGGAATGCGCGGCAACAGCCAGCGCGTACCGAAGGTGGGCAGCATGGCGAGGTTCAGCGTGTTGCCATGCGTTTTGGTCATAATCTGCAGGGACGCGGAGCGGATATCGCCCAGCGCCGTGCCGATGGCCTTGGCATAGGTCTGGCCTTCGGCAGTCAGCGAAACACCACGCGCGCCACGCTCGAACAGCCGCACGCCAAGTTGCTCTTCCAGCGACAGAACCTGCCTGCTGATGGCCCCTTGCGTCAGCGAAAGCTCGTCTGCGGCCAGCGAAAAACTGCCCAGCCGCGCCACGGAATCAAAGGCGGCGAGAGCGCTGGTGGAGGGCAGAAGTTTGCGGCTGAGCGAGGTCATGGCGCATTCCTATCTGTAATAGCAAAATGAGTAAACATGGCTTGCCGCGATGGTGCCAAAGGCCAATAATCACGGCAGCAATTTTGGAGATTTACCGTGAGCGAACGCACAGCATTCAATTGGCAGGACCCGTTTCTTCTCGAGGACCAACTGACAGAAGACGAGCGGATGATCCGCGATACGGCAGCGGCCTTTGCCCAATCGGAGCTTCTGCCACGCATCAACGAAGCCTATCTCTCGGAAACATCAGAGCCTGAGCTGTTCCGCCTGATGGGCCAGACCGGCCTTCTGGGCGTGACGCTTCCTGAAAAATACGGTGCTGCTGAAGCCAGCTACGTCGCTTACGGCCTCGTCGCCCGCGAAGTCGAGCGCATCGACAGCGGCTATCGCTCGATGATGAGCGTGCAATCCTCGCTCGTCATCTACCCGATCTTTGCCTATGGCTCGGAAGAGCAGAAGGACAAGTATCTGCCCGGCCTCGTGTCGGGCGAGTTGATCGGCTGTTTCGGCCTGACGGAGCCGGATGCCGGTTCCGACCCCAACGGCATGAAGACTCGCGCCGAAAAGATTTCCGGCGGATATCGCCTGCGCGGCTCCAAGATGTGGATTTCCAACTCGCCGATTGCCGATGTCTTCGTCGTTTGGGCAAAATCCGAAGCCCATGACAACCAGATCCGTGGCTTCGTGCTGGAAAAGGGCATGAAGGGCCTGTCCGCCCCCAAGATCGGTGGCAAGCTGTCGCTGCGCGCCTCCATCACCGGCGAAATCGTCATGGATGGCGTCGAAGTGAGCGAAGATGCGCTGTTGCCCAATGTTTCGGGCCTCAAGGGTCCGTTCGGCTGCCTCAACCGCGCCCGCTACGGCATTTCCTGGGGCGTGCTGGGTGCCGCCGAAGACTGCTGGTTCCGCGCCCACCAATATGGCATGGACCGCAAGCAGTTCGGCAAACCGCTGGCTGGCATGCAGCTTTACCAGAAGAAGCTGGCCGATATGCAGACGGAAATCACGCTCGGCCTTCAGGCGTCCTTGCGCGTCGGTCGTCTGTTCGATGACCACAAAATGGCACCGGAGATGATTTCCATCGTCAAGCGCAACAATTGCGGCAAGGCGCTGGATATCGCCCGTCAGGCCCGCGACATGCATGGCGGCAATGGCATCCAGATCGAATATCACGTCATGCGCCACGCCCAGAACCTGGAAACGGTCAACACCTATGAGGGCACGCACGACGTCCATGCGCTGATCCTCGGTCGCGCCCAGACCGGGATTCAGGCGTTTTTCTGAGATAATCGAAATAGCAAAATCGGCGGCCATTCGTCGCCGGTTTTGCTGCGATGCGAAATAAATAATACTTTTTAACGCCCTGACCGGTTGAAACCGCCGCCGCACGAATTAATATAGAGATGTCATCATCGTCTCTGGCAGGTCCATTTGCCATATCCGGTCTCGCTGCCTTCGATTGTCCCGCAACGGAAGACATGTCATGCAGCGCCGGTAAATTCCGAGACCGCAAGTCAACGCCACAGCATCGGCACCGTGCCGGTCGGTCAAGTCACGAAGGTATTTCACATGCACAGCTATCCCGACATCAAGCTTCTCATCAACGGCGAATGGCGCGATGCCCTGTCCGGCAAGACCATCGAGGTTCTCGACCCGGCGACCGACGAAACGCTGGGCACAATTGCCCACGCCGAAAAAGCCGATCTGGATCTGGCGCTCGACGCTGCCGACAAGGGCTTCAAGGTCTGGCGTGAGACCTCCGCATTCGAGCGTTCCAAGATTATGCGCAAGGCTGCCGATCTCGTGCGCCAGCGCATCGACTACATCGCATGGCTGATGACGCGTGAACAGGGCAAGCCGCTGGCGCAGTCCAAGATGGAAATCATCAACGCTGCCGACACGATCGACTGGTTTGCCGAAGAAGCCCGCCGCACTTATGGTCAGGTCATCCCTGCCCGCTTCGGTGGCGTTTCCAACCTTGCCATCAAGTTCCCGGTCGGCCCCGTGGCCGCCTTCACGCCATGGAACTTCCCGATCAACCAGGTCGTGCGCAAGCTGTCTGCCGCTGTGGCAACCGGTTGCTCCATCATCGTCAAGGCACCTGAGGAAACACCGGCTTCGCCTGCCGAACTCATCCGCGCCTTCGTGGATGCAGGCGTTCCGGCTGGTGTCGTCAACCTCGTTTACGGCGTACCCTCGGAAATCTCCGAATACCTCATTCCGCATCCGGTCATCCGCAAGATTTCGTTCACGGGCTCCACGCCTGTCGGCAAGCATCTGGCCGCGCTGGCTGGCAAGCACATGAAGCGCGCGACCATGGAACTGGGCGGTCATGCTCCTGTTCTGGTTTTCGACGATGCCGATCTGGCCAAGGCCATCGAGGTTTCCGCCACTGCCAAGTTCCGCAACGCCGGTCAGGTTTGCGTCGCCCCGACCCGCTTCCTCATTCAGGACAGCATTGCCGACAAGTTCATCGATGGCATCGTGAAATATGCCGAGAGCGTCAAGGTCGGCAACGGTCTGGATGCAGATACGACCATGGGCCCGCTGGCCAACGAACGCCGCATCCCGGCCATGGAAGAGATGATCCAGGACGCCGTATCGAAGGGTGCCGTTTTGAAAACCGGCGGCAAGCGCATCGGCAACAAGGGCAACTTCTTCGAGCCCACCGTGCTGACCGACGTTCCGACATCTGCCAAGATGATGAACGAAGAGCCCTTCGGCCCCGTCGCCATCGTCAACCGCTTCTCCACGCTGGATGAAGCTTTGGAAGAAGCAAACCGCCTGCCCTTCGGCCTTGCATCCTATGCCTTCACAGGCTCGGTCAAAACTGCCCATGCCCTCAGCCAGCGCGTCGAAGCAGGCATGCTGACCGTCAACCACAACGGCCTCGCCATCCCTGAAGTCCCGTTCGGCGGCATCAAGGACTCCGGCTACGGCACGGAAGGTGGTTCGGAAGCGGTCGAAGCCTATCTCGAAACCCGCTTCATCAGCCAGATGAGCTGATCAAGAATACAGTAAAGCCCGGCGGAGACGCCGGGCTTTTTGATATCGGGGATAGCCCCGGTGGATTAAGCTAGAATATTTCCGGTCAAGCCCTCTCCGCCGGGAAAATCTTCGCGCGGCGGATGACGATGTGACCGTGGTCTCCGGCTTCTACCGCCGTTTCGGGTGGCACGTCGAATTCCAGCAGGTCGCCTTCCGTGGTGGAGGCAATGACGCGGCGGTCGCCTGCGCGGTCCAGCACGCGGGTGACCTGCGCCGGAATGCCATCATGAAGGTCTTCCCATTCCAGATCATTGGGGCGGGCGTAGATATCGACGGGGCCATCGGCTTGACCATAGGCAAAGGGGACTTCGGCTTTTCCGACGAAAATCTTGCCGGAGCGGGCTGTGCCGGAAATGCGGTTCGCATCCCCGAGGAAACGCATGACGAAAGAAGAATTCGGCTGGCGGCAGACGTCTTTAGGTGTGCCCTGCTGGATAATTTCGCCCTGATTGAGAATGACGACGCGGTCGGCGAGATCGAGTGCTTCTTCCTGATCATGCGTCACGAAAATGGTGGTGATGCCGAGTTCGGTATGGATTTCGCGCAGCCAGCGGCGCAAGTCGCGTCGGACATTGGCGTCGAGCGCACCGAAGGGTTCGTCCAGCAGCAGCACCTTGGGATCGACGGACAACGCACGGGCAAGCGCCACGCGCTGCCGCTGACCACCGGAGATTTGTGCGGGGAAACGTTCGCCCAGCCCATCGAGCTTCACCAGCCGCAGCAGCTCTTCCACCCGCGCATCGATGGCCGCCTTGTCGCGCTTGACCTTGGAGACTTTCATGCCGAAAGCGATGTTTTCATGCAGCGTCATATGCGGGAAGAGCGCGTAGTGCTGGAAGACGAAGCCGACGCCACGGTCGCGGACCGGAATATTCGTGGCGTCTTCATCCCCGAAATAGATGTGGCCGCCATCGGTATATTCGAGCCCGGCAACCATGCGCAGGATCGTCGTCTTGCCGGAGCCTGAGGGACCGAGCAGTGCCAGCAGTTCCCCGCTTTCGATATCCAGCGAGACATCGCGCACGGCACGAAAGGTGTCGAAGGTTTTCACCACGTTTTCGAGGCGGATTTTCATGCGCTTGTCTCCGGTGCGGCAGCGGTTTTCTTAGCGCCACGCCCTGCCCCGCGCTTTTCCAGCGCGACCTTGGCAATGATGGTGACGACGGCGAGAGCCGCAAGAATGGACGCCGAGGCAAACGCGCCTGCGGCCTGATAATCATGGTAGAGCAGTTCGATATGCAAAGGCAGCGTGTTGGTCTGGCCCCGAATATTGCCCGAGACCACCGACACCGCACCGAATTCACCCATCACGCGCGCATTGCACAGCACGACGCCATAGAGCAGCGCCCATTTGATATTGGGCAGCGTGACAGAGAAGAAGGTGCGCCAGCCGGATGCTCCTAGCGAGGTCGCGGCCTCTTCCAGATCACGCCCCTGTGCCTGCATCAGCGGGATCAATTCGCGCGCCACGAAGGGTGCGGTGACGAACATGGAGGCCAGCACGATGCCGGGAAGCGCGAAGAGCACCTTGATGTCATAGGCCGCGAAGAACGGGCCAAGGAGCCCTTGCAAGCCGTAAACGAAGAGATAGGCAACACCGGCAACGATGGGCGAGATGGAGAAGGGAATCTCGATGATGACCAGCAGAAACCGTCTGCCCCAAAAATCGAACTTGGTGATGGACCATGCCGCCGCGATACCGAACGCGGTGTTGACGGGCACGGAGATCAAGGCCGTGATCACCGTCAGCAAGATGGCGTGGCGGGTATCGGGATGGCCGATGGTGGCGGTGAAAACCTTGACGCCCTGCGAGAAGGCCTCGACGCCGATGATGAGCAAGGGCGCGACGACGAGAAGCGCACCAATGATCAGAACGAACGCGATGAGCGAACGGCGCACGAAGGGCGCGTCACCCACGCGGGGCGGCTTGCGGCGGGCGGAATGAGCACTCATCTCCTCAACTCCTCACCGTATAGCGCAAGGCGCGAGTTTGCAGAAAATTGGTGACGGCCAGCATGACGAAAGCGGTGATCAACAGCACCGAGGCGATGGCGGCTGCGGCCTGATAATCATATTCCTCCAGCCGGATGAAGACGAGAAGCGAGGTGATTTCAGTGGAAAACGGCTGGTTGCCCGCGATGAAGATGATCGCGCCGAACTCTCCCAGACTGCGGGCGAAAGACAAAGAAATACCGGCAAGAATGGCAGGTGTCAGCAGCGGCAGGATGACCTTGCGGAAGATTTCGAAATCGGAGCCACCGAGAGACTGCGCAGCCTCTTCCAGCGCCGGATCGAGGTCTTCCAGCACCGGCTGCACCGTGCGCACGATGAAGGGCAGGCTCGTAAACGCCATGGCGACGATGATGCCGAGCGGCGTATAGGCGACCTTGATACCGGCATACGCAAGGACGGAGCCGAACCAGCCATTGCCCGCGAACAGCGCCGTCAGCGCAATACCGGCGACCGCCGTGGGCAGCGCGAAGGGAAGGTCCACGATGGCATCGACCAGACGCCACCCGGGGAAGCGATAGCGGGTCAGCACCCAGGCCAGCGAAAGGCCGAACATGACATTGAAAACGGTGGCCACCAGCGCACAGAGCACAGTCACGCGGTAGCTGGCAACGGCACGTGGCGACGACACGATGGCCCAGTATTCGGCAGGGCCGAGACTCGCCGCCTTGAAGACGAGTGCGGCCAGCGGCAGGACGACGATGATGCCGACATACAGCAGAGTGACGCCGAGCGACAATCGCAGCCCCGGCAAAACATTGCGTCTCAAACCCGTCCCCTATCATGCCAAAGCGACCCGGCGGGAGGCCCAGCCGGGTCGATGTTCTCTCAACCAGTCAGCGATTAACGGTTGCCGTAAAGCGTATCAAGCACGGCCCCTGACGCGAAGTGTTCTTTCTGGATTTTATCCCAGCCACCGAAGACATCGTTGACGTTGACCAGGCGGATATCCGGGAACTGATCCTTGAACTCGGCCGTGACCTTTTGATCGTGGACGCGGTGACCGAACTGTGCGGCGATGCGCTGGCCTTCCTCGGTATAAAGGAAATCGAGATAGGACTTCGCCAGATCGCGGGAGCCGCGTTTGTCCACGACCTTGTCGACGACGGCGACCGGAAATTCGGAAAGCAGGCTGACGGAGGGAACGACGCTCTCAAACTTGTCGGTACCATATTGCTTGGCGATGCCGCGTGTTTCAGCCTCGAAGGTGATCAGCACGTCGCCGACTTCGCGCTCGACAAAGGTGGTCGTTGCTGCGCGGCCTCCGGTATCGAAGACGGGCGTGTTGGCGAACACCTTCTTGATGAACTCCTGAACCTTGGCGTCGTCGTTGTTGAACTTTTCCTTGGCGAAGGCGGTCGCGGCCAGATAGGTGTAACGGGCGTTGCCAGATGTCTTCGGGTTCGGGAAAACCAGCTTCACATCATCCCTGACAAGATCGTCCCAGTCCTTAATATTCTTGGGGTTACCGGCCCGAACGAGGAAGGACGGGAAGGAATAGAAGGGCGACGCATCGTTGGCGAAACTCTTCTTCCAATCGGCTGAAACGAAGCCCTGCTTCACGAGAAAATCGATATCGGTGACCTGATTGAAGGTCACGACATCGGCTTCCAGACCTTCCACGATGGCGCGCGCCTGCTTGGAGGTGCCCGCATGCGACTGGTCGATGGTGACGCCGGGATGAGCCTTGATGAAGGCTTCGTTTTCGGCAGCAAACACTTCGCGCGCCACATCATAAGATGCGTTGAGAAGCGTTTTCGGCTCCTGTGCAAAGGCAGAGGTCGACAGAAGCGCTGCGACAGCAGCACCGATAAGCATGATCCGTTTCATGGAATTCCCCACAGCACAAAATTGTACCGGCAAGATAGGGAAGCGGTCCTGACGGCGCGAGGAATTGTCCTCCTCATCGCAAGTCGATCTTAGAATGTTTTGCTGCGCATCCAGTCCCGATCGAACATAAGTTGCGCTCGGCAAAACTCACAGGCGATGATCGGCAAAGAGTGGTGGATTTGCGGAAACAAAATACCGATCAATATCCTCATCGCTCACCTGCGCCAACGTGTCGGGACGCCATTTCGGGTTGCGATCCTTGTCGATGAGCGCTGCGCGCACGCCTTCGTAAAAATCGGGGTTGCGCAGCACTTCGCAGCCCGCGGCAAACTCGCGCTCCAGGCATTCCACAAGACCCGAGCTCATCCGTCCCAAACGCAACAGCTGCAAGGTCAGCTTGAGGCTGGTTGGCGAGCGCAATTGCAATGTCGCCAGCGTTTCCCTTGCAAAATCGCTCTCGGTCGATGCGAGCGCTTCAATAATGTCTTCCATCGTATCGAAGCCAAAGGCAGCATCGATTTCCTTTTGATGGCTGGCGAGAAAACCATCCACCGCAGGCTTACTGGAAAAACCTTCGATCACGGCACCGACATCCGCCGCAAACGATACGTCCGCCAACACATGCACCAAATCGCCAAGGCGGTCGGCGGCGACGTGATCATCGGCAAGGCCGGCATAGATCGCGTCGGCTGCGCCGATTTCACGACCCGTCAGGCCCAGCCATGTCCCCACCTCACCTGGTGCCTTGGACAGTAGCCAGGAAGCGCCGACATCCGGGAAATAGCCGATGGCCGTTTCCGGCATGGCAAGCCGGGTGCGCTCAGTCACGATGCGATAGCGACCATGAGCCGAAACGCCGACGCCACCGCCCATGACGATGCCGTCCATCAGAGCGATATAGGGCTTCGGATAATGGGAAATCGTGTAGTTCAGCGGAAACTCTTCGCGCCAGAACCGGGTGCGATCAGTCTCGCTCGCCGCCTTTGCCGCATGGATTTCGCGCACGTCTCCGCCAGCGCACAGTCCACGTTCGCCTTCACCGGAAAGAATGACGCAGGTGATGTCGGGGTCGCGCGCAAAAGCATCCAGCCCCGCCTTCATGCCGGATACCATCGCCTGATTTAGACTGTTGATGGCCTTGGGCCTGTTGAGACGGATCAGACCGGCATTGCCCCGTTTTTCGACGATGATCTCATCTGTTGGCGAGCCCTGCTGCATCATGCCTCCTCCACAAACAATGCGCTGCAACAGCAGTGTGACGGTCTGGGGAACTTCACGCAACATTTATCGTTTGCCATGCAACGACAGGAGCAATTGAGCGTTGAAATTGCTCGATAAACGGGAATACCAAGGTTCTTGCAGCGCAGCAAATTAACTTGACGCCCCTGCGAATCATGGCATGTAATAATGTGGTGAAATACCGGCGCGCTATTCCTGTCCAGCGTTGCAGCCGGCGCATACGGACAGCCATCCCATGGCTGATGATATTCTAACGGGAGATAGAGATGCCGGTTTCAGAAAATGATTGGATTAGCAAACGCGCCTACACTTTGTGGGAAAAAGATGGGCGCCAGCATGGCCGTGATGCCGAACATTGGGAGCAGGCCAAGCAGGAATATGCTCTGCTGCAAAACTCCAAGGCCACAAAGCCCGCACATCGCAAAAAGGCCGATGTGAAACTTGCTCTTGCTGCTGAAGCTGCCAAGCCGAAGGCAAAACCTCGCAAGTCTGCCACGAAGTAAACTTCCTTCTAAGTGACACAAGCCAACAAAAAAGCCCCGCAAGCGGGGCTTTTTATTGTCTGTTTCCACGCGATCAGAACGTCAAGGCGCGGTCGCCGTTCTCGTCCTTGATGCGGCTTGGCAAGCCGATGCGGTTAAGGATGTTCAGGAACGGCTGCGGTGGAAGTTCTTCCACATTGGCCATCTGCTTCACATCCCATTCGCCCGTCGCAATCAGCATGGCGGCGGCAACCGGTGGAACGCCAGCGGTGTAGGAAATGCCCTGTGAGCCGACTTCATTGTAGGCGTCCTTGTGGTCCGCCACGTTGTAAATGAAGACTTCGGTTTCCTTGCCGTCCTTGATGCCCTTGACGACATCGCCGATGCAGGTCTTGCCGACGTAATCGGGGGCCAACGACGATGGATCGGGCAGCACGGCCTTCACGACCTTGAGCGGCACGACTTCCAGACCTTCAGCCGTCTTGACCGGCTTTTCGGAGAGAAGTCCGAGGTTTTTCAACACGGTGAAGACGTTGATGTAGTGATCGCCAAAGCCCATCCAGAAACGCACATCGGCACCGTCCATGTTCTTGGACAGAGAATGCACTTCGTCGTGGCCGGTCATATAGGCCTTCTGCTTGCCGACGACGGGCAGATCGAATTCCTGACCGACTTCGAACATCTGGTTGGTCTGCCACTGGTTGTTCTGCCAGGAGTACACGACGCCGGTGAATTCGCGGAAGTTGATCTCTGGATCGAAATTGGTCGAGAACCAGCGACCGTGGCTACCGGCATTGATATCGACGATATCAACCGAGGTGACCTTGTCGAAATACTCATCCTTGGCCAGACGCGCATAGGCGTTGACCACGCCCGGATCGAAGCCGACGCCGAGAATGGCGGTGACGCCCTTTTCCTTGCATTCGGCGGCGCGCTGCCACTCGTAGTTTCCATACCAAGGCGGATTTTCGCAGATCTTGGTTGGGTCCTCATGGATCGCTGTATCCATATAGGCAACGCCCGTGTCCATGCAGGCACGAAGAACGGACATGTTGACGAAGGCAGAACCGACATTGATGACGATCTGCACGCCGGTTTTCATGATCAAGGCCTTCGTCGCCTCGATATCCATCGCGTCAAGCGCATGGGCTTCAAGCTTTACGTTTGTCTTGAGGCTCTTCTTTTCGCGTACGGACTCGACAATCTTGCGGCACTTTTCCAAAGTTCGCGACGCAATATGAATGTCTCCCAATACATCGCTGTTCTGGGCGCACTTATGCGCCACGACCTGTGCTACGCCACCGGCGCCGATGATGAGAACGTTCTTCTTCATTTCAGGTGATGCCCCCTTTATCCCCGCAGGGATGAGCTTGGTTTGATGTTAAGACAGGCTTTGCTGGAAATCAGCGAAGTCGAATTCACGGACGGCGCGGATAGACCCGTCCAGTTCCTTGATGGCAATGGTCGGCATTTTGACGCCATTGAACCAGTTTTTCTTGACCATGGTGTAACCGGCCGTGTCCTGAAACGACACGCGGTCGCCCACCTTCAATTCGTTTTCAAAACGAAATTCGCCGAACACATCGCCTGCAAGGCAAGACTTGCCACAGACCATGTAAGCGTGGTCACCCTCGTTGGGGGAGACCTTGGCCGTTTCGCGGTAGATCAGCAAATCCAGCAAGTGCGCTTCGATCGAGCTGTCCACGATGGCGAGGTTCTTGCCGTTGAACAGCGTATCAAGAACCGTTGTTTCCAAGGTCGTGCTCTTGGTGATCGAAGCCTCGCCGGGCTCCAGATAGACCTGAACGCCGTATTTTTCAGAGAATTGCTTGAGACGATCGCAGAAGCGGTCAACAGGGTAATTGTCACCGGTAAAGTGGATGCCGCCGCCAAGGCTTACCCATTCCACCCGCGCCAGAAGCGTGCCGAATTTCTCCTCGATCTGCGACAACATGCGGTCGAACAGATCGAAATCGCCATTTTCGCAGTTGTTGTGGATCATGAAGCCGGAGATACGGTCCATGACCTTTTCGACCTTGGACACATCCCATTCGCCCAGACGGCTGAAGGGCCGTGCCGGATCGGCGATATCGAAGGTGGAGGAGGAGACCTGCGGGTTGAGACGCAGACCCCGCGTGATGCCGGATGCCTTATCGGCAAAGCGTTCCAGCTGACCGATGGAGTTGAAGATGATCTTGTCGGCGTTGGCGATGACCTCATCGATCTCGTAATCGGCATAGGCCACGCTATAGGCGTGCGTTTCGCCGCCGAATTTCTCGCGACCCAGACGCACTTCATAGAGCGAGGACGATGTCGTGCCATCCATATATTGCGACATGAAATCGAAAACGGACCACGTCGCGAAACACTTGAGCGCCAACAATGCCTTGGCGCCGGATTTCTCGCGCACATAGGCAATCTTCTCCATGTTGCGAAGAAGCTTGGTTTTATCGATCAGGTAGTATGGCGTTTGCAGCATCTGTCAGTCACATCTTATCGAGGTTAGGTAAGGTCACGTCTTGAGAGGGGCCTTATATGATGCTTGTGACAGGAAAACAAACCCGCGGACGAGATTCTGCAATCACTCTGTTTTTTATATCTCATCGCGCTCATTGAAGGAACAAAACCACGGCGGACACGTTTTCGGTCCAAGTGTGAGCCGTGGGTACGGCGTTCTCAATCATGTCAAGCAAAGGAAACATCATGGCGACGGTTCGCAACGTAGAAGACAAGGTCCGCGAAACTCTTGAAGGCGGTGATGCTGCCGAAGTATCCGCACAGCTGGCACAGTTGCGCGAAGACTTGGCCAATCTGGCCGGTAGCGTCAAGGCGCTCGGCGCTGGTGTATCGCACGAAGTCAAGGCCCGTGCTTCGCGCGCAGCAGACGACGCGATGGCCGCCGGTGAAGAAACCGTTGCGACAGTGCGCAACGAAATCCAGTCGCTCAACGACAATCTGACCTATCAGGTTCAGAAGAACCCGCTTCAGTCTCTCGGCATCGCTGTTGCTGCAGGCTTCCTTATCGCGCTCGTCACCCGCAAGTAAGGCAGGCACATGCTTCAAACGCTGCTGCTTTATCTCGGTGATACCCAGCGGGAAGGCCAATTGGTGACACGCCGTATCAAGTCCACCATCATCTTGTGGACACTGGCAGGCGTATTCTTCCTGATCGCTTTCATCGCAGCGATCGTCGGTGGTTCGATTTACCTTGCCAAGGAAATCGGCGCCGGACCGGCGGCACTGGTGATTGCGGGCGTCGCATTTCTGCTCGGTGTCATCATGCTGGTCAGCTTGTCAATCAAGCGCAGGCCCCGCGTCTATGCGACAAGGCCACTCCTACCGCTGGCAGCAGCGCCGCTTGCGGCACAATCGCTGGCTGGTGGGGCTCTTGCGGCCAGACCATTCGTGACACTGCTTACAGCCATCGCCATTGGTTATGTCGCGACCCGAACGACGATTTTAAAGAAGAAATAACGCACTTCAAGAGCCGCCTTCAACCAGAAGGCGGCTTTTCCTTTTCACCTGCAATAAATTCCGCTGCCCTTCTGCCGACAAAATGTTACGCAGTTTGCCAACACGTCTTTTAACGGAGAGAATGTTGGATGCGGAAAAAAGTCCTTGTTGTCGGCGGTGCCGGATATATCGGTTCTCACACCTGCCTGCTGCTTGCTGAACGCGGATATGAGCCTGTCGTCTTCGACAATCTTTCCAACGGCCACGAAGAATTCGTACGCTGGGGACCATTCGAGCAGGGCGATATCAGAGACAAGGCTCGCCTCGACGAGGTCTTCGCAAAACACCAGCCCGAGGCCGTCCTGCATTTCGCAGCCCTGATCGAGGTTGGTGAATCCGTCAAAAATCCCGTCGCCTTCTACGACAATAACGTCACCGGCGCGCTGACCTTGCTGTCTGCCACCATGGACGCGGACGTGAAGGCTTTCGTCTTTTCTTCGACCTGCGCGACCTATGGATTGCCGGAACGCGTGCCGCTGGACGAAACCCACCGCCAAGCACCCATCAATCCCTATGGTCGCACCAAATGGGTGGTCGAGCAGGCGCTGAAGGATTACAGCACCTACAAGGATTTGAAATCCGTGATGCTGCGCTATTTCAATGCGGCGGGCGCCGACTTCGAAGGCCGCATCGGCGAGTGGCACAAGCCAGAAACCCATGCCATACCGCTGGCCATCGAAGCGGCGCTGGGACGTCGCCAAGGTTTCAAGGTGTTCGGCACCGACTACGACACACGTGATGGAACCTGCGTGCGTGACTACATTCACATCCTCGATCTGGCCGATGCCCATGTGCGCGCCGTCGATTATCTGCTGAATGGTGGTGAAACCGTCGAACTCAACCTAGGCACCGGAACCGGAACGACAGTCAAGGAACTGCTCGATACGATCTCCGAGGTCTCAGGCCGCCCCTTCCCGGTTGAATATACCGACCGTCGTGAGGGCGACTCGACGACGCTCGTCGCCAACAACGACAAGGCCCGCGAAGTGCTGGGATGGGAGCCGCAATATACGCTAACCGACATCATCCGCTCAGCATGGCGGTGGCACTCATCGCGCAACGACAGCATGTAAGACTTCGGCACGACGCACATTCTTATATCAATGTAAAAAAACACCGGCCACAAGGCCGGTGTTTTCGCTACGAGAACGCTCTCGTAGCTCCTCTCCCAGGTAACTCTATGTTATGGCTTGGGCGCAGTCGTGGTTGCGCCACCGGTGGCAGACGGCGTAGCAGCGGGTGCTGCGGAACCTTCTTCAGCCTTCTTTTCCTTCATCGTGACGAATTCTGGAGCAGCCTTCAAAGTCTCGGCTGTTTCCGTCGTCGTCAAGCGGATGGTCCCGTTTGCAGCGTCGCGCGTCACGGTCAGCTTGCTCATTGGGACGGCAACATCCTTTGCGCCGATGCCCAGGAAACCACCCACGCCGACAACGGCTGCGACGATCCCGCCATTTTCCTCGAGAATGAGGTTGGTCACGCTGCCGATGCTTTCATCTGTCGATGTGTAGACTGCGCTGCCGATGTAATCGTTTGCACTGATCTGCGTAGCGGCCTGCTCCGTCAGATAGGCACCGCCGGATGCCGAGGTCGTGCTTGGCATAGCCGGTGTGGCTGGCGTCGCTGGCGATGTTGCGCTTGGGGCAGCCGGTGCCGTGGTCTGAGCCATTGCAATTGGTGCGAATGCGGTAGAGCCCAGCAGAGCCGCAGAGATGAGTGTCGCAAATGTCTTTTTCATTGTAATACCTTTCCTTGATCCTCGATTTTTCAACTGGCTCCGAACGGTAGGTCCGTTTTCTGTGCGAGCCTGTTGAATTGCAAACGGGGCAAAAAGGGATTGGTTCCGCCAAAGTTTTAGGCATATTAGAACGAATCAAATATCGAAAATACCTGATGACGTTGAATATAAGTTGGGATTGCACGGCGTAATCGCTTCCGACATTCTACGGTTTGCCCACTTGAATGTCAGCTCCAGCCGAACCCGGCGAGACAATGCGAAACGCACTCATTACCAAGTTCAGACAACGCCTCGCGAATTTCTTCCCAACTGCGCCGATCAGCGTTTATCTCGTTGTTATGACTGCGGTAATCACGTTGCCCCTGATTATATTCGTCGCTTATCTGATGCTGAAACTGGAGGCGGACGAAAGAGACGACCTTCAGCGAGAAGCCGTCGAGGATGCACGCGCCATCAGCCGCAATGTCGATCGTCGTCTGCAGGAAATGGCGACGTCCCTCAACCTCCTGGCACAGTTCCCAGAACTTGAAAATGGCGACCTCTCGGCTTTTCACAAGCGGGTGAGCGAGAGCCTCCAGCGACAGGGGCTTTATGTCATCGTTGCGAAAGCAGATGGCAAACAGCGGCTGAACACGCGCGTGCCCTTCGATCAGCAGTTGGGGAACGTTCCCGCCGACCTGAGACTGAAGGACGTCATCACCGGCGCCCGGATTGTCGTTTCGGATATTTTCTACGGCAAGACCAGCAAGGAATGGGTCTTCAACGTCATGCGCCCTCTGCCCTCCACGCTGAGCGCAACCGGCGACGTGTTGATCATGACACAGAATGCCCGGGATCTGAGCGGGCTGATCAATGATGACGGATTGCCGCCGGGATGGACGATTGCCGTTCTGGACAGCGATAACCGCGTCGTCAATTCCAGCCGTCCCGATGAGGTCGCCACGGGAACTGTTTTTTCCCAGCCACTGGCCCTCGACCAGATGCGCGCCTTGAGCGGCAGCTTCGAAGATGAAGACGGCGTCATTCACGCCTACTCGCAACTACCCGGATGGTCATGGAAGGCGGTAATCTGGGGTCCGGCAGACAACACAAGGTCGGCGCTTGCAAGCACATGGCGCAAGATGATGGCCGGCAGCCTTCTGCTCGTTATCATTGCCATCACCGGTGCCTATCTGGTCGGCGTGCAACTGCGCGGCTCGATCCGTGAGCTGGTGGAGATGGCCCAGCGCATTGGCGAAGGTAAAATCGTCGCGCCAATCGACACCAAGATCAAAGAAGCCAACCACGTCGCAGTCGCATTATCCAACGCGTCCTTCGATCGCAGCCAGGCCGAAGACCAGACCCATCTCATTTTACAGGAACTCGTCCATCGCTCCAAAAACCTGCTGACGCTGGTGCAGGCCATGATGCGCCAGCTGGCGCGTGAGAATACGACGGTCGAGGAATTCCAGAAGGCCGTCGACTATCGTCTGCGTGGCTTGGCAATGTCGATCGGCGCCTTGGCCGAGGTGCAATGGCAAGGTGTGCCAATGCGCAAACTGGTCGAAAATCATATTCAGGTCTTTGGCAGCGTCATCGATCAGATCAAGATCAGCGGCCCCGACTTCATGCTATCCCCGGAAGCAGCCCAGAACTTCGGCCTCATCCTCCACGAACTCGCCACCAACTCGATGAAATACGGCGCACTGTCCACCAAGGGCGCGATTGTGGAATTGTCGTGGTCTCGCCCGCAAGGTCGCAAGGACGATCACGATCTGTTGACGATCGACTGGAAAGAGGTCGGTGGTCCCCCGGCAATCGAACCGACCTCAACGGGCTTTGGCAGCACGATCATAAAGCGCCATGCGGAAACGGCATTTTCGGCCAATATTTCAATAGAATACACCGATGCGGGCTTCCGCTGGACATTGACGGCGCCGGTGCGCCATTTTCTAACCCGCAAAGACACGTCGCCTGTCGATTAAAAAAGCTGAAGCCCGTTGGAACCAACAATCGGCTGTCTCGTTATTCCAGCAAGCCAAGCCACTCCCCGTCCCCGCCTGAGGCTTGGCGTCGCAGGTTTTGCCCCTGAAAACCTGTAATGAACAGCACGGCTCTAAGGAGCCGTGCTTTTTCGTTTTATGCACCGATGATACGTGCCTCCCACTCCCTCGATACTCCATCTTCCAAGAATGCACAGAGACGCAACGTCCCTGCTATGCGCCAACGCATGTCGAAAAATTGAGATCAGGTGGGGAGAGGTGCAGGGAAGCGCAGAAAATAGTCTATGGTCTCGGTCGAGACGCCGTACTTCGCTTCACCGCCCAGCGCAGCAGGCACAACTTTTTCCAGCACAACACTTCCAAAGTTGCTGCGTTTGCTGCCGTCGACAGACGACGGCATGACGGTCGATCCGCCCAGCGGCTCGCTCCAGCGCACCTCGAAGAACTCGCCGTCCTTGCGACAATCGAGCGTGATCGGCGAATGCTGTGACAGGTTGCCGCCATGGCTGACTGTATTGACCACGAGTTCGTGGAACGCAAGACCGACGTAGAGCGCGCCATTGGGGTTCAGCAAAAGGTTCTCACCCACCATTTTGATCAACTGCGGGTATTCCGGTAGATAAAGGTCCGACTGCTGCTTCAAGAGGTCGAAGATTTCGGCACCACGCCAATCGGAATCGGTGATGAGATCCTGAGATTGCGCCAGCGCATGAAGCCTGCCCCGGAATTTGCGCAGAAAATCGTCTTTGGTAAAGCTAAAGCGTGCCGTCTGGGCTGACAGGCTCTGGATGATGGCGAGCAGGTTTTTGGAGCGGTGACTGACTTCACGCAACAGGGAGCGCAGCAATTGTTCACGCCGCCGCTCGACGGTCATTTCTCTGATCGTCGTTTTCAACACCCTTTGGCCGGACATGTTGACGGTGGAATAGACGTGGAACTGGAACACCCGGTCCTTACCGGCGGTGACTTCGAGCATGCCGCGGCTGCCAGCTGCCGTCAGGTCTCGTTTCAGTTCCGACAGACGACCAGCAATGTCCTGGCCGAACATTGACAGGTCGGTTGGCGTACCGGACGAATTTGAGGGGAAATTCCAGACATCGGGAAGATTGGCGATAAAGATATACTCCTTATCGCGGTCTTGCAGCATCACCGTCTCGTCGGAGTCCAAGAGGGCGAGCACGAGCGAATCGTGCAGCTCCCCCTCGTCCCGCTCACCATTATGCCACGCCAGCCGATGCAATACGATCTCCTAACGGGGAACAGCGATGGTTGTCGCTACGTTTGAACATACCAACGTCAACGCCGGGTAAGAACCCGAGTTCCAAATTCTTCTCAAAAATGCGTGCTAATGATTATGCGGCGACACGGGAACTTTCGTTGAAGAAAAGAGCCTGGCTGATCAGGGCCTTGACCATGTCCGGATTGAACGGCTTGGTGACCAGGAATGTCGGCTCAGGGCGTTCGCCCGTCAACAGGCGCTCTGGGAATGCCGTGATGAAGATGACCGGCAATGTCGTCATCTGAAGGATTTCCTTCATGGCTTCCAGACCGGAACTTCCGTCTGCAAGCTGAATGTCGGCAAGGATCATCTTTGGCTGTGTGCGATGGAAGAGTTCAAGCGCTTCCTTATGGGTGCGCGCGATACCCGTCACATTGTGGCCAAGGTCGGTCACCATCTGCTCGATATCCATGGCAATCAGAGGCTCATCCTCGATGATCATGATGTCGGTTGCGACCTGGCGGGCGATTTCGGACGCAGCTTCATCGATCAGCTTGCTGACCTGAGATTCTGGAACGCGCAGAATTTCGGCAACTTCTGGAACGGAGAATTCCTCGACCGTCGTCAACAGGAAGGCCTGACGTGGCACAGCTGGAACGGCCGACAGGTTCGCCGATGCGCGCTTTTCCCAACCGGTGAGGTTTTCGTCGCTCTTGATGTTGATCGTAACGGAACTAAAGATCGAGACAAACAATTGGTAAAGTGAAACACGGTCATTGCTGGTCTGCGGAAAAATGCTGACATCGGCGATGAGTGCTTCCAGGCTGGCGGCAACATAGGCATCGCCAGTCGATTGTGAACCGCATACGGCACGGGCAAATCTGCGAAGGTAAGGCAGATGCGGTGCGATGCGTGTAGAAACTGACATGGAATTCTCCCCTGGCTCATGCGGCTTGCATCGCAAACCTAAACGAATAAACGCGGTACTTCAAAAAAAGTTCCGCGTATATGGAACTATTTTTTCAGTTGTGCATTGTTAGCTGTGTCACCAAAGGAATACCGGAAATCATGAATATGTTTCAATCGGACCAGGATCCATCTGACAGAGGGACGTCACCCAACGTTCCCGATTCGGGTCGCGCGGTTATATCCAAGAAATTACGTGAATTGTATGATGCAGTTCAGGATGAGGGCATACCCGACAAATTTCTCGACCTCCTTGAAAAGCTTGACGAAGCTGAGAACAACGCAAAAGCTTCGAGGCGCTAATGGTCACGGAAACGAGCAAGAACGAATATAATTTCAAGCGCGAAATGCTGGCCGCACTGCCAAACCTCCGCGCATTTGCCATTTCTCTCATCAGATCCCGCGACCGCGCCGACGACCTCGTGCAAGACACGATCATGAAGGCTTGGGCAAAGCAGGAAAGCTACCAACCCGGCACCAACATGCGCGCCTGGTTGGTTACAATCCTGCGAAATGAATTTTACAGCCAGATCAGAAAGTCGGGCCGTGAAGTTCAAGATACGGATGGCGTCTACACGTCACGCCTATCTGTGCCGCCAGAGCAGCATGGTTCCGTGGATTTGCAGGACTTCAAGACAGCGCTTGCAAAGTTGCCGGAAGATCAGCGCGAAGCCATTCTTTTGATCGGTGCTTCGGGTTTTGCCTATGAGGAAGCTGCGGAAATTTGCGGTTGCCCTGTTGGCACGATCAAAAGCCGCGTGAGCCGAGCCCGCCTGCGTCTTCAGGAGCTTCTTGGCATCAAGGACGAAAACGAATTCGGACCCGATGCTCAGGTTGCAGCCGTTACCGCAGCCGCAGCCATCCGCTAAAGTCTGAAATCAAAATCAAACGGCGCGACCGAAAGGTTGCGCCGTTTCAGATTCCGACATCTTTCACAGACTGCATGACGACGAATGTCGATGTGTTGGCCACACAGGGCAGGCTGGAGATTTTTTCTCCCAGAACCTGCCTGTATTTGCGGATGTTTGTGGTGCGCACCTTCAACAGATAATCGAAGGCACCCGCGATCATGTGGCACTCTTCCACTTCCTTGATCTTGCGAACGGCCGTGTTGAAATCCTCCAGTGCTTTCTCCCTCGTGTCCGAAAGTTTCACTTCCGTGAATGCGATGTGCTCGAGCCCAATCTTGGCCGGGTTGAGCATGGCACGAAAGCCGAGAATATAGCCCTCATCCACCAAACGCTTCAGCCGTGTCTGGCACGGCGTCTTGGATAAGCCGACCTGCTTGGACAATTGCAGGATCGACATGCGCCCATCCTCACTCATCGCCTCCAATATCTTCATATCGAAGTGATCCAGATCACCTGTTTCTGATGGTTTTGCCATCCATATTGCCTTTTCTACCGCAAATTATAAGTGATTTTGTCCTGATATATCGCTAAAATAGGACCATAGCAATTTTGGCAACGATGATAGTCTGATGGACGAAAAAGAGCGCTAAAATCGAAGGCGCTTGTGACCGATATCAGGGACCGGACCGATGGCCGAAAATCTAGCTGGGCTTGCCACAACACACACCGATGAAGCAGGCGATGTTTTCGCCCATTTTGCGCCACCGCTGCGACCGCCAAGCCCACTGCGCAAGGCCATCACAGCAGCCTATCGCCGCCCCGAGCCGGATTGCGTTGGGCCGCTTATGGAAGCGGCGGCCGTTTCGCCTGAGCAGGCCGACACGATCCGCACCACAGCCCGCAAGCTCGTGCAGGCTCTTCGCTCCAAGGCGAAAGGTACCGGCGTCGAAGGTCTGGTGCAGGAATATTCCCTCTCCAGCCAGGAAGGCGTGGCGCTGATGTGCCTTGCCGAAGCGCTGCTGCGCATTCCCGATGCAGCCACACGCGACGCATTGATCCGCGACAAAATCGCCACTGGTGACTGGCGATCGCATCTGGGCGGCGGTCGTTCGCTCTTCGTCAACGCCGCCACATGGGGACTGGTCATCACCGGCAAGCTGACCTCAACCGTCAACGACAAGAGCCTGTCAGCTGCGCTGACGAAACTCATTTCCCGCGCCGGAGAGCCGGTCATCCGCCGTGGCGTGGACATGGCCATGCGGATGATGGGCGAGCAATTCGTGACCGGTCAAAATATTGCCGAGGCCATCCACCGCTCCAAACCGCTGGAAGCGAAGGGTTTTCAATATTCCTACGACATGCTGGGTGAAGCCGCGACGACGGCAAAGGACGCCGAGCGTTATTACCGCGATTACGAGCAGGCGATCCACGCCATCGGCAAGGCCTCTGCCGGGCGCGGCGTTTATGGCGGCCCCGGAATTTCCATCAAGCTGTCCGCCCTACATCCGCGATACGCCCGCGCGCAGGCGCAGCGTGTGATGGACGAGCTTTTGCCACGCGTAAAATCGCTAATGCTGCTGGCAAAGCGCTACGATATCGGCCTCAACATCGATGCCGAAGAAGCCGATCGGCTGGAGCTTTCTCTTGATCTTCTAGAAGCCATCGCGCTGGACCCGGAACTGGGCAACTGGCAGGGCCTCGGTTTTGTGGTGCAGGCCTATAGCCGCCGGTGCCCCTTCGTGCTGGACTACATCATCGATCTCGCCCGCAGATCGAACCGCCGCATCATGGTGCGTCTCGTCAAGGGTGCCTATTGGGATGCAGAAATCAAGCGCGCGCAACTGGACGGGCTGGAAGACTTCCCAGTGTTTACCCGCAAGGTTCACACCGATGTGTCCTACATCGCCTGCGCCGTAAAGCTTCTCGCCGCCCGTGACCTGATCTTTCCGCAATTTGCCACACACAATGCGCAATCTCTGGCGACGATCTATCATCTGGCCGGACCGGACTTCAAAATCGGCGATTACGAGTTCCAGTGCCTGCATGGCATGGGCGAACCGCTCTACAGCGAAGTCGTCGGCAAACACAATTTGGACCGCCCCTGCCGCTTTTACGCGCCGGTGGGAACGCATGAAACGCTGCTGGCCTATCTCGTGCGACGCCTGCTCGAAAACGGCGCAAACTCCTCCTTCGTCAACCGCATTGCCGACCCGAATGTACCGGTCGATTCCCTGCTGGAAGACCCGGTTGCCGTCGTGAAATCCATGTCAGCACCCGGCGCGCAGCATGACAAGATTTCCAACCCTGCCGACCTCTACGGCGCACGTCTCAATTCGTCGGGTCTTGATCTCGCCAATGAAGACACCCTCGCCTCACTCAGCGAAGCGCTGTCCGCAAGTGCGGCGACCGAATGGAAAGCCGCACCCCCGCATGCCTCGGGTCCAACTCGCCCTGTTCTCAACCCCGGTGACCTCGATGACATCGTTGGCTTCGTTACCGAACCGAGCGAAGACGATGTAACCAATGCGCTGGAGGCCGCCGCCGCATCCCCGTGGCCGCAGACCAGCGTAGAGGAACGCGCCGCTTGCCTCGAAAAGGCTGCCGACCTCATGCAGGCGAAGTTGCCGACACTGCTGGGCCTCATCATGCGCGAAGCCGGAAAATCCGCTCCCAACGCCATTGCCGAGGTGCGCGAAGCCATTGACTTCCTGCGCTATTACGCCGCCGAGGCCCGTAACACCTTCGGCCCGCAGCAACAGGCGCTTGGCCCTGTTGTCTGCATCAGCCCGTGGAATTTCCCGCTGGCGATTTTTATCGGCCAGGTGGCCGCAGCGCTGGTTGCCGGTAATCCAGTTCTGGCAAAGCCCGCTGAGGAAACACCGCTGATTGCCGCCGAAGGCATCCGCCTTCTGCATGAGGCCGGTGTCCCTGATGATGCCGTGCAGTTGCTGCCAGGCGATGGCAAGACCGGTGCGCAGCTGGTGGGTGCTCCGCAGACCGCAGGTGTGATGTTCACCGGCTCCACCGAAGTCGCCCGCCTCATCCAGAAACAGCTGACCGCGCGCGTATCGAGCGATGGTCAGCCGATTCCGCTGATTGCCGAAACCGGTGGCCAGAATGCCATGATCGTGGATTCCTCGGCGCTGGCCGAACAGGTGGTGGCCGATGTCATTGCTTCGGCCTTCGACAGCGCCGGTCAGCGCTGCTCGGCGCTGCGCGTTCTCTGCCTTCAGGACGATGTGGCTGAGAGAACGCTGACGATGCTGAAAGGCGCGTTGCATGAATTGCGCATCGGCAAAACGGATAGACTGTCGGTCGATGTCGGTCCGGTTATCACGCTGGAAGCCAAGGACAACATCGAGAAGCACATCGAATCCATGCGGGCGCTTGGCAACCGCATCGAGCAGATCACGCTGACGGGTGAGACGGACAAGGGAACCTTCGTACCGCCGACCATCATCGAGCTGAAGTCGCTATCTGATCTCAAACGTGAGGTCTTTGGCCCCGTGCTGCATATCATCCGCTTCAAGCGCGAGAAGCTCGACCGGCTGATCGATGACATCAACGCGACCGGTTACGGGCTGACTTTCGGCCTGCACACGCGCCTCGATACGACGATTGCGCATGTGCTCTCGCGCGTCAAAGCGGGCAATCTCTATGTCAACCGCAACATCATCGGCGCTGTCGTCGGCGTCCAGCCGTTTGGCGGGCGTGGCCTTTCCGGCACCGGTCCCAAGGCGGGTGGTCCGCTTTATCTCGGACGCTTGACGAAGACTGCATCCTTTGTCGAGCGCAAAGGTCAGCAGCAGGACACATCCGTTACCGATTTCGCCAACTGGCTGGAGGCGAAGGGCGAGACGGCAGCGGCAGAAATGGCTCGCATCTCGGCCAAACTCTCCAGCCTTGGTTTCGAGACGGAGCTTGCAGGCCCGGTGGGCGAGCGCAATCTTTACGCCCTGCACCCGCGCGGCCATGTTCTTCTGGCCCCGCTCACCGTACAGGGTCTGTTCCGCCAGATTGCGGCGGCGCTCGCAACCGGCAATACGGTGGCAATCGACAGAGAGACAGGTCTGGAAACGGAACTGAGCGGCCTGCCATCCAGCGTATCGACGCATATCACATGGTCAGATGATTGGGCCAAATCTGGACCCTATGCCGGTGCGCTGGTAGAAGGTGATGCGGACAGGGTGCGGCAAATCAACGCCCGGATTGCCGAGCTTCCCGGCCCGCTCGTTCTGGTTCAGGCCGCAACCACCGAAGCCTTGCAGGGAACGGAACAGCCCTACACTCTGAACTGGCTGCTGGAAGAGGTCTCGGTCAGCGACAACACGACGGCTGCGGGCGGCAATGCCAGCCTGATGTCAATCGGCTAAAACGATCGGCTGGCGAGACGTCCTCGCCAGCCGATCTGTCTTCTGATTATTCGATATCGAAGGTCACGCCCTGCGCGAGTGGCAGCGCCTTGGAATAATTCACCGTATTGGTGGCGCGACGCATATAGGCCTTCCAGGAATCCGAGCCGGATTCACGGCCGCCACCGGTTTCCTTCTCACCACCGAAGGCACCACCGATTTCCGCACCCGATGTGCCGATATTGACATTGGCAATGCCGCAATCGGAACCGTCAGCGGCCATGAAGCGCTCGGCTTCCTGAAGATCGCGCGTGAAGATGGAAGAGGAAAGGCCAGCGGCAACGGCGTTATGGTCTGCAACTGCCTGATCGAAATCACTGTATTTCATGACGTAGAGGATCGGCGCGAAGGTCTCTTCCAGAACGGGGCCAACCTGCTTGGGCATTTCGACCAGTGCTGGCTTCACGTAATAGGCCGTGTCCTTGCCAGCCTCAGTAACACGTTCGCCACCGGCGACTATGCCACCATGGGCCTTGGCTGCTTCCAGCGCCTTCTGCATGCCATCGAAAGCGGCCTTATCGACCAACGGGCCGACGAGTGCAGAGGTTTCCAGCGGGTTGCCGATGGAGACGGAGGCATAGGCCTTCTTGAGGCGCGGAACGAGCTGGTCGTAAACGCTGTCATGCACGAAGAGGCGGCGAAGCGTGGTACAGCGCTGACCAGCCGTGCCCATGGCGCCGAAGGCGATGGCGCGCAGGGCCATGTCGAGATCTGCAGAGGGGCAGACGATACCGGCATTGTTACCGCCCAGTTCCAGAATGGCGCGGGCAAAACGCTTGGCAAGACGCGGGCCGACATCGCGACCCATGCGGGTGGAGCCGGTGGCAGAAACGAGCGGCACTTTGGGATGATCGACCAGCGCTTCACCAACGGTGCGATCACCAATAATGAGCTGGCTAAGACCCTCCGGCGCATCGCCGAAGCGTGCAACGGCGCGTTCGAAAATCCCCTGCACGGCAAGCGCCGTCAGTGGTGTCTTTTCAGATGGTTTCCACACAACCGAGTTGCCGCAAACGAGCGCGAGCGCCGCATTCCACGACCAGACGGCAACGGGGAAGTTGAAGGCGGAGATCACGCCGACGACACCCAGAGGATGCCAGGTTTCCATCATCCGGTGGCCGGGGCGCTCGGTGGCAATGGTCAGACCGTAAAGCTGACGGGAAAGACCGACCGCGAAATCGCAAATATCGATCATTTCCTGCACTTCGCCGAGACCTTCGGACGGGATCTTTCCGGCTTCAAGCGACACGAGACGACCGAGATCATCTTTCGAGGCGCGCAGTTCTTCGCCCAGCAGACGCACCAACTCGCCACGCTTGGGCGCTGGTACCAGACGCCATGTCTTGAAGGCGGCGTCCGCCTTTTCGACGATGGCAGCCACATCACCGGTAGACACCGTCTTGAGCCGCGCAATCTCTTCGCCGCTGACAGGGCTGAAAGAGGCCATGTCACCGCCCTGATAGAGTTCAGGGGAAACGCCCATCTTGGTCAGAAGCGCTGCGGCTTCCTTGACGACATCGACCTTGTTTGCGGATTGGCTCATGACAATGGCTCCTTGGTTCTTGAAAGCTGGATATTGACGCGGGGCAATACCCGTTTCATTCTCGTTCCTGATCATATACGGGTTCAAGTGCCGTTTTCAAATGAGGAAAGCGGTTCTGTTGATGCGAGACTGGAATGGACACACGCAGACGGCTGGTTCCCGATATCGTCACCTTGCAGGCCTTCGAATGCGCTGCACGGCACGGCAATTTTACGCGCGCGGCCGAAGAACTCAACCTCACGCAAAGCGCCGTCAGCCGCCAGATCAGCGATCTGGAAGCACAAACCGGCATGCTTTTGTTCGAGCGCATCCGCCGCCGCGTCGTGCTCTCCGATGCGGGCCGCAAGTTTTTGCCGGACGTGCAGAGACTGTTGCAACAGTCGGAACAGTTGATGGTGCGCGCGGTGACCGCTGGGGCGTCCAGCGCCTCGCTCTCCATCGCCACACTACCGACATTCGGCAGCCGCTGGCTTACCCCTCGCCTGCATAAATTCATGGCGCAGCACGCAGACACGGTGCTGACGGTCGGCTCCCGCTCCCAACCTTTCGACTTTGACGAAGAAGGGTTCGACATCGCCATCCACTATGGCCAACCGATCTGGGCGCATGGCACCTGCACCTTTCTTTGCAACGAAGTGATCGTGCCCGTCGCAAGCCCTGCACTTCTCGCCTCGCGCCCTGTAAACACACACGACGACATGCTGGAGGGCCCGCTTCTGCACGTCTCCACGCGGCCGAAACTGTGGACGGAGTGGTTCGAGATGAACGGCCTTGCCTCAGACCGCGCCTATCGCGGCAGCCGTTTCGACCAGTTCTCCATGCTGATTGAAGCCGCCGTCAGTGGCTTAGGCTTTGCGCTCCTGCCGAAATATCTGATTGAAGCGGAATTGAAATCCGGCCTGTTGAACGTGGTGTTCGACGTGCCGCTGCAAACCGAAAACAGCTACTACATCGCCTTGCCGGAAGGGCGGCAGGACAATGTGCTGGCGCGCGCCTTTCAAAACTGGCTGTTGGACGAGGTGGGTAGCGGCGCGAGCAACGCCTGATTACAGGCGATTGCGGAAAAACGGGTTCCAGCGCACGACGCCAAGACGGATTTTCTCACGCATCATTGTCAGCAATCCGGCCGATGCGATGACCACCAGACCGCAAATCGCCAGCGCGTCAGGATACTCCCCGAAGAACGACGCACCGATAGCGACAGCCCACAATATCTGAGAGTAGTGCGATGGTGCGATCTGGCTGGCGGGCGCAATCTTCGTCGCCGTCAGCAAGGTTATCTGACCCACAGCCGTGCACATGCCGATGACGATGAAAGCGCCGATCTGGTTCAGTGTCGGCACCTGAAAATCCGGGATCATCAGGATGCCATTGAATGTCAGTCCATAGAGGATGAGCACACCCATGATCGATGTGCGCTTTTCCCGCCCGGCGAGCGACCGCAGGAGAACGATGGTCAGGCCCGCCAGAAAGGCGACGCAGAGCGCTGCGAAATGTCCGAGTTCCAGCGTCTTGAAACCAGGGCGCACCACCAGAAACACGCCGACGATACCGGCCATGACCGCCGACCAGCGCCACAGCCCGATATCTTCCTTCAGCACCAGTGCCGAGAGAATCGTGACGAAGAGCGGAGAGAGGAAAATCAGCGCATAGGCTTCGGCCAGCGGCACGCTGGTAAAGGCGTAGATGCCCAAAATACCCGCGAAGAGGCCGGAGATTGCCCGCCCATGTACGGCCCAGGGTCTGCTCATGCGCCAGAAATGACGCCAGCGTTCTTCCTTCGGTTTCAGAAAGAAAATGAGGGATGCGGACGACAGAATGCTGAAAAAGCCGATCTCGAAGACGCTGACCTGCGAGCCCAACGACTTGATGGTGGCGTCTCCACAGGAAAAGCTGGCATAGGCGAGCAACCCCAGTAGAAAACCTTTTTGCATGGCAACCGATCCCGACAGGAGAACAGGCAACCGCCTGACATCGAAACGATGCGCTGATGACGGTGATGTGACGATAGCCCCCATCTCTGGCTACGCCTTCCATCACCCCGGCACAAGGCGCAAAAACAGGAAAACCGTTCGCTTCGCCTGTCTTGTCGGCGTCAGCAGATTTCCGGGTCGATGGTGTAAAGCTCATGCGCCCGTGCAAAGCCACGCAGGGCATATCGCCCCATGGAGACCATGAAGCCGCGCATGTTTTCCGGGCACGTTGCCACGAACTCGCGCGACATGACGGTGTCGCGGTCGACCGAGCCGCACAGGCTGCTGATGCGGCTGACCATGTTAACCGCCGGTCCAACCACGGTAAAATCGAGCCGGTTGCGGCTGCCTATGTTGCCGTAGAACACCTCCCCCACATGCAGTCCGAGATAGACATCCGTGGTCGGCAGACCCTCTAGGCGACGCCGGTTGTTTAATACGGTAAGGTTGGTGCGCATCGTGATTTCCGACGCCAGTGCTGCGGCACAACCGGACTGCTGATCGGCATCGCGAAAGATCGCGAGCACCCCGTCACCGATCAACTTCAGCACACTGCCGCCATGGGCATGGATGGCATCGATGACCAGACCGGCATAGTCGTTGAGAAACGGGATGATCTGGTCCGGCTCTGCGCGATCTGAAATACCGGTGAAATCACGCAGATCGGAAAACCACAGGACGGCGTCGATCCTCTCGACCTCACCGCGGGTAATCGTCCCGCTCATGACCTTGCGGCCTGCATCGCGGCCCAGATACACATCGCTGATCGTACCGATGATGCGCATGCAGGACGCGGCCTTGAAGGCCAGCGCAAGCGTTGGCGACAGCATGCGCAGGGCCGCAAGCTCATCGTCGTGAAAGCCTTCGGGGTGGCGGGTCAGCCATTGCGAATAAAACGCATTCATCTCGCCGATGCTGCCACGATCCGTGAAGCGATGGATCGTCGCCAGATAATCGGTATGGCCCAGGCTCTTCAGCTCTCCAAGTTTTCGAAAGGCCGTCTCTTCGCCCAGAAAGAACCGGTGTCGCGCTTCGTTCGCGTTGTCTTGGATAAGCTGGAAAAATACCGAATTTTCCCACGCCTCACGCGCCGTGCCATCATCGGTGAAATCGTAAACGCTGGAGGATTCGAAAATGTCGTGGCTGTCCCACCGAAAGGCATGGCCTTCAAAATCCGGGTGCAATGTGTCCATCAGGATTAGTGCCGAGGAGATGCTGATGCCAGCGGCATTGCATCTCTCGCAAAAGCCAGACAGCAGAACTTCTTCGGCCTGGCCTTCGTAGCCCTGCTGCGAAAGCCAGAGCGCGATATCCGAAAGGCTGGATGGCTGGATCATGGATGCGGATATTCCCCGGGAAGAGCAGTCAGGACGGCAATGAAAGAACGCCGGATACCGACCAAGCGTTGCCCTGCTTTCACAGGGTTTACAACAATTTCTTGAAATCGTCCGTTGAAAACCGGCTGTGCGCTTGGCCCCGGCAGCGAAGGCGGATAAACAGCTACTCAAATTGCTGTTTTGACGCGCAAGAGCGTTGGCGAGTGATCGTCCGCCTTGATCCCGAAAGGTTTTTCGATGCGTATTGTAATGATTGGCTCTGGTTATGTGGGGCTTGTTTCAGGTGCCTGTTTTGCCGATTTCGGTCATGATGTCATCTGCGTCGACAAGATGCCCGAAAAGATCGAGGCGCTGAAAAACGGGCAAATCCCGATTTTCGAGCCGGGCCTCGATGCCATCGTCGCCAGCAATGCCAAGGCAGGCCGCTTGTGCTTCACGACGGACCTGAAAAGTGCCGTCGCGGATGCAGATGCCGTCTTCATCGCGGTCGGCACACCGTCGCGTCGGGGAGATGGCCACGCCGATCTGGCTTACGTCTATGCCGCTGCCCGCGAAATCGCAGCCGCCGTCACAGGCTTTACGGTCATCGTCACCAAGTCCACCGTGCCGGTCGGCACCGGCGACGAGGTGGAGCGCATCATGCGAGAGGAAAACCCGAGCGCCGATATCGCCGTCGTCTCCAACCCGGAATTTCTGCGTGAAGGTGCTGCCATCGACGACTTCAAGCGCCCGGACCGCATCGTCGTCGGCCTGTCAGATGAGCGCGCACGTCCTGTCATGACCGAGGTCTACCGCCCGCTTTACCTCAACCAGTCGCCGCTGCTGTTCACCACGCGCCGCACGTCAGAACTGATCAAATATGCCGCTAACGCTTTCCTCGCCATGAAGATCACCTTCATCAACGAGATGGCAGACCTGTGCGAAAAGGTCGGTGCGGACGTTCAGGATGTGTCCCGCGGCATCGGTCTTGATGGCCGCATCGGCGGAAAATTCCTGCATGCAGGCCCCGGCTATGGCGGTTCGTGCTTTCCAAAGGACACGCTGGCGCTGGCCAAGACCGCACAGGATTATGACAGCCCGGTTCGCCTGATCGAGACGACGATTGCCGTCAATGATACCCGCAAACGCGCCATGGGCCGCAAGGTCATTGCCGCCGTGGGTGGCGATATCAGAGGGAAGAAGGTTGCGGTTCTCGGCCTCACCTTCAAGCCGAACACCGACGATATGCGCGACAGCCCGGCCATTGCCGTCGTTCAGACCTTGCAGGATGCGGGCGCCAAAGTGACGGGTTACGATCCCGAAGGCATGGTCAATGCGCGGCCTTTGATGGAGGGCATCGAATATGCTGATGGACCTTACGAGGCGGCACAGGGAGCCGATGCGGTGGTGATCGTGACCGAATGGAACCAGTTCCGCGCGCTCGACCTTGACCGCCTGAAATCCATCATGGCGTCACCGGTTCTGGTGGACTTGCGCAATATCTATCGTCCGGATGAAGTCACCGCCCATGGCTTCACCTATGCCGGTATCGGCCGGTCATCATAGGAAGGCGAAAACATGCGATATCTGATTACCGGCACGGCAGGTTTCATCGGCTTTCACCTGGCAAAGCGTTTGCTGGATGATGGCCATTTCGTCGTCGGCTTCGATGGCATGACGCAATATTACGATATTGCGCTCAAAGAAAAACGCCACACAATTCTAGCCCGCTCCAATGGCTTCAAGGCCCAGATCGGCATGCTGGAAGATGCCGATGCGCTGAACCGCGCCGCTGATCTCGCCGAGCCGGAAGTGATCATCCATCTCGCGGCACAGGCCGGTGTGCGCTACAGCATCGATTGCCCGAAGGACTACGTCAACTCCAACCTGATCGGCTCCTGGAACATTCTGGAGCTGGCAAAGACGTTGCAGCCTCAGCATCTGCTGCTGGCTTCAACATCCTCGATCTATGGCTCGAACGAAAAAGTGCCTTTCGCTGAAAGCGACAAGGCCGACGAGCCGATGACGATCTATGCCGCCACCAAGAAATCCATGGAGCTGATGGCGCATAGCTACGCGCATCTGCACAAGGTGCCGACAACGGCCTTCCGCTTTTTCACGGTCTATGGCCCGTGGGGTCGCCCTGATATGGCGCTGTTCAAATTCGTGGATGCGATTTTGAAGGGCCAGCCCATCGACATCTACGGTGAAGGCAAGATGAGCCGCGACTTCACATATATCGACGACCTGGTCGAAGGCATCGTAAGGCTCAGCCACATCGCGCCATCGGAAGACAACCGCGTGACCGAAGACGGCGTGACCGACACGCTGTCGAAACATGCGCCGTTCCGCGTCGTCAATATCGGCGGCGGCCAGCCGGTGGAACTGATGCGTTTCGTTGAAACGGTCGAAGATGTTCTCGGCCAGAAGGCCATCCGCAACATGCTGCCGATGCAGCAAGGCGATGTGCCGCGCACCTTCGCCTCGCCCGATCTGCTGCGCGCACTGACTGGTTATGCGCCTGACATCACTATCGAAACAGGCGTTGCCGCTTTCGTGGACTGGTATCGCAACTGGCAATCCGGCAAGGCCTGATCTCTCAGGCCGCCGGATTTCCGAGTGTCTTTAGCTGTTGGCCTCTTCGCCCTCACCGGCCTGAAACAGGCGGGTGAGTTCGGCGCAATTCGGATCGGTCGCATCCAGCAACTGTACCGGTGACGTCCAGCCCAGCGTATAACCAGCCGCCGTAGCGATCGCCCATGACGGGTCTTCGCCAGCGCGCTGAAGCAACTTCGGTCCCTGCGCTGCGATACATTGCTACGATTGCTGGATGGATTGGGCCGATGCATTTGCGCCTTGCATACGCTCCTGCACATCGGCCTGAATGGGGTTGAGGACGAAAAGCGTGATGAACCATGCGGCAATATCGGAAAGCATAAAAACCTCTGTACTCGGCGAAGATGTCGGGAAAGGTCCGACATCGTGAAAGCGCCGAGACTTTCACCAGAGGGGCCCGGACCAGCGGGTTGGTCCAGATGTGGGAGGCAACTTTTTCAATTCAAGAGAGGCGCAGTCGATTTCGATTGCGCTAATAAACGAGGCCACCTCGCAGCAGAAGACGTGGCAGCGACGCTGATTATGAGGTTGATAGCGTCTCATCGCGGGGTGGTCGGTAGCGAATGTGGCAGATGTCGTCATCCCCGCGCTCGACATCCACAGCCACGCCAAAGACATCGCCAATCAGATCAGCCGTGAAGACGGTGGATGGCTTGCCAAGCGCAACCAGTTCACCACGTTTCATAACCGCAACACGGTCGCAGAACATCGCGGCGTGGTTCAGATCGTGAAGGGCAGCAGCAACGGTCAGCCGCTGCTTGCGCACCAGATGCAGAAGCGCGATCTGATGGCCGATATCGAGATGGTTGGTCGGCTCGTCCAAAAGCAGAATATCCGGCTTTTGCGCCAAGGCGCGGGCGATGTGCAGCCGTTGCCGTTCCCCGCCCGACAGCGTATGCCACATACGTTTGGCGAGATGGTCGGCGTCCACATCCCGCAATGCCTGATCGACGATGGCATCATCTTGCGCAGACCACGGAGATAGAGCGCCTTTGTGCGGCGTGCGCCCGAGTTCAACGGCCTGGCGGGCATTGATCCGCTCCTGCGTTTCGGCCTGCTGTTCGACCAGCGCGATAGAGCGCGCGACATCCCGGCAGTTGAGGCTCTGCATGGCCTTTCCATCGAGCGTCACTTGACCGGATTTAGCTTTCCTAATGCCGCAGAGAAGCGACATGAGGCTGGTCTTGCCGGAACCGTTGGGACCGACGACGCCCAAAAACTCTCCCGGCTTGATCTCGAGGCTGACATTTTTGACGATCTCGACGCCACCAGCAGACCAGCATAGATTATGTGCACATAACATCATACCGACCTCCGTCGCTGGCTGAGAATGAGTGCGAAAGCCGGTGCACCGAATAATGCGGTGATGACGCCGATGGGCAGGACCTGGCCCGTGATGATGGTGCGCGAGACGATATCGGCCGCAATCATGAACACGGCCCCCGTCAAGGCTGCCGCAGGCAGCAGTCGCCCGTGGCGAATGCCGACGATCATGCGTGCGGCATGGGGAATGACGAGCCCGATGAAACCGATGGAGCCGACGATGCTGACCATGATGGCCGTCATCAGGGCACAGATGCCGGTGAGAACGATATAGACGCGGCGTACCGGTATGCCGAGGGACGCGGCGGATTCGGAACCAAAGGTGAAAGCATCCAGCGCGCGTGCATACCACAGACAGACGATGAAACCGCCGATGGCGACTGGCAAGGCCAGCCAGACATCCGGCCAGCGAACACCAGACAGGTTGCCCAGCAGCCAGAACATGATGCCCCGCGCCTGTTCGGCGTTCGCCGCCTTGGTGACGATGAAGGACGTGGTGGCATTGAACAGCTGTGAGCCGGCGACACCCGCCAGAATGATGGCGCTGTTGCCGCTGCCCGCCCGCAAGGCCAGCAGGCTGACAAGTGCGAACGCCACCAGCGCACCGAGAAATGCGCCCAGCGGCATGCTCAGCATACCCGCACCGAAGCCGAGAATGGCGACACCGACAGCGCCCGTCGATGCCCCCGCCGAAATGCCGAGAATATAGGGATCGGCCAGCGGATTGCGCAAAAGCGCTTGCAGAACGACGCCCGATAGCGCCAGTGCCGCACCACAGCAGGCGGCGACCACCGCCCGGCTGAGGCGGTAGTTCCAGATAATGCCTTCATCGATGGCGTCGAGTGGATAGCCCGCATGGAACACACGGTTTGCCACGGTTTTGGCGACGACATCCATGGGAATGGATGTCTCGCCAATGGCGGCACCGAGCCAAAGTGCCAGGGCCAGAAACCCGGCCGCCAGCAACACGGCACGGGTAAGGGTGAAACAAGCACCCATTCCTACTTGGACAGTCCAAGCTGGACGACGGCGTCGGCCAGAACTTCAATACCTTCGATAGTGCGGATGGTCGGGTTCATGGCCTGCGCATCCATGACGACGACATGGCCCTGCTTGACGGCAGGCATCAGGCTTGCGACCGGGTCTTCCTTCAGAAATTTTTCCTTAACGACGATGTCGTCCGCTGGGTAGCGCTTGCGATCCATCTTACCGGCGACGATCAGCGTCGGCTGCGACTTTGCGATGGTCTCCCAACCCACCGTTGGCCATTCCTCGTCGCTGTCGATGACATTCTTGATGCCGAGTGCCGACATGATGTAACCGGGCGCACCATTCTTGCCTGCGACGTAAGGGTCGATATCCAGTTCGGCGCTGGAGAACCAGAAAACGGCGGAAAGTTTGCCATCCACGGACGCGATCTTCTTGCGTGCCACCTCTTCGCGGGCCTTGAGATCAGCCACCAGCTTTTCGCCCTTGTCCTGGACGTTGAAGATTTTGGCGAGATCGGTCACTTCCTGGTAGATCAGGTCCATGGTGAAGACGGAATGGCGAACGCCGTCGCCGCCGCTGGAATTATCCTTCCCCGTGCAATCGGCAGGCGATATGTAAACCGGTATCTTCAGTTCTTCGAACTGTTCTGGCTTGGCAACCACGCCTTCAGGACCGACATGCCACTGGAACTGCGCCGTCACCAAGTCAGGCTTTTTGGCCAGAACGCTCTCAAAGCTTGGATCATTATCGGCCAGACGGTCGATCTTGGCATTGGCCTCTTCGTAACCCTTGATGACAGGGCCGATCCACACCGCAGTGCCGACGACCTTGTCGGCAAGACCGAGCATATAAAGAATTTCCGTGGTGCTTTGACCGATCGAAACGGTGCGCTCTGGCGCATGCGTGAAGGTCACGTCGCGACCGCAGTTCTGGATCGTCAGCGGATAGGTCGTTTCAGCCGCTTGAGCTGACGGGATCGATGCGCCGATTGTCGCGACGGCAAACGTCGCAGCACACAGCAGGTGTCTGAAATGGAATGTCATTTTTCGATAGTCCCCGATCGTCATGGGCGGCACAGACGGCCACCGTTTATGAACATGTTTCAACAGTCAGCCCGCAAAACGCAGCACTGGGACGATCTGAAACCGGGACATGGCAGATGGAATAAGGCGCTGGGCAGCGCTTGATGCAATCACGACGTCTCCTGCTCCGGGCATCCCCGCCCGTGAATTGGAATGAACTTATGACGGCAGGTCTCCTGGCTCACGGATTTGCGTCTTCACCCAACCTTCCCGCGATCGTGCTTCGCAGTGGTATGACGCTTGTAAAAAGCGCCAATGGGTTCGACAATCCGCTCACAGTTGCGGGGGCAGCCACGGCATCGGACCAAAGTCCTCACCGTATTCCCTATTATTCCTCACGATTGCTCGCTCGAAACCGTCATGGCCAGATAGACTCATTCAGCACATGCCGTCAAGCAGAGCTTTTGTAATGTTATTACATTTTAGTGCAAGTGCTTTGTGCACCGGACATAAAATATGGCCGAGAGCATTATCTCGGCCATTTCCAAACTGCGGCATCCATTTTCTACGACGTCGAACACGTCACATTGGCGGAACGACACCGTTGGTGCCGACCACGACCCGGCCACTCGACAGGGCGCCATCCGCGGCCTTTCCGGACGGCACGAACACTGTCGCACCCGCCTTTATGTCGGCAACGGTCGCAGGCGCGAAGGTAACGACCGGCGTGCCATCCGGTATCGAAATCTTTTTTTCCTTGCCCTTATAGGCAACCGTTAAGGTACGGCCATCGACCGATTTGACGGCGTCGGCAACGGTGGCGTTGGTCATGGAGCTATTCGGCTTCAGATCCCAGGCATAACTGCCTTCGCCGGTGCCCTTCATGGCTGCGGGAAAAATCAGCACCTCGAGTGCGCCGTCTCCACCACTGGCTGTGGGCAGAGAAGCAATGCCAACGTAATCGCCCGGCTTGATGTCATCGACGGATGCCTTGGCGACGCTTGAAACCTGCCAGCCATCTTTGAGCATGATCTTGGCACTGGCACCCTCACGGGTTTTGACCGACAAAGTCGTGCCATCAAGGCTTTCGACCGTGCCGCGCACCCGCACCGCATCGGCAGCCTGTGCCGCAAGGCAGGTTGCGATTGTCAGCACGGTGCTCGTAATCGCTGTCGTACAAGTCTTGGAAAAGGATCGCATCTTGGTTTCCTTCAGGAGCCCAGTCGTCTCAAACCGCCGGTGGGCGTGGGCGAAATCCACCAGTGTTGTCTTGAGACAGCCCGAAGAATCACATGTGCGACCCAGGTGTCAAAACAATGAAAGCCGCCAAACAAGGTTGGCGGCTTCTTTAGGGTAGATCAGGGCAGCGTGTAGGCGATAACGTAGTCACCCGGTTTCGTGCCGACAGAGCCGTGACCACCCGCGACCATGACCACATACTGCTTGCCGTCATCCATGGCATACGTCATCGGCGTCGCCTGGCCACCTGCGGGCAGACGTCCTTCCCACAGCTGCTTGCCCGATGTCAGGTCATAAGCGCGCAGATAATTGTCGACCGCAGCACCGAGGAACGCAACGCCACCCTTGGTGATCATCGGACCACCGATGCCGGGAACGCCAACCTTGAAGGGCAGCGGCAGCGGCGTCATGTCATAGACCGTCCCGTTCTTGTGCTTGTAGGCAACATCGCCGGTACGCAGATCGGCACCTGCAACATAACCCCATGGCGGTGCCTGGCAGGGAACGCCGAGCGGTCCGAGGAACGGGCCCATCAACACGCCATAGGGCGCGCCATCATTGCGGTTCAGGCCTTGTTCGCTACCCTTCTGATCCTGCTCCTTTGGCGGAATCTGTGCGCGTGGCACGAGCTGCGATGTGAAGGCTAGATAGGTGGGCATGCCGAACATCACCTGACGCTCGGGATCAACCGCGACGGAACCCCAGTTGAAGGTACCAAAGTTGCCGGGATAAATCAGAGAACCATTCAGCGATGGCGGCGTGTAGCGGCCCTCATAGTTCAGCTGGTGAAACTTGATGCGGCAGGCCAGCTGGTCGAACATCGACACGCCCCACATGTTCTTTTCCACCAGCGGATCTGGTTTGAACGACAAAGCGGATGTCGGCTGTGTCGGCGCACTGAAATCTTCAGGAATGGCACCACCGGGCGCCTTTTCTTCCGTCACCGCAAGTATCGGCTCGCCGCTGCGTCGGTCGAGAACGTAAATGTCACCCTGTTTGGTGGGGCCAACCAAAGCCGGAACGGTCTGACCATCCTTTTTCGTAATATCGAGCAACACAGGCTGCGCCGGAACATCCATGTCCCAGAGATCGTGATGCACGGTCTGGCGCACCCAGCGATCCTGCCCCGTGTTGATATCGAGTGCCACGATGGAGGACGAGTATTTCTCGACGCTTTCGCTGCGGCCCATGCCCAGCTGGTCAGGGACCTGATTTCCAAGCGGAATATAAACGAGACCCAGCGCTTCATCGACGCTGAAGACCGACCAGCTGTTGGGAGAGTTGGTCGTGTAGGTCTGGCCCGGCTGCAACGGCCGCGTCTGAGTTGGATTTCCCGAATCCCAATTCCAGATCAAGGCACCGGTGTTGACGTCGAACGCTCTGATGACACCGGACTGCTCCTGCGTCGAGTAGTTGTCGTTGACGGCACCACCGATGATGATTTTGTTGCCGACGATGACGGGCGGCGAGGTCGAGTAATAGTAACCAGCCGGATTGTGCTCCATGCCGGATGCCAGTTGCAGCGTGCCGTTGTCGGCAAAGGAATTGCACACGAGGCCTGTCAAGGCATCAAGCGCGATCAGGCGAGCATCCGACGTCGGCAGATAGACGCGCTGGGCACAGGGCGCACCGGCCTGAACGGCGGGGTCGGCGTAATAGGTCACCCCACGGCAGGTCTGATGCTGACGATCAGGGTTCATGCCTGCGTTGGGATCGTATTTCCACTTTTCCTTGCCGGTCGCCGCATCGATGGCAATGGCCCAATTGTGCGGTGTGCAGAGATAAAGCGAGTTTCCCACTTTTAAGGGAGTCACCTGATAGGTTGTCTCGCCCACATCATCCGGCAGCTTCACGTCGCCCGTCTGGTAACGCCAAGCTTCCTTCAGCTCACCGACATTGTCCGTGTTGATCTGCGCCAAGGGCGAATAGCGCTGGCCGTAAGACGTGCGGCCATATTGGTGCCATTCACCATCGGGAACCGCGTTTCCATAGGATGGCGACGCTGTCACGACCTCTGTGGGAAGCGCCCCCTCCATATCCTGCGGGTCCTGCGTCATCGCATAAGCGGCAGCGCCGACCGAAACGAGAACGGCTGTCAGCAATGGCACGGCGTTTGCGCCATAGGTGGTGCCGGTTGGGCTGGTAAAGCCCAGCGGCTTTCTGATCCATGGCATCAACAGCCACATGCCGATGACGATGATGAAACCGCCGCGTGGCCCGAGCTGCCACCAGTCGAAGCCGACTTCCCAAAGCGCCCACAACAGGGTGGCGATGACGAACGCGGCATAAAAATGCAGTGCCAGCTTGTTTCTTTGAAACAACAAAACAGCGGTCACCACAAATGCGATGCCCGCCAATGCGTAATAGAAGCTTCCGCCCAGCATGACGAGCTGAGAACCAAAGCCGAAAATTGCAAGTCCAATAAGCGTCAGGATGACTGCAGTGGATGTAACTGCCATAAAATGCCCCCAGTGGTCTCCCACGCGGGAAACACCATCAGGCCTCAAAGGTTCCCGAAAAAATCACGATTTTGCCACTTTTTCAAAATCGGCGAATGCGGTCCGCATGTCGTCACTACTTTTGGCCGTAGCAACCAGAGCCGCAAGCAGAATTCTCGCCTGGCCCGCCCGCAATGTCCGCGAATGAATGGCGCCTGCTGCACCCAGATCATAGCCACCGCCGCCACCACCGTAACCGGCCACGAGAACGCCGGTGGGCACCCGGCTGGAAACGACCACTGGCACACCAGCATCGCGGCAGCGGCTGACAGCATCGACAATGCGAATATTGGCATTGCCCGAGCCCAAGGCCGCCAGAACGATGCCGTCAACGCCCGCATTTAAACTGGCGTCGATATGTGTGGCGTCACACCCCGGATGGATCGCGACGATATCCACCCTGACGTTTTTGACGCTGGCCATGAGACCGGGGCTTTGCGGACAGATGGCTTTTCCGGCCAGATCGAACGCATCGCGTGCATCGGACGAGTGTTTGTAAAGGCCCCATGCTGGCAGGAGTTTTCCGCCGAAACAGACAAGAACACCTTTTTCACTGTTGGACGGATCGATGCAAGCATCGATAGCAGCCGCAAGATTGTCCGGGCCATCGGCCTGCGGGTGATCTGCGGTAAATTGCGCGCCGGTAAAGATGACGGGCTTGGTCACTTGGTGCTGGAGGTGCACCAGAAGCGCGCTTTCCTCCATGGCGTCGGTGCCGTGGAGAATAACGATACCCGACACGGCGGGATCGACCAGTTCCTTGGCCACCGCGTCGCTGATATGCTGCATATCCGACAGCGTCAGGCTGGACGAATCCTTCGCCATCAACTCGACGGGCTTTATCAGCACATCGGCGCCTGAAAGCCCCGACACCAGCGTCTCGCCTGAAAGTGCCGGTTTGGCGGCGCCGGTTTCATCGCGTGTGCTGGCAATGGTGCCGCCGGTGGCGATGACGGCCACCAGCTTTGTCGATTGCCCAATGCTCACGGCTCGCCTCGAGCGCCAGCGCGTCTTGACGTTTCGGCTTTCGCCAGTTCATGAATGCGATTTCGCAACAGATACCATCCCGCAACAAGAGCCGGCACGATGATGACGAGCGAACCGACCGTCAACGTACCAGCAGGATAATCCAGCGCCATCAGAACCAGCACGCCGAGAAGAAAGACAAGGGTCAATATGCCGGTGTAAGGCGCGCCAAACATTCTGAAATCAGGACGGTTCATTTCCCCCCGCCGCGACAGATGCCACAGCTTGAGTTGGCATAACACGATGACACCCCACGCGCAAATGATGCCAAGCGCCGAAAGATTGAGAGCAATTTCAAAAGCCGCGGCCGGTACAATGGCGTTGAGAATGACGCCGATGACGGTGACGACAGCGGTCACCGCGATACCGCCATAGGGCACCCCCGCCTTGTTCATCTTGGCGAGTGCAGCAGGCGCGGAACCTGAAACTGCCATGGAGTGCAAAATGCGCCCGGTGGAGTAAAGCCCGGCATTGAGCGACGACAAAACCGCCGTCAGCACCACGAGGTTCATGATGATATCGGCACCTTCGATGCCGATGGAGCCGAAGAATGTCACGAACGGGCTCTCGCCTGCTTTATAGGCCGTGTAGGGCAACAGCAGCGTCAGCAGCAGAACCGAGCCGACATAAAACACCAGCAACCGGAACACCACCGTGCGGATGGCACCGGGAATGACCTTGCGCGGATCTTCGGTTTCACCCGCGGTGGTGCCGATCAATTCGATGGAGGCATAGGCGAACAGCACCCCTTGAATGATGATGAAGGCGGGCAGGATGCCATTGGGGAAGAAACCGCCATTGTCGGTAATCAGGCTGAAGCCCGTGACATGCCCTTCGATCAGCGTGCCGAAAATGACGAAATAGATGCCGACGATAAGGAAGGTGGCAAGCGCGACGACCTTGATGAGGCTGAACCAGAATTCCAGCTCGCCGAACACCTTCACCGACAGCATGTTCATGGCCAGCACGATGATGAGCGCACCCAGCGCAAAGACCCATTGGTCGATGCCCTGCAACCAGGGCACATATTGCTTGAAGAAATTCATGTAGATGGCAACAGCCGTCACATCGGCAACTGATGTCATGGCCCAGTTCAGCCAATACATCCAGCCGACCGCAAAGGCCATTTTCTCGCCGTAGAATTCCCGGGCATAGGAAACAAACGAGCCAGAGGACGGGCGGTGCATGATGAGCTCGCCCAGGGCACGCAGCACCAGAAATGCAAAGAAGCCACAGATGGCGTAAACGAACACAAGAGCAGGACCAGCAGCGGCCAAGCGCCCGCCTGCGCCGAGGAAAAGACCTGTTCCGATGGCGCCGCCAATGGCGATCATCTGGATTTGCCGAGGTTTTAGAGCTTTGTGATATCCAAGGTCCTCCTGAAACTGCGTATCGCGGTCATCATGGTGCTGATTTGACTGGTTCACTGACAATCGCCCCTCCCTCAGAGCTTCAGTCAGCCGCAAATTCCTATCGTTCAGCGGGCAGATGCCAGCCTCACGATATCGGCGGCTTTGACGTTAAACTTCTAATAAAACGTATAGAAATATGATTCTGTTATGCTGCAAGACAGATTTACACGTCCAAATACTGATCGTCTTTTGCGACGTCAAGTCTCAATCCAGATGGGTTCGTACCCCGCCGCCAAGCGATTCAGCTATCCCAACAGCTGTTTGAAGGCTGGGAAACGTAACTGCCAGTGCACGGAACGCTATTGCCTCATCAGCAACGCGGCATTGAA
Organism: Agrobacterium rubi TR3 = NBRC 13261; assembly: GCF_000739935.1. Classification (GTDB taxonomy): domain Bacteria; phylum Pseudomonadota; class Alphaproteobacteria; order Rhizobiales; family Rhizobiaceae; genus Agrobacterium; species Agrobacterium rubi. The sequence continues at coordinate 49,120 of NZ_BBJU01000001.1, read as the reverse complement.
GAATCGAGGAGTAGGCACATGAGGAGTGCGTCGCAACGCGCCGTTGGCGGCTATAAAGGAGTGCGGTTGTGATGACGTGGCAGATATCGTCAAAAGTCTAGGAGAGCAAACGACGTGCCTTACCGCAGCGCTTCTTCATCGCCCAGAATGGTGGTGACGATCTGCTTGACCTGGCTCAGATGCGCATCCATAGCGCTTCGTGCGGTTTCATCCGAACCAGCGGCAATAGCCTCGGCAATCAGCCGATGTTCGACATTGGACGCGATGCGTCGCGGTGCCATGATGTTCAGCAATTCCGATTGCTGGCTGAGCGAGCCACGCGCATCCGAGACGATTTTCGCAAACACGGAATTACCGGAGGCCTCGGCGATGGCGCTATGGAACTCCGAATCCAGCTTGACCCATTTGTGTGGATCTTCCTGCGCATCCATGGCGTCGCAGAGGCTGAGAATACGAGAGAGCTGCTCGCCGCTGCGTCGCACCGCAGCCCAACCGGCAGCGGGAACCTCGATATAGGGCCGGGCCTCGATCAGATCACGGGCCGAATATCCTCCATAACTCAGTTCGGGGCTTGGTCTGTCGGTCAAAACGAATGTGCCACTGCCCGTGCGGGTCTGCGTCATGCCAAGCGTTTGCAGGGACCGCAGGGCTTCGCGCACGATGGGTCGGCTGACGCCGTATTTTCCCGCAAGATGCGTTTCGGCAGGCAGCCGCGTGCCCACGGTCAATCGCCCGGAGACTATCGCCAGACGCAAATCTTCGAACACCGATTCCGCCGCACTTTTCCGGCTGATCGGGCTTGTTTCTGATAACCAGTCCACCCCTGCACTCATATGACAACCTTTTATAAACACGAGATCGTTGTCAAGGCGTGGAGGGAGCGTCTTGTGGGTTTTGCTAAAACAAAAAACGACAAATTTGCCTGATTTTTAGTCGCGGTGAAAAAGATTGCAAATGATTGTGCGCTGCGTCATCAATGCGCGCATGACGCTGCGCGACCTGACCATTCTGGTGATCGATGAAAACGCCATTCGCGCCTCCATTATCGAGGAAGGATTGCGAGAGGCGGGGCATGACCGCGTGACTGTCATCCACGAAGTCCATGGCGTGGCACGCATCATCGACACACTCTGTCCCGACGTCATCGTTATCGACATCGAAAATCCCAACCGGGACATGATGGAGCATTTGTTTCAACTGACCCGCACGGTGGGCCGACCCATCGCCATGTTCGTGGATCGCTCCGACACCGCATCCATCGAAGCCGCAGTCGAAGCGGGCGTTTCTGCCTATATTGTTGATGGGCTCAAGAAAGAGCGCGTCAAACCCATCCTCGATATGGCGGTCAGCCGTTTCAACGCCTTCAGCCGCCTGAAGCGGGAACTCGCCGATGCCAAATCGGCGCTTGAGGACCGCAAGATCGTGGAGCGCGCTAAGGGCATTCTGATGAAGATGCGCGGCCTGTCCGAAGAGGAAGCCTTCGCACTTTTGCGCCAGACGGCGATGAACGAAAAGAAAAAACTGTCCGAGATTGCGCAAAGCGTGGTCACGGCTGCCGGCTTGCTGATGTGAGCGGCGCGGGACAGGAAAGGAAGCATAGGATATGACGACCATCGTCAGCGAGACACCGGAAGGCGGCAGCGCAGACAGTGCGCCAGCTCTTGTTGGCAATGACCGCCAACGCACTTTGCGCGCGGGCTTCATTCCGCTGGTCGACGCATCCGTTCTGATTGCCGCCGCCGAATTCGGCTTTGCCGAGAAGGAAGGCCTGAAGCTCGATCTCGTGAAAGACGTGTCCTGGGCCAATGTGCGCGACCGCTTGGCGTTTCGGCAGTTCGATATCGCCCATATGCTGTCTCCCATGCCGGTCGCCTCGATGCTCGATCTGGGCTCCAACCCCTCCCCGACCATAACCCCATTTTCGTTGGGGCGTGGCGGCAATGCGATTACGCTGTCGACACGGCTGTTTGCGCGCATGCGTGAAGTGGCAGGAATTTCCGAAACCGCAAGTGCGCTTGATAATGCCAAGGCGCTGAAAACGCTTCTGGATGAGATGCGCACACGCGGCGAAACCACACCGACCTTCGGTGTGACCTATCCCTTCTCATCGCACAATTACGAGTTCCGTTACTGGCTGGCGGCTGGCGGCATTCACCCTGACAAGGACGTCAAACTCGTCGTCGTGCCGCCACCGCTGACATCCGACGCCCTTGCCGCTGGTGCTATCGACGGCTTTTGCGTCGGCGCGCCGTGGAATATGATGGCAAGCGAACGCGGCATTGGCCGCATCGTTGCTGCCAAACAGGACATCTGGCCATCGGCACCAGAAAAGGTCGTCGGCATGCGACCGGAATGGGCGGATGCGCAACCCGAAGCCGTCTCGCGTCTTCTGGTGGCACTGGATGCCGCTGCGCGCTGGTGTGACGACACGGAAAACCACGGCGCTTTGGCCGAGACATTGGCGGATGCGAAATACATCGCCGCGCCCGAGGAGATCATTCGCCAAGTGCTGGCCGGACGCTTCAGTGTCGATGCACAGGGCAACCAGCGCGTCATCGAGCGCTATTTTACGTTCCATGAGAATTTCGCCAATTACCCACGCAAGAGCCAGGCTCTATGGATCTACAGCCAGATGATCCGCTGGGGACAGACCAACTTTACGCAGCAAGCTGCTCATGCTGCGGCATCAGCCTATCGCAGCGATCTTTACCGCAACGCCTTGGGTACCAGCAACGCGCCGCCTGAGTCCGATATGCGCATCGAAGGCGATACGGATGGCGATCGTTTCATGGATGGCCATGTCTTCGACCCGAGCATGATTGAGGCGTACGTGAAAGGCTTCGCAGTCAGTGCAGACAATCTCGGATCGGCCAGCCCCGAAGACGCCTGATTGTAACGCACTGCACAAATGCTGCGCATCGAAAAAGCTTCTCAGACATCATGTGCGCAAAATATGAGCCGTCAATTTCACGATTAAATTTTGAACAAAGACCACAGAATTCAGGAATAACGTTTTTATATCAAAAGCTTATTTACGAACCAACAAACTGGCACACTAGTTGCTTGATATAAAACACTCGGTCAACGGCGATCGAGGATAAAAGCGCTTCACTGCTGCTTACCAACGACACTGACGTCGCAAGGTTTTTGCTGACCGGGACCTCCCTCCCGGCAAACGCAATCTCCGAGCGGCGTTTTTTTATTTTTACTTTTCGCAAACAGCGCCGGAACGGCGGATCAAAAATGGGGAACATGCGCATGAAACCGACATTCACCGGCACCATAAGCCGCCGCAGCATGCTGAAGACCACCGCCACCGCTGCCCTGATCACCGCCATGAAATCCGCCTTCCCATCCGGCGCATTTGGTGCAACCGCAGCACCGGAAGTGACGGGTGCCAAACTCGGCTATATCGCGCTGACGGATGCAGCACCCCTCATCGTCGCGTCGGAAAAAGGTCTCTTCGCCAAGCATGGCATGCCCGATGTGGAAGTTGCTAAACAGGCATCCTGGGGTGCGACACGCGACAATCTCGTTCTCGGCGGTGCATCCAACGGCATCGATGGTGCGCATATTCTGACCCCCATGCCCTACCTCATGCACACGGGCAAGGTGACGCAGAACAATGTACCGGTGCCGATGGCCATTCTCGCCCGCCTCAATCTCGACAGCCAGGGCATCTCGGTTGCCAAGGAATATGCCGACACCGGCGTGCAGCTCGATGCTTCCAAGCTGAAGGCAGCCTTTGAAAAGAAGAAGGCCGAGGGCAAGGAGACCAAGGCGGCCATGACCTTCCCCGGCGGCACGCATGATCTGTGGATTCGCTACTGGCTGGCGGCTGGCGGCATCAACCCGGACAAGGATGTCTCCACCATCGTCGTTCCCCCACCGCAGATGGTAGCCAATATGAAGGTCGGCAACATGGATGTGTTCTGTGTGGGCGAGCCGTGGAACGAGCAACTGGTCAACCAGGGCATCGGCTTCACCGCCTGCACCACCGGCGAGTTGTGGAAGGGCCATCCCGAAAAGGCGCTCGGCATGCGCGCCGACTGGGTGGAGAAGAACCCGAATGCCGCAAAAGCCATTCTCATGGCCGTGATGGAAGCCCAGCAATGGTGCGACAGCATGGACAACAAGGACGAGATGTCGGCCATTCTGGGCAAGCGCCAGTGGTTCAACGTTCCGCCGAAGGATGTGCTGGGTCGCCTGAAGGGTGACATCAATTACGGCAATGGCCGCGTGGCACATGGCACCGATTTGCAGATGAAATTCTGGAAGGACGGCGCATCCTACCCGTTCCAAAGCCATGACAGCTGGTTCATCGCCGAGAATGTCCGCTGGGGCAAGTTTGCGCCCGATACCGACATCAAGGCGCTGGTATCCCAGGTCAACCGCGAAGACCTGTGGCGCGAAGCCGCCAAGGAACTGGGCGTGGCAGCAAGCGATATCCCCACATCGAAATCCCGCGGCAAGGAAACCTTCTTCGACGGCAAGACCTTCGACCCGGAAAACCCATCCGCCTATCTCGACAGCCTCTCGATCAAAGCCGCCTCTTAAAAAGCGACAGGATAGACCCATGACCGCAACTGCCCGCAAGACAGACAGCATGGCAACGGCCACCGCCATCCCGAAAAGCGGCACCGTGATCGCCATCGACCGCCGCAAGGCACCGGCGTTGAATGCCAAAAAGATCGCCGCCGCCATAACCCGCAACGTCGTTCCGCCGCTGGTCGTGCTGGTGTTGATGCTTGGCATCTGGCAGATGCTCTGTTCCTCCCCCGGTGCAACGCTGCCGCCGCCGAGCCAAGTGTTTCAGGAAAGCTATGACCTGATCGTCTATCCCTTCTTCGTCTATGGTTCGCAGGATATCGGACTTGGCTGGCGGGTTCTGATTTCGCTGGAGCGTGTGGCCTATGGCTTCGGGCTTGCCGCTGTTGCAGGCGTCATCCTCGGTGCCATCGTCGGTCAGTCCATCTGGGCGATGCGCGGTCTGGACCCGATCTTTCAGGTGCTGCGCACCGTGCCGCCGCTGGCATGGCTGCCGCTGTCGCTGGCTGCCTTTCAGGACAGCAATCCATCGGCCATTTTCGTGATCTTCATCACCTCCATCTGGCCGGTCATCATCAACACCGCCGTTGGCGTGCGCAACATCCCACAGGATTACCGCAACGTGGCGCAGGTGCTGCGGCTGAACCAGCTGGAGTTTTTCTACAAGATCATGTTGCCATCCGCCGCCCCTTACATCTTCACGGGTCTGCGGATCGGTGTCGGCCTCTCATGGCTTGCCATCGTTGCGGCCGAAATGCTGACCGGAGGCGTCGGCATCGGCTTCTTCATCTGGGACGCATGGAATTCCTCGCGCCTGCCCGACATCATCGTTGCACTCGCCTATATCGGCGTCGTCGGCTTCGTGCTGGACAAGCTGGTGGCCGCACTCGGCAACATCGTCACCCGTGGCGCAGCGGCGAATTGAGGAGGAGAGCAACCATGAACGCCTATCTCAAGCTCGATAACATCGACAAATATTTCGACAAGGGCGGTAGCCGCGCCGAGGTGCTGAAGGGCATCAACCTCACCATCGGCAAGGGCGAATTCGTCTCGGTCATCGGCCATTCCGGCTGCGGCAAGTCCACTATGCTGAACCTCATCGCGGGGCTGACCAAGGTTTCCTCCGGCGTCGTTCTCCTGGAAAACCGCGAGGTAAACGAACCCGGCCCGGAACGCGCCGTGGTGTTCCAGAACCACAGCCTGCTGCCATGGCTGAGCGTCTATGAAAACGTCAATCTCGGCGTGGAAAAGGTCTTCCGCTATTCGAAGACCAAGGCAGAGCGCCACGAATGGGTGATGCGCAATCTGGACCTCGTGCAGATGGCCCATGCCAAGGACAAGAAGCCATCGGAAATTTCCGGCGGCATGAAGCAGCGCGTCGGCATTGCCCGTGCGCTGGCGATGGAGCCGAAAATCCTGCTGCTGGATGAGCCCTTCGGCGCGCTCGATGCGCTGACCCGCGCCCATTTGCAGGATGCGGTCATGGAAATCCATGCCCGTCTTGGCAACACCATGGTCATGATTACCCATGATGTCGACGAGGCCGTGCTGCTTTCCGACCGCATCGTCATGATGACCAATGGCCCTGCCGCCCATATCGGCGAAATTCTCGATGTGCCGCTGCCAAGGCCGCGCCACCGCATCGAGCTTGCATCCGACCGAACCTACCTCAAATGCCGCGAAGCCGTGTTGAAGTTCCTCTATGAACGTCACCGCTTCGTCGAAGCTGCGGAGTAAAATCATGACAGAAAAACTTGTCATCATCGGAAACGGCATGGCGCCTGGACGCATGCTGGAAGAACTCTTCGAGAAAGCCCCTGATCGATATCAGGTCACGATTTTCAACGCCGAGCCTCGCGTCAATTACGACCGCATCATGCTCTCGCCGGTGCTGTCGGGTGAGAAGTCCTATGAGGACATCATCATCCATGGTGATGGCTGGTATATCCAGCACGGCATTACGCTCTATAAGGGTCACCGCATCGTCAATATCGACCGCGCGGCGAAGACGGTAACGTCAGATCATGGCGTCACCGAAAGCTATGACAAGCTGGTCATCGCCACCGGCTCCGTTCCCTTCATCATTCCCGTTCCGGGCAAGGATTTGCCCGGCGTCATCACCTATCGCGATCTTGACGATGTCGATGCCATGCTGCTGGCCGCCCAATCCAGAGCGAAGGCCGTCGTTATCGGCGGCGGGTTGCTGGGGCTGGAGGCCGCAGCCGGTCTTTCCATGCGCGGCATGGACGTGACCGTTCTGCATGTGATGCCGACGCTGATGGAGCGTCAGCTCGATCCGGCAGCGGGCTACCTGCTGCAAAAGGCGATGGAAGATCGCGGCATCAAGGTCATCACCAAGGCCAATACCAAGCAGATCGTCGGCACCGACAAGGTGGAGGGCATCGAACTCGACAATGGCACCATCATCCCCGCCACGCTGGTGGTGATGGCGGTTGGTATTAGGCCCAATATCGGCCTTGCGAAGGAGGCAGGCCTTGCCGTCAATCGCGGCATCGTCGTGGATGCGGGCATGCAGACATCGGACGGCGATATTCTCTCTGTCGGGGAATGCGCCGAAGTGGATGGCATGGTCTATGGCCTCGTCGCCCCGCTTTACGAAATGGCGCGGGTGGCCGCTGCGCATCTGGCGGGCGACACCACACCGGCCTTCGTGCATGCGGATACGCCGACGAAGCTCAAGGTTACCGGCATCAACCTCTTCTCCATCGGTGATTTTGCCGATGGCGACGACCGAGAGGAGATCGTGCTGCGCGATGCCACCGCAGGCGTCTACAAGCGCGTGATCCTCAAAGACAACCGCATTATCGGCACCGTTCTCTACGGTGAAACCTCTGACGGAGCCTGGTTCAACGACCTGAAGAAAAAGGGCGTCGATATCTCCGCCATGCGCGACACTCTCATTTTCGGCCAGTCCTATCAGGGAGGGTCCCCACTGGACCCTATGGCGGCCGTTGCAGCCTTGCCGGATGATGCGGAAATCTGTGGCTGTAACGGCGTTTGCAAGGGCAAGATCACCTCGACCATCACCGGCAAGGGGCTGACGTCGCTTGACGATGTGCGCGCCCACACCAAGGCATCGGCATCCTGCGGCTCCTGCACGGGCCTTGTGGAACAGTTGATGACGCTGACGCTGGGCGACAGCTACAACCCGGCAGCCGTGCAGCCCATGTGTACCTGCACGGAGCTTGGACACGACGACGTGCGCCGTCTGATCAAGGCCAAGAGCCTGAAAACCATTCCTGCCGTCATGCAGGAACTGGAGTGGAAGACCTCCTGCGGCTGCGCCAAATGCCGCCCGGCGCTGAACTACTATCTCGTGTCCGACTGGCCGGATGAATATGCCGACGATTACCAGTCGCGCTATATCAATGAGCGTGTCCACGCCAACATCCAGAAGGATGGCACCTATTCCGTCGTGCCACGCATGTGGGGCGGCGTGACCAATGCCAACGAATTGCGCGCCATCGCGGACGTTGTCGACAAGTTCGAGATACCCATGGTGAAGGTGACAGGCGGCCAGCGTATCGATCTTCTCGGCATCGAAAAGGAAGACCTGCCCGCCGTCTGGGCCGATCTCGGCAAGGCCGGTTTCATCTCCGGTCAGGCCTATGCCAAGGGCTTGCGCACCGTCAAAACCTGCGTCGGATCGGACTGGTGCCGCTTTGGCACGCAGGATTCGACAGGCTTTGGCATCCGCGTCGAAAAATTCATGTGGGGTTCCTGGACGCCCGCCAAGCTGAAGCTTGCCGTCTCCGGCTGTCCGCGCAACTGCGCCGAAGCCACCTGCAAGGATATCGGCGTGATCTGCGTCGACAGCGGCTATGAAATCCACTTCGCCGGTGCCGCCGGTCTCGACATCAAGGGGACGGAAGTTCTGGGCCTCGTCAAAACCGAGGACGAGGCGCTTGAGCATATCGTGGCTCTGACGCAGATGTACCGCGAACAGGGCCGTTACCTGGAGCGCATCTACAAATGGGCCAAGCGCATCGGTTACGACGAAGTTCGCCGCCAGATCATGGGTGATGCCGAAAAGCGCAAGGCTTACTTCGACCGCTTCGTCTTCAGCCAGAAATTCGCACAGGTCGATCCCTGGTCGGAGCGCGTATCCGGCGAACACAAGCACGAGTTCAAACCGATGGCGACCATCGGCTTTAATCAAGCCGCAGAGTGACCGCCCGTCTTTAAGGCAGGCTGGACGCGTGGGCAGTCGGGTGGGCGGAAAGAGGAGTTTCCGCCCACCCGGAGACATCATCGAGAAGGACAGGATGAACGCAATGAACTGGGTCGATATAGGCGACATCTCCGACATTCCTCTGCGCGGCGCGCGCTGCGTAAAAACGCCCTCCGGCAAGATCGCGGTGTTCCGCACGGCGGACAACGATGTCTATGCCATCGAAGACCATTGTCCGCACAAGGGTGGACCGCTGAGCCAAGGCATTGTCCACGGCGCATCGGTCACATGTCCGCTGCACAACTGGGTCATCTCGCTGGAAACCGGCAAGGCGCTGGGCGCGGATGAGGGTGCCGTGCGCACCATTCCCGTACGCAACGTGGACGGCAAGCTGTCGATTTCAATCGAAAGCCTCATGATCGCGGCGGAGTGAGCATGGCACAAGAGGTCAAGACCACCTGTCCCTATTGCGGCGTCGGCTGCGGTGTGATTGCGAAGATCGAAGACGATGGCGCTGTCACCGTCAAAGGCGATCCCGATCACCCTGCCAATCTGGGACGGCTCTGTTCCAAGGGCTCGGCACTGGCCGAAACCATCGATCTCGACGGAAGATTGCTCTATCCGCAGGTGGATGGCGAGCGGGCAACATGGGAGAGCGCACTTGATCTCGTGGCCTCGAAATTTTCGGACGCCATTGCCGAACACGGACCAGACTCCGTTGCCTTCTACGTCTCCGGCCAATTGCTGACGGAAGATTATTATGTCGCCAACAAGCTGATGAAGGGCTTCATCGGTTCGGCCAATATCGATACCAATTCGCGCCTCTGCATGTCGTCTTCGGTCGCAGGCCACCGCCGCGCTTTCGGCTCGGATACGGTGCCGGGTCTCTATGAGGATATTTTCGAAGCTGATCTGGTCATTCTCACCGGTTCCAATCTGGCATGGTGCCACCCGGTCATCTACCAGCGTCTCGCCGCCGCCAAGGCCGAGCGCCCGGATATGCGCATCGTCGTCATCGACCCGCGCCGCACCATGAGCTGCGATATCGCCGACATGCATCTGGCCATCCGCCCGGATGGCGATGTGGCGCTGTTTACCGGCCTTCTCGCACATCTCGCCAACGGTCCCGCTATTGACCGTGCCTATGTCGAGAGCTTCACAAACGGATTCGATGCCGCCGTTCAATCCGCTGCGGAATACGGCCTCCCCGAAATTGCAGATGCCACGGGGCTGACCATTGCCGAACTCATCCAGTTCTACGAACTCTTTGAGCGCACGGAAAAGACCGTCACCTGCTACAGCCAGGGCGTCAACCAGTCGGAAAGCGGCACGGACAAGGTCAACGCCATCATCAACTGCCATCTTGCAACCGGCCGCATCGGCAGGCCGGGCATGGGACCGTTTTCACTGACCGGCCAGCCCAACGCCATGGGAGGCCGCGAAGTCGGCGGTCTCGCCAATATGCTGGCGGCCCATATGGCCATCGAGAATGCCGGTGATCGCGACCGCGTCCAGCGTTTCTGGAATTCGCCCGTCATTGCCGACAAACCGGGCTTGAAGGCAGTTGATCTGTTCCAAGCGGTGGCCGATGGGCGCATCAAGGCGCTGTGGATCATGGCGACCAACCCCGTGGTTTCCATGCCCGACGCCAGCGCCGTCGAAGCCGCATTGAAAGCCTGCCCTTTCGTCGTCGTGTCAGACATGTTCGCGACCACCGACACGGCAAAATACGCCCATGTCCTCCTTCCCTCGCTCGGCTGGGGCGAAAAGGACGGAACGGTCACGAACTCGGAACGCCGCATTTCCCGCCAGCGCGGCTACCTTCCCGCACCGGCAGAGGCAACGGCAGACTGGTGGCAATTGGCGCAGGTCGGTCAGCGTATGGGGTTTGCCGCAGCGTTCGATTACACCGGCCCAGTCGATATCTTCACGGAACATGCCAATCTCTCCGCCTTCGAAAATAACGGATCGCGTGATTTCGATATCGGCGCATATTCCGCACTGACAAAGCCAGCCTATGACGACCTGTCACCCTTCAACTGGCCGCAGCCATTATCTGGAACCACGCAAACCACACGTTTCTTTGCAGACGGAAAATTCTATCATGCCGATGCCAAGGCCCGCTTCGTCAGCACCGCCCTGCCACAAACATCCCGCATCGATGCGGCCTACCCCCTGACCCTCAACACGGGCCGCATCCGCGACCAGTGGCATACCATGACGCGCACGGGAAAAAGCGCCCGCCTGTCATCCCACATAGCCGAGCCCTTCGTGGAACTGCATCCGCGCGATGCGATGGATGCAGGCATCAACAGCGCCGATCTCGTGGAAATCGAAAGCCCGCTCGGCAGGATCATCGTGCGGGCGCTGGTAACGGACCGGCAGGCGCGCGGCAATCTCTTCGTGCCCATGCACTGGAATGACCAGTTTGCCGCCAATGCCCGCGTCGACAGACTGGTGCCATCCGTAACCGACCCCTTTTCCGGCCAACCGGCATCGAAAAACGTGGCCGTCACCGCGCGCCGCTTTCAGGCGAAAGCCTATGCCTTTGCCGTCACGCAGGCCAAACCGCAGGGTCTCGATTGCGCCTATTGGGCGCTGGCAAAGGCCAATGGCGGCTATCGTCTGGAGATGGCTTTCGAAGACATACCCGACGACTGGAGCGACTGGGCTCGCACCATTTTCGGTATCGATGTCAGCATAGAACCCATCGGCTATGCCGATAACAGCACCAGTCAGATACGGCTCGCATTCTTCGATGGCGACACATTGCTGGCCGCACTTTACGTCGCCGATGCCCCTGTTGGCGTCGCCCGCAACTGGGCGATCTCCCAACTCTCCATCCGCCACGAAGATTTGCGAACCCGCTTTTCCCTCGTCGCAGGCCGACCCGGTGCTGGCAGAGCCGACCCCGGCGCCACCGTCTGCTCCTGCTTCAATGTCGGCGTCAACCAGATTACATCAGCCATTCGTGATGGGTGCCACACCGTCGAAGACATTGGCAAAACCTTGAGCGCTGGCACAAACTGCGGCTCCTGCCGCGCAGAAATCCGCGGCATCATCGAAGGCTGCGTGAAGACCGCAGCGGAATAATCCCTATGCCAGCGTGAAACGAATGGAATGAAAGGGTTGCGATTATTCTGAATATGGAATGAGGTGCGGCACGACCGAATCTCAAAGAAGATATCCGTGAATACTGATCCATTCCATATTCTAAAAACCATCTACGGCTATGACACTTTTCGTGGTCAGCAGGCAGACATCGTCCAGCATGTCATCGCGGGCAACAACGCCTTCGTGCTGATGCCGACAGGCGGCGGCAAGTCGCTCTGCTACCAGATTCCAGCCCTTTCGCGCCCCGGCATGGGCCTTGTCGTTTCGCCGCTGATCGCGCTGATGGTCGATCAGGTGGCCGCTTTGCGCCAGGCGGGTGTGAGAGCGGAAGCGCTGAATTCCAACCTCCAGCCGGATGAGCGCCGCGCCCTGTGGTCCGATATCCGTGCAGGGAAAGTCAGCATTCTCTACGCAGCCCCCGAAACACTGCTGAAGCCTGACGTGCTGGACGCGCTTCAGGATGTGTCGCTATCGCTCATTGCCATCGACGAGGCGCACTGCCTGTCCCAATGGGGCCACGATTTTCGCCCGCCATACCGCCAGTTGGATATGCTAACCGAGCGCTTCCCCAACACGCCGCGCATGGCCCTGACGGCGACCGCAGACGAGCCGACCCGCGCCGAAATTCTGGAACATATGCGTATCGACGGCAAGGACGCCTTCATCGCAGGCTTCGACCGTCCCAACATTCGCTACGCCATCATGGAGAAGGACAATCCGCGATCCCAAGTCAAACGTTTCCTGCGGGATCATCAGGATGAGAGCGGCATCATCTACTGCCTGTCCAAGCGAAAAACGGAGGAGACCGCCGAATGGCTGCGCTCCGAAGGCTATGACGCTCTCTCCTACCATGCCGGCATGGCACGCGAAGACCGTGAGGCAAACCAGACCCGCTTTCAGCATGGCGAGGCCATCATCATGGTCGCCACCATCGCGTTTGGCATGGGCATCGACAAGCCGGACGTTCGCTTCGTGGTGCATATCGATCTGCCTAGCAGCATCGAAGCCTATTATCAGGAAACGGGCCGTGCAGGCCGCGATGGTCTGCCGTCCGACGTGCTGATGCTCTATGGCTCCGACGACATCGCGTTGCGCAATCGATTCATCGAAGAATCCGATGCGTCGGACCAGCGCAAACATATGGAACGGCAAAAGCTGGATGCTCTGCTGGGCTTGGCCGAAACGGCGGGATGCCGCAGACAGGCACTGCTCTCCTATTTTGGAGATACGTGCGAGCCCTGTGGCAACTGCGACACCTGCGCCGAACCACCAGAACTGTTCGACGGCGCCATATCCGCCCAGAAAATCCTGTCCTGCATCTACAGAACCGGAGAGCGCTTCGGCCAAGCCTACATCATCAGCGTGCTGTTGGGCGCCGACGAGGAGCGCATAACCCGCTTCGGTCATGACCAGATTACCACCTATGGCATCGGCAAGGAGCACGATAACCGCACGTGGCGAGCAATCCTGCGCCAGTTGATCGCAGCGCGACTGATCGAAGTCGATATAGCCGGGCACGGCGGCCTTTCGATATCAGAAACAGGCCGCCAGTTTCTGCGCGAAAAACCTATGCTGCTGTTGCGAAAACCTCAGGCGCCGCGCAAAACCAGCCGAGATCGCAATGCGAATGGACGACCAACCGTCAGTCTTCCCGACGAGGATGCGGCTTTGTTTCAGGCCCTGCGCGAGCGCCGAATGGAAATCGCCCGCACCCAGAACCTGCCGCCCTATGTCATATTCCATGACAAAACCCTGATCGAACTCGCAGGTGCCAGACCCACCTCACGGGCCGAAATGGCCAAAGTCCCCGGCGTCGGCGAGGCGAAACTGGATCGCTACGGCCCAGCCTTTCTGGAGGTTATCTCGCAGTTCCAATCCTGATAGCGGTACGCAAGCCACACCACATGGCGCCCATGGAAAATCGAACGCGACCGGAATAAACACAAAGTTGTTAGAGCGGCGGAAAATGAACAGACCTCAATCCCGCCACTCTATGATTGGTTTAAGCTCCGAATTAACCCGACAGCCGTACACGCTTTGAAACGGATAACCGTGGCGTTGCTCAGGCTTCGGCCTTTTCCATGACGTCATCCAGCAGAAAATGTACGATCACATATTTTGTCTGAAAAGGCTTACCGCTATCGGACATATCTTCCTCATATCCGCCATCCTCGGGGTGCCATTTCTGATAATGGGGATTGTTGGTAATGAGCGTGATGGCCTTGCCGAATAACGGCCCTTGAACGCGGTAACGCGCCTCGGCAAGCGGCCATATGCGCTCATAGTCGGCCTGTGTCATGCGCACCTTCAACGCTTGGCGCTTTGTTGACTCTCCATGAGGATGCCCTGCGGGGTCCACCGCCGGCACATCGAGCGTGACCTCCTGCGCATCCCTAAGAATGGAATTAAACTCCTCTGGCCACAACCGTTTCATGAAACGCTCCTCCCAAGCTTTTCTTCGTCATGTATGGAAATATAACGCGTCCCTGCCGGCGCGCAATCCCTCTATTGTGAAAGGAAAGTTCGTCAAATCGTGGTGGTAGTGCGTATTCGGAATGCTCGACAGAAACAGAGTCTACCTTCTTATTAAAAACAGAACGGCCTCCTGCCCGCGTGAATATCTCACGGCCCACCATGGCTTATCGTTTATCTGCCGATTAAAAGATTATGGCGAGGCGCTTTCCTCCAGCTGTCTCGGGTCTCGCGCTAGCTGCTTCAGGGCACAAAAACGCAAATGCCGCCCCTGAGGGCGGCTTGATCAACGTAAATCATTGGGATAATTGGTTGCGGAGGCCTGAGCGCATGGAGACTTGCAAAAGATCGACCGCCTTGATACATTATTAGCCGCCGACGGACTTAAAGGTTGTGAGATAGTTGTCCACTGAATCAAGGCCATCGAACCTTAGTCCAAATCAAGTGACTTTAAGCTTAAGCAGCGCGGTCCGGCGAGCCTCAGTAATCTTTGTGTCGTTCGTCTTGTGGACTATGGCATTGGCTGTGATTAACAATGAGCAACGTTACGCGCCCAGCTCATGGCTTGTCCGACCTGTCATTTGAGACAGCATAATTTCGGAGAATTGTCCCAAGCCTAGCGAGATTTCTCTTCAGTTCTCCATAACCAGCAGTCTTCTCGCGTGTAACCTCATCCATATAAAGCTTGCGGTTAAGCTCGATCTGGATGCTGTGGCGGTTTTTCTCTGGTGCGTTATAGGCTGACACGAGCTCCGCGCCACGAAACGGCACATTGAGAGAAACGGAATAACCGAAACTTTCGAGCGTTCTGATGACCAATTGCACGAATTCCGTTTCACTGCTCGTCCCGTCATAATCCCCGACAACAATGTCTTTTCGCACCGTTCCTGCCGGGTCAGGCGATAGGGCGTGGCCTATGGCGGGCATGGAGTGGCAGTTTACGTGGTAGACGCGACCGAAAGCGTCGTAAGTCTTATCCAGCAACCGGACCAATTGCTGATGATAGGGGCGCCAGTAGGTGTCGATGCGCTTTTCAAGTTCGTTGACGGTCAGTTTCCGGCCATACATAGGCTGGTCTCCCCAGGCAAAACGCCAGGTCAGGCCCATTCCGCGACGCGCCGAGGCGCTGTCTCGCACTGCATGCGGCCACGCGCCATCGATAAGCTCCAGATCAACATCTTGCAGCGAGCGGTTGAGATCGAGAAAGCTTCGCGGGAAGTGAGCCAGAAGCATGGGAGCGCCGATGGAAGGCGCAAAGCCGAACAGGTCGTCGACATAGGTATCGGACGCCATCAACACCAGTTCGTCGGAGACGGCCCGCTCGAAATCAGTTGGGATAATCAGGCCGCTATGGGGCGAGTCGAACACCATGGGGATGGACTGCGCACTTGGCGGCAGGATGGACAGAACGCCCTCGATATCGAGAGGCGAAATCGAAAAATCTTTCATGCCATATTCCATTCATGCAGGGGCAGCGTAAGCCGCAGGATAGGTGGTGTCCGCCATGCCGATAAAGCTTTCGCCACGACGGCCAACCATGCCCGGCGCCGCGAAAGGCCGTGGGAAAACGACTTGTGCTGCGGCTTTGACCTTGGCGATCTCCGATAACGCGGCAATGTGGTCAGCAGGCATATCGACATTGACGATGATGTCTGCATGGGGACCCGTCGTCATGCGCGGGGTGTTCATCGCATCTTCGATATCCATGCCGGCATGCACAATCATGCCGGTCAGTTGCGCAAGCGATGGCACGATCTGGTTGCCCCCGGCGGCGCCATAGGCGGCAAATGTGCCATCGGAATCAGTGAGGACAACGGGGCACATATTGCTCGGCGCATAGGCATTCGGCGTTAGGGAATTGGTACGGCCAGGGGTCGGATCGAACCAGGACATGCCGTTGTTTAGCAGAATGCCGGTCGAGGAGGACAAAGCCCGTGCGCCGAACCGGTTCAGCAAGGTGAAGGTGATTGCCACCATCCGCCCATCGCTATCCACGGCATTGACCTGCGTGGTGCTGGTCTTGTTAGTGGTCTCCGCTGGGTTGAGCCTGCGGCGGTGAGCGCCAAAGGATTCCCAAAGGGCCTGAGACATGGCGGTAAAGAACCGGGCATCTACGGGGCCAATACCACGGGTCTTGTCGAAGAAGGCCAGAGCATCGAACAGGCGCTGCCCTGCACTCGTTTCTCCTGCAACATGGACGGTCTTGCCTTGCAAGGTCATGCTTCGTGCCGGATAAATCCGCGCTTCGTAAGCCGCAAGATCGTCAAGCGTCATGAAGCTGCCGCCCGCTTGCAAATCTGCAATAAGCTTTTGGCCAATGGAACCGCCATAAAGCGCGTCTGGACCATCTTTGGCCAGCGTCTCCAGTGTTTCGGCCAGTGCCGTCAACGGCAGAACGGTACCGGGTTCCGGCGGATAACCATCCGGCATGAACACGCTGCGCGTGCCTTCATCCTTTGCAAGACCGGATGCTGCAATGGCGATGGCAAGTGTAGTGTGCCAATCAACGACGAGACCCTTTCGGGCACGGCCGATGGCAGGTGCAAGTGCTGCGTCAAAACCGATCGTTCCATAGCGCTTCAGCGCCTCTGCAAAACCGAGCACGCAGCCGGGCACGACCGCAGCGGTAAAACCGTCCACATTGCGGTTTTCCAAGGAGGCGGGATGACCGATGAATGTCTTGATGGTGGGGTCAGGCCGGTAAAAATCGGCATCGAAAGAGGATGGCACACGCCCTGTAAATTCGACGGTATCGACCGTTCCATCAGGCTGCGCCACCAGCATGTAACCACATGCCGCGAGGCTGGTCATCCATGGTTCGACCGTCTGTAAAGTGAAGGCTGCGGTCACAGCCGCGTCGACGGCATTTCCCCCGGCACGCAGCACGGCAGCACCGGCTTCCGCCGCCACGAAATGCTGAGACGTGACCACCCCTTTTGGGCTGACACCCGGCGTCTTGCGCGTTGTGCTACGCTCAACGCGCAGATGATCGAATTGTGGATTTTCCATCACTTCGCCTCCAGCGCTGCCGCCACCATGCGGCTTGCGCCAGAGAGATCACCAAGCTTCTCGCCAGCCTCGATCTTGCCCTTGTTGCGCCCTGCCCGCGCCTGCCGGATCATGGCTTCTTCCACGGCCTCTTCCGCCTCATCGACAGGGATGACGAGGATGCCGCTGGCATCTGCAATGACCACATCTCCCGGCATAACAGGCACATTGCCGCAGGACACAGGAAGATTGAGGGAGCCACCCAGATCGTTCAACCGCGTGGTGATGCCGGACACACCGCGCGACCACAAGGGCATGTCCAGATCGATGATTTCCTCAACATCTGTACATGGACCGTCTATGACAACGCCGATGGCTCCGGCGGTTTTAATGGCAAATGCCACCCCGCCGCCGATACAGGCGTGCCTGTCATCGCCGAGGCGATCCACGAAAAGAAAGTCGCCAGGGCGGATGACGGAGACCGCATGGTGGAGCAAGGTGGAATCTGTTGCGGGAATGGCGACGGTGACGGCAGTGCCGACCAATGTACGCCCCGCATCGACAACGGGCGTGATGGAGTGATGGACGAAACCACGGTGGCGAAAATGCCCGATGGTGGCAACCTCGACACTTTCGAACTTGGCCACCAGTTCGGGATCGATCTGCTTTGGTGGGGTGCCGATATGGTACTTCTTCATGACAGGTCCTCTGCAATTTTGGCGGCTTCCGGCTTGTGTTGCCAGCCCTTGCCTGGAACCGCGGCAAGCAATTCTCTCGTGTAGGCGTCTTTCGGCTCGCCAAACAGCGATGCCGGATCGCCCCGCTCAACGATACGACCGTGACGCATGACGGCGATGTTATCGCAAATCTGACTGGCAACCCGCAGATCATGCGTGATGAACAGGATGCCGAAACCAAGCCGTGCCTGCATATTTGCAAGAAGCTCCAGGACCTGCGCCTGCACTGAGACATCGAGAGCGGAAACGGACTCGTCGGCAATCAGCAGTTCCGGCTCGACTGCAAGCGCGCGGGCAATGCAGATACGCTGTCTCTGCCCGCCGGAAAATTCATGCGGAAACCGCGTCGCCGAAGCCGGATCCAGACCGCAGGCCTCCAGCAGATCGAGCGCACGCTGCATGGCGGCTTTCCTGTCCAGACCGTGGACGATAGGTCCTTCGGCAATGGCATCCCCGATACGTTGACGCGGATCGAGCGCCGTATAGGGATCTTGAAAGACGATCTGGACCTTGCGTCGCGCTTCCCGCAGTGCCTTGCCGCGCAGGCCCGAAAAATCGCCATCCGAAATGACGATATCGCCGCTTTCAGGCTGGATAAGGCGAATGACGCATTGCGCCAGCGTGGATTTTCCAGAACCGGATTCGCCGACGAGCCCCAGTGTTTCACCTCGGCGGATGGTGATATCGACGTCGTCTACGGCCTTGACGACACGCCCGGGCCCGAAAACGCCTGACAGGGAAAACGTCTTGATGATGTTTTTCGCGATGAGAACGGGCGTTCCCAGACCCTCCCGTTCCTTGCGAGGTGTGAGCGTCGGCACCGCCGCCAGCAATCGTTTCGTGTAATCCTGTTGCGGATGATTGAGAACGTCGTCCCGCGATCCGATTTCGATGAGTTTGCCCTTTTGCATGACTGCCACGCGGTCGGCAATTTCAGCCACCACGCCGAAGTCATGGGTGATGAAAATAATGCCTGTTGCGTGCCGCTCTCTCAGTTCGAGCATCAGCTTGAGGATTTGCGCCTGTGTCGTCACATCGAGCGCCGTCGTGGGTTCATCCGCAATCAGCACGGATGGTTCGAGCGCGAGCGCCGTAGCAATCATGACGCGTTGGCATTGACCACCGGACAGTTGATGGGGATAGGAATGAAATATCTCTTCAGGGTTGGGCAGTTGAACTTCCTGGAACAGCGTGATGACCCGCTCCTTGATCTCTGCATTCGACAGAGACGTGTGCACCCGAAATGCCTCGGATACCTGTTCACCGATGCGGAAAATTGGGTTGAGCGCGGCGGTCGGCTCCTGAAAAATCATCGCGATGCTGCGCCCGGTGATGCTGCGCCTTGTCGCGTCGTCAATCGTCAGGAGGTTCTTGTCCTCGAATATGACCTTTCCGCTTGGCTTGCCAAGATTGCTGGGCAGCAATCCCATGGTGGCAAGCGCCGTCAGGGATTTGCCGGAACCGGATTCACCCACGATGCAGAGGATTTCACCTTTGGCGACAGTCAGGGACAGGTCCTCGACTGCAAAGCTACGCTCTGCGCCCTGCGGCAAGGGAACGCTCAAGTGGTCGATCGACAGCCTTACATCACTCATGGTCAAATCGCCTTTTGTGTCTGGTGAGACGGTGAGCGCATGTCGAAGGTACGCATGTGATCCACGAAGCGGCTGCAAAAGCCGACGAGATGCTGAACGATCCGCTCGCCTTTTTGGGCTGTTGCGAGCAGCGGATCGCCGCCCAGCATGCCATCGACATTCAATTCATGGCAGTTGAGCGGCACATTCACCGGCATGCCTTCGAACTGGACATTGTTGACCCCACTCGTGGCAAGCCCGAATGCCTTTGCGCGACCGGCTGGTCTTGCGAGGTCCATGCCCAACAACTCCGGAAAGAGATGCATATAGACAGAGGTGAGCGGTTCCCCGCCATGGCCGCGTGCCGCAGCAACCGCCGGACCATGCAATTCCTGCCACAGGGCGTCCGGTATCGACTGCCACAGATTGATCGATACAACCGACACGCCGCGTTCTGCACGAACACGCCGAACCGCCTGATCAATCAACGACGCATTGGTCGTATGACCGTTAAGGATGAGAATATGATCGATGCCGTGATCCAGAAAGGCCGCAACCATATCCTCCACAAGAGCCGTGAAGGTTGCGGGCCGCAACTGGCTGCCGCCGGGAATGGTCTTGAAAAAATCGGCATAGCCGAAAGGCACCGTTGGAGCCACGATGGCGCCGGACATCTCGGCCACCTTGAGCGCGATGGCCTCAGTCAGCATAAAATCACCCATGGGAGCATGGGGCCCCTGCTCCTCTTGGCTGCCGAATGGCAAAAGGATCACGGGTTTTTCCGGCAGACGTTCGCGAAACTCCGCGAACGTCATGTCTTTCAGGGCGTTCTTGCGCATGTTGCTCATCACACCAACTTGAAGTAGTCGCCGTAGATGCGCATTTCACCGTTCGGCTTGAGGCGGAACTCAATGCCGGAACGGTGGGCGCAATTATAGACGCTCTTCCACATGTAATAGCCCGGCGTGACGCGCTGCCACTCATCGGAAAGGGCAAGATACGCGGCCTTGCGCTCCTCGAAATCGATCGCGGAATCGAATTTCTTGCCAAGATCAACGAATTCAGGCGTTGGATCCCAGGTCTTCCAGCTTGCCGTTGAACGCGATGCCGTTGGACCCCAGTCCAGCCAGAGCGGCTGATACGGGTCTCCCGGAATGAAGTCCGAACTCATGGACATGTTCATCATGTGGTATGGCCGACGATAGACCAGTTCGAAATTATCCAGCACCTGCGCCTGCACATTGACGCCGATTTCGCGCCACTGCTCGATCATGATTTCGGCAGCCGCTTCGTAGTTTGGATAGAACTGGCGCGTGATATGCCAGATCAGCGTTTCACCCTTGTATTTCGTCTTGGCAACCAGCGCCTTGGCAGCCTCGACATCATAGGGAAGCTTGACCGGCAAATTTGGATCGTAGAACTTGCCGTATTCCTTGAAGTTGAAGGGCACAGCTGGATGTTCGGTCGTTCCGTTGAACAGCGCCTGAACAATGGCGTTCATATCGATGGCCTGAACCATGGCGTAACGCAGGTTAGGATCGACCAGCGGATTGTCCACGGGGTCTGGCCGCGTGTTGAACGCAATCGCCGGGTAATTATCCGCCAGAACGCGCTTCAGCGTAACACCATCATAGCTTTCCAACGATGCTTCCTGATCGGTCGGAATATTGACGATGAAGTCGAACTCCTTCGAGACCAGACCCGCCATGCGTGCAGCAAATTCGGGAATGATCTTCCAGTTGACCTTCTGCGCCGGAGGAGGCCCCGCCCAATATTCATCGAACGCATCGAGGACCATGATCTCGCCCGAACGGAAGGTTGTGACCTTGTAGGGTCCGGTACCGATCGGCTTTTGACCAAATGCATCGACGCCCACTTCCAGATAATATTTCTTCGGCACCACGAAGCCGATATAACCGGTCAACTTGGCTGGAATGTTGGGATCGGGTGCGGCGGTCTCGATTTCGAACGTATATTTTCCGGTTGCTTCGACCCGCTTGAAACCCGCCGTAAATGTCTTGCCACGCGGTTCGAATGGTTTCTCGCCCCAAAGACGCTCTGGCGACAAAGTGAAGACCGCATCCTCGGCAGTCATTTCGCTGCCATCGTGGAATTTCACGCCCTCGCGAAGGGTGAATGTCCAGATATTGCCCTTCTGCTCCCATTTGGTTGCAAGCTTGGGCGCGAAGATCAAACCATTCTCGTCATTGATATAATCCCGCTCGACCAGCGTATCGTAGAAATTCGGAAAGATGCGACGGGATGTGGTGGAGATGCCGTTGATCGGTGCCATCGTCGCCCACAGATTATCGACGGCGATGTTGAGTGTGGGCCGTTGCTGGGCCTGCGCCAACGGCACCCGGCCTGCCAATGTGACTGCGCCTGCTGCGAGCAGGAGAGTTCCAACTTCACGCCTGGTAAACATGTTCCACCTTCCTTGATCTTGTTTTATTTATTTACGCGTTTCGTCCCTGAAGCATCGGGTCCAGCCGGTCGCGCAGCCAATCGCCGACGATACTCATCGAGAGTGTTACGAGAAAAATCACCGTGCCGGGCACAACAGAAATCCACCAGGCGGTCGAGAGGTAGTCTCGGCCATCGCCAAGGATCTGACCGAGGCTCGTCTGCGGTGCCTGGACGCCGAGACCGAGAAAGCTGAGCGACGTCTCGAGCAGGATGATTTGCGGAAATGTCAGCGTCACCTGAACGATCAAGGCACTTGCGACATTGGGCAGCACATGCCGCACATAGAGCCTGCTATTGCCAGCGCCCAGTGCGACGATGGCCTTGGCATAGGGCTGGTTGATCGCCGACAGCACGACACCCCTGGCAAGACGAGCATATTTTTCCCATCCAAACAGTCCCATCAGCAGGATGAACAATGTCAGACTGTTGCCAAAGAATGCCAGAAGCGTCAGCGTGATGAGGATAAACGGCAGCGATGCCTGGAAATCCACCAGCATCATCAGCACTTCATCCACCCAGCCGCGGAAATGGGCGGCAATGAAGCCGATAAGAGATCCGAAAACGGCGCCGATGATCGTCCCTGCCATGGCGACCGTGAGGGACATCTGCAAACCGGCAATGACACGGGCGACCATATCGCGACCGATGCGATCTGTTCCGAGCGGGAAATCCGGGTTCCCGCCGAGGAAGGCAGGGGGCTTCAGACGCGCAAGCAGGTTTTGTTGCGTGACGCCGT
Organism: Agrobacterium rubi TR3 = NBRC 13261; assembly: GCF_000739935.1. Taxonomy (GTDB): domain Bacteria; phylum Pseudomonadota; class Alphaproteobacteria; order Rhizobiales; family Rhizobiaceae; genus Agrobacterium; species Agrobacterium rubi. The sequence continues at coordinate 26,293 of NZ_BBJU01000001.1, read as the reverse complement.
GCGACGTGAAGATATTTCCGACGATGGCGATGAACACCGCCAGTGCCAGCACGATCACAGCGAAAATAACAATGGGAGAGCGGCGCTTCATCGTGATCGTCCTAGTTCGAGACGCGGATGCGCGGGTCAAGCAAACCATAAAGCAGGTCCACGATGAGGTTGGCCATGACCATGGTAACAGCCATAATGAGAACCAGCGCCTGCACGACGGCAAGGTCGCGAGACGACACGGCTGTCACGAGCAATCTGCCGACGCCGGGCCAGGCGAACACTGTTTCCACCACAATCGCACCGCCAATGAGTTCGCCCAGATTAAGGCCGATAATGGTGATGATCGGGATGCCCGCATTGGGAAGTGCGTGGAACACGATGCGTTTCCAGTAACTGACCCCTTTTGCCGCGGCAGCGCGGATATAGAGTTTATCAAGCACTTCCAGCATGGCCGAGCGCGTAAAGCGCGCGAGCGTTCCGGCCGTAAATGTCGCAAGCGTGAGTGCCGGCATCAGGACATGCCATATCGTTCCCGTCCCGGAACTGGGAAGCCATTGCAGGCCAAGCGAAAACAACAGGATCAGAAGAATGCCGAGGAAGAAATTCGGGATGGCAAATCCGAATACGGCTGTGGCCATGATCAGATTATCGAAGGGCGAGCCACGCTTGATGGCGGCGATGATGCCTGCCGGAATGCCGATCAGGATAGCGCCCGCATAGGCAAACAGCCCGAGCATGATCGTCCACGGCACTCGCTCCGCAATGATGTCGATGACCTCCCGACCGTCGCGGTAGGAAATGCCGAACTGGCCCGTCGCCATCTGTGCGATGTAGCGAAAATATTGGACCCAGAGTGGGTCATCGAGCCGCCATAGCGCTCGAAACTGTTCGATTTCATCAGGCGTTGCATCTGCCCCGACAAGGGCCACGACCGGGTCTCCGGACGTTCTCAGAACAACGAAAGTAAAGGTCACGATGAACCACAGCGTCAACGCTGTGCGTAGTATTTTCAGCAACCAGAAGCGTGTCATAGGGCTCCGTTTTCTGGAATTGATGTTTCAGCTATTCCCGTTATTTCATTTGTTTTTTTCAGATAATCACGGAAATAAATTATTATCTATTACAAAATAAGCCGGATATTGATATCTGTAGGATATGAAATACGGCATAGAGTTTCGTCACCTTCACTATTTTGCCTGCGTCGCGGAAGAGCTGCATTTCAGCCGCGCGGCAGACCGGCTTGGCATGGCACAAGCGCCTCTCAGCCAGCAGATTCGTCAACTTGAGGAACGCATCGGAACGCGTCTTCTATCGCGCACGACACGCAGCGTGAAACTGACGCCGGCGGGAGAGATTTTCCTGCGTCATGCAATGGAAATACTAGGTGGCATCGACAGGGCGGTCACGCACACCCGTTCTATTTCCGGCGACGATAGTGGAAAGATTTACGTGAGCGGCGTTCACGTTGCCCTGTCGCATGTGCTGCCTAGCGTCATTGCCGAGTTTCACAAGCAATATCCGAATATCCAGGTCGATGTGCAACTGCTTGGCACCGCCAGCCAATTGGAGATGCTTCAGAACGGAACCGTTCAAGTGGCGTTCATCCGCCCCACCAATCCCGCGGGCTTTCTGAAAACCGAGCATCTGCTGAAAGAAGGCTTTGTGGCAGTGCTCCACAAGGACCACCGCTTGGCCACGCAGGAGGCCGTCAGTGTGAAGGATTTCGCCGGTGAACCCATCATCACCTATGCGCCAACCGTTGGTGCAAGTTATCACCATGTCATCATGGATGCGTTTCGGCTCGCAGGGATCTACCCCATGGTGGTTCAGGAAGTATCGCACACGCTTGCCATAGCCACACTTGTTGCGGCGGGCGTCGGCATCGCCATCGCGCCGTCATGGCTCGCCCACAATCTCAGCCCACATCTTGTTTACCGCCCACTTACCGAGATTCCAGACGAAGTGGAACTAGTTGTGGGATGGCAAGCCAATGAAAAATCAAAGGCCGTTCTTGATTTCGTAGAGTTTTCCAGGCGGCAGTTTTCTGGACGAAACCGTCTTCTACCTGCGGATATCGTATAATGTCCCCTATGCTTCCCTAACCGCTAGAGTGCTCGGCTGGAGCAAGTCCTCACAGTAGTCGCCATTCTGGACTTAGCCGACAAGATGTGTGTGCAGCTTCATGACATCCAAGCCGCACAAAACGCGCATCTAGACCAACCGTCACCGGAGAGATGAACTTCTAGTCTGCACGATGGAAGCGAGAAGGGCAGCGCCGACTGGAATGATATCATCGTCAAACTCATAGGATGGATTATGCAGCGGGGCAGTGTTTTCCTGGCCGATGAAAAAATGTGCGCCAGGAACGATGTTCAACATGTCCGCAAAGTCTTCACTTGCCATGAACGGTGGGTAATCTGCCGCCACTTGACTTGCTCCAAGCAGCGAACTTGCGATGTCGACCACGGCTTGTGTTTGAGCAGGATGATTGGAAAGCACGGAGAAGACATTTCGGATATCGACGTCGATCTCCACGCCATAGAGTTCTTCACAGCTCTTTGAAGCCCTGACGCATCTTTCGCGTACGAGCTAGCGTCCTTCATCCAGAGCGCGGATCCTTCCACCCAGCGCCACGACGTCAGGATGACGTTATAGGCTGATACAGCCAACATTTTCGTGTCCCTGGTAGGCAGGATCGAAAGTGAGCGTCACGAACCCTCGCGCCGTCAGCCTTTTCGCATAGTTCGCACCGATCTGTTCCTTGACGCTACTGCCCGGCGTCGCAATCACCACGGCTGCCAAGGATCGGTTACCATGTTCCCTTTGCGGGGTCAGAAGATGCCAGCGAGAGTTATGCTGCGATTTTTGAACGATACATCCTGCGGACCGGAAGACACGAGCATCTCCTTTGAATTGGTGTGTTGATCAAATGTCGGTGTCGCTCTTAATCTGTCTAGGAGGAACTTTGAAGGCATTTCGGGAATGCGGCCGTTGAGCGGAAACGAAGACGCAGTCAGGAAACCTGCGTTGTCACTCGCGAGATAGCCTGCCGTCGAGGCGAGTTTTTCCAGTGTGCCGAAGCGTCCCATCGGCATATGCGTGAACCGGCGCGCAGCCTGCTCGGGTCCGATTCTATCGAACTTCGTCCTGATCTCAGACGTTTCGATCGGACCGATCGCGAACGAGTTAAGTCTTACATTGCTGCACGCAAGTTGAACGCCGAGATCGCGTGAAAGCTGCTCCACACCGGCCTTTGCGGCGTTGAACGCCATCTGAGCGGTCGCCGATCCCATTCCTGCTAGGAACGACGCTGTGTTGATGACCGACCCCGTGGACGAACCCTTTCCCATATACGGGATGGCATGCTTGCAACTAAGCCATGTCGTCGTGAGGATGGAGGAGATAACCCGGTTCCATGTGTCACCCCACGCGCCCTCAACTGCAGCTGGGCATGCTATCAGCCTCCTGTTCTGCATCTCAGACAAGGCGCGATTATAGGCGTCACCACTAACGCGCAGGAGATCAGGATACGAGTAGCTGGGAATCTACATCAGCGTTTTAGAAATTTAGCGAGCAGTCTTGTGATGCGGCCATAGGGAGGTGCGGCTAGGCGTGCGGGGTTAAAAACGCGAACCTTTGCAATGCCTTTCGCGTGGGAAAACCGCTTGAAACCTTCATAGCCATGATAGGCACCAATTCCACTTGAACCGACGCCGCCGAAGGGCAAATCATTTTGCGTGATGTGCAAAAGCGTCCCGTTGATGGTCACATTGCCCGAGATGGTCTTGTCGAGGAGCTTTCGTTGCACTGCTTTCTCGTGGCTGAAGATGTAGAGCGCCAAAGGGTGAGGGCGAGAACAAATAAAGGTTATGGCTTCGTCGATCGTATCGTAGGGTATAATCGGTAGAACGGGGCCGAAAATCTCTTCCTCCATCAGCAGGCAGTCCATGGGAGGGTCGATCAACAGGGTCGGTTGGATGCTGGTGCCGGATTTCGGCAAAGGGATATCCACCTCCACAATCCTGATGCCACGCTCCCGGCACTCTCTCAATCCCTTGACAAGACGCTCGTGGGCGCGGAGACCTACGATGCTTGTATAGTGCTCGGGAGCCGTCATGGCCGGATAGAGGCGATGAATTTGGCTGACAAGCGCAGTAACGAATTCCGTAACCTTTGCTCTTTGAACAAAGACATAGTCCGGTGCGATACATGTTTGCCCCGCATTCATCAGCTTTCCAAATGCGATATCCTTCACCGCACTGGCCACCGGGTAGTCCGGCGCGATAATAGCCGGGGATTTCCCGCCTAGTTCCAGCGTAATCGGAGTCAAATTGGCCGCTGCCGCTGCCATCACCTTTTTCCCGACAGTCGTGGACCCCGTAAAAAGCAGGTGATCGAACGGCAAGGCTGAAAACGCAGCCGCCACCGCGACGCCGCCTTGGGCAACTGTTACCTCTTGCGGCTTGAAATATTCTCCTACGAGTTTTGTCAGCAACGCCGACGTTTCCGGAACCAGTTCGGACGGTTTGATCATTGCGCGGTTTCCAGCCGCCAGAACGTCAATCAAGGGCCCAAGAGCCAGAAGCAGTGGATAGTTCCAGGGCGCCATGATGCCGACGATGCCGAGTGGCTGATACTGAACCCAATTGGACATTTGCAGGAATTCGATGGAGCGGCCCCGCCGCTCGGGTCGCATCCAGTTCCGCAGATGGGAGCGCGTGTGGCGCAAGGCCCCCATAAGGGGAGCGATCTCCAGCATGATTGTTTCGTGCGGGGAGCGGTGCCCAAAATCTTTGGAAACGGCGGCGCATAATTTTTCTTCATGTGCTTCAAGCAGACGACCGATCCTGTCAAGCCTTTCGCGCCGAACGGCGAGTGACGGAAACGGGTCCTGCTCGAAGGCATTTTTCTGATGCGTCAGACTGATGTGCATGTGCTGATGGCCGTTATCGGTCAAGGATTGCTCCACTATTTCAATTTTGCAACAACGTTAAGGCCACGATGAAGGTGTCCAAATACAACGATTGCGCACATGGCTGCAACCGCAAGGGGCAGGAGACATGCCCATGCGACTGCGGAAGGCCCTGCCGTTTCAAAAACGGGTCCGGCAATGGCGGTGCCGACCGTAGCCCCAACGATAGCAATTACCAGAATACGCGACATTAACGAGCCGTCCGGGTCGTTTTCCGTCAGTACTCCCGTTACGAAGGGCGTGACGATGAAGAAGCCGATATTCACCATGATCTGTGCTGTGATGAAGACCGTTGCGGTATAGATGTTGAAGAAATAGTAGATCGATACGGCCATCACGAAAAAGCCCAACACGACGAACGGAAGGCGCTTGGCCTTGTCGCGGGTCATCGAGGGAATGATGGCTCCTACAAAGCCCGCCAGCGACGATACGGCGAGATAGAGACCGACCTCACTATTGCTGAGACCAACACGCTCAGCGACATAGCCACAGATTGCCCATTGCCCGGCCTGCACGGCATAAACAAGGAAGACGATCAGCATGGTCAAGATTATTTTGGGGCGATCGAGTTTCGATTGAAGCGTGGCGACCGGCATGAATTTCGGGCGCTTCGCCATCAACAGAAAGAAAGGCGCCATCAACGCCATGAAGGCCGCCAATATGAGAAAGACCGGCGCACTGGTTTCCTGATGAGGCATCAAGGAAACGACGAAGAGCAAAACGCCCATTGCCACGCCGCCGATGAGAGCAAGCACGCCCCAAAGTCGTTCGGCATTGGCCAGCGAGGCGAGATTCATAGAAATGAGACTGAAGACTGCACCTTCGCCGAGGCCTGCCACAAGGCGCGCAGCCGCAAGTGCAAAAGGTCCTTGTTGCCAGAAACTTGACGCCTCTCCCAAGATGACGGCCAGCAACCCTCCGATGGCGACGAGACGCCAGGATCGCATTGCAAGCTTCGGCAAGAAAATGCCGTAGATCGCGATACCAGCCAATTCTGCACTGGCGACGACAGTGGCAAGGCCTTCGTCGTAACCGGCTAGTTTGCTCATCGCCAGAACAACGACCGGCATCACCATCGTGCCGTTGAGCGCGACTGCATAGGCAGCGCTCAATCCCAAAATCCAAGAGATCATCGAACTTCCCCTACGAGGTTCATTGGAAGCGGTGCCTAGATCGGGTCTTATCGCTGCCTTGCCAAACAGAATATGATGCGCGTGAAAGGCAGCAAGAGATATCCGGGCCTGTTTGGGGTCATAACCGGCCAAATCTTGACCGATACAGGGAGATTGGCTTGACTGACGAGACGTCTTTCGCATGACAATGACCCGCATCAGATTTGAGGAAGTTCGTTGCGTTAAGGCTGGGTGTCAGTCTGCTGGATAGACGGGAGGAGCCGATATGAAGTCAGTCGATACACGTTATATGACGGCGAATATTCCGATATTTCTGATACGCAGTCTGGTAAAGACACTTGGCGATTTCAATCTTGACGCATCCCGCCTTTTCGTCGGGCTTGGACTGACGATCGATGATCTGGATGACCCCGCATGTAGGGTCTCGTTTCGTCAGGGCCGGGAAGCGATATTCAGGGCAACGCAAATGGCCAAGGGGCATGCGCTGGGGCTTGAAACTGGCTTTCGAGAAAAAATCACCTCGGTAGGTTTTGTCGGCTACGCGATGTTGACAGCACCCACGGTCGGCGAAGCTGTCAAGCTCGGACTTCAGTTCCAGCGGGATACTGGAAGCATGCTGGAGTTTGACACACGTCCCACGAAAGAAGGCATCATCGTTACCGCAACCAGCCGGTTCCACGACCCGGAGATATATACATTTCTGGTGGAGGAGGCTTTTGCCAGCTTCATGGGTATTGCCGTCGGACTTGTTGGTGAGGAGTTCCGTCCTCTCAAGGTCAATTTCGCTTATCCCCCACCGACCCATGCCGCAGCCTATCATCGGGTTTTTGGTTGCGCCGTCGAGTTCGGCCAGATGGAGAATGCTTTCCTCTACGATCCCGTTTGGTACAAACGCCCGCTTGCTACGGCGGACCCTTTCACCCATCGTCAAATTCTCGAGTTCATGGCCTTCAACCGAACCCGCTCTCGCGAGGCGGCCGAAATAACCGAGTCCGTTGAACGCGTGCTCCGACAGAAGCTTCAGGACCGTATCACCATCGCAAAAGTCGCCCGTGCGCTGGGTATGAGCGAGAGAACGCTGCGCCGCAGGCTTGCGGAAAACGACGTCTCATTTCAGAGCCTTCTCGATGGGTTGCGTAAGAACCGCGCGCTGGAGCTTCTCGCAAATCCCCAGATGTCGGTGGAGCAGATCGCCTTTGCGGCGGGCTTCACAGACCCCCACAATTTCCGCCGCGCCTTTCGCAGGTGGACGGGAACGACACCCGGCGCAATGCGAAGTCACATGTCGTCAATTTGGCCGGAATAGACCCTCATTAGGACAGCTTGGCCGCTTATGAGCCGCCACCCACCGCGCCTATCATCTGCTCACCAATTAAAAAGAAGGCACGTCTGGATTGTTGTCCGGCGAGGCTGTGGGGACATGTTGAAGGTGGAGCAGTATATACTTGCTATAGACCTGGGAACGAGCGGCTGCAAAGTCGGGTTGGTGTCGATTACGGGCCAAGTCGTGGCGTGGGCATTTCGCTCCGTCCAACTGACCGTTGTAGACAGCATCGGTGCAGAGCAGAGGCCTGACGACTGGTGGAATGCTTTTCTGGGTGCCGCACAGGAGGTGCTGGCACAGGACCTCGTGCCACGCTCGAATATCGTGGCTATCTGTTCCTCTACGCAGGGCGAAGGCACCGTTGCCGTGGACCGGGATGGCCAGCCTTTGATGAATGCAGTCCTTTGGCTCGATATGCGCGGCGCACGGCATCTCAAGCAGGAGATGCGCAGCTCTTTGAAAGTGGCTGGTTATGACCCGATCAAGCTGCAAAAATGGATTCGGCTTTGCGGTGGCGCACCAGCGCTGTCTGGAAAAGACCCCGCGGGGCATATGCTTCTGATCCGTGACGCCTTTCCCGAAATTTATGCGCGCACCTATAAATTTCTGAACGTGCTGGATTACTTTAACCTGAGACTGACGGGACGCTTCGTTGCCACGCAGGACTCGATCCTCACCTCATGGGTGACCGACAATCGTGACGTGGATAATATCCGCTACGATGACGGATTGATCGCGATCAGCGGCATCGACAAGTCAAAATTCCCCGAGCTAGTCCGCTGCACAGATGTCATCGGCACCATCCTGCCGTCGGTCTCCGAGGCACTCGGCCTTTCTGCGCAGACGCAGGTGGTGGCCGGTGCTATAGACAATACGGCGGCGGCCTTGGGGGCTGGCACGCTGGATGACTATGATTGCCACCTCTATGTCGGATCTTCTTCCTGGATTGCCGCGCATGTGCCCTACAAGAAAACCAGCGTTCTCGATCAGATCGGGTCCGTACCTTGCGCGGTTCCCTCCCGCTATCTGATGATTGCCATGCAGTCGAGCGGGGCCAATAACATCACGTTCCTCAAGGATCGGATCGTGTTCCACGACGATGGTCTGATTGATGCCGAGCCGTCCGTCGATACCTACCGTGTGCTGGATGAAATCGCTGCGCGTATGCCTATCGGAGCGGATGGGGCGATGTATCTACCCTGGCTGTTCGGTGAGCGCTGCCCGGTGGACGACCAGTCGCTTAGGGCCGGGCTCTTCAATCTCAGTATGGAGCATAACCGCGAGACAATAGTGCGCGCGGTGTTCGAAGGGGTGGCGCTCAATACACGATGGATGATGAAGCCGATCACCCGTTTCATGGCACGGAGACCAAAGGCGATCACCATGATCGGTGGCGGCGCGATGTCCAACGCCTGGTGCCAGATTTATGCGGATATTCTCAACGTTACCATCCGGCAGCCGCACGATCCCATGAAGGCGAACAGCCGGGGTGCGGCTTTCATCGGTGCCCATGGTCTTGGCCTTATCGGGATGGATGAGGCGGTTCGTCATGTGAAGATCGAACGCTTCTACGAGCCCAATCCATCCGCGCGGCAATTTTACGACGAACGTTTCGGCATCTTTACGGAACTCCATCGGCGTCTTGCACCGCTCTATCAAAAACTTAACGGCTCGAAGGGCAGGAATAATGACTAGGTTCAAAGCGGTGCGGCAGGACATTACCGATATGTGCCGTTATCTGGCAGACCATGGGTATTTCGCCGGAACGGGCGGCAATATCGGTGTGCGCGTCGATGATGACTTGATGGCCGTGACGCCATCCGCCACCGACTATTATGGTATCGGTCCTGAAGATGTGCCCATCCTGCGGCTGGATACGCTGGAGGTCGTCGAGGGCGATAAGACGCCGACAGTGGAGAAAGGGCTTCATTCCCGCATGCTGCGGATGCATCCCTCACGACGCGCCAGCATTCACACCCATCAGCCTATCGCCAGTGCCGTCGCGCTGCTGCACGAGGTTCTGCCGTGGATACAGGGCAGCGATCTGAACCTTTTCGGTCCGCATGTGGCGGTCATTCCCTACAGGCCGTCTGGCACGGGCATGCTGGCCAAGGCTTTCGAAAAGGCGATGCGGCCGAACATCTATGCCTATCTTATGGCGAGCCACGGCGTCATTTGCTCGGGCGATAATCTCAAGACTGCTGCCAGCATGATCCGCCGGATCGAAGCTTCCGCAGCAGTTCATCTGCGCAACCGCATCACTCAACGCGCCAGCCTCGACAAGCAGCTTCAGGCGTTTCTCGTGAACGTTTTGGACAAGGCCGAGCTTAAAGGAGCATGACATGAACATGGCACCCCGCACGACAGAACCGGCCCCCTACAGCATCAGTTCATGGCCGGATAACAAGGACCTGACCGACAGGCTGAATGCCCTCCTCAAACTGCCACCGCGCGGCATCTCAAAGGCAAACATGCCCAAGGTGCTCGATTATTTCGAGCAGAAATGCCAGACGTCCAAGGCATGGGCAACACGCGCTGCCGAGGTCATTCCCGGCGGCGTGCAGCACAATCTCGCCTTCAATTATCCCTTCGCCATTGCCGCCACCAAAGTCGATGGTGCCTATATGTGGGATGCGGACGGTAACCGCTATATCGATTTCCTTCAGGCAGGTGGCCCGACGCTGCTTGGGTCCAACTACTTGCCCGTACGAGAAAAAGCACATCAGATCATTGATGAAACCGGACCTGTGACGGGTCTATTGCATGAATATGAATTCAAGCTGGCAGAAATCATCCGTCAGCACATGCCTGGCATCGAGATGTTTCGCATGCTCGGTTCCGGCACAGAGGCCTGCATGGGTGCAATCCGTCTGGCGCGGGCGCATACGGGCAAAAAATGGGTGATCAAGGTCGGGGGTGATTATCACGGCTGGAGTGACCAGATGGTTTATGGCATGCGCGTGCCCGGAACCGGACGCCGCGAGGCGACCGGTATTCCCAAAGGTGCCACCGCCTATACGCAGGAAGTGTTCCCCAACGAACTCGGGTCGTTACGCCGAAAGCTGATGCTCAACCGCTTTCGTGGCGGTACTGCCGCCGTCATCGTTGAGCCGCTTGGCCCAGAAAGCGGTACACGCCCGGTCACGCCAGAGTATAATCGGGAAGTGCGTAAACTCTGCGACGAGTTCGGCGCTCTCCTGATCTTCGATGAGGTGGTCACGGGTTTTCGTGTCGGCATGGGTGGCGCGCAAGGTTACTTCAAGGTCAATCCCGACATCACTGTCTTCGGCAAATGCCTGACCGGTGGCTATCTGATGGCGGGCGGCATTGGCGGGCGCAAGGAGATCATGATGACGCTTGTCGGCGGCATCGGCACCTCTTCCAAGCGTGCTTTCGTTGGTGGAACACTTTCGGCCAACCCGCTCTCCTGCGTCGCGGGTTACTACGCAATCGAGGAAATGGCGCGGACCAATGCACCGGCACTGGCGGGTCGTGCGGGTGACCGGCTTGCCAAAGGCTTGAAGGAGATCATGAACCGTTTGGGCCTTCCTTACGTCGTCTATAACATGGGCTCCATCGTCCATTTGCAGACTTCGGCGGTTCTGTTGATGAGCATGCGAACCCCCATCAAGCTGATGCGCGAAGCCAATGCCCGCAAGCATCTGATGGAGGAAATGGGGGCGGCCTATCTCGCCCACGGCATCCTGACGCTTGCTGGCAGCCGTATCTACACCAGCATGGCCGATACCGACGAGGTCATCGATGATGCACTCGAGCGTTTCGAAGCCGTGTTCCGGCTGGTGTGATATGTTGAACGAGATCGATAACGCCATATTGGAAAACACGCTCGGCCTTGCCGCCGCGCGCCTTGCTGGCAAGGGCTTGCTGAAGTCAGGCGATACCCTTTCCCAGCGCATTCCCGAACGCAATGCTTTTGTCCGGGTGGAGATCAAATCCGGCTGCGACGTTCCCGAAGTCTTCGAGTGGGTACACTTATCAGACACACCAGGCGATATGCATCAACGCATCTATGCCGCCCGCCCGGACGTGGGGGCAATTGCGGCGGGTAAGCTTACATGGACGTCTTTGCTGTCCCGCATGGACCTGTCTTTGCCAGCCGTGTTTGACGAGCAGATCCGCCATTTGGGCGTTGAGGCAAAACGTGTTGCCATACGGTCTGACGATGCGCGACCGATGAAAGCACTTTCCAACGGTGCCAATGCGTATTGCCTCGATGACATCGCACTGTGCTTCGGCATGGGGCTGGAGCGATTGGTGCTCAACATCGAAATCCTCGAAAAATGCTCGGAGTGCTTCGTGTTGGCGCAAAGCGCCACATCCCGTGTCAAGCGCATCCCCTGGCTCATCAAGTTCATTGCCAATGGCAGATTGCGCAAAGACCAGAAGGATGCCGCCGCGCACCATCTTCGCGGCGAGCGGTCCATCATGAAAGCCGGATACTGAAAGCGGAAGCGCCCTTTTAGCATCCAGTGAAAGCAGGCATTAGGAAGCATAAACAGTGGTTGCGACGATGAGTTCATAAGCGCGCCGGTGTTGGCTACACGCGTTGAACCCAACCGTTGTGACGAGACGGATTTGGCATCTTCAAAAAAGGTCTTTTCCGGTCATTTTCTGATCTTGTGAGGCCAGCCTCATGATGACCTCTTACACTGCTTTTCCAGCTTTGATTACAGTGAGCCATAATCATAAAACCGGGGTTCGCAATGCAAGAAACCGTATTGGTCACGGGCGGAAGCGGCTTCGTCGCCAGCCATCTCGTCCATCGTCTGCTCGATGTGGGAGCGACTGTGCACGCCACCGTCAGAAGCATCAGCAACAGCACCAAGGTGCGACCGCTAACGGATATGCAGGCACGTTTTCCAGAAAGGCTGAAGCTATTCGAGGCGGATTTGCTAAAAGAGGGGTCTTTTGATGCCGCCACGACGGGCTGTAGCGTCGTCTTCCACGTGGCATCTCCATTCAAACTGCCGGAAAAAATCAAGGACGGGCAGGTCGAAATGGTCGAGCCGGCGCTTCAGGGAACGCGCAACGTCCTTGGCAGCGTCAACCGGACCGAGAGCGTTCGACGTGTCGTCATGACGTCGACCATCGGGGCGATTTTCGGTGATTATATCGACGTTTACGCCATGAAAAACCGGACTGTGGCGGAGGAATATTTCAACACATCCAGCAATGTGCAAAACAATCCCTATCATTATTCCAAGGTGGTGGCGGAAAACGCGGCCTGGAAAATCCAGAGCGAGCAGAACCGCTGGAGCCTCGTCACCATCAATCCCGGCATGGTGCTAGGGCCGTCGCTGGCTCCTGCTTCCGAATCCGGATCGCTTTTCCTTCTGGATGAGATGTTCAAGGGATATTTCTTTTATGGCATGCCCGATCTCAGCCTCGCCTGCGTGGATGTGCGCGAAGTGGTCGATGCCCACATCCGTGCAGCAGAGAATCCGGACGCGAAGGGCAGGTATATTTTATCGGAAAACCATACCCGCACATTTCTGGAAATCGCGGGCTTCGCGCGGCGATGGCATCCCAAAGCTTATCTGCTTCCCTCATGGCAAATTCCCAATGTCGTCGTTCGAGTTATCGGCCCGCTCTTCGGGCTCACCCAGGACTATATGACGAACCATCTGGGCATCTGCTTCGCACTCGACAACAGCCGCAGCCGCGATGAACTCGGGATCGTCTACCGGCCATTCGAACAGACGATGAGGGATCATTATCGAAGTTGGGCAGAACACCGCCGGACTAAACCAGCGTGAGTGATGACCAAGATGAAGTTTTCCGGAAAAATCATCCTGATCGTCGGCGCATCTTCCGGTATGGGTCGCGTCCTGGCATTGAGGCTTGCCGAAGAGAGAGCGAAAATCATTGCGATTGCGAGACGGCAACCGCTGCTGGACAGTTTGGCGCAGGAAATCAGCGCCAATGGCGGAGAGTGCTTCCCGATTGCTGCCGACGCGATGGACGAAAGTGCGGCCAATGATGTGGTCGAGGCTGTGGTTGGCCGTTACGGTCGTCTCGATGTAATCTACCTCAATGCCGGTGGTGCGCCACCACTGGATATGCGCCTGATGACCGCAGGAGGGGTCTGCAGCTATCTGCGTTCGAACTATGATGTGGTTGTCAACTTCCTGGTTCCGACCTTGAAGCAGATGGTAAAGCAGGGTGGCGGTCATGCTGGGCACCCCAATTCGCTGGCCGGCTTCCTCGGTGTACCACTGCACGGACCGTCTTAGGCGGCAAAGGGTGCGGCGATGCTGTTGATCGATACGTGAAGGGTCGAATTCGCCCGTTACGGCATCCGCTTTACAACGGTTTATCCGGGATTCGTCGCTACCGAAGTCACAGCCAATGACGGTATGCCTGCACCGTTTGAAATCTCGACGGAAAAGGCGGCCGATCACATCCTCTATGCCCTGAGGCACGAGAAGCAGGATTATCTGTTTCCTCTGTCCATGCGCTGGCTGATACGGCTCGCCCGTATTCTCCTAAAGCCGATCGTCCTTTGGATATTGCGCAAAACACTGCCTGATCTCCCAAGCATCGTTCATCCAGTCGCCTCAGGCATCTGAGGTCGGAATGCGACGGCCCGGCCACGTTGTCCGTGCCGCCGTCGCTCCCTCGGCCTGCGCTTACAAGCGGTTCCAGACCACTGTCTGGCAAAATATCTTCAACGCGCATCCTTTGAGCTTGAGCGTGGTGCCGCTCACGGTTCCCGAGCCGCTATAGGTCTTCTGATCAGCCGGGTCTGTGATATCTCCGCTGTAGTCAGGGCCTTTGCCACGCAACTTTCCGATGGACTGACCTGCATATTCGCCACTCGCCATCTTCAGGCAGAAGCTTTCGCCGCAAGGGGTGATTGCGACGATATCCACCGGGCCATTCTTCCATTTTCCCTCGATCGGCTCCACGGCTTTAGCCGGAGACGTCGTGATGCCGATGGCGACCAGAACCAGTATCAATGCTGCAAATCTCATTTCGCTTTCCCCTTACTGCTTTCGCTATCCGATCCGGATGATCGCGCCGATGAGGATAAATCTCATCTCTACATCTGGAACGATCATTTCCGGCCAACGATGGGTCTCTAACGGCAAGCGTGTGGAGAATGCGGGTCTGCGATGGCAGATAAGGGCTCAACTTCACCACGTTTTTCTTCCGGAACACCCCGGTTTGTTTGGCCGTAAATGATCCATTTTTGTCCCCATCGTCCATTGATGCGCGGGCCGTCACACATATTCTGGACATGATTTTCGGTGGAGGACCGAAAATGCCGGGGTGGGAAATCGGCATGCCGACGATGGCGACGTTCGAATAAATCATAAAAATCAAAAATAAAGATGGGAACTGCTCAGATGAATTCCAGAAAAATGGAATACATATACGGATTCATACTTTCAATCGGATTGGTGACTGTTTCGCCTCTGGCGGCATCCGCTGGCGGGTTCTCCCGTGGGGAGGCAAATACCGACATTCTGTTTGGAGATGCACGTTTCAGCACGGAATCTTCGGTCATCTATGTTTCGCCAAACCGTAGCTATTCCAGCATCATGGGCCAGTCCGTCGATGAAAGCGCATATTCGAATTCGTTTGCAATTCCCAGCGTCTCCTTAGGCATGCGGCTAGGCGACAATCTGTCCTGCGCGCTGACCTACACCCAGCCTTTCGGTGCATCCGGCACCTATAGCGAGGCTGCACAAAATGCAGAGTTTCTGACGGCCCTAGCCGCTGGAAGTACCTTTCCCAACCCGACATCGAAAATGAAATTCTATGCGGATGAATACGGAGCAACCTGCGGCATACGCTTGGATGCAGGGCCTGGCAGACTGCATTTCATCGGGGGTATGTTTTTGGAGACCTTCGACTACAAGGAAGACACTCTGATTGGCTCCGTTCATCTGAAAGATGACGGTCAACTGGGATACAGGGCAGGAATCGCTTACGACATTCCTGAATATGCGATGCGCGTACAACTCTTGTACCGCTCTCAAGTCGAGCATGAGGCAGACGGCACCTACACGCCATCGGCTTTCGGCATAGCAAACGGGATACCCACTGACCTGCCTGCAAAAGGCGCAGGCACCCTTCCCCAATCCCTGAAGCTTTCAGCGCAGACAGGTGTTGCTCCAGGCTGGCTCGTCTATGGTTCGGCGGCCTGGACCGACTGGAGCGTTCTGCCGGGTTTCAGCTATGACGTCACCGGTCTTGGAACATCCTCCAAAGTGTTCAATTACAAGGATGGCTATACACTCCAAATGGGTGTGGGACACGAGTTTACAGACAAGGTCAGCGGTACCGTCAACCTGACCTGGGACAGGGGTGTCGGCACCGGTGCCGACATAACAACAGATACGTGGACCTTGGGCCTGGGGACACAATATAAGGGCAACTTTGGTACGGTCGGTGTCGGCGCGGCTCTGTCCTATTTGACTGCAGGATCACAGAACGCAAGCTCGGGTGCGACATACGACGCGACAGCGAACGCTGATTGGGCCTTTGCGGTCGGTGTCACCTATGCCCTACAATTCTGACAAGCAGCATGGCGTTCCAACGCGTGATGTTTCCGACCGTCCGCCTGTGAAGGAACGTGCGTCTTCCTGTCATTCGGTGGGAGGGTTCACAATAGCCTCAGGTAAAAAAGCCGCATGGACCAACTGGTCAGGCACGGTCACAAGCGCACCAGAAGCGATTATTCGGCCGAGCACAGGGCTGGACCTTCAGGACGCTATCACGACCTGCCCGGTTCCCCTTCGACTGATTGGATCGGGTCACTCCTTCACCCCGCTGGTGGCAACATCGGGAACGATCATTGACGTGTCGACGCTGTCGGGGCTTATCGACCACAACAACGAGACCATGACAGCGACAATCGGTGCTGGGACAAAGCTCGATAAACTGACGGAGTTGCTGGCGGGGATCGGTCAGGCCCTGCCCAATATGGGCGATATAGACAAGCAGTCCGTTGCTGGCGCTTTGGGTACCGCGACGCATGGTTCTGGTTTGGGGCTGGGGGCTTACCATACACTGCTGCGGGGCATGCATCTCATCGACGGCAACGGCATTCACCACGACTATATAGCCGGGCGTGACGATGATATGATCAAGGCCACAGGCGTTACGCTTGGAATCTTCGGCGCGCTGACCTCTGTTACTTTCCAGAATGTCCCAACCTATAATTTGCGTCGCAAGCGCACCATAATACGTATCGACACCATGCTGGAAAGCTTCGAGGACTTGATGGCCCAACACCGGTCTACGGAAGTCTTCATCATTCCTTTTGCCAGGCACGCATTGCTTCAAACGCTCGATATGACCGAAGAGGCAGCGCGTTCTCAGATTACATCTGAAGATGAGGACGGTCTTGCTACGCTTAAAACATTGAGAACCGCTCTCAAATGGTTTCCCGGCCTGCGGCGTCGATTGATCGGCAATGCCATGGCGAAACTCTCCGACGAGGAAGTCGTCGGCGAATGGATGAAAATCTACGTCACCGACCGCCGAACCAAATTCAACGAAATGGAATATCATCTGCCCTTCGAAGAGGGTGCCGGCGCTCTGCAAGAGATCATAACACTCATCGAAAATCATTTCCCCGAAGTCTATTTCCCCATCGAAGTCCGCAGTGTGAAAGGCGATGATTTCTGGCTCAGCCCTTTCTACGGGCGTGACACCTGTTCCATTGCCGTTCACCATGGCGTCAGCGAAAATCCTGACATTCTTTTTCGTGCTGCCGAAGCCATTTTCCGAAAGCGAGGCGGGCGGCCGCATTGGGGGAAAATGCATAATCTGACGTCAACCGATCTGGTGTCGATCTATCCACGCTTTAGGGAAGCGATGGACACAAGACGTAGCCTTGATCCCGATAACAGATTTGTCTCTCCGTATATCGCGAAGCTTCTGGGGATCAAATGACGGCGGAGGACGGTTATTTTCGCGCTCTCTCGGAAGCCTTGAAAAGAGCCGGGCTGTTTCGTCCCGTCCTTGTTGTCGACAAAGACAGGTTGGATGCAAATATCGTGGCGGTGATGAACGGTCTTGCGCCAGCTCTTTCGCTCAGAGTCGTCGATAAATCCCTCCCATCAATCCCTTTGCTGGCGCATATACTCGCCGCTACGCAAACCACACGGATCATGAGTTTTCATCTCCCGACGACAGTTGCCGTGTTGGAGGCATTCCCTGAAGCAGACGTACTGTACGGAAAACCGCTACCAGTTGGAGCTGTGTCTGCGTGGATGCAGTCCACATCCCCTCAATCCTTCACAGACTTTGTTCGTCGCACGGTTTTCCTGATCGATACGATCGAGCGCCTCGACCAATATGCTGCATTGGCAAGTCGAGCGAGAAAAACATTCAGGATCGCATTCGAAATCGATGTCGGCATGCATCGAGGCGGATTTTCGACCGCAGTTGAACTTGGAGCTGCCGCTGCACGCGCCGCAGAACTTCCAGACCTCCAACTAGAAGGTTTGATGGGTTATGACGCACATATCACGGAGGTGCCGGGTATCATCGGTGGAATCGAACGAAAACACGTGGGGTCACGCATGAAAGCGTTCGTCTCCGCAGTTCCTCAGGGCGCCCGTCACATCATCAACACAGGCGGCAGCAAGACAGCGCTTTCCTATCACGGGCCAAGCTCTGCCAACGACGTCTCTGTGGGATCTGCCTTCCTGAAGCCGATGGATTTCGATGTCGCATCTCTCGACGCGCTGGCGCCAGCTGTCTTCATTGCCGCACCTGTTTTGAAAGTGCAGAAAGTCTGCCTTCCCGGTCCTGCTTTTTTGACCCCTCTGATGCAGATGGCCGGTCTGTTCCCTCACCAAGGCTGCTTTCTCTATGGGGGCAAGTGGATGGCAGAACCCGTATTTCCGCCCGGCATGAAAGAAAGCAAGTTATGGGGCCTCTCATCCAATCAACAGATGATGTCTCTGCCCGATGATAGTTCACTAAAACCGGACGACTTCGCATTTTTTCGACCCACTCAAAGCGAAGCCGTGCTGCAGGGTTTTGATACCATCAATCTTTTCTCAGGAGATGAGATGATAGAAAGGTGGAAGATACTTCCAGCAGGATGAGCAACATGTTTTAATTTTGGGAGGTGCAATTCGTCGCGGTTAGCGCGATCCAACGGCAACAATTTCAGTCTTGTTTATTGGCTTATCAAAAAAATTATATCCTTTGAGTTGATTGAGCCAGAGGTCAATCCACAGTCTTGGAAAAGTCAACAGCCTCGTATGTGTGCACAATTCCGTCGATACGCGAAAACAGCAGATCTCTGAGCAAGATTTAAGCCGACACACCAGCATATGACGGCCAGCAATGTCAGCGGCACAGTCCACTGTGTGGGGAACGCGCTCATGCAGCAGATCGGACGCGATCACGGACATCTCTCAGACCCTTAAGAGTCAAGACGCGCTAAATTAGGAATGCAATCCTCGATTTTTAGCAACTCAAGAGATTCGCAAATTGAATCAGTGAGTAAGATTTGGAACGGTGCTCGGTAACGTGCAGAAAATAAATTTCAGGAGAGCTTAATCAATCCCTCAGCATCGGCTGTCGATGCGTGCAAGCCCCCGCTGATCGTAGGCCTCATATTCAGGAACCATCCTACGCCAATCGCGCTTACCAATGCTGGAGTTTGAAGAAAGGTAGCACCGAAGTGGTCGAAGCCAGGGTACGCGTCATCGATCTCGAAACAGGAGGCAATGGCCCGAACGACGTTTGTGAGATCGGCTGGCAGGATGTCGTCATCGACCAAGCTGGAAAGTGGCAGGTCACTGAAGAGCGCGGGGCGCTGTTCGTCAACCCTGGACGTCCCATCTCACCCGACACGATGGCGATTCATCATATTCTGGATGCCCAAGTCGCGGATGCTCCCTTCTGGAAAGAAATAGCGTCAACCGTTCTTCGTCCACCCGGCCGCATCGACGCCTTGGCAGCTCATCGAGCAGCTTTCGAGCAACGATATTGCACACCGCGGTTTGCAGGCGGAATGCCTTGGATCTGCACATGGAAATGTGCGCTGCGCGTCTGGCCGGAGCTTCCGCGGTTTTCCAACCAGATGCTGCGTTATCAACGAATGCCCACCGGGCTGGTGCATGAAATTGGCCTCCCAGCGCACAGAGCGATGCCAGATGCCTATGTTACGGCTCATCATCTCCGCGACATGTTGAACCAAACCTCGCTTGAGGATTGTCTGACATGGAGCAACGAACCCGGACTTCTACCGCGCATACCTGCCGGACCAGATCGGGGAAAACCCTGGGGTCGCATCAGCCTCGAGACACTCAACGCGTTCATCGTAGATCGGGATGTGGACGTGCGCTTCAGCGCACAGACAGAACTGGCTCGGCGGATTGAGGACAAGCCGTCTCGGGATGCGGAACCGGCACAAGGGACGCTTGGATTCAAATGAGCAACAAGTATCCGGACACGCCCGATGGTCGATACTTCGTCGTAAAAGGACGGCTGTGGCGGCGCAGTAATCCTGCACTCGATGAACTCACCCGTGCGGCACTGGTCAAGGATTTGATGACTGCACGCCGGGCAGTTCGCGACGCATCGGCAGGCTCACCAGCGATGATCGAAGCTCGAGAGAAAGTGGATGCAGCCAAAGTTGCCCTTGGAGAACGCGGTCCGGTCTGGTGGGATGACGGGGCGCCTGACTTCAATCGCCATCTCGCCAGGAACACCCCCTACGCTACATGGTTTGCACAGTTGGAAATGGAATGAGATGTGATGGCACCTAGAAGACAAAAATCTAACCCGCTGAGCGAAGGACACAGGGATGGAATTTGATCTGGCGCGGTTCATCAAAGCGCAACAAGATACGTACGCAAAAGCCTTGCAGGAGTTAAGCGACGGACTGAAGAGGTCTCACTGGATGTGGTTCATTTTTCCGCAAATTCACGGACTTGGTCGATCGGAAACTGCCCGCTTTTACGCGATCTCTGGGCGTTCTGAAGCCGAAGCCTACCTGAAACATCCTGTTTTGGGCGCCCGTTTGGAGGAGTGCACGCGCGCCATGCTCAGCCATCCCAGCCTCAGTGCACGTGAAATTCTTGGCTCTCCCGATGACCTCAAGTTTCATTCCAGCATGACGTTATTTGGCATAGCCGCCCAGAGTGGTTCGTCGTTCGAGACCGCCCTTCACGTTTTTTATGGAGGTGAAGGCGATCAAGCCACTCTTGCAGCGTTGAAGAACAATGTATGATCAGTCGCTTACCGACTTCTGCAAAAGTCCCGACTTAAGGTAGCTAAACCAAGATTCGGCCGCGTGAAAGTGCTTCCGTAGACGGCTATATTCGACGGCGTTGCGGCGCCCAGACCTAAATTTCCATACGTCAAGGATGCATTTTTGCTCCCTTTACGATCTTATCGACCACCTTCTTTTCAGCTCTAAGTGCCAGTCCTACCAGTTTCGAATTGTCTGGGCCAAACTGGGCGAACACCTCCCTGTTGGCAGCGTCGTGCCCTGTTGAAAACATCTCCTCGATATAAGCCGAGGCTGTAACCTTGCGGTCGAGAGCCCGCCTATGGGTCGTGCGCAGCGTCTCCTGATCTGCTGCAAGAACCACGATCGGCTGGATCGTCATGGGATTGTAGACATTCCCAGCCGCATCCCGGTATGGTTCGCCGATAATGGCTGGTGTCTGGGCAACGATGCCACTTGTCAGGAAAGCGGTGACATTCAGCCTCTGCCAGGTTGCGAGGTCATTGCGGATAACGATTGCGATCTTGGTGTCGAACATGCGGTTGAACTCCGTCCGGGGTATCGAGGGAAAAGAAGACCTAGCTCCGAGCAAGGCGGGCGGTCTTGAACGTTCGTGCGAAGTCGGATTTGCCGACGGTATGCGTGTCTCCGCGCCCTCACACGGTGTCGAGCGGATGGAAGCCCGGTTTCATGGCAACGCTTTTTCGCCGCATCGGCACGACACCTACGCGCTAGGGCTGACGCTCCACGGCGTACAGACCTTCCGCTATCGCGGCACCGCGCGTTTCAGCAGCCCCGGCAACGTGATCGTGCTGCATCCCGACGAGCTGCATGATGGTGCTGCAGGTACCGAGGATGGGTTGATCTATCGGATGATCTATCTGCCGCCCGATCTCATTGGCGCTATCGATGGCTACCGCCACGCTCTGCCATTTGTTGCCAACCCTGTGGTTGCTGACATCGGCCTCTGGCAGGCACTGGCAGATATTCTTGCCGATCTGAGCGAAGAACCGAGCGACCTGATCATGGACGACGTCGTAATGCGGCTGGCATCAGGTCTTTCCCGCCAAGCAGGTGCACCGCCCAAAAGCATCGCCGCGCCGGCACGGTCGGCTGTTCTTCGTGCTCGCGACTTTATCGAAGGGCATTGCAGCGATGTCGTGCGCTCGGAAGCGCTAGAGGTTGCATCTGGACTGGACCGTTACGAATTGGCCCGACAGTTTCGCCGATTGCTAGGTACCAGCCCTCATAGATACCTCATCATGCGCAAACTTGAATTGGCGAAACGGTCTGTTGTTAATGGCAACGGATTGGCGCAGTCGGCAGCAGATGCGGGTTTTGCTGACCAGGCACATTTTACCCGCCATTTCCGCAAAGCCTTCGGTATGACGCCGGGTCACTGGCTGGCAATGCGTTCTGCAAGCTCTGGCTAAGTTTGATTGTACTCGAACTGCCATCGAACGCGATACAAGTTTATTGAAGGACGGTCGCGGGCGAATACGATCCGCCCGCTTATGCATCATGCTGCATCGATTACGGGAAGCCTTGCTGAACATCTTGATGGAGAGTTTCGGTAAGAAGGAGGGATAAGAAAGATCGGTTGCAGTTCCTCTTCTGCTGTCAACAGGCTCGTTGACTTGGAAGCGCTGAACCACCATTTGTGTGACATGCCGAAGCGTGAAAAAGATGAGATCGAACTGATCAGGACATGGACCCTGCCAGCCACGGTAACAATGGGGTCGGCCGTTCGGGCGAAAGGCGTTCTTCAGGAAATACGAGCAAGGCTGCCAGCGATCTCTAAAAAGTCGATCTCGCTGGAAGGCGTCGATCTCACACTGGCGATGGCGGCTAACGAAAAGACCGCATTCAACGCGGCAGCGGCTATCGTCGCGAAAGTGGTGGCGGAAGCCGGAGCAATGCCGGTCATCCCGCGAGAAATCGAGGACATCCTCACGATCAAGACCAGCGAGCGACATCGTTGGCTTGCAGACGGTCGTCTGCCGAGCGCCGGAACGAGGACTGTCAGACTGAACGGACGCGCTCGTCAGATTACGTTCCATGTGTTCGACCCTAAGGTGGTGGAGGATCTTCTCGACAGAGGAGCCGCGGAAGAATGGCGTGTGGAGGATGCCGAGGCGAAAGCCGAAAAGCGGCAGCGGGCTACGTATCAGGCGAAGTTGACGCGGTCGCTCAAGAAGGACGCTAGAAAGAGGTCTAAGACGTCGAAAGACGGCGCCAAGGATTCGGCCCCGAACCTTGGCGGCTGGGAAGAGTTCGACCTTGACGGACTGCTCCGTTAGATTTGTTGTTAGCTCAGTAGCGCTTAAGCATCCTACACGTGCGTCAGGGCGAAACCTTTCAAACTTACCGACAGATGCCAGGCCGTAGAGCACTGGCGTAGAATACCCCGAAAATAGGCACCAGTTTCACCTCCCCGGCGCTGCCTAGTTCGGAATAGGGTCCCGCCGCGCTTTGGTTGCATTCGAAAAACTTCGCAACTCACAACGCCACGAAAACGTCAAAGTTCATTCAGGCATGGTTCACGGTGCAGGTCGCTAAATCACATCACCCTCAACGGAGTGATGTGAGATGCGCAAGGTAATTTTCAGCGCGGGAATAATTCTAGGTAGTCTGCTTGCCAACGTCGCCAACGCGATGCCGTCAGTTCATCCATCGGTTCCCTTGGCCTCAGATGTTCAGAAGGTCGACTACGCTTGCGGACGCGGCTTCCACCTTTCCCCACGTGGCTATTGCCGACCAAACGGCCCTCCACGCGAGTATCGCGATCGGTGGGATCGACGTGACCGCTGGGAAGCCAGACGCGAATGGCGCGATCGTCGCGACTACTATGACCAACGCGAATGGCGTGGGCGACGTGAGTATCGGGACTACAGATGGTGATGCCTGGATCGTCTCGCGAATATAAACACATCCCGTGAGAGCGTCAGAAGAGCCGTTAGTCAGGGGTCAGTTAAAGCTTTTCCTAATTAAGGAACCAGAGGCCTGTGATGCCGTTACGTGTTCATCCAGCAAGGAGGAAAACCAATGGATCATACAAATCACGTTCGCCTATCGACGACAGAGCTGACCCCAGAGATTCTGGAAGGTGCAACCGTATATGGCGCAGATGACCATAAGGTTGGAAAGGTTGATCACGTGCATGGCGGAACAGGCGGCCAGGTCATTATCGACGTCGGCGGGTTCCTAGGAATTGGCGCAAAGCCGGTAGCGGTCTCCCTCAGCGACCTCGATTTCATGCGAGATGAGGACGGCGATGTTCATGCCGTCACTTCCTGGACGAAAGACCAATTGAAAGACATGCCAGAACACCATCATTGATGTACCCAGGGCCCGGTCGCAAAGACCGGGCCCTAAAACTAATTCCTTCCGAATATCAGAAGATTACAAGTCGCCGTACCTGCTTAGCTCGCTCCCCACCCACGCACCTGCTGTCCACCAAAGACCATTTCAGTCGGCATCTCAAAGATGAAATAGGGATTAAGCACAGGCAGCGCTGTCGCTTTTTCCAGCCGTTGCATATGTTCATCCTTCAGCACAATCTCGAGCGAGGCGATGTTTTGGGTGAGTTGCTCTATCCGGCTGGCGCCGATCAGCACTGAGGAGACGCCAGGGCGTTTCGCTACCCAGGCAAGCGCCACTTCCGCAGGCGAACGACCAACCTCTGACGCCACAGTCTTCAGAACATCGACGACATCGAAGTTACGGTTTGTGAACAGCATGCCGCCGAACGGATTGTCACCGTTAAGGCGTCCATCGCTTTCACTTTCTGCCACAAATCCGGCCTTGTCTGGCAGACCGGGGACACGGTTGGAGTCGCTGATTTTTTCGCGGTCATATTTACCCGTCAGCAAGCCAGCCGCAAGCGGGCTCCATGGCACCACACCTAAACCAAATTCGGCACCTGCCGGAAGAAGGTCCAGCTCTACGCCACGGTCGATCAGCGAATAGGCGTATTGCAAACCGATTGGCTTGGGTAGGCCGTGCGCTTCCGCAAGCGTCGCGACCTTTGCGACATACCACGCGGGCGTGTTGGAGAAACCGTAATGCAGGATTTTGCCTGCGCGAACCGCATTGGCCAACGTCTGCAGAACCTCTTCTGCTGGCGTCGTGCGGTCCCACACATGCATCCAGTACATGTCGATGTAATCAGTCTTTAGCCGCATCAACGAGCCCTCTATGCCCATGCGGATGTTCCTAGCATCGGCTCCTGCGCGCAGCACTCAGCCACGAAATGGTCGAACAGATTCGTTACCGAACACGCGAAGGTATGAAGACGGCTGTCCGCAAGGGTAAGGCGACGACGTGCCTATCCTACGGCTACGAGCTCTCCCAGCAGCGCGATGCCAATGGTGACCGCATCAGGGGCCTTCGCGACATTGACCCGGCCAAGGCAGAGATTGTGCGCTGGATCTTCAAGCAATATGCGGATGGTGTATCACCGGCGGACATCGCACAGAAACTCAACGACCAGGGAGTTCCAGGGGCACGCACCAAATATTGGCGCGATACCACAATCCCTGGCAGCGTCTCTGATGGGACCGGAATCCTGAACAATGTTCTTTACGTCGGCAAGATGATCTGGAACAAGCAGAACTACCGCAAGAACCCGACAACTGAACGGCGCACCTCACGCGCAAATGACCAGGATCAGTGGGTGTATAATGAACGCCCTGATCTCCGGATCATTTCGGACGAGCTGTGGGACAGGGTCAAAAAGCTCCAGGCCGAGGCGCGTGAAGACTACGATACGTCTTCGTCCAACCGGCTGAATGCGACGCATCGTCCAGAATATCTCCTGAGCCGCATGCTGGAATGTGCGGAATGCGGCGGACCCTATGCGATTAGCGGAAAGGACCGCTATAGCTGTACCAACCGCAAGAAGCGTTTACCGATCGACGAGCTTGGCAGCGAATGCTGTAGCAACAGCAAAACGATCACGCGCCAAGAACTCGAAGAGCGCGTTCTGAACTGTATTCCGGTCGCGTTCTACTCCATCGACATCTTCGACCGGATTTCGCACAAGATGATCGCCCATGAGGTGACCAAGCTGAAGAGCGTGCCCTCCCGCAAAGATCAGATTGCGACAGAGCTTGCAAAAATCAAATCGACACAGACCAGCCTGATGAAACAAATCCAGGACCGGCATGCCGAAGGCCGACCGCGCCTTGCCATCCTCGACGACCAACTGGATGGACTGGAAGTGACGCGTGAGAAGCCGGCCTTCGAGCTTGCCGCTACCGAAGCGCCGACGGAGGATTTTCAGGAGAAGATCAGCAAGTTGGAGCAGCAGTTCAATCCTGATAATGTCGAGCTTGCCATTCGCAAGTTGTTGTTCCTTGCCCGTAGCAATGCCGACGAAGACGCCAAGCAGCGTCGTGATTGGCAAGACACCGGGCCACCAGCTGGCGAGCCTGCAGGTGCATGGCGACATCGCCAGTATCATGGCATCCATGGAGGTTCTCGATCTGATGGAGCAGCAGTTCCTTGCCGCAGCAGGCAACGATCTGATGGCGCGAATTGCGTTCGGCGAGATCGACACGGAGGCCAAACGCAAAAAGCTCCTCGACCAGTATGGTTAGGAGCTTAAACACAAATATTTGGAATGGTTGAATTTGGAAGTTTCG
>NZ_BBJU01000002.1 GCF_000739935.1 Agrobacterium rubi TR3 = NBRC 13261 | reverse complement strand
TCTGGAAATCGCCGATAACAGCGCGACTGCTGGACGCGCCGCGTTGCACCGGATCATCATCCAGAACCACGCCCGAGACGCCGGTGACCACGCCATCGGTGCTATCGAGGCCATCGACCTGATGGCGAAACTTGAAGACGATCTGGCCGCTGGCTTCCAGGGCCTTTGCTTTTTTGACGAAGGGTTCCAGAACACCCGGCCCGGTTCCCCAGGTGACATGGAAGCGCGGCACCGAGTTGCCGTGCCCATGGGCATGCGACCCACCGCGCTCTGCCCAGCCGACGACAGGAAACCAGCGCATGCCAAGCCCATGCAGCCAAGCCCGCTTCTCACCCGCCGCAAAATTCAGATAAGCCTCGGCCCACAGGCGCGGCCAATGGTCTTCCGGTCGATCAAAGGCGGCTGACCCCAGCCAGTCCTGCCGGGCGAGATCGAGACTGTCTTTGATGCGCATGAAACGCTGTTCAGGACTATCGACAAAAAACAGCCCGCCCAGCGACCAGAATGCCTGGCCCCCAAGGTTCTGCGCGCCCTCCTGATCGACCACGCAAACCTTTAAGCCCCGCTCCGCAGCCTCGGTTGCAGCGACAAGACCGGCAAGCCCCGCGCCCACGACAACAACATCAAATCGCTCCATCAATCCCTCCCGGTGGATTCGAATTACTTTTACGCGAACGTCAATGGGTTGCAACGGGTGGGATGAGTAACATTTTTGGGTGTGAGGCGGGCAGTTCACGTTCGGAGACTTTGGTATGCCGGGGGCAGTGGGGACACTTGTGGTGTGGCAGGAGGGAACGATGACAGCCGAGTCGTTGATTTTAATGGATAGTGTTGCTTGATGGCTAAGGCCGCGGGTGTGGCTTACCCCCCTCTAGCCTGCCGGCCATCTCCCCCACAGGTGGGGAGATGGCCGGCAGGCTAGAGGGGGGTAAGCGGCATATACTGACCTTTGTATTTTGTGGGTCACCGTACCCTCCGCCCTTGCTCAATGTAGCAGGGCCGCCTCACCCACTAACCTCATGCTGAGGTGGGAGCGAAGCGACCCTCGAAGCATCCGCCGCGCACTCTGCCCCAAGCCCGCAACCCGCGTCCTTCGAGGCCCCTGTGGGGCACCTCAGGATGAGGGTCGCTCTGTTGCGGCCCGCAGCCCAGTACGCTGCACCCAGCGGCCACACCCTCCCAAATCCAATCCTATCAAAAACCCCGGCCAACACTCACGCAAGCTTCGCCGTTCACGCGGCAGCATCTGCCCGTGGTATGACCTTCTCTCAGTGTCCATAACCATTCGCGGCCATGGGTATTCGGACGGGGCGCTGTCAGTTGCCTCGTTGGGTAGTCTATAAAATGGCACCTCGCAGCGCCCCGTTCAGCTCTTTTGGCCGAACAGCGATCCTCTTGCCACGGCTGGCATATCCCGGAGGGCAAGGGGGTCTTGCCGTTGGAACGGTCGGACAAATCAAGGTCCGGCCCTTACCCACCCGGGTGACGGCGGCTTCGTTGCCGAGGCCGTCGCCTGCCAGTTCGGCCACATCTGCCTTCGAGGATGGGAGCGTTCATTCTGACGAAGCGCCCGCAGCCATCGATCCGTTCTCCGCCAGGTGTCACACCCGCCATCCATGGCTTGTGAGTCCCCCGCGATCCGTCCGCGCTGTCTCATCGACAGTACGGGACAGATGCAGCGTGTTCCTGTGTACCGCCTGACTTTCGCTTCAAGCCCCTGCGGTCGCGTTCGACCCGGTGCCGATGAGCTGTCGGTACACCCGGTGGCTGGCGAACTGGACCGCCATGACCCGCCGCAAACCCGAAACGGTGTTTTGCGGCTAAGACCATGCCGGGCCGGTCCGGACATTGGAAAGGCTGCGACAGCCGGTCCGAAACCGCCGCCGCCTTTCTCCCGTCCCACCGGGGAGATCGCTGCTCGACCCCGAGGTTGAAAGGTTCGCGTCACCCTCCCAACCCCAGCGCCGGTCCCGCCTCGCCGCAACGCCTTGCGGTGTATCCGAGGGCGGAACGGAGCAATTGTGCGGGTGATTCGCGCGCCGTGGAGAAAGTTGCGGGGGGATTTTTGGGGTTTTTTGCGGGTTTTTTGGTAAGGGATTGATTTGGTTGGGAAGTATTTTTGTTGCGGGCGGTTTCGGACCGCAGCGACCACCCCAACCTCCGTCACCCCGGACCTGATCCGGGGTCTAGTTGGCGCGCGTCTGCGCGGCGGGAAAAGTCTTTCCAGTCCAAAGACTTGGGCTGACTGGATACCGGCTCAAGGCCGGTATGACGGAAGGAAGATACATCTCAGCGCATTCGTCAGCACTTACGTTCAGAAAACAACTCTTTCACTAAACCGAACAGCAATGGACTTGATCCGGGGTGACAGAGGAGAGGTGGTGCTGTGGGACTGAGAGATTGGAGGGTGAGGCTTACCCCCCTCTGCCTTGCCAGGCATCTCCCCAAAAGGAGGGAGATCGACTCGTGGATGGCAATCGGCCATCTCTGCTGCTGCGGATAGAGTGCCGGGCATGCGGCTTGCCGATCTCCCCACCTGTGGGGGAGATGCCGGCAGGCAGAGGGGGGTGAGCGGCTGGCTCCAGCCTCGGGATAAGATTTGCCGCCCCTTACCGCTCCGTCAGCTTCAGCTCGATCCGTCGGTTCTGCGAACGTGCTTCGGGCGTGTCGCCTTCGGCCAGCGGTTGGTACTCGCCGAAACCGGCGGCCACCAGGCGGTTGGCTGGGACGCCTTTGGAGACGAGGTATTTGACCACCGAGGTGGCGCGGGCTGAGGAGAGTTCCCAGTTGTCGCGGAAGCGGCCGTTGCCGGAGAGTTGGACGTTGTCGGTGTGGCCGTCCACGCGCAGGACCCAGTTGATTTCGGGTGGGATTTCTTTGGCGAGATCGATGATGGCGGCGGCGAGTTTGGCCATTTCGGTTTGGCCGTCGGGGTTCAGATCGTTACCGCCGGAGGGAAACAGGACTTCCGACTGGAACACGAAGCGGTCACCGACAATGCGGATGTTTTCGCGGTCGGACAGGATTTCCCGCAGGCGGCCGAAGAAATCCGAGCGGTAGCGGTTGAGTTCCTGAACCCGCTGGGCCAGCGCCACATTGAGGCGGCGGCCGAGATCGGCGATCTTGACCTGCGATGAGCTGTCCTTTGCCTCGGACGCCTGCAAGGCGGATTCGACCGAAGCGATCTGGGCGCGCAGCGCGGCGATCTGCTGGTTGAGGAGATCGATCTGGGCCGAGGCGCGCGCGCCGGACTGGCGTGCATCTTCCAGTTCACCCGACAATTGGCCGACGCGGGCATTGGCGGCAGAACTGTTGCCAGCGCCTGAATCCAGCAGGGATTGCAGCCGTGAACGCTCGCTTTCCGACACGGCGAGCGTGGATTGCAGGTTGGCCAGCGTATCCTCGATATCCTGCTTGCTGCCCTTTTCCAGCGCCAGCAATTCGGTGAGTTCCGAAATCTGGTTGTTCAGCCGGTTCAGCACCTCATCCTTGCCGGAAATTTCCCGCGAGAGGATGAACTGCGCCAGCACGAAGACCGTGAGCAGGAACATGATGGCCATGAGCAGCGTGGACAAGGCATCCACGAAACCCGGCCAGTAATCGACACTGCGGTCGCGACGGCGGTTGCGCCCAAGCGCCATGATCAATCGCTCCCGTTATCGTGACGGGTGGAGCGGCCGGTGTTTTTCTGTTCGGCATCGATGCGGGCCGACAGCCTGTCCAGCGTGCGGCGCAGGGATTTCGATTCCTCCTGCTGCGCCTCGATCCAGTCACGCAACATCTGCTGTTCGCCGCGCATGTTCTTGACGAGACCCTGAATGCCTTCGGCCAGGCTGGTCATGGCGGCCAGCGACCGTTCGGTGCCGACGGCACCATAGCTGGCGGCCCGGCCCTCACCCGTCACGTCCTTGCCGGGATCGGTCACGGATGACAGCCAGTTTTCAAGCTCGGTGTAAAAGCGGTTCTGGGCGCGACCGGCCTGAAGATCGAGAAAGCCGAGGATGAGCGAGCCGGACAGACCCAGAAGCGACGACGAAAACGCCGTGCCCATGCCGGCCAGCGGCGCGGTGAGCCCTGACTTCAGCGAGGAGAGAATGTCATTGGTATCGCCCGCCGTGGGGTCGAGCCCCTGAATGACGTCGCTGATGGCCGAGATTGTGCCGATCAGACCCCAGAAGGTGCCGAGCAGGCCGAGAAACACCAGAAGGCCGATGAGATAGCGCGAGGTATCGCGCGATTCGTCGAGACGCGTGGCGATGGAATCCAGAAGCGAGCGCTGCGTGACGGTGGACAGGCGCACATCGGCGCGCTTGTCGAGGACCGAACGCATCGGGGCCAGAAGCTTGGGCGCACGCCCGGCCTTGTCCACCGTGCCTGCGGCCTGGAAATTGTTGAACCAGCGCACCTCGGGGCGAAGCGAGAGGATTTGCGTGAACACCAGAATGATGCCGATGACGAGAACGCCGAGAATGAAACCGTTCAGGCCCGGATTGGTCATAAAGGCCGTCTGCGCTTGCCGAAACAGGATGGCAGCAAGGAAGGCAACGATGATGAGGAAGAGGATCATCGTCCACAAAAACGGCGTGGGGCTCGACAGCTTGTGATGATATTCCTTCGTCACCGATCTCTCGACGCCGACATCGAGCCGTTCCGTATCCGCCATAATGCTCATTCCCTCTGGACCTGCCGCAACGCCCGCGCGAACGTGCTGGAAAAGCGGTTCGGCAATGCGTCATCGCGGTTATGCCCGGAAGCTAGTGGAAAATTACGACGAATTGAAGTGAAAAGCCTGATACCACAAGGGTTTTTGCACGGTGTGGTAATCGTGGGGCGCGCAGGGTGGCGTTTGGTGGGGAATACCGGTTGGACGACGGTACCTATCTTCCGTCATCCCGCACTTGATGCGGGATCCAGTGCGATCAAGTCCTTGATCGCAAAAGACTCTTTAGCGCCGCAGACGCGGCGCTGCTGGATTCCGGCTCAAGGCCGGAATGACGGGCAGAGGGTGTATTAACGACCCGGAACCGGGCGATTGACGACTTCGCTGAGCGCCTTGCGGATATATTCGTTACCGGCAATGAGGCTGCCGGTGCCCAAAATGTCCTGTTCGCCCTTCATGTCGCTGACGAAGCCACCGGCCTCACGGATGAGAACGAGGCCTGCAGCGATGTCCCATGGTGCCAGGCCGGTTTCCCAGAAACCATCGAGGCGACCGGCGGCGACATAGGCGAGATCAAGCGAGGCGGCGCCGAAACGGCGCACGCCTGCCACTTCGCCCATGACGTGACGAAGCTCAACCAAGAACTTGCCGTGATCGCCACGACCCAGATGCGGAACGCCGCAGGACACGACGCAATCGGTGATCTGCTTGCGGGCGGCGACGCGAATGCGGCGGTCGTTGAGGAACGCGCCGCTGCCGCGCTCGGCGGTGTAAAGCTCGTCTGTCGCAGGGTTGAAGATCACACCGGCAACGATTTCGCCGTTACGCTCCAGCGCGATGGACACGGCAAACTGCGGAATGCCGTGCAGGAAGTTGGTGGTGCCGTCCAAGGGATCGACGATCCAGCGATGCGCGCCGTCGGACCCCTTTTCCTCGCCGCCTTCTTCACCCAGGAAGTCGTAGGTCGGGCGGGCCTTCATCAGCTCGTCATGGACGATCTTTTCGGCCTTCAGGTCGGCCTGCGAGACGAAATCGCCGGGGCCCTTGACCGAGACCTGCAGGTTCTGCACTTCACCGAAGTCACGCGACAGCGATTTTCCGGCCTTGAGGGCGGCCTGAACCATGACATTGAGAAGGGCTGAACGGGCCATGACGATGTTCCTGAAAGGTGGCTGAACCTGCTAGCCGAAATGTCCGACAGGCACGCAAATGCGGTTTCTGATTGAAAGTTTGCGGTTCAAGACCACAAAACGCGCTGGAATTCAAGGTAAAAAGCCGAAAGCCCGGACGGGCTCAGGCCGGACGGAAACGGTTTGCCGCCTCGATGGCCTGCTTCTGCTGGTCCTCTTCGATGCCGAGATAGAAATCCTCCAGGCTGGCATCCTTGAGGCCCGCCCGGCGCGACAGAACGTACCATTTGGCCGCCTCTACGGGATCGGGCTTGGTGCCAAGCGCCTGAATATAGAGATGGGCGACCTTGTTCTGGGCCACGACATTGCCACGCTGGGCAGCACCATAGAGCCAGCGGAAGCCTTCCTCCAGATT
This sequence comes from Agrobacterium rubi TR3 = NBRC 13261, assembly GCF_000739935.1. Classification (GTDB taxonomy): domain Bacteria; phylum Pseudomonadota; class Alphaproteobacteria; order Rhizobiales; family Rhizobiaceae; genus Agrobacterium; species Agrobacterium rubi. The sequence continues at coordinate 173,691 of NZ_BBJU01000002.1, read as the reverse complement.
GCGCTCGCCCCCCACGCCATTGACCAACCAGACGCCGAGATCGACCTGGGCCGTGTCGAAGCCGGCCTTTGCCGCCCGCATCAGCCAGTCGCGGGCCTTGGCCTTTTTATCGGCGGGGATATCCTTGAGGTTCCAGTAGATTTGCGACACGGCATATTGCGCGTCGGCGATGCCCTTTTCGGCGGATTTTTCGTAAAATGGCAGGGCGGCATGCAGGCCGTTGGGTCCGGGCGTCTGCGACACGAGGATCTGCGCCCAGTTGAATTCGGCTTCGCCGTTGCCCGCTTGCGCGGCGCGTTGCATATAGTCGTCGGCAAGCTTTTTGTCGTGCTTGACGATTTTGCCTTCCATCAGCAACAGGGCGTATTTGAACATGGCGACGGGGTCACCGCCCTTGGCCGCCTGCTCGTACCAGAAGGCGGCGGTCTTTTCGTCGCGGGCAATGCCGAAGCCACGCGACATCATTTCGGCAACGAGTGTCTGAGCGGCGGCGTCACCCGTCTGGGCGCGGGTGAGAGCCTTGGAGAGCGCCTGAACATATTCGCCGCGCTGGTAGTGGCCAAAGGCCTCATCGACCTTGCCGAGGAATTTCTTTTCCGGCGGAAGGGCTGGCAATGCGGCCCCCATGCGCTGATAGACATTCACGCCTTCGGACGGCTGCAAATCCTTCTGGTCGCTGGTGCCGACGCGACCCTTGCGGATCGGTTCGGCATTCACATCGGAGGGACGCGACAGAACCTCGGGGCCATCGGGCTTGGCGGGGCCGAAATCCGTGTCCTCATCCGTGGGCGTCACATCAGGCTGCGGCGCGTTCGCTCCCACTCCCGGCAAAAGCTCGGGCTGGGGCTGTGCCGGGGTTGGGTCCTGCGCAAAAACGGCCTGCGGAATCAAGGCGCAAGCCAGGGCAAGAGCCGACACGGACAGACGAAAACGAAGCAAACGAGCGATCATCGCCTGTATCAACCGCCAAACCGTGGCGCTTTTTCGTCAAGCAGCGCATTCGCTTCAGCAACGGCCTGAGCTGCACCGCCCGCGTGGCCGAATACCGCCTCGCGAAGCGCCACGAATTCGACACCGCTTTCGGCAACAGCCACGACAGATGCAACATCGGAACCGCCCATGACGACGGCGGGGATTTCGATCATGGAGGCCCACCATTCGCCCAGTGCCATGTTCTTGGGGTGCGCTTCCGGCTTGATATCGCCTTCCAGCTTGCCGAAGAACATATAGTCCGGGTTGCTCTCGCCCTGCTCCAGCGCCTTGTGGCGATCATCGGCATTGCCGCCGCCAACGATGAGTTTGGGCGAGAAATTCTCGACAGCTTCCGAAAGCGCCTCGGCACCACCCGTCACATGCAGGCCATCGGCCTTGACCCGGCTTGCGACGCGGCTGTCGCCGGCGATCAAGGCTGCCGCACCGGCTTCCTGAACGATGCCGACCAAGGTTTCCGCCAGCTTCTGGAAGGTCGCGTCGTCGAGGTCATATTGCGGAATGATGACGGAGGCGACATCACCGCCGCGCAGCGCATCTTCCAGCGTCTTGGCCTGATGGGCGGCATCGTCATGGGCCGGAACGATCAGAACGAGTCGGCAGCGGTCTTCGGGTGCAGTCATCGGTTTTTCCATTTTCCGCAGACAGGACGCTTCCTGCGTTATCTGCACTCGTTTTCATGTCATACTTCCGATAAACCGGACAGGCGAAAGGATCAACCGTCCATCCATGCTGCCCGATTTCCAATTTTTCCTCGTCGCCATCCCCGCAGTCATCCTCGTCGGCCTGTCAAAGGGCGGGCTGGGCGGCGCTTTGGCATTGATGGGCGTGCCGCTGATGGCGCTGGCCGTGCCACCGGTGCAGGCGGCCGCGATCTTTCTGCCGATCCTGATTGCCATGGATCTGGTGGCGCTGTGGGCTTGGCGGCACCACAACCACCGCGAAACACTTCTGATCCTGCTGCCGGGTGCCTTCATCGGCATCGCTGTGGGATGGGCGACCTCGGCGATTATCTCACCCGATACGATGCGGCTGGTGCTGGCCATCGTCACCATCATCTTCGTTGCCCAATATTTTTACGAACGCTTCGTCGTCGGGCCCAAAGTAGAGGTGGTGGCAAAACCGCAGAACCGCGCCAAGGCGACGCTCTGGGGGTCGTTTTCCGGCTATTGCAGCTTCGTGGCACATGCCGGAGGCCCGCCGTTTCAGATTTACGTGATGCCGCTGAAGCTGGACCCGAAAAGCTATACCGGCCTTTCCGTGCGCTTCTTTGCCATCGTCAACGCCATCAAGCTCGTGTCCTATTTTGCACTGGAAGCGCTCGATACCACCAACCTTATCGCGTCTTTCACGCTGCTGCCGGTGGCCATTGTCTCGACCATGCTAGGCGCGCGGGTGGTGCGATATCTGAAACCGGCGGTGTTTTATCCGCTGATGTACACGATGGTTTTGCTGGCGGCCCTGAAACTGCTGTGGGACGCGCTGTCCTGACGAGGCCAACAAAAGGCCCTGATCGCGAGAGCAATCAGAGCCGGGCTTTCAGGCTGCGACGTAAACGATACTGACGTCAGGCAACAAAGATATTGGAAATTTAATGCTTCGTGGAGGCTTGCAGCCTCTGCATTTCATCCTTCAGGCGCAGTTTTTTGCGTTTCAGATCCACAATCTGCCGATCATCTGAGGAGGGGGAAGCGAGAACAGTTTCGAGCTCCTCCTCAAGAGCACCGTGTTTCTTTTCCAGCGATGCTATATGAGCCTGAATGGTCATGCGGCATGTCCTTCCTTGTTGAACCTACCTCCAGCGCTCCATCGCTGGAGTTTCAGGTTTACGACACCAATGTGACATGGAACGCCTTCCTTGTCGAAGGAGAAATCAAGGCAATATCTGGGCAAAATGCTGATACGGGAAACTTCCCGTTACCGTCATTTGGTGGTACAGGCACCAAGACCGACAACAAAATGGCCGGATGGCGGTCCGGTTGTACCATATGGGGAAGACAAGAGATGCCCGATCAGGATCAGGCCGACGTTCGGCTGGTGCTTGCGCGACTTCGCCAGGAGCACGAAGATTACGATGCGGCGATCAACGCCATGATCCAGACCAACTGCGAAGCCTTGCGCATTCAGCGGATGAAGAAGAAGAAGCTGGTCATCAAGGACAAGATGACCCAGATCGAAGACCAGATTATCCCCGACATCATTGCCTGATACGGAGAGACCGTTGAGCACAGAGACACCGCCCGTCGCCATCATCATGGGAAGCCAGTCCGACTGGGAAACCATGAAAAACGCAGCCGATACGCTGGATGCGCTGGATGTGGAATATGAAGCCCGCATCATTTCCGCCCACCGCACGCCCGAGCGCATGTTCAGCTTCGCCAGCGGCGCGCGTGACGAAGGCTTCAAGGTCATCATCGCCGGTGCCGGTGGTGCGGCCCATCTGCCGGGCATGACAGCAGCGCTGACGCCGCTTCCGGTGTTCGGTGTTCCCGTGCAGTCAAAAACCATGTCGGGACAGGACAGTCTCTATTCCATCGTCCAGATGCCCGCCGGCATTCCCGTCGGCACGCTGGCCATCGGCCGTGCCGGTGCCATCAACGCAGCCCTTCTGGCGGCTGCCGTTCTGGCGCTGTCCGACGAGGATCTCGCCGACCGGCTCGACGAGTACCGCGCCCGCCAGACGGCGGCGATTGCTGAATACCCCATGGACACCCCGCAATGACCTTGGCAGTGACCGGAAAAATCGGAACCATCGGCATTATCGGTGGCGGTCAGCTTGCCCGTATGCTGGCGATGGCCGCAGCAAGGCTGAACTTCCGCACCATCGTTCTGGAACCGCAGGCCGACTGTCCGGCAGCGCAGGTCTGCAACCGCCAGATCGTTGCCGCCTATGACGACGAGAAGGCACTGGCCGAACTCGCCAATGTCTGTGACGTCGTAACATACGAATTCGAAAACGTGCCGGTTGTGGCAGCGCAGACGCTGGCCGCTTCCGTTCCCGTCTACCCGCCACCGCAGGCGCTCAGCGCCTCGCAGGACCGGTTGACCGAAAAACGCTTCCTCAATGACTGCGGCATTCCAACCGCCGATTTCCGACAGGTGGACGACCAGGCGAGCCTGGAAGCAGCCCTTTCCGATTTCGGTGGCAAGGGCGTGCTGAAGACGCGGCGCATGGGCTATGACGGCAAGGGCCAGCGTGTGTTCAAGGGTGGCGAAGACCTGACCGGCGCTTTCGACGCGTTGGGTGGCGTAGCGCTTATTCTCGAAAGCTTCGTGCCGTTCGAGCGCGAAATCTCGATCATCGCCGCGCGTTTTCTGGATGGCACCGTTACCTGCTACGACCCGGCCGAGAACGTCCATCTGAGCGGCATTCTCCACACCTCGACCGTTCCGGCACAACTTTCTGACGCCGCGACAACCGTTGCGGTGGAATCAGCCGAAAAGCTGTTGGCAGCCCTCGATTATATCGGCGTCGTCGGCATCGAATTCTTCGTGCTGCCGGATGGATCGCTGGTGGCCAATGAAATGGCCCCGCGCGTGCACAACACCGGCCACTGGACGGAAGCGGCCTGCGTCATCTCGCAGTTCGAGCAGCATATTCGCGCCATTGCAGGGCTTGCCCCCGGCTCCACTGAGCGACATTGCGACTGCGTGATGACCAATCTGATTGGTGACGACATCAACGCCGTGCCGCAATGGCTGGCGAAAAACGATTGCCTCGTGCACCTTTACGGCAAGACCGAAGCGCGGGCGGGCCGCAAGATGGGCCATGTCACCGAGGTATTGAACCCCGGAAAACCAAGTCTTTCCCGGCAAAATACGCCTTAGCGTGTTGACAGGCTGGGACTGACGGGGTATTTGCCTGCCAACCGAAAAAAGCGCGCCCTCGTAGCGCGTTTTTGATTGTTTATATATGCGTGGCAAGAAGCGTCACGCCAAACTGCGGACCAGAAAAATGAAAATCAAGAACTCGCTCAAAGCGCTTAAGGCCCGTCACCGCGATAACCGTCTGGTTCGCCGCAAGGGCCGCGTCTACATCATCAACAAGATGAACCCGCGTTTCAAGGCTCGTCAGGGCTGATTACCGGTTGCATGCGTGTCCGCCCGGTCGAGGCGGATCACATTGTTGATAGACTACAGAATTTAATTCCATAATTGGCGCAGGCGGATTACTTTAACCGCATGCGCCAATTTCGTTTTCAGACCAGCCTTGCCGTTGCCATCGGATTTCTGACCCTCGGCCCCCTGCCATCAGGCCTTGTGTCCGCAGCCTTGGCTGCCGAACCGGCAAGCAGCGCGCCTGCGCCACAGACGGCGGTTGCGCCGGACACAGCGCCGAAAACCTCCATCGACAATCTGTTTTCCAGCTTGAAGAAAGAGCGCGACGCCCAGAAGGCCCGCGTCATCGCCAACGAGATCGTCGGCGAGTGGAATGATTCCGGCAGCGCCACCATCAACCTGCTGATGACGTGGTCGGAAGAGGCGGCAGAGAAAAAGCGCAAGGCAGCAGCTTACGACTTTCTAGATCAGGCAATCTATCTCGAGCCCGACTTTGCGCAGGCGTGGTACCGCCGCGCGCTGGTGCATTATTCCGATGGCGATACCCGCAAGGCGATGTCGGACCTCAACAGCACGCTGGAAAAAGAGCCGCGCTTTTTCCCGGCGCTGGCCAGCCTTGCCAATATTCTTGAAAGCACCGAGCGCAACGAACTGGCGCTGAAGGTGTGGGAGCAATATCTGGCGCTCTACCCCGCCGACAAGGATGCCCAGAAGGAAGCCAGCGAGCTGACGGAAAAGCTTGCGGGAACGCGCAGTTAAAGGCGTTCCTTACGCCACGCCGATGCGCAGCAGATCGTGGAAGTGAACAAGGCCGATGGGGCGGTTGTCGTCATCCACCACAATGAGCGCACCGATATGGTGCTTCTCAAGGGTCGCGAGCGCTGCCGTTGCCAGCACGTTTTTCTTTACAACCTTTGGAGCCGTCGTCATCACGTCATCGACGCTGAGTTCGGACAGGTTGCGGGTGAGATTACGCGCCATGTCGCCTTCGGTGACGATACCGCACAGACGGCCATCCTGATCCAAAACCGCCACGCAGCCGAAATGCTTTCGCGCCAGAATGCCGACGGCTTCCGGCATGGACGTCCCCTTGGGAACCAGCGGCAGACGTTCGCCGGTGTGCATGATATCGCCGACGAGCGTCAGCGATGCACCGAGCTTGCCGCCTGGGTGAAACACACGGAAATCGCCAGCGGTGAAGCTGCGCGCTTCCAGAAGTGCGATGGCCAAGGCATCGCCCAGCGCCAGTTGCATCATGGTCGAGGTCGTCGGTGCCAGCCCATGCGGGCAGGCTTCCTGCTCATCGGGAATGAGAAGCACGATATCGGATGCTTTGGCGAGCGAGCCCTGCTGCGTGCAGGTCATCGCGATCAGCGGAATGGAGAAGCGTCTGGTATAATTGATGATGCTGCGAAGCTCGGCACTCTCGCCACCCTTGGAAATGGCCAGCACCACATCATTGCCGCCGATCATGCCCAGATCGCCATGGTTGGCTTCCGCCGCATGGACGAAGAAGGCAGGCGTTCCCGTGGAAGCGAAGGTGGCGGCGAGCTTGGAGCCGATATGGCCGCTCTTGCCCACGCCGGTGATGATGAGCCGCCCGCCCGACTTGCCGATCGCGTCGATGGCGCGGCAGAACTCGGCGCCCAACGCCCCCTGAAGCGCGCCTTCCAGCGCCGACAAACCATTCTTTTCAATGAAAATGGTTCTCAAGGCCGATTCGACGGCGTGATTTTCCACCAGTGTGACAGCTCTCGTAATCATGGCCGACTGATACTCTTTTCAGCAAATCATGTCTATTGGCCAATCGCGACGATGTGACCATAAAAGGTAACAGGCTTTTGGGCCGATGCGCCCGCCTCAGCGCGTCATTTTCTTCTTGCCGACAGATAGATCAGCGGGGCATTCACCCGCGTGATGCGCGTCGACCGTGAAGGTCTGCCCCTCTTCTTGCCCCGTCTTGCCGGTGAACACGGTCGTGGACTGAAACCTGTACTCTCGTTGGAAATCACCCGAAAACTCCACGAGAAGCTTTACCTTGCCGGTCAGGCCGGACTCGCAATAGGCAAAAACCGTTTCGCCATCTGCGGTCTTTTCCGTGTGGGCGACCTGGCACTCGCTGGCAAAATTGTCCCAGACATCGGTGTCGATGAAATTGTCCTTGCTGTCGCCGACGCAGGCCGACCAGTTCGCGAAGGGATTGTCCTTCGATGTGATCACCCAAAGCCCCGCCTTGCGCGATGGCAAATCCGAAGCCGCGGCAATGCCGGCGGGTAGCAAGGCCATGATGGTGAGAGCGACGCATCGCGACATATGTTTCACTTTTCTCTCATCCTCTGCTGATGCGACACCCATTCCGCGGCTTCTAGCAGCGCTTTGACCTGTTGTCGAAGGCGGTTTCGTCTCTCCCATGTTTTCACGGATCGTTAACCATAAAATAACCCGGCGCGGGCAACATGGCGGTTCAACGACGCGTTGCCGAGCGCAAATTCTGCAAAGAAAACCATAGACTTATCGCTTAATTCTATGAGGGACATTGCAGCATTTGCGTTTCGCTGAATTCGAACAGGCCCGGGTAGAAACATAGAATGGTTTACGAGAGCACCGCAAAACGTCTGGTGACGTGGCGGACGGCAGCCGCAACGCTGCTGGCGTGCACCGTGCTGTGCCCGGCCTCTGCAAGCTTTGCCCAATCTCCCACCACCCAGCCAGCGGCGGCGACATCGCTTCGCACGCTGACCAGTGCCGATCCCAATATCGGCCAGAACGATCTCTCCGTCGTCGATCCTGAGAGTGCGGCGCGTGACGATGCGCGAACGGCAGCCGCGACCTCTACCGACACCGTCACCACCGGCAGCCTTCGCGCCTCTTCTGCGCCCGGCGAGACCATTTCCGAGCCGCCGGACGAAGCAACGGTGGTCTACGAGGAACCGCAAAACCCCTACGAGCCAACCGTTGATGGTGGCGAAAACAGACAAGTCGATGACGGCCAGCCGCCGGGCATTCGCATCGGCACGATGACGCTGCGCCCCTCCATCAGCCAGTCGCTGAATCACGAAAACAAGACCTTTCCCGGCGGTTCGAGCAGCCGCAATTATCTGACGACCGGCATTCGCGGCACGCTGACCAGCGACTGGTCGCGACACGCACTGACCATTACCGGCGACGGCGCCTATCAGCGCAATCTGGGCGGCGGGAGCGCGGGCGAAGAGCCGAGCGCCAATATCGGCGCCGATCTGCGCCTTGATCTGGGCGATGGAACGCAGGCCAATCTGACCGCCGGTTATGCCTTCAGCCGCGAAGATACCAGTGATCCCAACGCCGTATCCGGGGCCTCCGTGCAGGGCGGCGAACACGTGTTTACCGGCGGCGCATCTGTTGAGCGCAATGTCGGAATCTTGAAGGCGCTGGCCGCCCTCGACCTATCGCGCACCATCTATACCGACGCCAAGGGCGTCAACGGTCAGGCCATCAGCCTCAGCGACCGGGATCGCTACGGCGCAGGCCTTCGTGCCCGTGTGGGATATGAACTATCGCCAGCGCTGGTTCCCTTTCTGGAAGCGACGGCGGGGCTGACCAATTACGATCAGACACGCGACAACACCGGCTATGAGCGCTCCTCGCAAAGCTACGGCGCAAAGGTCGGCACACAGATCGATCTGGGTGAAAAGCTGCGTGGGGAAGCCGCCATCGGCTATCTGCGCAAGGAATATGACGACAGCCGCCTGTCGGCGGTCAACGCCATGTCGCTTGACGGCAACGTCGTCTGGTCGCCGCAACGGGGCACGAATGTGAGCCTTGGCCTGCGAACGACGATCGAAGATTTTGCAGGTGGCGCGCAGGGTGGCTGGGTATCGCGCGAGCTGATTGCAGGCCTGACGCAGCAATTGCGCAGCGATCTCGTCGCGCGATTGACGGCCGGTCTGGAGCGGCGAAGCTATCTCACCTCTTCTCTGCGGGACGAAACCGAATATCTCGTCGGTGCCGGACTGACCTGGAGCATCAACCGCTATCTCGATTTCACCACCGACATCAGCTACGAGACGACGCCAGTGACCGACAACAGCACATGGCGCATCGGCGCGGGCTTGACGCTGAAGCGGTAGACAAAAAAATCCCGGCACGAAGGCCGGGATTTCTGCGTTTCAAAACATGAAGCTCACTTCAGCTTGCCGACCATCTTCTTCAATGGCTCTTCGATGGAAGAGCGAATGTCGGCCCGTTCCAGCGCGAAAGCCAGGTTGGCGAGGATGAAGCCATCCTTGGCGCCGCAGTCGAAGGTTTCGCCGTTGAAGCGATAACCGGCAAATTCCTGGCTCTTGGCCAGCGCCAGCATGCCGTCCGTCAACTGTATCTCGTTGCCAGCACCGCGTTCCTGATTTTCAAGAATGTTGAAAATCTCAGGCTGCAGGATGTAGCGACCGTTGATGTAATAGTTGGACGGTGCCGTGCCCTTGGCAGGCTTTTCCACCATTTCGGTGATCTTGAAGCCTTCGCCCACGGTTTCGCCGACGCCGACGATGCCGTATTTGTGCGCCTGGTCCGGTTCGCATTCCTGAACCGCAATCACGTTGCCGCCGGTCTGGTCGTAGAGATCGACCATGCCCTTGAGGCAGCTTTTCTGCGAATGCATGATCATGTCGGGCAACAGAACCGCGAATGGCTCGTCGCCGACGATATCGCGAGCACACCAGACCGCGTGGCCAAGACCAAGCGGCACCTGCTGACGGGTGAAGCTGGCCGTGCCTGCCTTTGGCAGAATGTCGGCGAGCAAGGTCAACTCGGCATTCTTGTTGCGTTCGCGCAGCATCTGTTCCAGTTCGAACTGGATGTCGAAGTAGTCCTCGATCACGCCCTTGCCACGACCGGTCACGAACACGAAGTGCTCGATGCCCGCTTCGGCAGCTTCATCCACCACATATTGGATGACCGGCTTGTCGACCACGGTCAGCATTTCCTTTGGCACTGCCTTGGTTGCTGGCAGGAAACGCGTTCCAAGACCGGCCACCGGGAAAACTGCTTTCCGAATTTTTTTCTGTTCTACCACACATCCCTCCTAAGAGATTCATCAATGTCATTAAGCACGCACGACTTTGTTATCACGAAAGTGGCAAACTTTTGTAAAGGTGACGTTACCTTTGGTTAATGGTAAAGAATTTGTTGACTTTGAGTTGCTATTACATCGTTAAGCCCGATGCGTATCTCGCAATCGAACTGAAATTCGAGAGAAACGAAAGACTGCCGATGAAAAAGCTGATCCTTTCCCCCATCCGCAAATTTGGCTGCATCGCGTTTGCGGGTATCGCAATCGCGCTTGCGCCTGCACCAGCAAACGCCGACGCCGGCTTCCGCCAGTGGATCAACCAGTTCTACACCACAGCCGCCAAGGAAGGCATCAGCAAATCGACCTACCAGAAGGCATTTGCCGGTGTGACAGAGCCTGATCCGGATGCGCTGCGCAAGGCAACCTTCCAGCCGGAATTCACCACCAAGATCTGGGATTACGTCGATAGCCGCGTCAACCCTTACACGGTGCGCATCGGCCGCGAAATGAAGATGAAGCATGCCACGACGCTCAACTGGATCGAGCGGAATTTTAAGGTGGACAAGCACATCATCCTCGCCATCTGGTCGATGGAATCCAACTACGGCGCCGTTCTGGAAAAGCCGGAACGCCTGCACAACATTCCCCAGGCCTTGGCGACGCTCGCCTATTCCGACCCGAAACGCGGCAAATTTGCCCGCAACCAGCTGATTGCCGCGCTGAAGATTCTTCAGGCCGGTGACGTGACACCCAAGCAGTTGACCGGTTCCTGGGCCGGTGCCATGGGCCACACGCAGTTCATTCCCACCAGCTATCTGCTCTATGCAGTTGATGCTGATGGCAACGGCAAGCGCGATATCTGGCACTCCATTCCCGATGCGCTGGCAACGGCTGCCAATCTCTTGGCCAAGAACGGCTGGGAGCCGGGCCGCACCTGGGGCTATGAGACAGTCGTTCCAAATGGTGGCGGACGCTATGAAGGCCAGACGAAGAGCATGGCCGAGTGGCAAAAGCTCGGTTTCGCTCGCCCCAGTGGCAAAGGTTTTCCCCGTGGTGCCGACCGCGCCATGCTGAAGATGCAGGGCGGCGCAAACGGCCCCGGCTTCCTGATGACGAAAAACTTCTTCGCCATCAAGCGCTACAACGCGTCCGACAGCTACGCGCTGGCCGTGGGCCTCTTGGCAGACGAGATTGCCGGCACCGGTGGCATGCAGCAACGCTGGCCACGCCCGGACAACACGCTGGACGTCAAGGAAAAGTTCGAATTGCAGTCGCGCATGAAGGAGCTCGGCTATTATGACGGCGAGGTCGATGGCAATTTCGGCTCCGGTTCCAAGGCCGCCATCAGCGCCATCCAGAAACGCATGGGCATGGAAAATGACGGCGAGCCATCGCGCCTGCTGCTGCGCGCCCTGCGCAATTGACAGACGCCTGCGGCAGAACCAGAATTAGAAAAACAATAAGAACCGTCCGGGAGGTTCATCTGTGGTGATAAGAAGCACAGGCGATTTAACAGGCAAAACGCGGCGCACCTGCGTCGCGTTTCTGGCGCTTGTCATCTCCCTCCCCGTCACATCACACGACGTTTACGCCCAGGAAATGCGTGAACGCCGCACACTGTTCGACATGATGTTCGGTTCACCCAACCGGCGCGATGACCGCATATATGCACCCGACCCGGACCAGCCGCGAATGCGCCGAGCGCCGCCACGCGACAACCGCGCCGTGACGCGACCCGCAGCACCGCGCAAGACACCGTCCGTGGTGCAGATGCGCACCGAAAAGCCAGCACCGGTGGCCAAGCTTGAAAACGCTCAACGCGTTCTGGTGATCGGTGACTTCCTGGCTGGCAATATGGGCGAAGCACTAGTTTCGACGTTCCAGAGCTCCCCGGCAATCACCATCGATGTCCGCTCCAACGGGTCATCGGGCCTCGTTCGCAACGATTATTACGACTGGTTTGCCAATCTTCCGCAGTTCCTGAAGGAAACAAACCCGGCCACCATCGTCATCATGATGGGCTCCAACGACCGCCAGCAGATGGTGATCGGCGACACCAAGGAAAAATACGGAACGGACCTGTGGTTCAAGGAATATGAGCGCCGTATCGATGCCTTGATCACGCTGGCCAAACGCCAGCAAGTGCCGGTCATGTGGGTCGGCCTGCCCGCCTTCCAGTCCCCGTCGCTGACAGCCGATTTCGTCGGCTTCAACCGCCTTTACCGCAGCCACATCGAAAAGGCAGGCGGCGAGTTCGTGGATGTCTGGGACGGCTTCGTCGATGAAGCCGGCAAATTCGTGACGACAGGCTACGACGTCAATGGCCAGCAGGCCCGCCTGCGCGAAGCCGACGGCATCGGCATGACACAAGCGGGCAAGCAGAAGCTTGCCTTCTACGTCGAAAAATTCGTACGCCGCCATCTGGATGGCGCAAGTCCGGACCTGACGACGCTTGACGGCAGCAACCTGCCAGCGCTGACCTCGCTCCCAGCACTCGGCATCGACGCCCAACAGGTCCGCACCCAGCCCATCAGCCTCACCGACCCCGACCTCGACGGCGGCGATGTGCTCCTAGGCGACAAACCCGTCACCAAATTCTCCGTCGTCCCCTCACCCAGGGAACGGCTGACGAAACAAGGCCTGATGGGCGATGCACCCTTGGGCCGCGTGGATGATTACCGCATGCCGGCACCTGCGGAAACGGCGGCGAAGTAAAGGCTGACCGTCATACGATTTCGAGGTCGCGTTGCTTCCAGCAATCAGGCCATATCTCCGCAGCGTTGGCATGATTGACAACATTATGCACTGGCTGCATAATGTTGTCATGAAAGCTGAAAAGCTGATGCATGAAAAGCGTGTTCTGCGGGATGGCGCGATTGTGGAGATGGTGATCTGGAAATTGCCGGAGCCTGTTCCCGCAAGCGGTCACCTGTTCAAATACCGCCTGTTTTTCGGTCGGAACGGCCAGAGGATTGTCGGCTTCGACAATGAACGAGGCAAAGGCGATCATTGCCATATCGATGGCAAGGAGCAGCCCTACACATTCATCAGCATCGATCAACTCAAGAATGACTTTCTCGCCGAAGTCACACGGAGATTGAAGCCATGAAACGTGCGGTTATACAGATCAGACAGGACGAAGACGAGCTTTCGGCCATCGCTGCTATGGGCGAGCGCTTCGCGTCCACTTGGAAGAGCGGTGAGCCGCAGGACCCAGCGTCGGTACTAACCTTCAGCTCCCCTGCCCAGCTTTTTACCGTCATTACCCCGAAACGCTGGGCGCTGATCGAACATCTACAAACCATCGGACCCTCCACGATTCGCGGCTTGTCCCGCTCGTTGGAACGGGATGTGAAACGCGTCCATGACGATGTGCAGGCCTTGATGGATTGGGGCATCATCGACAAGGACGAGCACAGCAAGGTCTTCGTGCCATTTGACGAAATTGAAGCGGATTTCGTCCTCAAGGCCTCGGCGGCGGCATAACATACGTTCGTTTAGGTGACTTGGAGGACGAGCAGATCACCCCGCCGCCAGGATTTCCTCGCGCTCCGCCCGTGACCGCGCGATGCGTTTGCGCGCCTCGGTGACGACGTCTGGTGAGGCCTGTGGCGGCGTTCCCGCGTGAAAGGGTGGCGCCGGTGCGTATTCCAAGCACAGTTGAACGACCTCTGCTTCGTGTTGGCCGAACAGTTCCGCAATCACTCTCAGGCCGAAATCGATGCCGGATGTCACCCCGCCAGCGGTGATGATATTGCCGTCTCGCACCACGCGTTCATGCACGGGTGTCGCACCAAACCGGGGCAGGAAATCCATGGCGTTCCAGTGCGTTGCGGCTTTCTTGCCGGTGAGAAGCCCGGCAGCGCCCAGAACAAGCGATCCCGTGCAGACGGATGTGATGTAGCGCGCGCCCTTGGCCTGTTTGCGGATGAATTGCAGCACGACCTCATCGGTCAAAAGCGCATTGATGCCACCACCGCCCGGCACGCACAGAACATCGAATTGCGGACAATCATCGAACGTCATTGTCGGGGTGAAGCCCAGTCCCGTAACGGATGTCACGGGGTCGCGGTTTTTCCAGACCAGATCAACCTGGGTATCAGTTGCAGAGGCAAAAACCTCATAGGGACCCGTCAGGTCCAGCTGCTGCACGTTGGGAAACACCAGAAGTCCGAAGCGCACTGTCATTGTCACTCTCCTGCTTGACTGCACGCAGAATAACAGATCATCCTTTGGCCCTAATGCCATTCACCCCACGGTTTCAGCCAAAATGTCGCGTCTGATCGAAATTCTGAGTTATCCCGATGTGCAGCTGCTCGATGTCGCTGGACCCTTGCAAGTGTTCGCCACAGCAAACGATCAGCGTCGTGCCATGGGCGTGGCACCCGCTTACGCCCCCGTGGTTGTCGGCATGGGTGGAGAAGTCCTGACTTCCTCCGGCCTCGGCATCAATGTGCAGCCGCTTGACCACGAAGCGCCTCGCCCCGACACGCTGATCATTCCGGGTGGCTGGGGTGTGTATGACGCCTGCGAGGACGCGCAGCTGCTGGCGTGGATCAAGGCGCGGTCGGCAGTGGCAAGACGCACCGCATCCGTTTGCAGCGGCGCATTCCTTCTGGCAACCGTTGGTCTTCTCGATGGCAAGCGGGCTGTTACACACTGGCAGCGATGCCAGGAATTCAAGGAACGGTTTCCACTGGTGCGGCTGGACCCGGACCCGATTTTCATTCGCGATGGCGACATCTGGACATCGGCAGGTGTCACGGCAGGCATCGACCTCGCTCTGGCCTTCGTGGAGGCCGATCTTGGCCATCAGGCCGCACTCGCGGTCGCGCGCCAACTCGTGGTTTTCCTCAAGCGTCCAGGCGGCCAATCGCAGTTCAGCACGGCGCTGACCTTGCAGGACAATGCCGGGCGCTTCGAACAGCTGCATGCCTGGATGATGGAAAATCTGCACAGGCCGCTGACGCTGCCCGATCTCGCACACCAGTGCGCCATGAGCGTCCGCAGCTTCTCACGCCACTATCGGCAGGCCACCGGCCAAACGCCGGTACAAGCCATCGAAAACCTGCGTCTTGAAACCGCAAGACGTCTGCTTGAACAGGGCACGTCGGTGACCGGCACCGCCAAACGTTGCGGTTTTGGTGCGGAAGAGACCATGCGCCGCGCTTTTCAGCGCCGCTTTTCCGTCAGCCCACGCGCTTATCGCGAGCGTTTTCTGGCATAGAGGCTTCTACCAATAAAAAACCTCCGAAGGCGCAAACCCCCGGAGGTTCAAATTTTTCAATCGCAATGCCTCAGCTCGGCAAAAGCGTCTCACCCATCAATGCCTCATCAATGGCCCGCGCCGCTTGGCGACCTTCGCGGATGGCCCAGACAACGAGGGACTGGCCACGGCGAACGTCGCCTGCAACCCACATCTTGTCGACCGAGGTCTTGTAGTCCTTGTCGTTGGCAACGACGTTGGTGGAGCCGCGGCGGTCGGTGTTGAGCGTCAGCTTGCCGTCCATCTCTTTCAGAACGCTATCGGTAGCGGGGCCGGAGAAGCCGATGGCGATGAAGGCGAGATCGGCCTTGATGATGAATTCCGTGCCCGCGATGGGCTTGCGGCGCTCGTCCACCTGGCAGCACTTCACGCCGGTCAGCACGCCGTCTTCGTCACCGACGAATTCGAGCGTTGCGACCTGAAATTCGCGGGCGGCACCTTCGGCCTGCGAAGAAGACGTGCGCATCTTGGTGGCCCAGTAAGGCCAGACGGCGAGCTTGTCTTCCTTCTCCGGCGGCATCGGGCGAATGTCGAGCTGCGTGACCTTCACTGCACCCTGACGGAACGCCGTGCCGACGCAGTCCGACGCTGTATCACCACCGCCGACGACCACGACATGCTTGCCACCGGCAAGGATCGGATCGGAAGGCCAGCCAACGCTGTCGATGCTTTCGCGACCGACGCGGCGGTTCTGTTGCACGAGATACGGCATCGCATCATGAACGCCGTGGAATTCCGTGCCACCGATACCGGCAGGTCGTGGTGTTTCCGAACCACCGCAATAGAGCACGGCATCGTGTTCGGCGAGTAGCGTTTCGACGGTCATATCGACACCGACATTGACGCCGTAATGGAAGGTCACGCCCTCGCCCTTGATCTGCTCGACCCGGCGATCGATGAAGTTCTTCTCCATCTTGAAGTCGGGAATGCCGTAGCGCAGCAAGCCACCCGCTTTGGATTCGCGCTCATAGACATGCACATCGTGACCCGCACGCCCCAACTGCTGGGCCGCCGCCAGACCGGCCGGACCGGAACCGATGATGGCGACCTTCTTGCCGGTGTGAACCGTTGCAGGCTTCGGCACGATGAAACCGAGTTCATAAGCCTTGTCCGCAATCGCCTGCTCGACCGTCTTGATCGCCACCGGCGCATCTTCGAGGTTCAGCGTGCAGGCTTCCTCGCATGGGGCGGGACAGACACGGCCGGTGAACTCAGGGAAATTGTTGGTGGAATGGAGGTTGCGGATCGCCTCTTCCCAGTTGTTGTTATAGACCAGATCGTTCCAGTCGGGGATCTGGTTATGAACCGGGCAGCCGGTCGGGCCATGGCAATAGGGAATGCCACAGTCCATGCAGCGCGCCGCCTGCTTCTGCACTTCCGGGTCCGACATGGGAATGGTGAATTCCCGGAAATGGCGAATACGATCCGACGCCGGCTGATACTTGCCAACCTGACGATCTATTTCCAGAAAACCTGTAACCTTGCCCATGTTTATGTCCTCATACCTAATTACAGAGCCAAAGCCCCCAATACCAGTAGGCGAAACCCAAACCGCCCCCAGCACTATGAACTCAATCCACTCAACTCACTCGGGAGTTTCAAGCTTGTCTGGCCAAGTTCCATTTTCCCATTCTACGAATGGATTGAACCTGTCCGACATTGCTTCTCGTGCCGCCTTTTCCGCGGGATAGATGGTAATCACTCCATCCCTCTCTTGTCGAACGATGATCTTTTCTCCTGAAAGAAAGAAGTCGTCTGGTATTTCCACGAGACGACTGCCGCCTTTTCTGATGATTTTGATTTCGTACTCTTTTGCTATCGGCCCCATCAGCGCCTCCATGTTTGAAGTAAACCCACAACATAAGGCGCTGATATTTTAACTCACTCCGCAGCTACACCCATCTTCATCCGTTCCATGTCCTCAAGCGCGCGGCGGTATTCGACCGGCATGACCTTGCGGAATTTCGGGCGGAACTCGCTCCAGCGGTCGAGGATGTCCTTGGCGCGGTTGGAGTTGGTGTAATGGAAGTGGTTGGAGATCATCTGGTATAGGCGCTCCTCGTCATGGCGGGTCATGTCCTCGGAAACGTCCACACGTCCCTTGTGCATGAGGTCGCCGCCGTGATGGTGCAGTTTCTCCAGCATGTCGTCTTCTTCCGGCACCGGCTCCAGCTCGACCATGGCCATGTTGCAGCGCTTGGCGAAGTCGCCCTGCTCATCCAACACATAGGCCACGCCGCCGGACATGCCGGCTGCGAAGTTGCGGCCGGTTTCACCCAGGACCACGACGATGCCGCCCGTCATATATTCGCAGCCATGGTCACCCACGCCTTCGACAACGGCGATGGCGCCAGAGTTGCGAACGGCGAAACGTTCACCTGCCACACCACGGAAATAGCACTCGCCGGTGATCGCACCATAGAGAACCGTGTTGCCGACGATGATCGAGTTTTCCGCCACGATGCGGGCATTTTCAGGCGGACGCACGATAATGCGGCCACCCGAGAGACCCTTGCCGACATAGTCGTTGCCGTCACCCACCAGATCGAATGTGATGCCGCGTGCCAGGAACGCGCCGAAGGACTGGCCCGCCGTGCCGCGCAGCAGCACATGAATGGTGTCATCCTTCAGGCCCTTATGGCCCCAACGCTTGGCAAGCGCGCCCGAAAGCATGGCACCGGCTGAGCGGTCGACATTCTTGATCGGCACTTCGAAGACCACAGGCTCGCGGTTTTCGAGAGACGGCATCGACTTCTCGATCAGCTTGCGGTCGAGAATATCGTCAATCGGGTGCTTCTGGCGCTCGGTCCAGTAGGTCGCTTCCTTCGGCGCATCGACCTTGTGGAAGATGCGGCTGAAGTCGAGTCCCTTGGCCTTCCAGTGGGCCAGCATCTCATCCTTTTCGAGCAGTTCGGAAGCGCCGATGATCTCATCCAGCTTGGACACGCCCAGCGAGGCGAGGATTTCGCGCACTTCTTCGGCGACGAAGAAGAAGTAGTTGATGACGTGTTCTGGTGCACCCTTGAAGCGCTTGCGCAGAACCGGGTCCTGCGTGGCAACGCCCACGGGGCAGGTGTTGAGATGGCACTTGCGCATCATGATGCAGCCAGCCGCAATCAACGGAGCCGTCGCGAAACCGAATTCATCGGCTCCCAGCAATGCGCCGATGATGACATCGCGGCCCGTCTTCAGGCCGCCATCCACCTGAAGCGCGATGCGCGAACGCAGGCCGTTCATGACAAGCGTCTGCTGCGTCTCGGCAAGGCCGATTTCCCATGGGGAACCGGCATGCTTGAGCGAGGTGAGCGGAGAGGCACCTGTACCACCGTCAAAACCGGAGACGGTGATGTGGTCCGCACGCGCCTTGGCAACACCGGCGGCAACCGTGCCGACGCCGACTTCAGAGACGAGCTTGACGGAAACATCGGCTTCCGGGTTGACGTTCTTCAGGTCGTAGATCAGCTGCGCCAGATCTTCGATGGAGTAGATATCATGGTGCGGCGGTGGCGAAATGAGGCCGACGCCCGGTGTGGAGTGGCGGGTCTTGGCAACCGTTGCATCCACCTTGTGACCAGGCAACTGACCGCCTTCTCCGGGCTTGGCCCCCTGCGCGACCTTGATCTGCAGCATATCGGCATTGACGAGATATTCCGTCGTCACACCGAAACGACCGGAGGCGATCTGCTTGATGGCGGAACGTTCCGGGTTCGGATTGCCGTTGAGCAGCGGCAAATAACGGTCGGATTCTTCGCCGCCCTCGCCCGTGTTCGACTTTCCGCCGATGCGGTTCATGGCAATGGCGAGTGTCGTGTGTGCTTCGCGGCTGATGGAGCCGAAGGACATGGCACCGGTGGAGAAGCGCTTGACGATATCGACGGCAGGCTCGACCTCATCGACCGAGATCGGCTTGCGACCAAGCGCTTCGGCACCCTTGAGTTTGAACAGGCCGCGAATGGTGTTCATGCGCAGGTTCGTGTCGTTCACCATCTCCGCGAATTCGCGGTAGCGCTCCTGGCTGTTGCCGCGCACGGCGTGCTGCAAGGTGGCAACCGCATCCGGGCTCCAGGCATGGCTTTCGCCGCGCATGCGGTAGGCATATTCGCCACCGATATCCAGCGTGCTGGCGAGGATAGGGTCCTTGCCGAAGGCGTCTGTGTGACGCGATACGGTTTCCTGGGCAATTTCCGTCAGGCCAACGCCTTCGATTTGCGTGGCGGTGCCGAAGAAATATTGCTCGATGAACTCCGAGGACAGACCGACGGCGTCGAAGATTTGCGCGCCGCAATAGGATTGATAAGTGGAAATGCCCATCTTGGACATGACCTTGAGAATGCCCTTACCCACAGCCTTGATGTAGCGATAAACCACTTCGTCGTCGGACACTTCCTTGGGGAACGCGCCGTGCTTGTGCATGTCCAGAAGCGTATCGAAGGCGAGGTACGGGTTGATGGCTTCGGCACCATAACCGGCCAACAGGCAGAAGTGGTGCACTTCGCGCGGCTCGCCGGTTTCGACCACGAGGCCGACCGATGTCCGCAGACCCTTGCGGATGAGGTGATGGTGGACGGCAGCGGTGGCCAGCAGCGCTGGGATGGCGATGCGGTCAGGCCCAAGCTGACGGTCAGACAAGACGATGATGTTGTAACCACCGCGCACGGCGGATTCCGCACGCTCGCAGAGACGGTCCAGCATTTCAGGCATGCCTTCGGCGCCACGCTCCACATCATAGGTGAAGTCCAGCGTCTTGGTATCGAAACGGTCTTCCGTGTGGCCGATGGAGCGGATCTTTTCCAGATCGCCATTGGTCAGGATCGGCTGGCGCACTTCCAGACGCTTGGCGCGGGCTGCACCTTCGTGATCTAGAATGTTCGGGCGCGGGCCGATGAAGGAGACGAGGCTCATCACCAGTTCTTCGCGGATCGGGTCGATCGGCGGATTGGTGACCTGCGCGAAGTTCTGCTTGAAATAGGTATAAAGCAGCTTGGACTTGGACGACATGGCCGAAATCGGCGTGTCGGTGCCCATGGAGCCGATGGCTTCCTGACCAGTGGTGGCCATGGGCGACATCAAAAGCTTGGTGTCTTCGCTGGTGTAACCAAAGGCCTGCTGGCGGTCGAGCAACGACACGTCGCGGCGCAAAGCGCGTGGCTCGACAGGCTTCAGGTCTTCGAGGATCAGCTGGGTACGATCCAGCCATGTGCGGTACGGATGCTTGGTGGCGAGTTCGCGCTTCACGTCCTCATCGGAAATGATTGCGCCCTTTTCCATGTCGATCAGCAGCATCTTGCCCGGCTGCAAACGCCACTTCTTGATGATGCGCTCTTCTGGCACCGGCAATGTGCCAGCTTCGGATGCCATGATGATGCGGTCGTCATCGGTGACGAGATAACGGGCCGGACGCAGACCGTTGCGGTCGAGCGTCGCGCCGATCTGCTTGCCATCGGTAAAGGCAACGGCAGCCGGGCCATCCCATGGCTCCATCAGCGCTGCATGGTATTCGTAGAATGCTTTGCGCTCCGGCGACATGGACTGGTTGCCAGCCCATGCCTCGGGGATCAGCATCATCACGGCATGCGCCATGGAGTAACCGCCACGCACGAGGAATTCGAGCGCGTTGTCGAAGCAGGCGGTGTCCGACTGTCCCTCGTAGGAAATCGGCCAGAGCTTGGAAATGTCGTCGCCAAACAGCGGTGAGGCAACGGATGCCTGACGCGCCGCCATCCAGTTGACGTTGCCGCGCAGCGTGTTGATTTCGCCGTTATGGGCAACCATGCGGTAGGGGTGCGCCAGCTTCCAGGATGGGAAAGTGTTGGTCGAGAAACGCTGGTGAACGAGCGCGACGGCGCTTTCAAAACGCGGATCAGCCAAGTCCTTATAATAGGCCCCGACTTGGTAGGCCAGGAACATGCCCTTGTAGACGATGGTCGAGGAGGACAGCGAAACGGGATAGAAATCCTGCGCTTCCTTGCCGCCGCCCGCGTCGTAAATGGTGTTGGAAATGACCTTGCGGATCAGAAACAGTTGACGCTCGAAATCGGCATTGGTAGCCGCATCGCGACCAGCACCGATGAAGACCTGCACATGGTGCGGCTCGGTTGCAGCGATATCGGGCGCTTCCGACAGAGAGGAGTTGTCGACTGGCACATCACGGAAGCCGAGGAATTGCTGTCCCGCATCGGCAACAACGTCGATGATGACCTTCTTGTAGTGCTCGATCTGGTCTGCATCGCGCGACATGAAGATGTGGCCGACGGCATATTCGCCAGCCTTCGGCAGCGTCACGCCCTGAAGCGCCATTTCCTCACGGAAAAACTTGTCGGGGATTTGCACCAGAATGCCCGCGCCATCGCCCATCAATGGATCGGCACCGACAGCACCACGGTGGGTCAGGTTTTCGAGAATGAACAGACCATCCTTGACGATCTGGTGCGACTTCTGGCCCTTCATATGCGCCACGAAGCCGACGCCGCAGGCATCATGCTCGTTGCGCGGATCATAAAGACCCTGCTTTGGAGGCAGACCACCAATCGTCGCGCGCACGGCAGCCTTAGGCTGGGCGCTCGTCGGACAGTCATTGGTCAACATCGCCGCGGCGTTTTCGCCTTCCAGCTTGATCGTCATTTTTCGTCCCTCCTGCAACAGGTTGCATGGCTTCACGCAGAGAGGCGGATGCTCGACCTCTTCACCGTTTCCGGATAGTGGTTTCGCGTCCGCTTGTCAATTTAGGACAGCATTGCTGTCTTAATTCTGGTTGGATTTTGACAGAAACGACCGTACTCTGCAAGTCCACCTCAACATTTTATAAACGTACAAAATGACGCTAAATGTCTCGGTTGCGAATCTTCGCGCAATTTTCTTCCGGCAAAACCACGAAATCGTTGCTTTCATTGCCGGATTTGCGTTCCCGAAGATAAGGCCATAAAACGACAATCGTTTGGCAGACCAGCCACTCCCGCCATCGTCAACTCATCGAAAGTGCAGACCCATGTTTTTTGCTTCCGACAACTGGGCAGGCGCCCACCCCGCGATCAATGAGCGGCTGATGAAAGAATCCACCCGCTTTGCCGCCGCCTACGGCACGAGCGAACTGGACCGCGCCATCGAGAAGCGCTTCAACGAGATTTTCGAGCGCGAAGTCGCCGTATTCTTCGTCGGCACCGGCACCGCTGCCAATTCTCTGGCCATGGCCAGCGTCGCCCGCCCCGGCGGCATCGCCTTTTGCCATTCCGAAGCGCATGTCATCGAAGACGAATGCGGCGCGCCGGTCTACTTTTCCAACGCCTCGCGCCTGATGCCGGTCGCTGGACCCAACGGCAAGATGCTGCCAAAGAACCTCGAAGCCGCCATCGGCCGCTTCCCGCCCGGCTCCATCCATCAAGGCCAGCCGATGCTGGTGACGCTGACCCAGGCGACCGAACAGGGCACGGTTTACGAACTCGATGAAATCGACGCGATTTCGAAAATCGCCAAAAACGCTGGCGTCCCCTTGCATATGGACGGCGCGCGTTTCGGCAACGCCATGATGGCGCTGAACACGACGCCTGCCGAAATGACATGGAAACGCGGCGTTGATATTCTGTCCTTCGGCGCAACGAAAAACGGTTGCTGGTGCGCGGAAGCCATCGTCTACATGGATCCGAAAACGGCAGAAGACCTGCCCTTCATCCGCAAGCGCTCCGCCCAGCTCTTCTCCAAAACCCGCTTCATGGCCGCCCAATTCGATGCCTATTTCAAGGACGATCTGTGGCTTGAACTGGCCGCCCACGCCAACGCCATGGCGACGCGCCTGCGCGAAGGACTGTCGGCTTCCAACAGTGCACGCCTGGCCTGGCCAACGCAATCCAACGAGCTTTTCGTGGTGCTGAACAAGGACAAGGCCAAGGCTGCCAAAGAGGCCGGTGCCAGCTTCTACGACTGGCCCGTGCCACACGACATGCCGGAGCCTGTGGGCGAAAACGAACAGCTCATTCGGCTTGTGACCAGCTTTGCAACGCTGGAAAACGACGTGGATGATTTCTTGCGGATTTGTGGCGGGGCTTGAAGCGGAACGGAGCTGCCCCCTCACTTGCAATTTCTAACACTTGAGCAAAGCTCAAGATGTTGAAATTGCTTTCTCTCCCACAGGGGGAGAGATAACGCGAATGCCGCGCCGCTTGCTCTTTTACCTCTCCCCTTGTGGGAGAGGATAGAAAATCAAGAGCTTAGCAGAGCTAAGTCTTAGATTTTCTTGGTGAGGGGTACCGCCACGCGTTCAAGCAGCACTCCCCGGCACCATCCCCTTAGCCATCACCAGTTTCGACAGTGCCTCCACCAGTTCCGCATCCGCCCCCTTCCTCGGTTGGAGCACGAACTCCACATCTTCCAGTGCCGGAAGCGCGCCCTTCGGCAGTTCCCGCAATCCTGTTGGCGCCATACTGCGAGGCTGGACCAGAACGCCCATTCCGGCGCGGGCGGCGGCGGTTAGTCCGCTGAGGCTGCCGCAGGTGCAGACGATGCGCCAGGCGACACCGGCGCGGTCGAGCGCTTCCTGTGCTGCCTTGCGGGTGATGCTGGGTGGTGGAAAGGCGATGAGCGGCAAGGCGTTTTCGCGCGACAGAACGGCATCCGGGTCTTTTGCCAGCCAGACCAGAGGTTCGCGGTAGAAGAAGTGGCCGAGGTGGTCACCCAGGCGTCTTTTGGCCAGCACGACATCCAGCTCGCCATTGTCCTGCATTTCGTAAAGAGAGCCGCTGAGCGCTACCGTGAGTTCCAGATCGACCAGCGGGTAGAGCCGTGTAAATTCCTCTAGAATGACCGTCAGGCGGCTGGCGACGAAGTCTTCGGAGACGCCGAGTCGCAGGCGGCCACGCAGCCTGCTTTCACCGAACAAAGCCGCTACCTTGTTGTTGATATCCAGCATGTTGCGGGCGTAACCCAGCAACGCCTCGCCCTCCGGCGTCAGGCGAACCCGATGTGTATCACGCGCGATCAGGCGCTGCCCGAGAAAGGCTTCCAAGCGTTGGATATGCTGGCTGAGCGTCGATTGACCGATGCCCAACCGCTCGGCGGCATGGGTGAAACTCATGGTCTGCTCCAGCGTCACGAAGCTGGCGAGGTGTTGGAGATTGAGCATGGTTATCTCACATCATGATAACTGTTAGTTTTTGCATCTGATTTCATGATGAGGGATAATGCAGGTCAATTCAATGCAAAACCGGAAAAACGAAAGCACGCCGCCATGAGCCGCTTCCTGCCCGACCGCTTCACCATGATGCTGGTCGCAACCGTCATCATCGCTTCCTTCCTGCCCGTCAGCGGGCAAGCCGCCGAATACTTCGGCATCGCCACCAAATGCGCGATTGCCTTGCTGTTCTTTCTGCACGGCGTGAGATTGTCGCGGGATGTGGTGATCGCCGGTATCTTGCACTGGCGTCTGCATCTGGTCATTCTGTTTGTCACCTTCGGCCTGTTTCCGCTGATCGGCGTCGGCCTCGGCTACATCCCGCAGAGCATTCTGCCTGCGCCGCTCTATATGGGCGTCCTGTTTCTCTGCGTGCTGCCGTCCACCGTGCAATCCTCCATCGCCTTCACCTCCATGGCGGGCGGCAATGTTCCAGCGGCGATTTGTGCTGCATCGGCCTCGAATATATTCGGCATGTTTTTAACGCCGCTGCTCGTCGGCTTCCTGTTTACCGTGGGCGGCCATGGCGGCGGCTTTTCGCTCGAGGCTTTCGGGCAAATCTTCCTGCAATTGCTGGCGCCCTTTATTCTCGGCCAAATCCTGCAGCCCTGGATCGGCGACTGGATCAGAGCCCGCAAAAAGCTGCTGGCACCCGTCGACCGCGGCTCGATCCTGATGGTGGTCTATCTCGCCTTCAGTGAGGCTGTGATCGAAGGCATCTGGCACCAGTTTACCCTGCGTGACATCGGCGTCGTCATCGGCATCGACATGGCTCTGCTTGCCGTCGTTCTGTGCATCACCATGTTCGGCAGCCGTCTGCTTGGTTTCAAGAAGGAAGACGAGATCACCATCACCTTCTGCGGATCCAAGAAGAGCCTTGCCAGCGGCGTGCCCATGGCGGGTGCCATCTTTGCCGGCCAGAGCATCGGCGCGATCGTTCTGCCGCTGATGCTGTTTCACCAGATACAGTTGATGGCCTGCGCGGTGATTGCGCAGAGATATGCCACCAAGGCGAAGAAAATCGAATTGCAGAAAACCGCAGAAATTGCGCTTCCGCCGGAACAAACAAAAACGGCCCTGCAATGAGGGCCGTTTCGTCAGACTTCACGCAACAGGTTTAGTTGACCTGAGCGGGCGTCACCTGCGCTTCGATCTGCCGTGGCTCATCCGTCACGTCTGAAACAATCGCGATGCGACGTGGTTTCATGGCTTCGGGAATGTTGCGGAAGAGATCAATGTGCAGCAGGCCATTCTTCAGCGAAGCGTTCTGTACCTCGACGTGATCGGCAAGCTGGAAGCGGCGCTCGAAGGCGCGCTTGGCAATGCCGCGATAGAGGAAGTCGCCTTCGCTTTCTTTGGTCTCGTCAGCCTTTTCAGCCTTGACGGTCAGCACATTGGCGCGCGATTCGATGCTGAGTTCGTTCTCATCGAAACCGGCCACCGCCATGGTGATGCGGTAGGCGTTCTCGCCGGTGCGCTCTATGTTGTAGGGCGGGTAGGCTTGCGCCTGTTCCGGCTGGCCAAGGCCATCGAGCATGGAGAAAAGGCGGTCGAAACCGACCGTGGAGCGGTAAAGCGGGGAAAAATCAACGTGACGCATGGTGTCCTCCTGTGAGCGACTGTTTGCGATTAAGGTCCTCACCCCTGATGGCGATGAGTGACCGGATACGGCCCCGTTCTGGCGACCGTGACAAAGAGATGGGAAGGCGTTTGGGCAAGTTCAAGAGTTTTCGCAAACCGGAATGCGCCTGAATGCCAACTGAACGCACAGTTCTGAAATCGTTCAGTTTGCGCGCGCTATTCATCGGGACATCGGAGGCTATCTCCGGTGGCAGAAGGATAACGTCCCTTCTTCTTCTGTCATACTAGCCGGAACCGCGACTGCTAAGACCGACGGTTCCGGCGATTTTTCCTTTGACGTGCATCGGCGCGCCACTTATCCCGTTGCGAAACATCTCGTCAGTGCCAAGTCGGAAACACCATCCATGACCGAAGCCATATTACACGCGACCAAGGGCAACCCCGTGCCCGAGAACCACATCGCGGGCTATTTCACCGGTCATAAGAACAAGAAACTGCGCTACGCGATCTTTCGCTCCAGCCAGTCGGTGGCGCGTGGCACCATCGTTTTGCTGCATGGCCGCAATGAATGCATCGAGAAATATTTCGAGACGATCAACGATCTCACCGAGAAAGGCTTCTGGGTCGCGACCTTCGACACGCGCGGACAGGGCGGGTCGGAACGGCTGCTGAAGAAAGCCCATGCCGGCCATGTGCGGCGCTTTTCCGATTACCAGAAGGACATATCGCTGTTTCTGGAACAGGTCGTTTTGCCGGATACGCGCCTGCCCTTCTTCATGATTGCCCATTCCACCGGCGGGCTGGCAGCCCTTTCCATGGGACCGGCACTGTCGAACCGCATCGAGCGCATGGCGCTCAGCGCACCCTTCATTTCCTTGAGCGGACAATCCCTGCCGGCGTGGTTCATCCGGCTGGTGGCCACGAGCCTCAGTCTGATCGGGCTGGGTGGCGTGCAGCTCGGAAAAGACCAGCGCGAGCGCTCGTTTGAAGACAATCCGCTAACGTCAGATCCCGTCCGCTTTGCCCGCAATGCACAAATCGGCATCGAACACCCCGAACTCTTCGTCGGTGCGCCGACGGCACGCTGGCTGTTTGAGGTTTTGAAAACGATGCCTTGGGTCACGCGGCAGGATCATCTGACGAAGATCACCGTGCCGACGCTGCTCTTGGCACCCATGCGCGACACGATCTCGCCCTATGCGGGACAGGAAGAGCTATCGCGCAATTTCCGTGCGGCGCAACTGATCCCCGTCACCGGCGCACGGCACGAATTGTTTCTGGAGCGCGATGTCTATCGCAGTCAGGCTATGGCCGCGATCGATGCGTTTTTCGCACCGGAAGAGTGAACAGAAAAGCCAGACTGAAGCTCAGTGAATCCATATCACGCAGACGCCTCTAGTTGAACAAGGACAGCAACGTCTTTGGCGAATCGTTGGATATCTGAAGCGCCTGGATGGCGAGCTGCTGCTGCGTCTGCAGCGCGCTCAAACGCGCCGAGGCCTCTTCCATGTCGGCATCCACGAGCCGACTCACGCCTGCATCGATGGTATCGAGGGACTTCTGGGCAAACTGAGACTGCATTTCGATACGCGTCTGGAGAGCGCCCAGCGCCGCAGCCCCACCCGTCACCCGGCCGAGTGCCTGCTCGATGTAGCCGACATAACCATCCAGCAAACGCGGATTGGCGGCGATATCGATGTCGAGGAAATTCATCGTTGGCAATGGCTCGATATTGACGTCGATGCCATAAAAACCAATGGAGCTCTTCTCTCCCGATTTACGGATTTGAAGAGGGTCGATGCTGATGGAAACCGTGGAGGCGTCAGGGGCATTGATGATGATATCAGACCTGTTGACGAGAGCCGTCAGCACGGTTGCCATCTCATTCGATGTCTCGATCTTGCCGTTTGTCTTGCCCAGCTTCAGGTTAACGAAGTCCTTGTCGAAAGACATGCTCGTTGAAGCGTGATCAACATCCATACGCATGCTGACGATGACGTCGTCATAAACGGTGAGAGGCTCAAAATCGAGCGTCATGGAGGACCTGCGCACTCCAAATGCCACCGAGCGATCAGCGATCTGGTTGGCCTGCGTAACGCCCGTAAAGCTGACGTTCGATATGCTCATGGACGATCCGTCCTTGTCACCAAATCCGCCGCGTACAATTCCGACCACGTTCGGGACATCCACCCAAATGACTGTCTGATTGGGCGGATCAAGTCGTCGATATGTCGTAGCAAAAGCGCCTGCGCCGGAAAGCACGTTGTTCAGAACTTGCGCATACTGTTTGTAATTACCGATGACGCCATCGCTTCTGCCAAGGACGCTGTTGACCACACCAGCATCGATCACCGCTGACGTCGTTCTGCCCGGGTCGTAAGCTGGCGGAATTCCATCCGCAGGATTGTCTTCATCGATGGTGATATCGAAGCTCAGGCTGTCCCCGGCTCCAAACGTCATGGGAGAGGAAAAATCGAACATGAACGTCCCTGGCCCGGTACCGGAGGTGCTGCGCATGGCATAATCGCTTCTGAGGCCGTTGCCATATTCGAAACGCAGGCCGCCAATCGTCTTCAGGTCTCTCGGGTCTGCTTGCAACATCCCTCCACCGGTCGAATTGAAGAGAGAAGATTGCACAAGAGAATAATTCGCCCTGTTGACGGAGACTGCGCCGTCTGTGCCTCTCGTAAAGCCGGAGACGACCGACACCTTGTTGATATCGGGATCGAAAATGTCATCGACATCAGTGGTCAGCCAGTTCTCTCCGTTGAAGCTGGCAGAATCGGCAATGGCCACGACCTGCTTTTTAAGCTGATCGAGTTCTCCCTGAATTTTCGAGCGATCCACACTCGTCTCGTTTGCAGTCACCAGCTTTGACTTGAATTCCGTGAGGGATTCGAGCACAGACGTCATCGCCGCATAGGCCGTATCGACTTTGGCTGCGCCCAAACCCATCGCGTCGTTCGCAGCGGAAATGGCGGTGCGGTCGGAGCGCATGGTGGTCGAGATGGACCAATAGGCAACATTATCCGAGGCTTTTCCCACCCGTAAACCGCTACTGACCTGACTTCGCTGCTCGGCAAGGCTCGCTGCCGTCGCGCGAAGAGTCTGGAGGCCCGCCATGGCCGACATGTTGGTCTTTATGCTGGTCATTCCGTACCACTTGCGAGCATCGCCGAGCCATAGAGAGACTCATTTCCGTCACATTTATGGTAAGTAAATGATTAACAAGATGCTTACAAATGGTTGTATAAAGTAGCACTATCGTGGCATTTAAGACTAGCTTTAGAGAACAACTTATAGCTCTGATATGTTCATTCTAACCATTGTCATCAATAATAACGAGTGGAACACCAACCTCGACAAACGCATAAAAGGCGTGCCGACACTTCTTCGTGAGCTTTACGAGACGCTTCGACATCAGTTCACTGAAAATCAGTATTCATCGCTTTGAAAATATTAGAATATTTCGATTAAAAATATAAATAAAACTTTTTTAGAATACTCGCACGTCGCGAGAGAAACGGGATATGTGAAAGATCCAAAAACACCAGAGAACGCGGAGTTTTCGTAGAGTTTTGCTTACGGGCGCACGAAAGAAATCCTTTGATCAGGCTGATAACTTTCACTTGCTTCTATATCTACCATAAATAGAAAAAGGCCCCACCAGGGGGCCTTCCAATCACGGCCTGACTCTAGGCTTATTCCATGCCCAGTGCAGCCATGTAGGTCTGCAAGATCGTCTCTTCTTCGATGCGCTCGTTGGCATCCTTCTTGCGCAGGCGGATGATGGTGCGGATCGCCTTGGTGTCGTAACCACGGCCCTTGGCTTCGCCCATCACGTCCTTGATATCGCCGGAAATCGCGGCCTTTTCTTCTTCCAGACGCTCGATACGCTCGATGAACTGGCGCAGTTCGGCGGCGGCGACGGTTTCGGTTGTGGCTGTTTCGTCCATTCTTCTATCCTTTGCGTGGGCTCTGCGCACAGAACCGCGTGATTCGAAAGTGGTCGAGGCGGAAGCCTCAAGGCTGCGGTGGCAGCGAATTTTTCAGGTTGGTGAACTGCCTGTCCCAGACAGCCACGTCAAGCCGTTTCCGGTCTCGGCGCCTTATTCCTGCGGCTTGTTTTGCTCGAATGCGGCTTTCTGGACATCACTGGCTTCGCCCTGATGCAGCTTTTTCCAATCGTCATAAGGCATGCCATAGACCATCTCGCGGGCGGTATCCTTGCTGATCTCGTGGCCCGCTTCCTTGGCCGCATCCGCATACCAGTTGGACAGGCAATTGCGGCAAAAGCCCGCGAGGTTCATGAGGTCGATGTTCTGCACATCGCTGCGCTCGCGCAAGTGTTTGAGCAGCCTGCGAAAAGCGGCCGCTTCCAGCTCTGTCTTCTTGATATCGTCAACTTCGCTCATCGTCTTCTCCGCTCAATAGGGTCCGGTCCGCGAGGCGAACTGCTGATAGGCGTGCAGGCTCAGATCATCATTCATTGCGGCGAAAATGGGAGCAAGGCGCAAAGCCCAAGCAGCAATGCCCGCCTCATCGCCGATGAGATCCTGCCGCACTTCCAAAAGGGCATGGGGGAAGCCCTTGGCCATGCAGTGCCGATACATGGTGTCGCCCTTCAGCGCGCCGTCATAGGGCTCATTGTCCCCCACCACAATATCGCCCGATGCCCGCAGATGCGCAATTAGTGGCGTGACAGCGCGGTGATCCGTGTCCCACAGCACGGCTGCGTGCCAGGGGCGAGCCACCTCTTTCCAGAACGGCGTGTAGGAATGCAGCGAAAACACCAGCGGTGCCTTGCCGGATTGGTTTGCGACCTTGTCCAGCACCGAACCCACAGCCTTGTGATAGGGTCGATGATAGGTGTTCAGTCGCCGATCCCACTCATCCTGTGTCATCGGGTGATTGCCGGGAATAATCGCACCATCGGAAATCTTCATGATGAGCGTGGGGTCGTCCTCACCCCTGTTAGGATCGATCAGCAGGCGGGAAAAGCGGCTCATCACGGCGGGCACGCGAAGGCGCGCGGCAAGCGTTCGCGTCAGCCCTTCGATGCCGATATCAAACGCGATATGACGCTGAAAGGCCGCCGGTGACAGACCGAGACTGCCATAGTCTGGCGGCAGAATGTTGGTGGCGTGATCGGCGATGAGAACCATGCCTTTGTCATAATCGCCTTCTATGATTTCGTAGGGCTGGAAGTCTGGCATCTTTGATTTCTAGCGACGATAAGGGAGAGACGCTTGATGCCATGGCTCGGCGCCACGCGCAAGTTACGACGGTCTGAACGCTATCCGCAGCACCGCCGCCGATATTCCATACAGATACAATCGATTGAACTTGCGTTGACTTTCTTGGGCGCCCGCGCCAAGAAGTGTTCTCATTTTATAACCATGGAATCCGGATGGAAGCCGTGACACAGACATTCTCCGCTAAGCTTCACAAACACCGGCGCGCGATCCGCTTCTTCTGCGCCGCCACCCTCTTCTCCACACCGCTTCTTCTTGCAGAACCGGCATTGGCGGATTTCCGTGTCTGCAACAGCACACAGAACCTCGTGGGCGTGGCCATCGGCTACCGTGCACAGGAAGGCTGGATCAGCGAAGGCTGGTGGCAGGTGCCTGCCTCCACATGCGCCACGCTGATCGAGGGTGAGCTGCAATCCCGCTATTATTATCTCTACGCCGAAGATGCTGCCCGTGGCGGCAGATGGACAGGCGACGTGAACATGTGCGTCGCGGAAAACGAGTTCAAGATCACCGGCGTGGATGATTGCTATGCCCGTAGTTTCCAACGAATGGGTTTCAAGGAATACGATACGGGCCGACAGGGAAGCTGGATGGTCCAGCTTTCTGACACGCCAGGTACACAGGAAAGTCAGAACTGATGAAGCGTAACCGCAAAGTCAAAATCCTTGCAACTCTCGGCCCAGCATCATCCGATGAAGCAATGATCGAGAAGCTCCATCTGGCCGGCGCTGATCTCTTCCGCATCAATATGAGCCATGCCAGCCATGACGTGATGCGCACCCTCATCCAGCGCATTCGCTCGGTCGAAAGCCGCGTTGGCCGCCCCATCGGCATTCTGGCCGACCTTCAGGGGCCCAAGCTGCGCGTCGGCAAGTTCGCAGACACAAAGGTCGATCTGGTTGCAGGCCAGACCTTCACGCTCGACAACAACGAGGCGCCCGGCGACAAGAACCGCGTGTTCCTGCCGCATCCTGAAATTCTCGAAGCCGTCAAGCCCGGCGACCGCCTGCTGATCGATGATGGCAAGCTGCATCTGCGCGCTGAAAAATGCGACGGCAAGAGCATCGTCACCACAGTCGTCTCCGGCACCAAGATTTCCGACCGCAAGGGCATCAGCCTGCCCGACACGTTGCTGGGCGTCGGCGTTCTGACCGACAAGGACCGCGTCGATCTGGATGCCGTGCTGGCGACCGACGATGTCGATTGGGTCGCACTATCGTTCGTTCAGCGCCCGGAAGATCTGGTCGAAGTCCGCAAGATCGCCGGTAACCGCGTTGGCCTGATGTCCAAGATCGAAAAGCCGCAGGCTGTCGAGCGCATCGAGGAAATCATCGCCCTTTCCGACGCACTGATGGTGGCCCGTGGTGACCTTGGTGTGGAAATGCCGCTGGAAGCCGTTCCCGGCATCCAGAAGCAGCTGACACGTGCCTGCCGCAAGGCCGGTAAGCCCGTCGTCGTTGCCACGCAGATGCTGGAATCGATGATTTCGGCTGCCGTTCCAACCCGCGCCGAAGTGTCCGACGTGGCGACCGCCGTGTTCGAAGGTGCCGACGCCATCATGCTGTCGGCCGAATCGGCCTCCGGTGATTACCCGGTCGAGGCCGTGTCCACCATGGCCTCCATCGCCAGCACCGTGGAGCAGGACCCCTACTACTCCAACATCATCTACGCACAGCGCCCGCAGCCGGAAGCAACCGGTGCCGACGCCATTTCGCTGGCCGCCCGCCAGATTGCCGAAACGTTGGGGCTGTCGGCCATCGTCACCTACACATCGTCAGGCACGACGGGTCTTCGTGCGGCGCGTGAACGCCCGCAGGTTCCGATCATCGCGCTGTCGCCGATCATCCAGACGGCACGTCGTCTGTCTGTGGTTTGGGGTCTGCACTGTGTGGTCACCGGCGACGCCAGCGACCAGGACGACATGGTCAACCGCGCCTGCCGCATCGTCGTCGACGAAGGCTTTGGCAAACCCGGCAACCGCATCATCATCTCGGCCGGTGTTCCGCTCGGCACGCCCGGCGCCACCAACATGGTCCGCATCGCCTATATCGGCTCCGACGGACAGAGCGGCGTCTGATCCGTTCAGCACAATCGATCCAAATAGAAAAGGCGCGGTGTTTCGACCGCGCCTTTTTCGTTTGGGAGGCAATTGCCGTTAGTTGTCTTTATAGGCGGCAACCACGATATTGACCTGCGCCGCGCTCATGGCGTGGACTTGCGCCGTGGTGAACGCCTCGATCTTCTCATCCGTCATTCCGCTGAGCGCCGCTGTCGACAGTCCGGCAATGGCAGATTTCTTGATCGATGCGATCTCTGAGGCCTCGAAGCTGTTCAGCTCATCCGCGTCCAACGTCGCAACCTGCTTGGCGCTCAACCCCGCCACCTGAACGTCGGTCAGCGCTTCGATACTGTCGGCACTCAGTGCGTCGAATTGTGCCGTCGTCAAAGCAGCGATCTGTTTGGAGCCCATGGCTGCCAGTTTATCGCTACCGAGCTGACTGACGGCAGACGGCGAGAGCCCGGAAATCTGACGTGGTGTCAGACCGGAAAACTGCTCAGGCGTGAGTGCGCCCAGTTGATCGGATGTCAGCGCCTTCATCTGGGTGGTGGATAGCGCGGCGATCTGGCCCGTCGTCAGGGCCTGGATCAATGTGGTGGAAAGACCTGAAATCGCGGAGGTCGACAATCCCGCAATCGCGGTCTTCTTGATCGCTGCGATCTCTTCTGCCGTGAAGCTGTTCAGTTCCGTGGCCGATAAGGTTGCGGCCTGCTTGGCGTTCAGACCAGCAACCTGCGTTTCCTGAAGGGCTTCGATACTTGCGCTGCTCAACGCGTCGAACTGGGCAGTCGTCAGGGCTGCGACCTGCTTTGTGCTGAAGGCCGCGAGAACGCCACCATCCAGATTGGCCATGACCGCTGTCGAAAGGCCACCGATTTGTTTGGCCGACAAGGCGCCAATCTGCTCAGGCGTCAGTGCCGATATCTGCTGCGAGGTCAAAGCCTGCACCTGCTGGGTAGACAGGCCTGCGATTTGTGTCGTCGTCAATCCGGCAATTCTGTCGGTCGAGAGCCCCGCCAGTGCCGTCGTCGTCAATCCGGCAATCGCTGCCTTCTTGAGCGACGCGATTTCTTCGACGGTGAAACTGTTGAGTTCATCCGCAGACAGCGTTGCGACCTGCTTGGCGGTCAATCCGGAAACCTGCTGCGCATCGAGACCGGCCAGGCTGGTCGAGTTCAAGGCCTCGAACTGCGCCGTCGTCAGCGCCGTGATTTGTTTGGTGCTCAGAGCGCCAAGCCGTGCACTGCTGAGATTGGCGAGAACGTCGCTCGAAAGCCCCGCAATCTGCTTGGTCGTCAGTGCCGAGAACTGATCCGCCGTCAGTGCCGAGAGCTGCGTGGAGGTCAGTGCCTTCATCTGCGTCGATGACAGGGCCGCGACCTGCGTCAAGGTCAGCGCCGCGATCCTGTCGGTCGACAGACCGGCCAGTGCTGCGGTCGACAGGCCGACGATGGACGCCTTCTTGATCGACGCGATCTCGGCGGGCGTGAAGCTGTTGAGTTCGCCTGACGACAGCGTCGAGACCTGCTGCGTACTCAAGCCCGAGACTTGACCTTCATTCAGCGCAACAAGGCTGGTGGAGCTCAAGGCGTCGAACTGGCTCGTGGTCAGGGCAGAAATCTGCTTGGTGCTGAGGGCAGCGAGCTTGTCGCTGCTCAGCGTGTTCATCACAACGGTGGAAAGACCGGCGATCTGTTTTGCGGTCAAGGCGGAGAACTGCTCCGGCGTCAGCGCCGTGAGTTGCTCCGAGGTCAGGGCCTTCATCTGCGACGACGTGAGAGCTCCCACCTGCACGGTGGTGAGCGCGATAAGCTTATCGGTGGACAGACCCGCAAGTGCCGATGTGCTCAGACCGGGAATGGAGGCTTTCTTGATCGAGGCGATTTCTGCCGAGGTAAAGCTGTTGAGTTCACCAGCCGAGAGAATGCCGACCTGCTGGCTGCTCAACGCCGAGACCTGCGCCGTGTTCAGTGCCTCGATCAGCGTGGACGAGAAGCCGTCGAGCTGGCTGGCATAGAGCGCATTGACCTGCGCGGTCGACAGGCCCGAAACCTGCGTCGTGCCGAGTGCGGCCACTTGCGACAGCGTCAGTCCGGTGATGGATTTGGGCGCCAGTGCTCCGACCGCCTGGGTGGACAGCGACGAGACGACCGTGGTCGTCAGCGCACCCACTTGCGTGGAGGTGAAGGCTTTGATCTGCGCGGAATTGAGTTCGCCAATATCACTGGTCGTCAGCCCCGCTATCGTGGAGATAGAAAGCTGGGAAATCTGCTTGGGAGCAAGGTTGGCTATTGTAGTCATGAGCGCGCGACACCATCGATTACTGGTCAGAGATGACCTTTTACGTGACGAATCTTGCCCCGACATTGCGATAAACACGACCTATTGGCAGATATCATAGCAACCGACACAAAGTTTTTGATGAGGGCGGTAGCAACAAGGCCCACATCACACGTCACGCAAATCAGGATTTTCAGGGAACATGGCTCGCGAGAACCGGCGCAATGAAGGAGCTTCATGCAAGCTGGGATCAATCCAATCCCGGCCCTTTGCGCCACGAGACAAAGACTGTCTCGCATATAGTCAAATGATACAGCGCGGTTTCAAGTCACGCGCAAATATAACCGACTGTTAACCAAGCTAACAGCGCCGATATCACCCGTCAAGCTCGCCTTAAAGCATTATGGAAACTGCCGTCACAACCACTCCAAACGAAAACCGCCCCGCTATCTTTTGTAAGACAGCGGGGCGGTTTTGACGTTTGAAGGCTACCGACAGATTACCTTATGGCATCTTGACCGGCGTGCTGAAGCGGCTGGAATCGATGGCAGCAGCGCCCGGACGGAAGCTGGCCGTTGCCGCAGACGCCGACATATCGTGGCTGAGCATGCGGTTGTTCACGACACGCGGTGCCTTGACGGCACGACCGGTGACGCCCTTGTCCTGGCTCAATGCCCAGTCCGAAATGGCTTCCTGCGTCAAGCGACCACCACTGACCATTGCCTGTTCGGCGATAGCAGCTTCCTTCTTGCTTGGACGACCGCCCTTGGTGGGCAGGCCAGCCGTCAGGCCGCTGGTGTTTGTCTGTGGCTTGACATCGAAGTCATCGCCATAGGCCTGTTCGTCCTGCATGGTCTGGGCTGGACCAGCCTTCGCCGTGTGGACAGGCTTTCTGGCCGGTAGGGCAGAACCGATGCTTGTAGCGGAGGCTGGGAACTGCGCAGCACTTGGCATCGCTGTTGCGATCATTGCGGAACGCGCATCCTGGCCGCTCTGCTCAAGCGCAGCGACCACGACAGGCGAAAGCTGCTGTTCAGCCTCGTCGCCCTGATCTTCGGCGTCGGAATTGGCCGTTGCCAGCAGCGCTTCTGCAACAGCCGGACGGTTGGCAGGAACCGGAACATGGGCCGCAAGCGCATCGCCCGGCATGTTTTCAGAACCCAGAGCCGCCATGACGGTACCATCGGCATCACCCTTCATGCGGCGCGGCCCCAAAAGGGTCGGCACAGGAATAGAGTATTGCGCGAGATCGGCAAACTGCTGTTCGGCAGGGGCGGCGGTCGGTGTTGGCGTGGTCGCGGCCTGAAGTGCATCCTGCGCTGCATTACGCGCTGGAGAATAAAGCGCTGTCGCCAGACCCGTCGCGCCTTCCTGATTGCGGAAGGTTGGGCGCGCCGTCGGCAGCGGTGCGTTCGCGCCACCCGGAAGAGGCGTTGCGGATGCAACGGCCACAGCTGTCGGTGCTGCCTCTTCTTCAGGCTCCTGCGCTACGGGAGCAGCGGCGGGTGCGGCAGAGCGCGCGGCTGGTGCCGGTGTTGCAATGCCTTCGGCATCTTCGTCCTCATCGCCGCCACCAAACAGGGCTGCGAGCAAGGTCTTGCGCTTGCCACCCGATGAGGAGGACGAGGCTGGGCCATCGCCTGCGGTGCTGGCAACCTGAATGGAAGACGAGCTGACGCGTTTGCGATAATCGGCGAGCGCCTGGTCATAACCGGGCAAAGGCTTGCCGTCGGATGGAAGGTGAATGGTGTTGCCCTTGGGGAAAATGCGCACCAGTTCCTGGCGGCTCATGCGTGGCCAGGCACGCACATTGCCGACGTCAAGATGCACGAAGGGAGAACCGGAGGTCGGGTAGAAACCAACGCCACCGATCTGCATCTGCATGGCGATTTCGCGCAGACGGCCAAGCTTCACGCCGGGAATATAAAAGTCCATGGCCTTGCCGAGCGTATGCTGGCTGCTCTTGGCGACACCCTTGGTGCGCGAACGCAGCATGCCGTTGGTCTCGGGCGAACGGAAAGCGGAGACGACGTTGATGTATTCGTTGGCACCGGAACGGCGGTAAACTTCCCACACCAGATCGAACAGACGCGGGTCCATCTTGGTCGGCTGGTTGCGACGCCAGTCACGCAGGAATCGGTTCAGCTCCTGCAGACCCTTCTGGTCGTACTTGCCGTTTCGCTTGAAGGTGATGACGGCTTTTTCTTTGGTGTGGATATAATACAGCTTGAGACTGCGTGTTTCAGCAGCCGCTTCCGTTGCCGAAACGCCAAGCGCAGGCAAACCGGCCATCAACAAACAAACGCAGGTGACAACGCGTGCCGACAGCTTCGTGCATATATCTTTGATCAAGCCACGCGCGACCTTCGCGGTCAGCGCGTTATTCCGATGCAGATAAGGCAATTTGATCCCCGCCTGGCAGACAATTCGTCACATTGTCCTAGTGAACCTCAATTACGGTGACACGATGGCAAATTTGCCACACATATGCAACCTTCCTCTATATAGTGAACGCCTCACTAACAAGAGGTTTACAGACCGTAAGTGAATATCCTTGCTCAGGGGTTAACAAATATTGCATTTGCTAAACTAAGACCGCATCCGCCGCATCAAGCGGCGTCACGCAGCGGATCATCGGGATCAATGCCATAATCCTTCAACTTTCGGTAGAGTGTGGAACGTCCGATGCCGAGTTTGCGGGCCACCTGGCTCATCTGGCCACGATAGAATCGCAGCGCAAACCGGATGAGTTCCTCTTCGATATCGGCAATCTTGCGAACGTCGCCGCTGTCATCGGTTGAAGCAATCAGGCTTCCACCGGGGAACACAGATGCGGAGCGCTCTTCATCCGTCGCCATGGCTTCCATGACGGACATGATGTCTGCGGCACTGCTTTTGCTTTCAGGCGCCTGCGCAACCAGCAGCGAACGCTCGGTCGGGCGATGCGGAATCTCGTGGTCGGCAACGTCACCGGCAAATTCCGGCACCTGAAGCGCGATCTGCGGGAAATCCGCTTCCGTCAACTCGTCACCCTGCGCCAGAACGACCGCGCGGAACACGGCATTTTCCAGCTGGCGAATATTGCCCGGCCAGTCATAGGCCGTCAGCAAGGCCAGCGCACCGGCGCTCACACCCAGCGAATGCGGCAGTTTCTGCTCAACAGAAAAACGTTCTGCAAACACCCGCGCCAGATAGGGAATGTCTTCCTTGCGGCGACGAAGAGCGGGAATGGTGATGGGGAAGACGTTGAGGCGGTAATACAGGTCTTCGCGGAAGCGGCCTTCCTTCACCTCTTCGATCAAATCCTTGTTGGTGGCCGAAATCAGCCGCACATTGACCTTCTGGACACGGGCCGAACCGACAGTCTCGATCTCTCCCTGCTGCACGGCGCGCAGAAGCTTGACCTGCACTTCCAGCGGCAGATCGCCGATCTCGTCCAGAAACAGCGTGCCGCCATCGGCTTCCATGAACTTGCCCATGTGCTTTTCGGTGGCACCGGTAAAGGCACCCTTCTCGTGTCCGAACAGGATGCTCTCGACAAGATTATGCGGAATGGCACCGCAATTGACGGTGATGAACGGCTTGCCCGAACGGTCGCTGCCCGACTGCACGGCACGCGCGATCATTTCCTTGCCGACGCCGGATTCGCCTTCCAGCACGACCGGGATATTGGATTGCGCCGCCCGCTGCGCCAGTTCGATGACTCGCAGCATGGCCGGGCTGGCCGACACGATATCGTTGAAATTGACAGCGTGGTTGCGCGACCGCTTGCCGGTGCGGGCCTTGGCCTCGCGCTGGTCGAGCTTCAGCGCATTGGCAATGGCCGAACCGATGCGCTCTGGCGACACGGGCTTGACCACGAAATCGAAAGCACCGGCGCGCATGGCCTGCACCACCGTATCGATGCCGCCCTGGCCGGTCTGGACGATGACAGGCACATCGGTGCCTAGCTCTCCGACAGCCTTGAGAAAAGACAGACCGTCCATCTCCGGCATCATCAGATCAAGAACGATCACGCTGATATCGCCGCTGTGTTGTTTCAACAGCTCCAGTCCGACCCTGCCGTTTTCGGCAAGGATTGGGTGGTGACCATAACGCTCCACTGCTTGTTTAAGCAGGCGGCGCTGAACAGGGTCGTCATCGATAACGAGTACTTGCGCTGTCATGTCAGGCTCCGGTTTCCGGTTTATGGACCTGCTTCATGCTGGCCCTTTGAACTGAATGTGACATGGAAGGCTTGAACATCCAGTTTTGAGATTTGCTTGCATTTTATGCATTGCCACGGGAAACAGAGCCCCCATATGCTTTGGCGAAGAGATAAAGAGGAAAGCCCGACATGACCTTGAAGACATCGATCCCCCTGCCCGCCTTTTCGCCCGCAGACGTAGGGGCTGCCGCCCTCGGTGACCTCCCGACATGGAAGCTGTCCGATCTCTACCCCTCTGCCGATTCATCAGAATACAGGGGCGCGCTGGAAAAGGCGGCGAGCGACGCAAAGGCGTTCGAAGCCAAATGGAAGGGCAAGCTGGAAGCCGCCGCCAAGAGTTCCGGCGAGCAGGGTCTTGGCGCGGCGCTGAAGGAATATGAAGCGCTGGACGATCTTCTCGGCCGCATCGGTTCCTTCGCTGGCCTCACCTATTTTTCCGATACATCCAACCCGGCCAACGGCAAGATTTATGGCGACGCCCAGTCGAAGCTCACCGAGATGTCCTCCAACCTTCTGTTCTTCGCGCTCGAGCTGAACCGCATCGAAGACGCGACCATCGATGCGGCCATCGCCAACGATCCGCTGACCGGCCATTACAAGCCGTGGCTGGTGGATTTGCGCAAGGACAAGCCGCACCAGCTGGATGACAGTCTGGAACAGCTGTTCCTCGAAAAGTCGATGACCAGTGCCGCAGCCTTCAACCGCCTGTTCGATGAAACCATGTCGGAGCTGCGTTTTGAGGTCGACGGCAAGAGCCTGGCGCTGGAAGAAACGCTCAACCTGCTTCAGGAACCGGACACGGAAACCCGTAAAAAGGCAGCGCAGGCGCTGAGCGCAACCTTCAAGGACAATCTGCGCGTCTTCACGCTGATTACCAACACGCTCGCCAAGGACAAGGAAATCTCCGACCGTTGGCGCAAGTTCGAAGACATCGCCGACAGCCGCCATCTGGCCAACCGCGTCGAGCGCGGGGTGGTGGATGCGTTGGCGCAGGCGGTGACGCAGGCCTATCCGCGCCTGTCGCATCGCTATTACAAGATGAAGGCCAAGTGGCTCGGCATGGAGCAGATGAACTATTGGGACCGCAACGCGCCGCTGCCCGACACGTCGAACGCCGTCATTCCCTGGGACGACGCCAAGGACATGGTGCTCTCGGCCTATGGCGACTTCGCACCCGAGATGGCCGATATCGCCCGCCGCTTTTTCGATGAGGAATGGATCGATGCCCCCGCCCGTCCCGGCAAGGCACCGGGTGCCTTCGCGCATCCCACCGTGCCCTCCGCGCACCCTTACGTGCTGGTCAATTACCTCGGCAAGCCGCGTGACGTGATGACGCTGGCGCACGAGCTGGGCCATGGCGTGCATCAGGTATTGGCCGGTGGACAGGGCGCTCTGATGTGCGCAACGCCGCTGACCTTGGCCGAGACGGCATCGGTCTTCGGCGAAATGCTGACCTTCCGCAAGCTGCTGGATGGCACCAAGGACAAGCGTGAGCGCAAGGCGCTTTTGGCTCGCAAGGTCGAAGACATGATCAACACGGTGGTGCGCCAGATCGCTTTTTATGAATTCGAGCGCAAGGTGCACACCGCCCGCAAGGACGGCGAACTGACCGCAGAACAGATCGGCGAACTGTGGCTCTCCGTCCAGCAGACAAGCCTTGGACCGGCGATCAAGATTTCCGAGGGCTATGAAAACTGGTGGACCTACGTTCCCCACTTCATCCACTCGCCCTTCTATGTCTATGCCTACGCCTTCGGCGATTGCCTCGTCAACTCGCTCTATGCGGTCTACCAGAATGCCGATAGCGGTTTTCAGGACAAGTATTTCGAGCTGCTGAAGGCCGGTGGCACCAAGCACCATTCCGAACTTCTGAAGCCGTTCGGTCTCGATGCCACCGACCCGTCCTTCTGGAACAAGGGTCTTTCCATGATCGAAGGCTTGATCGACGAGTTGGAAGCGTTGGATAAAGAATGAGAGGACCGGCGACGCTCCAATCTCGGGCAAGCTTCGCCGGTTTTACATACCTTATTTTACGGAAACAGCATGACGGACGACGCGCATGAAACGCAAACCGGGTGACCTGACATTGCGGGAAACGCTCCGCTGGGAGCCCACCACCGGCTTCCAGCGGCTGGAACAGCACATGCGCCGCCTGCTGCGCTCTGCCGATGCGCTGGGTTTTCGCGCACCCGCCGATACCGTGAAAGCGTTGAACGCCGCCGTCAGCGGCAGCGAACCGATGACCGTGCGGGTGGTGATGAACTACAAGGGCGAACTCGACATTGCCGCCGAACCCTTCATTCCGCTTTGTGAGGGCGCCGTCTGGCGGGTGAAGATTGCGGAAAAGACGCGGCTCGATTCCAGCGACACCTTCTACCGCCACAAATCCTCGCGCCGTGAACCCTATGACGCGGCACGCGCGGAGTTTTCAGCCAAGGAAGCGGACGAAGTCCTGCTTTTGAACGAGCGCGGCGAAATTTGCGAGGGATCCACCACCAGCGTCTTTGTGGAGGGTGCGGAAGGCCAATTGCTGACCCCGCCACTCGATAGCGGCATTCTGCCCGGCGTTCTGCGCGCCGATCTCATCCGCGAACGCAAGGCCCGCGGACAGGCACTGAAGCCAGCGGATTTGGCGGGACGGAAGCTGTTTGTTGGTAATTCATTGCATGGGTTGGTGGCTGCGGAGTTGGTTTGAGGTGAGCGGCCACGCTTTCCTTGGCTTTACGTTTAGGCACCGCGGGTGTGGCTCACCCCCCTCTGCCCTGCCGGACATCTCCCCCACAAGGAGGGAGATCGGCTAGACGCTTGCTCCCTCGCTCTATCCGCAGCCTTCAAGATGGGCGAGAAGTCTCAACGAGTCGATCTCCCCACCTGTGGGGGAGATGTCCGGCAGGACAGAGGGGGGTGAGCCGCACCCACAACCGCCGAATAACTCACTCTAAACCCACTCTACCCGAGCACGCCCCTTCTGCTTTGCCGCATAGAGCGCATGATCCACGCGCTGATAAAGATCGGCACCGGTTTCCTCGGCCCGATACAGCGACAGCCCCGCCGAGCAGCTATAGGAAAAGTCGGTAGCGCCGGGGAATGGGCAGGAAGAAGCGACCTTGTCCAGCAGTCGCTCTACGATGCCGATGCATTCCGACAGAACCGTGCGCGGCATGATCAGCATGAACTCCTCGCCGCCCACGCGCCCGAAGCAATCGGAACGACGGATCGTGGAGTGGGCGATTTTGACGAAGTCGCGCAGCACGGTGTCGCCACCCTGATGGCCGAAGCGATCATTGATGGTCTTGAAGAGATCGATATCCATGACGCATAGCCCGAACGGGCATTCCGTCCCGTTTCGCACTTTTTCGATCTGGACATCGAGCTTGGCAAAAACGAAGCGCCGGTTGGCGGTTCCGGTCAACTCATCCGTTTGGGCTGCGCGCAAGGCTATGTCGCGGTCCTGGCGCAGACTGCGCTGGTTTTGCCGCAGCGCGGTGATGTCGCTGCCCACGCACAGCATCCAGCCATCGTCCTGTACGGTCTCTGTCATCCAGATCCAGCGCCCGTCGTGCAAATCCAGCTCCAGCCCGCGAAACGGCAGCTTGCCACGGCGCGATTGCGCCGACAGGAGCCATGCCTCGAAATCCTGGGTGGTGATGATCAGGCCTTTTCTGTCGTGATAGTTCGCTCGCAGAAGTTCGGCCCATGTCGGAAAAGCATCGCCGGCCAGATTGAACGCCTCGCGAAAGGCGCGGTTGGCGTGACGCAGCCGGTCATCCGTGTCGAAAAGAGCAATGAAAACAGGTGTCATGTCCTGTAGCGCAAGAACGCGCTCGATCAGACCATCCAGGCTGGCAGTCTCTTGCCTCACGATATTGACCCCCTCCAACCGAAGGACGCATCCGGTTTGGAATCTATTATAGTTTCTGAGAGGGGAAACGCGTAGTCCTAAGCTATATGGATGATTTTCTCACAAACAGACGTCTAAGAGCTTGGCTTTTCGCCAAGCTTCATACGCCCGTCATCCGGCTACCCTTTATTGTTGAGAACGAATGATCTAGCTTAAGCCTTGTCTTCAAACAGGAAATTAAAGAATGACGGACGCTGAATACCCGATCTATGGCGAAATTACCGGTCCCATCATCATGATCGGTTTCGGCTCCATCGGGCGCGGCACGCTTCCCTTGCTGGAGCGGCACTTCAAGTTCGACCTGTCCAGGCTCGTCGTCATCGATCCGCGTGAAGACATTTCCGACTACCTGCAAAGCCGCAACATCCGGCATGTGCGCGAGCATCTGACCAAGGAAAACTACAAGGATGTGCTGAAGCCGCTCGTCAAGAATGTCGAAGGCCAAGGTTTCTGCGTCAACCTATCCGTAGATGCCTCCTCCGTCGATCTGATGAAGCTGTGCCGCAAATACGGCATGCTCTACATCGACACGGTCGTGGAACCCTGGCCCGGCTTCTACTTCGACACCGATGCGGATAACGCTCAGCGCACCAATTATGCGTTGCGCGAAACCATGCTGAAGGAAAAGGCCAGGCGCCCCGGCGGCACCACAGCCGTATCCACCTGCGGTGCAAACCCCGGCATGGTCTCGTGGTTCGTGAAACAGGCGCTGGTCAATCTGGCAAACG
Organism: Agrobacterium rubi TR3 = NBRC 13261; assembly: GCF_000739935.1. Lineage (GTDB taxonomy): Bacteria > Pseudomonadota > Alphaproteobacteria > Rhizobiales > Rhizobiaceae > Agrobacterium > Agrobacterium rubi. The sequence goes on along the minus strand of NZ_BBJU01000002.1, from coordinate 129,161 downwards.
ACACGGGGCTGGAATTCGAAGAACCTGTTGCCAGCGACCGCGAAGGCTGGGCCAAGCTGATGCAGACGCTGGGCGTCAAGGGCGTTCACATTGCCGAACGCGACACGCAGCGCGCCAATGACCCCAAGCCCTTCAACACCTTCTGGAACACGTGGTCGGTCGAAGGCTTCATTGCCGAGGGCATGCAACCGGCGGAACTGGGCTGGGGAAGCCACGAAAAATGGATGCCGAAGAACGCCAAGAAGCAGAAGAAGGGCAACAAGGCCGCCATCTTCCTTGACCAGCCCGGCGCTACCACCCGCGTGCGCACTTGGTGCCCGACGCTTGGGGCGCAATACGGCCTGCTCGTGACCCACAATGAAGCGATATCGATTTCCGACTATTTCACCGTACGCGACAAGCGCGGCCATGTCGATTTCCGCCCCACCTGCCATTACGCCTATCACCCGTGCAACGACGCCGTTCTGTCGCTCTACGAGATGTTCGGCAATGGCGGCGCAGCCCAGCCAGTGCAGCACGTCTTGACCGAAGGCGAGTTGACCGATGGTGCGGATGAACTCGGCGTTCTCCTCTACGGCCATGAGAAGAATGCCTACTGGTACGGCTCGCGCCTGACGCTGGAAGAGGCTCGCAAGCTTGCTCCCAACCAGAATGCGACGGGCCTTCAGGTCTCCTCGGCTGTTCTCTCCGGCATGGTCTGGGCGCTGGAAAACCCGCAGGCCGGTATCGTCGAAGCAGACGAGATCGATTACCGTCGTTGCCTTGGAATCCAGAAGCGTTACCTCGGCCCGGTCGAGGGCCATTACACCGAGTGGACGCCGATCGATGGCAGGCCTGGCCTCTTCCCGGAAGATATCGACACCAGCGATCCGTGGCAGTTCCGCAATATTCTGGTGCGAGGATAAGCACTTTGCGACTACTGGTGCCGGTTTGCAACGCTTGCCGTTTTGTGGGTGGCGCGGGGAACCGGTGCATAGCGGTTGTCGTTCGCTTGCATTAAATTAAACTTCCATCCATGGTCTTTCAAAGTAGATCGGGCAGAATCGCAGGAGACGAAAGAGATGAATTTCAAGACAGGCGCCGCCGTGGTTCTGGCCGCAATTGCCGCCTCTTCATGCGCTCCTAACGCGCCATCGCCTCGCCCCATGGCATCCGCCATGCCGCAGGGTCCGGCGGTCGATGGCCGCTGGGTGGACAAGAACGGCATCGTCTCCACCTTCCAGGCGGGCGCCTTCTCCACACGCTCGACAGACAGCAACACGCTGCTGGCATCCGGCACCTATGTGACGCTGTCGCCAACGCTCTATGAGATCAACATGACCTCGCTGGTGCGCAACACGCAGTCACGCGTCAATTGCGCGCTGATCTCCCGTTCGCAGCTCAACTGCACCACGGATAGCAACAGCCAGTTTACGCTGACGCGTCAGGGCTGAGCCAGCAAAACAGAGTGCTTGCGTTAATTTCAACGCGCGCGTGCAGCGCGCGTTTTTTATTTGCACAACCCTGTCATATTTCTACTTGCGGCAGATGCTGCGAGATGAAAACATCGCCTTTGAACCAGTGTCATGATTTCGCAGTAGCTATGGTGGCAGGACGAGCCTCCCGGCTTCGTATACGGCAAAACAGGAGAGAGAAGACGATGAACAGGATTTTGAGATTTGGCCTGATGACCGCATCGGTTGTTGCGCTTTCCGCCGGTGCGGCTCTGGCCGATTACCAGCTCAATATTCTCCACATCAACGATCTGCATTCGCGTATCGAAGCGATCAACAAGTTCGACTCCACCTGCTCTACGGCTGAAGCCGACAAGAAGGAATGCTTCGGCGGCATCGCCCGCGTCAAAAGCGCCATCGACGCCCGCCGCACAGAGCTTGGCGCTAACGCCAACATTCTCGTGCTGGATGCTGGCGACCAGTTTCAGGGTTCGCTGTTCTACACGCAGTATAAAAGCGGTCCCGTTGCCGAATTCATGAACGGCATCGGTTTCGACGCCATGGCCATCGGCAACCACGAATTCGATGACGGCCCGGCAGAATTGCTGAAGCTCATCAATGCGGTCAAGTTCCCGATCATTTCCGGCAACACCAAGATTGCCGACGGCTCCGAGCTGAAAGACAAGTTCAAGGGCTACATCATCAAGGAAATGGGCGGCCAGAAGGTCGCCGTCCTGTCCGTGCTGGCCACCGATACCAACGAAACATCCTCGCCCGGCGACAAGGTCACGTTTGAAAACGAGATCGAGTATCTCAAGGGTGCCGTCAAGGAAATTCAGGATCAGGGCGTCAACAAGATCGTCGTGCTCTCGCATGTCGGCTACGTCAAGGATCAGGAAATCGCCCGCTCTGTCGATGGTATCGACGTCATCGTCGGCGGCCACAGCCACACGCTGCTCTCCAGCACCGATCCGAAGGCTGCAGGCCCATACCCCACACTCGTCAAAGACCCATCCGGCGTCGATGTTCCGATCGTCACAGCCTATGCCTACTCCAAATATCTCGGCGATCTGACTGTCACCTTCGACGATAATGGCGTGGTGAAGTCCACCAGCGGCGCACCGAAGCTGCTCGACGCATCCGTCACCCCTGACGAAGCCTTCACCAAGCGCGTCGCCGAACTGGCCGCCCCGCTGGAAGAAATGAAGCAGAAGGAAATCGGCACCAGCGAAGCACCAATCGATGGCGCGCGCGAAGTCTGCCGCGTCAAGGAATGCACCATGGGCAACCTGGTGTCGGATGCGCTGCTTGACCGCGTGAAGGACCAGGGCATCACCATCGCCATTCAGAACGGCGGCGGTTTGCGCGCCTCAATCGACGCCGGTCCTGTGACCATGGGCGAAGTGCTGACGGTCCTACCATTCCAGAACTCCATCGCCACCTTCCAGATCAAGGGCGTCGATCTCGTCGCAGCGCTTGAAAATGGTGCGAGCCAGATCGAGGAAGGCGCAGGACGCTTCGTGCAGACGGCTGGCCTGAAATACAGCTTCGACCGCTCCAAGCCAGCCGGAAGCCGCATCGTTTCCGTCGAAGTCAAGGAAGGCGACGGCTTCGTCAAGCTCGACCCTGAAAAGACCTATGGTGTTGTGACCAACAACTATACCCGCACCGGCGGCGATGGCTTCAAGACCTTCGCCACCAAGGCCATCAACCCCTACGACTTCGGACCAAGCCTTGAAGATGCCGTGGCCGCCTATATCGGTTCGCACAGCCCCTACAAGCCTTACACCGATGGCCGCGTGATGGATGTAACGCCAGCCGACTACGTTGCCCCGCCAAAGGAAGCCAAGCCAGCAACTCCTGCGGCCCCTGCACCTGCAACAACCGCGCAGGCTCCAGCCGCCACAGCACCTGCGGCTCCCGCTCCAGCCGCAACGGCGCCAACCACTCCGGCACCGGCAACCACGACATCGGCCCCTGCCACAACACCGGCAGAGGCTGCGAAATATATCGTTGCCCGCGGTGACTCGCTGTGGAAAATCGCCGCCGAGAAATACGGTAATGGCGCAGAGTGGAAGAAGATCGCCGAAGCCAACGCGCTGAAGCGTCCAAACCACATCGAAGTTGGTGAAGAACTGAACGTTCCGGCACAGTAATTGTTCGACATCACTCTATCGAAGGCTGCTTCGATGGCGGGCTTCGATAGAAGACTTTATTTTTGATCGCGGACGCATAATTGCCGCTTGCAGCAGAGGTCAGCGGGTGTGGCTCACCCCCTCTGTCCTGCCGGACATCTCCCCCTCAAGGGGGTAGATCGGCAAGGCGATAGACCTTCGCTAAAATGATCGACGCTGAAGATGGCCGCAACGTTGCGGCATATCGATCTCCCCACCTGTGGGGGAGATGTCCGGCAGGACAGAGGGGGGTGAGCCACGCATACTGACCTCTGCCGCATCGCTACTCAAAACTCAGATGGCTACACTTATATCTATATATCACTAAGCCCTCACCACGCGTTGAAATGCCGCGCAGGTTCTATCAAAAATCAATTCAGATTGGCGGATCAATGCTCTACAACATGATCCAACACGATGGTCCTGGCGTATGTCTGGCCAAACAATGTAGGTTCAGGACGATTTCATGATCGCAGATAACTCCACGCTTCAAACCGCTCATTTCCCCGCAGATCACCCGAAGGTCGCCTTCGGTAAGGTCGGCGTTCTCCTCGTCAATCTCGGCACACCCGATGGCACGGATTACAAATCCATGCGCCGTTATCTGGCGGAATTCCTGAGCGACAAGCGTGTCATCGAGTGGTCGCGGCTGTTCTGGTACCCCATTCTCTACGGCATCGTGCTGAACAAACGCCCGCAGAAGGTCGGCAAGGCCTATGAGGAAATCTGGAACCACGAGCTGAACGAAAGCTATTTGCGCACCTACACCCGCAACCAGGGCGAGGCGCTCGGCAAGATGTTGACCGACCTGCCCAATGTCGTGGTCGATTGGGGCATGCGTTATGGAAACCCGAGCATTGCCGAACGCATGGACGCGCTGAAGGCGCAGGGCTGCGAAAAAATCCTGCTGTTTCCGCTCTATCCGCAATTTGCGGCAGCAACGACGGCCACCGTCAACGACAAGGCCTTCGAATATCTGATGAAGCAGCGCTGGCAACCCGCGCTGCGCACCGTGCCGCCCTACCACGATGACGACACCTATATCGATGCGCTCGCCAATTCCGTCAAAGCGCATCTGGCGACGCTGGATTGGGAGCCTGAAAAAATCCTCGCCTCCTTCCACGGCATTCCGCAGTCCTATTTCAAAAAGGGCGATCCCTATCATTGCCAATGCATGAAGACGGGTCGCCTGCTGCGCGAAAAGCTAGGGCTGGACAAAGACCGTTTCATGATCACCTTCCAGTCCCGTTTCGGGCCGGAAGAATGGTTGCAGCCTTATACCGACAAGACGGTGGAAAAGCTGGCCAAGGACGGCGTCAAGCGCATTGCGGTCATGAACCCGGGTTTCGTGTCCGACTGTCTGGAAACACTGGAAGAAATCGCGGGCGAAGCTGGCGAAATCTTTCACCACAACGGTGGCGAGAAGTTTTCACATATCCCTTGCCTGAACGACAGTTCAGAGGGTATGCGGGTTCTCGAAAAGGTTGTACGCAGGGAGTTGCAGGGCTGGGTATAAACACCAGCCTGAGACAATACCTGCCAGCATATGAGGGAGATGGGGATGTTTGATCTGGGTGGTTTCGATATTGTCGTGATCGTCGTCGTGGGGCTCGTCATTCTGACGCTGTTTGCCGGTATCAAGACGGTGCCGCAGGGGTATCGCTACACGGTGGAACGCTTCGGGCGCTACACGCGCACCATGGAACCCGGCCTCAACATCCTCACCCCCTATATCGAGCGCGTCGGCGCGCGGCTGAACGTGATGGAACAGGTGCTGGATATTCCAACCCAGGAGGTCATCACCAGGGACAATGCCAGCGTTTCGGCAGACGCGGTTGCCTTCTATCAGGTGCTGAACGCCGCCCAGGCAGCCTACCAGATCACCAATCTGCAATTTGCCATCCAGAATCTCACCATGACCAACATCCGTTCGGTCATGGGTTCGATGGATCTCGATGAGCTGCTTTCCAACCGCGACGCTATCAACGACCGCCTGTTGCGCGTGGTCGATGAAGCCGTAGGCCCTTGGGGTATCAAGGTCACCCGCATCGAAATCAAGGACATCGCCCCGCCCAAGGACCTCGTGGATTCCATGGCCCGCCAGATGAAGGCCGAGCGTGAAAAGCGCGCCCAGGTTCTGGAAGCCGAAGGTTCGCGTAACGCACAGATCCTGCGCGCCGAAGGCGCCAAGCAATCCGCCATTCTCGAGGCTGAGGGGCAGCGCGAAGCCGCCTTCCGCGATGCCGAGGCGCGCGAACGTCTGGCCGAAGCCGAAGCCAACGCCACCCGTATGGTCTCGGAAGCCATCGCCGCCGGTGATATCCACGCCATCAACTACTTCATCGCCCAGAAATACACCGAAGCTATGGCGGCCATCGGCACCGCGAAAAACTCCAAGATCGTGCTGATGCCGATGGAAGCCTCTTCGCTGATCGGCTCGCTCGGCGGCATCGGCGCCATCGCCAAGGAAGTGTTCGGCAAGAATAGTGATGCTGCGGCAGCGCCTGAAAACCCTGCCCAGAATAGGCAGCGCAGTTCCGTTCCACCATCCTCCAGCCGCCCATCGGCCCAGACCATCAACGTGACCATCCCCAACAATCCGTTCGGCCCGTCCTCGGAGAGATGAGATGATCGCAAGGCTCGTCACCGATCTCGGCCCCTGGAGTTGGTGGATACTGGCAGCCATCTTGCTCGCCGCCGAGCTCGTCGCCCCTGGCGTGTTCCTGATCTGGATCGGAGCCGCCGCCCTCGTCATCGGCGCCATCTCGCTGGCGTTGTGGGATACGGCCATCTGGAGCTGGCACGTTCAGCTACTTTTGTTCGCGGTTCTGTCAATTGCTTTTGCCATCCTGGGCCGCCGCTACTACGGCCGCAATCACGCCAAAACCGACGAGCCCTTCCTCAACCAGCGCGAAGCCAGCCTCATCGGCCGCACCGCCACCTTGCAAGACCCCATCACGGAAAGCCGCGGCCGTATTCGGCTGGATGACACATGGTGGCCGGTGCAGGGCGATGATCTCCCCGCAGGCACCCGCGTGCGCATCGCGTCGGCGCATGGGCGGACACTGGTGGTGGAGAAGATCGAGAGCTGAGGTTTACGCCACCATCAGGCACGGGTCTCCCAGCCCAAAACGCAAAAAGACGCCCCCTTCCAAAGCTGAAAAGGGGCGTCGGTCATTCATTCAGACCTTAGCGGACAGTGCGCAGCTGAAGACGCGAGACGCCGGCGGCGACGTTGACGCCCATGCCGGATTCGGCGCTGAGCGGCTGAAGGCCGAAGTTCTTGGAGTTGCCGCCGACCAGGGCGTTGGCACCGAGGCCAATGCCGAGCGAGGCGCGGGCGGATGCGCCGACATAGGTGCCTGCAAGGCTACCCTGGCCGACGGTCGTTGGTTCGGTGTTGACGACGACCCAGCTGATGTAGGATTTGCCGGTGACGCCCACGTCAAGACCAAGCTTGCCGATGCTGCCGGTATAGCGTTCCACCTTGCCACCGCGTTGCTTGAACTGGCAGTCCACGGCGCGGCTGGAGCCGACCAGAAGGCCGATGCCGCCTGCAACTTCGCACGACAATGTGCCGAGGCGCTGCTTGGGCTGCGAAACCACCTTTTCGGCAGGCTTACGGTTGTGGTGCGTGCTGGCAGCAGAGGCAGCAGAAGTCATGGCCATGGCGCCTGCAAGCGCGAGGATGAGTGTCTTTTTCATGTCTTGTCTCTTTTCATGTGAAGAATTTTGCCGGATGTCCGTGGGTCTCTTTCAAGATCGCGGGCAGGCGGTGTGGGTGGGGTCAGGCACGTCTCGCGCACATCGATATCGCTGAAGACGGGCCTGGATGAAACGTCGGCGGCAATCCCGATCGCCGTGTCCACGGCAGCAATGCAATTCGCTTTGCCGGTGAGCATGACAATTCCCGAGGAAACCTCAACGTCGATCTGGCAATCTTCAAGACCGTGCGCGTAGGCCAATAACGATTTGATAGCGGCACTGGTTGCACACTGGCCGGACGATGAGTCAGATGCCGGTGAGAAAACGGGAAAGAACATGGCGGGCTTGCCTCCTTGGGTCCGGCCTGCCAGATCTGGCGAGCCCGATGGCTGGATCGACGCTTACTTCAGGGCGCCTTTGACGGCGTCTACACCCTTGCCCAAGGTGCTCTGCACTTCGCCGGCGATCTTTTCGCCCCGGCCTTCGGCTTCAAGCTTCCTGTTGCCGGTCAACTTGCCGGCGGCTTCCTTGATCGTGCCCTTCAGTTCCTTGGCGGCACCTTCGATACGGTTCTTATCCATGATGTATCCTTCCTAAGACTGTGTTTTTAACGGTCTGACGTGGGTGGGAGCCCGCAAGGGAGCCAACGTCATGCCATAGGAGATACTGCCGTATGCCAAGCTTTTGCAGAGCGGAAAATACTATTCGGATTGGTAGAAAATGACCTTTTTTACGGAATCCTGTCGGATTTCCGATTATTTTTTGCTCTTTGCCTTGGCTTTGGCCTTGGCGTCGGTCACGCCGGTAAAGCCACGTTCGCGCGCCCAGATCACCGCCGCCGCCCGCCGGTTAACGCCGATCTTGCCGTAGAGCGAGGCAATGTGATTGCGGATGGTGTTCTTGGACAGATGCAGCGTGTCGCTCATCTCCGCATCGCTCTGGCCGTTGCAGATCAGGCCCAGAATTTCGCGCTCGCGGTCGCTCAGTTCCATCAGCTGTGCCGTGGGTGCTGCCGTCGACTGGTGCTTGAGCGTGGCCAGCCGGTCGACGATGGAGCGGCTGAACCAGGACGTATCGGCCATCACGCTTTCGATGGCCTCGACCAGTTGCGCTTCGCTGCGCCGACGCTCGGTCACATCCTGAAGCGCCCAGATCACGCATTGCTCGTCGTTGATTTCCACCCGCTCGGCAGACACCAGGCAATCGGCCATGCCGCCATCCTTCTGGCGCATGCGCCAGGTTTCGTTGCGAACGAAAATATTGTCGCGCAGCTTTTCTTCCAGCGCTCGCCGTGCGGCCACGTCTTCCCACAGACGCAGATCGCTGGCCGTGCGCCCGGTGATTTCGGTCGCACCGTAACCGGAGATTTGCAGAAACGCGTCATTGACTTCCGTAAACACGAAATCATCCAGCCGGGAGATGGCAGCCGGTGCGGGCGAAAGCTTGAAGGATTTGGAAAAACGCTCCTCGCTCTGGCGCAGCGCATTTTGTGCTTTTCGTCTGGCATCGAGATCGGCAAAGGTGAAGAGCATGCAGGGCTCTTCGACCACGGAGATCGGCTCACCTGCCACGATCACAAGCCGATCGCCGCCATCGGGCAGCGGAACGAGGGCCTCGCGGTGGCGGATCACCCGGCCCTCACCCAACTTGGTCAGTGCATCCTCACCCGTATCGCAGTTGGAAAACAGGCCTATCGCCTCCACCGTCTTGCCAACCACGTCCTCCTTGGAAAACCCGGTCATTTCCAGAAAGCCTTCATTGACGCGGATGAAACGGTGGTCATCCAACCGGCAGATCAGCCCCGGCGCGGGGTTGGCGTTGAAGGAACGCTCGAACCTTTCCTCGGCCTCGAAACGTGGCGTCTCATCACGCAGGATCAACGCCAGCACGTCCGGCTTGTCGGTGCCATCGGAAATGATCATGCTGCGCACGGTGTGCACCCAGACGAGATCGAGATCGTCGGCGGGTGATATTTCCACCGTCACATCGTCGATCGTCTCGCCGGTAAGCAGGCGCTCGAGCGGATATTGCCCCTCTTCCAGAAGATGGTTATTGCGATAGCGCAGCGTAAACCTGCGGCGATAGTCCCTGGCATCCGCCCCCAGCGCCTCGATGGCGTCGACACGGTGCATGTCGAGGGCCGATTCATTGGCCCAGACGATGGTACCATCCGGCTTTACCAAGATAATCCCGTCGCTCAAGCCGCCGATCAGTTCCTGAAGACTGCCGCGATTGATCCTGGGTGGCGTGGGAACGTCGTTCATATCGTGTCTCGGCTGCGCTGGGTAAAACAATCACGTCCTGGCATCATGCCGTCTCTCAGCGAGAAAAGCGAGCGCCGCACACACAAACGACACGGTCGTATCGGAAAGGTTGTGATTGAGCATATTACATCAATGAAAGTTTAATCCCTTATAATCTAATGTTCCGAAAAACAACGGACAGAGAGAGCTCACCCATGCCCACACAGTGCAATGGTTGCCGCGACGGCGCTGCATTTGACGTACCATTTTCCATGGCGTTCCAGCCCATTGTCGACGTGACCACAGGCAAGGTGTTTGCCCATGAAGCGTTAGTGCGCGGCGCAAATGGCGAAGGCGCGGGCTCGGTGTTGAGCCAGGTCAAAGAGGACAATCGCTATGCCTTCGACCAGCAATGTCGCGTCAAGGCCATTGAGCTGGCCGCAAAGCTCTATGACCCCGCAGACGATACGAAGCTATCGATCAATTTCATGCCGAATGCCGTTTACGAGCCGCGCGCCTGCATTCGCCTGACCTTGCAGACGGCGATGAAGACCGGCTTTCCGCTCAACCGCATCATCTTCGAATTTACCGAAAACGAAAAACTCGACACCAAGCACATCCTCGACATTTTGCGCACCTATCGCGATATGGGCTTCAAAACGGCCATCGACGATTTTGGCGCGGGCCATTCGGGTCTTGGCCTGCTGACCCATTTCCAGCCCGATATCGTCAAGCTCGATATGGACATGATCCGTGGCATCGATACCGACATTGCCCGGCGCACCATCGTCAAACACACGCTCAACATGCTGTTTGAACTCAACATCACACCGCTCTGCGAAGGTGTGGAAACCTATGGCGAGCTTTCGGTTCTGAAAGACCTGGGCGTCAGTCTCATCCAGGGGTATCTGCTGGCAAAGCCAAGCTTCGAGGCGCTGGCAACGCCCGGCCTGTCGACGCCGCCGCTGGCCCACGCGGTCTGAAGAAACGCTTCAACGGCAAAGACAGGCGTGTGACACGCGCCTGTCATGAAGGCGTTATAATTGCTGTATCAACACAAAGCCGATTCTCAGTCGTGAGGCGAAGCGCGGAGGTTGATCTCGCATGGATATTGCCCTTGCCGTTGGCGCGCTCGTTTTGCTCTTCGTGCATCTTCTCAGCATCACGCTTGCAGCAATCCGTCTGAAACGAACACCCCGACCCAATGCACTTTCGGCATCGAAACCAGCGGTATCGCTCGTCATTCCCCTGCGCGGCATCGAGAATTTCACGCCGTTGACGATTTCCCGCGCATTCGCGCTGGACTGGCCAGACTACGAGATCATCTTCTGCGTGGCCGACAAGAACGATCCCGTCATCCGGGAGGTCCAGTCACAGATCACGGCCCATCCGCAGATCAATGCCACGGTGCTGATCGGCGACGACCGGATCAGCGCCAATCCCAAGCTCAACAATTGCGTCAAGGGCTGGCGGGCAGCAGCCCATGACTGGGTTATTCTGGCCGATTCCAACGTGCTGATGCCGCCTGATTACATCACCACGCTGATGGCGGCGTGGCGCAACGACACCGGTCTCGTCTGCTCCCCGCCCATCGGCTCGCGTCCTTTCGACCTTTGGGCAGAGGTCGAATGTAGCTTCCTCAACACGTTCCAGGCCCGCTACCAATATTCGGCAGAAGCGCTGGGCGGCGGCTTTGCCCAGGGCAAGACCATGCTGTGGCACAAGCCGTTCCTGAATGCGCGCGGCGGCATCGAAGCGCTGGGCGCTGAAATTGCCGAGGATGCGGCGGCCACCAAGCTGGTGCGGGCGGCAGGATTAAACGTCCACCTCGTGTCATTGCCGTTCGAACAGCCGCTGGGACAACGCAGCCTGCGTGAAATCTGGTCGCGCCAGACACGCTGGGGCAGGTTGCGGCGCGTGACCTTCCCGCTGTTCTTCGCACCGGAAATTTTCGTCGGCGCGGTTCCGCCACTTCTGCTGACGATGGCAGCACTGCTGTTGGCTGGCGCCGGACCAACAGCCGTTTGCGCGGGCGGAGCAGCCATTCTCGCCAGCTTCTATCTGCCGGAACTCTATCTCGCCAAACACGCCGGTTGGCACATTTCGTGGCGAAGCTTAACAGCGATGATGATCCGCGACCTCCTTCTGCCCGCCGTCTGGACCAAAAGCCTGCTGGGCTCTTCGGTCTCGTGGCGCGGCAATATGATGACGGTGGCGACCGACCAGAGCAGCCTCTCCCCCTCCACTGCCGAGCTGACCTGACGCGAAAACACCAAACTGTGTGAGAACCAGTGCCGCCTCCACACGTTTCACCTCTTAACAACGAGGTATGAAACCGTGAAAAAGCTTCTTTTGGCCGCAGCACTGCTGCTGGCATGGAACACGCAAGGGTGGAGCATGGATAGCCTGTCGCATCTCACTTGGAAAAACCGGGTGCTCGTCGTCTTCGGCAAAACGGAAGACGCGAAAGTTCAAAAGCAGATCGAAACCGTTCGCGAACAGGAAGCCGAACTTGCCGATCGCGATATGGTCGTGCTGCATGTGACGGATAACAGCGTCACGCCCATCTTCGGCAGCGCTGGCGGTCTCGACGCCAAAACGCTGACGCGTGAGGCTGGCGCCAACGGCAAAGCTTTCGAGGCGGTGCTGATCGGCAAGGATGGCGGCATCAAGCTGCGCAGCGACGATGTCGTTGGCAGCGTGGCATTGTTCGATCTCATCGACCGCATGCCGATGCGACAGGCGGGACAGAAGTAGGTCACCGGCTGGTTATGCCTATTGCGCCAGCGCGACCAGACGTCCGCTGGATGGCTGGTGGAGAATGTCCATCCGCACATCGTAGATGCGGGCAAGCTCATCCGCCGTCATCACCTCTTGCGGAGTGCCATGGGCAATCAGCCGTCCCGAATGCAGGGCGACGATCTCATCGCAGAACCGTGCCGCCATATTCACATCATGCAGCACGGTGATGACGGTAATGCCCTTCTTGCGGCACAAATCATGCGTGAGGGACAGAACCTCCAACTGATGGCCGATATCGAGCGCGGAAATCGGCTCATCCAGCAGCAAACACGCCGCATCCTGCGCCACCAGCATGGCAAGCCACACCCGCTGGCGCTCACCGCCCGACAGGCTGTCAACCATGCGCTCGGCAAAAGGCGCAATGCCGGTGAGTTCGATCGCTTCATCCACCTTCTGTTGATCCTTTGCGCCGAACCGCCCCAGCGCGCCGTGCCAGGGGTACCGCCCCAGAGCGACCAATTCCTTGACCAGCATGCCGGGGGCCGCCGGTGTTCTCTGCGGCAGATAGGCCAGCCGCCGGGCTAAATCCCGCGCACCCCAATCATCCAGCGGCTTGCCCTCGAAATGGATGGTGCCGCCGCTTTGTTTCTGCTGCCGCCCAATCAGTTTCAGAAGCGTCGATTTGCCGGAGCCATTATGGCCGATCAGCGCGATGGATTTGCCCGCCTCCAGTTGAAGCGTCAGCGGGTGCAAAAGCGTGCGGCTCTCGACGGCAAAGCTCACCTCCGTCAACGACAGAACCGGCGACGTGTTGGCTTTCGACAGGTCGAGCATTGGCATATCCACGCGGACTTCGTTTGAGGGTGGAAACTGGCTGGTCTGAGACCATCGATATTGACGCCATACACAAAGTTGATAAACGAATGCAAGTTTATTGACGCCCGTTTTCTGGAAAATCTGATCATCCGATGCGGGCAAGGAGAGACGCCGCGAATGCCACCTCTGACCCGCCGGACCCTTCTTGCCGCCACGGCTGCCACCTTCGTCGTGGCTGGCCGCGCAAGCGCACAGCCGTCGGCACCACGGGTGGCAACGCTGGACTGGGCGCTGCTGGAAACCCTGCTGGCAATCGGCGCAAATGTGGTGGCCGCAACCGAGCTTCGCCAGTTCGCCCAGGTAGCGGTCAAGCCTGATGTGCCGCCCGAAACGATGGATATCGGCCTGCGCGGCACGCCGAATTTCGAGGCGCTTTATGCGGCGCGTCCCGATATCATCTTCAACTCGAATTTCTACGCATGGGCCGATCCGCTGATTGGCCGCATCGCACCCGTGGAAAGCCACGCCATCTACACATCAGGCGAAAGCCCCTATGCCTTGGCGCAAAAGGCAACATTGGCCATTGGCGAGCGGCTACAATTACCGGCGGCCCAAAATCTCGTTGACGAGCTGGCCGCCCGGCTCGAGCGCCACAAATCCACACTCGCCCACCATCGACGGCCTGTCCTGCTGATCAATCTGGGCGATGCGCGCCACTTTCGCGTTTTTGGCGCTGACAGCATGTTCGGAGAGGTGCTGACACGCATCGGCCTCACCAATGCCTGGAAAAGCGCTACCAGCTATTCCGCAACGGCACCCGTGGGCATCGAGACACTGGCCGCCATGCCCGACGCCACCATCATCTTGATTCCGCCGCACCCGCAGGACGCCCTGGACGCACTCACCACAAGTGCCTTCTGGAACGCTCTGCCTGCTATGCGGGAAAACCGCGTCGTGACCATCGGCTCGATCAACCCCTACGGCGCGCTGCCCGCGGCCAGCCGCTTTGCCGATATGCTGGCGCAAGGATTGTCCCATGTCCAGAACGGGTAGTCTCCCCGTGCCAACCCGCACAGCCATGCCCGCCTCTGGCTTCGCGATCATGCTCGGGCTCGCCTGCATCACCGCCTTTGCCCTGCTGCTGGTCCTGCGCCCGCACGTGCCAGTGGAGACACCGTCAGCTGCGATCCTCGACACGATCCTGCTGTGGGACAGTCTCTTGCCCCGCGCGGCCATCGCGCTCATTGCCGGTGCGGCCCTTGGCCTGTCGGGCGCCCTGCTTCAACGGGTGCTGCGCAACCCCATCGCTGACGCATCCACGCTCGGCATCGCATCCGGCGCGCAACTGGCGCTAACGCTCGGTCTAGGCATGGCGCCTGTTCTCAGTGGCATCTCTCGGGAACTGATCGCGCTGGGTGGCGGCTTTGCCGCTGTCGCCATCGTGCTCGCGCTCAGCTGGCGACGCGGGCTCGATCCCGTTACGGTGGCGATCTCCGGCATGATCGTCAGCCTCGTCGCCGCCTCTCTCAGCATCGCCCTCATTCTCGCACGCGGCGAATACGCGCTCTCCATCCATATCTGGGGCGCAGGCGCGCTGAACCAGCAGGATTGGAGCGGCGTTATCTCGCTCAGCCCCAAACTCGTAGCCGGCATGCTTGCAGCCTTCGCGCTAATGCGACCGCTCAATCTTCTCGCACTCGATGATACCAGCGCCAGAAGCCTAGGGGTTGCACTTCACGCCACGCGCTTTGCCGTTCTTCTCCTGGCCGTCTGGCTCTCGGCATCGGTCACGGCGCTCGTCGGCATCATCGGCTTTTTAGGCCTCGCTGCCCCCAGCGTCGCAAGGCTGTGCGGCGCGCGCACCACCACGCAGGTCATGACGGTGGCACCGCTCACCGGCGCTGCCATCCTGTTTCTGACCGATTGCCTGACGCAGTTGCTGGGTTCCGGCTTTTCCGATCTCGCGCCGACAGGTGCGGCAACCGCCCTGCTCGGCGGCCCGCTTCTGCTGGTGCTCCTGCCCCGCGTCCAGGGTTTCTCGATGGCGACGGCGAGTGCCGCAACCGCGCTGAAACAGCTCCGCAAACCGGCAATGGCGCTTGCCATTCTCGCGGCTGCCATCACTATCCTGTTTGCTCTCGTCATTACCTTCGGCCCATCCGCCCACGGATGGGGTGCGGCGTTCGGACAGTCCTTTGCCGATCTTCTTCCCTTCCGGTTGCCGCGCATCGCGGCGGCGGGCGGTGCCGGGGCCATGCTGGGCGCTGCCGGGTTTATCATGCAGCGCGTGACCGGCAACCCCATCGCCAGCCCGGAAGTGCTGGGCGTTTCCACCGGCGGCGGCGCAGGCCTCACCGCCACGCTCTTCCTGTTCAGCCTCCCCTCGCCTTTCGTGATGATCGCGGGCATGGCCACAGGCGCGCTCACAGCCTTTCTCGTCATGATCGCGGTCGCCGGTCGCTCCGGCTTGTCTGCCGAACGGCTGCTGCTCGCTGGCATCGCCATCAGCGCCTTTTCCATGGCCATCATCAGCATGGTGCTGGCGCAAGGCGATATGCGTGGCTTCATTCTCCTGACATGGCTTTCGGGATCGACCAGCCGCGCCGGTGCCTTCGAGGCCTGGACAGCCATCGTCTCACTCGTCGTCCTGACCGTGCCCGTGCTGTTCATGACCCGCTGGCTCACCATCCTGCCGCTCGGCAATGCCGTGTCCCGCAGCCTTGGTGTGCAGACCGTCTCCGCCCGGCTCGTACTGGCAATGTTCGCGGCGCTGATGACGGCGATTGCGTCCTTCCTGGTGGGACCCTTGAGCCTCACCGGCCTCATCGCCCCTCACCTCGCCCGCCTCATCGGCTTCCAAAAACCGCACCACCAGCTCACCGCCGCCATCCTCATCGGTGCCGGCATCCTGATGGCCGCCGACTGGCTGTCGCGGGTCGTCATCTACCCCTATCAAACCCCGGTCGGCCTGTTTGCGTCCCTCATCGGAGGCCCGTATCTGCTGTGGCTGATGGCATCGAAGAAAGCGGGATAGGACAAACGCAAAAACGCCCGCGACGTGCACGGGCGTTGACAATCATCAAATCTGAAATTCAGGCTGTCTTAGCGACCGACGGATGCGCGGGCAACGCTGTGGATTTCAGACCTGGAAATACCGAGGTCCTGAAGCTCACGCGAGCTCATACGGCCAAGTTCGGTAACGGTCTGACGATACTTGCGCCAGTTGTTGAAAGAGCGTGCTACGTTCATGATAATCCCCTTTCGTGAGGCTTCCTGACGCCAGCAACCTTGCTTGGGTTCCAACGTCGTTTCGATGATTGGAATATAGCCCCATGCACCCTCCACGATAAGACACAAGCTCTCACGCCCGCCATGCGTTTGGTGCATAGGTCACATATACGGTGGTGAAAAGTCGGGCATCGAAAGAGACAATGGAAATTATACTGGCTGAAGACCAACAAGACTCCAAAAAGCAAAGGCCTCGCGATTGCTCGCAAGGCCTTGATACTTTTGAATGAGGATGGTGGGCGTAACAGGGATTGAACCTGTGACCCCTACGATGTCAACGTAGTGCTCTCCCGCTGAGCTATACGCCCATCCGTTGCGGCGCATAAATCACGAAACCGGATGAAGCGTCAACTGCTTTTTTTCAGTTTTGTGAAAGGTTTATGCGAGGCCTTACGCTACAAGGAGTTTGTTCACTTCATCGACGAGATCGCGAAGGTGGAAAGGCTTGGAAAGCACCTTGGCATCCTTCGGCGCCTTCGAATCAGCGTTGAGCGCAACAGCCGCAAAGCCGGTGATGAACATGACCTTGAGATCAGGGTCGAGTTCGGTCGCGCGGCGGGCAAGCTCGATGCCGTCCATTTCCGGCATGACGATGTCGGTCAGGAGAAGCGAGAAAGGCTCTTCACGAAGCCGGTCATAGGCGCTGGCGCCATTGTCGAATGAGGAAACCTTGTACCCGGCTTTCTCCAACGCCTTCACGAGAAAGCGGCGCATATCATTGTCATCTTCCGCGAGAAGAATTTTCTGTACCATTTAAATGACCGTAGCTTCTGGATTATTGGAATTACCTTATCCCGATCATACCGCATCTTCAGTAAATATCACGTGAACGGTAGAATCATGACTCGGGCGACTGTTGCACAGTATGGACTTGCTCTGCCTTAACTGGCAACATGAAGCTTCTGGCAGAATTATGACATGGTAAACGGGGCGGAATGGACTGGGTTACGGGCGAGTACGAACTCTTCGAGGTGCACGAACCGGCCGTTCACAGCATTCCGTTCGTTTTCAACTCCCCCCATAGCGGTCGCTGCTACCCGGTTTCCTTCCTCGAATCATCCAGGCTGGACTCTTACGAGATTCGCCGTTCGGAAGATCATTATGTCGATGAGCTGTTTTCCGGCGCCGTCGATATGGGCGCGCCCCTGCTCAAGGCCAACTTCCCGCGCGCCTATCTGGATGTGAACCGCGAGCCCTACGAACTCGATCCGCGCATGTTCGAGGGGCCTTTGCCGTCTTACGCCAATATCGGCTCGATGCGGGTCGCGGGTGGGCTGGGAACCGTGCCGCGCATCGTGGCCGAGAACATGGATATCTACACCCACCGGCTGCCGGTGGATGAAGGCCTGTCGCGGATCGAACAAATCTACAAGCCCTACCATGCCTGCCTTCGCAAGCTGGTATCGCGCACCCACGCCAATTTCGGTATGGCGGTTCTGGTCGACTGTCATTCCATGCCCGGCAATATTCGCCTCGCGGGCTCCAATATACGCCCCGACGTGATTATAGGAGACCGATTCGGCACCAGCGCCTCGGCGGAAATCTCTCGCGCCGCCCTGCATTTTCTCGAAGAACTCGGCTTTACCGCCGTCTGCAACAAGCCCTATGCCGGTGGCTTCATCACCGAACATTACGGCCGCCCCATCCGCTCGCTGCATGCCTTGCAGATCGAGGTCAGCAGGGCGCTGTATGTGGATGAAAAGACGCTGCTGAAAACGCGGGAGTTTGCAGCTGTGCAAGCGGCGCTCGAGGCCTTCATGCGCCAGCTCTCGATGTTCGTATCCGAATACGCCATCGACATGGCCTTCGCGGCCGAATAACGCCCCCCAATGACGACAGATTTTCAGTCCGCCAACAAGCGGGCAAAAAAAACCGCGCCTCGGCGCGGTCAAGTCTAGGGAGGAAACACCCAAGGAGGGTATTTACAGTCAAAGACTGTGACTCAAAAATTATGCCCAATGTGCTTAATTGTCAATCATATTTATTTTTGCCCATATATTATTCAAATTAATACAGATTGCTCACAATTCGCACCGACAAGCAAAAAACATGCTCGCATTTTGAACATCGGCGCCTGAGTAGACGCGGCACATCGAAGCGCGCTATGACGTTTCGAAATCCGCATAGTGAGGTTCTGATGCTGCCAGATCGCGATTTCTTTTTCCGTCTTGCCGATGCCGCCAAGGCTGAGACCCTGCCACGCTTTCGCACCGGCATCGCCGTCGCCAACAAGCTGGATGGCGGCTACGATCCGGTAACGGAAGGCGATCAGGCGGCTGAAACTGCCATCCGAGCGCTCATTACCGAACACTTCCCCGACCACGGCATTCTGGGCGAGGAACACGGCAACGTCGGAACCGACCGCGAGCATGTCTGGGTCATCGACCCCATCGATGGCACCCGCGCTTTTATTTCCGGCCTGCCCGTCTGGGGAACGCTGATCGGCTTTCAATCCTCCGGTCGCGCCGTCATGGGCATCATGGACCAGCCTTTTACCGGCGAGCGTTATTTCGCCGATGGCCAGAAGGCCTGGTACTTCGGTCCGGGCGGCGACAGGCAGGTCAAGACCCGCACCTGCGAAATGCTATCGGACGCAATCCTCTTCACCACCTCCCCGCATATTTTCACCCCTGACGAAGCCGCGCGTTATGGTGCGGTGGAAGAAAAGGTTCGCCTGTTCCGCTACGGTGTGGATTGCTACGCCTACGCCCTGTTGGCCGGTGGGCATGCCGATCTGGTCATCGAATCCGGCCTGAAGCCCTATGATGTCGGCGCGCTCATTCCCATCATCGAGCAGGCCGGTGGCATCATCACCAACTGGGATGGCGGCAGACCGGAAGCCGCAGGCCGCATCATTGCCGCTGGCAGCAAAGCGGTTCATGAACAGGCGCTGGCCATTCTCTCCGGCCTCTGAGAACGCACCGATCAACAACTGATGTCGAATGGTCTGCGACGCGCCTGCGCGCAGCAGTTGTCCATTTCGCAGCGCGATGTTTTGCGTGGCATCCGATCATGTCCTGCCTTAGCAAGGAATTCGATCAGGCAGTAACTGTCTGTTAACCATACTCCGGCACTCTTGCGTTGAATTCTTTTACGCTAATATACGCGAGGTCGCTATGGCATATGACTGGAGTGGCAATACCGTTAAGCAAAAACGCGATGACCGGATGGTTGTCATGGCCGTTGTGGCGCTCGTCCTGTTCATGACCATCGCACCGATCCGCCTCATGCGGGTGGTACAGCCATCGCCGCATGTCATCGATACGACAGCCATTTCCATCGGTCCGTCGCTTGCCAAAATGTAGGCGTTACGTCTTCACCAAATCCAGATGCACCACGCGCGGTGATAGCACCTGCAAGATGGTTTCCGAACGGCCGATATAGACGATGGTCGTGTCCTTCATACCGGCCAGAACGCCCGCCAGCCTGTCGACGGTGTCCGTCTCAAGACCTTCGAGAAGATCGTCGATGAACAGCCAGCGGGGCTTGAGCACCAGCGCATTGGCCACGCGCACGCAGGCCTGCTCGTCGGAATCGAATTTCTTGTCCCAGCGAACATTGTCATCGATGCGGGGAATGATGTGGCCAAGGCCGCACTTTTCCAGAGCATCCAGAAAATCCTGCTCCTGAAATTTCTGCGGGCTGCGCGGATAGCACAGGATTTCACGCAACGGCGCTGCGGGTAAATAGCCATGCTGGGCGATGAACAGCATTTCCTCGCGCGGTGGCATCGTCATCTTGCCGCGACCCCAGGGCCACAGGCCTGCAACGGCTGCAAAAAACAGTCGCCGGTTCACGCCCTGATCGCCGTTCACCATCAGGCGGTCGCCGGCTTTGATCTCGACCGGCGCTTCCCGCAGCCGAAAAATCCGCGACAGATCCTGCCCGCCCGCATCCGGGCTGATTTCCACCGACGCCCAGACGATCGTTCCCGAGGTGGTTTGTTCGATCTCGATAGTGTTGCCATGGCGCTCGATGCTGTCCATCTGGATCAGCGCATTGCGAAACACCGAGACACGCTGCAACGTCGCCTTCCAGGCTGCGATAGGGCCGAAATTATCGATGTACCAACGCAAGGCGACGTTGACCTGGTTGAAGGCACCCACCGCCATCATCAAGCCACCAAAGCTCAAGTTTCCGGAAAAGTACACGGGAGCGGCGATCAGAATAGGTGCAACAATGGCCAGCCATCCGTAACCGGACGAAACCCATGTCAGATGGGTCAGCGCCATGGCCAGCCCCTTGATGACGCCCAGCACGGCGTTGATGTCTTCACCGATGCGGTGACGTTCGTTCTTCTCGCCCCGCGCCAGCGTGATGGCTGTCACGTTCTCACTGGCCCGCATGAGAGAAAACCGCAGTTCCGCTTCCTTGGAGTAGCGCTCGGCGTTCAGCGGCACCAGCCGGTAGCCGACGATGTTGCTGAGCAGCGAAGCCGAGCCCGCATAGATGAGCGCCGCCCAGACCATATAGCCCGGTATTTCCACCATCTTGCCGCTGATTTCGATGGCGAAACCTGCTGACAGGCCCCAGAGAACACCGATGAAGCTGACCAGCAGAATGGTGGCGTTGACGAGACCGATGGCCAGCGCCGTGCTGCTTTCGGCCAGGTTGCGAACATCGTCGTGCAGGCGCTGATCGGGATTGATGGCAATGGCACCGAAACCCGCAAGACGGGCAGCGCGGCCGGGCCTGAACCACTGATCGACCATATCCTTGGCCAGCCCCTCGCGCATGTTCAGCGCCGTCATCTGGTTCAGCCATGTCTGGAAAACGTTGAGCAGCAGAAGCGTTCCCGCAATCATCGCAAAGACTTCGAGCTGGTGCAGGAATGCGTTGAGATCACGCCGTTCCAGCGCGTTGTAGAACGGCGCGTTCCACTCGTTCAGTTTGACCTGACCGTAAGCCGTGACGAGAATGATGGTCAAAAGCGCACACATCAGAAGAATGAGCTTGCCACGGACCTTGGAGGTCCAGAAGGCGCTGCCCATCATGGCCAACTGCGCCTTGAAGGTCAGATCGAAGGACGGATGGCCGGCCGTTTCCGCGGACAGATTACCTTGCGCCATCAGTACCTTGCCATTTCCATGATATTTTGAATTCTAAGGCTCCTGCAGGCATCAACCCTACATGCGTGTCGTGACAGCAATAGCATGACGCGAAAGCTTGTCCACTTCCGACACGAAACCCAGCGAAGCACGTTGCGCAGCAATGCGCGAGCCGCTTGAAATGTTCCTTGCTTTCTTTGCGTGCATTGCACAAAGTCGCGTGAATTAAAGAGGGGCGGCACCATCCGCGCGCAAACCGGAACAACCGGGCAAGGGCAAGTATGTCAATCAAAGCAAGCATCTATCATCTGACGCATTATAAATATGACAGTCCAATTCGCCTCGGACCTCAGATCATCAGATTGAAGCCTGCGCCGCATTCTCGTACCCATGTCATCAGCCATTCGTTGAAGGTCACGCCCGCCAATCACTTCGTCAACCTTCAACAGGATCCTTACGGCAATTTTCTGGCCCGTTACGTTTTTCCTGATCCGGTCACGGAGTTCAGGATCGAGGTCGATCTTGTCGCCGATATGACGGTCTACAATCCCTTCGACTTTTTCGTGGAAGAAAGCGCCACCTACTGGCCTTTCGAATATCCCGAAACGTTGAAGGCCGACCTGTCGATCTACCAGACGCCGGAACCGACCGGCCCACTTCTGGAAAACTACCTGAAAACCCTCGACTGGACGGCGGGCCAGCCGACTGTGGATATGGTCGTCGGTCTCAATGCCCGGCTGCAAAGCGAAATCGGCTATGTCATCCGCATGGAAACCGGTGTGCAGACGCCGGAAGAAACGCTTTCCTCTGCCAAGGGCTCGTGCCGCGACACAAGCTGGCTGCTGGTGCAGATCCTGCGCCATCTCGGCTTTGCCGCGCGTTTCGTCTCCGGCTATCTCATTCAGCTGACGCCGGATTTGAAGGCGCTGGACGGCCCCTCGGGAACCGAGGTGGACTTCACCGATCTGCACGCCTGGGCGGAAGTATATCTTCCCGGTGCAGGCTGGGTGGGCCTCGATCCGACATCTGGCCTCCTGACCGGCGAAAGCCATGTGCCCCTGGCTGCAACCCCGCATTTCAGCAATGCTGCGCCCATTTCCGGCGGCTATTATGGCCAGGCCAACACCGAATTCGCCTTCGATATGAAGGTCACCCGTGTGGCCGAACATCCGCGCATCACCAAGCCGTTTTCGGACGAAAGCTGGGACCGCCTGAACGCCTTGGGCGAACAGGTAGACAAGGTGCTGGCCGAGCAGGACGTGCGGCTGACCATGGGTGGCGAACCGACTTTCGTCTCCATCGATGATTTCGAATCCGGCGAATGGAACACCGATGCCGTCGGCCCGACAAAGCGGGAAAAGGCCGATGTGCTGATCCGCAAACTGCGCGAACGCTTCGCCCCCAATGGTTTCCTGCATTACGGTCAGGGCAAGTGGTATCCGGGCGAGAGCCTGCCGCGATGGACGTTTTCGCTCTATTGGCGCAAGGACGGCAAGCCGGTCTGGCACAATCCCGATCTGGTCGCTCGCGAAGGGGCCGATACCGGCGTCACATCGGAAGACGCAGAAAAGCTGCTGACCAACATCGCCACCAATATCGGTATCGCGCCGGAACTGGTACTGCCAGCTTACGAAGACCCGGCGGAATGGCTGATCAAGGAAGGCAACCTTCCCGACAATGTCGATCCGTCCAATTCCAAGCTGAAAGACCCGGAAGAGCGCAACCGCATCGCCCGCGTGTTCGAGCGTGGCCTTACGACACCGACCGGTTACATTTTGCCGGTGCAGGCGTGGAACGCCAAGGCGACCTCCGAGAAACGCTGGATGAGCGAAAAGTGGAAGACCCGGCGCGGTCGCATCTTTTTGGTGCCGGGCGACAGCCCGGTCGGGTACCGCATTCCGCTTGGCACCCTGCCCCACGTTCCGGAATCCAAATTCCCCTATATCCACCCGGCTGACCCCTCGGTTCCCCGTGGACCGCTACCGGATACCCAGGCCCCGTCCGCCCGTGCTTTGCCCGAAGCCTCGTTTCAGGCTTCGGAAGGGACAACGCAGGAGCGCATCGAGCAATCGATCAGCGATATCAATGGCGAAGTCCGCACTGCCATGTCCGTCGAAGCCCGCGACGGGCGGCTCTGCGTCTTCATGCCGCCGGTGGAACGCATCGAGGATTATCTCGATCTCGTCGCCGCCGCAGAAGCCGCAGCGACCGATCTCGGCCTGCCCGTGCATATCGAAGGCTACACCCCGCCGCATGATGAGCGGATGAACGTCATCCGCGTCGCGCCCGATCCCGGTGTCATCGAGGTCAATATCCACCCGGCTGAAAGCTGGAAGGATTGCGTCGATATCACCACCGCGGTCTATGAGGACGCCCGCCAGACCCGGCTGGGTGCGGATAAATTCATGATCGACGGTCGCCACACAGGCACCGGCGGCGGCAACCATGTGGTGGTGGGCGGTGCCAACCCCAACAACAGCCCGTTCCTGCGCCGTCCCGATCTGTTGAAAAGCCTCGTGCTGCACTGGCAGCGCCATCCATCGCTGTCCTATCTGTTCTCTGGCCTGTTCATCGGCCCGACCAGCCAGGCACCGCGCATCGATGAAGCCCGCCATGACAGCATGTACGAGCTGGAAATCGCCATGGCGCAGGTGCCGATGCCGGGCGAAGGCGCAGCACCGCTGCCGTGGCTGGTGGACCGCCTGTTCCGCAATCTGCTGACCGATGTTACCGGCAACACCCACCGCTCCGAGATTTGCATCGACAAACTGTTTTCGCCGGATGGCCCGACCGGTCGTCTTGGTCTGGTGGAGTTCCGCGGTTTCGAAATGCCGCCGAATGCCCGCATGTCGCTTGCCCAGCAATTGCTGGTCCGCGCCATCATCGCCCGCTTCTGGAAAAACCCGTCTGGTGGCAAATTCGTGCGCTGGGGCACGGCGCTCGCAGACCGTTTCATGCTGCCGCATTACATCTGGGCCGATTTCCTCGATGTTCTTGCAGACCTGAAAGACAACGGCTTCGACGTGAAACCGGAATGGTTCGTAGCCCAGCTGGAGTTCCGCTTCCCCTTCTTCGGCGAGGTCGAATATGAGGGCTCCAAACTGGAGCTACGCCAAGCGCTGGAGCCATGGCATGTCATGGGCGAACAGGGTGCCATCGGCGGCACCGTGCGTTATGTGGACAGTTCGGTTGAGCGTTTACAGGTGCGGCTGGAAACCTCCAACCCGTCCCGCTACACCGTGGCCTGCAATGGCCGCGCCGTGCCGATGAAGCAGACGGATGATTCAGGTGTTTCCGTTGCCGGTGTGCGCTTCAAGGCGTGGCAGCCGTCACAGGGTCTGCACCCGGCCTTGCCGGTCAACACTCCGTTGACCTTCGACATTTATGATACATGGTCGAACCGATCGATCGGCGGCTGCATCTATCATGTTGCGCATCCGGGCGGGCGAACCTATGAGACGTTCCCCATCAACGGAAACGAAGCAGAAGCAAGACGCCTTGCACGCTTCGAGCCCTGGGGGCATACCGCCGGTCACTATCCGCTGTGGCCGGAAGCAGCGTCACCGGAATTCCCGCTGACGCTCGATCTAAGACGCCCGCAGGGAGTGTGACTTCGTTGGCAAAGGCACCGGCACGGAAACGGATAGACGCGAAACCCGGCATGGCATCCATGCTGGGCTACCGTGCCCTACCCGGTATTGCCGATGAGATGCTGGATATCAACGGCCGCATCCGCCCGGTCTGGCAACCTTTCGTCAATGCGCTGGAGCGCATGGGCGAACGGGAACTGCATGAGCGTTTTGCCCGCACCGACCGTTATTTGCGCGATGCCGGCGTGTTTTATCGCGATTACAGCGCGCAAGGAAACAGCGAACGCAACTGGCCAATCTCACACATTCCCGTTCTCATCGACGAGAAGGAATGGGAAGCCGTCTCGCGCGGTCTCGTCCAGCGCGCCAATCTGCTGGAAAGCATTGTGGCGGATTTTTATGGCGAAAACCGACTGGTACAGCAGGGCTACGTGCCGCCGTCGCTGGTCGCCTCCAACCCGGAATATCTGCGCGCTCTGGCGGGCGTGAAACCGGCCAATGGCCACTATCTGCACTTCTGTTCGTTTGAAATCGGGCGCGGGCCCGATGGCAACTGGTGGGTGCTGGCGGACCGCACCCAGGCCCCGTCGGGTGCGGGGTTTGCGCTGGAAAACCGCGTGGCCACCACCCGTGCCTTTTCCGATATCTATGCCGAATCCCATGTCCATCGTCTCGCCTCATTCTTCGGCGCGTTTCGCGATACGTTGCAGTCGCACCGTCAGCATCCCGATGAGCGGATCGCGGTTCTGACACCCGGCCCCGCCAGCGAAACCTATTTCGAACATGCCTATATCGCCCGCTATCTCGGCTTCATGCTGCTGGAAGGCGAAGACCTCACCGTCGTCAACAACCGCGTCATGGTGCGCACCGTGGCGGGCCTGAAGCCTGTAGGCGTGTTGTGGCGGCGTTTAGATGCATCCTATACCGACCCGCTGGAGCTGGACCAGAACTCCCATATCGGCACGCCGGGCATGGTGCAGGCGCTGCGCTCCGGCTCGCTCAGCTTCGTCAATGCGCTGGGCACCGGCATTCTGGAAACCCGTGCGCTGCTCGCCTTCATGCCCGCCATCTGCCGCCATCTGCTGGGCGAAGACCTGGCCATGCCGTCCATCGCAACATGGTGGTGCGGCCAGCCGTCCGAGCGCGAACATGTGGCACACAACATCGAGCGCATGGTCATCGGCCCCGCCTATTCGCGCCTGCCCTTCTTCGATGATAACGGCCAATCCGTTCTCGGCTCCACACTGCGCGAAACGGCCAAGGATTCCATCGGCGACTGGCTGGAAAGCGACGGCAACAAGCTGGTGGGTCAGGAAGTCGTCACACTCTCCACGACTCCAGCCTATATCGATGGCAAGCTGGTGCCGCGCCCCATGAGCCTTCGCGTGTTCGCGGCCCGCACGCAGGATGGATGGCAGGTCATGCCCGGCGGCTTTGCCCGCATTGGCCGCAGCAACGATACGGCCGCGATTGCCATGCAGGCTGGCGGCAGCGCCGCCGATGTCTGGATCGTCTCCGACAAGCCGGTGGAGCGCACCACGCTTTTACCAGCGGAAGAAAACTTCATCCGCAATATGCCCGGCAGCCTGCCGAGCCGTGCCGCCGACAATCTGTTCTGGCTGGGCCGCTATATCGAGCGCGCCGAAGGGGCGCTGCGCATTCTGCGCGCATGGCACGCTCGCTATGCTGAATCCGCCGATCCGAAACAGCCGCTTCTGGCCCACGTCACCGCCTACCTCGAAACTGTCGATATCGACGTCGAGGAAGCCGTTCCCGCAAGCCTCATCGCCAATATCAACAGCGCGATCTATTCCGCCAGCAATATCAGAGACCGTTTCTCGCCCGATGGCTGGCTGGCGCTGAACGATCTGTCAAAAACCGCACGCCGCTTCCAGAGCAAGGTTGCCGCCGGTGATGACGCGACCCATGCCATGACGGTGCTCTTGCGCAAACTGGCGGGCTTTGCCGGTCTGGTGCATGAAAACATGTATCGTTTCACCGGCTGGCGGTTCCTCTCCATCGGTCGTTATCTGGAACGCGGGCTGCATTTGACCCGCCTTCTCGGCCATATGAGCGGCCCGGATGCACCTGACGGGTCCTACGACATGCTGCTGGAAATCGGCGACAGCGTCATGACCCACCGCCGCCGTTACAATGTGAACACGGCAGGTCTAACCGTAATGGACCTTCTGGGCCTCGATCCGCTCAACCCGCGGTCCATTCTCTTCCAGCTCAACGAAATCCGCACCGAGGTGGAGCAACTGCCCAATGCCTTCGTCAATGGTCAGATGTCATCCTTCTACCGCGAGGCCATGCGCGTCCATTCCGGCCTTGCGGTGATGACGCCGGAAAACCTGTCGCCTGCCGTCTTCCGGCAGCTGGAACAGGATCTGGAACATCTCTCGGACGTTCTTGCACAGACATATCTCGGATAGCCCATGCTCTACGATCTGACGCTGCACATGGGCTATATCTACGACACGCTGGCGTCCGGTGCGCGCCACATCATTCGTATCATGCCGCTGTCCATCCCCGGCAGGCAAAGGCTCATTGCGGGCACACTCAGTGTTTCACCCTCGCCGGAAGAGCGCACCGTCTTCGACGACTTTTTCCAGCAGACCGCGACATCCGTCTATCTGCGCGCCTCGCATGACAAGCTGGATATCCGCATGCAGGCCCGCGTCTCGGTGGAAAGCACATCGCTGACCGCAGATTTCTCACCGGAACTCGTCAAGCTGCCGCGGGAACTGGCCAATGTCTGGTCGCTCGATCCGCAATCGCCGCACCATTTCGCGGGCATCAGCCCGCGCATCGGGGAAAACGCCGCGATTGCAGCCTATGCCCGCGAGACCATCACGCCCGGCATGACAATCCGCGAAATCGCGATGGCGCTGTGCAAACGCATTTACAAGGACTTCAAATATGATGGCGAGGCGACCACGGTGGATACGACACCGGCGCAAGCCTTCAAACTGAAACGCGGCGTCTGCCAGGATTTCTCCCACATCATGATTTGTGCGCTGCGCAGCCTCGGTATTCCCGCAGGCTATGTCAGCGGCTTCCTGCGCACCATTCCGCCAGCCGGCAAGGAACGGCTGGAAGGGGCGGATGCCATGCATGCCTGGGTGCGCGTCTGGTGCGGCGAGGCGACGGGTTACATCGAACTCGACCCCACCAACGACATCGTCGCGGGCAGCGACCACATCGTCGTCGGTTACGGTCGAGATTACGCCGACATCGCCCCTGTGATCGGCGTGCTGAAAAGCTACGGCAACCAGCAGACCACGCAGGCCGTGGATGTCATTCCGGTCAAAGCCTGACTGTCCCACAACGCGACCACCGGCGTGTCGGGATGACGCAGCGCCTCGTTTCACGACGAAATTCCGTCCCGTTTTGAGCACTCGCTCAATTTGCGCAGGTTACGTTAGGAAAATCTACATCGCCACGCAGTAGTGCTGATTCCATACAACAATCCAACAGGTGAACATGATGTTCAACGGGGCCGGAATGAAGACACGGATGCGGGCGCTGTTGCGCGACAGACAGGGCAATTTTGCCATGATAACGGCCATCACGCTGCCGCTCTTGATGGGCTTTGCCGGTGCTGGGATCGAGTTCAACAAGGCACTTCAGGTCAAATCCGATTTGCAGAACGCTGCCGATGGCGCGACTTTGGCCGCAGCCACCATGTTCCGCGAATCCGCAGGCGACAAGAGCGATGAAGAGCTGAAGACAGTCGTCAAACAGTTTCTGAGCGGCCAGGAATTCGCACAGGATATGACGCCAGCCGCCCAGAAAACCTTTGGGGACAATACCGACGTCGTGCCTGTCAGAAGCAACACCACCAAAGGCACCAATTTTAAAATTTCCACGACAGTCCGCTACCAGATGCCGCTCAATCCGCTGCTCGGTCTTGTCGGGGCAACCTCGATAACGATCAGCGCCACCAGCACCGCGGAAAGCAGCTTCAACAATGGCGCGCCCTTGTCCATGTATCTGGTACTGGACCGCTCCGGGTCAATGTCGTTCAAGACCAACACGGTCGATAGAAGCAAGTATTCGTGTGCCAACTATGATGAGAATAGCTGGCCCAATCCGATGGACAGCACCAGACCGTGCTACGTCAACAAAATGACGTCTCTGAAAACCGCTGTCAGCTATCTGGTGGATACGCTCAACAAATCAGACCCGACATACAAATCGAGCGGCTCGCCCGAATCCAGTCTCGTGCGGACTGGAGCAATCGCATACAATGACAAGAGTTCACTGCCACAGGCACTGAACTGGGGTACGAAAAAATCGAACACCTATATTCAGGCCCTGTCGGCCACGGGTGGGACGGATGCGAATGCGGCATTGACAGCTGCCTATGATGCTCTCAAATCCTCAAATCCGGCTGAGGCAAAAGCGCAAAAAGATGGCGAAAACAAATCGTTCCAACGGTTCATCGTTCTGATGACAGACGGCGAAATGACCGGTGACAGCGCAAACTGGAATTCCTCAGTCGATGCTGCCGTTCGCAACACCTGCGTCAAAGCCAAAGCCGACGATATCAAAATCTTCACCGTCGCCTTCATGGCACCCGCCAAGGGCAAATCGCTTCTCCAGGCCTGCGCCACTAGCGCGGACAACTATTACGCGCCGGAGAATATGGAAGAAATCGTCGAGGCCTTCGGTGACATCGCCAGAAAAGCATCCGGCAATGTCAGCCGTCTGACGAACTGAAATCCTTAACCGCCATTTGATAGACCACGGAAACCACAGGGGTTTCCGTGGTTTTTTATTGCTTTCACATAGCGACCATAAGCATGTTGTAACACTCTAAGTCATTCACGTTTCCGATAAAACGGCTGTTGCCACAACCTCGTATCGGTGCATAAATTGCCAACATGACAACCACGCCGATCGACAGAATCAGACACTCTCCTCCCACCAAGGTGCTGACCGACCAATGATCAATAAACTCGAAACCAACGATCTTCCTCGCCCTGCGCCGCGCAGCTCGGAGCCAGATGTTCTCGCCTCCGAAATCATCGAACGACTGACCTATCGCATCGGTAAGGACGTAAAGGTTGCAAAGCCGCATGACTGGCTGACCGCCACCATTCTGGTCATCCGCGACCGTGTCATCGACAAGTGGATGGAATCGACCCGCAAGGCGTATCAGCACGATTCCAAGCGGGTTTATTATCTGTCGCTGGAGTTTCTGATCGGCCGGTTGATGCGCGATGCCATTTCCAATCTCGGCCTGATGGGCGAAATCAAGGAAGCGCTGACATCGCTGGGTGTCGAGTTCGATGTAATCGCCGGGCTGGAGCCGGATGCGGCGCTGGGCAATGGCGGTCTTGGCCGCCTCGCCGCCTGCTTCATGGAATCCATGGCAACCGTCGATATTCCCGCTTACGGCTATGGCATTCGTTACGTCCACGGCCTCTTCCGCCAGCAGATGGCCGATGGCTGGCAGGTGGAACTGCCCGAGACATGGCTTGCCCACGGCAACCCCTGGGAGTTCGAGCGCCGCGAAAGCTCCTATGAAATCGGTTTTGGCGGTGGCGTCGAGACCGTCGGTGGATATGAAGACCCCGAGCGTTTCGTCTGGAAACCGTCCGAGCGCATGATTGCCACGGCCTTCGACACACCCGTGGTCGGCTGGCGCGGCACCCGCGTCAACACGCTGCGTCTGTGGTCGGCCCAACCGATCGACCCGATCCTGCTCGATGCCTTCAATGCGGGCGACCACATCGGTGCTCTCAGAGAAAGCAACAAGGCCGAAGCGCTGACGCGCGTGCTTTACCCCGCGGATGCCAACCCGGCCGGACAGGAATTGCGCCTGCGCCAGGAGTATTTCTTCTCATCGGCCTCGCTTCAGGACATTTTGCGACGCCATTTGCAGCAATATCCTGATTTTTCGAACCTGCCGGACAAGGTCTCCATCCAGCTCAACGATACGCATCCGGCCATTTCCATCGCTGAAATGATGCGTCTTCTGTGCGATATGCACGGCCTGGAATTCGACGAAGCCTGGACGCTGACGCGCGGCACCTTCTCCTACACCAACCACACGCTTCTGCCCGAAGCGCTGGAAAGCTGGCCTGTGCCGTTGCTGGAGCGGCTATTGCCGCGCCACATGCAGATCATCTACGCGATCAATGCGCAGACGCTCGTCTTTGCCCGCAAGGAAAAAAAGCTGGTCGACCAGCAGATCCGCTCCATCTCGCTGATCGAGGAAGGCGGTGAACGCCGCGTGCGCATGGGCAACCTCGCCTTCATCGGTTCGCATTCCATCAACGGCGTGTCGGCGCTTCACACGGAGCTGATGAAGGAAACGGTGTTTTCCGACCTTCACATGCTCTACCCCGACCGCATCAACAACAAGACCAACGGCATCACGCCGCGCCGCTGGCTGATGCAGTGCAACCCCGGCCTCACAGGCCTCATTCGCGAATCCATCGGCGATGATTTTCTGGATGACGCGGAAAAGCTGGTGGCGCTGGATCGCTTTGCAGACGATGCCGGTTTCCGCGAGAAATTTGCCGAAATCAAGCGCCAGAACAAGGCCCGCCTTGCCAATCTGGTCGCGCAGCGCATGGGCATTCGCGTCGATCCATCCGCCATGTTCGACATCCAGATCAAACGCATCCACGAATACAAACGCCAGCTTCTGAATCTGGTGGAAGCCGTTGCTCTTTATGATCAAATTCGCTCGCGCCCGGAACTGGATTGGGTGCCACGCGTTAAGTTCTTTGCTGGCAAAGCAGCGCCGAGTTATCACAACGCCAAGCTGATCATAAAGCTCGCAAATGATATCGCGCGTGTCATCAATAACGATCCGGCAGTACGCGGTCTTCTGAAAGTGGTTTTCATTCCAAATTATAACGTGTCTCTTGCGGAAATTATGGTTCCGGCGGCTGATCTGTCCGAACAGATTTCCACGGCCGGCATGGAAGCATCCGGCACTGGCAACATGAAATTCGGTCTGAACGGCGCGCTCACCATCGGCACGCTGGACGGCGCAAATGTCGAAATGCTCGAGCATGTCGGTGCAGAAAACATCATGATTTTCGGCAAGACCGCAGAAGAAGTGTCGCAGGCACGCGCCGATGGACACAATCCGCGCGCGATCATCGAAAATTCGGCCGAACTGTCTCAGGCCCTGTCTTCCATTGCGTCAGGCGTGTTTTCGCCCGATGACCCCTCGCGCTTTGCAGGCCTGATGGACGGCATCTACAACAACGACTGGTTTATGGTCGCCGCAGATTTCGACGCCTACGCACTAGCACAGCGTGACGTCGATGCCATCTGGAGCGAACCGGCAAGCTGGTACGAAAAAACTGTGCGCAATACGGCACGCATGGGCTGGTTCTCGTCTGATAGGACGATCCGGCAATATGCGTCCGAAATCTGGAGAGCCTGATGAAAAAACCGCTCAATTCTGCCGAAGAGAAAAAGACTGGCACCATCGCTAAGGCTGAGATCGAGGCAATCAAGAGCGGTTTGCATTCCAACCCCTTTGCCGTCCTGGGCGTCCACCAGACGCCGGACGGCTTTGTGGCCCGCTGCTTCATTCCCGGTGCGGAAGAGGTGACGGTGATGACACTGGACGGCAATGTTGCGGGTGAGTTGACCCGTACCGATGCCGACGGCTTCTTCGAAGGCCCCATCACGCTTTCCAAACGTCAGCCGATCCGCTACCGCGCGCTGCGCGACGATGCGGAATGGGCCGTCACCGACCCTTACAGCTTCGGCCCGGTTCTCGGCCCCATGGACGATTATCTCGTGCGGGAAGGCTCGCACCTGCGCCTGTTCGACAAGATGGGCGCGCATCCGCTGAAGCTTGAAGGCGTCGAAGGCTTTCATTTTGCCGTCTGGGCACCCAACGCCCGGCGCGTGTCTGTCGTCGGCGATTTCAACAATTGGGATGGCCGCCGCCACGTCATGCGTTTCCGCAAGGACACCGGCATCTGGGAAATCTTCGCGCCGGATGTTTATGCCGGATGCAGCTACAAGTTCGAAATCATCGGTCCACATGGCGAGTTGCTGCCACTGAAAGCCGACCCATACGCCCGCCGCGCCGAATTGCGCCCCAAGAATGCCTCCGTCACCACGCCGGAACTCGTTCAGGACTGGGATGACGAGGCGCACCGTAAGCATTGGGCCAGTATCGACCAGCGCCGCCAGCCGATCACCATTTACGAGGTCCACGCCTCCTCCTGGCAATATGGCGACAATGGCGATTTCCTGACATGGGATGAACTGGCCGCACGGCTCATTCCCTACTGCGCCGATATGGGCTTTACCCATATCGAGTTCATGCCTGTAACCGAGCACCCCTATGATCCGTCCTGGGGCTATCAGACCACCGGCCTCTACGCCCCCACTGCGCGTTTCGGCGAGCCGGAAGGCTTTGCCCGTTTCGTCAACGGCGCGCACAAGGTTGGCATCGGCGTGTTGCTGGATTGGGTTCCTGCCCACTTCCCCGTCGATGAGCACGGCCTGAAATGGTTCGACGGAACGGCTTTGTATGAACATGCCGATCCACGCCAGGGTTTCCACCCGGACTGGAACACGGCAATCTACAATTTCGGCCGCGTCGAGGTCATGTCGTACCTCATCAATAACGCGCTCTATTGGGCCGAGAAATTCCATCTCGATGGCCTGCGCGTCGATGCCGTGGCGTCCATGCTCTACCTCGATTATTCCCGCAAGGAAGGCGAGTGGGTGCCCAACGAATATGGCGGGCGCGAGAACCTGGAATCCGTGCGGTTCCTTCAGCAGATGAACACGCTGATCTATGGCAACCACCCCGGCGTCATGACCATTGCCGAGGAATCCACCTCATGGCCCAAGGTCTCCCAGCCCGTGCATGAAGGCGGTCTCGGCTTCGGCTTCAAGTGGAATATGGGCTTCATGCACGACACGCTGAGCTATTTCCAGCGCGAGCCGGTGCACCGCAAGTTCCACCATCAGGAACTCAGCTTCGGCCTGCTCTATGCCTTCTCAGAAAACTTCGTCCTGCCGATTTCCCATGACGAAGTGGTACACGGCAAAGGCTCGATGATCGCCAAGATGCCCGGTGACGACTGGCAGAAATTTGCCAATCTGCGCGCTTACTACGCCTTCATGTGGGGTTATCCCGGCAAGAAGCTGCTGTTCATGGGGCAGGAATTTGCGCAGTGGAGCGAGTGGAGCGAGAAGTCGTCGCTGGACTGGAACCTGCTGCAATATCATATGCATGAAGGCATGCGCCGGCTCGTGCGCGATCTGAATTTCATGTACCGCTCCAAGGGCGCGCTGCATGCACGCGATTGCGAACCGGAAGGTTTCCAGTGGCTGATTGCCGATGACCACGAAAATTCGGTTCTGGCATGGCTGCGCTTGGCACCGGGTGAAAAGCCGGTGGCCGTCATCTCCAACCTGACGCCTGTCTACCGGGAAAATTTTTACGTGCCGCTGCCGACAGCCGGGCGCTGGCGCGAAGTGCTCAACACCGATGCCGAGATTTATGGCGGCACCGGCAAGGGCAATGGAGGACGCGTGCAGGCTGTGGATGCAGGCGGCAGCATCGGCGCGACACTGACATTGCCACCGCTTGCCGTCATCATGCTGGAGTTGGAAAACTAAAAGGACACCGAACACACAATCGGCGCTTTGATATTATGGGAACATACGGGAATTTTTCGGGAGGATTGCTATGAGTGAGAAAAGAGTTCAGCCGCTGGCGCGTGATGCGATGGCCTACGTTCTTGCGGGCGGCCGTGGCAGCCGTTTGAAGGAACTGACGGACCGACGCGCAAAGCCCGCCGTCTATTTCGGCGGCAAGGCCCGCATTATCGATTTTGCGCTGTCGAATGCGCTCAACTCCGGCATTCGCCGCATCGGCGTTGCCACGCAATACAAGGCACACTCGCTCATCCGCCACCTCCAGCGCGGTTGGGACTTCTTCCGCCCGGAACGTAACGAAAGCTTCGACATTCTGCCCGCCTCCCAGCGCGTGTCTGAAACGCAATGGTATGAAGGCACCGCCGACGCGGTCTATCAGAACATCGATATCATCGAGCCTTACGGCCCGGAATATATGGTCATTCTGGCGGGCGACCATATCTACAAGATGGACTACGAATACATGCTGCAGCAGCATGTGGATTCGGGCGCGGATGTCACCATCGGCTGCCTTGAGGTGCCGCGCATGGAAGCCGTTGGCTTCGGCGTCATGCACGTCAACGAAAAAGATGAAATCATCGATTTCATCGAAAAGCCCGCCGATCCGCCAGGCATTCCCGGCAATGAAGACATGGCGCTCGCCTCCATGGGCATCTACGTCTTCCATACAAAATTCCTGATGGACTGCCTGCGCCGCGATGCTGCCGATCCCAATTCCAGCCGCGATTTCGGCAAGGATATCATTCCCCACATCGTGCGCCACGGCAAAGCGGTTGCGCATCGCTTTGCGGCATCCTGCGTCCGCTCCGATTTCGAAAACGGCCCCTACTGGCGCGATGTCGGTACCATCGATGCATATTGGCAGGCCAATATCGACCTCACCGACATCGTTCCCGATCTCGATATCTACGACAAGTCCTGGCCGATCTGGACCTATGCGGAAATTCTGCCGCCTGCCAAATTCGTGCATGACGATGACAAGCGCCGCGGCTCTGCCACCTCATCTGTCGTTGCGGGTGACTGCATCATCTCCGGTTCGTCGCTAAACCGAAGCCTGCTGTTTACCGGTGTCAGGGCAAATTCCTACTCACGCCTTGAGAATGCCGTAGTGCTGCCGAGTGTAAAGATCGGTCGTCACGCGCAACTCAGCAATGTGGTGATCGACCATGGCGTCGTCATTCCGGAAGGACTGATCGTTGGCGAAGACCCGGAACTGGATGGCAAACGCTTCCGCCGCACGGAAAGCGGGATCTGCCTGATAACCCAATCGATGATCGACAAGCTGGATTTGTAGACCTCATGAATGTTCTTTCGGTTGCGTCCGAAGTCTATCCACTCATCAAGACCGGGGGGCTCGCCGATGTTGCTGGCGCGCTTCCCATCACACTCAACAAGTTCGGCGTCACCACCCGCACGCTCATCCCCGGCTACCCGGCCGTCAAGGCTACCGTGACCGACGCGGTCCAGATCGCCGAGATGGACCTGCTCGGTGAGCATGCCGATATTCTGGAGGCGCATCATGAAGGTCTCGATCTTCTGATCCTCGACGCGCCCGCCTATTACGATCGCCCCGCCGGCCCCTATCTTGATTCCACCGGCAAGGATTTCGCCGACAACTGGAAGCGCTTTGCAGCACTGTCACTGGCGGCGGCCGAAATCGCCGCTGGCAAACTGCCGGGCTGGAAGCCGGACCTGATGCATGCCCATGACTGGCAGGCTGCCATGGCGCCTGTCTATATGCGCTATGCCGAAACACCTGAAATTCCCAGCATTCTCACCATCCACAACATTGCCTTTCAAGGCCAGTTCGGCGCAAACATTTTTAGCCAGCTTGGTCTTCCAGCGCATGCCTTCAACACCGAAAGCATCGAATATTACAACGACATCAGCTTCCTGAAGGGTGGTGTGCAGACGGCAACGGCGATTACCACCGTTAGCCCGTCCTACGCAGAAGAAATCCTCACGCCGGAATTCGGCATGGGGCTGGAAGGCGTTATCAGAAGCCGTGCCCATGTCATGCATGGCATCGTCAACGGCATCGATGCCGAAGTCTGGGACCCGGCCAGCGACCATCTGATCAACCACAATTATTCCGTCGCCAATCTCAAGCTACGCACGCTGAACAAGATGGCTGTCGCCAGCCATTTCCGCATCGATCAGGATAGCGGGCCGCTGTTTTGCGTCATTTCGCGCCTGACATGGCAAAAGGGCATCGATCTCGTCAGCGAGGTCGTGGACGACATCGTTGCCATGGGCGGTCGTCTCGTGGTTCTCGGTGCGGGCGAAATCTCGCTGGAAGGCGCGCTTCTGGCCGCAGCTTCGCGCCATCCCGGCCGCGTCGGCGTTGCCATTGGCTATAACGAGCCGCTGTCGCACCTCATGCAGGCAGGCTGCGATGCCATCATCATCCCTTCGCGTTTCGAGCCCTGCGGCCTGACCCAGCTTTACGCGCTGCGCTACGGCTGTCTCCCGGTCGTTGCCCGCAATGGCGGGCTGAACGACACCGTCATCGACGCCAACCACGCAGCCATCGCTGCCAAGGTGGCAACCGGCGTGCAGTTCTCCTCCATCACCGCCGACGGTCTGCGGCACGCCATTCGCCGCACCGTGCGCTTTTATCGCGAACCAAAATTGTGGACGCAGATGCAGAAGCAGGGCATGAAATCGGACGTTTCCTGGGAAAAAAGCGCAGGCCTTTACGCCGAGCTTTACGCCCAACTTATTTCGAAAGGCCAATAAATGACGATCACCACTGTCCAGACCAAACCATTTCAGGATCAGAAGCCGGGCACATCGGGCCTTCGCAAGAAGGTACCGGTTTTCGCGCAGGAAAATTACGCGGAAAACTTCATTCAGTCGATTTTCGACAGCCTGGAGGGCTTTGCCGGACAGACGCTGGTGATCGGCGGCGACGGCCGGTATTACAACCGCGATGTCATCCAGAAGACCATCAAGATGGCGGCAGCGGCTGGTTTCGGCAAGGTGCTGGTCGGCCAGGGCGGCATTCTGTCGACGCCCGCGGCATCCCACATCATCCGCAAATACAAGGCCTTCGGCGGCATCGTTCTCTCGGCCAGCCACAATCCCGGCGGCCCCAACGAAGATTTCGGCATCAAATACAACATCGGCAACGGCGGCCCTGCCCCTGAAAAAATCACCGACGCCATTTTCACCCGCACCAAGGCGATCGAGACCTATCGCATCTCGGACGCTGCCAATGTCGATCTCGACACGATCGGAACGGCGGATGTCGACGGCATGACGGTTGAGGTCATCGACCCCGTCGCCGATTATGCCACGCTGATGGAAGAGCTGTTCGACTTCCCGGCCATCCGCAACCTGATCGCCGGTGGCTTCAAGGTCGTGGTCGACAGCATGAGCGCCGTCACCGGCCCCTACGCGGTCGAAATCATCGAAAAGCGTCTCGGCGCGCCCGCAGGTTCGGTCCGCAACTCCATTCCGCTCCCCGATTTCGGCGGCCACCACCCCGACCCGAACCTCGTTCACGCCAAGGACATGTATGACGACGTGATGAGCGCCGACGGTCCCGATTTCGGTGCTGCTTCCGATGGCGACGGCGACCGCAACATGGTCGTCGGCAAGGGCATGTTCGTCACACCGTCCGACAGCCTTGCCGTCATCGCCGCCAATGCAACACTGGCGCCCGGTTACGCCGCAGGCATTTCCGGCATTGCCCGCTCCATGCCCACGAGTGCTGCCGCAGACCGCGTGGCCGAAAAGCTCGGTATTGGCATGTATGAAACGCCGACCGGCTGGAAATTCTTCGGCAATCTTCTGGACGCGGGCAAAGTCACCGTCTGCGGCGAAGAAAGCTTCGGCACCGGCTCTAACCATGTGCGCGAAAAAGACGGTCTCTGGGCCGTACTCTTCTGGCTGAATATCGTGGCTAGCCGCAAGGAAAGCGTCAAGGACATCGTCACCAAGCACTGGGCCGAATATGGCCGCAACTACTATTCACGCCACGACTATGAAGAGGTCGACAGCGACGCGGCTAATACGCTGGTCTCCATCCTGCGCGAAAAGCTGGCCACCCTGCCCGGCACCAGCTATGGCGCGCTGAAGGTCAAGTCCGCCGACGACTTTGCCTATAACGACCCGGTCGATCAGTCCGTCAGCAAGAACCAGGGCATCCGCATCCTCTTCGAAGGCGGCTCCCGCATCGTCATCCGCTTGTCCGGCACAGGCACGGCGGGCGCCACGTTGCGCCTCTACGTCGAACGCTATGAAGCCGATGCATCGCGCCACACCATCGAAACGCAGGCGGCTTTGGCCGATCTGATTTCGGCAGCGGACGCGATTGCGGGGATCAAGAAGCATACGGGGCGTGATGCTCCGACGGTTATTACGTGATGGTTCGCTAGGGCAGCGGGTGGGGTTTACCCCCCTCTGCCTGCCGGGCATCTCCCCCACAGGTGGGGAGATCAGCTGGGCGCACCAATATTGCCCCAATCTTGACGTCAGAGATTACCGAGCAGCCGCCACGAGTCGATCTCCCCCGTTGAGGGGGAGATGTCCGACAGGACAGAGGGGGGTGAGCCCCACCCACAAGCCTTAAACGCGGACGCAACCCAACGAACGGAAACCCCATGTCCCCCACCGTTTCCCCCCAAGGCGCCATCCCCACGGCAAACGGCACGGCATTCTCCGTCTACTCCCGCCACGCCTCACAGATCGACCTCTGCCTGTTCGACGCCACCGGCAACATGCAAACCGCCCTGCTGCCGATGCAACGCGGCGACAACGACATCCACCGCATCACCACGGATGCCCCGATTGGCACCCGCTACGGCTTCCGCGCCGATGGTATCTACGCGCCCGATCACGGCCTGTGGTTCGACCCCTCGAAACTCCTGCTCGACCCCTACGCCACGCAGATCGACCGACCCTTCGTGCACGACCCGGCGCTGTTCACCTTCGGCACCGACACGGCAAACATCATGCCGAAGTCCATCGTTTCGCAGCACCCGTCCGTCAAGCGCCAACCGCCTTTGTTCACCCCCGGCGGCCTGATCTATGAAGTCGCGGTCAAGCCCTTCACCATGCTGCACCCGGATGTGCCTGAAGCAATCCGAGGCACCGTCGCAGCACTCGCCCACCCCGCCATCATCACGCACCTTAAAACCATCGGCGTCGATACCATCGAGTTGATGCCGATCACCGCCTGGATCGATGAGCGTCATCTGCCGCCGCTCGGTCTCACCAATGGCTGGGGTTACAACCCCGTCGGTTTCATGGCACTCGACCCGCGCCTTTGCCCCGGCGGTGTGGACGAGTTGCGCGATACGGTCGCAGCGCTGCACGAAGCGGGCATTGGCGTCATCCTCGATCTCGTCTTCAACCACACCGGCGAAAGCGACCGCTTCGGCTCGACGCTATCGCTGCGCGGTCTGGATAATCTCACCTATTACCGCCATCTGCCCGATGATCCCGGCACTTTGGTCAACGATACCGGCACCGGTAACACGGTCGCCTGTGACCACCCCCAAGTCCGCCAGCTTGTCGTCGACACACTACGGCACTTTGTGGCCCATGCGGGCATCGACGGCTTCCGCTTCGATCTCGCCCCCATCCTCGGTCGCACCGCAACCGGCTTCGAGACGGCAAGCGAAACGCTGGCCGCCATCCATGCCGATCCGCTGTTGCATGACCGGGTGTTGATTGCCGAACCCTGGGATATCGGTCCCGGCGGCTACCAACTCGGCAATTTCCCCGAAAGCTTCCTCGAATGGAACGACCGCGCCCGTGATGATCTGCGCCGCTACTGGCGCGGCGATGCGGGCACAACAGGCGCGCTGGCCGATGCGCTCGCAGGCTCCTCGCCCATCTTCTCCCGCCACAACCGAACGGAAACCCGCAGCGTCAACTTCCTTGCCGCCCATGACGGCTTCACGCTTTTCGACCTCTTGGCCCACAGCCACAAGCACAACGAGGCCAATGGCGAAGACAACCGCGACGGCCACGATGAAAACCATTCCTGGAACAATGGCTTCGAGGGCCTGACGGACGATCCGGCCATCAAGAACGCCCGTCTCAATGACGTAAAATCGCTGCTCTCCACCCTCTTCGTCACCCGCGGCACCATCATGCTGACGGCAGGTGATGAGGGCGGCCGCAGCCAGAAGGGAAACAACAATGCCTATTGCCAGGACAACGATATCACCTGGGTGAACTGGGCAAAGCTCTCGCCGGAGCTGATCGCGCACACCGCCTATCTCGCGACCTTACGCAAACGCTTCGAGGTCTTCAGCGAGGCCGGTTTCTTCTCAGCCCACACGGATGATGTGCAGTGGCTTTCACCCACAGGCGAACCGATGACGGTTGCCGATTGGGAAAACCCTGGAGGCACGCCGCTTGCCATGCTGCTGAAAACGCGCGACCTAGAAACCGACGAGACCGTGCGCCTCGCTATCCTTTTCAACCGCACCCGTGACATCGTCCCCTTTACCCTGCCGGGCAAGTGGCAACCTGTTGGCACGAATTTCGGCAATCCGGCCTATCTGCCTGCTCGTTCCGTGGTATTTTACCGGCAAGGCTGATTTGCTGCATCGCAAAAAGACGATTGTTCTTTAGGCCCACCGCTGTAAGCTTCCCGGTCACTGCCCTGTGATAAAAAACATGCATCGCGAGGAACCATGCCCAAGGAAATCTCTCTGTCTGAGGTAAAAGACCTTGTCGGCTCGGAGGTCGGAACATCCGACTGGATTACCGTCGATCAAGCCATGATCGACGCCTTCGCCAAGGCCACGCTGGACGACCAGTTCATCCACACAGACCCCGAGCGCGCCGCAGAAAGCCCCTTCGGCGGCACCATCGCCCACGGCTTTCTGACGCTGTCCCTGCTGTCTGCCATGAACTACAGCGCCCTGCCGAAAATCCGAGAGCAGACCATGGGCATCAATTACGGCTTCGACAAACTCCACTTCGTCGCCCCCGTCAAAAGCGGCGCCCGCATCCGCGGCCACTTCACCCTGGCCGAAGCCCGCTTCCGCGGCGGCGCGATGCTGATGAACACCTATGATGTGACAGTGGAAATCGAAGACGAAAAGAAACCGGCGCTCACAGCACGGTGGATTACGATTAGCCAGTTCGATCCGGAGGATAGGCCGGAGGAGGATTAGGACCAGTATCCTCACGTCGATATCATTCCCGCTGAACCGCGCTTCGCTTATCGGACAAACATCACAAGCAAACATTGCGCGCAATGTTTTCTCTAACCCACGGGAACATGTTCTCCCAATCCGCGTTGAATTCCACACGCATTGAGGGGGAATTTCAGTGGCAGAATCAGTAACAAAACCCGACGGTTCGGCAGAGCCGACAACCGAACTCAAACGCGTGATCGGGCCGGGGCTTCTGCTGCTGTTCATCGTGGGTGATATTCTCGGAACGGGCATCTATGCGCTGACCGGCCAGGTCGCCGCAGAAGTCGGTGGCGTCGTCTGGCTACCCTTCCTCATCGCCTTCGGCGTCGCGCTGCTAACCGCCTGCTCCTATCTGGAACTGGTCACGAAATACCCCAAAGCAGCCGGTGCAGCGCTTTATACGCACAAAGCCTTCGGCGTGCATTTCATTACCTTCCTCGTCGCCTTCACCGTCATGGCGTCGGGCGTCACATCCGCCTCCACGGCGTCTCGCGCATTTGCCGCGAATTTCACCACAGTCACCGGGTTTGATTTCGGGGCCTTCGGCGTCACAGGTGTGGCCATGACCTTCATTGCAGCCATCGCGCTCATCAATTTCCGGGGCGTGGGCGAAAGCGTGAAGATGAATGTGGTGCTGACGGTCGTTGAACTCACCGGCCTGCTCATCATCATCGGCATCGGCTTCTGGGCCATCGGCAACGGCCAGGGCGATGTATCGCGCGTCTGGACATTCGAGCCTGGGGGCGAACATGGCGTCATCTGGTCCGTGGTCGCGGCCACGACGCTTGCCTTCTTCGCAATGGTGGGCTTCGAGGATTCGGTCAACATGGCCGAAGAATGCAAGCAGCCAGCGCGCATCTTCCCCAAGGTCCTGCTGGGCGGCCTCGCCATCACCGGCGTCATCTATGTTCTCGTCGCCATCTCCGCCATCACACTGGTTCCTGCAGCAGATCTTGGAGAGGGCGAAACGCCCCTGCTGAAAGTCGTTGCCGCAGGCGCACCCAATTTCCCTATCGGCATTTTCGGCGTTATCACCATGTTTGCGGTCGCCAACTCCGCGCTCATCAACATGATGATGGCCAGCCGCCTGATCTACGGCATGAGCCGCGAAGGCGTGCTGCCGCCCGCACTCGGCAAGGTCCACAAGGGCCGCCAGACACCCTACATCGCCATCATCTTCACCTCGCTCATCGCCATCGGCCTCATCGCCTTTGCAGGCGGCGTGCCAGCACTCGGCGGTACAACGGCGCTGCTGCTGCTCGGCGTCTTCACCATCGTCAACGTCGCGGTACTGGTGCTGCGCAAGGACAAGGTCGCCCATAAACACTTCCGCACCCCCACCATCCTGCCCATCATCGGCGCCACCAGCTGCTTCTTCCTCGTCGGCCCCTGGACGGGCCGCGACCCGGTGCAATATTCCATCGCTGGCGTGTTGCTGTTTATCGGAGTGTTGTTGTGGCTGGCGACGGTTGGATTTATGCGGATGCAGGAGAAGGCGGCTTAAAATTACGGCGCAATGGGCCTCTAAGGACGAGTGGATTTTCGCACCATCTGGTGCTATTTCTAGGGTCCAACCACACGCCGCATCCTTGGCAGGAACCTGACATGCGATCCACGATAAATCTCGATGACACCCTTTTGCAGCGGGCGAAGTCCCTGACCGGGACGAACGAAACGGCTGCGCTGGTTCGGCAGGCATTGGAAACGCTTATCAGGGTTGAGTCAGGAAAGCGGCTCATCGCGCTCGGCAGCTCCATGCCCGATGCAGAAGCAGCACCCCGTCTCCGAGGAGACTCTGCAAAGTGATCTTGGTTGACACGTCGATCTGGATCGATCACTTCCGTCACGGTGATGCCGAGTTGCAGAACATCATCGAAGACGACCGCCTTCTCTGCCACCCTGTCATTATTGGTGAGCTGGCACTCGGCAGTCTTCGGGATCGCAATGATGTGATAGATTTCTTGGCCGCTCAACGGGAAATATCCGTCGCTTCACATGACGAAGTCATGGTCATGATTGACCGGCATTCAATCTTCAGCATGGGAATCGGCTACAGCGACGCACATCTGCTTGCGTCCACCCTGCTTGCTAAGCGAGCAGTCCTGTGGACCAGAGACAAACGCCTCGCAGCGGCGGCTCAAAAAGCGGGCGCCGCATTACACGCGCCCGCGAACCCAACCAACTAAACGTCAGAAAGAAGATGCGCGCTAAGCTCCCACATCCCGAGCGCCCTCTTCCAGCAAGCCGAACACATAATCCGCAAAAGAGCGCCAGCACTCCACCCGGAACGTATCCTCCGCCACGCGCAAAATCACCACTTCTGCCTTGCCAAACAGCGTGCGCGAACATGCGCCGACGGGGAAGGCATTGAGCGAAAGAGCTTGCGGGCAGCCAGCGTTCAGCGTGGCTTCCGCACCTTCGCCTGAAACCGTCATGGCCACGTTGCGGTGGGAAACGTCGGTGGCGGAGTGGGGAGCTAAAACGCTTGCGCAGGCATCCATCAGGTTGCTTTCGCCTTGGTCGATCACCAGCCATTCGTCTGGCCCGAGCCAGAGTGCTGCGCGCAGGCCGGAGGTGGTGGACGTCTTGGGCGACTGCGGAAGGCTGATGTCGAGTGCCTGCGAAAGCTCGCTGACAGCATCCGCCTTTGCGCGCAGCGACAGCCGGTATGCAGGCGCTGCCATCTTGATGGAGACTGTCGCGGAACCGGCGCGGGCGCCTTCCAGAACCAATGTGCGCTTTGCCAGATCAGCCATTGATGCGGCCTCCTTCCTTGTCGAAGAACAC
Organism: Agrobacterium rubi TR3 = NBRC 13261; assembly: GCF_000739935.1. Classification (GTDB taxonomy): domain Bacteria; phylum Pseudomonadota; class Alphaproteobacteria; order Rhizobiales; family Rhizobiaceae; genus Agrobacterium; species Agrobacterium rubi. The sequence goes on along the minus strand of NZ_BBJU01000002.1, from coordinate 84,512 downwards.
CATGTCCGTGACCTCAACCGCAATCGTCTTGTCGGCCAAGGGAATGTAGAGCGTCTCACCCATCCGCGCACGGCCACCAGCCACCAGACCGAAGGCGATGGAGCGGCCAAGGTTTTCGGACCAGTAAGATGATGTGACGTGGCCCAGCATGGTCATCGGCTTTGGCTGGTTCGGATCGACAACGATCTGCCCACCCTCCTCCGGCACATCATGGGGGTTCTTCGGCAACAGACCGACGAGTTGCTTGCGGCCCTCACGCTTGAGGTCGGGGCGTTGCAAACCACGAATACCGACGAAATCCGTTTTCTTCTTGGAAACCGCCCAACCAAGCCCGGCATCGTCAGGCGTGACAGTGCCATCGGTATCCTGCCCGACGATGATGTAGCCCTTTTCGGCGCGCAGAATATGCATGGTCTCGGTGCCATAGAGGCAACCGCCCACAGCCTCGGCGCGCTCAGCAATCTCTTTCCAAACGGCAGGGCCAAAATCCGCGGGAACGTTGATTTCGAAACCGAGTTCGCCGGTAAAGGACACACGGAACAACCGCGTCGGCACGCCGCAAATCTTGCCCTCGGCAATGGCCATATGCGGGAAGGCGTCGGGCGAAAGATCGATGCCCTCCACCAGCGGCGCAATCACCTCACGCGCCTTAGGCCCCTGCACGGCAATAACCGCCCATTGTTCGGTGGCGGATGTCAACCATACATTGAGGTCAGGGAATTCCGTCTGGAGATAGTCTTCCATATGGTGCAGCACGCGTGGCGCACCACCGGTCGTTGTCGTCACATGGAACCGGTCTTCCGCCAGACGCCCGACAACACCGTCATCGTAAACGAAGCCGTCTTCGCGGGTCATGATGCCATAGCGGCAGCGACCGGGCTTCAGCGTATCCCAGGCATTGGTATAGAGCAGGTTGAGGAATTTTGCCGCGTCAGGCCCGACAACCTCGATCTTGCCGAGCGTCGAGGCATCGAACACGCCCACGGTTTCACGCACCGTCTTGCATTCGCGGTTCACGGCCTGGTGCATGTCTTCACCGGCGCGCGGATAGAACCATGCACGCTTCCAGTTGCCCACATCTTCAAAGGCTGCACCGGCGGCCTCTTCCAGCGCATGCATCGGCGTCTTGCGGGCAGGATCGAACAGCTTGCCGCGTGAATGGCCCACCAGCGTGCCGAAAGTGACAGGCGTATAGGGCGCACGGAACGTCGTCAGTCCCACCGTAGGCAGCGGGCGGCCCAGGGCCTCGGACGCTATGGCCAGACCATGCATGTTGGACATCTTGCCCTGATCCGACGCCATGCCATTGGTCGTGAATCGTTTGATATGCTCGATGGAATGCATGCCCTCGCGCACCGCAAGGCGGATATCCTTGGCACAGACATCGTGCTGGAAATCGATGAAGGCCTTGACGTTGTCGCCTTCGCCCGCCCCGTCCGCAGCCCCGATCATACCACCAGTCCACGGATGCGCATTGGCACCGGAAAACTCTGCAGTACCACCGCCAGCGGCCGCCGCCTCGGCAATCAAATCACCAAGATCATCGGTACCGTTGCAGGCGCCGATGGAAACACAATCCTGCACATGCACATCGGGCAGAAAACGCTGATTTTCGGTGTCATACTTCAGCTTGCCGCGCGATTGCGAGAACAGATGCACCGACGGCGTCCAGCCTGCGGAAACGATGAGCGCATCCACCTTGATCTTGCGCTTGGAAGACCCGCCATTGCGACCCACCGTCATGGAGGACACCCGCAGACGGCCCGACGTGTTGTAAACACTATGGCCCGCCAGCACCTCGATGCCCAGCGCCCGCGCCTCATCCAGAAGCTTTACATCCGGGTTGGCGCGGCAATCCACGATGGCGGCAATCGCTACCCCCGACCGCTTCAGGTCGAAGGCTGTTTCGTAAGCGGAATCATGCGCGGTATAGACACCCACATTGTGGCCCACCGTCACGCCGTAATGGTTGAGATAGGTGCGCGCCGCAGAGGCCAGCATGATACCGGGGCGGTCATTATTGGCAAACACCATGTGCCGCTCGATAGCACCTGTCGCCAGCACCACCTTCTTCGCCCGCACCTGCCACAGCCGCTCGCGCGGCGCATGCCCCGGTGTCGCCAGATGGTCGGTCACGCGCTCGGCAAGGCCGATGAAATTGTGATTGTAGTAGCCGAACACGGTGGTGCGCGTCAGCACCTCAACATTCGGCATGGCCTTCAGCTCGGCGAAGGTCTTCTGCGCCCAGTGGTAGCCATTGATACCGTCGATGGTTGTGCCGGTATCGAAACGCAGCGCGCCACCAGCCTCCGGGTTCTCATCCGCCAGAATGACCTTCGCGCCCGTCTTTGCCGCAGCCAGCGCCGCCGTCAGACCCGCAACACCACCACCGGCCACCAGCACATCGCAATGGGCATAGCGGCTGGCATAGTGATCCGTGTCGCCTTCCTTCGGCGCATTGCCCAAGCCCGCTGCACGACGAATGATCGGCTCGTAGAGCTTGTCCCAAGCAGCCTTCGGCCACATGAAGGTCTTGTAATAAAACCCCGCCACGAACATCGGTGAGAGGAAATCATTCACCGCACCGATATCAAACGAGAGCGACGGAAAGCGGTTCTGCGAAGAGACGATCACCCCATCGAACACTTCCTGCACCGTGGCCCGCACATTCGGCTGACGACGAGACGCATCACGCGATACATCGATAAGCGCATTCGGCTCTTCCGGCCCGGCGGAGAGAAATCCGCGCGGACGGTGATATTTGAACGAGCGGCCAATCAGATGCACGCCATCGGCCAGAAGTGCGGACGCAACCGTATCGCCCTGAAGCGCCGTGTGAATCTTGCCATCGAAGGTAAAGCGCGCGGTGCGCGCAGGCGTCAGGCGGCCAGCGCCTTTGATGCGATAGGCGCCGCTCATCGGGCTGCTCCTTCATGTCCGGCCGCAACGGTGGCGTCGTCCGGCTTCGGCTCGCCTGCCTTGTAGGTCAGGTGGATCTTGTCGCTGACGGAATGGCGCGCGGCGTTGAAGAACCGCCCGCAGCCATGAATGTGCCGCCACCGCTCGAACACCATGCCCTTGTCATTGTCGCGCATGAAGAAATATTCGGAGAATTCCTCGTCTGAAATGGCCGAGATGTTTTCGGGCCGCGCAATATGCGCCTCTCCCGCCCAGCGGAATTCCAGCTCGGAACGCTCTTCTTCACAATAGGGACAACGGATCAGCAGCATGTTTTCGCCTCAAAGAGAGCTTTCCGGAACGACGGTTCCGGCGGGTTGGTCACACAGGCGCTTTCCCATGGTGATATACGGGTAAAGCCTGCTCATCAGTTCATCGATCGTCGTGAAGTCGCGGAAAATCTTGGCTTTGCCCATATTGACGATCGACATCAACATGGGGTTGACGGTGAGTGCGACAGGCTCCTCCTGCACGCCATCCTCCTTCGTTCCGACGAAATAGACAGCCCTGTCACCTATGATGGGCGCGCAAAGCAGCCTTCCTTCGCTTGCCTCAAACGGCCAGTTCGTCTCGCCCTGTGCCTTGCGGATCGTCTGCATGCGGAAATCCTTCTCTTCCAGCACAAGCTTGTTGGCCTGCGATGGCGAGGCTACAAATGCAGCCACAAGAATTGCCGCAGCCGCCCTCAATGCGCCACCGCCGCAGCCGCCGCCTCATCGATCAGCCGTCCCGAGCGGAACCGCTCCAGGTTAAGCCCTTCGGCCAGCTTGTGCGGCTCGCCACGCGCGATCAGATGCGCAAACAGATGCGCTGACCCCGGCGTCGCCTTGAAGCCGCCTGTGCCCCAACCACAATTGACGAACAGGTTCGGCACCGGCGTCACACTCTGGATTGCCGAGCGATCGGGCGTGTTGTCGGTAATGCCACCCCATTGGCGCATCATTTTCACGCGGCGGAAAATCGGAAACAGCTCGCAGATCGCATCCAGCGTATGGGTGATGATCTGCAAACCGCCCGTCTGGGAATAGGAGTTATACTGGTCCGTCCCCGCGCCAATCACCAGCTCGCCCTTGTCGGATTGCGAGATATAGGCATGCACCGTGTTGGACATGACCACGCAGGGGAAAATCGGCTTCAACGGTTCAGATACCAGCGCCTGCAACGGGTTGGAGGCCAGCGGCACCCGCACATCGGCCATGTTCATGATGACGGAGGAATGCCCTGCTGCGGAAACACCGATCTTCTTGGCACCGATAAAGCCGCGATTGGTTTCGACACCCGTCACCGCACCATCCGGCCCGCGACGAATAGCCGTCACCTCACAGTTCTGGATGATGTGAACACCGCGATCCGAGGCCCCACGGGCATAACCCCAGGCCACCGCATCATGCCGCGCCGTGCCACCACGGCGCTGAAGGGCAGCGCCATTGATGGCGTAACGCGCATTGGCGGAAATATCGAGCGGCGGACAGTATGCCTTCGCCTGCTCCGGCGTCAGCCATTCATTGTCGATGCCATAGAGCCGGTTGGCATTGATATGGCGCTTGAAACTCTGTTGGTCGTGCACATTGTGTGACAGCATCATCACGCCGCGCGCCGAATACATGACGTTGTAATTCAGATCCTGGCTCAAGCCTTCCCACAGTTTCAGGGAATGCTCGTAAATATCCATGCTCTCTTCATAGAGATAGTTGGAGCGGATGATGGTGGTGTTGCGCCCGGTATTGCCGCCACCGATCCAGCCTTTTTCCAGCACCGCGATATTGGTAATGCCGTGTTCCTTGGCCAGATAATAAGCCGCACCCAGCCCATGCCCGCCACCGCCGATGATGATGACGTCGTATTCCTTGCGCGGTTCGGGAGAAGCCCACTGCGCCTCCCATCCCTTATGCGCCCGCAAGGCCTCGCGAGCCACGGCAAAAACCGAAAATTTGCGCATTCGCGAACCACTCCTTCAAAACCGGTTGGGAAACCCGGCTCATAGTCTTCCGGCAGAACCATACACATCGCAAATCAATAACGACGGCAATGTCTCTTTTGCGACGCGGCGGCATGATTGTTTTGACATATTCAAGAAGAATGGCGTTTACACCGCTTTTTGGGGCTTCTGGGCAGTTAACGACTGGACTTCGTAAAAACCATCTGATATTGCACGTCACCAATCGCGCGGCCACACGGCCAACCGAACGATTTTTTGTTTGCTTGCGAATGCCATTATTCACACGGCAAAATAACCAACCAAAGGAACGGGATTCACGTGCAGGTACTAGTCCGCGACAATAACGTTGATCAGGCGCTTCGCGCTCTCAAGAAGAAGATGCAGCGCGAAGGCATTTTCCGTGAAATGAAGATGCGTGATTATTACGAGAAGCCTTCCCAGAAGCGCGCTCGCGAAAAGGCTGAAGCCGTTCGCCGCGTTCGCAAGCTGGCACGCAAGCGCATGCAGCGCGAAGGTCTTATTGCTGGCCCGCGCGCTCCGGCACGCTGATAGGCCGTCTTTTCGACGTTTTTGAATGCTTATGGGGCGGGGGCGAATTTTTCGCCGCCGCTCTTTGAGTTTATGACCGTTGAACGGGCTTGGTAGAGGGAACCCAAATCGCATGAACGCTGTTGATACCCGTGATTCCAGAAATCCGTTTTCAAGCGGTGTATCCCAGAGAGACAAAATGCGGTTTCGTTCTTCCCTCATCGTCTGTGGTGTGCTCGCCGCCTTGTCTGGCTGTGCCACCACCACACAGACGAATGACGTTTTCCAGCTCGACCGCGCCCAGGGCTCGACGGAAAACATCACATCGCTTACCTCGGTCATCAACGCCAATCCGCAGGACCCCGAAGGTTACAACGTACGTGGCTCGGCCTATGGCCGCGCTGGCGATTCAAAGCGCGCCATTGCCGATTTCGAGCGTGCCCTTCAGCTCAATCCGCGCTTCTATCAGGCCTATGCCAACCGCGCCCTCGTTTACAGAAACAGCGGCCAGCAGCAGCAGGCTTTGCAGGATTACAACAGCGCGCTGCAGATCAATCCAAGCTATGACGTAGCGCTGATCGGGCGTGGTAATCTTTACCGCCAGACAGGCCGCGTCAACGAAGCCTTCAACGACTTCTCCGCCGCCATCAATCTCGACACCACCGATGGTCGCGCCTGGCACAATCGCGGTCTGATCTACCAGCTGCGCAATCAGCACACCCAGGCCATCGAAGACTTCTCGAAAGCCATCTCGCTGTCGCCGAATTCGCCTGAGCCCTATAATGGCCGTGGCATTTCCTATGTCGCGCTGAACGACGACGAAAACGCCTTCGCCGACTTCAACCACGCGATCGCGCTCGACGGCAACCTCGCTGAATCCTGGGCCAATCAGGCCTTGGTCTATGAGCGTCGCGGCGAAAAAGACAAGGCCGCCAAATCCTACGGTCATGCCGCCCGCCTCGACCCGAAATACAAGCCAGCCGTGGATGGCCTTGCCCGTACCCGCGGCGCCAGCGCGTCGTAAGAACCATTGCCGCCATCTGATATCAAAGCCGGACCCAGTCCGGCTTTTTTGTTTTGCCTATGGCCAAGGCAAGCAACCAACAGCATCGATGTCGTTCAGCTTCGTGTCAGAATAGCACCCTACCTCTGCCTGCATCCATAGGGAGAGATCAAGACCATGAGACACACACGCTATACAGTTGCCATCGCTGCCGTTCTGATGATGGCCTCGCAAAGCTTTGCCGCGACCATCGTCAAGGTCACGGAAGGCGGTGAAGGTGGCGGCCCGATGACGTTGACGCTCGACAAGCCGACGATCAAGGCGGGCGAAACGACCTTCCTCGTTCACAATGACGCGATGTCGGAAGAGCACGAAATGGTGCTGGTGAAGCTGAAATCACCAGACCAGACAATCGATGTCGTCGCGGGCAAGAACCGAATCGACGAGAAGAAGCTGAAAAGCATGGGCGAGGTCTCCGACCTGAAACCCGGCGCCAATGGTCAGCTGAAAGCCAAACTTTCCCCCGGCTCCTATGTGCTTCTGTGCAACATCAAGGGCCATTACCAGGCCGGAATGCACGCCGCGCTGACCGTCACCAAATAACGCCCGCACTTTGCTACGGATCCGTTTTGCTCCAACCGAGCAGAACGGATCTACTTCGGTGTTGCAGTGGTGGCCCTGCCTTCGCGCACCCATCTGTTCACCTTGCCCCGATCAAACCCTTGTACCCGCAAGCCCACTCATGCCATGAGAATACCATTCCGTGGAGAGTGCTCGATGATAAAGACGATAGTGGCCGGACGGCTTTGGGGACGTTTGGTATTGGTGGCATCCCTGTTGGCAAGCAGCGTGGCCAATGCAACGCCTGTGCTGGTTGTCGATACCGCAAACCGCCAGGTTCTCTACCAGGAAGATGCTGGCGTGCCCTGGTATCCCGCCTCCACCACCAAGCTCATGACCGCTCTGGTCGTTTTCGAAGCTCTTCGCTCCGGCGCGGTAACGCTGACCACGCCGGTCGTGATGACCAGCAATGCCACCAAACAAAAGTTTCTGGAGTCGGGCCTGACCTTGGGTCGAACGATGACCCTGGAGGACGCGCTTTTCGCAGCCCTCACCGCCTCGGCCAACGATGTTGCGGTTGCGCTGGCCGAAGCCGTCGCGCCAAATGAACCCGCATTCGTCGAGCGCATGAATGCGCAGGCCGCGCGCCTCGGCATGACGGGCACGCATTTTGCCAGCCCCAACGGCCTGTTCGACAAAGCCAATTATACGACCGCGCGTGATCTCGCGATCCTTGGAATGGAAATCGATCGGACCTATCCCGAATATAGCCGCTTCTTTCAAGGCTCCGCCGTCATCATCGATGGCAAGGAGGTCAAATCCAACAATGCATTGCTGACCCACTTCAGCGGCACGGTTGGCATGAAAACCGGCTTTCTGTGCGCCTCAGGCCGCAACTATGTCGGCCTTGCCACCCGCAACGGCAAACGCATCATGGTGGTGATGATGGGCGCAACGACCGAGCGCGAACGCGACGAACGCGCCGCCCAATATCTGACGCAGGCCTTCGCCGGTCAATTGCCCCCGTCCGGCCCAGTCGACGCCATTCAAAACCGCACGGATGTCACCCCGCAGGACATGCGCATCCGGCTGTGTACCGACAAGAGCGTCCCATACGAAGCCGAACGCGAGGCGCTCTACCCCATGGGCCTTCCGGGCCATGAATCCTTCCTGACAGACCAAATTCCGGGACAAGTCCGCACAATCACAACGTGGCAGACTGAAACCAAAAACGAGGTGCCCCTGCCAACACCCCGGCCCTCCCAGCCATAAGACGCCAGATGCCTGACACCAAGCTCACAGAAATGCCGCAGATCACCGTAACGGCAACGACGGCTGACCACATCGAGAGCTTTCACCAGGCGCTCGACACGGTGGCGAAAGAAAGAAAATACCTGACGCTTCTGGAAGCCTTTCCGCTTCCAGAGACCCGAAAATTCGTTCTCGGCATGATGGAGCGCGGCAATCCACACGTCGTTGCCACCAGCGAAAATACTGTCGTCGGCTGGTGCGATATCTCACGCCATGTCTTTCCCACACATGCCCATCGCGGCACCCTTGGCATGGGCATCATCTCTGGCTACCGAGGCCGCGGGCTGGGTATGCGGCTGATGGATGCGGCGTTAAAGCAGGCACGAGATGCCGGATTTATCCGCATCGAATTGTCCGTGCATGCGAATAATGCACCTGCGATTGCCCTTTACGAAAAGGTCGGGTTTATCAAGGAAGGCATTCAACGACGCAGCGTCCTGATCGACGGCGCCTCCATCGACACCGTGAACATGGCGCTCATGCTGGACGAGGATTAACAACAGTCGCAGCCTTCAAACCGATCCCCGCGCCTTAGATCATATGCTTTCCATCCCGCTCCTATCATCGATCACTCGACCTCTTTCATAGACCCGGCCGGAAGCTTCTCATCAGCGAAATCGGGATAGACCTCTCGCAAAATGCCGATCTGCTTGCCGTCATCGACACGCAACAGATACCATTGCCCGCCATCGATTAGCCCGAGGGTATAAGACCGCGCCTCGATCTTTTTTCCCTCGGTTTCCATGAGTGTGAGGGTGGGAATCAGCACATAGGGTTCGCCGCTTGCCGTCTGTTCATAGTCAATATTCTTCTGATCCATTTCGAACTTCAGAAACTTCACCGACGCCAAAATCATCTGCATTTGCGTCGCCAGAGCGCCGCGCAGCTGGTCCGCCGTGACCCCGGATTTGGTCGCAATAGCTTCAAAAATCTTTGGGGGAACGGTGCCGGTTATGGTGGCGAAATCACTGGCCTTGAACGCCGCGTCGAAGCGCTCGATTTGACCATGCAGTGACGTGCGCTCCGCCTCGCTCAAATCCCGTGCCATCGCAGAACCGGCCAAGACCAGCAGGAGCAGTGAACATATCAGCGTCTTCATCAAGAACCCTCTTACTCGGTTTTATCGGCAATATATCCACCGGTCTGTCTGTGCCACAGCTGTGCGTAAAGCCCACCCTGCTCCAGCAAAGCCGTCGGCGTGCCCTCCTCCACGATCCGCCCTTTGTCCAGCACGATGATCCGGTCCATCTGGGCGATGGTGGACAGGCGGTGGGCGATGGCGATGACGGTTTTGCCGGCCATCAGCACATCGAGCTTTTCCTGAATGGCCGCCTCAGATTCACTGTCGAGCGCCGACGTCGCCTCGTCCAGAATGAGGATCGGGGCGTCTTTCAAGAGCACGCGCGCAATGGCCACACGCTGGCGCTGTCCGCCTGAAAGCTTGACGCCTCTGTCACCTACAAAGGCCTTGTAACCGCACCGGCCTTCGCCATCGGTCAAATCTGCAATGAATTGATCCGCTTGCGCTGCCCGCGCAGCCGCCACGATGGCATCGTCAGAAGCGCCAGGCTTGCCATAGCGAATATTATCACCGACAGACCGGTGCAGCAGCGACACATCCTGCGAGATGACGCCGATATTCTCGCGAAGGCTGGCTTGAGTCACAGAACGGATGCTCTGACCGTCGATCAGAATATCGCCCTCGTTCAATTCGTAAAACCGCAGCAGCAGATTCACAAGCGTCGTCTTGCCCGCCCCCGACAGACCCACCAGCCCGACCTTTTCTCCGGCAGCGACCCGCAACCTCAGCATTTCGATAACGTTTTTATCCATGCGATAGCCGAAGGAAATACCGTCGAAATTGATCTCACCGCGCTCGACAATCAGTTCCCCGGCACTTGGCGCATCCACGATGGTGGGTGGAGTGGTCATCACCGGCATGGCATCGCGAATGGTGCCGACCGCTTGGAAGATTTGCTGGCCCATTTCCACAAAGGCCCGACCATTGGCCGCGAGGCGTTGCGCCAGATACACAGCAGCAAAAAACTCGCCCGTCGTAACAAAGCTGCCTATCATACCTCGGAAGCCGATGGCCATCATGGATAGGAGCAACACAACATTCAGAGTCACGACAGCGGTGTCCACGCTCAGATAAACGCGGCGCTCCCTATGCTGCGCCTTGACCGCATCTGCGAACGTGCGCCGCAGAGCGCCCGCCTCGCTATCTTCAGCGGCGAACTGCTTAACCATCTGCATGTTGCTGTACAGATCGGCCATCGTTCCGACCAGCAAACTGCGTCGGCGCGCTGATTTCGCGGAAAGCTTCGCGAAGCGCGGCGAGACCAAGATGGACATCGTCACGACCGCAACCATCCAGACGAACGCAGGAATGGCAAGTGGCCAGGCAATGGCGCTTAACAGAATGAGCGTGCCGGTGAACTGGACCAGATAATAGGGTATGGCCCGAAAGGCGACCGCACCCTGCTGCTGCACCGCAGATGCGACCTGAGACAGACGCGACGCGACCTGACCGGCAAACAGGTCCTGAAAGAACGCCAGATCCTGCCTCTCGACCGCCTTATGCCCCTGCCACTGGATGGCGACCGGCAGACAAACCGCCACGACTTGCGACGACAGCGTATTTGCACAGAAAATCAGGATCGGTAGCACAGGGAAAATCAGCAGACCTAGAACTGTCAAAAGCGGCCAGCGATCCTGAAGGAAAGCAGCAGCGCCCTGCGCATTTACCCCGTCAACGATGACGGAAAGCCCCCACACCGTGGCAAGGTTGATGAGCTCCGAACAAACGACGACAACAGTGACCATAATCAAAGGCCAGCGAAACATCCGCACGAAATGCATCAGCAGATGAAACGGCCCCTGCGAAGGCAGAGGCTTGTAGGGAATCTCAAGCGGGCGGATCAACCCTTCGAATGGGCGGTAGACGAAGTCTGAAAAAGCCATGGCACTCAACAGAAAGACTGAAAAGAAAAGGCGACATCTTCGAGAATCGCCAATATTTAACCATGGATTGCCTCATCGCACAAAATTTTATCGCAGATTGCAGAATTAATACGATGCTTCAGCGATGAGCGCGCACGAAAACTGGCGAAAGAACGATCTCTTTCACCAGCCAGATAAGCAAAGTCGACAAATCGGTTAGCGGAGCAGGACGAAACCGGCAACGGTAAGGATGACAAACACCAGCAATCCGCCAAAAAAACCGCCAGTCGTGAAGAAGCCGACGGCCATGGCGAGCATGAGAACGCACACCATCATCGTGCCGTATTTCGAGGCAGCCAGAAAACCGTTATAGGTCTTTTCGTGCTCGGAATAATTCATCGGCGCGCCGACTTCGAGTGGACCATTGTGGTGTTCGCTCATACCATTTCCCCTGTAAATCCCAACGTCCTTGCCCGTTGCTCCGTGCGCCGATGGCAGCACCCCTTATACGTGGCAAGTCATTGCAGAAAGCTCCATACCAAGACCTAACATGGGTTCGTTGAAAAACGCAATCCGTCCGGCTGACTGTCGGACCGCCCAAGTACAAAATAGCCGACCGCAGCTCTCATCTGCATAATCGGCGCCAAACTGTGCAGGCAGGCAACAGCTTTGGTCGTAATGCTTGGTGCGCGGCTGTTTATACCGCACAAAGCGCTATCGCCGTTGCATTTCGCAAAACCACCTCCTACACAAAATGGGTGGAGGAGGTCCTGATCTTGCTGAGGGGCAAGGTGTCGGCTGGCGGTTGCGGCAGACACGAGGGATCACGCCTGCGCACCAACCCGCAAAGGGGTGAAGAGGGGGAACGAATGAAGGCTCTTTTGAATTTGAGCGCGCTGATTGACTGGGTCAGTGAAGCCTTGGGCAAGTTTGCAGGCTATCTGGTTTTGATCTGCTGCCTTGTCAGCGCCGGCAATGCCATTGTGCGCTATCTCTTCAATTACAGCTCGAATGGCTGGCTGGAAATCCAGTGGTACATGTTCGGCTTCATCGTCCTCATCGGCGCATCCTATACGTTGCGCATGAATGAGCATGTGCGTGTGGACATCATCTACGGCGCGATCTCGCCGCGCGCCCGGCTGTGGGTGGATATCATCGGGCTGGCGCTGTTCCTGCTTCCTGCATGCGCCTATCTGGCGTGGCTGAGCTGGCCGGAATTTGCTCTGTCATGGGCGCAGAACGAGACCTCTTCCAACGCGGGCGGCCTCATTCGCTGGCCGGTGAAGCTCATCATCTTCGCAGGCTTTGCCCTGCTCGTCCTTCAGGGAATATCCGAACTGGTGAAGCGCATCGGCGCGCTGAACGGGCTCTATCAGCTCGACACCAAATACGAAAAACCGCTCCAGTAAATCAGGCGCTGATCGCTAAGGATATTTCCATGTTCGAATACGGTATTTTGCCGCCGCTGATGTTCCTGGGCATGATCATCTTCATGCTCTACGGTTTTCCCGTGGCGTTTTCCCTGGCCTCCGTCGGTCTGCTGTTCGGCGTCATCGGCATTTTCACAGAGCATTTTTCGCCCGCCTTCCTGCAAGCACTGCCGCTGCGCATCTTCGGCATCATCTCCAACGATCTGCTGCTGGCCATCCCCTTCTTCACCTTCATGGGTGCTATTCTGGAACGATGCGGGCTTGCGGAAGATTTGCTGGAAGGCACCGGCAAGCTGTTCGGCGCCATTCCAGGCGGCCTCGCTTATGCCGTCATTCTCGTCGGTGCCATCCTTGGTGCCATCACCGGCACGGTGGCGGCCTCCGTCATCACCATGGGCGTCATCTCGCTGCCCATCATGCTGAAATATGGCTACAATCCGCGTCTCGCCACCGGCGTCATCGCCGCATCCGGCACCATCACGCAGGTCATCCCGCCTTCGCTTGTCCTCATCGTTCTCGCAGACCAGCTCGGCAAGTCCGTCGGCGATATGTATCTCGGCGCCATCGGCCCATCAATCCTGCAGGTGACCATCTTCCTGCTGTTCATCTTCGTCATGTCGAAGCTGCGCCCGAAGGATTTGCCCGCTCTGCCGCCGGAAGCGCGTGGAGAGCTCAACCGCGCCCTGGTCTTCCGGGTGCTGGCGGGCATGGTGCCGTCCATCGTGCTGATCTTCCTCGTGCTCGGCACCATCTTCATGGGCCTTGCAACGCCAACGGAAGCAGGCGCGCTCGGCGTCGTCGGTGCCATGGCGCTCGCCGCGGCCCACCGCCGCCTCACTTGGGATCTCGTCAAGCAGGGCATGCATTCCACCATGCACATCACCTCCATGGTGGTGTTCATTCTGGTCGGCGCCACATGCTTCAGCCTCGTCTTTCAGGGCATGGATGGCTCGCTCTGGATCGAGCATATGCTGTCGGGCATTCCAGGCGGCCCCGTCGGCTTTCTGATCTTCGTCAACATCTTCATCTTCTTCCTGGCCTTCTTCCTCGATTTCTTCGAGATCGCCTTCATCGTCGTGCCCATGCTGGCCCCGATTGCGCAATCGCTCGGTATCGATCTCATCTGGTTCGGCGTGCTCATCTGCATCAACATGCAGACCAGCTTCATGCACCCGCCCTTCGGTTTCGCCCTCTTTTACCTGCGTTCGATTGCGCCGCGTAGCGTCAAGACATCGGACATCTACATGGGCGCAATCCCGTGGCTGGGCATGCAGCTTATCCTCGTCGCCATCGTCATCTTTTGGCCCGAATCCGTTACCTACTGGCTGGACAAGGCACCACAGGTCGACCTCAACACCATCAAGATCGAAGTCCCTGCCTTCGGCAACGGGGGTGGCAACACGATGCCGAATTTCGGCCTGCCTTCGATGGATGGAGCACCAGCCCAACCGGGTGGAAACGGGCTGCCCGGCATGCCGAACCTGAACGAGCCGCCGAAGATCGGTCCTTAAGGGAAACACTTGATGCGTGTGGACTGATGTATTATATTGGTGAAGTGGAAGGCAGGGTTGCACCCCCGCCTTCCGTTTGTTCTTGCTAGAAATTGAGCCGGACAGTCAATGACCAGCCTGTCCGGTTTTTCCTAATCAAAAACGTAATGCTCAGTGGTTTCCACATCGCATCACCTCCACGATTCGAGAGCAAGGCCGTTACCACGGTCGGCGGGGCCCGTCTCCGCCGATACGTCCTGCTGGTAGGACGTGAGCTGCTTTTGCTCTGAACGCTGTTATCATAAATTGCCCACTGACTTTGTCGAGCGAATTTCAACTATAAAGCGCAAAAACCCGGACCTTTCGATCCGGGTTCGCATCTCATCTGCAATCGATTTCGCTCAGAGCTTGCCGTTGCGCTGCTGGATCATCATGAAGGTATCGAATGTGTATTCCGCAAGCTGCATCCACAGATACCCCTCGCGCTTGAAAGCCACCTGATCTTCATAGACCTTCTTGAAGTCCGGATTGACGGCGGAGATTTCAGCGTAAACTTCGAGCGCCGCCTTGTAGCAGGCATCCAGAATATCCTGGCTGAACGGCCGCAACGTTGCGCCTTCGGCGACGATCTGCTTGATGGCCGTCGGGTTCTTGGCATCGTATTTCGCCATCATATTGGTGTTGGCGAAGGAGCAGGCATCTTGCAAGACGGCCTGATATTGTTTCGGCAGGCTGTTCCACTTGTCCAGATTGACGAAGGAGTGGATGACGGGACCACCTTCCCAGAAGGCCGGGTAATAGTAGTATTTTGCGACCTTCTGGAAGCCCAGCTTGTGGTCGTCATAGGGCCCCACCCATTCCGCAGCGTCGATGGTGCCCTTTTCCAGCGCCGGATAGATGTCGCCACCGGCAATCTGCTGCGGCACGACGCCGAGCTTTTCGACCACCTTGCCAGCCAAGCCAGCGATGCGCATTTTCACGCCCTTGAAGTCTTCGACGGTGTTGATCTCCTTGCGGAACCAGCCACCCATCTGCACGCCCGTGTTGCCTGAAATCATGCCGTAGAGATTGTGCTTGGCGTAGAATTCGTTGAGCAACGTGTTGCCATTGCCCTCATAGAACCACGAATTCGTCAGGCGCGCATTGAGACCGAACGGAATGGCAGTGCCGATCGCGAATGTCGGGTCCTTGCCGACATAATAGTAGGAGCAGGTATGACACATTTCGACCGTGCCTGACGACACCGCATCTGCGGCCTGCAAGCCCGGCACGATTTCACCGGCGGCAAAAATCTGGATGTTGAAATTGCCGTCGGTTGCCGCCGAAACGTGGTTGGCAACATCCTGCGCACCACCGAAAATCGTATCCAGCGATTTTGGAAACGAAGAGGTCAGCCGCCAAGTGATCTTGCTATTTTGCTGCGCAATGGCGGGTGCCGCCAGAACGGTTGCAGCGGCAGCCCCGGCACCGGAAACGGCACCTTTTTTGATGAATGAACGACGATCCATAAATATCCTCCCAGATACGAACCTTGTGCCTCAGCCGAATTCCCCTCCGCTATCAGGCATAGGCTAAGCAAAGCACGGGTCTTTGGCGCTGACAAGCATGTCGGCCAAGAATACGTTGCGCCTTATACTTTAGAATAAAGAGATGCGCGTTGAGGGCGAATGCAAAGCTTGACGAATCCCCCTGTCCAGCGTCACAAGAAATGAGATCGACTTCGGAGCCATCATGTCCAAACCCATCATCGCCATTCCCGCCGACATCAGATTTCTCGCTGGCGCAGAGTGGCACGCAGCCCAGACGCAGTATCTGTCTGCGGCCTTGAATGTCGCTGGTGTGATGTCCTTCATCGTGCCTGCCTTCGAGCAGGGCAACGATACCGATGCCATTCTGGACCGCGTCGATGGCCTCCTCGTGTCCGGCTCCGCCACCAACGTTCATCCCTCGCTCTATGGCGTCGAAGCCAAAGACAGCGACGGCCCCTTCGATCACGCCCGCGATGCCACCAGCCTGCCGCTCATCCGCCGGGCGATCGCGCGCGGCATTCCCATGCTTGCCATCTGCCGTGGCATTCAGGAACTCAACGTGGCTCTGGGCGGCACGCTCGCCAGCGAAATCCAGGAACAGCCCGGTAATTGGGATCACCGCAAACCCGAAGACGTCGACCGCGACACTGCCTTCGGCATCCGCCAGCCCGTCTTCATCCGCGAAGGCTCCTGCATTGCTCAGCACCTGGGTCTTGCAGGCGAAGTGCAGATCAACTCCCTCCACCGCCAGGCCATCGCAAAAACCGCCCCGCTGCTTCAGGTTGAAGCAACGGCGGAAGATGACACCATCGAGGCGGTGTCGGTCATCGACGCCAAGGGCTTCGCCGTTGGCGTGCAATGGCACCCGGAATATTGGGCGCAGACCGATGCGCCATCACGGGCGCTGTTTGAGGCGTTTGGGAGAGCGGTGCGGGCGTATCGGGATGGGAAGGTTTGATTGAAGGCTGCCAGCCTTATCTCTCCCCTTGTGGGAGAGAAAGCGATTTCAACATCTTAGCCAAAGGCTAAGTGTTAGAAATCGCAAGTGAGGGGTCTTCTCTCGGCGCAAGCTGCCAACCCCTCACCTGAAAAATCTATGACTTAGCTTTCAGCTAAGATCATGATTTTTCTTCCTCTCCCACCCCTTCGACAGGCTCAGGATGATTGGGGAGAGGTAACCAACCCTCACCCCTTAACCGGCGTCTCCGGCACAGGCGTCACCACCTTCCGCTCGCTCAACCACCCCAGCACATTATCCGCCACCAGATCGGCCATGGCATTGCGCGTGGGCACCGAAGCTGATGCCACATGCGGCAATAGAGTCACGTTCGGCAGCGACAAAAACCCTTCCGGCACCTTCGGCTCTTCATAGAACACATCCAGACCAGCCGCCCCCAAAGTGCCATCCTGAAGCGCCTTCAGCAGCGCATCTTCATCCACGCTGGAGCCACGCCCGACATTGATGAACACGCCGTTGGAACCGAGCGCCGTGAGGATATCTGCATCGATCGCCTTGTGCGTTTCCGGCGTGCCAGGCACGATGCAGATCAGCACGTCGACAGCCTCAGCCATGTCCTTCAGCGAGCCGTAATAGGTGTAGGAAAGCTCCGACTTGGCGCTGCGCGTATGGTAGCCGATCTCCACCTTGAACGGCTCGAGCCGCTTGGCGATTTCCTGGCCGATGCGGCCCATGCCGAACAGGCCGACCTTGCGGCCGCGCAGCGAAAAGGGCGAGAGAGCGAACGGCCCTTGCGACACCCATTTGCCTTCGCGGAGATGCTTTTCCGCCTCGTAAAAGCGCCTGATGGTGTTGATGAGAAGCGCAACGGTCGTGTCGGCCACCTCGTCGTTCAAAACGTCGGGCGTGTTGGTGACGATGATGCCGCGGGATGCGGCATGCTTCACATCCACACCGTCATAGCCAACACCGAAATTGGCGATGACATCCAGATTGGGCAGCGCATCCATCCATTTGGCGTTGAAGCCGCCGGCAACCGCCACGGCGGTAATCCGCTGCGCATCCTCGGCAGAGAGCGATAGCTCAGGCCCCACGGGCGCTTTGATGACCTCCACCTTGCCTTCGAAGCGCTCGAGAACGCGTGGATGGATTTTGCCCGAAACGAGAACGACGGCCTTGCTATCTGACATGCTTGTGTAGCCTCCTGCTATGCATGAGGCCAAGCTAGACCATCATTTCCAAAAGCGGAACCCGCATTCGAAACGACAATGGGGTCAAATATCTACTTGCGCGGAACGCACGGGCTGGTGGATTGGCGAATGCGCATTTCCGGCTTGATCAGGTGGATACCGTCAGGCTCATGGCTTCCCGCCAATCTGTCCAGCAGCGCCCGCGCCGCGAGCCGTCCCACTTCCGCCTGACCATTGGACACCGTCGTCAGCGCAGGCGTGGCAATCGCGGCCTCTTCCAGATCGTCATAGCCGGTCACCGAAATATCCTTGCCCGGCACGAAGCCCGCACGCGAAATGCCGTTCATCAGACCGATGGCGACAAGGTCGTTCCAGCACACGGCAGCGGTCGGCTTTTGCGGCAGCGACAAAAAGTTCACCGCAGCCTCGAAGCCGCCTTGCTTGGAGCGCGCACCGGGAATGCGCAGGTTCGGATCCACCTCTATACCCGCCTTGCGCAGCGCGTTGACGTAACCCTGATAGCGGTCGCGGCCGGTCGAGGTCTGGTCCGTTCCGCCCACCATGGCAATGGTGCGGTGGCCAAGGCTGATCAAGTGGTTGGTGACGAGTGAAATGCCATAGCTGTCATCGCCCCGAAACGTCGGCATATCCACGCCGTCCATGGAACGCGCTACAAGAATGGCCGGCATGCCGTTCTCCTCGGCCAGCGTCATGTCTTCCAGCGGGGTGCCGATGGCGGGCGACATGATGATACCGTCACTGCCCAACTGCAGCAGCGTCTCGATAAAGGTGCGCTGTTTTTCGACAGAATCGTAGTGGTTGGACAGAATGAAGGTTTGGCGGCTGCGGTCCAGCTCGCTTTCTATGGCCTTGAGAATTTCGCCGTAGAACGGGTTCATCACATCGTGAAAGACAACACCGATAATGCCGGAGCGCGAGGTGCGCAGACTGGCGGCCCGGCGGTTATAGATGTAACCCAGCGCGCGGGCCTGTAACTTGATTTTTTCGCGCGTATCGCCTGCCACCAGCGGGCTGTCGCGCAGCGCCAGTGATATGGTCGCCGTTGAAAGCCCAAGGCTTTCGGCAATGGTCGATAGTTTAATTTTTTGCGCCACAGCATCCTCCCACAGTCACGCAAGCCGCCTCCGCAGCCTTTAAATTGTGACTAAACAATTTAAACAAAACGCGCAACGATTTTAAGGGATTCAAAGCAGCGACGGATAGAAATTCAAAATTTTAATCGATTGATTCAAAAGGCTGCAAATTCGCGTCGATGCTGCGCAGCAGTTTGACGACCGTTTTGACGTCCTTGGCAGACAGGCCCTCGATGGCGCGCGCATTGCAATCGGCCAGCGAGGCGTTGATGTGTTCGACGCTTTTCAAACCGGCTTCCGTCAGCTTCACCATGGTCAGGCGTCCGTCGCCATCGCCAGCGCTGCGCTCGACAAAGCCCTGCGCTTCCATGCGTCCAATGGTGCGGGTCATGGTCGGCGCCTTGACGCCCAGCTTCTGAGCAATCTGCCCCGGCGTCATGCTGCCTTCCTGCGCCAGTGCCAGGATCACACCATCCTGGCCCGCATAAAGACCGCTGGCCGCAAGGTTGTGGCTGAGCGCCGTGCGCATGGAGCGGGCGGCCTGCGTGATGGACTGGGCCAGCTCTTCCGGGTTGAACGTCACGTCCTTCTTTTTGCCGGACTTGGCTTTCTTCTCGGATTTGTTCTTTTTGGCCAGCTTATCCTTGCTCATCAGCAAATGCCTTTCCTGAAGCCCCGGACGACGATATGTTCTTGTAACACTTAACGAATGCAGGCGCAGATCGCCAGATGTCTGACACATATACGCATATTCACGACAATAACGTAACAGCCGCACCTTACGCGCCAAACGAGATCATCGCCGTGCTGCCCTTGGGGGCGCATGAGCAGCATGGCCCGCACCTGCCGTTCGAGACCGATACGCTGATCGTACAAGGCATCGTGGAGCAGTTGAAACAGGCGCTCGCCCCCACCGCGCCCATCCATTTCCTGCCCACAGAACCGGTCGGCTATTCCATCGAGCACATGGATGTATCAGGCACGAAGACGCTTGCCTTCGATGAGGCCGTGCACCGCTGGCTGGGCATCGCAGAAGCACAACACAACAAGGGCATCCGCAAATTCGTGATGCTGAATGCCCATGGCGGCAATTCCCCGCTGATGACGATCGTCGCCACCGAAGCACGGGTGCGGTTCGATATGCTGGCTGTCGCCACCAGCTGGACCCGTTTCGGCATGCCGCAAGGCGTTATCACCCCGGAAGATAAGGCCATCGATATTCACGGCGGCGATATCGAAACCTCCGTCATGCTGGCGCTGCACCCGCAGCTCGTGAGGATGGAGAAGGCCGAAAACTTTCCGTCGAAACAGTCCGCGTTCGCCCAACGCTTCAAACATCTGCGCGCCTATGGCCAGCACGCTTTCGGCTGGCGCATGTCGGACCTGAACACACAGGGTGCAGCAGGCAACGCCGCCGCTGCTACTGCCGAAAAGGGCGAGGCGATCATCGCCCATGCGGTGGCGGGATTGCTGGAGCTTTTGGAGGACGTGTCTGCCTTCGACATGAATTTGCTTGAAAGCTCGGTTCAAAAAACTTCGGCAGATTCTCTTTGAACTCGTTCTGCCACACGCCTATATGAACGACAACGCTTTCAAAGCCGCGTCGCGGCCCATCATCTTCAGAGGTTTCTCATGACCGAAGCAGCAGCAATCATCAAGCCGATCCCTGTTACCGTGTTGACGGGCTATCTGGGCGCGGGCAAAACCACGCTTCTCAACCGCATCCTGTCGGAAAATCACGGCAAGAAATACGCCGTCATCGTCAATGAATTCGGCGAAATCGGCATCGATAACGATCTGATCGTCGAATCGGACGAAGAAATCTACGAAATGAACAATGGCTGCGTCTGCTGCACCGTGCGCGGCGATCTCATTCGCGTGGTCGAAGGCCTGATGCGCCGTCCGGGCCGTTTCGATGGCATCATCGTCGAGACCACCGGCCTTGCCGATCCCGTGCCTGTCGCTCAGACCTTTTTCATGGATGACGATGTGCGTGCCAAGACCGAGCTCGATGCCGTCATCGCGCTGGTGGATGCCAAGCACCTGCCGCTTCGCCTGAAGGATAGCCGCGAAGCCGAAGACCAGATCGCTTTTGCCGATGTCGTCATCATCAACAAGACCGATCTTGTCACGCCGCAGGAACTGGCCGTGATCGAAGATGTGGTGCGCGCCATCAACCCATCCGCCCGCATTCACAAGACCAGCCGCTCCGGCGTCGATCTCGCCCATGTGCTCAATCAGGGCGCGTTCAATCTGGAACGGGCGCTGGAAAACGATCCGCACTTCCTCGAACAGGAACATGACGACCACGTCTGCGGCCCCGATTGCGGACACGACCATAGCCATGACCACGGGCACGATCACCACCATCACGACCATAGCCACGGGCATGATCATGATCACCATGGCCACGATCATCACGATCATGGACACCACCACGCCCCCTCGCCTATCCATGATGTGACGGTACAGTCGGTTTCGTTGCGCGGCGGCGAGATGAACCCGGAGCGTTTCTTCCCTTGGATTCAGAAGGTAACGCAGACCGACGGCCCCAACATTCTGCGCCTCAAGGGCATCATCGCCTTCAAGGACGATGCGGAACGCTACGTCGTTCAGGGTGTCCACATGATCATCGAAGGCGATCACCAGCGCCCTTGGAAGGACGGCGAGAAGCACGAGTCCCGCCTCGTCTTCATCGGCCGCAACCTGGATCGCGAAAAGCTGGAGAATAGCTTTAACGCGTGTGCCGCCGCGGCTGCTTAATTGCTCCCTTTCTCCGTCATACCGGACTTGATCCGGTATCCATTGCGATCAAGTCTTTGATCGCGAAAGACTCTTTATGCCGCGCAGACGCGCGGCAACTGGACCACGGCTCAAGGCCGGGGTGACGGAAGAGTGAACGACGTACCCAGACCTGATAAAAACCAAAGGCCAACGCGCCTGCCTCACGACAGAAAGACCCTTTACCCATGCCCACCGTTGCCCCTCTTGACCTTGAAGGCCACGTCGTCGCGACGCATTTTCTGGGCGAAATTCCCATGTTTGCGACAGCCGCTGGCAGCATTCACCGGCTGGATGGCGGCGAGAAGGTCATTGAGGCGCATCAGGGCCTGCTCACCTGCATCCGCGATCCCCACAGCGCCACGCTGCTGACCGGCGGTGAGGATGGCAAGGTGCTGCGCATCCGCCATGATGGCACGGTGACCGAGCTTGCCCATGTGCCGCGCAAATGGATCAGCGTTGTCGCAGGCGGTCCGCAAAACGCCATCGCTTACGGCGTCGGCAAGTCCAGCTTCGTGCGTCTGGGGGATGGTACGGTCAAGGAATTCAAGGAAGAGCGCACGGTCGAAGCCATCGCCTTTGCGCCCAAGGGTCTGCGCATCGCCGCCGCCCGCTACAATGGCGTCACCCTGCATTGGGTGGCAAGTGCTGGTGATCCGATCGATCTCGACTGGAAGGGTGCCCATACCGGCGTCACCTTCTCCGCAGACGGCAAATTCCTCGTCACCACCATGCAGGAAAACGCCCTGCACGGCTGGAAGATGGAAGCCACCAAGGGCGGCATGGAAACGCGCCATATGCGCATGACCGGTTATCCCGCCAAGGTCAAATCCATCTCCTGGTCGCACAAGGGCAAATGGCTTGCCTCATCCGGCGCACCGGCGGCCATCGTCTGGCCTTTCGCCGGCAAGGACGGCCCGATGGGCAAGGCACCGCTGGAGCTCGGCACCCGCGCCAACATCATGGTCACCCATGTCGCGTTCCACCCGCTGGACGAAGTGCTGGCCATCGGCTTTGCCGACGGCATGATCCTTGGCGTGCGCCTTGCCGATCAGAAAGAAGCGCTGCTGCGCCGCCCCGGCAAGGGTGCCATCACCTCCATGGACTGGAGCAACACCGGCAACCTCCTGGCTTTCGCGTCCGAAGCAGGCGATTGCGGCATTATCGACATCACGGCGTAAAATCCCATCGCAATGTCGCTGAAATCGGCGATAGTCTCAGCGCTATAGGCACAGTTGCCTCATTGCGATGTTGGAGGACGTCGATGGAGATGAAGAAACCGGGATTGTGCGTTGAGCTTTTCGTGGCAGATATTGCCCGCTCCAAAAGCTTTTACACCAGCGTGCTGGATTTCACCGCCGGGCCAGAGGGCCATGGCGGCTACACGCCCCTTTTCAGGGGCGACATTCGCCTGGCTCTGAACAGGAACGATGCCCTGCCACCGGATCATCCAACCAAAGTGGTCGCTGGTGAACGCGCCGGTCGGGGCGTGGAAATCGTTATCGAGGTCGATGATCTTCCATCCCTCTACGACAGGGTGAAGGCAAGCGGATGGCCGATTTCGAGCGATCTTGCCACGCATCCCTGGGGTGTGACCGATTTTCGGATCATCGATCCGGAAGGCTATTATCTAAGGCTGTCGAACACGGCATAATCGCGTCCCTGCCAATGACCACGAAAAAAGGGGAGCTTTTCGGCTCCCCTTCCGCGACGCGTTGCGCAGAACAAATTGGCCTCTTTGCGCCGTGCGCAAGGTCAAGCGCACGTGGGGTGTGCGCTAGTGGCGACGCTTCTTCTTGTTATAGCCACGGTCATTATCGCTGCCGATGGCATCGACCGATGTCTTGTTGCCGTTGAGAATACCGCTCAGCAGGCCGGTCTTGTTGCCGTTCAAAACACCGTTGCCGGACAGGATGTTGCCAACACCGAGGTCGACATTGGGCGATACGGTGACGAGACCGCCCTTGTTGCTATTGCCGGAAAGAAGGCCGCCCAGCAGTCCACCCGCATGGGCAGGCGCCATGGAAGCAACGGTAAGAGCGATCGTGGCACATGCGATTTTCATAAGCATTTCTCTCTCCTCTGATCTGTAAAACAACGCCGCTTGGCGTGGTCAAACAGTACAATTAGGATAAACTAATGCAAGCATATGCTAATGTTATAATAAACCGTTAATATTAACATGTGCAAGTTGACTAAAATACACACAAACACCCCTCGCCCGACCAACCCGGCCTGAGCCGACCAGAATGACAAGGGACACTATATCTTATTAACCATCTATCAATAAGATATTACTCAATTAGATATTGGAGATGTTGATGGTCTTTCGCGCCGTGATCGCGTTGCTCATATCAGGTGCTTGCGCACATGGCGCCAGCGCCGAGCCACGTGTCACCTACACGGCGGAAACGAGTTACGACACCAACTATTTCAGCGACATCAACAGGGTCGCGATCCTCAGCCTGCGGTCAAGCATCGGTGTGGAGGGCGAGGTCGAACGAGACGGCACGAAATTCGGCTATTCCCTTAATCATCAGGAAGTCAGCGTCCCGCGCTATGGCTTTGCAAAGGAGCACAATAGCTGGGTGAATGTCTCCCTCTCGCGCAAAATTTCCGACAGGCTGGAATGGAGCGCGCAGATGCGCGGCACCCGTAGCGATGCGGGCGACATCTTTCTCAAGCTGCCGGGTCAAGTCGTCGGCTATCGTCGTCTGGACCATAAGCTCGACCTGTCCACCACAGCCACGCTGGACGCCTTCGGTGGCAAGAACACGGTCACAGCCAGCTACACCAACCTCATGAAGGGCACGGCACGCTTCCGCCCCGGCTACTTCCTGCCAGCGCGGCTGGAAGCCAATGAGGCTCTGCTGGGCCTGAAAGCCGATCACATCAGGGCGCTGGCCGGCGGCGAAGCCGGTATGACGATGGCCTATAACACCAGCCTGATTCCTGACAGTCAGCAACAACGCTATGACCGTTTTCCCGCCACCAACCTGCGCGGTTCGCTGGCCTATGGCCGCAAATTCGGTGACAAACTCGCCATCCTCATGGAAGCAGGCGTCACGACAATCGCCGGGGATGAGGTCAGCGACAAGGTCAGGCGTGTCAGGCCGTATCTGCGCGCAGAAGCCGAACTGGCGCTCACCGACCGCCTGTCGCTCGGCGCGGGCTTCTCGCAGGATTATGCGCTTTACGATCTGGACGATCCGCTGGGCGAATTCCAACGCCGCTGGAAAGCGGTAATGAAAACCAAGCTGACGAAGTCCCTTGGCTTCGACCTTGCCGTAGAAAGGACCCACAAGGACTGGATTTTTTACGATTACGACAGCAGCGAACGACGTCTCGTCGCAACGCTTTCGCTCGATACCGGCGAGGACCGCAAGCTGGAGCTGGAATTTTCCCGCCTGTTGCATGACGAATATGACGAGGCAGCCGCCTATCACGGCAGTGCCATCTCTTCCCGCTACAGTGGCAGTTTCTGACGGACATCCATCGGACATCGCCTGCAAGTTACCTAAAATAGAAACTTATATTTTAGAATTATTGATCATAAACAAGTGTTTAGAGACCCGATTCTCTTAAGAGAAAATAAAAAGACTCATTGTAAAATATGACCGAACAAAGCTTGTGGAACATGCTTTTCAGGCTTTGTCGCATTTTGAACTTTTGATGATCGAGAAACATCGCAGCCTTATTTGCCGTCGGCTTTGCTCCAGATCATTTCATGCCGCCGGTTTCCGGCAAGACAAGCCATTTTCCCATCCCGTCTCCGGAATTTTCGCAATGAAGCTGTCGATTTCTGCTCTCGTCACTGCAACCGGCGTCGCCTTGGCCACCGGTGTCATTCTCACCCTTCTCACCGGCGGATATGCGCTCGATAAGCTGAAGGTCAACGGCCCGATCTATCAGGAAATCGTCGACAGCAAGGATCTGATCGCCGATATCCTGCCGCCACCGCTCTATCTGATCGAGACCTATGCGCTCACCAACGAGGCAGCGCTTCATACAGACCGGATGGCGAAGAATGTCGAGCGGATCAAGGTGCTGAAAGGCCAGTATCAGGAACGGCGCGAATATTGGAAGACGACCACCCTTCCAGACACCTTGAAACAGAAGCTGCAAAACGACGTGCTTATCAAGGGCGATGCGTTCTGGAGCCTTCTGGAGACCGACACCCTTCCCACACTCGCCGCCGCCGACCCGGCAAAGATCACCACGTCTCTCAACGCGTTGAGCGCGACATTCCACGCGCATGAAGATGCCGTCAACCAGCTGGTGGAGATGGGCACGGTCTATGGCAAGGAAAAGGAAACCGAGGCCGCTGCGCAAACCGCCTTCCTGCAAAACACCAATTATGTCCTCGGCGGCCTGTTGATCTTCCTGTCCATCGCCACCACCATCTTCCTGCGCCGCCGGGCCATCGCGCCGATCCGCCAGATCACCGAAACCATGACCCACATGGCACAGGGCCATCTGGACGAAGCGCCGCCGCACCTCAAGCGTCATGATGAAATCGGCGCCATGGCGCGTGCCTTGGCGATCTTCCGGGATGCGGGTCTTGCCAAACGACAGCTGGAGAGCGAAGCCGAGCAATCGCGGCTGGCCACCAACGAAGAACGCGAGAACCGCGAAAAAGAACGCGTGGCGGAAGCAAACGCCCTTCGCTTTGCCATCGAAGAGCTGGGAAGCGGCCTCAACAACCTGTCCAATTGCGACCTGAGTAAAACGCTTGATCGCCGCTTCGACGCCAAGTTCGAAACGCTGCGTCAGGACTTCAATGCCTCGGTTCACACCCTTCAGTCCACGCTTGGAAAGATCCTCGCCGAAGCCGATCATCTGCGCAGCCAAGGCCATCAGATGAATGGCGCAGCCGGTGATCTGTCACGGCGCACCGAACAGCAGGCATCAGCTCTGGAAGAAACCGCCGCGGCACTCGAGCAGGTCGCCTCCACCGTCAAAACGTCGACAGCACGGGTCAACGAAACGCGCGATCTGGTCAAGCAGGCACGCGTCTCCGCCACCCAGTCCTCCAGCGTCGTGACCGAGGCAATTTCCGCCATGCAGCGCATCGAAAGCGCGTCGGGCGAAATCAAGTCCATCATCAGCGTCATCGATGAGATCGCGTTCCAGACCAACCTTCTGGCGCTGAATGCCGGTGTGGAAGCCGCGCGTGCCGGTGAAGCCGGCAAGGGCTTTGCGGTCGTGGCCCAGGAAGTGCGCGAACTGGCGCAACGGTCGGCCAAGGCGTCGAAGGAAATTCGTGATCTCATCGGCAAGTCGGGCGAACAGGTCGCAAGCGGCGTCACCCTCGTCCAGTCCACCGGCAGCGCGCTGACCCAGATCGAGGATTTCGTCTCCCGCATCGACACCAACATCGACAGTGTCGCAACGGCCGCCCGCGAGCAATCCGTCGGCCTTCAGGAAATCAGCAGCAGTGTCAATTCGCTCGATCAGATGACCCAGCAGAACGCGGCAATGGTGGAGGAAACCACCGCGGTCAGCCAGACGATCGCCGACGCCACAACCTCGCTTTCGACCATGGTCGGCCAGTTCAGGCTGGAGCCTGCCAACGCCACGCGCCGCGCCGCCTGATGCCGTTCACGCAGACGACAGGGGACACCCCAAACCCAATCCCCTGTTGTCTTTACCACCCACCTACCGTAAGTCTTTTCCTTCATTTTATGAGGAAAAGAATGCGCGATCTCAGCCAGTTCAAGGGATGTCCGGCCCCGCAACCCGTCACGCTGGAGGGGCGCCTCGTCACGGCTGCGCCGTTTGAGCGGGCGCTCTATCTCGACAAGCTCTGGACGGCGCTGGGTGGCCTTGGCATCAACGATCTGCTGAAATATTTCCCGCAGGACGGCTTTTTGAACTCGCAGGCCTTCGGCGACTGGATCGAGGGCGCACAGACCGCTTTCGGCTGGGTGACGCTTGTCTTCATCGAAAACGCCACCGGCGATGTCGTGGGCATGGCAAGCTATATGCGGCCCGATCCGAAAAACGGCGTGGTTGAAGTCGGCTCCGTGGCCCATGGCGCAGCGATGAAGCGCACGGCTTTGGCGACCGAGGCGCATTATCTGATGGCCCGCCACGTCTTCGATGATCTCGGCTACCGCCGCTACGAGTGGAAGTGCCACAATGAAAACGAAGCGTCCAAGGCAACCGCCAAACGCTATGGCTTCATGTTCGAAGGCGTCTTTCGCCAGCACATGGTAGCCAAGGGTGCCAATCGCGATACAGCCTGGTTTTCGATGATCGACGGCGAATGGCCGGTGCTGAAACAGGCCTTCGAAACCTGGCTGGCACCAGAAAACTTCGGCCCCGAGGGCCTTCAGAAACAAAAGCTGGAAGACATTCGCGCGGGCCTGCCCGCATGACCGGCAAAAGCACATCGGCCGCCCTTGCCGCCATCGCCATCATCCTGGGCTTCGGCCTGCTGTTCTACATCATGCCGACCATCACGCTCTGGCTGGCCGAACACTATTCCGTCTGGGTCGCCGCCATATTCGACACGGTGGCAGTGCTGGCATTTTTCCTAATTTTTTGGCTACGGGCGCGGTATCAAAGGCGTGGTCGCTAGTCGCAATTTGATTTTAGAGATGAGACGTCACACCTGAAGCGAAGCGCCCAGCAGGGCCAAGCCCATCAGCAAAACGACCAGCGCGCCAGCAATCTCGATGCCGTTGGCCAGACGCATGGCTCTGGTGCTGCCGGAACCGGCGTAGCGGACGGCGATGTCCTTGGCTTTAACGGCAAGGCTTGCCAGCAGCGTGACGGTGATGGCGGTGCCCAGCGACATGGCGAGCACCGAGAGAACGCCACCCAGCAACAAGCCGTTCAAAATCGAAAAGCTCATGACGATGATGGCGCCGGAACAGGGGCGCAGACCCACAGCGATGATGGCCGACCATGCTTCCTGTAGGCTGAAATCACGCGACTGCAGCAGCGACGGGTCTGGTGCATGCGCGTTGCCGCAGGTAGTGCAGACCTCGCCATTGCCGCTTGGGGCATGGTCGGCAAAGACCTGACGGCCCTGGAACCGCAGGCCCGTGCCCATTCCGGTTCTGACAGGGCCGGTTCTGACCGAGCCGGTTTCTTCCTCGATGGAAGAAAAACGGCTGGTGTTGAAAGCCATCGCGGATGCTGGACCGGCCGGTTCAACGGCAAGCGTCGGCGCCGGCTCGCGCTGTGTCATGAAGCTGCGCAGCTTGCGAAACAACAGCCAAGCGCCAAACAGCGCGACCATGGCGAAGCTGGCGATCTCCATGGCCTGCGTCGCCTTGGTCATGGTGATGGAGGTGCCGCGCAACACGAGGTAAGCCGCGCCCACCAGTGCGATCGCGACGGCACCTTGCAGCAGCGCCGAGATGAAGGAGATGAGGATGCCGCGCTTCAGCTGGATTTCGTTGGCGATCATGTAGGACGAGATCACCGCCTTGCCGTGACCGGGGCCTGCCGCATGAAACACGCCATAGGCAAAGGACAGCCCGATCAGCGATGTCAGCGCCCAGGGGTCTTCCCGCATGGCTTTCAACGCGCCTGTCAGCGCCCGGTAGAAGGATTGCTGGTGGACATTGATCCACTGGAAGAAGGGGCCAAGCGGACCACCCACCGAGATGGAGGGCTCGGCCGAACCGATACCCAATGGCGATTGCGCATGGGCCATGGTGACGGTAACAGCCAGAAGCCCGAATGCGATCAGGAAACCGTCGCGCCTGTTCAGCATGTCAGCTCCAGCCGGGTTGCAAAGAGTTTGGTCATGTCCGTGCCCGTGGGATCGTTGAAAAAGGCATCCGTCAGATTGTTCTGGTTCTGGGCGATGATTTCATCCGGGTTGGGGCGCACCACCGTATGTTTGCACGCGGCCAGATGTGTGCCCTTCACCACCAGATCGGTGTCCTTGGCAAAATCGATGGCCGTGTACATGGTCGGGTCCCAGGCACCGAAGGACAGCTTGCCCTTGATCGGCAAGGGCGTCTTCGGCTTCACGGAAAAGAACATCAGGATTTGATTGTCCTTGTAATCGACATGGATGGTATCGGGCTTGGCGACATCGACCGTTTTTCCATCGGCGGAAATGAAGGTGTAATAGGAAAACTCCGCCAGCGATTCGACCACCGTCGTGCCGATTTCGGCCAGCTCTTCCTTGTCGAGTTTGGCGTCGCTGTTCTTGTCGTAGTCCAGCACCACGCTGGCCGAGAACATCTCGTCGAAGCGCCAGATGTTGCGCACTTCCTGCACCTTCCCATCGGTGCCCTCGATCACTTCGAGCCTTGCTTCGGCAAACACATGCGGGTGGGCCATGGCCGTCATGGGGGCAAGACAGGCGGCCAGGCATGCAGCCAGTGGCAAAATCGCGTTTTTCATAAATGTCCGTCTGTCTGGATGAAAGAATCTCTTGCCTGACTCTAGCGCAAATTGGGACCGAATTTCGACCCCCGCGCCGAAGCCGTCGCAATGGCTCACCCGTTCTTTTTGAACCACATGGTCAGATAGTCCACCAGACTGCGCACCTTGGCGGGCAGGTATCGCCGGTGCGGGTAGACGGCGTAGATGCCGCGGTCACGCGATATATGGTCATCGAACAGGGTCACGAGTTCGCCCGACTGGATATGCGGCCCGGCGATGAAATCCGGCACGATGGCCACGCCAAGACCCGACCGGGCAGCGCGCAGCGTGGCCTGCGGGCTGTTGACTTCGATGGGACCGTTGATCGCCACGGAGTTGGTGCCGCCGCCGGGCTCGAAATAGCGGATGTGATTGTGAAAACGGGAATTGCTGTCCACGATGCAAGGGACCTTGCCCAGATCCTGCGGCGAATTGAGCGGGCCATGCTGGGTAATGAAGGCGGGCGTGGCGACGGCGTAGACGCGAAACTCCGAGAGTTTCTTGGCAATCATGCCGGAATCTTCGAGCTTTGTGATGCGGATGGCCACATCGAAGTTTTCCTCGATGAGGTCGACGAACCGGTCTTCCGCCACGATTTCCAGCGATAGTTCCGGGTTCTCCTTGGCAAAATCGATAAGGCTCTGGCCAATATCGGCATCGATGAAACTGCGCGGCACCGACATCCGCAACTTGCCTTTCAGGTGGGCATTGTTCTCGCGCACGAGGTCGGCAAGATTGTCGATTTCCTTCAAAATGTCGGCAGCCGTGCGGTAATAGGTATGGCCCGCTTCCGTCATGGAAAACTGCCGCGTGGTGCGGTTCAAAAGCAGCGCGCCGAGATCGTCCTCCAGTTCGCGCACATATTTCGATAACAGCGCCTTAGAGCGCCCGGTCTTGCGGGCGGCAGCGGAAAAGCCTTCCGCTTCGACAACATCGATAAAGGCCCTGATACGGGTGAGAGTGTCCATCGGAGGCTCCTGTTTGTTCCATATAATTGAACGCGAGAGCCTCAGCGTTCAAGAATAAAATGGGATGCTGAAAAAATCCGCATTATGATGAAAAATTCCCTTGATTATGACTGCGAATATTCCTATCTCCCGGTTGCCCAAAGTCGCACGTGCCCATGTGTGTCCGCCGGACCCTCGATGTGGTGAGGAGTTTGGTAAGGTACCTGGAATTAACCCCTCCAGTCGCTATTCCGGCCAACCGGGAAATGCGAGGACATACGAAGCAACGACGGTGCGGGCCTTTCTGGTTCTCTGCCGGCTTTCCATCAGCCGGGGTACTAAAGAGGCACACCATCATTGCCGTAAGTGCGGTTGGGGATGATTCCCGCCAATCCCATGGCAGACAAAGCCGAATAATGCTCTTGGCAGGGCGTTGTTCACAATTGCGCCTTGAGCGTATGCGACGGATTCAGCGTCTCCACCGGCTGCTTCGTTCCGCATATCTTGAGCGCCCTTTGTCCTCTGGATTTCATCCAGAGCCGGAACATTCGAGGGAATACAACAATGACGACTGCACGCATCCTCGACTTCATCAAGACCCGCCGCCCAGAAGGCCCATGCCTTGTGGTCGACCTTGACGTCGTGCGCGATAATTTTCACGCGTTCCGGCATGCTCTGCCAAACAGTGCGATCTATTATGCCGTGAAGGCAAACCCAGCTCCAGAAATTCTCAAAGTTCTGGCCGGCATGGGCTCCAACTTCGATTGCGCCTCCGTGGCTGAAATCCAGATGGCGCTCGATTCGGGTGCGACATCCGACCGTATTTCCTACGGCAACACCATCAAGAAGGAACGCGATATTGCGCGCGCCTTTGCTCTGGGCATCGACCTCTTCGCCGTGGACAGCCACGAAGAAGTGGAAAAGGTTGCCCGTGCAGCACCTGGTGCGCGCGTATTCTGCCGCGTTCTGACCGATGGCGAAGGTGCCGAATGGCCACTGTCGCGCAAGTTCGGTTGCGTGCCGCAGATGGCCGTCGACGTTCTGGTCTATGCCCATCAGCTGGGTCTGGAATCCTACGGCGTATCCTTCCACGTCGGTTCGCAGATGATGAACCTCGACGCATGGGATGCGGCGCTGGGCGATGCAAAGCGCGTCTTCGCGTCGTTGGCCAAGCAGGGCATCCACCTGCAGATGGTCAACATGGGCGGTGGTTTCCCGACCAAGTACCTGCGCGACGTACCTGCTGCCGAAGAATACGGCCAAGCCATCGACACGGCGCTGCGCAAGCACTTTGGCAATCAGATTCCGAAGACCATCATCGAGCCGGGTCGCGGCATGGTCGGCAATGCGGGTGTCATCAAGGCGGAAGTCGTGCTTGTTTCGCGCAAGTCCGACAACGACAACCACCGCTGGGTGTTCCTCGACATCGGCAAGTTCGGTGGTCTGGCCGAAACCATGGACGAGGCCATTCGCTATCCGATCCGCACCGAGCGGGACGAAGATGCGATGGAGCTTTGCGTTCTGGCCGGCCCGACCTGCGACAGCGCCGACGTGATGTATGAAAAGAACATGTACCCGCTGCCGGTCTCTCTGACCATCGGCGACGACGTTCTGATCGAAGGCACGGGCGCCTACACGACCACCTATTCGGCGGTCGCCTTCAACGGTTTCGAGCCGCTGAAGTCCTATGTGATCTGAGTGGGTGCTGCCCGTCTGGGGGCAGGCAGCATTCTTTCGGGTCCTCCCGTTCCGGCTTTGCCACCGCGCCTAGGCGCAAACCCTGCTTGCCGCACCTCTGTCCAGCCGAGGAAAAGCGCTTAACGGGTCGGAACGGTTCAATTCTTCTTTTCATCGCATAGCGTTATCGCAGACAGCCCAGAGCTTTTGCGCGACATGCTTTCATTCAGGTGCCGCTATGTGGGCGGCTTGGTGACGGGAGGCCGGGATGGCCGCTGTTCTCAATTCTGTTCGTGCATTCTTCACGCCACAGACGTTTCATATCGACGCTGAAAATCCGGGCGATACCGTTGCTCGCGAAAACCTGCTGGACCGCGTCATGGGCTCTGGCCGTCGTCGCAAATCGTCCGAAAAGCTGCGCGCCGGTCGCGTTCCGGCTGACGGTCTGGCGCTGGTGGCACGCGATGCCGACGGCCACGTCATCGGCACCGTTCGTCTGTGGAATGTGCAGGCGGGCGTGACGCGCGAAGGTAGCCCCGTATCAGCCCTTCTGTTGGGACCGCTGGCTGTCGATTGCGCCCATGAAGGCAAGGGCATCGGCTCCGCGCTCATGCGTACGGCCATCACCGAAGCTGCCAAGCGCGAGCACGGCGCGATCCTGCTGGTGGGCGACGCCCCCTACTACGAACGCTTCGGCTTCTTCGCCAGCCACACCCAACACCTCGTCATGCCCGGCCCCTTCGAGCGCGCGCGCTTTCTGGCGCTGGAATTGAAAAAGGGCTGGCTTGACGGCGCTGCCGGTATGCTGGTGGCGAGCGGTCGCAAGCTGTCCTGAGACAGGTTACGTCGTTGGAAGTGAGGGGCGGAATTCGGGGCTAGCCCCCCTCTACCCTGCCGGGCATCTCCCCCACAGGTGGGGAGATCAGCTGGGCGTGCGCTCATCGGTTTACCAATAGCGTCAGGTGAAAACCGTTTGCGGAGTAGTTGCTGCCGCATTCGAAACGTTCAATGTGGATAAGGCATCTCAGCGAGCCGATCTCCGCACCTGTGGGGGAGATGCCCGGCAGGGCAGAGGGGGGCTAGCGGCATACGCCACAGCAGCCGCGCCCCTACTCCATCAGACCTTGGCAGCAGAAACCGTCGCCTCGATATGCTCCACCAGAGCGTCCGGCAAACCAAGACGGCCCGCCAACAAGTCCAGATATCCACGCTCCGCTCGGCTGTCCGGCTCGATGGTGAGGCGCGATGCCGTGTAAATCTCGACTCGCTGCTCTTCCGTCTGAGCAGCCGCCACCAGCGCGTCGATATCCAGCGGGTCGGCCAGTTCCTTTTCGATGAAGGCTTCCGCCTCGCGATCCAGCTCGGAGACCTGAAGCTTTTCCATGATGCGGGCGCGTTCGGCAGCGTCGATATGGCCATCGGCCTTGGCAGCGGCAATCATCGCCTGCACCAGCGTCAGCGCGAAATTGTTGGAGAGCGTCGGCGACTGCGGGTGAAACGGCGAATCGACCGGTGGTGGCAAGAGTTCCTGTGTCGGCTGCGGTTGCGGCACCGCCTGCGGCTTCTGGCCGGACTGGTAGTTCTTGTAGGCGAGATAGCCGAGACCTGCGATGGCGGCGATACCGCCCACAGCCGCGGCATTGCCCGCCAACTTTCGGCCGGTCTTGGTGCCTAAGATGGCGGCGGCGATGGCGCCTGCCTTCATCGGGTTGTTCTTCGCGATCTGGGTGGCCTGCCCGGCCCTGTCCCGCACGCTTCCCGACAGGCCCGGCACGTTGGAGCCCAAAAACTGGTCTAGAAGCTTTTTCGCGTCGAACATTCAAATCTCCTGTTTGTTGAATATAAACAGGAGATAGGAAGTTGGGACCGGAATACAAATGGCCGTGACGTTCACGCCATCGTGAACGCGGCAAGCTTAGACAGCAAGTGCTGCCGCTTCTGCTGCCAGCTTGGTGATGCCAGCCCAATCACCAGCGGCGATGAGGTCCTTCGGCGCAACCCAGGAACCGCCAATGCAGATGACGTTCGGCAACGCGAGGTAATCCTTGGCATTCTTCAGCGACACGCTGCCCGTTGGGCAAAACATGATATCGGCCAGCGGGGACGAGAGGGCCTTGAGATAGGGCGCACCACCGGCCTGTTCGGCGGGGAAGAACTTCAGAACCTTGTAGCCCTTGTCGCGCAGATGCATGACTTCGCTGGCCGTCGCCGCACCGGGCAGCAGCGGAACCTTGGACCCCTTGGCCGCTTCCATGACGCTCTTGTTGACGCCGGGGCTGACGATGAAGGTCGAGCCGGCCTTGACGGCAGCGTCGAAATCCTTGGCATTGAGAATGGTGCCCGCACCCACATGCGCACCTTCGACCTCATCGGCCACGGCGCGGATCGCATCGAGTGCTGCGGGTGTGCGCATGGTGATCTCGATGGCCTTCAGACCACCTTCAACCAGCGCGCGGGCCAAAGGCACAGCGGATGCTGCATCTTCGACGATGAGAACAGGCACGACCGGCTGGAGTTTCAGGATGGAAAGCAGCTTTTCGGAATCCTGGGCCATGACGGTGTCTCCTCTTTTGAATCGATTGAATTGCGCATTCAATTACCGCGCAAAGCCTGACCTGTCGAGGCAAAACGAAATATTTCAGTTTCATTGCTTTTTCATGACAGTGGCTTGCGCTAGGGTGCCTGAAAATCAGGCAGGGCGTTGAATGGCAAAAGAAATCGAACGCAAGTTTCTGGTGGCAGACGAGAGCTGGCGCGAGGAAATCGTGACACGCACACGGTTTCGTCAGGGCTATATCGTATCGCTGGAAGACCGCTCGGTTCGGGTGCGGATCAAGGGCGAGGACGCCGCAACGCTTACCATCAAGGTCGGCGTCGGTGTTTTGGTGCGTGACGAATATGAATATGACATTCCGGTTGCCGACGCCGAGGAGTTGCTAAGCTCCGCCCCCGGCGTCATCATCGAAAAAATCCGCTATACCGTCGAGCATGAAGGCTTCGTATGGGAGGTCGATGTATTCGACGGCCTCTACAGAGGCTTGACCGTTGCCGAGGTGGAGCTGAATGCCGAGACAGACCAACCCGCCCTGCCCGCCTGGATCGGCGACGAAGTGACCGGCGACCACCGTTATTCCAACCAGCATCTGGCGACAGAGGATCTCAGCACCGAGCTATGCCATGTCATTCAGGATTGATCCGAAAAAACCCTTCGCCGACGAGTTGCAACGGGCCGGTGTCGAGCTGATCGACGACGCCATCGCGGCCCTGTCACAACAACCCGACGGCCCGCATGCCGCCGTGCACAATGCCCGCAAGAAGTTCAAGCGCCTGCGTGCCCTTTACAGCTTCGCGGCATCTGAAGAGCCAAAATTCCGCAAGGCTGAAAATATCCGCTTCCGCGATATCGCCCGCTCCCTATCGCAGGCCCGCGAGGCCGCAGCCCTGGTGGAAACGATCCTTTACCTCCAGCCATTCAGCCGCTCAAAAGCTGAGAGCAAGGCGCTGGCGTCCGCCCATGACGCGCTGGTCGAACGGCGTGATGCGATGACCGGCGATGACGGCGACTTGCCTGCCCGCATAACCGATGCGCTAATGGAATGCGAAAAGGGCAAACATGCCCTGCTGCACCTCTCCTTGCCATCCGGCAAAAAGACCGCTGCAAAGCTGATCAGCAAGACATGGCGCAAGCAGCGCCAGAAGGCGCTCGATGCCCTCAGCCAATGTCACGAACAGGGCCACGACGAGGACTTCCACGATCTGCGCAAGAGCGGACAAATCTACTGGATGCATCTGGCGCTGATGCGCAGGCTCTGGCCATCGGCCATGCGCGCCAAGAAGGTCGACGCCAAGCGGCTGGTCGATCTGCTGGGGCACGAGCACGACCTGTCCATGCTGAAAACCTTTGCCGATCAGGAACCGGAACGTTTCGCGGATGGCGACACGCTCGCCTTTCTCGTGGAGGCTATCACCCACCGCCAGCAGGCGCTGCGTCAGGAGTGTCTGGAGCTTGCCGAGCAAGTGTTCGCCGAATCTGCGAAAGCCGAAAGCCGCATCGTCGGTCTCCTGTGGGAAGACGCTGCCAGTTAAGCGATGTCGGTTGGTTCTGACGCCGCTCAAAACGTCGCGGCCAAGCGTTCCACACGCGAAATATGATTGCGCAAAAGCCGATCTGGCTGTATTTCAGCCGCCATGACCGACACCTCTACCCGACCCCGCCCGGAAGCCGCCGGAGAATTTCTCGTGGCAGCGCTTTATCATTTCGCCCGCTTCCCGCGGTTCGAAAGCGTGCGCGAACCGCTGTTTACGCTGTGCCAGCAAAATGGCGTCAAAGGCACGCTGCTTTTGGCCGCCGAAGGCATCAACGGCACCATCGCCGGAACGGATGAGGGCGTCGGCAACGTGCTGGCCTATCTGCGTGCGCAGCCGGAATTCGCCAATCTCGAGCACAAGGAAAGCCGCGCGTCCAAGATGCCCTTCGTGCGCATGAAGGTGAAGCTGAAGCAGGAAATCGTCACCATGGGCGTACCGGATATTGATCCGAACCAGATCGTCGGCACCTATGTGGACCCGAAGGACTGGAACGCGCTGATTTCCGATCCCGACACGATCCTCATCGACACCCGCAACGATTACGAAACCGCCATCGGCATCTTTCAGGGCGCGGTCGATCCGCAGACCAAGACGTTCCGCGAGTTTCCAGACTGGGTGAAAAACAATCCCGGCCTGCACAACAAGCCGAAGATCGCCATGTACTGCACCGGCGGCATTCGCTGCGAAAAGGCCACCGCCTTCATGAAGGATCAGGGCTTTGACGAGGTCTACCACCTCAAGGGCGGCATTTTAAAATATCTGGAAGAGGTGCCGGAAGAAGACAGCCTGTGGGAAGGCGCGTGCTTCGTGTTCGACGAGCGCGTATCCGTGGTTCATGGTCTGGCCGAAGGCGACCACAAACTCTGCCACGCCTGCCGCAACCCGATTACGCCGGAAGTTCGCCTGTCTCCGAAGTTCGAGGAAGGCGTCTCCTGCCCCAGCTGCTACGACGATCGCACCGAAGAAGACCGCACCCGCTTCCGCAACCGCCAGAGACAGATCGATCTGGCGAAGCAGCGCGGTGAGAAGCATATCGGACGGTGAGATGGCGGCGGTGGGTATCTCACTTTGTGGGAGAGGTAACCAGCCGCGCAGCCTCACACATCACGACACCTTTCGCTGCTCCAACTTCGCATTCTGCGCTTCCAGCAGTGGCAAAATCTGTTCGGCCGGAACCGGCCGTGAGAACAGATAGCCCTGCAATTCGTCACAGCCACACAGCTGCAAGATCGCTGCCTGGTCTTCCGTTTCGATGCCTTCGGCGGTGACCGGAATGCCCAACGACCGGGCAAGCGCCACCGTGGCGGTCAGCATTTCGAGCGAGCGGCCGCCTTCGTCCAGCGCCACCACCAGCGACTTGTCGATCTTCATGCGGTCGAAGCCGAAGTGGCGCAGATAACCGATGCTGGCAAAGCCGGAGCCGAAATCATCCAGCGCGATGCTGACGCCGATCTGCTTGAGCTTGTCGATGGCTGTCCCGGCCCGCTCCGGCTGGTGGATGAAATACCCTTCCGTCATTTCCAGCATCACCCGCGTCGGCGCTATGCGGTGTTCATCGAGAATGGAGAGCACCTGGGCGGCAAAGAGCGGATTTCTGAACTGAACAGGCGAGACGTTGACGGCAAGCTTCACATCCGGCCACGCGACCGCCTCCTGGCAGGCCTTGCGCAGCACGGCAAGGCCGAGCTGGTCGATCAGCCCGCTGCTTTCGGCAGCTGCAATGAAAATGTCCGGCGACACCGGGCCATGACCGGCGCGGTTCCAGCGCGCCAGCGCCTCAACACCGGTGATGCGGCGGGTGAGCGTGTTGATCACCGGCTGGAAGACGACCTTGATCTCGTCCTGCTCGATGGCATATTTCAGATCGGCCTCGAGCTGGTTCTTCTCCTCGCGGCGCGTGTCCATATGCGGTTCATAAGCCATGTAACGGCCACGCCCGCTTTCTTTCGCCTCATACATCGCCATATCGGCGCGGCGCAGCAATTCCTCACCATCGATCTCGCCACCCTTCGTGAGCGCTGTGCCGATGCTGCAACCGATGGAGGCAACGCGATCGCCGATCATGAAGGGTTCCGAAAACAGGACGAGAATGTCGTCGCACAGTTTGCGGCCTTCAAGCGGGGCATACGGCCCTTGCAGGACGATGGCAAACTCATCTCCACCCAGCCGTGCCAGCAGCGTGCCCTCTGCCACGAGCACCTTCAACGCCGCCGCGACACCCTTGATCAACAGGTCGCCAGCGCCGTGGCCGAAGGAATCGTTGATCTCCTTGAACCCATCCAGATCGAGATAGATGAGATTGACGTAGGAATTGTCGTTGACGGATCGCGACAGCCGGTTTTTCAATCCCTGAAACAGGCCCGTGCGGTTGTAAAGCCCCGTCAGGCGATCGCTCAACAATTCACGACGGGCAGACGCCTCGTCGCTTTTCAGCTTTTTCAGTGCTGCACTGCCAATGGCGATCAACGCCAGAAAGAACAGAAGCATGACAGCGCTGGCCGCAAAGATGCGTGGCCTGACCTCGCGCATGCTGATGTCACCCGGCATTTGCGACTGCCAGGCCAGATTGCCCAGCACCTGCCCGCGTGGATCGACGATGCTGACGAAATAATCCGGGCGCGCATCGGCAGGCTGCAAGGACAGCCCGTTGACGACATAGGTATGGGCAAGCTGCTCGACCTTCTGGGCTGTCAGATGACGCGCAAAGATCAGGTAGCGTCTTTTGGATTCGGCCACGTCCAGCAGGCCGGATTTGTTGCGCACCAGGGCGACACCCACGGCGGCGATGCCGTCCTTCGTGCGCAGAAAGCCGGAAATTTCGGGGGCCTGCCCGATTGGAGTAGAGCGTACCGTCTGGATCAGCCCTGCCAGACCATCGCCGAAATAATCCGACAGCGACCAGTCCGTTGGTACACCCTGGCGATAGGACATCAAAATCTGACCGTCCATATCGATGAGGACAGCCGTGTCGAACAGCTCGCTGTTGACAGTCATGTCGCCGTAATTGCTGATCAGCCATTCCAGACCATCGGGCGCATAGGCGAACCGCGCGGCATCGTCCCAGGCGGCGTAGTCGTTGAGCGTTGCGGTCAGCTGGTTGAGGAAAGTGGAGAGAGCACCGGATGTGGTTTCGAGCGAACGCTGTTCATCCAGCGCATTGGTATTCTTGGCGACATCGCCCAGCGCCGATAAAATGAGGACGGTAACGATGACCACGACGACGGCAAGCGCAGACAAAACACCTGCCACGGCGGTGCTCCGACCGATCGACAGTGTTCTGACATGCTTATGCGGCATCTGACAGCATCTTTTTTTCCCCTGAAGGCTGCATATTCCGCATCAAGTCTTCAAAAGGTATTAAAATACCGCCCCGCCGTCTTGCCAATCGCAACATGCTGAAGACAAACGCCGGAACGTTTGTTGTTAGGGATAACCATACGTAAAAAACCTCCCCCGTAACAATGGGAGAGGTTGTAAAAAGGCTTAGAAAAAGAGCTGCTTACCAGGACGGGATGACCGTGCCGTTGTACTTTTCGAGAATGAAGCTCTTCACTTCCGGGCTCTGGTAGGATTCGACCAGCGTCTTGACCCATGGCTTGTCCTTGTCCTGCGAACGCACGGCAATGACGTTGGCGTAAGGCGACTTTTCGCTTTCGATGGCGATGGCGTCCTTCTTCGGGTTCAGGCCACCGGCAGTCGCATAGTTGGTGTTGATGACCGAGGCGTCGGTATCATCCAGCGAGCGCGGAAGCTGGGCAGCGTCGAGTTCGACGATCTGGATGTTCTTCGGGTTCTCGGTGATGTCGGCAGGCGTGACCTTCAGGCCAGCGTCCGGGTTGACCTTGATGAGACCCTTGGAGGCCAGAACCAGAATGGCGCGACCGCCATTGGTCGGGTCGTTCGGAATGCCGACAGTTGCGCCGTCCTTCAGCTCGTCCAGGCTCTTCACCTTCTTGGAGTAAACGCCCATCGGTGTGGTGATGGTGGTGCCGACGCTGACGAGATCGAACTTGCGGTCTGCGACCTGATTGTCGAGGTAAGGCTGGTGCTGGAAGGAATTGGCCTGCAACTCGCCATCGGCCAGCGCCTGGTTGGGCACGACATAGTCGGAGAATTCGAGGATTTCGAGGTC
This sequence comes from Agrobacterium rubi TR3 = NBRC 13261, assembly GCF_000739935.1. Classification (GTDB taxonomy): domain Bacteria; phylum Pseudomonadota; class Alphaproteobacteria; order Rhizobiales; family Rhizobiaceae; genus Agrobacterium; species Agrobacterium rubi. The sequence goes on along the minus strand of NZ_BBJU01000002.1, from coordinate 43,561 downwards.
GAGACCCTTGGTGGCGGCAATCTTCTTGACCTGCTCCATGATCTGCGCGTGTTCGGCAGGGGTCACGCCGATCTTGATGGTTTCAGCCAATGCACTGCCTGCAAACAGGGCTGCCAGCGAGGCGGCGATGATGAGTTTTTTCATGGGTGTCTCCTTTGTTTTGTGTTTTTAGTTTTTGCGGTTGCGCTTGTCGAAGCTGCGGGCAAGGGCGTCGCCCGCGCTCTGCACGATCTGGACCAGCACGATAAGAACGACGACGACGGCCAGCATCACATCCGGCATGAAGCGCTGATAGCCGTAGCGAATGCCAAGGTCACCCAGACCGCCACCACCGACGGCACCGACCATGGCCGAGTAGCCGATGAGGCTGACGAGCGTCAGCGTCAGCGCCAGCGTAATGCCGGGCTTGGCTTCGGCCAGCAGAACCTTGGTGACGATCTGGAGCGGCGTTGCGCCCATGGCACGCGCGGCTTCGATGAGACCCTTGTCGACTTCGCGAATGGCGGCTTCCACCAGACGAGCAACGAAAGGCACGGTCGCCACCGTGAGCGGCACGATGGCAGCCGATGTGCCGATGGAGGTGCCGGCAACAAGCCGCGTGAACGGAATGATGGCCACGACCAGAATGATGAAGGGCGTGGAGCGGGCGGCGTTGACGATGAGGCCGATGACACGGTTGATCATCGGTGCCTCGAACAGCTCACCCTTGCCGCTGGTGGCGAGGAAGATGCCGATAGGCAGACCGAGCAGTGAACCGACCAGCCCCGAGACCGCCACCATATGCAGCGTCTGGATCAAACCCTTCCAGAGAACAGCAAAAATCATATCAGGCGACATAACCGAGGACCTCCGTTGTCAGGCCGGTTTCGGCATAGAACTGGTTGGCACGGGCAGTGACGTCAGGCGTTGACGGATAGGAGACCACCAGCGAGCCGAAGGGCTGGCCGGAGATTTCTTCGATGGTGCCAGCGAGGATGTTCACATCCGGGCCGATTTCCGCGACCAGACGTGCGGTGAGCGGCTGGAAGGCGGTGTCGCCGAAGAAGACGAGGCGCACCAGCACGCGGTCGCCCGGCGCTGCATCGGTTTTCAAACCTGATGTGACCCAATGCGGCAGCTTCACGCCGACGGCAGAGGACAGCAGGCTGCGGGTCGTTTCATGGCGCGAGTTGGTGAAGATGTCGAAGGTGCTGCCCTGCTCGACGATCAGCCCCTTGTCGATGACCGACACTTGGCTGGCGATGGTCTTCACCACTTCCATCTCATGCGTGATGAGAAGCACGGTCAGGCCAAGTTCGGCATTGATTTTCTTCAGCAGTTCCAAGATCGATTGCGTGGTCTCGGGGTCCAGCGCGGATGTCGCTTCGTCGGACAGCAGCAGCTTCGGCTCGGTCGCGAGCGCACGGGCGATACCGACGCGCTGCTTCTGTCCGCCGGATAGCTCTGCCGGATAGCGATTGGCCTTGTCTCCCAGACCGACGAGATCGAGCAGCGGCCCGACCTTCTTCTTGATCTCCGCGCTCGAAACACCTGCAATTTCAAGCGGCAGAGCGACGTTGTCGTAGGCAGTGCGCGACGACAGAAGGTTGAAGTGCTGGAAGATCATGCCAACGGAACGGCGCAGGGTCCGAAGCCCTGCCTCATCCAGCGCACCGACATCCACACCATCAACGATGACCTTGCCGGAGCTTGGCCGTTCCAACCCGTTGACGAGCCTGATGAGCGTGGATTTGCCGGCGCCGGAACGACCTATAATGCCGGAGATCGAGCCGCGTGGCACCACATAGTCCACACCGGCAAGGGCCGTAAACGAGGTTTTTCTGGCGGGGTCACCGAAGGTCTTGGTCACGGCTTGAAAGGCGACCATGGGATCGCTGGCCGCTTGACCTGATGGCACGGCACTGGCCGCTGAAATGTCAGATATCATAAAATGCTCTTCGGACTGTATTTCCAAGGTCGAAACCCGGCGGCAGGGAAAGCCGCTTCGCTCATGCTGCCATCTGGCACATTCGACAACGCATGACGCTCCGGAGCATTACGTTCAACTTTCCTTATGGAAGCCGGGATCGGCATCTCTGTATCGCAAACATGCCTGTCTGCGATACAGAATTATAGGTATGGTTTTTCAATTATCCGCCGGTAGCGGAAAAATCGACCGCGATATGCGGCTGGACGATCACTCGACGGTGGAGACGAACTCTTCCAGCGGGCGGCGAACCTTCTTGAGGTTGACCAGCCAGTCGCCCTCTTCCTGACGATAACCCAAGGGCAGGATGACTGCCGAGCGCAGGCCCTTTTCACGAAGGCCAAGGATTTCGTCCAGCTTGGCCGGATCAAAACCTTCCATCGGGGTGGAATCCACGCCTTCGAAAGCAGCCTGCGCAACGGCCATGCCGAAGGCGATATAGGCCTGACGGGCGGCGTGCTGGAAATTCACCTCGGCATCACGCTGCGGGTAGGACGACAGCAGCGACTGGCGGTAATTTTCCCAGCCTTCGTTCTTGAAACCGCGCTCGTCATTGGTCAGATCGAACATGTGGTTGATGCGGTCTGCTGTGTAGTTGTCCCAGGCGGCAAACACCAGCAGGTGCGAGCCTTCGGTGACCTGCGCCTGGTTCCAGGATATCTCCTGAATCTTGGCGCGTGTCTCCGGGTTGGTGACGACGATGATTTCGAAAGGCTGCAAGCCGCTCGATGTCGGCGCCAGACGGGCGGCCTCGATGATGCGGTCGACCTTGTCCTGCGAAACCGACTTGGAGGGGTCCATCTTCTTGGTGGCATAACGCCAGTTCAATTTCTCGATCAGCATAAAATCTCCTTGGGGTCGGCCTCCGGTCAGGCACGCATGTGCAGGCGGGGCTATCCGTAAAACCCAACACACATAGGTGATGTTGCGGTGCACACAAGAAGGCACAGGCGAGTAACCAAGCAAAATCCTCACCGGCCCGCTCCATTCAAGACAGCGGGCCGGGGGATCAGGCATGTCCGGCAAATGCGGGAAGCATTGGCGGATTATGGTCTAGGTCTTGGCATTTGCCGGACCCATTACAACTGCACGTCACGGTACCTATCGGAACGCCCGGTCCCTTGCCTGGCCAGTGGCAAGAGGTGGGTCCACGGAAACGGCTCTTTTGTTAAGCAACCGCTTGTCGATACCGGCCTTCGAACCGCCGGGATGCCGCGCGTTGCACCCCTTTGTTTCGAAAGCACGGGGATTATGCGGGAGGGTTGGAGACCATGGAGAAAAAAAATTGAGAAATTTTTTTATTTTTTGTGGGGGCCGGATTGGAGGCCTCTTGGAGCAGAGGCCTCCGCTTTTTCCGTCATGCCGGGCTTGACCCGGCATCCAGCCGCACCGCGTCTGCGGTGCGAAAAAGTATTTCGCGATCAAAGACTTGATCGCACTGGACCCCGGCTCAAGGCCGGGGTGACGGCATTTTAGCGCCATTAAGACCGGCGACACCCTTAAACGTAGCGATTAACAACGTTCTCCAGATATTCCTGACGACCGGACTTCGGCTCGGGGTTGATGTTGTCCCGCTCCACCATCGCAGCGATCTCATCCAGTTTCAGCTCACCACGCAGCAGCTTCTGCGCATCTGCCGAATCCCACTTGGCGTAACGGTCTGCCAGCGGCTGCGACAGCGCCTTGTCTTCGACCATCTTGGCCGCAGCCTTTAGGCCACGGGCGCAGCAATCCATGCCGCCGATGTGACCGATGAGCAGATCTGCCGGGTCGAGCGACTGACGGCGCAGCTTCGAATCGAAGTTGGTGCCGCCGTTCTTGAAGCCGCCGGCTTCCAGCACGTGGTAATAGGCCAGCGCCATTTCCGGCACGTTGTTGGGGAACTGGTCGGTATCCCAGCCGGACTGGTAGTCGTTGCGGTTCATATCGATGGAGCCGAAAATGCCGAAGGCGTTGGCCATGGCCAATTCGTGTTCGAAGGAGTGACCGGCCAGAATGGCGTGGCCCTGCTCGATATTGACCTTCACTTCCTTGTCCAGCCCATGCTTTTGCAGGAAGGCATAGACGGTGGCGACGTCGTAATCATACTGGTGTTTGGTGGGTTCCTGCGGCTTCGGCTCGATCAGGATCGTGCCTTCGAAGCCGATCTTGTACTTGTATTCCACCACCAGATTGAGGAAGCGGCCAAGCTGATCGAGTTCGCGCTTCACATCGGTGTTGAGGAGGGTTTCATAGCCCTCACGACCGCCCCAGAGAACATAGTTCGCGCCGCCTAGTGTCTTGGTGGCATCGAGGCAGGTCTTTACCGTCGCTGCCGAATAGGCAAACACGTCAGGGTCAGGGTTGGTGGCGGCACCCGACATGAAGCGGCGGTTGGAGAAGAGGTTGGCGGTCCCCCAGAGAAGCTTGACGCCTGTGTCTGCCTGTTTCTGGCCAAAATAATCGACGATCTCGTTGAGGTTCTTCGTGTTTTCCGCGAATGTCTTGCCTTCTGGGCGCACGTCGGCATCGTGGAAGCAATAAAACGGCGAGCCCAGCAGCGAAAAGAATTCGAAGGCAACATCGGCCTTCAGCTTGGCCGCCTGCATGGTGTCTTCGAACCACGGGCGCTCGAAGGTCTGGCCACCGAAGGGGTCGCCGCCTGGCCATGTGAAGGTGTGCCAGTAGGCCACCGCAAAGCGCAGGTGATCTTCCATGCGCTTGCCACCGACGATTTCATCGGGATTGTAATGGCGGAAGGCCAGCGGGTTGGTGCTGTCTGGACCTTCATATTTGATTTTCTGGATGTCGCCGAAAAAGCCTGTGGTCATGGTTCTCTCCCTAGTTTGCATAGTGGTAAAATGGTGAAAGTGTTCCTGGGTATATTCGCTTGTGTTGGTGGCTGGGGTTCACCCCCCTCTGCCCTGCCGGGCATCTCCCCCACAGGTGGGGAGATCGACTCGTGGAGACCTCCCGCCCATCTCAAAGGCTGCGGATAAAGCGAGGAGTTAGCGTCTAGCCGATCTCCCTCCTTGTGGGGGAGATGTCTGGCAGGACAGAGGGGGGTAAACACCAACCACCGACCATCAATGCGAAAGCGTCCTGATCGCCGGATAGAGCGCCCGATACCGCCCATAAGCCTCCTCATAGGCGTCCCGAAGCGCAGCTACCGGCTCGATCGTCTCCTCCGTTTCCGGCTGCGAGCAAACGGCAACCGGGTCTGCCCCCGTCGCCGCAATCAACCCAAGCCTTGCCGCGCCAAAGGCCGCACCGAAGTCACCCTCTGCCGGAATATCCACTGACACACCGAGCGATGTGGCGATGGAGGCCAGCCAGTAGCGGGAACGCGAGCCGCCGCCGATGGCGGTGACGCGGGAAATCGAGGTGCCGGCTGATTTCAGCGCTTCGAGATTGTCTCTGATGGCGAAGGTGACGCCTTCCATCACGGCCTGCGTCAGCGCCTTGCGGTTGCTTTCGTGGGACAGGCCGACGAAGGAACCACGGATGGCCGCGTCATTGTGGGGCGTGCGTTCACCTGAAAGATAGGGGGCGAAGGTAACGCCGGTCGGGGCCTTCAGCTCGTTGCCCAGTTCCGTGGAAAGATCGCCAGCGGATTTGCCGGTTATGCCGGAATACCAGTTCAGCGCATCGGTGGCAGAGAGAATGACGCCCATCTGGTGCCATGTGTTGGGCAGCGCGTGGCAGAAGGCGTGAACGGCGCTTTCGGGCTTGGGCAGATAGGAGGCGTTGGCGGCGAACAGCACGCCGGAGGTGCCCAGCGATACGAAGGCATGGCCTTCCGAGACTGTGCCCATGCCGCAGGCGGACGCGGCATTATCGCCAGCGCCACCGGCAACGACAACCTTGCCGGAAATGCCCCAGGATGAGGCAAGTTCGGAGCGCAGCGTTCCGGCCTCGTCCGTGCCTTCCACCAGCGACGGCATCTGCTGTTCGGTGAGGCCGGTGGCCTCCAGCAATTCCGGCGACCATTTGCGTGCGCCGGTATCGAGCCACGAAGTGCCAGCGGAGTCGGACATTTCGGACATGTATTCACCCGTCAGCCACAGCCGCAGATAATCCTTCGGCAGCAAAACCTTGGCGACCTTGGCAAAAATCTCCGGCTCGTTGTTGGCGACCCACACCAGCTTCGGCGCGGTAAAGCCGGGAAACACGATATTGCCGGTGATCTTGCGGAAGCGCGGATCGGCATCCAGTTTCGCCGCTTCGGCATAGGAGCGGGTGTCGTTCCACAGAATGCAGGGGCGCAGCACATCACCCGCCGCATCCACCAGCGTTGCGCCATGCATATGGCCTGATAGGCCGATGCCTTTGACGGCGGCCAATTCCTTGGGGTGTTTCGCCTTCAGACCGCCAATCGCCGTTTGCGTGGCGGTGATCCAATCTGCCGGGCTCTGTTCGGACCAGCCATGGTGGAGGCGTGAAACGTCCAGCGCGCCATTGGCCGAACCGATGACGTTTTGATCACCATTGATCAGCAGCGCCTTGACGCCGGATGTTCCCAAATCGAGACCGAGATACATGTTTCCTCCAGTGCTATGTCAGTGTCAGGGGAGATTATCCCGCAAGAATATGTCGATACGAATGCGCTCCTGCGCCTCGATGACGGCGAGGCCATCGGCGCGGGCTTTCAGCACCCTGATAGCGCTGCGCACCTCGTGGCCCGCATCCTGGTTCAGCACCGCATCCAGCACGCCCTCGCGCAGGGCGTTGGCGGTGTTTTCGGTCAGTTCGTGGGCGATGACGCAAGGGGACGATGGCTGGTGCGATGATTTCAGTGCCTTGATGAGACCGCGATTGCCCGCGCCCAGGCTGTAAAGACCGAGCAGGTCAGGATTGGCATTAAGGCATTCCGCCACCAACTGCTCCACAGTTTCGGGGTCATCGCGCCCCTCCAGAACCGGCAGGAGGTGGAGATCGGGGAACTCTTCTGCGATCACCGACTGGAATCCGGCCAAGCGTTCGCGGTGGTCCTTGACCAGCATCGAGCCTGCCAGCACGGCGACATCGCCACCGTCTCTCGGCAGAAAACGCCCCATCAGGCTGGCAGCGGTGCGGCCTGCGGCAACATTATCCACGCCTGCGAAATGGTCGCGTCGGGAGCCGGTGATATCGGAGACGAGCGTCACCGCCGCAACGCCGCTATCGGTCAGCCGATCCACCGCCTCCACCACATCCTGCGCATCGATAGCGACGAAAGCGACGCCGGACGGCTTTTCCAGCCGCGCCACATCCAGCGCCTGGGCGAGCGCTGCGGGATCGAAGGGTGGCACCTCGATGATGCGGATGGAGGTGCGCTCGACATAAGACCGAGAGGCGGCCGCCCTCACCTCGGCGCGAAGACCGGCCATGAAGGAATTGTCGTTGTTGGGCAGGATGAAGACCAGCGCATAGCTGCGGCCCTTGGCCAGATTGGCAGCGGCCATATCGCGCACATAACCCAGCTCCAAAATCGCCGTCTCGACCTTGGCACGCGTCACCGCATGCACCCCCCGGCGCAGGTTGATCACCCGGTCAACGGTCGCAAGGCTAACGCCCGCTTTCGAGGCAATATCGTGAACTGTCGGCTTCATGTTTTCTCCCGGCTGGATTCCATAGAGGAGATTTTGAGACACGTAAATCAGAAAATGATGTACGTACCTCAGAAATGGGGTCGGTGTATCGCTTTGAAGGTCGAGTGTGCGGCTTACCCCCCTCTGCCCTGCCGGGCATCTCCCCCACAGGTGGGGAGATCGACTCGTGGCAATCTGTTGGCCACCTTTAGCGGTGCGGATGGTTGATGAGCGCGTCTCGCCGATCTCCCCCCTTTAGGGGAGATGCCTGGCAAGGCAGAGGGGGGTATGCCACACACTCCAATCCTCGAAATCCACCCAACAAACGAAAAGGGCCGCCATTTCTGGCGACCCTCATGCGCTGCGGTGGATGGGGTAAATCAGTGCCCGGCACCGGGTGGGGGTGCGGCTTTGGGTTTTTTGATGAGCAGCGTCAGGAAGATCAGGCCGCTGAAGAGCACCGTCAGTGCCAGAAACACATCGGCGAAAGCCTGAAGCCAGGCCTGTTGCGAGACGACGCCGACGAGTTTCTTGATGGCGACGGATGAGCCGTCGAGGCCGTAGGAATCGTAGTTGGCGCCGACATTGTTCAACCATTCAAGGGCTGCCGGATTGCCGTAGTTCACGTGTTCGGCGATGCGGAAATAGTGATCGTCGGTGCGCTGGCTGAGCAGGGTGTTGATGATGGCAAGACCGACTGCGCCGCCAAGGTTACGGGTGAGGTTGAAGAGGCCGGAAGCGTTCTTCATGCGCGCAGGCGGCAGCGTTCCGAGCGCGATGTTGTTGATCGGCACCATGCACATCATCAGCCCGAAACCGCGCAGGATCTGCGGGATCAGCAGCTCGTAGAAATCCCAGTCGGCGGTGACATGGGTCATGATCCATGTGCCGGACCCAAAGCTGATGAAGCCGATCGCCATCATGACGCGCGGATCGAGCTTGGTGGAGAGCTTGCCTGCCACAGGTGCTGTAAAGAACATGGCCATGCCCGAGACGAACATCGTCTCGCCGATCATCAGCGCATCGTAGCCGCGCACGCGCCCCAGATAAAGCGGATACATATAGGTCAGCCCGTACAGGCCGATGCCCATGACGAAGGAAAACAGCGAGCCGATGGAGAAATTTCGGTCCGCAAAGGCTTTGAGGTCAACGACCGGGAAATCCACATTGAAAGCGCGCCAGAAGAACACGACGCCGCCAATGGTCATGGCGATGGCACCGATGACGATGTGAGTGTCGTTGAACCAGTCGTTGTTGTTGCCCTCTTCCAGCACATATTCCATGGAGCCCAGAAAGACGCCCATGGACAGCAGACCCCACCAATCGAACCTCTTCCACAGCGACAGTTCCGGCTTGTCGAAATCGATGAAATTCCACGTGACCAGAGTGACGATGATGCCGGGGATGATGTTGACGAGGAACAGCCAGTGCCAGGAAAAGGCATTGGACAGATAGCCACCGACCGTTGGGCCGATGGTGGGTGCCAGCGTTGCCACAAGCCCGATGATGGGTGACACCACCGAGCGTTTTGAGGCAGGGAAAATGGTGAAGGCGGCGGCAAAGACGGAGGGGATCATGCCGCCGCCTATGAAGCCCTGAATGCAGCGATAGACGATCATCTGGTCGATGTTCGTTGCGGTCGCGCACAGGGCGCTGGAAATGGTGAAGCCGGCGGCGCAGGTGGCAAACAGCACGCGCGTAGAGAGAATGCGCGCAAGCGTTCCCGACAGCGGAATCATGATGACTTCCGCGATCAGATAGGAGGTCTGCACCCAGGCGATTTCATCGGAACCGGCACCGAGACCAGCCTGAATTTCCGCCAGCGACGCCGACACGATCTGAATGTCGAGGATCGACATGAACATGCCGAACACCATCGCGAAGAAGGCGATGAGTCGTCTGCGATCCATCGGAGGATCGGCGGCGGGGGCCGTACCCACCGCCATGCTGGCTGTTGCCGCCATGATCTTGGTCCTTATCGAAGATTACTTCGACTGATTTTCTGCGGTGCGGGTGTTGTCGGGTGCCGTGCGGGTATCGACATCTACCACCACGCTCAAACCGGCGCGCAGCTTGTGCTTGGCCAGATCTTCCTTGGAAAAGACGATACGAACCGGCACGCGCTGGATGACCTTGGTGAAGTTGCCTGTGGCATTTTCCGGCGGCAGCATGGAGAACACCGAGCCGGAGGCGGGCGAAATCGACTGAACCGTGGCTTCGATATCGTGTTTGCCGAAGGCATCCACATGCACGCGAACCTTGGAGCCGGGCTCGATATCGGCGAGCTGCGTTTCCTTGAAATTGGCGTCGATATAGAGATTGTCCATCGGCACCAGAGACGCCAAGCGCTTGCCGACCGACAGAAGATCACCCGTCTGGACCGAAAGATTGCCGATAACGCCATCATAAGGGGCGCGCAGAACAGTGAAGGACAGATCACGGGCAGCCTTGTCGCGGGAAATCTCCAGCGACTTGACCGATCCCTCGGCTTCCTTGCGTTGCGCCTTCAGGAGATCGATATTGGCCTGGGCGGACACGACGCCTGCCTCACCGGCAACCAGATTGGCCTTGGCCTGTTCCATGGCGATCTGTGCGTTATCCGACGATGCAGCCGTGCCGACATCCTTGGCCTGAAGTTCGCTGGCGCGCTTCAGGTTGATATCGGCTCCCCGCAATGCGGCGTCCAGAGAACCCTTCTGGGCAATGGCCTGGGCAAGCGAGGCCTGCGCACCGGCAATCTGCGCATCGATGCGGTTGAGCGACAGCTGCTGGGTTTGAAGCTGGGCTTCAGCCTGCTCCAAAGCATTGCGGTAATCGCCATCGTCAAGTGTCACCAGCGTATCGCCAGCCTTCACCGTCTGGTTATCGACAACATCGACCTTGGCGACATAGCCCGAAACCTTTGGCGCGATGACGGCGATATCGCCCTGCACATAGGCATCGTCGGTGGAAATGAGGAAGCGACCGTCTGTCCAGTATTGATAGCCGTACCAGCCACCAGCGGCCAGAAGGGCGACCGCGACGATGGGCAGGACGAAGGACTTGCGCTTCTTCTTTTCAGGTTCCGCAGGTTCCGCAGCTTGCGCAGGCGCTGGCGCCTCCTGAGCGTCAGCAGGCTTTGCCTCTTCGACCCGAGCCTCGGGTTCATCTGACGGATTGACTGCGCGAACTGCACCATTCTTCTGGGCCGACATGGAAACACCATTCACTATAGACGAGATAAGAATTTCGAACTGAACCGTTCGGTTCGATTGACTTAATCTCTTTCCTGACACATATCAAGTCGTATCGAACCGATTGGTTCGATATATTGAACGGAATCTAAAACAAGTGGCGGATCGCAGCGTGACCAACGAGATACCCATGGAGGACCTCTCCACCGCATCGCCTGCAGGCCGGTTTGCAGCGGGCGAAGACCCGGCAAAGCGCGAGCAAATTCTCGACGGTGCATGGCGCGTGTTCAAGCAAAAGGGCTTCGATGCCGCCAGCATGAACGACATCACCCGCGAAGCTGCTGTTTCCAAAGGAACAATCTATGTTTACTTTGAGAACAAGGACGAGCTTTTCGCGGCCCTAATCGACCGGCACCGCGCGGAATTCGCCCATTCCATGCGCAATATTCTGGCGGGCACCGAAGAGGTGCGTGATGGTCTCTGGCAGTTCGGCGACGCGTTTATTCATAAAGTGACATGCACTGACATGATACCTGCCATGCGCTCAGTGCTTGGCGTGATCGATCGCATGCCCAAGCTCTCGCAGCGTTTTTTCGTGGCGGCCCCGAACAATGTGCGCGTGGTGCTGCGCGATTTCCTCCAGCATCATGTCGATCAGGGAACGCTGGTGGCTGATGATGTGGACCTTGCCGCACGCCAGTTCATAGAGCTTGCCACCGGCACATTCTTCAAGATGCGGCTGTTTGGCGAATTGCGTGGCGATACGCCACCCGATGACGCCAACCGTGTCCTTTCCAGCGCTATAGAGGTTTTTATGGCGGCCTACGGAACCAAGCAGGTCTAGGCCCATTCAGCATCCGCGTTTCTCGCAATGCGTGAAAATCGGGAAAAATATGGCACTGAACAGCTGTCATACGCTTGTTTCTCGCGCATTCGAATATAAAACTGCGTCATTCGAATTGTCGAAGCCGGATAGCTGAAAGGAAAACAGGCCCGATGGACTCCATTGTCCCGCTATTGTCAGACCCCGCCGCATGGGTGGCCCTTGTCACTCTGATCGTCATGGAGGTCGTGCTTGGCATCGACAACCTGATTTTCATTTCCATCCTGACCAACAAGCTGCCCGAACATCAGCGTGAAAAGGCCAGAAAGATCGGTATCGGCTTAGCGCTCATCATGCGTCTGGGCTTGCTCGGCACCGTCGCGTGGATAGTCCAGCTGACCGAACCCGTCTTTGAACTCTTCGGTCACGGCTTCTCTTGGAAAGACATGATCCTGATCGGTGGTGGTCTTTTCCTCGTGTGGAAAGCCACCAAGGAAATTCACCACAATGTTGACCCGGAAGACCACAAGGAAGATATGGTCGGCACAGCCGTTGCCAGCTTCTCATCTGCCATCGCGCAGATCCTGCTGCTCGACCTCGTCTTTTCGCTCGACAGCATCATCACCGCCGTCGGCATGACACCGCATGTGCCGATCATGGTTGTTGCCGTCGTCTTCGCCGTCACCGTCATGCTGCTGGCCGCCAACCCGCTGGCCAACTTCATCGAAAAGAACCCGACCGTCGTCATGCTGGCCTTGGCGTTCCTGCTGATGATCGGCACGACGCTGATTGCCGAGGGCATGGGCTTCCACGTTCCAAAGGGCTACGTCTACGCCGCCATGGCGTTTTCGGCGCTGGTGGAAGTGCTCAACATGGTGTCGCGCAATGCGCGCCGGAAGAAAAAGGGTACTCTGCATTAACTGCTCTGAGCCCATCTGAAAAAAACGAAAGGCCCGTGTCATGCGGGCCTTTTTGCGTCCGAGGCGACAGCCGGTTTTATGGAAGGGCACGTCGCGTGACGTAACAACGGACAGAGTTTTCGGCAGGCGCGCAGGAACTGCCGATGCGGGCTTGCGTTGTTGGTCACACATCATGCAAAACGTATTCTTCGTTTTCCAGATTCCGAAAGTAAATCAATCTCATGACCATCGAGCAGATCTTAGCCTTCAGCGTGATCGCCGGAATGATGGTCGCTTTCATCATCGACAAGTTTCGATATGACGTAGTGGCGTGCAGCGCGCTGCTGATTGCGGTGGCGCTGGGCGTCGTGCCGTTCGACAAGGCGTTTTCGGGTTTTTCCGACGATATCGTCATCATCGTCGCCAGCGCGCTGATCGTCAGCACCTCGGTTGCGCGGTCCGGCATCGTCGATACGACGATCAAGAAATACTTCCCGGAGATGCGCTCCAAACATTTGCAGTTGGCCTTCCTGATGATCGTGGTGGCCGTGATGTCGGCCTTCATAAAGAACATCGGCGCGCTGGCGATCATGATCCCGGTCGCCTTCCAGTTCGCCCGCAAGTCCGGCAGCCCGGTCTCCTACTACCTGATGCCGATGGCATTTGCGGCTTTGCTGGGCGGGTTGATGACGCAGATCGGCACGTCACCGAATATCGTGGTCTCCCGTCTGCGGGAAGAGATGACCGGGCAGAGCTTCTCGATGTTCGATTTTACGCCCGTGGGTGCAACACTCGCCGTGGTCGGCATCGCCTTTCTGACCTTCGGCTACAAGCTTCTTCCGGCCCGCGCCAAGGATGGCGCCTCGGTCGAGGATATCATGGAAGAGGCAAGCTACGCCGCCGAGGCCACGCTGCCTGCCGACAGCCTGATGATCGGCAAGCCGCTGAGCGACCTTTTGAAGCAGGCTGATGGAGACGTTATCGCCAACACCATCATTCGCGGCCACCGCCGTGTTTCGCCGTTCCCTGATGTAAAATTGAAGGCAGGCGACACCATTCTTCTGGAGGGGACGTCCGAGGGGCTGGACCGGATCGTTTCCAACGCCAAGCTGACACTATCGGGCAAGCCGATTACCGAAAACGGCCAGAAAACGGTCGATCTCATCGCCATGGAGGCGGTGATCAGCAACGAATCCCTGCTGAGCGGCCTTTCTGCCAAGGAATTGGCGCTGTCCTACACGCGTGGCGTCAACCTCATCGCGGTCAGCCGACGTGGCCACCGGGTCAATGAGCGGCTGAGCGACCTGACGTTGAAGGCGGGCGATGTGATCGTGTTGCAGGGATCGCGCAAGAACCTGCCGGTGGTGCTGCGGGAGTTTTCGCTGCTACCGCTGGCGCAGCGCGAAATCCTGCTGGGCGTGCAGCGACGCGCCTTCATTCCTGTCATCATTCTGGCGGCGGCCATGCTTGCTGCAGCGACGGGCGTTGCGCCGGTGGCGGTTGCCTTCTTCGCTGCCGCCTTCGCGATGATCCTTGTCGGCGCGATCCCGCTGACCGAAGTCTACAAATCCATCGACGGGCCGATTCTCGTCATGCTGGCGGCGCTCATTCCCGTCAGCGACTCGCTGCGATCGACGGGCGCCAGCGACCTGATTGCCGGGTGGCTGGGCCATGCCGCCCAAGGCTTGCCGCCGTTTGCCGCGCTCGGCATGATCCTGCTGACGGCCATGGCTGTGACGCCGTTCCTCAACAATGCCGCGACCGTGCTGGTGATGGGGCCGATTGCGGCGGGCTTTGCGACGACGCTGGGTTTTCGCCCCGAGGCCTTCTTGATGGCGGTTGCCATCGGCGCCGGTTGCGACTTTCTCACCCCCATCGGCCACCAGTGCAACACGCTGGTCATGGGCCCGGGCGGTTACAAGTTCAGCGACTATCCGCGCCTCGGGGCTCCGCTGTCCATCATGATCGTGCTGGTTTCCATTCCCATGCTGCTCTATGTCTGGCCCGTCTAAGGATCAGTCCAGGGCGGGTCAAAACAACCTAATTTTCTTGACGCATGCGGCTGAATGTGGCCTAAGCCATGACAACAGGAAACTGTGGGATGGCAGCGTCTTCAGCCGTATTTCCGCTTTTTCCATGCATTCAACAACACATCAGTGACACGTGGCTTGCCCCGTATCACCCTGCGTCAGCACGAGTGAATTTCAATGACCAGTTCCGGCGTCCGCGTCCGTATCGCACCTTCCCCCACCGGCGAGCCACATGTTGGCACAGCCTATATCGCGCTTTTCAACTACCTCTTTGCCAAGAAACATGGTGGTGAATTCATCCTGCGCATCGAAGATACCGATGCCACGCGCTCCACGCGCGAATATGAAGACAAGGTGCTGGAGGCGCTGAAATGGACCGGCCTGACATGGTCCGAAGGTCCTGATGTTGGCGGCCCCTACGGCCCCTACCGCCAGTCCGACCGCAAGGACATGTACCAGCCGTTTGCCGATGAGCTTTTGGAAAAGGGCCATGCCTTCCGCTGCTTCTGCACGCCGGAGCGCCTGACGGAGATGCGCGAGGCGCAGCGCGCCGCTGGCAAGCCGCCGAAGTACGATGGTCTGTGCCTGCATCTGAAGGCGGAAGAAGTCACTGCCAAAATGGAAGCGGGCGAAGCCTCCGTCGTGCGCATGAAAATTCCGACAGAAGGGTCCTGCGACTTTACCGACGGCGTTTACGGCGATGTTTCGATCCCTTGGGACAGCGTCGACATGCAGGTTCTGATGAAGGCCGATGGCATGCCGACCTATCACATGGCCAATGTCATCGACGACCATCTGATGAAGATCACCCATGTCGCGCGTGGCGAGGAATGGCTGGCGTCGGTGCCAAAGCACATTCTGCTCTATCGCTACTTCGGTTGGGACCAGCCGACATTCATGCATCTGTCCTTGATGCGCAATGCCGACAAATCCAAACTGTCGAAACGCAAGAACCCGACGTCCATCTCCTACTACTCGGCACTCGGCTATCTGCCGGAAGCCTTGATGAACTTCCTCGGCCTGTTTTTCATCCAGATTGGCGAAGGCGAAGAGCTTTTGACCATGGACGAGCTGGCTGAAAAGTTCGATCCCGAAGCGCTGTCCAAGGCTGGCGCCATCTTCGATATTCAGAAGCTGGACTGGCTGAACGGCCGCTGGCTGCGTGAGAAGCTGACCCAGGACGAGTTCATCGCCCGCACGCTCGAATGGGCGATGGAGAATGCACGTCTGACGGAAGGCCTGAAGCTTTCGCAGAGCCGCATTTCCAAGCTGGGCGATCTGCCTGATCTTGCAGGTTTCCTGCTGTCGAGCGATGTGGGCCTGACGCCAGCGTCCTTCGCTGGCCTGAAGAGCAAGCCGGAGGAGATCCACGAAATCCTGACCACGGTTGCTGCCGATCTGGAGAAAATGCCGGACTGGACGCTGGAATCCATCGAACAGGAACTGCGCGATGTGGCGGAACGTACCGGCAAGAAGCTGCGCGTGGTGACGCCGCCGCTGTTTGTGGCTATGTCCGGCTCGTCGCGCTCGCTGCCACTGTTTGATAGCATGGCCGTGCTGGGTCGCTCGGTCGTTCGCCAGCGGTTGAAGGTGGCGATTGCGGTTGCGGCGACGATGGTTGGCGCTGGAAGTTAAGAATAAAAGGCCTTCACCCATGAAGGTCGGTACTTGAGATACCCCCCTCTGCCCTGCCGGGCATCTCCCCCTCAAGGGGGGAGATCAGCAAGAGGCTCTGCCTTGCGCCCCAACGAGCGTCGCGTGCCCAGCATGGGACGGTAAAGGGAAGGCGATGAGCAGGCTCCATCCGATCTCCCCCCTTGAGGGGGAGATGTCCGGCAGGACAGAGGGGGGTAACCCCAACGAACACAGCCCGAAAAAGGCATAGCAAATGACCGACAAGACAACCGAAACCACCGCCCTTTCCTCCGACGTGACAGAAGTGCGCCGCCAGAAGCTGGCGATGCTGCGCGAGAAGGTTGGCGACGTCTATCCCGCCCATTTTCACCGCACGCTGACCAATGCCGAGCTGGCCGAGAAATACGCAGACATCGAGCCCGACGTTGAGACCGGCGACACCGTCACCGTTGCAGGCCGCGTCTATTCCAACCGCAATTCCGGTATGTTCATGGATATCCATGACGCCTCGGGCAAGGTGCAAATCTTCTCGCACAAGGACACGACGCCGCAAGAAGCGCGTGATCTTCTGCCGATGATCGATATTGGCGACATCATCGGCGTGACCGGCAAGGTGCGTCGCACCAAGCGTGGCGAGCTGACGATCAATGCCGAAGAGATCACCATGCTGACCAAGTCTCTGCTGCCGATGCCGGAGAAGTGGAGCGGGATTTCCGACATCGAAATCCGGTATCGCAAGCGCCATCTGGATATTCTCTCGAACGAGGAATCCAAGCTCCGCTTCCAGCAGCGTTCCAAGATCATTTCCGGCATTCGCCGCTTCATGGAAGAGGAAGCTTTCCTCGAAGTGGAAACACCGATGTTGCAGACCGTCTATGGCGGCGCCACGGCTGATCCGTTCAAGACCTTCCACAACACGCTGAAGCAGGACATGTATCTGCGCATTGCGCCGGAACTGTTCCTGAAGCGTACGCTGGTGTCTGGCCTGTCCGACAAGGTGTTCGAAATCAACCGCAACTTCCGCAATGAAGGTGTTTCCACCCGGCACAATCCGGAATTCACCATGCTGGAATGCTATTGGGCCTATGCCGACTACGAAGACATCATGGGTCTGGTCGAGCGCATGTTCGAAACGCTGGCCATTGCCATTCACGGCACGACGGAACTGGACTTCCAGGGCAAGACGATTTCCTTCAAGGGCCCGTTCAAGCGCGTGCCGATGCCCGATGCGGTAAAGGAAGCCACGGGCATCGACTTCCTGGCCATCAAAACCGATGAAGAAGCACGCGCTGCCGCCGAGGCAGCCGGTTTCGAAGTCGAGAAGGACTGGACCTGGGGCGAATGCCTGGCCTTTATCTTTGAAGAAAAGGTCGAAGGAACGCTGATCCAGCCAAGCCACGTCACGCATTTCCCCAAGGACATCTCGCCCTTTGCCAAGGAAGTGCCGGGCGAGCCGCGTCTGGTCGAGCGTTTCGAGAGCTATTGCAACGCATGGGAAGTGGGCAATGCATTCTCCGAACTCAACGACCCGGAAGAACAGCGCCGCCGCATGGTGGAACAGCTGGAGCAGGCGCATGCGCGTGGCGAAAAGGACAAGCAGCTGGACGACGAGTTCCTCGACGCCATCGACCAGGGCATGCCACCCGCCGGTGGCCTCGGCATCGGTGTCGACCGTCTGGTCATGCTGCTGACCAACGCCCCGTCGATCCGCGACGTTATTCTGTTCCCGGCGCGTCGCCAGAAGGCGGATTGATAGCGGGCAGTTATCGCCGAAATTCAGAAGCCGGAGGCAGCAATGCCTTCGGTTTTTTGTTGGCCGGTGCGGATGGTGGGTTCCCGTGTGAAGCCAGAGAATGGCTACGTCGAATGTTGTGGGTTATGGGATTCTCGCGACACGGGCGAGGATGATGGAAGGCGAGATTTACGCCCTCCAAATGATCATCATCAATGCTCCGGTTTGACCGGCTCTTCCGCAGGTGCAGCCTCGCCATGTGCGGCGGGCTCTTCGGGAACGGGCGTTGCGCCATGGGCAGGCTCGGCAGCGACCGCTTCCGTTGGACCCTTACCGAAAATCAGGGATTTCAGATAGGCCAGACTGAACATGCTGACACTCTCATGCTCCGGCGTGGATGTGAGGAGTCCGGGATCGTCAGCAGCAGCGGCAGCCGGTGCGCCGTCATGGGCGGCTTCCGGTGCTGGCGCATCATGGCCCTCGGCAGGTGCGGCTTCGCCGTGGCCGCCGGGATCACCGTGACCTTCAGCCGGTGCGTCGTGACCGGTTGAGGCTTCGCCGTGCCCTTCGCCCGCCGCCGCCTGGGCCGTCGGGTCGGTGCAATCGGTGAATTCTTTCAGACCAGCGGCCAGATGCTCGGTGTCTTCCAGGGGTAGATCAATCCGCAGGCCATAAAACACGCCGTCGCCGCTCGGGCTGCCATCATAATAGAAAGCGGAATAGGGTTTGGCGTCTGCATCGGCCGGTATTTTTGTGAGATCTGGAATGTAGACCACCTGGGCTGCGATGGCGCGCCCGCGCATGTCCGAGCGCATGGTTGGGCCGTTCTGGTCCAGAATGGAGACCTGGACGAGGTCCGGCTTCTGCTTGTCATAGACGGATTTGGCCACGCGCAATGCCGTCTTCACCCGCTCCGTGCCATCGCCACCTTCTGTGCGGATAAACTTGCGAACCCACAGGCTGCCAGCCTTCTTGATGTTGACGGTCTGCACCATCTCGCAATCGAGACCGTTGACCGAGGCATTGGAGGGACCAAACAGGGCATCTTTGCCGACAAAAACGGCGGCAAGGCCGGACGCACCCCCGAGAAGGAGGACGATGCCGCTCAACAATACGAACTTGCGAGAAAACCGTATTCTCTTGAACACTGCCTTCACGTCGAGCGTCCCGACATGCATTACCCCGTCAAAGCTGATCGTCCGCAGAATGCACAAGCAGTGTCACTGCCAAAACGATAGAGGCACGGCGGCGTCCGCCAATGACCGTGCATGGATCAATTCTGACGTGTTCTCGTTGAAGAAGGCTTAACTCGGCGGCGAATCCAGGCAGCAAGCTGACCCATTTTTGGACTCCGCGAAAAAATGCGACCTAACCCATCGGCATCGAATTATTGCGAATGATTTGCAATAGCGTTGACAAACCTCGTCTGAAGGCTAAGATTGAGATTGCGAATTAATCGCATTAGGAGTTCTATAGGCTCATGACATCGTCCGCGCTTCGTCTCTTTCTCTGTCTAGCAACGCTTTTCCTGCCCTTTGCGGCGGGTGCCGCCGACAAGCCGAAGGTCGTCACCACCTTCACCATTATTGCCGACATGGCGCGCAATGTGGCGGGTGACGCGGCAGAGGTGGAGAGCATCACCAAGCCGGGTGCGGAGATTCACAACTATCAGCCGACGCCGCGCGACATTCTCAAAGCCCGCAATGCCAATCTCGTTCTTTGGAACGGGCTCAATCTGGAACTGTGGTTCCAGAAGTTTCTGGCCAACCTTGCCGATGTGCCAAATGTGACGGTGAGCGACGGCATCACGCCGATGTCGATCAGCGGCGGCGCCTATCAGGGCAAGCCCAACCCGCATGCCTGGATGTCGCCGGACAATGCGCTCATCTATGTCGAGAACATCCGCAAGGCTTTGACGCAGATCGACCCTGCCCATGCGGACGTTTATGCCGCCAATGCCAAAGCCTATTCCGACAAGATCAGCCGCGAGATACAGCCGATGCGCGATGCCATCGCAGCGCTGCCCGAGAACAAGCGCTGGCTGGTGACGAGCGAAGGCGCATTCTCCTATCTCGCCCGTGATTTCGGGCTGAAGGAACTGTTTCTCTGGCCGGTCAATGCCGACAGCCAGGGCACACCGCAGCAGGTGCGCGGCGTCATCGATGCCATGCGCGAACATAATATTCAGGTCATTTTCAGCGAAAGCACAGTGTCTCCCGACCCGGCCAAGCAGGTGGCCAAGGAAACCGGCGCTGCCTATGGCGGCGTTCTCTATGTGGATTCGCTGAGCGAAGCCGATGGCCCGGTGCCGACCTATCTCGACCTGCTGCGGGTAACGACGGAAACTGTTGTGAAAGGTCTCTCCAAATGATGATGGGAAAGCGCAAGGGCGCAGAAACCGGACTTTCTGTCGATGATGTGACCGTGACCTACCGCAATGGCCACACGGCACTGCGCAGCGCCAGCTTTTCCATCCCCCGCGGCACCATCACCGCCCTTGTCGGCGTCAACGGGGCGGGAAAATCCACCATTTTCAAGGCCATCATGGGGTTCGTTCCGCTGGCCGCAGGCTCCGTTTCCATCTTCGATGTGCCAGCCCGCGATGCGCTGAAAAAGAACCTCGTTGCCTACGTGCCGCAGGCGGAAGAGGTGGACTGGAGCTTTCCGGTTCTGGTGGAAGACGTGGTGATGATGGGCCGTTACGGCCACATGAATTTTCTGCGCATTCCCTCCAAGCGCGACCACCAGATGGTCGATGAGGCGCTCGCCCGCGTCAACATGGTGGATTACCGCAAACGCCAGATCGGCGAACTCTCCGGCGGGCAGAAGAAGCGGGTGTTTCTGGCCCGTGCGCTGGCGCAGGAAGGTCAGGTCATTCTGCTGGACGAGCCCTTTACCGGCGTCGATGTCAACACCGAAGAACAGATCATAACGCTGTTGAAGGCACTGCGCGACGAAGGCCGCATCATGCTGGTCTCCACCCACAATCTTGGCAGCGTGCCTGATTTTTGCGACCGGGCGGTTTTCGTCAAGGGCACTGTGATTGCCTCCGGCAAGACCGAAGACACGTTTACCGAAGAAAACCTGCAAAAGGCCTTTGGCGGCAGCCTGCGCCACTTCATTCTCGGCGGTGCCGATCTGCATGACGATGCCGACACGCGCCGCCTCAAGGTCATCACGGATGATGAGCGTCCCTTCGTGATCTATAGCAAGGATGGAACGGCCACCGCGACACCGAAAGCGAAGAGCCATGATTGAAACTCTTCTCGAGCCATTCACCTATTCCTACATGCTGAACGCCATCTGGGTCAGTGCTCTCGTGGGCGGCGTCTGCGGTTTTCTGTCGTCCTATCTGATGCTGAAGGGCTGGTCGCTGATTGGCGACGCGCTGTCCCACGCCATCGTGCCGGGTGTGGCGGGTGCCTATATGCTGGGCATGCCTTTCTCTCTCGGTGCCTTCATCTCCGGCGGGCTAGCGGCGGGGTCGATGCTGTTTCTCAACCAGAAGACCCGGCTGAAGGAAGATGCCATCATCGGCCTGATCTTCACCTCCTTTTTCGGCCTTGGCCTCTTCATGGTGTCGCTGTCGCCGACGTCCATCAACATCCAGACCATCGTGCTCGGCAATATCCTGGCGATCACCCCGGAAGACACGCTTCAACTGGCGCTGATCGGCGGTATCAGCCTTTTGGTGCTGGCGGTGAAGTGGCGCGATTTCATGGTGGTGTTTTTCGATGAGAACCACGCCCGCACCGTGGGCCTCAACCCCGACCTGCTGAAAATCATCTTCTTCACCCTGCTGGCCGCCTCCACCGTTGCCGCCTTGCAGACCGTTGGCGCATTTCTGGTGGTTGCCATGGTGGTGACGCCGGGTGCCACGGCCTATCTTCTGACCGACCGTTTCGAGCGGCTGATCGGCATGAGCTTCGGCATCGGCGCTGGCACCAGTTTCGTCGGCGCCTATCTCAGCTATTTCCTCGATGGTGCCACCGGCGGCATCATCGTGGTGTTGCAGACGCTGATCTTCCTGACGGCCTTCGTCTTTGCGCCCAAACACGGCTATCTCGCCTCCCGCGCCAAGGCCAAGGCAGCATTGGAAACCACGCCATGAGCGAAAACCTGCAACTGGCAATCCTGCCGTTCCAACTGCCCTTCATGCAATATGCCTTCGTCATCACGCTGATGATTGCCGTGCCGATGGCGATGCTGTCCTGCATTCTGGTGCTGAAGGGCTGGTCGCTAATGGGAGATGCCGTCTCCCATGCCGTGCTGCCGGGCGTCGTCATCGCCTATATCATCGGCATTCCCTTCTCGATTGGCGCTTTCGTTGCGGGTATGATCTGCGCGCTGGGCACCGGGTTCCTCAAGGAAAACAGCCGCATCAAGGAAGACACGGTGCTGGGCATCGTCTTTTCCGGCATGTTCGGGCTGGGGCTCGTTCTCTACGTGAAAGTGCAGAGCGATGTGCATCTGGACCATATCCTCTTCGGCGACATGCTGGGCGTTGCGGTGAGCGACATCATCGAGACAGGTCTGATTGCGCTGGCTGCCACGCTGTTTCTGGTGCTGCTGCGCAAGGACCTGCTGGTCCACGCCTTCGATGCGCAGCATGCCAAGGCCATCGGCCTGCCGGTGCGCCTGCTGCACTATGGATTGCTGGCGGTGCTGTCTCTGACGGTCGTTGGCGCATTGCAGGCCATCGGCATTATTCTCTCCGTTGCCATGCTGGTGGCACCCGGCGCCATCGCCTTTCTACTGACGCGGCGCTTCTCCAGCATGCTGATCGTCGCCGTCAGCGTTGCCGTCAGCTCTTCGCTGGCCGGAATATGGGCCAGTTTCCTCATCGACAGCGCCCCCGCCCCGACCATCGTGCTCATCATGAGCGGTCTCTTTATCCTCGCCTTCATCCGCACCACCGTGAAAGCGCGTGCCACCAACCGGGTTGAAAAGGCAGCGTGACAGACAATTGTCCGCAATTGAAAAGATTATTTCAGAATCTGCGGAACTACCTGCCGTAGATTCGCGTCATATCTACAGGTTGAAGCGTGGGCGCTCGACCGCATCAATTGACGCAAAGAGGTACGACCATGTTGAAGTGGGCTCTTATATTCTTCGTTATCTCACTGATTGCCGGTGTTTTCGGCTTTACGGGAATCTCGGCGGCGACGGCGGGCATTGCCCGTATTCTGTTCTTCATCGCCGTGGTCGTGTTCCTGATCTTCCTGGTGCTTGCACTGATGGCCGGTCAGGCGATCCTCTGATAGAACGACTGTTAAGGAGAACGGCGGGTCGCAAGGCCCGCCGTTTTTTGTTGTGCTTGCTCTTCCGTCACCCCGCACCTGATGCGGGGTCTAGCGACCTTACGTCGGTAAGGTCGAAAGACTCTTTTCAGGCCAAGGACTTGGGCTGACTGGATACCGGCTCAAGGCCGGTATGACGGAGGTTATCAAGCCGTCCACCCACCATCAATCACATGGATCTGCCCTGTGGTGAAACCCGCCTCTTCGGACGCCAGATAGGTCACAAGTGCTGCAACCTCTTCAGGCTTGGCAATGCGGCCCATGGGTTGGCGGGCGATGAAGTCTTTCAGGGCCTGATCGTAATCGCCGGTGGCGCGCAGGCGCTCGTGCAGGGATGGGCTGTCGACCGTGCCAGGGCAGATGGCGTTGCAGCGGATGCCCTTGGTCACGAAATCGGATGCGATGGATTTCGTCAGGCCGATAACGGCGGCCTTGGATGCCGTATAGGCAAAGCGGTTCGGCACGCCCTTCACGCTTGAAGCAACCGACGACATATTGACGATGGCGCCCTTGCCGTTTTCCAACATGGCGGGAAGGAAGGCGCGGCAGGTGCGGTACATGGCTTTGGCGTTGAGATCGAAGGAGAAGTCCCAATCTTTCTCTTCGCAATCGAGAATGGTGCCGGCATGGACAAAGCCGGCGCAATTAAAGAGAATATCGGCGCGACCGATATCTGCCGCCAGCGCTTTTACGGCATCGCCATCCAGAACGTTCAGCACCCGCGTTTCGGCTTGTGTCAGCGTCGAAAGTGCTGCCTCATTGATATCCGTGGCGATGACACGCGCGCCGAGGCTGATGAAACGCTCCGCCGTGGCGCGGCCAATGCCCTGCCCTGCGGCGGTGATGACGACTGTCTGGCCGCTGAAATCCTGCGCCATATTATGCTCCTCCCGCCCCATGAGGGCCGCAACCTAAATCGAATATGGATCGACAATTCATATGTAAACAGTGTATTCATATAACGTCAAGTGAACATGGCGATGCGGGGGCTATGCCGCAGGCCGCAAGCAACCCGAGGACGGATGATCGAAGACGACAGTGAACGTTACCGCGCGCCTGCGCTGGACAAGGGGCTGGATATTATCGAGCTTCTGGCCAGCACCGATGGCGGCCTGACGCAGGTGGAAATCGCCAAGGCCATCGGCAAAAGCCCAAACGAGTTCTATCGCATGCTGGACCGGCTGGTACGGCGCGGTTACGTGCAACGGCAGGATGGCGACCGGTTTTTCCTGACGCTCAAACTCTTCGGTCTTGCGCATTTTCACGCGCCGCTGCGCAGGCTGGTTTCCTTTGCGGCTCCCGTCATGCGCGACTTTTCCAACAAGGCGGCACAGGCCTGCCATCTGGCGGTCTATGATCGTGGCTCCGTGGTGGTCATCGCCCAGCAGGATTCCTCCACCTACTGGGCCTTATCAATCCGCGTCGGGGCGCAGATGAGCTTGTTCAACACTGGCTCCGGTCACGTGCTGCTGGCGTTCCAGACGAACGCGCAGCGCGAGATCATGATTGCCGAGCAGCTTCGTGGGGATGAGCTATCCCTGCCGGACGGGCTGATGGAGCGCCTGGAGCAAATCAGGGCCAGCGGTTTCGAGAGCATGAACAGTTTGCAGACAGCTGGCATAAGAAACATTTCCGCGCCGGTTCTGACGCTGGATGGCACAGCCTTGGCTGCGATCACCTGCCCTTACATCACACCTTTGAACAGCGATGCACCGAGCGCGGACGACTGCGTGGGTCTCATTCGCGATGCGGCGCGCACCATTTCGGAAGTGGCCGCCGGACAATAAAAAACGCGACCGGCAGGGGACCGATCGCGTCTTCTTGACTGGAGGTATTATAGTTTAATAACGAGCAACTATCGCGAAGGTTCCAGAATTCTTTAAGCGGCCAGTTGCTTGCGAATGATACCGCGCAGGGATTCCAAATCCTTGGCAAACTGGCGAATACCTTCCGACAGCTTTTCCGTTGCCATGGCGTCTTCGTTGAGGTGCCAGCGGAAGGCCTTTTCATCGAGAGACTGCAAAGGCTCGGCCTTGGCATCGTCAGCCGACAGCTTGCGCTCCAGCGTGCCGGTGTCCTTGTCCAGCTCTTCCAGCAGCGCTGGGCTGATGGTGAGACGATCGCAACCGGCCAGCGCTTCGATTTCGCCGACATTGCGGAACGACGCGCCCATGACGACGGTGGAGATGCCGTTGGCCTTGTAGTAATTGTAGATTTTGCGAACGGACACGACACCCGGATCGGTCTCAGCCGTGTAGTCTTCGCCCGTGGACTTCTTGTACCAATCGAGAATACGACCGACAAAGGGCGAGATGAGGAAGGCTTTGGCTTCCGCACAGGCAATGGCCTGCGCCTGCGAGAAGAGCAGCGTCAGATTGCAATCGATGCCTTCTGCCTGAAGCACTTCAGCAGCCTTGATGCCTTCCCAAGTGGAGGCAAGCTTGATGAGGATGCGATCACGCTCGATGCCGCGGTCCTTGTAACCGGCGATGATCTGGTGCGCCTTGGCAACGGATGCCTTGGTATCGAAGGAAAGGTCGGCATCAACTTCGGTCGATACGCGACCGGGAACGAGTTCAACCAGCTTGGCACCGACAGAAATTGCCAGACGGTCCGCAATGGCGCCAACGACGGCATCGGAATCACCACCCTGTTTTTTACCCCAGGCGACGGCTTCCGTCACCGTATCGGCAAACATCGGCGTGCCCAATGCTTTGAGAATGATAGAGGGGTTGGTGGTGCAATCCACCGGCTTCAGGCGTGCGACCGCCTCGATATCGCCGGTATCGGCAACAACCGTTGTGATTTTGCGGAGCTGGTCAAGTTTGGACGTCATGCCGTTTGATCCTCGTGATCTCTGGAAAACTGCTTCAGCCGGGTTCCGTTCCACTCGGGGGCGCGATGCCGAAACCGGTTGTTTTCTATGTTTCGAGTATCGCGCCGCACAAACCGCAAAGTCAAGACATTTGCGCAATGCAATTGACATAAGTTTCACAAGAGCGATACTCGCCTCTCAACGAGAGCATGGCGAAAACAGTGGCAAAACTGCGAAGAGACACCCACACGGCCTATTCCGAAGCTGCATCCCTGCGGCTGCGGGCCGCGTGGCTCTATTACAATCAGGGCATGACGCAGAAGGATGTGGCGGAAAAACTGGGCATCAGCCGCTCCACTGTCATCCGCCTTCTGGACGAGGCCATGAAGCGATCCGAGGTGCAGATCTGGATCAATGAAGGCATCGAGGACTACGTCGAATTGGCAATAAAGCTGGAAGCGGCTTACGGGCTGGATGAGGCGATCATCATTCCCTCCGCATCATCGAAGGCGGAAGATATCGCCAAGGCCGTCGGCCTTGCACTCGGCCAGTTTCTGTCGGAGGCCGTGCCCGACAATGCCACCATCGGCGTCGGCTGGGGCCGCACCATGACGGCGTCGCTCTCCAGCTTTCGCCCGCCGCGCCGGGAAAACTGCAAGGTCGTTTCGCTTCTGGGTGGCATCGTCGCCGTGCACCAGACCAACCCGCTGGATTATACGTGGCGGCTGGCCAGCGCACTGGGCGCGGAATGCTACATGTTCCTTGCACCGCTGCTGGTGGATTCAGAGGAAACCCGCCGCGCGCTGATCGAAAAATGCGGGTTGAACACCCTGTTCGAACTGGCCGAAAATCTCGACCTCGCCATCGTCAGCTGCGGCGATATCGGCCCGCATTCGACTTCGCTGTCGGAAGGCTTCATTTCCAAACAGACCCATGACGAGCTGGTGGCGGCAGGCTGCGTCTGCGACACCATGTTCAACTTCATCGATGCAGAGGGCCGCTCCGTCGATCATCCCATCAACCAGCGCGCCATGGCCATTGGCCTTGATACCCTGAAAAAGGCCAAACACATCGTCCTCGCCTCCGGCGGCGCCCACCGCGCCACGGCCATTTGTGCCACGATAAAACGCATTGGGTGCAATACGCTGATTACGGACGAGGCGGCAGCGCGGGCGTTGCTGGAGATTCACACCGCATCAGACAGTTGATCAAGAAGTTGGCGACTGATTTGGCCCCGCACCTTCCGTCACCCCGCACTTGTGTGGATGACGGAAAAGACTGTCTACGCCTGATCATAACGCATCAGCACCCCCGTGATCTCCTCTTCGCTGACGAAATCACCTCTGTTGGCATCCTCGATTCCAGCTTTTATGCCCGCAGTCCATTGCTTCCGCCAAGCGACAGACCGGCTATCACAGCGCCGTCTTGAATTCTCAGGCAGATCAATCTTGCTTTTCATTCGTCCGTTCCACCGTTTTACATTTCATGTGGCGCCACTTTGCTGTTTAGTTTCTTCTCCCCGGCGGAGAGTAGAGGAACGCTCCCGCACAAAATAACCACAGGCTACATGCCCGGTCTTGAGATCAAATCTTCCCCGTTTCCCAGCCCAGCATCGCGCGTTTGCGGGTCAGCCCCCAGTGATACCCAGTCAGCGCACCGCTTTTGCCCACGGCCCGGTGGCAGGGGACGACGAAGGAGATGGGGTTGGCGCCGATGGCGGCGCCAACGGCGCGGGATGCGGTGGGTTGGCCGATGTCTTGCGCGACGTGGGAATAGGTGACGGCTTTGCCGAGCGGGATTTTGAGCAGGCTCTGCCAGACGCGGACCTGAAAATCCGTGCCGAGCAGGACGACGCGCAGAGGCTGTTCGCTTTTCCAATTGTCCGCATCGAAGATGCGTGAGGCATAGGGCGCGGTGGCGGCGCTGTCTTCGAGATAGTCGGCATTGGGCCAGCGGCGCGACATGTCTTCGAAGCAGGCTTTTTCCTCGCCCGGATCGGCAAAGGCGCAACCGGCCAGCCCTCGGTCGGTGATCATGATCAGCGCCAGGCCGAAGGGCGATGGGTGGAAGCCGTAGCGGATGAGCAGGCCGCCACCCTTGGCCTTCCACTCGCCGGGCGACATGGCCTCGTGGGTGACGAACAGATCGTGCAGACGGCTTGGGCCGGACATGCCGACTTCGAGTGCGGCATCCAGAAGCGGCAGGCTTTCATCGCGCAGCAGACGCTTGGCGTGATCGAGCGTCACGGCTTGGAGAAAAGCCTTCGGGGACAGCCCGGCCCAGCGCGTGAAGGTTTTTTGCAGCTGGGTGGGCGATTGTCCGAGTTGCGTGGCAATGGTTTCGAGTGAGGGCTGATCGCGGTATTCCACCGTCAGGATTTCGATGACCCGCCGCACGGTCTCGTAATCCGAACCGACCGGGGTAATGTCATCCTTCAGGGTGATATTAGCGTTCATGGCGTGTCTCCTTGGCATCAGACAAAACCACGTAGCGGGGCGTATCTCCACCCGTTTCTTGCGATCACGCGCTAAATTCTGAGCCGCACCGTAGCCAACGCGCCGCGAAACGCCTTGGCAAAGCTCTCTCGATCATCGGGATTGAGAAAGGAGCCGATATCCGTCGTGCGCCCCTCGCCCGAGACATGCATGGAGAGAATGCCGATTTCCTCGTGGCGGTTGACCCGGAAACGTGCCCAGAAGGGATTGAAGCGGTATTCGACCATGCGGCCAGCGGGTGAAAACTTGCGGATGGAAAGGCTGGTGCGCGAGACCGTGACCTCCTCCCGCGCCTTGGCTGCCCGGTAGTTGGCCCGAAAGGCAAAATAGAGCAGCAGGAAATCCAGCCCCAGAAAAAGGCCGATGGGCCACGCGCCGGTGACGAGGAAGAAGACGCCGTAGATGAGGCTGACGGCACCCGTGAGGCAAAGAAGGACGCGAAAACCCTTGCGTGCCAGGGAGCGATAAGGAACAAGTTCCGCTGTAAAAACCGGCTGCTCGTTTACGCCGTCCACCTTGCCGCCCTCACCCGATGTTTGAACGAAGCCTGATCCCGAATTGTAGTCGCAACATGACAATAGCCAAGAAACGATCCAGCACCCAAACGCCGAAAAAGTCAAATTCCACGGCACGCCGCAAGCCCACGAAGGTCAAGACGCTCTATTCGCATGACGAACTGGTCGAGATTTTCCGCCGCTTTTCCATTCAGCGGCCCGAGCCCAAGGGCGAACTGGAGCACTCCAACCCGTTCACGCTGGTGGTGGCCGTGGCGCTTTCGGCGCAGGCGACCGATGTGGGCGTCAACCGGGCCACGCGCGGTCTGTTTGCGGTGGCCGATACACCCCAGAAGATGCTGGAATTGGGCGAGGAGCGGCTGATCGGCTACATCAAGACAATCGGGCTCTACCGCAACAAGGCCAAAAACGTCATTGCGCTGTCGCAGATGCTGATCGACCAGTTTGGTGGCGAGGTTCCACGCACCCGCGAAGAGCTGGTGATGCTGCCAGGCGTGGGGCGCAAGACCGCCAATGTGGTGATGTCGATGGCTTTCGGGGTGCCAACGCTGGCCGTCGATACGCATGTGTTTCGCATCGCCAACCGGCTCTGTCTGGCGCCGGGCAAGACCCCGGACGAGGTGGAAGAGCGGCTGGTGAAGATCATTCCCGACGAATATCTGTTCCACGCGCATCATTGGCTCATTCTGCACGGGCGCTATTGCTGCAAGGCGCGCAAGCCGGAATGCGAGCGCTGCGTGATTGCCGATATCTGCAAAGCGCCGGAAAAGACCTGCGATATTCCCGCACCTCTGGTGGAGCTACCGGCCCAGCTGGTTGGTGAATGACGGGTCGCGACGGCTGATCGCCTTGTGCAGATGCACCATCATCGAGGCTGCAAACAGCGGCGTCAGCAGGTTGAGGAAGGGGATGGCCAGAAACGCGGCAATCACCAGACCGGCCATAAAGACTTTCGTGCTGTGCTTCGAGCGGAAGGCGCGGGCATCGGCCGGCGTGCGGAAGCGCATGGCGGCGAACTCGAAGAATTCCCGGCCCAGCAGATAGCCGTTGACCAGAAAAAACGCGATGAGGTTGACGCCGGGAACGAGAAGCAACAACAGCGCGATGAGGTTGCCGAAAATGACCACACCGAAGAATTTGAGCGACGATGGGATAGCCTCGGTGAGCGGCATGGCCGTGCCAGCCGGATCAGCCGGATAATCCTTCTTCTCGATCACCTCGGCCACATCATCAAGAAACAGGCTGGCGATGATGGCGGTGACCGGCGAGATCAAAAGGGCCAGCGCAAGCGCCAAGCCGATACCCGCAAGAATGGCAAAAACGAAGCTCATCCAGCCGGCCCATTCCGGCACGCCGGGAAGGAGCGAATCAATCCACGGGAGCGCAAGCCAGATAAAAACGCCGCGAATCGCAAACCAGAGGCCCACAAGCACCAAAATCGTCAGTCCGAGCGACTTCCAGAACACCGAACGTGTTTCGGGGGCGAAAAGGTTGCTGAAAGCATGCCGCGCAGCGCTAAAAATCATTATATTGCCTCCATTTAGGCGGATTTACCGTAGATCGAAAGATCATCCGCCAACGCGTGGCAAATAGGGCGTTCTGCGACCTTAACAAGAAACGCTCCCCCTTAAATACAAGAAAAAAACACAACCGACTATTTTGCGCTTGAAGAAAAGCAACCACTAAACTATAAAAACAAACAGGCAAAAAGTCGTATATTCTTGCAGGGGTGGGGATCGGCGGGATAACGATTGGCCTTTTGTACAACCTAGTCGAAACGATTGGCAGCGAGATGTCTCGCTAGATCACCATCGTCCGCTAAAGACAAGAAAAACGAGGCGTCGTTGGAAAAATTGCTGATTGACCTTACCCGTTCGCTGAAAACCGGAACGCCGTCGGAACGACGGATTGCGAAGTATCTCATCGAACATCTGGCAGAATTGCCGTTTGAAACAGCCGCAACGCTGGCAGAAAAACTCAACCTCAGTCCCATGACTGTCGGTCGGTTTTTACGCTCGCTCGGTTACCGCCAACTGAGCGACATTCGCGAACATCTGCGCGAAGAGCCACGCGCTCAGGAGCCTGCACCCGCAGCCAAGCAGGAAACGCCGCAGACACCTCTCTCGTCGCTCATGTTGCAACAGATTCAGGCGGTTCAGGCCGTGTATGATCTGGCCGGACAGCCCGTTTGGAAGACGGCTTTGAGCAACATTGCCGAAAGCCGACAGGTTTTCGTGGCGTCCTCTGCCGAAAGCTTCGGCATCTGCCGCTACTTCTACACCAAGCTCTTGGAAAGTCGCGAACACGTGCATTACCTGCAACGCGATGGTGCCACCTATATCGCGCTGATGGATGAGCCTGCCGACGGCACGCTGCTGATCCTGATGGATTGCGGTGGCGATCTGGCCGGATTGCAGCGTCTGGCAAAAATGGCCATGAAGGCCGGCTACCGCACCGTGCTGATCACCACCCGCTTTTACGAGTGGGGCCCTGACAGCGCCGACATCTGCCTGACCATCCCGCTGAGCCAAAGCGGCGGACACAGCATGTTGCAACTGGTCGCCATTACCGAATTCATGCTGCATTCCCTGCCGCAGAAGACAGACACCGGCCGCAAGGACCGTTATCGTCGCATCGGTGATATGCAGCGCGTTTTGCACGGGTAACGAAACAGGCTGTATATCAGCTTAGAAGAAACTTCCAACCTAAGTCCTTGGGTTGGCTAGGCCCCGGATCTGGTCCGGGGTGACGGAGGGAGGAAGAACACTCTCAATCGTCCTACATTGCCTCAAGCTCGGCGCGGTGGCGGTACATTGCCAGAAAACGCTGGTAATCGCGTTCATAGCGCTGCTTTCGTGCCGAGCTTGAGATTTGCTTTTCCCCACCAGAATACATGGCCGCACCGGCAGCCGCCAATCCCTGGTGAACACCGCCCGCAGAAGCCGCATTCATTGCCGTGCCGAGAAGAACGGCGTCTGCTGTGGCCGGAACGACAATGCCTTTGCCCGTCACATCCGCGTAAAGCTCCATGAGAAGCGGATTGTGCACATGGCCGCCGGTGACGTGCAGCGTTTCCACGCAGTAGCCGAAGCCTTCCATCGCATCCAGCACATGCCGCGCACCCAGCGCAATCGCCACCGCCGTGCGCCAATAGAGGCGGCAGAGGCTGTCGAAGGAGGTATCGAGAGTGAGACCGCTGACGACGCCACGGGCATGCGGATCGGCGAGCGGCGAACGGTTGCCGTGGAAATCCGGCAGGACGTGCAGGTGATCGGCAAAGCCCTCGCCTTCCGTGCGGCGCAGCTCCAGCACGCGCTCCACGATGCGGGCATGGAGCACTGAGGTTGGCTCTCCACCTGCGGCATGCATGCGAACGACGTGGTCCAGAAGCGCGCCGGTGGCCGACTGTCCACCTTCCACCAGCCAGTGGCCGGGAAGGACTGCCTGCCAATATGGTCCCCACAGGCTGTGGCCGGGCATACGCATTGGCGTCAGCGTCACGAGGCAGCTGGATGTCCCGGCAATCAGCGCGACATTGCTGCCGACATCCGATTGCAGACTGCCGCCGAGAGCGCCCAGCGCGCCTGCGTAAGCATCGATCATGCCCGCCGCAACGTCGCAGCCGATATCGAGGCCAAGCTCTTCGGCGGCTTGCGCTGAGAGCTTGCCAACGCTTTGCCCAGGGGCGACTGTTTTCGTAGGGAGGTTGCCACGTTGGAGAAGATCGCCGAGGCCTGCGAACTCAAGATAGTCCTTGCGCCAGCCCTGCCCTTCATGGGCTAGAAAATTCCATTTGGCCGTAAGGGTGCAGTTGGAGCGCTGCGCGCTGCCGCTGGCTTTCCATGTGAGAAAGTCTGCCAGATCAAAAAAATATCCGGCCTTGGCCCAGCTCTCCGGTAGATGTTTTTTCAGCCACATCAGCTTGGGCATCTGCATCTCAGGCGAAATCGAGCCGCCTGCAAAATCCAGCACGGGGTGGCCGGAGGCACTGAGAAAGTCTGCTTCAGCAATGGCACGATGATCGAGCCAGACGATGGTGTCGAAACGCTCTTCGCCTGTGGTGGACACCGTGACCTGCTCACCCTGCGAACCGCGCAAGACGAGGGAACAGGTGGCATCGAAACCGATGGCAGCAACGGAAGATGCTGCTGTGCCAGCATCCGCCATGGCCTTGCGCACGGCGACGCAGACGGCGTTCCAGATATCGGCGGAATCATGCTCGGCGTGGTTTTCCTTCGGCCTTTGCATGAGGATGGGGTGGGTAGCGCGTGCCATCAACTTGCCGCCCGCATCGAAAACGCCAGCGCGGGCGCTGCCCGTGCCGACATCGACAGCAACAAGATGTTGACGCATCAAACTAAATTCCCATCCCTCAATCGCGACCCTTGCGCATGGCTGCCGACAGCATCGGCAGCGTTAAATCCGCGCAGTTTGATCAGCCACAAGTTGGACCAAATCCGGCATGGCGTCAAACACCAGATCGGGTTTCAGGCTGGCAATGTGGTCACGAAATGCCGGGAACCGGGCGTGCGAGCCGCCGGTAAAGGCAAATACGCGCATGCCTGCCGCCTTGGCAGCGGCAATTCCGGCGGGACTGTCTTCGATGACGATGCAGTCTCTCGGATCAACCTGCATCTGGCCTGCCGCATGCAGGAAGAGATCGGGTGCAGGTTTGCCGTTTTTCACCATCGTTGCGCTGAAAATGTGGGGTTCGAGCTTGTCGAGCAGGCCAGTGAGGCCCAGCGAATAGCGGATTCGCTCCGGCTGGCTGGAGGAGGCGACGCAGCGCGGCAACGACAGGCGATCCAGCGTCTCGGCCATGCCGTCTATGGCTTTCAGCTCATCGCGAAAACGCTGGAAGAGTTCGCTGCGCATATGTTCGAGAAAATCGATGTCGGTTTCGACGCCGTATTCGTCCCAGAGCGTCGCCGTCATGCTGGCAACGCTGCGGCCGAGGAAGCGCTGATAGGCTTCCTCTTCGGTGATCTGGACGCCCTGATGGGCGACCATGTCAATCAGAACCGCGATCGAGACCGGCTCGCTATCCACGAGAACGCCGTCGCAATCAAAGATCAGCAGAGGCGCGTTCCCGGTTTGCATGGCACATCTCTTTTCGTCAGCTGACGAGTTTGTTTTGCAGATAAAGTTCAAGCGTCTCAGCCGTACCCTTCTCCCACAACGTCTTCAAGGCATGGGCGAAGCGTTTGCGGAACAGGTCCGACTTGGCGACCTCACCAAAGATATCGTCCAGCGCCAGAAACGCCATCGGATCGTCCTTGGCCTTGATGGCTGCGGCCTGAAGGCGCTCGGCGCTGGCATCGTTGAAGACGATTTTTACGCCGCTATCGGACGTGCCATGGAAGTAACGGCACCAGAGCGCGGACACCAGCGAGAGACCGACGATGTCATCGCCCTTTTCAAGACGATCTGCCGTCGATGGCAGGATGAATTTCGGCTGGCGGTTGGAGCCATCCTGCGCCAAACGCGGAATGGTGTCGCCGATCTTGGGGTTGAGGAAACGCCGCTCGATCAGGTCGAAATATTCGTTGAGGTCCGTATTCGGCACCGGCGGAATGATCGGGATGATCTCTTCCTTTTCCAGCTTGGCCAGGAAGGCGCGGATGAGCGGATGCTCCATCGCTTCATGAACGAAGTGGATGTCGAGAAGGGCTGCCGGATAGGCAATCGCCGCATGGCCGCCGTTGAGGATGCGGATTTTCATATGCTCATAGGGCGCAACTTCCGGCACGAACTGCACGCCGACCTTTTCCAGCGCCGGACGCCCCGCCGGGAAATTGTCTTCCATCACCCACTGCTTGAACTCTTCGCAGAAGACCGGCCAATTGTCATCGATGCCGAAATCGTCGCGGGCGATATCGCGTTCGCGATCACCCGTCGCAGGGGTGATGCGGTCCACCATGGAATTGGGAAACGAAACGGTATCGCTGATCCAGTTGGCAAAGGCCGGATCGGAGAGTGCTGCGAGCCCAACGACCGCGTTTTTCGTGACCTTGCCGTTGTGCGGAATATTATCGCAGGACATGACAGTGAAGGGCTGGAGGCCCTTGTCCTTGCGGGCTTTCAGGCCAGCGACGATGAGGCCGAAGACCGTCTTGGGAGCTGCAGGGTTCTCTCCGTCTTCGGCAATGGCCGGGTGCTGCGGATTGAACGTGCCCGACGCATCGATGAAATAGCCGCCTTCGGTGATCGTCATCGAGACGATGCGGATTTTCGGATCGGCGAGTGTTTCGATGGTGGCTGCGGTATCACCGATTTTCAGAATATCGATCATTGGGGCGGTGACGCGCGCGCCGGTGCGATTGTTGTCCTGCTCCACCACCGTTGTCAGGAAATCCTGCGCCGCAAGCTTCTCGCGCATGACGGTGTCCGATGGCAGAACGCCCGCGCCGATAATCGCCCAATCATGGTCGGCACCGGTGTTGAACAGATCGTCCAGATAAATGGCCTGATGGGCGCGGTGGAAATTTCCCACGCCGAAATGCACGATACCGGGGACAAGGTCGTCACGCGAATAGGACGGAACGGACGCCGTTGCCTTGACCTGATCGAGCGTTGCGAGCGAGAGTTTTGATGTCATGAGACGATCCTCGAATTTCCTGTCATGGAGCAGTCGCCGGTTCTGGCCGCTGATACGGCCAGCCATCCGGCGAGGCGGTCTGGCCGTTAGATGGCGAGACCCTTGCTATCGAACTTGTGGATTTTGCTGTCATCCGGCGTGATAAAAACGGTATCGCCATGCTGACACGCAAACTCGCCACCAGCGCGGGCGGTGATCATGCCGATTTCATCGACATTGATGTGGATGAAAGTGTCCGAGCCCAGATGTTCGGCAACCGCGACCGTCCCCTTCCACACACCGCTGTCCTTCGACAGCAGAAGATGTTCCGGGCGAACGCCGACCGTGTCGGCGCCCTTACCTTGAGCGTAAGCACCCTTGACGAAGTTCATGCGCGGCGAGCCGATGAAGCCTGCGACAAAGAGATTGCGCGGCGTCTTGTAAAGCTCCATTGGCGAGCCGACCTGCTCGATATTGCCGCGATTGAGCACGACGATCTTGTCGGCCATGGTCATGGCTTCCACCTGGTCATGGGTGACATAGATCATCGTCGTTTTCAGCGTGTTGTGTAGCTCGGAAATTTCCAGCCGCATGGTTCCGCGCAAGGAGGCATCGAGGTTGGACAAGGGCTCATCGAACAGGAACGCCGAGGGCTCACGCACGATGGCGCGACCGATGGCAACACGCTGGCGCTGGCCGCCCGAAAGCTGCGAGGGACGACGGTCGAGATAATCGGTGAGGTTCAGCACGCTTGCGGCATCATTGACCTTCTTGTCGATGACGGCCTTGTCGAGCTTGGCCATTTTCAGCGGGAAGCCAATATTGTTGCGCACGCTCATATGCGGATAAAGCGCGTAGGACTGAAACACCATGGCAAGGCCGCGTTCTGCCGGAGCCTTTTCGCTCACATCCTTGCCATCGATGATGATCTGGCCCCCGGTTACGTCCTCGAGACCTGCGATAAGGCGCAGAAGCGTGGACTTGCCGCAGCCGGATGGACCGACGAAGACCACGAACTCGCCGTCTTCGATATCGAGATCGATGGACGGAATGACCTTGGCTTCACCAAAGACCTTGGAAACTTTTCTAAGGGAAATGCTGCCCATTTTCTTATTCCTTATTTCACCGCGCCGAAGGTCAGGCCACGAACGAGTTGTTTCTGGGAGAACCAGCCAAGCACGAGGATCGGCGCAATTGCCATCATCGAAGCGGCAGACAGCTTCGCCCAGAACAGACCTTGCGGACTGGAGAAGGAGGCGATGAAGGCCGTCAGCGGTGCGGCATTGGTGGTGGTGAGACGAATGGTCCAGAAGGATTCGTTCCACGCCAGAATGATGTTGAGGAGAAGCGTCGAGGCAATGCCGGGGATCGCCATCGGCGTCAGCACGTAAACGATCTCGTTCCAGAGAGACGCACCATCCATGCGGGATGCTTCGAGAATTTCACCCGGAATTTCCCGGAAGTATGTGTACAGCATCCACACCACGATCGGCAGATTGATGAAGGTGAGCATGATGGTGAGACCGATGCGCGTATCGAGCAGGCCGGCATTGCGGAAGATGAGATAGATCGGCACCAGCACCGCCACAGCAGGCATCATCTTGGTGGAGAGCATCCACATCAGAATATCCTTGGTGCGCTTGGTGGGCGAAAACGCCATGGCCCAGGCCGCAGGGATTGCGATGATGAGGGCGACGATGGTGGAGCCGACCGAGAGGATCACCGAGTTCATGAACGGCTTGAAGTAATCGCGCTGCGTGTTCACAGTGATGTAGTTTTCAAACGTGCCCGATGGCCAAAGGCTGAAGCCCGCAATGGCTTCCGGCTCCGTTTTCAACGACGTCAGAAACGCATAGAGGATCGGGAAGAACAGCAGGAGGGCAATGACCCAGGCGGCAATGGTGAAGCCGATTTTGGAGCGTGTCGAGACTTTACGAGCCATGATCCTGTCTCCTATCGATCGAGGTTCTTGCCGACGGCGCGCATCAGGAAGATGGCGACGACGTTTGCAAGGATGACGGCGATGATGCCACCGGCAGACGCTCCACCCACATCATAGCCCAGCAACGCCGTGCGGTAGATGAGGAAGGCGAGATTGGTCGAGGCGTAACCCGGGCCACCATTGGTGGTGACCAGAATTTCCGCGTAGACGCCGAGCAGGAAGATCGTCTGGATGAGGATGACGACGGTAATGGCACGCGCCAGGTGCGGCAGCGTGAGGTAAATGAAGCGGCTGAAGAAGCTTGCGCCATCCATTTCGGCTGCTTCCTTCTGCTCTCCGTCAAGCGACTGAAGCGCTGTCAGCAGGATGAGCGTTGCAAACGGCAACCACTGCCATGCGACGATGATGACGATGGACAGCAGCGGGAACTGTGAGAACCAGTCGATCGGTTGAAATCCGAAGAACCTTGATAGGTCCGCCAGCACCCCATAGCCGGGATGCATGATCATGTTCTTCCAGACGAGGGCCGCGACCGGCGGCATGACGAAGAAGGGCGAGATGACGAGAATGCGCACGATGCCCTGCCCGAAAATGGGCTGGTCCAGCAACAGCGCAATGCCGATGCCGCCGATAACCGTAATCATCAGCACACCGCCGACGATGACGAGCGTATTCCAGATGGACTGGAAGAATGCCGGGTCGGTGTAGAAATACTGATAATTGAACAGGCCAGCAAAGCTGACATTGGCCGGGTTCAGCAGATTGTAATTCTGAAACGAATACCACAGCGTCATCGACAGTGGCACGATCATCCAGACCAGAAGCAGGATGACCGATGGCGCCATCATGATCCGCGCCAGGTTCTTGGTATTTTGCGTAGCCATGAGGCTCCCTCCCAATTCCGGACCATGCCTCTCAAGGGCACGGAAACGCTTGGCATTTTCTTATTCTGATTGGGTAACGACGCTTAAAGAAACAAATTGTTTGGCAAAGATGCCGCCCGGCCATCAGGGCCGGACGGCGGTTCTTCGGGAGGATTACTTGATGTATCCCGAGCGCGTCATTTCACGCGTGGCTGTGGACTGAGCACCGGCAAGCGCATCATCGACGCTGGACTGACCAGCAACGACTGCCGAGAACAGCTGACCGACCGTGGTGCCGAGCGACTGGAACTCAGGAATGGCCACGAACTGGCCGCCTGTGTAAGGCACCGGCTTCACCGTTGGCTTGGTGATATCTGCCGCGTTCATGGCAGCGAGCGTCGGCGCTGCAAAGCCAGCCGCCTTTTCGTAATCCGCGTTCTTGTAGAGCGACGTACGAGTGCCCGGAGGAACGTTGGCCCAGCCTTCCTTGGAAGCGACGAGCTGCGTGTATTCCTTGCTGGTTGCCCAGGCGATGAACTTTTCAGCAGCGTCTGCCTTCTGCGAGCTCTTCGGAATGGCGAGATTCCAGGACCAGAGCCAATTGCCGTGGTTCTTCAATTCGCCATGGGTCGGGAACAGCGCGTAGCCGACCTGATCGGCAACCTTGCTGTCCTTCGGGTTCGATACGAAGGAGGCCGCAACCGTGGCATCGATCCACATGCCGCATTTGCCCTGCTGGAACAGCGTCAGGTTTTCGTTGAAACCGTTGGAGGACGCGCCGGACGGACCGGCATCCTTCATGAGGTCAACGTAGAACTGAAGCGCGTTCTTCCACTCAGGCTGATCGAACTGTGGCTTCCAGTTTTCATCGAACCAGCGGCCACCGAATGAATTGGTGAGAGCCGTGATGAAGGCCATGTTTTCGCCCCAACCGGCCTTGCCGCGAAGGCACATGCCGTTGATATCGGCCTTGCGGTCGGTGATCTTGCGGGCTGCATCGCCAATGAATTCCCATGTCGGGTTTTCCGGCATCTTCAGGCCTGCTTTTTCAAACAGGTCCTTGCGATACATGATCATGGCGGATTCACCGTAGAACGGTGCAGCGTAGAGCTTGGAGTCGACGGTCAAACCACCCTTGATCGATGGCAGCATGTCGGCAACATCGTAGTTATCGCCGAGCTTTTCGAGCGGCAGAAGCCAGCCCTGCTTGGCCCAGATCGGAACTTCATAGTTGCCGATGGTCATGATGTCGTATTGGCCGCCATTGGTGGCGATATCGGTGGTGACGCGTTCGCGCAGGACATTTTCTTCCAGCGTGACCCACTCAACCTTGATATCGGGGTTTTTGGCGGTGAATTCGGATGTCAGTCCCTGCATGCGGATCATATCGCCGTTGTTGACGGTGGCGATGGTCAGCGTTTCTGCGGAAGCGAGGCCCGAAAAGGCGAGAGCCGAGCACGCGCCCAGCAGAAGTGTCTTCAAAGTCATGATCTTCCTCCCAGAAGAAGTTTGTGAGCATTCGCTTTGCTCTAGGGCAATTACTCACTTATGGGAGATGAAAGTCAAGCACCTACCTGCGCTGCGATGCACAAGGAATAGCTAACATGCTGGTTTTAAAGTGATATTTCTGCTCAGTTTCTGAGCAAATATTCGGCTGAAGCCTCGTCTGTGATGACACCGTTCAAGAGCCCACCGCGCAGAGCAGCGAGAATTGCGGGTGATTTTTGCTTGCCTTGGGCAATGCCGATGACCGTACTTGTCTCGCGTGGCGGCAGGGGAACGGAGGCGACCCGATCATTGATCGGCGTGTCGAGAAACTGTCCGTCGCGATCGAAAGACCAGCCACAGATCTCGCCCGCACCGCCCTTGGCAATCAGGTCGCGCATCTCCTGAACCTCAAGGAAGCCATCGACGCAGAGTGGTGCATCCTCTGCCAATTGACCGACGCCGACGAAGGTGACACTGGCGGCAGCACCCAGCGCCAGCGTGGAGCGCACCATGGACTGCTCATGCAGCAATTCCCGCTCTTCCGCAGACGAACAGAGAACCGGCAAGGGCATGGGAAAGTGCCGCGCCTTGATGGCATCGGCCATCGAGAAGATGACGTTGTAATAGGCGGCAGACCCATCCGGCCCGATATTCCCGGTGAGCGAGACGATGCGATGTTGCGGGCATTCCATCGGCGGTAACTGATCGACAGCGGCTTTCAACGTTCGGCCCGTACCGATGGCAAGCACGATCGGGTCCGTCTTGCGCAGCCAGCGTTCGATTTCCGCCGCGCCCGCCTCGGCAATGCCGACGGTGGAGGACACGCCCGCCGGGTCGCTTGGCACGACCTCGACATAGTTCAGCGCAAACCGCTCGCGCAAGGCCTCGCTTTTCTCCAGACAAGCGGCAATAGGGTGATCGAGCCGGACCTTGATCAGACGTTCGGCAACGGCCAGTGACACGAGACGTTGCGCCGACTGGCGGGAGATGCCCATGGCACTGGCGATCTCATCCTGCGTGCGGCCCGCGACGTAATAGAGCCACCCAGCCCGCGCCGCGTCGTCTAGCCGTCCACCTGTTTCGGATCGTCTGGCCATATGCCTGCCCCTACGTCATTTCCACTGTGCTGACATTTTTCTAGAGCCCGTGTCAAACGCGGCAAGGCATGCTCAGCCCAACAATGGCCCGATAACGAAATAAAGCGCGGCTTTAGCGATGCCGTAAATGACGCCGCTGACGATGGCCACCGAGATGACTGAAAGGACACCGCCTAGCAGAGCAAACAGGCCATCGCGTTCCAGAAGAGCGAAGGAAAAACAACAGATTGCGATGGCGGGCAGGATATTGCCGAGCGGAATCGGCAAGGCAAGAATGACAGCGAGCAGCAGGCAGATGAGACCGATCAGTCGCTCGAAGACCGGCGACAGCAGACCTTCCATGCGCGGGCGTAGTAGTTTCTGAACCCACAGCAGGACAGGGACGATCTTTAGCACGACTTTGGCAAAATCTTCGCGCGCCAGCGACCGATCTGCAATGACGCGCGGAAGCCACGGGCTTTTGCCCGCAAAAAGTTGGGCAGCGAGAAAGACCAGGGGGGTGCCTGTTATGGCCGATGTGCCTGGCGGTGTGGGCACGATGTTGGGCAGCGCAAAGACCAGCATCAACGCCCCGAAGGCGCGGTCTCCCATCGCAGACAGAAGATCGCCGACGGAGATGCGCGCGCGGCTTTCATCACCGGCCAACGCTTGTAGAATATCGACAAGACCGACTTTTGGAGCGTCGGGTTCCGTCAATGTCAGGTCGGTCTCTTCAACCGGACCGGAGAGAGCAGGATTATCCGACAGGCGCAGCATAGGGTTTCAACTCCAGGATTGTGGTCCCGCTGTAACAGATGAATGGCGGCAGCAATACGACAGGATGCTTATATTCTCGATCCTCCCCTATCGCCGCAGCTTCGGGTCAAGCAGATCGCGCAGACCATCGCCTAGAAGATTGAAGCCGAGAACCGCCAGTGCAATGGCAAGCCCGGGGAGGATCGCAAGCCAGGGTGCGGCGGCAAGATAGGTCTGCGATTCCCACAACATCCGCCCCCATGTGGGTGCGGGTGGTGGCATGCCGAGACCAAGGAAGCTGAGGCCCGCTTCGGTCAGAATGGCGAGCCCCAGCTGGATGCTGACCTGCACGATGATGAGGTTGGTGAGGTTCGGCAGAATGTGGCTGAAGGTTATGCCACCCCTGCCCCGCCCCAGACTTTCCGCCGCCAGCACGAAATCCCGCGCCCATAATTGTAATGCAGCAGCACAGGTCAACCGGGCAAACACCGGCACCATGAAGGTGGCGATGGCGACAATGGCGGTAAAGCGGCCGGAGCCGATGAAAGCACCGAGCATCATGGCCGAGAGGATGGGTGGCAGCGCGAAAATGATGTCGCAGAGACGCATCAGCAAGGCCTCTACGACGCCCCGTTGCGCCGCTGCAAATATGCCGACCAGCGTGCCGGCGGTAGCCCCGATGGCGACCGCAACTACGGCGGTTGACAGCGAATTCCATGCCCCTACCATCAGCATGGACATGACATCACGGCCAAAGTGATCCGTGCCCAGCAAGCCCTGGGTTAGCGGCGGTTTCAGCTTGGCGACGATGTTCATTTTCGTCGGCA
The DNA here is from genome assembly GCF_000739935.1 of Agrobacterium rubi TR3 = NBRC 13261. GTDB lineage: Bacteria > Pseudomonadota > Alphaproteobacteria > Rhizobiales > Rhizobiaceae > Agrobacterium > Agrobacterium rubi. The sequence continues at coordinate 1,100 of NZ_BBJU01000002.1, read as the reverse complement.
ACTGCGGCGTCCAGACGAGGGACAGCAGCGCAATGGCCAGCAGAGCGCCGGTGATGGTGGCACCCGTCAGGAGGTTGGCACTGCGGCGATTGAAACGTCTCATGCGGCACGCGCCCGCAAGCGCGGATCGATCAGCAGATAGGCCATATCGACAAGGAAGTTCATGGTGATGACCAGCGCGCAGAAAAACAGCACGACCGACTGCATGACGACGATATCGCGCTGGGTCAGCGCCTGATAGGCGAGACGCCCAAGCCCGGGCAGATTGAAGACGTTTTCCACCAACACTGTGCCTGCGATCAGGAATGTGAATTGCAGGCCAATCATGGTGATGACGGGGATCAGCGCATTGGGCAGGACGTGTTTCCACAGGGTGGCAGTCTCACCGATGCCCTTAGCACGAACAGTCCGCACGAAATCCTCGCCCATCACCTCCAGCATGGCCGAGCGGCATACTCGCACCAGCACACCCGCTTGAGAAAAAGCTAGCGCCACAGCCGGAAGCACGAGCGCCTTCAATGCCGCGCCAACACCTGCCTGCCAGCCCGGAAAGCCGCCCGCGGGCATCCAGCCGAGCGTGGTGGAGAAGAGAAGGATCAGCAGCAGCGCGACCCAGAAACCGGGAACGGCTATGCCCGCATGGGAAAACAGTCCGCAGAGAAAATCAATGACGCCACCTCTGTAGCGCGCCGCGAGAACACCGAGCGGGAGGGCGATGAGGATGGACAGGCCGACGGCGATGAGGGCGAGCGGAAGGGTGACGGTGAGCCTTTCGAGGATGAGCCCGGCCACCGGAACGCCGTAGGTGTAGGATTGCCCAAGGTCGCCCCGTGCGATAGCCGCGAGCCAGTGCAGGTAGCGAAGCAAAAGAGGCTGATCGAGGCCCATTTGTTTTTGCAAAGCTGCGAGTGTGTCGGGACTGGCCGAGGTGCCGAGCATGATGGCGGCGGGGTCGCCTGGGAGTAGGCCCATAACTGTGTAGATGAGGAAGGATACGGCGAGCAGGGTAAGGATAAGGGTTAGGATGCGTTTGGAGATGAGGGCGATCATGTGGGTGCCCGGTAGTTGGTAGGCGACAGTGGGCTTGGCTTACCCCCCTC
>NZ_BBJU01000003.1 GCF_000739935.1 Agrobacterium rubi TR3 = NBRC 13261 | reverse complement strand
CAACACCCGCCGCCTCAACCGTAAATCCCATTGATTCAAGCCACCGCAATCGCCGCCAAAATCGTCATCAGCGCCGAGACACGATTGATCTTGCTCGCCGTGTAAGACGCAACCCCGTCCCTGCCCTTGAAAATCCACGCGCCAAGATACAGCACCGTGTGGGCAACGAAGAAGAAAACGAGCGGGCCGATGAACAGCGCGCCGATGCCAACACCCCAATGGCCATCGCTTGCAGCGCCGGTGATGAAACCGGCGCTCAGGATCGTCAGTGTGACAAACACCAGAATGAGAGATGAAAGCTGCTGCACATTAATCTCCACGTGAGGACGCCGATCACAGTCGCAACCAATAGGTACATTCAAATACTCTAATATAACGTAAATACTTTGTCGACAATGCTGCGCTCTGAGGAATCTTAAGTGCAGAACAAAAAAGCGCAGATGTCTCCGCGCTTTTTGTCTTTTCAAATCAATGCTTAAGGGCCGATTTTAGAATCAAACCTGCAACCACCTGAATCGAAGTATCAGGCCGTGGTCTCTATGTATTTTTCTGCTTCGCCTATCGTCTGTTCATGGGACAATCGCGGTCTGCCGTAACGACGCATTCTCGTTCATCGGTTATCCCACCTCGCCAGTCTCGATAGGTCGCGCAGAGTTGATTGATGGGATCAACGCCATCAGGAGAACTATAGGATGTGGCATTCAACCCTTTGGCAACGATTTCGTTGACGACCGCACGGTCAGACCAGCAGATACGATTGCCAAGATGGGCGCGTTCAAGGCTTTGGGAACGAAGGAGTGGTGTAAGGTCGATCTTTCGATGACCCTCCAGATTGACATATTTCAGATTGGGAAGCGCCGCCAGAACAGATATATCGGTGTAATCGGAGGCGCTTAGGGTGAGAGTTTCGATATCGCGCAACTGTTCGAGCACCGATAAGTCGGAAATTGCAGTATTTAAAAGAGTAAGAGACTTCAGGCGGGTATTCCCCGACAGCGGCGTCAGGTCCTTAATTGTTGAATGGACGATATTGAGGTGCTCGAGCGAGACAAGACCGGCAATTGGCGCGAGGCTGGCGAGCCCATTTGGCTGAAGCGAAAGCTGCCGCAGCCGCTTCGCGCCCGAAAGCGCCGAGAGGTCGCGTGCGCCGTAGAGCCGAACGTTGGAAAGTCCCTTGATGTTGGCGAGATTTTCGATATCGCCCGTCTGCCAGGAGTCGTGGTCAATCTCGATCTCGGCTTCCATCGTCCGAAGCGGCGCCAGATTATCTTTCTCGCTGGCACTCAGCGACAGGGATTTCAGCTGCGAGAGACGCGCGACCGCCGAGAGATCCGCTCCCCTGACCTCTCCAAGCTCCAACCGCTTGATGCCCGTTAGCTGCCCGATACTGCCGGTGTCATGGATGAGATCAACTGAGATACGGAGTTCTTGGAGGTCCTTTGCCGCGATCAAAGGCGCCAGACTATCGATCTCGGTATGACCGAGATCGAGATATTGCAGGCCAGGTAAACGCGCGACGTCCACAAGCAAACCCTTCGACACTTTCGGAGCAGACGGCACCTCGAGTGGAGAGTTTGGGTCTACTAAGTTGAGCGAAAGGCAGTGTGTCTTGTCGGTGCTCGAAGGACAGTCGGCGTCCGGATGAGAAGCATATCGCTCCAGAGCCGCCTTGTGCTCCGGTACAACATCCGGCACCAGATAGTAATAGGCACTGCTGCCCACCAAGACGCTTGCCAGTATTCCAATCGCAAAAATGCACATTCGTCTCGGCGCCATGGCACTTACAGTCACGCCGCCGTCTCGACCTCTTTTTCAACTTCGGTCGGCACGTAGTTCAGCACCGGTCCCAGCCAACGCTCGATTTCCTTTACGGCCATACCCTTGCGTTTGGCGTAGTCCTCGACCTGATCGCGCTCCACCTTGGCGACGCCGAAGTAGTAGCTTTCGGGGTGGCCGATATAGAGGCCGGAGACGGAGGAACCGGGCCACATGGCGTAGCTTTCGGTGAGCACCACGCCGGTTTCTTCCGTCGCATCCAACAGGCGGAACAGGGTTTCCTTTTCGGTGTGGTCTGGCTGAGCCGGATAGCCGGGGGCTGGGCGGATGCCGGCATAGGCCTCACCAATCAGATCGTCAGGGCCGAAGCTCTCGGTCGCGGCGTAACCCCAATATTCCTTGCGCACCCGCTCATGCATGCGCTCGGCAAAGGCTTCGGCGAAGCGGTCGGCCAGTGCCTTGACGAGGATGGAGGAGTAATCGTCATTGGCGCGCTCGAAGCGTTCGGCAATTGCCACCTCCTCGATGCCCGCCGTGACGACGAAGCCGCCGACATAATCGGTGACGCCTGTATCCTTCGGCATGACGAAATCCGACAGCGCCACATTGGGTCGGCCATCGCGCTTGGACAGTTGCTGGCGAAGGGTGAAGAAGGTCGCAAGGTCTTCCTTGCGGCTCTCATCGGTAAACAGGCGGATGTCGTCGCCCACCGCATTGGCGGGCCAGAAGCCGATGACGGCGCGTGGGCGGAACCACTTTTCGTCGATGATCTTCTTCAGCATCGCCTGCGCATCGGCGAACAATTGACGCGCTGCCTCGCCCTGCTTCTCGTCTTCGAGAATGGCAGGGTAGCGGCCCTTCATTTCCCATGTCTGGAAGAACGGCGTCCAGTCGATGTATTTGGCAAGTTCTTCCAGATCGTAGGTCTCGAAAGTCTTGGTGCCGAGGAACTGCGGTTTGACCGGCTGGTAGGCCGTCCAATCCACCTTGTGGGCATTCGCGCGCGCACGGGCCAAAGGCAGGCGAAGCTTTTCCCGTTCATTGCGAGCATGCGCGTCGGCCACCTTGGCATATTCTGCCCTGATGCCATCGATATAAGCTGGCTTCTGATCTTCGGACAGCAAGGCAGACACGACACCCACCGCACGCGAAGCGTCAGTGACGTAGATGGCCTGCCCCTTTTCATAACGCGGATGGATCTTGACCGCCGTATGCACGCGGCTGGTCGTGGCACCACCGATGAGCAGCGGAATGTTGAAGCCCTGACGCTCCATCTCGGCGGCGACATGCACCATCTCATCCAGCGACGGCGTGATGAGGCCGGACAGGCCGATGACATCAACCTCTTCGGCAATCGCCGTTTCGAGAATCTTCGTGGCAGGCACCATGACGCCGAGATCGATGATCTCGTAGTTGTTGCAGGCAAGAACGACGCCGACGATGTTCTTGCCGATATCGTGCACATCGCCCTTGACGGTCGCCATCAGCACCTTGCCGGCGGCCTTGCGCTGATCACCGCCATTGAGGCGCTTTTCCTCTTCCATGTAGGGCAGCAAAACGGCTACCGCCTGCTTCATGACGCGGGCGGATTTGACGACCTGCGGCAGGAACATCTTGCCCGAACCGAAGAGATCGCCCACCACATTCATGCCCGCCATCAGCGGGCCCTCGATGACATGCAGGGGACGGGCCGCACTTTGGCGCGCCTCTTCCGTGTCGGCATCGATGTAATCGGTAATGCCGTTGACCAGCGCATGTTCGAGACGCTTCTCGACTGGCCATTCGCGCCAGGCGAGATCCTGCACCCGTGCCTCGCGGCCGGGACCACCGCGGAATTTTTCCGCCACTTCCAGCAGCCGCTCGGTGCCATCGGCGCGGCGGTTCAGCACCACGTCTTCGCAGGCTTCGCGCAATTCCGGGTCGATGCTTTCATAGACCGCCAGTTGGCCCGCGTTGACGATACCCATATCCATGCCAACCTGAATGGCGTGATAGAGGAACACGGCGTGCATGGCTTCGCGCACCGGCTCATTGCCGCGGAACGAGAAGGACAGGTTGGAAACACCGCCGGAAATATGCACCAGTGGCATGGTTTCGCGGATGGTGCGGGTGGCGTTGATGAAATCGACGCCGTAATTGTTGTGTTCCTCGATACCCGTTGCAACAGCAAAGACGTTGGGGTCGAAGATGATGTCTTCGGGCAGAATGCCTGCCTTTTCGGTCAGCAGTTTATAGGCGCGGGTGCAAATCTCCACCTTGCGCTCGTAGGTATCTGCCTGCCCTACCTCATCGAACGCCATGACGACGACGGCGGCACCGTAATGGCGCACCAGACGCGCCTGCTCCAGAAACTTCTCCTCGCCTTCCTTCAGCGAGATGGAGTTGACGATGGATTTACCCTGAACGCATTTCAGGCCAGCCTCGATGATCTCCCACTTGGAACTATCGATCATGACAGGCACGCGGGCGATATCCGGCTCGGCAGCGATGAGGTTCAAAAACTCGACCATGGCCTTCTGGCTGTCGATCAGGCCTTCATCCATGTTGATGTCGATGATCTGAGCGCCGTTTTCCACCTGGTCGCGGGCGACGGCAAGCGCTGCCGTATAGTCGCCAGCGGTGATGAGCTTGCGGAACTTGGCGGAACCGGTGACGTTGGTGCGCTCACCGACGTTGACGAAGGGAATGTCCTTGGTCAGCACGAAGGGCTCGAGGCCCGACAGCGACATGAAGGAGCGGTGTTCGGCCACCTTGCGCGGCGCATAACCGGCAACGGCATCGGCAATGGCGCGGATGTGCTCGGGCGTTGAGCCACAGCAACCGCCGACCACATTGACGAGACCTTCGCGGGCGAATTCCGCGACTTGCGCCGCCATCATCTCAGGCGTTTCGTCATACTGGCCGAATTCGTTCGGCAGACCTGCGTTCGGGTAAGCGCAGATGAAGGTATCGGCAACTTCCGACAGTTCTTGCAAATGCGGACGCATGGCGCTGGCACCCAGCGCGCAGTTCAGGCCGACGGTGAAGGGGTTGGCGTGGCGCACGGAATTCCAGAAAGCAGACGGCGTCTGGCCTGAGAGCGTGCGGCCGGAAAGGTCGGTAATCGTGCCTGAAATCATCACCGGCAGGTGAATGCCCTTGGCGGCGAAGCGTTCTTCGCAGGCAAAGATCGCGGCCTTGGCGTTCAGCGTATCGAAAATGGTCTCGATGAGAATGAGATCGGCACCGCCATCGATCAGGCCGTCGATCTGCTCGCCATAGGCAACGCGCAGGTCATCGAAGCTGACCGCGCGGTAGCCGGGGTTGTTCACGTCTGGCGAGATGGAAGCCGTGCGGTTGGTGGGGCCGATGGCACCGGCGACGAAACGACGGCGCCCATCTTCCCGCTCCGCGCGCTGGGCGGCACGGCGCACAATGAAGGCACCTTCGCGGTTGAGATCGTAGACAGCACCTTCCATCTCGTAATCCGCCTGCGCAATGCGGGTGGAGGAAAACGTGTTGGTTTCGAGAATATCGGCACCCGCCATGGCGTAGCGATAATGGATTTCCTCGATCGCATCCGGCTGGGAAAGAATGAGAAGGTCGTTGTTGCCCTGCTGATGACAGGCGCAGCCAATGAAGCGATCTCCCCGGAAATGGTCTTCATCGAAGCCCAACCCCTGGATCTGCGTACCCATGGCACCATCGAGAACAAGGATGCGTTCCTGAGCGGCCTGACGCAGCGCCTTCAGGATTTCCGCGCCGTCTCTTTTGCCCCCTACAGGGCCAAACAGATCATCCAACATCGGCACACTCCTCATTCTCTTGCTGATTTGCAATTTCTCAGTCACATAAAGATATCTTTATGTCAATATATCGTTGATTTCCAGCATTGGTATCGCGTTCTATCTCAAGGCTACGAAATTTCCGTTATGGATGACACCGTTACGTCCCAAAGATATAGAGAATCGCATGAAGCCTATCATACGGAGGAAAGCATGACCGAGGCCGACCACACGAAAGCAAACTGGAGCTCCCTGCCCTGGCACCGGCAATGGCTGGCAAAGCAGGCTGAAGGTCTGTTCGACTTCTTCCAGTACCGCGCCATCAACCCCAAGGGCGGCTTTTTCGATCTCGACCGTCAGGGCATGCCACTTCAGCCGGACAATCCGGTGCGCGGCATTCATATGTCGGCGCGCATGGTGCATTGCTTCTCTATCGGCCATCTGCTCGGTCGCCCCGGCTGCGGCGATGTCATCGACCACGGCATGACCTATCTGTGGAACCACCACCGCGACACCGAGCATGGCGGCTATTTCTGGCAGGTGGATGAGACCGGCCCGGTCGATGCCAGCAAGCAGGGTTACGGCCACGCCTTCGTGCTTCTGGCAGCATCCTCGGCGAAAACCGTTGGTCACCCGCTGGCAGATCAGATGCTGGCCGACATTACCGAGGTTCTCGAAACGAAATTCTGGGAAGAAAAATACGGCGCGATCAAAGAGGAATTCAATCGCGACTGGTCTCCCATCGAAAATTATCGCGGCCAGAACTCCAACATGCACCTGACTGAAGCGCTGATGGCGGCCTTCGAAGCCACCGGTGATAAGACCTATCTGACGAAAGCCGAGCGCATCGCCGACCTCATCATCCGCCGTGCTGCTGGCGCGCTGGACTTCCGTGTGCCTGAACATTTCGACGAGAACTGGGTACTGAACAAGGATTATCGCGGCAACGAGATGTTCCGCCCATCCGGTTCCACCCCCGGTCACTGGCTGGAGTGGGCACGCCTTTTGCTCCAGCTGTGGATGTTGGGAGAGCGCAAGCATGAATGGATGCCGACGGCGGCAAAATCGCTGTTCGTGCAATCCATGTCGCTGGGCTGGGACCGGGAAAAGGGAGGCTTCTTCTACACGCTGGACTGGGACAACACGCCCGCCAAGCGCGAAAAGCTGTGGTGGCCGATGTGCGAGGCCGCCGGTGCCGCGCACTTCCTCAACGAACACCTGCCCGCTGACGAGTTCTACGAAGACAGCTACCGCCGCATCTGGAGCACCATCGCCAACACCTTCCTCGACCACCAACATGGCGGCTGGCACGAGGAACTGACGGACAACCTGACGCCCGCCAACACGATCTTCCCCGGCAAGGGCGACATCTACCACGCCCTGCAAGCCTGCCTCATTCCGCTGTTTCCAGCCGATGGCAGCCTGACGAAGGTGATTTCGGAAAAGGGCGGGCGGTTTTAGGGGGGCGTTGAAGAGCGACAGAAAGCTCAGTTTCCTCCGTCATCCCGCACTTGATGCGGGATGACGGAGGAGAGGGTCAGAACCCCAGCGTTTCCTCGAAATTATCCCAGGACTGATACATCTCGTAGCGACCGACGCCCTTGATCGGGACGTGGCCGTAATAGGGTGAAAGTTGGAATTCAGCCGCCTGTTCGCTTTTATGGGCGACGGCGCCGACATAGATGGCGGATGCAAGGCCGGTGCGGTTGGCGCCGTGCTCGCAATGGATAAGAACAGGCTTCGGCGCATTCTTCATGACCCGCGCCAGCTCTTCGGCACGATCCTGCGGCACTTCCTTCGAAGAACTGAGCGGAAAATCGATCAGCTGAATATTGCTGGCCTCGGCGGCACTCTTCTCGTCACGGTACCAGTCGCCACGATCTTCATCGCGCAGATTGATAATCGTCTTGATACCGAATTGCTGGGCGTATTTCTCAACGTCATCGCCCGACGGCTGCGCTGATCGATAGAGTTCACCCGGCAGAACCTCGTGGAAATTGCCGGTCAACTGGTTGATGCCCATATGTGCACCGACCGAGGCGGGCAAAGCAACGAGGCACAAAACGCCAATTTTCAAAATACGTAATAAGGAAACCAAAACCAAACCTTCTGAAGCGATTCAAGAATTGCGGCTCAGATGGCATCCTCTGGTTGGCGAAACAAGGACCCCGACAGTTGCATCGGTACTCCGCTGGCCGCCTCGATACGGGGTAGACACGGCGTAAACCGTTACGCCGCCGTTTATGTTAGCAGGTTGAATGCACTGCAAAAAAATCGCTTCAAAAATCCGTGAAAGTAGTTTGACTGCCGCTATGGTTAAGCAAATGGAAAGATCATTCGAACTCGGCCGAGTTGATCGTCACCCTCCATTCGAGGTTTCTGGCGTCGACATTTTCATTGTTGCGAAGGCGAAACGGGCGGCAGGCCGCATAGGTTTCATGCGCCTCCAACCGCCGCTCGCTAATCTGGTAAGGATCGAACGAGACAGACGCACGGAATGCCGCCTCAAATCCCTCCAGCGTATAGGTCAAGCGGCGCACCGCCACACTGTTGGTGTTTTGAAAGCTGACCCGAATGGGGGCATCGGCCTGCGGGCAGCTTGTATCGAAGGATGCGGTCGCGATGATGGCGTTCAACCGCTCGCCGGAGCGCCACCAGTCAAACACCACCCAGGACACGGTGCAGGCCCAGACGATGGCAAGCCCGATGACGACCGGCTTCAGATGTCTCGGAAAACCCATCAGAAAAAGCAGCAAAGCTGCCGTCAGAACAATGCCGACAATCATATGCGTGGCGTGCCTGTCATCGCCGTAGCCGGTTGTCTCATCATCGTGCCTCCCTGATCCATCTGCCTATATTCCACCGATGCGGCGGACTGAACGTGGTGTCAAGCTACACGCAGTGAATGCAAACAACCAAAGCCTGAAACATCAGCCGCCACTCCGCAGGCAACACCTTTGCGTGATGATACTGCCCCTCACGTCAAATGTGCTGATGGTTTGCGAATGGCATCAATGAGAGCGTAGGCGACTACCATCAGCACCAGCAGTGTGGTGCCGTTGACCGGTAGCGGCAGCATGATCTGGTCCGCAACGAATTCTCCCCCAAGCATCAGCGCAACCTGCACGGCCACGAGCACCAGCATCGAGGTGAGCGGGAATGTAATGCCCTTGCGGGCGAAAAAGCGATGATAACCGAAGACGAAAACAGGGATAAGAACGGCGGTCATCGCAAGCACGTAAACCCTCAACCACTGGGCATCCGCCAGGAAACCAGGCGCCAGAAACACGAGCGGCATTAGAAGATATCCACCTGCACTCGCCGCCAGAAAAGGCGGCCACACGACGATGTTCATGAAGGAAACGGACCCCTTTGCCGTGTCCGCCACCCTCTGCCGATCACGGCCCTGCATCACTGTACGGATGGCAAATACAATAACAGCGGCTGCGACAGCCATGACGAGGACGGCCCAGAAAAGATGCGAAAGGCCGACAGCACCCACTCTTAAAAGATCAAACCACGACGAAAAATGTGTCGGCAAACCGATCAACGCCGGCAAGAGCCATACGATCCAGAAACCGGCCATAAGGATTGGCAGCGCGACCAGTCTCGACAAAAACAAGAGAACCGCAACGCCACCAACGAGAGATGCCATGATGGTCGAGAGCCCGAAGGCACTGTCGTCAGCCAGATAACCCATCGTCGCCACCGATTGCGCAATGCCATAGGCCTGTGACACGGCAATCAACAGCGCAATGACGTTTTCAACGATCACCAGAACCGTACTATTTTCGAGGCGCGGAGCGATGAGGCGAACGATCTGCCCCAGCGCGAAAGCCGTCAGGATAGGCCTTGCCCCAAGCGCCAGCAGGGAGAGTTGCGAGGGGACGCCATTCCGCAACTGCATTTCCATGAAAGCGGGATCGAGCCCCGGCAGCGCGATATTCCAGCCGATGATGGCCACAATCGAAATCAAGATCACCTGTACGATGATCGCAGCAACATTTCCTGTCCCAGAAGCAGACCCATCAACCGTAACGCTCATTACCAGCCCTCGTTATGCAACCCAACAATAGCGCAACGCGACGTGGTGTCACGCATTTCTTGGCCAGGTTGAAAAGATACAATTTGGCGTGCGATTACGGCATCCACGCTCCGTTGTGGACGTCGGATATCTGCGTAGAATACGCCAGATGCAACCCACCGGAGCGACCCCGCGTGAAAAATATCTTGTTCGTTTGCAGCCAGAATAAACTTCGCAGCCCAACGGCCGAACAGGTATTTGCGAACTGGCCTGATATCGAGGTCTCATCGGCAGGTACCAACAACGACGCCGAAAACCCGCTTTCCACCGAACTGATCGACTGGGCCGACATCATCTTTGCAATGGAAAAGACCCACAGGACAAAAATACAAAGCCGCTATCGCCCCGCCCTCAAAGGCAAGCGGCTCATCTGCCTCGATATTCCCGACACCTACACATTCATGGACCCGGCACTGGTGAAAGTGCTGGAGGCAAAGGTGCCACGGTATTTCTGACGGGATCGCGCTAAAGGATAAATGGTGGGCCCGGGAGGACTTGAACCCCCAACCAAGCGGTTATGAGCCGCCGGCTCTAACCATTGAGCTACAGGCCCTTTTCCGCCAGCGAGAGGCTTTCGGAATGCGCGGTTGCAATGGTTCAACCCGGCGCGAATTTGGCTTTAACGCAATTTTTTCGACGCGACAAGCCGTTGTCTTACGGCATGCACCATCTGTGCCGTATTAGACCCATAATCTCCTGCGACATGCACAGTCAGGGACGCTAAAAAAGAGGAACCTCAATGACATCGAAACTAGCTCGCTCCTTGGCGCTATCGGCTTTTACCGCTCTTGCAGCCGTGCCCGTGGTCGCCTCAGCGCAGGAAAACACGAAGCGAGAACCCGTCATCAGCGTGTCGGGTGAAGGCGATGCGGCGGTTGCGCCTGATATGGCGATCCTGTCCTTCAGCGTCGTGAAGCAGGCACAAACAGCGGCCGCAGCGTTGAAAGACAACAGCGCCACCATGAAAGAGGTTCAGGCGGCCTTGAAGACCGCAGGTATTGCCGACCGGGATATGCAGACATCCAACTTCTCGGTTCAGCCGCTCTACAAACAGTTCGAGCCCAAGGATGGCGTGTACGTCGCGCCCGAGATCACCGGTTATCAGGTCAACAATGGCCTGACGGTGCGCGTGAGGGATATCTCCAAGCTGGGAGAGATTCTCGACCGATCCGTCACGCTGGGCATCAACCAGGGTGGCGATATCAGCTTCACCAATGACAAACCCGAAGCGACGATCACCGAGGCACGCAAGGCAGCTGTTGCTGACGCCATGGCAAAGGCGAAGACGCTTGCCGAATCGGCCGGCGTCAAGCTTGGCCGCGTGCTGGAGATCAGCGAAAATATGCAGCGCCCGATGCCGATGCCGCAGACCATGATGCGGGCAGCAGCCATGGAGAAATCCGACAGCATGCCGGTGGCTGCGGGCGAAAATACTTATAAGGTCAGTGTCAACGTGACGTTTTCGCTGGATCAGTAAGCCATAAGGAGGGAGACGCAAAACCGCGTCTCTTTCTTCCTTTATTGCATAAGAAATCCCCTCGCCATGGACCATGGCGAGGGGATTTGTGTGTTTGACGCTAAGTTACGCGCGATCATTAGCGACGGATGACAGGGCAGCCGCGAACATTGGCGAAAACGACGCGGTCACGGCCCTGGCGGTCGAAACCGGCGACGACGACGCGGCGTGGAGAGACATCGACCACGCGGGCGCGACGCAGGCCCATGCGGCTTGCTTTTTCTTCTGCGAGCCAAGGCGCGCAACGATCACGGCCGCGATCCGGGCGACCCCAACCATGATGACCACCGTGGCGCGGGCCATCCTGAACGTAAAGACCGTAACGAACATCCTGCGCAGATGCGGTGGATGCTGTCGCGGACAGGCCGCTGATGGCGATAAGGGCTGCAACGCCTGCTTTTGCGAATGTGCTGATCATTGTCTTGCTCCGTTTCCTAAACCTTCGCCGGAATGTGAGATGACCCGGTCGACTGATGTGACGATAATCGCCACCGTGTGAACGATTTCAGAACCGGGCGTTCAGCCTCCATTCATGGCGTGGGGCGCGGTCGCGCCGGTTGGAAAAGGCGTGTGTTACGCCGACAGATGCATGACGATCTGGCGCTGATGCGGCTGATTGCGGTGTTCGAACAGATAAATGCCCTGCCATGTGCCCAGTGCAAGCTTTCCACCCGACACCGGAATACCGATCGACACCTGCGTCAGCGCCGATTTGATATGGGCGGGCATGTCGTCCGGTCCCTCCATCGTATGCACCACCCAGGCCATGGAGGGATCGCTGGAAGGTGGCACCAGCCGCGCGAAGAACTGGGTCAGGTCTCGTTTGACATCGGGATCGGCATTTTCCTGGATGAGAAGCGAGCACGATGTGTGGCGCACGAACAGCGTCAGCAACCCCTCCTCCACCCCGCTGGCTTTGACGAAGGCGTCTACCTCTCTCGTGAACTCGTAAAGGCCTTGGCCGCGCGAAGAGATGGAGATCGTTTTCTGGGACAACAAATTTCTCGCTTTTGGTTTGGAACGAAAATGCCACCGACGCGTTTTGTGCAATCAGGCTGGACTATAGCGTGCGTCGCCGATGGATGAAGTTCACGGAATGACGCGCGAAGGGGAACGACACTCTCTATGTACGAATATACCTATGTACAAAAATACTCGCCCCTGCGCCAAATTTCGACTATATTTTGCAATAGGAAATCTTTACCGCAATCGTATTTATTGCAAAAAACAGGCGATAAGCGCCCTACTTTATCTGGCTACCGAAAGACCATTTCATGACGTCGCAAGTTCAGGAAGTTGACCTTACCAACTGCGATAGAGAACCCATCCACATACCGGGATATATCCAGCCCCACGGCTGTCTGATCGCGTGCGACAGTGCCATGCGTACCATCACACGTCATTCCATCAATTGTCACGATGTGTTCGACTTCCAGGGCGAAATGGTCGGCAAGCCGATCGAAGATTTCCTCGGTACCGACGTTGTTCATGACCTGAGAAACGCCCTGACGGTCACCGCCAACAGCAGCCGCCCGGCCATGTTGCCGAAGGTCAAACTGGCCTGCGGCAAAGTGTTCGATATTGCCATTCACCGCTATAAGGCCGTGACAATCATCGAGCTGGAAACGGCCAGCAACGAGGCCCAGCCGCTGCACACCGCGCAGCTGATGATCGACCGCATCCGCGAATCGGACAATGTCGACAGCCTGATTTCGCGCACCACACGCCTCATCAAGGCCATGCTCGGTTATGACCGCGTGATGATCTACCGCTTCGAGCAGGACGGTGCCGGCAAGGTCATTTCCGAGGCCAAGCAGCCGGAGCTGGAAAGTTTTCTCGGCCAATACTTCCCGGCCAGCGACATTCCCAAACAAGCGCGTGCGCTCTACCTGAAGAACACATTGCGGATCATTTCCGATTCGCGTGGACCCCGCGTTCCGGTCGAACCGACGCTGGATGTATCGGGCGAACCGCTGGATCTATCCTACTCGCATCTGCGCAGCGTTTCCCCCATCCACTGCGAATATCTGCGCAATATGGGTGTGTCGGCATCGATGTCGATTTCCATCATCAATGACGGCGAGCTTTGGGGGCTGATCGCCTGCCATCATTACTCGCCGCGTATCCTGCCGATGCCCATTCGCATCGCTGCGGAAATGTTCGGTGAGTTTTTCTCTCTCCATCTCCAGGCGTTGAAGCAGAAGAAAAAGCTGGCGACGGCGCATGATGCCCATGCATCGCTCGACAAGTTTTTGCGTCTTGCCGCGCATCACAACAATATCGAAGAGCTTCTCGTCGAAAACCTGCCCGATTTCAGCAAGCTGATGCCGTGCGATGGTGTCGGCGTTCTCATGAACGAGCGCTGGTACACGATGGGCACGGTACCGCCGCCATCGCTTGCGCCGCATCTCGGCCGCCTTGCAAGCTCTGTATCCGAAGGACGCATATGGGCAACGCACGCGCTGTCAAACCAACTGCCGGAAGCCGAATATCTGGGTGGCGAGATTGCCGGCATGCTGGCTGTGCCATTGTCTCAGGTAAAGAACGACTATCTGATGTTCTTCCGCAAGGAACTCGTTCAAACGCTGAACTGGGGTGGAAACCCCGACAAATCCTACGAGACCGGCCCTTTGGGTGATCGCCTGACACCGCGCAAGAGCTTTGCACTGTGGAAAGAGACCGTTCACCAGCAGTCGCAGCCCTGGACCGACGAAGACAGACAGATTGCAGAAGCCGCGCGTGTTGCGCTTGTGGAAGTCGCCTTCCGCCACAGCGAACTGATGGCGGGCGAGCGTGCGCAGGCCGAAGTGCGCCAGCGCATGTTGAACGAGGAACTCAACCACCGCGTCAAGAACGTGCTGGCCATCATCAAATCCCTCGTCGGCAATCCGACGCAGGAAGGCCGCACCTTGCAGGAATACGTGTCTGCCTTGAAAGGCCGCATTCAGGCACTGTCCTTTGCGCATGACCAGGTGGTGCGTGGCGAAGGCGGCGGGCAGTTGCGCGACCTTCTGGATGCCGAACTGTCACCGCACAGGTCGCCCGATAGCGAAATCGAAACGCAGGGGCCAAGTGTTCTGCTCGATTCCCGCGCATTTTCTGTCATGGCGCTGGTGCTGCACGAATTGGCGACCAATGCCGCGAAATACGGTGCGCTGGCACAGGCTGGCGGCAAGCTGTCGATTGCCTGGGAACTGAACGATGTCGGTGATTGCGTCATATCCTGGCGCGAAACCGTACCCGGCACCGTGACACCGCCGACGCGAACAGGCTTCGGCTCGGCCCTCATCAGCCGCAGCGTCCCTTACGATCTCGGCGGCAAAAGTAGAATTACCTATCAGCCGAACGGCATCGAAGCCGAAATTGTTCTGCCTGCACGTCATGCGACCCCTGGACAACCCCAGTCCATTCTCGAACTTTCGGTCGAAGGTTCAGGTCCCTATACACCCTATACCGCGGAGGAATCATTGCGGGTATTTCTTGTTGAAGATCAGATGCTGATCGCCATGGATGTCGAATATATGCTGGAAGCACACGGCATCACCGATATCGAAACCGCCACATCGTCTGCAATGGCGCTGGACAAGTTGAAGGGCCTGACGCCAGATGTCGCAATCCTCGACATCAATCTTGGGACGGATACATCCCTGCCCGTTGCCTATGAACTGCTGCGCCGCGAAATCCCATTCATGTTCGCCACCGGTTATGCCGACGGCATCATGATACCGACGGAGTTTGCGCACGTACCGGTCATTCGCAAGCCCTATGACGAGGACTCTCTCATGGGCTCCATCGGCAAGCTGGTTGGCAAGCAGGTGCTGGCGTAGAGCGTTTCCATGTAGCGAACCGATTCAACGCGCTGGCAGGCGCAGGCGTTTGGTATCGTCGATCGATAGTTTCGGGCCGATCGCGAAGTTGAAATCGGTCACGATGTAATTGTCGATATCGACCTTGCAGCGGTAATTGATGGGGTACCACTGCGTGCCGACGTTGAACGCACCTTGCGCGTCCATCACATCGCCAGCGACGGGGAAATTTCGACCCGTGTGTGGCTTCAGCCCCTCATAGAAGCCTCTGCTCTCCTTTATCTGAGCCATCGCCTCGGCGACGCACAGTTGCGCGACCCGATCACGCGGTGGCAACTCGCCCATGATCTGGCGCAACATCGGACCGGGGCGTTTTGCCGCCGATATGATTTTCTTCGCAGGCTTGAGATCGGGATTGCTCTCGCCATCCGGTGGCGCCTTGGCAGGCGCCTGCGGTTTCGGCGTCACCTCTGGTTTGGGCAGGGGAACGGCAACAGACGCCATATCATCCGGCACCGGCGCTGGTGAGGCTGGTATCTCACCCCGGTCGGCATTGGCTTCAGTTTCAGACGCGACAGGTTCCTCTTTGGTCTCGCTGGGTTCTGGCGGCGGTGGCGATGCGGGCTGTGGTGTCTCCTCGGCCTTTTCCGGTGTCTTTTGCTCTTGCCCACCCGCCTCTTGCGCACCGGGTTCGTCACGCTCATCCAACTGCGTCGGACCAGGGCGAATGGCGACAGGGGGCATTTGCGATGGCGGCGGCTCTTGCGGCTTTTCTTCCGCAGGCGGCGGCGGTTCTTCGGCTTTTTTCTCTTCCGGCTTCTTTTCTTCAGGTTTTGGCGGCGGCTCCTCTTTGGGCGGCTCTACCATCTCAACGCTGACGCTTTCGGGCTCCGGCTGAGCAGGGGCCGGCGTGTAGCCAGACCATAAAATATAGGTCGTGCCGATAAGAACATGCAGCATGATCGAGAGCGGAATCGTCCAGCTCCCCTGCCACCATTTGTTCTTACCAGTCTTTTCCATCCGAACGTCATGTCCTTCAACTGCGTCAGAGATAATCGTTTTGACAGCAGTCAGCATCCCCAAAAAGAAAAAACCCGGCCAGAAAACTGACCGGGCTTGATGTGTTTCCCTGGCGGAAACTCAGCTATCGAGGAACGAGCGCAGCTTGCGCGAACGGCTCGGATGCTTGAGCTTGCGCAGGGCCTTGGCTTCGATCTGACGGATACGTTCGCGGGTGACCGAGAACTGCTGACCGACTTCTTCCAGCGTGTGGTCCGTGTTCATGCCGATGCCGAAACGCATGCGTAGAACGCGTTCTTCGCGTGGTGTCAGCGAGGCCAGAACGCGGGTCGTGGTTTCGCGCAGGTTGGCCTGAATGGCGGCATCGATCGGCAGAAGCGCGTTCTTGTCCTCGATGAAGTCACCCAGATGCGAATCCTCTTCGTCACCCACGGGGGTTTCGAGCGAGATCGGCTCCTTGGCGATTTTCAGAACCTTACGGACCTTCTCCAGCGGCATGGCAAGCTTTTCAGCCAGTTCTTCCGGTGTCGGTTCGCGACCAATTTCATGCAGCATCTGGCGCGATGTGCGAACGATCTTGTTGATCGTTTCGATCATGTGAACCGGAATACGGATGGTACGAGCCTGGTCGGCAATCGAACGGGTGATCGCCTGTCTGATCCACCATGTCGCATAGGTCGAGAACTTGTAACCGCGACGATATTCAAACTTGTCGACCGCCTTCATCAGGCCGATGTTGCCTTCCTGAATGAGATCGAGGAACTGCAAACCACGGTTCGTGTATTTCTTGGCGATCGAGATCACCAGACGAAGGTTGGCTTCAACCATTTCTTTCTTGGCGATACGCGCTTCGCGCTCACCCTTCTGGACCATGGAGACGATGCGGCGGAATTCGGCGATGGAGATGCCGGTTTCCTGCGCCAAATTCTGAATTTCCAGACGGATATCGCGGATCGTGTTGTTTTCTTCGCGCGCAAATTCCTTCCAGCCCTTGGCGGCCAGATTGGCAATCGACTTCATCCAGTTCGGATCGAGTTCCGCACCGTGATACTGCTCGAGGAAGCTGTCACGCTTGACGCCATAGGATTCAGCAAGACGCAGAAGCTTGCCTTCGTTCTGCATCAGACGCTTAGAGATGTCGTACAGCTGCTCGACAAGGCTGTCGACGCGGTTCTGGTTCAGCGACAGCGACTTGACCGCCGTGATCAGCTGATCCTTCAGTTCCTTGTAGCGACGCTCCTGACCGGTGGACAGCGTGCCGGTGCAGGCCAGACGTGCCTCGACCTGCTGGTCCTGAAGCTTACGCAGCTTCTTGTAGGTGTCGGCAATGGTATCCAGCGTTTCCATGACCTGCGGGCGCAGTTCGGCTTCCATCGCAGCGAGCGAAAGGTTGGACTCGTCGTCGTCCTCTTCTTCCTCTTCGTGCGGAAGGCCTTCGCCGCCGACATTCGTCACATCATCATCGCCGCCGGGATTGCGCAGACGGCGGACTTTTTCTTTCTCTTCGGCGGCCTTGCGGTCCGCTTCGATCTTTTCCGGGCTCTGGAACTGCGGTGCAGCCTTGGCTTCCGGGCCGGAATAGGTGGTTTCGAGATCGATGATCTCGCGCAGCAGCGTTGTGCCTTCGTTGAGTTCGTCGCGCCAGATGATCAGCGCCTGGAACGTCAACGGGCTTTCGCACAGGCCGGAGATCATCGTCTCGCGGCCAGCCTCGATACGCTTGGCAATCGCGATTTCGCCTTCGCGCGACAAAAGCTCGACCGAGCCCATTTCGCGCAGATACATGCGCACCGGGTCATCGGTGCGATCCGTCGGCTCTTTCTTTTTGGCGGTCGCAAGGGCCGTGCCGCTGGAAGGCGCAAGTTCGCCACCCTCGGATTCTTCATCCTCGGCATCTTTGTCTTCAGCTTCAGCAGGCGCTTCTTCGGCGTCCTCGTCTTCCACGACGTTGATGCCCATTTCGCTGAGCATCGCCATGATATCTTCGATGCGATCGGGATCGACCTGATCCGACGGCAGCACCTCGTTCAGCTCATCCATAGTGACGTAGCCGCGTTTTTTCGCGGCCTTGATCATCTTTTTGACCGCGTCATCCGAAAGATCGAGAAGCGGCCCATCCGTCGCGCTGTCGCGTTCGTTTTCAGCTTCTTCGTTTTCTTTGACTTTGGTTGCCATCTATCTCGTCGCTTTCCCTGACGCTAACATCCGCCTCGCCGCAAAACCGATCGCCTTCACAAAGGCATCCGGCTCTGGCCGCGAATCACCGTCAAACACCTAACGGAATGATCTTTAATTGCCGTTTAACCACAGCCACCAACGGCGGAACATCAAGACAGTGCATTCGGAAATGCTTTTCCATGCAGTTTCGATCCGCCAAGGTCCATTCCACCTTACTTTTCCTGAAATGGTGATTCCCGCTATTTCCCGTCACGTCAAGCCTTTATGGCCCGACCAAGGGTTAAAAGCCAAAAAACGCCACCATCGCCGCGACATTTCACGGACCTCACCAACTTATCCCCTATTTAGGTCTATCTGTGCAAAAGACAAGCCTCAAACGGCGCAAAACGCCTAACCGTGGCCATAGGCCGGACCCTTCACCCTGCCGGACATGACCCCGAAACCATCAATAATGGCCTCCTGGTTTTCCATCCGTCCGATCTCCAGCTGAACCTCTGAAAGCGCGCGCATCAATTGTACCATGCGATCGCCGTCACCCGCTTCCGTCGCCTCGGCAATCTCGCGTTCAAGCTCGATCTTTTGCCAGCGCAACGCCTTGGTGCGCTTGTGAAGGGAGAGTGACTGCGTGTAGCCTTCACGGGCGTCTTCGGGCGCCGCCTGCTCGGTGGCCGTCCACAGACGCGCATTGCGCACCTGCTGGTTCATGGCCTTCAGCAGAACATCGAACCCCTGCGCTTCTAGCCGAGAAACGAGACCATCGCGCGAAAGCTCGGCACCGTTTTCCGCCGCATAGGTCAGAACCTGCGACCATAGCCGTTGCAGGTCGCGGTTCTCGTAATCGATGGCGGCAATCTCGTCATACTCTTCCAGCAACAGCTGCGGATGGTTGACGATGGTCAGTGCCAGCACGCTTTCGCGCAAGGCGGGCGCGGCAAGGTAGCCTTTGACCAGCCCGGATTGGCTTAGCCGATCCGAAATGCTGCCGGAACCGGTCGTCGTCCCCCGCGCCGGCGTTCTTTGCCCATTGCGGTTGGTGTTGCCATCACGTCTGAAGTTTCCATTTTGGCCGTTGTTGCGCTGAAACTGCGGCTGGAAAAACGCGTTCAACCGGTCGCGCATATCCTGTTGGTAAAAGCGGCGCACGCTTTCGTCACCGATCACGGACACGATCTGGCGCAGACGGTTTTCGAGTTCTGCGCGCTTTTCCGGCGTATCGAAGGTGACAGACGCCGTTTCGCGGCTCCAGATCATCGCAGCCAGCGGTTTGGCTTCCGCCAGCACCCGGTCGAACGGTGCCCTGCCCTCATGGCGCACCAGATCATCCGGGTCCTTGCCATCGGGAAGCAGCGCGAAGCTGACGGAACGGCCAGGCTTAATATGCGGCAGCGCCAGATCGGCAGCGCGGCTGGCCGCGCGAATGCCCGCACCGTCACCATCGAAACACAAGACGGGTTGCGGCGACATCTTCCACAACAGTTCGAGCTGGTTGTCCGTCAGCGCGGTGCCGAGTGGTGCGACAGCGTTTTCAACACCCGCCTGATAGAGCGCGATGACGTCCATATAACCTTCGACGGCGATAACGGTGCCGGAGGATTGCGTGGCGCGCCGCGCACGGGCAAAATTATAAAGCACATTGCCCTTGTGAAAGAGCTCCGTCTCGTTGGAATTGAGATACTTGGCCATCGCATCCGCCGCCATGGCGCGACCACCGAAGGCAATCACCTTTTCGCGCGATGACAGAATTGGGAACATGATGCGGTCACGAAAACGGTCGTATGACACCGGCACGTTTTCATGCACCACCAGGCCGCAAGCCTCCATCTGTTCCTTGGCGATGCCTTTGGAGACCAGGTGTTCTTTCAGCGCATTGCGGCTATCGGGCGCAAATCCCAGACGGAACGTCTCGATGGTGCGTCCGCTCAATCCGCGATCGCGCAGATAGGCCCGCGCCCGCGCACCGGCCGCCGTCTGCAACTGATCCTGAAAGAACAGCGTCGCCATCTCCATGACGTCCTGCAAGGTTGCCCGCTCACGCTCGCGCTTTTCCGCCTGCACATCCGGCTGCGGCATGGAAACGCCCGCCATATCGGCGATCTGCTGCACGGCTTCGGGAAAACCCATGCCGTCGAGATCGGTCAGAAAACGAAAATGATCGCCCGACACGCCGCAACCGAAGCAATGGTAGCGGCCCTTGCGATCCTCGCAGTGAAAGCTGGGGCTCTTCTCGCCGTGGAACGGGCAGCAGGCCCAATAGTCACCCTTGGATGCATTGCTCTTCTTCCTGTCCCACGTCACACGTCTGCCGATAACATCGGAGATGTTCACTCGGTCACGTATCTCGTCGAGAAATGAGTTTGAAAAGCGCATCGTTACCTGGGATCAGTGCCTGTTTTGGCCAGTCTGTTATATAAGCGCAGCCACGCGAAATTACCAAGCGCAGAAACAGGTGATACCCGTTATTCACAGACCTGTTGACACAAGTGTATATACAAGTGAATATACACTTGACGGCGCATGAGTGCCAAACGTCAATCATTCGGGTTACTCATGTTCGTCGTCAAGCGAGAGTTCATTTCCTTTGAGCGGGATGAAAACAAATGGTTCAAGAATATCGAAAAGCACGGGATCGACTTTCCCAGAGCGGCAACAGCATTGTCGCAACCACATTTGGAAAGTCAGTCCGACCAAAACGGAGAAAGCCGCATTTTGGCTATATGTCCGGAAACAGAACGTCTGATCACCATCGTCTATACGATGCGAGGCGATAGTTGCAGGATCATATCAGCCAGGGCGGCGCGTAAAAATGAGCAAAGAGCATATCGTCAGATATTCGGCCAATGAGATTCGGCAAAAGATCGCCAACGGCGAGGATCGGACAGACTGGGCGCGCGTCGACGCAATGACCGATGAGGACATCGACCGGGCGATGCGTGACGATCCCGATTGGGCAGAATGGATCGATGTCGATTGGTCGAAGGCCGAACTCGTCCTTCCAACCACGAAGAAATCCATTTCCATTCGACTGGATGAGGATGTCATCGATTTCTTCAAAGCCACGGGCAAGGGTTACCAGACGCGGATGAATGCGATCTTGCGCCACTATGTGCGTGAGCAGAAAAGCGACAAGGGTTGAGCGCATTCGGTGTGATGAGCGATTTGCCTATGCGCCAAGTTGGCAAATTTGCGGCGATAAATCCGCTGACGACATTACGTTTTTGTAATTTGAAGGAGAGCCAAACTCGTCCTAGTCTGCGCGCATCGGCATGATGCCGAGTGTATGTGTGATGCTGGATGGTTCAGGCGATATCCCCCCCTAAGAGCGCCCGAACACGCGCTTTCCCCCAAGGCGCATCTCCACGCATGAAAAAGGCAGGGCACCCACATGTGCCCTGCCTTTCCTATTTCAAAACACTGCGTTTTACTTCAGCAAATCCTTGATCATTCCCGATGCCTTGCCGAAATCGATCTGGCCGGGATAGCGCTCTTTCAGAACCGCCATCACCTTGCCCATGTCGCGCAGGCCAGACGCTTCCGTCTCGGCAATGACGCCTTCGAGGATGGCACGCACTTTCTCCTGCGGAATTTCTTCCGGCATGAAGCTCTTGATGATGACGATTTCTTCGCGCTCGTGTTCGGCAAGCTCGGTGCGACCGGCCTGATCATAGATACCGGCAGATTCTTCGCGCTGCTTGATCATCTTGGCCAGAATCTGCAGGATTTCCTCGTCGGAAACCGGGTCTTTGCCAACACCGCGATTGGCGATATCGCGGTCCTTGATCGCCGCCTGAACGAGGCGGATCGTCGAAAGCCGACGCGGTTCGCGGGCTTTCATGGCGTCTTTCAAAGCGTCGGCGAAGGTATCGCGGATCATGTCTTTCTCCTTGGGAAAGCCGTAACGACCGGCATGGATCGGTCAGGCATTTCCATCATTATTTTGGCCGTGGCATAAACGAGCAACCGGGCATCGGCAAATCATTTGCATAAGCCCTTGAATCGCCAGCTTTTAAATTCCGGTTAATTCTTGGGCGCGCGGTTGACCGTGCGTGCCCCTTTCGTTATTTTCCGGCACCTGCACAGGATTTTAACGAAGGTTACGACGCGAAGGCTTTCGCGCGCCCTTATCCGCGAAAAAAGATGGCCGCTTTGCCCCTGCCTTTCAAGAGGCGGGCCCAAGTGGCAGAAACGGGAAACGAGATGACCGAGACAGCACCCTGGACCACCCGCAAACCCACTGCCATGCTCGTTCTGGCCGATGGCACCGTGATCGAGGGAACCGGCATCGGCGCAACCGGCAAGGTGCAGGCGGAAGTCTGCTTCAACACCGCCTTGACCGGATACCAGGAAATCCTGACCGACCCGTCCTATCTCGGCCAGATCGTCACCTTCACCTTCCCGCATATCGGCAATGTCGGTGCCAATGACGAGGATATCGAAGACCTGACGCCTGCCGCACGGCGCGGCGCGGTCGGCGTCATCTTCAAGGCCGACATCACCGAGCCATCCAACTTCCGCGCTGCCAAGCACCTCGATGCATGGCTCAAGGCCCGTGGCATCATCGGCCTGTGCGGCATCGACACCCGCGCGCTGACATCGTGGATCCGCGAAAACGGTGCCCCCAATGCCGTCATCGCACACGATCCGAACGGCGTTTTCGATATTGAAGCCTTGAAGGCGGAAGCCAAGGCCTGGAGCGGCCTCGAAGGTCTCGATCTTGCCATCGAAGCCACATCCGGTCAGTCCTCCGTCTGGAACGAGACACCTTGGGTCTGGAACGAAGGATACGGTACGCTGGGCGAAGCAGACGCCACGTATCATGTGGTCTGCGTCGATTTCGGCGTGAAGCGCAACATTCTGCGCCTCTTCGCTGGTCTCGATTGCAAGGTCACCATCGTTCCTGCCCAGACCTCTGCCGAAGACATCATGGCTTTGAAGCCCGATGGCGTGTTCCTGTCCAACGGTCCGGGAGACCCTGCAGCGACGGGCGTCTACGCCGTTCCCGTTATCAAGGACCTGATCAAAACGGACCTGCCGATGTTCGGCATTTGCCTCGGCCACCAGATTCTGGGTCTGGCCGTCGGCGGCAAGACCGAAAAGATGCACCAGGGCCACCATGGCGCAAACCATCCGGTCAAGGACTTCACCACCGGCAAGGTGGAAATCGTGTCCATGAACCATGGCTTTGCTGTCGACGCGAAGTCTCTGCCAGAGGGCATCGAAGAGACCCACACGTCCCTGTTCGACGGCACCAATTGCGGCCTGCGTATCACCGGCAAGCCGGTCTTCTCCGTGCAGCATCACCCGGAAGCATCACCCGGCCCGCAGGACAGCCACTACCTCTTCCGCCGCTTCGTCAACCTTCTGCGTGAGAAGAAGGGCGAACCGGCTCTCGCAGAGCGCTGATAAGACTCTAAAAATTGCGAAGACCACACGGCCCGCTTTGTAGCGGGCCGTTTCGTTTGTAGTGCACAGAGGGGAACAATGCCCGGTTACGCGGCAACCGCCGAAGACGACAATCGGATCGGCACACCGGCGGCGGCGACAACCTCGAGCACGCATTGGAAGACGCTCGATATCTCGATATCATCAGGCGGATTTGCGCCGACAAGAGTGCGACTGATCGCGAATTTTATGCCGTAACGTTTGGTGGGATATCTCGAAGCGAAGATCGCCACGGTGGGAACCCGGCAAAAATCCGCAGCGTGCAACATCGAGGAATCGATGCCGATGAAAAGCCGCGCACCGGCAACCACTTCATAGGACACAGTCAACGGAATATCCCGGCAATCGATCAAGCGTGGGTCTGGTGAAATCTTTTCAAGCGGGATGAAGGGATAGCCGACAAGAAGGATTTTCAGGTCCGGCTCGGTCTCCCACAACCGGCCCAGCAGGTTTTTCCAATTGGCCAGAGGCCACATTTTTTGCGGCTTCGTATCCGTGTGAATGACGATGTAATCGTCCGTGCCGAGCCGTTCGGCAAGACGTTGCCGTATCTGTGCACCGTCGGGACGATGTGGAAACACCATATAGTTTGCCGCCACCGCATCAGGTGAAAAATGGTGGGCGAACTGGAAATAGCTATCGATGAGATGGTCGTTTTGGAAATCGAAAGCCAAGCGATGCGTTGCGGCCTCGTGAAAACCGAGCGATGGCACTGCCGACCGTGCGGTGACCGAGGCCAGACTGTCGCCCGTGAACTCCAGCAGATTGATGACAAGGTCTGCGCCTTCAAGTGCAGCACGGACAGGTCCTGTTTCGCAGGTCCAATATGTGCGTTCACCGTGTTCGTCCGTCACGATCTCCTCGACACTGAAGGTCGTTGCCACCAGACGCTTGAAACCGATCTGCCGCAACAGGTCCTGAGTGTTTTTCTCGACCCCGCAAATCAACCGCACGGTTTCGCCGACATGGCGGGCAAAGAACCGTAATGTGGGGCTCATCATCAACAGGTCACCCGCAAGCGCGTGAACAATGATCACCGGGTTCTTGGGCATCACAGACTGTTCTGGAGTCGTCACTTTATCCATCGCTCAATGTCTGATGCTGACAATCATTTTCAGAAAATCAAAGCATGGCGCATTTAATGAATGCCACCATGCTTTGACACTCTTACTCCGCTCGCATGATTTTAAGCGACAGCGGAGACGCGGCAGGCGATGCCACGTGGATGATTAACCGCCTCTGCTTCCGCCGGGAGCGCCGCCACTTCCACCAGGCGCGCCAGTGCTGCCACCGGGTCCTCCGCTACTGCCACCCGCCTGGACAAGCTGGAACTCCAGCTTTCCATCTTTTTCGACCTGACGAATATGTGCTGGCCAGGCCATCACAGGGCGCTCATCCGCGGTGATTACGGTCGCGATCTGTAGTGCGCTTTGCTGCACATGAAAGCCACCGTCGAAATCCTGAATAGCATCAACAATCATTTCAAAATTCCTTTTCGCTTTAACGATTGAAATTCGCCGGAGAGTTTGAATTGACACACCGGCCATAAAAAGTTGTATTATTATAATTTAATCGTCAAGGTTGATTCAGATAACATATCTGAGATAGTATCGTGAAAATAATAACTTCCTAAAGTTGTATGTTTAATCTTAGCAATTTTTTGTCACAAAATTCAGGAGCCTATATGATTGAAATTCCTGTTTCATTTGGGGAAATGATCGACAAGATCACGATCCTCGAAATCAAGGCGCAGAAAATCAACGATGACATCAAACGGCAGAATGTCGCGCTTGAACTTTCCCTGCTGCAGGACAAGCTCGGCTCTTTGATCGAGCAGAACGGCCTTGACGCGATCGTTGACGACCTGCGCGCCGTCAACACCAGCCTTTGGGATGTGGAGAACGCGCTGCGTGAATGTGAGGACGCGCGCCGCTTCGATGAGGCGTTCATCGCGCTTGCCCGCTCGGTCTACATTACCAACGATCGTCGCGCTGACCTCAAACGCCAGATCAACGTGCGTCTCGGCTGTACGCTCATGGAGGAGAAGTCCTACAAGCCCTACGCTGCATCGGCTCCGTAGAGATTAAGCCCGTGCCTGCATCTCACGTTTCACCATCAGGTAAAAGCGTGTGGTGAGAAGGATCGCCGCGGTCGATAGGCCGAACACGAAACCGAACCAGACACCCGGCCCCCCGAAACCGAGGGGAAAAGCGGCGATCCAAGCGAGCGCCAATCCGATGGGCCAGTAGGAGATGAGCGCCAGGATCATCGGTACGCGCGCGTCCTTCAAGCCGCGCAGCAGACCGGCCGCAACCGCCTGCATGCCATCCACCAACTGAAACACACCGGCAATGATGACCAGCGTACTGGCATAGGCAAGTACCTCTGACGCGCCTGGCAGGCTGGGGTCGAGGAACCAGCTGGCCAGATATTGCGGCGCGAGCGCAAAGAACAGACCGCCGGATGCCGCGATGACGCAGGCGACGCCATAAACGGTAATGGCCGCGCGCATGAGGTTGGGATAATCATTCTGCCCATGCGCAACACCGACGCGCACCGTTGCGGCCTGCGAAAGGCCGAGCGGGATCATGAAGGCGATGGAAGCCAGCTGCAATGCTATGCCGTGTGCTGCCAGCTCCAGCGTGCCGATCTGCCCCATGAGAATGGATGCGGCGGAAAACAGTGTGACTTCGGCCAGAATGGTGACGCTGATGGGAAGCCCGAGGCGAATGACCTCCCAAAGCGCGTGAAAATCCGGTCTCCAGAAACGCACGAACAGCTCATAGCGCCGGGTTTCGTCACGCGTCTGAATATAGACGATGATGAACAGCAGGCTGAACGTGTTGACGATGACGGCGGCCGCGGCTGCGCCCAGCATGCCGAAGGCAGGCGAACCGAAATGGCCGAGAACCAACGCGTAGGCCAGAAAGCCGTTGATCACCAGCATGGCAATGGTGACGTAAAGAATGATGCCTGCACGACCGATGGCGCTGACGAGCCCGCGCATGACGTAAAACAGAAGTGCCGGGAGAAGGCCGAATTGCGCGATGGCGAGATACTCACCGGTCTGTGCGGAGACCGCCGGGTTCTGGCCAAGCGCTAAAAGGATTTTCTCGGCGTGCAGGAAAAGCGGCACGGTCAGCAGCCAGTAGACGGTAGCCACCCACATGCCCATGCGCAACGCACGCCGCGCAGAGGTGGCGTCGCCCTGCCCGTAAGCATTGGCGACCATCGGCACCACGGCCACGGAAAAGCCGGAGCCGAAAATGAAAACGACGAAGTAGAACTGCCCGGCCAGCACCATGGCCGCCAGCTTTTCGGCACCCAGTTGGCCGACGATGATCATATCCGTGGTGTGAATGCCGAGCTGTGCCAGCTGCGCGCCAATCAGCGGAATGCCCAGCGCCAGTGTCGCACGCAAATGCGCGCCCCAGGAATGGACACCAACAGGGCTTTTCTCGACTGCAACCGACGAAGACATGACATCACCTCAAACAAAAAGCCGCTTCGCTAACATAAAGCGGGCGGCGCAGGGTCTGGTTATGTCATTTACAGCCACTGCGCAAGCATGCGACGGGCGCGCAAAATCGTGTCACATAAATATAATTATACTGACAAAGCAATAGCTTACAATAATGCCGACACCCACTCCGTGAAGGGGCGTAAAGTTTGTTTACGCTTGCGCGATAAAGGTTCCATCACAATAAGGAAATATTTGGGTGCATGAAGCACGCCGCGACGGCCATAGGCATGTTTTCATCAAAAACCCGGTATTCCCGGTCTCCTTTCGAGGTCCCGAATTGTCCAAAAAATCCAATTTGATGACGCGCATCGTCGTTGCAGCGTCCTGCGTCGTGATTGCAGCCTTCGCAGGATTTTCGATTTACATCGATGGCCTCCAGCGCGACGCGGCCAACCATTTCGTCGAAGACAAGATCAATGCGGCTGGAAAGCAGTCGGCCCAGAGCATCGCCAACTGGCTGAATGGCCGCGTCATGATGACCGAAATGGTCGGCGCAGCGATGACAAAGGCCACCACGCAAGAACGGCTGGAACTTCTGTTGCAGAACGACATTCTGTCGCGCGAATTCAAATCCGCCTATTTTGGCGATGAAGCAGGCGCTTACAACAATTTCCCGGTCCAGAAGATGCGCGACGGCTATGACGCGCGCCAGCGTCCTTGGTACCAGGCCGCCGTTAAGGCCAATGCAACGGTGTTGACCGAGCCCTACACGGACGCCAGCACCGGAAAGCTCGTGGTCAGCGTCGCCCTGCCCGTCAAACGCGATGGCAAGCTGGTTGGCGTTGCCGCCAGCGACTTCCTGCTGGCGACACTGGTTTCCATGATCCGCTCTGTCGACGCCGGTAACGAAGGCTATGCGTTTCTGGTCAACAAGGACGGCAAAATCCTGATCCATCCCGACGAAGCGATGGTCAACAAGACGCTGACCGACCTCTTCCCGGTCGCGACCCCGAAAATTTCGCAGGCCGTCTCTCAGACGCAAATCGGCGACGCTGACAAGATCA
The DNA here is from genome assembly GCF_000739935.1 of Agrobacterium rubi TR3 = NBRC 13261. GTDB lineage: Bacteria > Pseudomonadota > Alphaproteobacteria > Rhizobiales > Rhizobiaceae > Agrobacterium > Agrobacterium rubi. The sequence continues at coordinate 330,569 of NZ_BBJU01000003.1, read as the reverse complement.
CCAGCTTCATTCCCGTCCCCGGCCTGCCCGGCGTCGAGTGGTCGGTGGGTCTTGTCATCGACAGCAACACGGCTTTCGCATCCATCTCGCAGTTCCGCATCGCAGCCGTCGTCGCCACCATCTTGGCTGTTGCCGGCATGATTGCGTTCCTGGCATTCCTCGTCAACAGTCTGGTCATCAAGCCTGTGACCCAGATGACGTCTGCCATGGACGAGCTTGCCGCGGGCAATCTGAATGCGGCGATCCCCGGACAGGAGCGCACCGACCAGATCGGCTCCATGGCAGCGGCGGTCGCCGTCTTCCGCACCAATGCGCAGGAGCGTCTTCGTCTGGAAGGCGACGCCGAACAGACCCGCAATCTGTCCGAGCACGAGCGCAGCGAACGCGAACGGACCGCCACCAAAGACGCGGCCGACATTCAGTTTGCCGTCAATGCTCTGGCCGAAGGACTTGCCCATCTGTCCGACGGCCATATGGATTACCGCATCAATACACCGTTCGTGGCCCATATCGACCGCCTGCGTGAAGACTTCAACGGTTCGATCAGCAAGCTCAATGCTGCCCTTGTCACCGTCGGCCAGAACGCCCGCGCCATCGATGCCGGTGCCAGCGAAATTCGCCAGTCTGCCGACGATCTTGCCAAGCGCACGGAACAGCAGGCGGCGTCAGTGGAAGAAACGGCAGCGGCACTGGAAGAAATCACCACGACCGTCAAGGATTCGGCAAAACGCGCCGAAGAAGTTGGCCGTCTGGTGGCCCGCGCCCGCGCCAATGCCGAACAGTCCGGCGTCGTCGTTGGCGATGCGGTCAAGGCCATGGAGGGCATCGAGCAGTCCTCCTCCGGCATCTCCAAGATCATCGGCGTCATCGATGAAATCGCCTTCCAGACCAACTTACTGGCCCTGAATGCCGGTGTGGAAGCGGCGCGTGCCGGCGAAGCGGGCAAGGGCTTTGCTGTCGTGGCGCAGGAGGTGCGCGAACTGGCGCAAAGATCTGCAAACGCCGCCAAGGACATCAAGACGCTCATCAGCGCCTCGACAACACAGGTGGAATCGGGCGTTTCGCTGGTCGGCAATGCTGGCAAGGCATTGGAAACCATCGTGGCGGAAGTGCAGGAGATCAACCAGCACATCAATGCCATCGTGCTTGCATCGCGCGAACAGTCCACCGGCCTGCAGGAAATCAACACCGCGATCAACACCATCGACCAGGGCACCCAGCAGAATGCCGCCATGGTCGAGGAGCAGACCGCGGCAAGCCACGGCCTAGCGTCCGAAGCCGCCGCCCTGAACGACCTGTTGGCGCAGTTCAAGCTGGCGAATGGCCGTAGCAGTAACAGCTACAGCCGCGCTGCCTGATCTGGTGGCCACATGAGAAGACCAGAGGCGTGACCGGAATAACGGTCACGCCTTTTTTGTTAGGACGGGCGGCATGGGTTATCGCGTAGCTATGAAGAGACGGCAGCGCCCCAATCGCCCCGTCATCCTCGGGCTTGACCAGAGGATCTAACCACGCATCCGTGTACTCCCCTGTCGAATGCGGTGGAACGGCGGCAGATCCTAGGGACAAGCCCTAGGATGACGGTGGGAGGAAGTGTCTCGCCTCCATCCCTCCGAAACCACCACCAAAGCCACCTTGTAGACCCGCCCAAAAGCCTACACCTTACCGATACACACTTGTGAGTCGGATGGAGGACGTCATGGTTTGGGAAATCGTCTGGCGTGGCGTCGCGATGGGCATTGGCGGCACGATGTTCATGGATATCTGGGCAATCATTCTGCACAGGTTCTTCCATCAGCCCGCCCCGAACTGGGGACCTGTGGGACGGTGGTTCTGGCATTTGCCGAAGGGCACCGTGTTCCATGACAACATCGCGAGGGCAGCGCATTACGAGCACGAAGTCGCGCTCGGCTGGATATCCCATTACGCCGTTGGCATCATCTACGGCGTTCTGCTTGCGGTGATCGTACCTTCCGGGTGGTTTGCCGCACCGACGTTTCTTCTGCCGTGGATCGTTGGCATCATTACCGTCGGCGCTGGGTGGTTTCTGCTGCAACCGGGTCTTGGCATCGGCTGGGCGGCGTCCAAAACACCCAACCCCAACAAGGTACGTGCCCTGAACCTCATCGCACACACGATCTTCGCACTCGGCATGTTCGTGGCGGCGCTGATCATCCACTGACACGCAAAAAAGGGGGCTTCCGCCCCCTCTCCCAAGTCTCGACCGTTCAATCAAATATCCGCAGAGAACGTATCGCAGTCTTCGATGCGACCGCTGTCGAAGCCGCGGCGGAACCATTGGGCGCGCTGGGCGGATGTTCCATGGTTGAAGCTATCAGGCACGACATAGCCCTGCGTTTGCTTCTGAAGCGTGTCATCGCCGATCTGGTGTGCCGCATTCAGAGCCTCTTCCAGGTCACCCGTTTCCAGGATGCCCTTCTGCTGCGTAGACTTGCCCCAGATGCCAGCGTAACAATCCGCCTGCAACTCGACGCGAACCGACATCTTGTTGGCATCGGTTTCGCTCATGCCCTGGCGCTGACGGTTGAACTCCGGCAACACGCCGGTGAGGTTCTGGATATGGTGGCCCACCTCATGCGCAATCACATAGGCTTGGGCGAAATCACCCGACGCGCCAAAACGCTGGTCAAGTTCGCGGAAGAAGTTCGTGTCCAGGTAGACCTTGCGGTCTTGTGGGCAATAAAAGGGGCCGCTGGCCGCAGACGCCGTGCCGCAACCGGAACGCACCTGACCGGCAAACAGAACCAAAGTCGGTTTCTCATAGGTTTCGTTCGAGGCTGCAAATATCTTGCCCCAAGTGTCTTCCGTCTCTGCCAGCACGGTTCGCACGAAGGCAGTGGTATCATCGCTGGACTGGCCTTGAGGCCGCGTGCCGGTGGTTTGCTGGCTGGCGCTATCAGTGGAAACGTCACCACCGGACAGCAGCGTCATCGGATTGATGCCCAGCGCCCAGCTTATCAGCAGAATGACGACGAGACCGCCAATGCCAATCCCGCCGCCACGGCCACCGGTCGGCAGGCGAAATCCGCCGCCACCGCCGCTGCCCGATGACATGCCACGTCTGTCTTCAATATTGTCTGATTGTCGCCGTCCGCGCCACTGCATGCCAGTCTCCCCTTAAATGCGACGTTATAACGCAAATGAGAGCAGTCCGTTCCCGCACATCAACTTTGCGAGAACACATAGGCCCCACCCTTTTTCAGCGCGCGCTGATAAGCAGGCCGTGCGCGGATGGTTTCGAGGAAGCGCCGGATGGCTGGCCGCTCTGCCGCACCGGCTGCCCGGCTCATCGCCGCTTCCACCGGAAAACTCATGGCAATGTCTGCGCCGGTCAGCTCGCTTCCGGCAAAAAGACCGTCCTTTGTAAGCTCCGCTTCCCAGTATGACGTGTGGTCAGCCAGCTGCGGATCGATGAGCTTGCTGAACACGCCCTTCGAAATCAGCTGAGCCACAGGCCGCAGGAAGAACGGCACCTGACCGGGAATACGCGAAAACAAAAGCTTGAGCAGAAGCAGCGGCATGGCAGAACCCTCGGCATAATGCAGCCAATAGACATAGCGCCTGTAGGCGTCCGTGCCCTGCTGCGGTCGGAATGCGCCCTGCCCATAAGTGTCGATCAGATATTCGATGATCGCACCGCTTTCGGCGTAAACCGTGCCTCCATCTTCGATCACGGGCGACTTGCCGAGCGGGTGCACCGCCTTGAGGCTCTTTGGCGCGCGCATGTCTGGACCGCGGGCATAGGTCTTGACCTCATAGTCGAGGCCGAGTTCTTCGAGCAGCCATAAAATGCGGTGCGCGCGGGAGTTTTCGAGATAATGAACGGTGATCATAAGGCCCTGTTCTGTCGTTTTAGAAACAAACGTAATTCATTCAAATATCTCTACGTTTTTACGAGACGAAAGGATCAGCCTGCAACACAGATATATAAGGAGCCAACTTTCCTGTCGGAAACAGAAGATTCGGGGTTCCGTTCACCAAAACATTTGCCTATAAGCCGCTTCTAGCCTGAAAAGATTGAAATTGCGCGCCCGACCGGTGACCTTTCACCGTGGCCGGTTTTTTGCGCAACAAAAAAGCGGAACGAGAGCCATGCCGAAGCGCGAAGATATCAAGTCCATCCTTATCATCGGCGCGGGTCCGATTGTCATCGGTCAGGCATGCGAGTTCGATTATTCCGGCACACAGGCATGCAAGGCGCTGAAAGAGGAAGGCTACCGCGTCATCCTCGTCAACTCCAACCCCGCCACGATCATGACAGACCCCGGTCTGGCCGACGCAACTTACGTTGAGCCGATCACGCCGGAAGTCGTGGCCAAGATCATCGCCAAGGAACGTCCCGACGCGCTGCTGCCCACCATGGGTGGCCAGACGGCGCTGAACACGGCGCTTTCGCTGAAGCGCATGGGCGTTCTCGACCGCTACAATGTCGAGATGATCGGCGCAAAGCCCGAAGCCATCGATATGGCCGAAGACCGCGCCCTGTTCCGCGAAGCCATGAAGCGCATTGGTCTGGAAACGCCTAAGTCGATGCTGGCCAACGCCACCGACATTAAGGACGCAGACCGCAAGACGCATGAAGCAGCCCGCGCCGACCTGAAGGCAAAGCTTTCAGGCGCCGAGCTCGACAAGGCGCTCGACAACCTCGAAAACCAGTGGAACCTTGGCGAGACGGACCGCAAGCAGCGCTATATCAGCCACGCCATGGCCATTGCCGCGCAGGCCATCGATGTCGTCGGCCTGCCAGCCATCATCCGCCCGTCCTTCACCATGGGCGGCACCGGCGGCGGCATTGCCTATAACCGCTCGGAATTCTTCGAAATCATTGGCGGCGGTCTCGATGCATCGCCGACCACCGAAGTGCTGATCGAAGAATCGGTTCTCGGCTGGAAGGAATATGAGATGGAAGTGGTCCGCGACAAGGCGGACAACTGCATCATCATCTGCTCCATCGAAAACATCGACCCGATGGGCGTACACACAGGCGATTCGATCACGGTCGCCCCTGCCCTGACGCTGACGGACAAAGAATACCAGATGATGCGCAATGCATCGATCGCCGTCCTTCGCGAAATCGGCGTCGAAACTGGCGGCTCGAACGTACAGTTCGCCGTCAACCCGAAAGACGGCCGTCTGGTCGTCATCGAAATGAACCCGCGCGTGTCGCGCTCGTCTGCGCTCGCCTCCAAGGCCACCGGCTTCCCGATTGCCAAGGTCGCGGCCAAACTCGCTGTCGGCTACACGCTGGACGAACTGGACAACGACATCACCGGCGGTGCAACGCCTGCGTCGTTCGAGCCATCCATCGACTACGTCGTCACCAAGATCCCGCGTTTCGCCTTCGAGAAATTCCCAGGTGCATCGCCGATCCTCACCACAGCCATGAAGTCGGTCGGTGAAGTCATGGCCATTGGCCGTACCTTCGCGGAGTCGCTTCAGAAGGCCCTGCGTGGCCTCGAAACCGGCCTCACCGGTCTCGATGAGATCGAAATCCCCGGCTACGAAGAAGGCGAAGGCTCGAAGAACGCCATCCGCGCCGCTATCGGCACGCCGACGCCGGACCGTCTGCGCATGGTCGCGCAGGCGCTGCGCATGGGCATGTCCGAAGCCGAAGTGCATGAAAACAGCAAGATCGACCCATGGTTCATCGCCCAGTTCAAGGCCATCGTGGACATGGAAGCCCGCGTGCGCGAACATGGCCTGCCACAGGACGCTGAAAACCTGCGTTCGCTCAAGGCCATGGGCTTCTCCGATGCCCGCCTCGCCAGCCTGACCAAGAAGCGCCCGAAAGAAGTGGCGGAACTGCGCAACAGCCTCAATGTTCGCCCGGTCTTCAAGCGCATCGACACCTGCGCTGCCGAATTTGCCTCGCCAACCGCCTATATGTACTCCACCTACGAGACGCCTTTCGTTGGTCAGCTGCGCTCCGAGGCGCAAGTTTCCGACCGCAAGAAGGTCGTCATTCTCGGTGGTGGTCCGAACCGTATCGGCCAGGGCATCGAGTTTGATTATTGCTGCTGCCACGCCGCCTTCGCATTGAAGGACGCGGGCTTTGAAGCCATCATGATCAACTGCAACCCGGAAACCGTCTCCACCGACTACGACACCTCCGACCGCCTGTATTTCGAGCCGCTGACGGCTGAAGACGTGATCGAGATCATGCGGGCCGAGCAGGAAAAAGGCGAACTGGTCGGCGTCATCGTGCAGTTCGGCGGTCAGACACCATTGAAGCTGGCCGAAGCGCTTGAAAAGAACGGCATTCCGATCCTCGGCACTGCGCCTGATATGATCGACCTTGCCGAAGACCGCGACCGTTTCCAGAAACTGCTGATGAAGCTGGACCTGAACCAACCGAACAACGGCATCGCCTATTCCGTCGAGCAGGCGCGCCTCGTCGCCTCCGAAATCGGCTTCCCGCTGGTCGTGCGCCCATCCTACGTTCTGGGTGGCCGCGCCATGCAGATCATCCATTCCGAGGGACAGCTCCAGACATACCTGCTGGACACCGTTCCGGGCCTGGTGCCCGAGGACATCAAGCAACGTTACCCCAACGACAAGACCGGCCAGATCAACACGCTGCTGGGCAAGAACCCACTGCTGTTTGATAGCTACCTGACCAACGCCGTCGAAGTGGACGTGGATGCATTGTGCGATGGCGAAAATGTCTTCGTTTCCGGCATCATGGAGCACATCGAAGAAGCCGGTATTCACTCCGGCGACAGCGCATGCTCGCTGCCATCGCGTTCGCTGTCCGAAGAGACGCTGAACGAGCTGGAGCGTCAGACGACGGCCATGGCCAAGGCGTTGAACGTCGGCGGCCTGATGAACGTGCAATATGCCATCAAGGACGGCACGATTTACGTTCTGGAAGTCAACCCGCGCGCCTCGCGGACCGTGCCGTTCGTCGCCAAGACCATCGGCGCGCCGATCGCCAAGATCGCCGCCCGCATCATGACCGGCGAAAAGCTGGATGCAGCAATTGCGGCCTATGGCGAAAAGCCCGATCCGCGCAACCTCAAGCACATCGCAGTCAAGGAAGCCGTCTTCCCGTTTGCCCGCTTCCCCGGCGTCGATATTCTGCTGGGACCGGAAATGCGCTCCACCGGCGAAGTCATCGGTCTCGACACGGATTTCGCCCTCGCCTTCGCCAAGGCGCAGCTCGGTGCAAGCGTCGACCTGCCCCGCTCGGGTGCGGTGTTCGTTTCGGTTCGCGACGAAGACAAGGAACGCGTCCTGCCCGCCATCCGCCATCTGGTGGAGATCGGTTTCAAGGTTCTGGCAACCGGCGGCACACAGCGCTTCCTCGCTGAACAGGGCATCAATGCCGAAAAGATCAACAAGGTTCAGGAAGGGCGTCCGCACATCGAAGACGCCATCCGCAATCGTCAGGTCCAGCTGGTCATCAACACGACGGACAGCAACAAGGCGATCTCGGACTCGAAATCGCTGCGCCGCGCAACGCTGATGCAGAAGGTGCCCTACTACACGACGATGTCCGGCGCCGAATCCGCAGCGCTTGCCATAAAGGCGCTCAAGGCCGGCAGCCTCGACGTGCGGCCTTTGCAAAGCTATTTCTGATAGGGGCAGCCAGTCGCGATGTCGACGCAACCCGGCCTGCAAACTTGTTGGCCGGGTTTCTTTTGCCAAAGTTCGCCCCTTTCGGCTGGAGGAATGGTGAGGACCATGACCGAAAAAATGGAAATCTTTAACGAGAGACTGTTTTTGGTTGATCGCGAAACATTGTTTCAAACATTCGCCGATCCCGCGCTTTTGGAACAATGGTGGGGTCCGCACGGCTTTACCAACACAATTACCACGTTCGATTTTCGCCCCGGCGGCACATGGGCCATAACCATGACGGCCTCTGATGGCACCGATTTTCACAATGTTTCGACGTTCCGCGATGTAACGGTGCCAGAACGCGTTGTTTTCGTACATCACGAGCCGATGCACGTTTACACGATGGACATGGAGTTCATCGCAGAACCGAACGGTACGACTCTGCGCTGGCACATGGTGTTCGATGCGACGACTGACATTCTGCAACTCAAGAAATTCATCGCAGCCGCCAACGAGCAAAACTTCGATCGTCTTGACATGCTTCTAAAAGAGATGGCGGCATCAGCCTGACACGATGGCGGGTGCGGCTTGTACCGTCTCCATCAGTCTGTGAACCGCCTGCATATCCTCGCGGAATTTCTGCATCTCTTCCCGCTTTTTCTGCTCATCCGGAATGCGCAACAGATAGGAAGGGTGAACGGTGATGAACAGCATCCTGCCGCCCTCCATCGGCATCGGCTTGCCGCGTAGGTCAGACAGTTTTTCTCTCAACTCGGTCAAGGCAAAGACCGCCGTGGCACCCATGGCAACGATAAGCTTTGGCTGCACCAGATCGATCTCGCGCGTCAGCCACCAGCGACAACGCTGCACCTCGCCAGCATCAGGGCGCTGGTGGATGCGCTTCTTGCCGCGAGCCTCGTATTTGAAGTGCTTGACGGCATTGGTGACGTAGATCGCCTTGCGATCCATGCCAGTCTCGCCCAGTACCTGATCGAACACCTTGCCCGCCGGACCGACAAAGGGACGCCCGGCCAAATCCTCGACATCGCCCGGCTGCTCGCCGACGATCATGACGTCAGCATTGGCTGGCCCCTCCCCGAACACCGTTTGCGTGGCCTTGCAGTGTAGCGGACAGAGCGTGCAGCCCTGCGCCTCGTGCTTCAATCCTTCCAACGTATCGGCATCGGGCAACGTGGGCACCGGTTTGCTGTCAGCAGCGGCCTGAAGGCGATGGTGGAAAAGTTGCGGCTCGGTTGCAGCCTTGGCACCCATCTCCAGCACACGTCTTTCGGCGTTGAGGATCAGGTCTGGAATGAGGTCTGCCTCGGGCAGGTTCTTCCAGTATTTCTTCGGCATCTCTGCTGTCATCGCCTTGATCTTCAGTCGCGCCGGATTGAAGATGTTGGCGTAGTAGGTGCGCCAAAGCTCATCGGTCTCGTCTGAGAGATCGGGCTGCTCTGCGGAAAGGCGTGACGTTTCCAGTGTCTCTCCGTCCCAACGCGCTGAACCCTTCGGCGTCAGGATCAACCAATCCATATCCGTGAAGCGCCGCTGGAAGAAGGCCGCCTTGCGCTCAACGATGAAATGATCCGGCTCGAACCACGCAATGAACTGCCGCCGTCCGACACAATCTTGCGGCAGCGGCACTTCTTTGAAACGCACGAAAGCCGTCATCTTATGACTATCGCGACGAACGGATTTCTCCATTTTTCGTGCTTCGGCCACATCGGGGTCGGACTTGAACTCCAGCAGTGCTCTGTCCTGCCCCAAACGCCACAGAAGACGATAGAGCAGCGCAAAGCGGGTCGGATCGCTGTGACAGATAATGGTCTGCGCAAACGGCATGAAGGCTGCGGGCACATTCACGCTGGCGCCAACAACGGCCTGCGGAACGCGATCTCCCTCCTCGAACCCGAAGAGGCCCGTCTCTTCACCACGAAGTCGCCATTCGATCTCATGCGGCGCGACATTCGCTGATAAGAAGGCGCGGGCAGCATCTCGCCACTCGCCAAAATCCCCCCGCCCCTCCAGCGACACTCGATACATCAGAGCAACGACAATTGTTCAGGCTGCGGCGCAAACATGGCGCGCAAATCCGGCCGTTCCGTCAACTTGCCCGGCGTCCAACCGCCTGCCACCACGAAGGCTTTCACCTTTTTCAATGACACGCCGAATCGGGCGATATCTTCCAGCCGCAATTGCCGAAACCGGCGCGACGAGAGAATGGACTTCACCGTCTTGGTGCCAAATCCAGGCACGCGCAACAGCATTTCGCGGTCCGCTTTGTTCACATCGACGGGAAATTTCTGCCGGTTGGCCAGCGCCCAAGCCAGCTTGGGGTCGATATCGAGATCCAGCATGCCATCCTTTTGGGTCGAGGCGATCTCATCGATATCAAAGCCGTAGAATCGGTACAGCCAGTCGGCCTGATACAGCCGATGCTCCCGCATCAAGGGCGGCTTGATCAAAGGCAGATTTTTAGACGAATCGGGGATCGGGCTGAAGGCGGAATAATAGACACGCCGCAAACCGTAACTGCCGTAGAGGCGCGCACTCGTGGACAGGATCGTGGTGTCGTTGGCGCCATCTGCACCGACGATCATCTGCGTACTTTGGCCCGCAGGCGCAAATTTTCTGACGCGTTTCGTCTGCAGCGTCGGCTCACCCGCCTCCTCGATCTTCAGGCGAATATCGGCCATGGATTTGCGAATGTTGATCGGCTGCTTTTCCGGCGCGAACCGCCCGATACCGCTATCGGTCGGAAGCTCTATGTTGATCGACAAACGGTCGGCATAAAGCCCAGCCTCTTCCACCAGACGCGCCGATGCCTCGGGAATGGACTTGAGGTGGATATAGCCGCGGAAGCCATGGGTCACCCGCAACTCCCGCGCCACGCGAACCAGTTCCTCCATCGTATGATCCGATGAGCGAATGATGCCAGACGACAGAAACAGCCCTTCGATGTAATTGCGGCGATAAAATTCCAATGTCAGCCACACCACTTCCTCCACAGTGAAGCGCGCCCGCTCGACATTGCTGGAGGAGCGGTTGATGCAATAGGCACAGTCGTAAATGCAGAAGTTGGTCAGCAGGATTTTCAATAGCGAAATGCAGCGCCCATCTGGCGCATAGGCGTGGCAAATGCCCGACCCTTCGGTCGATCCCAATCCACCCGATGCAGACGAATTTCGTTTCGTCGTGCCACTGGAGGCGCAGGACGCATCATACTTCGCCGCATCGGACAAAACCGCCAAACGTTCTTTTATTGACTTTTTCATAAGTTTGTTCACTATATGTTCTTGTATTGAAAGTCAATATCTGAATATGATGAGGCGGTTATTTTACGAGAAGTTGAATGCTTCAAATTCTCTGGCAATTCACTCCCGTCTTCTGATATAGTGACGGAAATTGTGATTTTGACATGGTTCCGTAGTTTTGCTCCGGAACCTGTTTCTTTTTGTGTCTGCGGGTACCGCAGTTCGAATGCGAAGGAAGAAAAAATGGTAGAAAAAGTACCAATGACCCAGGGTGGATTCGTCAAGTTGCAGGAAGAACTCCGCTTTCGCCAGCAGGAAGAACGTCCTCGGATTATCGAGGCAATTGCAGAAGCGCGCGCCCATGGCGACCTCTCTGAAAATGCGGAATACCATGCCGCCAAGGAAGCGCAGAGCCACAATGAAGGCCGCGTTGCCGAACTGGAAGACCTGACGGCCCGCGCCGAGGTGATTGACCTCTCGAAAATGTCCGGCACCACCATCAAGTTCGGTGCAACGATCAAGCTCGTGGATGAAGATTCCAACGAACAGAAGACCTACCAGATCGTCGGCGACCAGGAAGCCGACGTCAAGCAGGGCCGCATCTCCATCTCTTCGCCCATCGCCCGTGCGCTGATCGGCAAGGAAGTCGGAGACAGCATCGAAGTAAATGCGCCCGGCGGTTCACGCGGCTACGAAATCCTCTCCATCAACTGGGGCTGATCGAACGCTCCCTGCCTGCGAGATCCCGATTTTGCCCCATATTGACTTGGCTGATGTTCGCGTGCTCGCGCCAAACTTCAAGCGCAGGCTTTCCGGCGTGACATCCACCATCATCCAGCTTCTGCCTGTGCAAAACACGCAGGGGCAGAAGGTGGCGGCCATCGGGCCGGGTCTGCCCGACAGCCTGCCGCATGTTCGCTTTCGCGATCTGTGGCGGCTATGGCAATGGGGGCCGGACCAAAAGCCGAGAGTCTGGCATGCGCGGCGCAACATCGAAATGCTGCCGGGCATTCTCATGCGCTATGTTTTGCGCATGAGGTTGAAGCTGGTGTTCACCTCCGCGTCTCAACGCAAGCACAGTGGCTGGACGAAATTTCTGGTGTCGCGCATGGATGCGGTGATCGCAACCAGCGGCAAGACAGCATCCTATCTCGACGTTCCCAGCACCGTCGTCATGCATGGCATCGACACCGAACGCTTCTCACTACCCGCCGACAAGGCGCAGGCCAAACAGACACTTGGCCTCGATGTTTCTCAAAAACACATCGGCTGTTTCGGCCGGGTGCGTCACCAAAAAGGCACCGATCTCTTCGTCGATACGATGATTGCGATCCTGCCACAGACGCCTGGTTGGTCAGCCATCATCGCCGGCCGGGCGACCGGGCCGCATATCGAGTTCGAAAACGGCTTGAAAGAAAAGGTCCGCGCTGCGGGTCTTGCAGACCGCATCCTGTTTGTCGGCGAACACACCGATATCAATCGCTGGTATCAGGCGCTCGATCTGTTCATCGCCCCCCAGCGCTGGGAAGGTTTCGGTCTGACGCCGTTGGAGGCGATGGCAACCGGCGTGCCTGTGATTGCCACCGATGTCGGCGCGTTTCCAGAGCTCGTAACAGCTGAGACCGGCGAGGTCATCGCCAGAAACCAGTTGGATGTCATGGCGAAAACGACGGTGCGATGGTTGAATGACGAGGCCAAGCTGGCAACGGCATCCATCGCCGCCCGCCGGCACGTGGCCGAACATTTCACCATCGACGGTGAGGCCGAACGCATCGGCCGCATCTATGACATGGTCAAGGCTTCCGCTTGAAAAGCTCCATATAGGCCGATGCCACCGCGTCCTCCGAAAACTGGTTCATCAGCGTTTCATAGCCGCCATCGGCAACCCGTTGCGTCAACGCCTTGTCATTCAAGAGATTTGCGATAGCCGAGGCAAAACTTTCCTCCTGGCCGATCTCTGCCAAGAGCCCGTTTTCGCCATCGCGCATGAACCAAAGTGGCCCCTCGGATTTGGAGGACACCACCGGCTTTTTCTGCGCCCAGGCTTCCAAAATCACATTGCCGAGCGGCTCGTGGCTGGAAGGCATGACGAAGATGTCGGCTGCCGATACGTAGGCTCGCGTGTCGTCCTGCCAGCCGATGAACCGAACGCGCTCGCGCATTCCCCGCGCATCGACCTGTGCTTCCAGACTTTCCCGTTCCTCGCCATCGCCTGCCAGCCAGAGATAAACGCCCGGCAGGGTCGCGACCGCATCGATCAGCGTGTGAAACCCCTTGCGCTTCACAAAACGCCCCATGCTCATGACCAGGGGCACGCCGTCGGGCGTATCCAGCGACGCCCGCGACACCGGCGCGATCTGTTGTGTGCTGGTGAAGTTGGAGATGACCTCCACACCGCGCGTCCAACCCAGCGCGCGGACATGCTCGCCAATGCCCGGCGTGTTGCAGACGAGGATGTCGGTATTCTTGAAGTAATCCAGCTTCGTCGGGTAGTCGCCAAGACGCGAAAGCTTGATGCAGCCTTTGTAATTCGGCATCAATCGGCTTGGCCGCGTCGCCCACGACATCAGCGCGTTCGGTTGCTCATGGCGCGCCATGCGCATGACCTTCATCGGCAGCAGGATCCGGTCGGGTGAAAAATTACGAAAGTTGCTTTCGATGATGCCACACACGCCATCGATCTTCTTGCGCCAAAGGCGATTGGGCCTGATGACCGCGGTTTGCTCGACACCGCGACGTGCAAGCGCGTTGACCAGATGCACAAAAAACCGCTCGGCGCCGCCATCCTTGCCAAGGTGATAATGCATGACTTTCATGATTTGCCTCTCCCGCGCTCCATGTCATCGACATTGGGCCGGCGTTTCAGCGCGTGACGCTGATAAATTTTTGCCTGTGTGAGAAGCGCATAGATGCCGCCCGTTGCCGCTTCGATAAAGCCGGGCACACCACAACGCCACAGCCCGTTGCGGAAATACAGCCGCAGAAAATAAAGCCAAGGCGAAAACAAAAGCTTGGAAAGCTTGGCATCGCGCCCTTCCGAAAACTTCTGGTCCGCCTTCAGGGTCGAATATTTGTTCTCTTTCAGCATCTGCTCGTCGATGATGAGAGGCCGGTAATGCAACAGGCTTCCCTTCTCGGACGCACGGACATCACCCTTGGGCACGATACCCTCGTGCACTTTCTGGGCCAGATCGTAGGCGCCTTTGCCGGCACGGATCAGCCGCAAGTTTTTTCGCTCCCGCACGTTTTCAGGCGTATAACCGTAACCGATCAGATACGGTCTGCGCGCGACCTTCCAGCCGACGACACTTTCCGGCGCAGACAACAAGTCAGGCAATGCGGCCCGCAAAGCAACATCCAGCCGCTCGTCAGCATCGATGTTGAGACACCAGGGTTGCGTGCATTGCTCCAGCGCAAACTGTTTTTGCCCCGCATATCCGCGCCAGGGCTCGAACATGAACCTGATCGGCCAGCCCCTATCGACGTAGGATTGCACAAGGGCCTGGGTGCCATCCGTGGAGCCGGAATCGACGATCACGATCTCCGCGCAGTCCGCAAGGCTCTCGATGCAGTTGCCGAGATAGGCCTCTTCGTTCAGGCAGATGATGAATGCGGAGACACTGTGTTTGGTCATCATTTCTCTTACATCAAACGGGTGGGACACCTTTCGGCAGTGCCTGACCACGCAACCCTTTGTCTATAGGATTGCACGACGTGGCATTGCAAGCATCCGACCGCGCAAAAACAGCTGTAGCACCGCAGGCCAAGCCCATCAGGCTCGGCTCATCGGGAAATCGGAGGTTTATTTTAAATCCCACTTGAGATATCGCAAAGCGACAAAGCCCACTGGCATAGAGCCGTAAACGGTACCCGTGGGCTGCGATAGGAATGAGCGCATTGGCAGGCAGCACAGATCAAGGTGAGAGCGGATCACATGACGGACACAGCAAAAGTAGCCCTGATAACCGGCGTTACCGGACAGGACGGAGCCTATCTCGCCCAGCTGCTGCTCGATAAGGGCTATATCGTCCATGGCATCAAGCGCCGCTCTTCATCGTTCAATACGGGGCGCATCGAAAACATCTATCAAGATCCGCACGAGGAAAACCCACGATTTTTCCTCCATTATGGCGACATGACGGATGCGACCAATCTCATCCGCATCGTTCAGGAAACCCAGCCGGACGAGATTTATAATCTCGCCGCCCAAAGCCATGTGCAGGTCTCCTTCGAGACGCCTGAATATACCGCCAATGCAGACGGCATCGGCGCATTGCGCCTGCTGGAAGCAATCCGTATTCTGGGGCTGGAAAAGAAGACTCGGTTCTACCAGGCCTCCACATCAGAGCTTTACGGCCTCGTTCAGGAAGTGCCCCAGCGCGAGACGACGCCGTTTTACCCGCGCAGCCCCTATGCCGCTGCCAAGCTCTATGCCTACTGGATCGTCGTCAATTACCGCGAGGCCTATGGCCTGCATGCGTCAAACGGCATTCTGTTCAATCATGAAAGCCCGCTGCGGGGCGAGACCTTCGTAACACGCAAGATCACGCGTGCCGCGGCCGCCATCAAGCTGGGGCGGCAGGACAAGCTCTATCTCGGCAATCTCGATGCCAAGCGCGATTGGGGCCACGCAAAGGAATATGTGCGCGGCATGTGGTTGATGCTGCAGCAGGACGTGGCCGAAGATTATGTGCTGGCAACGGGTGAAACGACGCCGGTGCGCACATTCGTGGAATGGGCCTTTGCAGATGTCGGCTTTACGCTGGAATGGCAGGGACAAGGCGTCGACGAAAAAGGGATCGATACCGCCACAGGCAAGGTCCTGGTGGAAGTCGACCCGCGCTATTTCCGCCCGACAGAGGTGGATTTGCTGATCGGCGATCCGACCAAGGCACACGAGAAACTGGGCTGGAGACACGAAACGTCGGTGCGCGAACTGGCGCGGGAAATGGTCGAGAGCGATTTGCGGATCATGCAATCCGACGCCATCGTGAAAGGCCTGTGATCCATGAGCGGCTATGAGCTGAGCGGAAAGCGGGTCTGGGTTGCAGGCCATCGCGGCATGGTGGGGTCTGCCATCGCGCGCAGGCTGGAGCGGGAGAACTGCGAGGTTCTGACAGTCGGCCGCGGTGACGTCGATCTTTGCAACCAGGCGCAGACCGCCGAATGGATCGCACGCACCAAACCCCAGGCCGTCTTTCTCGCCGCCGCCAAAGTCGGCGGCATCCTGGCCAATGACACGCGCCCGGCGGAATTTCTCTACGAAAACCTGATGATCGAAAGCAATATCATTGATGCCTCCTACCGCGCCGGCGTCGAAAAGCTTCTCTTCCTCGGCTCATCCTGCATCTACCCCAAATTCGCCGACCAGCCGATCACGGAAGACGCGTTGCTGACAGGCGCGCTCGAGCCGACGAACGAATGGTACGCCATCGCCAAGATCGCTGGCATCAAGCTGACACAGGCCTATCGCAAACAATATGGATGCAACTTCATCTCCGCCATGCCGACGAACCTCTACGGCCCCGGCGACAACTTCGATCTCACCTCAAGCCACGTTTTGCCCGCGCTGATCCGCAAGGCCCACGAGGCCAAGCTGCGTGGCGACACGGAAATGGTCATCTGGGGCACCGGCACCCCTCGCCGCGAGTTTCTACATGCCGACGATTGCGCCGACGCACTCGTCTTTCTGATGAAGACCTATTCCGACGAAAGCCACGTCAACGTCGGCAGCGGCGAAGACATCTCCATCCTCGACCTCACCAAGCTGATCTGCGAAATTGTTGGATTCAAAGGCGAGATCAAGCATGATCTCAGCAAGCCGGACGGCACGCCGAGAAAGCTGATGAGTGCGGAAAAGTTGCGGGCGATGGGTTGGCAGCCGGGGATTAAATTGACCGAGGGCGTCGAAGCCACCTATCAGATTTTCAAGACAATCAGTTAGCCAGCTATTCGAAGCATGCAGTTGTGAAAAGGTCCGTTATGACGATTAAGGCTGGCTTCATCTCATCCGCCCCAGGTTGGCATTGGATACGCCAGTTTCCCAATTCCGAGCCCGTTTGGAACGGAGTCGAATTTTCGTTTGAAGGTGATTTTGCAGATTGCGACATCGTCTTTGTTTACGATGCGATACCCGATAGCTTGACCAAACGGCTGGTCGCGAAGCGCTGTATGTTCGTCGCCTCAGAACCGCCGAGCGTCAAGGTTTACGACAGTGATTTTCTGTCGCAGTTTGATTGCATTCTGACGCCAGACCTTCAGACACCGCATCGCGACAAACGCACAGGACCGCTGGGTCTTCCGTGGCTGGTCGGCGCTTATGATGCCGATGGTAGGCAATCATCGCGTCCAATGACCTACAATGATTTCAGAGATTACCGGCCATCCAAGAGCAAGCTGATTTCAGTTGTCTCTTCTAACAAAGCCTTTACCCCCGGCCATCGCTTGCGTCTCGAATTTGTCGAGAAGCTGAAGTCCCACTTCGGGGACAACATCGACGTCTTTGGCCGCAACATAAACGGATTTTCAGACAAAACAGAAGTATTGTCCGCCTATCATTACCATATCGCCATCGAAAACAGCGCATATCCCCATTATTGGACGGAGAAAATATCAGATCCACTTCTGACGCTCACCTATCCGATATACTATGGCAGCCAAAATATTGGTGATTATCTGGACAATCGATCCTTTACGGCTATCGATATCAACGATCCAGACAGTGCTATTTCATCGATAAAAAAAATTATTGAAGCCAATACAGCGGAGGTATGCAGACCTCACCTGGAGAAAGCCCGCGATCATATATTAAACCAATTTAACATCTTCAATATCTTGTCTAACTATGCACAGGAATCAGGACGAGTTCCAGCAAAAGAGCGCGTTTTAGTTGCCGAAAAAAAATATGAAAAAAAGAAGAAACGCCGACGGAATCTGGTCAGAATTGTACGGAAAATATTTCGCTAAACGACCGATGGAGACCGTTTCATGTTTTTCAAAAAGAAAAAGAAGAAAGACCATACGCACTCGACATCAAAAGTATCGCTGTCCAGTAGAGTTAGTAAAGATTCGATTATCGGTAAATATTGTTATATTGGTGAACGCTGCGACATAACAAAAGCCGAAATAGGAAATTATGTCTCCATTGCCAACAATGTTTCAGTTGGCCCAGGAGAGCACAGTCTCAGCAAAATATCCACGAGCAGCCTATTTTACGATGAACCCTATTTAAATCTGACCGAGGGACATTGTAGAATAGAAAGCGACGCATGGATTGGTGTGGATTGTATCATAAGGCGTAGAATAACCATAGGTATCGGAGCGGTCGTCGGCGCAAATTCATTTGTAAATTCAGATGTCCCTAATTTTGCAATCGTTGCTGGGTCACCAGCAAGGATAATTGGTTACAGGTTCAACAATGCAAGCCAAAACCTCGTACTGGCGAGCGAGTGGTGGAACCTGAATCTTGATGACGCAAAAATCGCATTAAAGGAACTCTCCAAGACGATAGCGAAGATGAATTGAATTGCTCTATCGAGAGCATTTGATCACTTAAGGGCAGTCCTCGTCGGAACTCCGCTTCACATCTGCCTCGGCGATCTTTAACGAGGCACTTTCAACTCAGCCGCTCCCACTCGCTTGGCACTAAATCGCTATCATCATGTTTCTGAGAGCGAAACCAGTGCTTAGGCGCCAGAACATGTTTATCGTGACGAGGATTGAGCCAGGCTCCCCACCAGCTGAAAGTGCTGTTGGCGATGATATGCGAGCGACAAGATGCCATCAGATGCATATCCTCCCCGTCACGTCCGTCTGATTGCGGCTCTACAAAAAACATCTCCCCGATGACCGGCAGATTCTGCCGAGCCCATGCCACATCATCGGAAAAAACAAAAAACGTCGAGCCGTGAATCCGGTCTGCCATTTTCTGCATCGATGCCTCATACCACCTGGGTTCGCACGTGCCATGGACAGTATTGGCGGTCGGATTCGACACATAGTCGCCCCTGCGAACATGCACTGAAACGGGATGATGCGCAGCCCGAATTCTAGACAGAATGGCCTGCCTCTCAATGCTAAAGGGCTCTTTCAAAGAGAAATCTCGACGGATAATATCAGAATACTGGGAAAAGTATTTCTGCGTCTGCCAATACCCCAAAAGATAAACTGATCGTCGCAGTTCCAATATTTTAGGATCAAATAAAAGACCCTTCTCGACTATTCGTACTGCACGGTTACGATTTTTTATCGACGTAACGAGCTTTCCATAAAGGCTGTTACGCTCTTTGAACGGAATATCTTTTTCTGATGCGATTTCCCCAACAATGTTAAATTGGTCCAGTTGCAGAGAGCGCAATGTGTCAAACCGCATCTCTCTAAGGTCGAGCTTAAGTGGTAGGCCACTTGACAGCGATAGCGATCGACCGGCTGCGTACTGAAACATTTGATTTCCGAGCCCACCGAGGATGCGCGTTATAATCATTGACTTTTTTCCTGCGACGTTGAATCCACGGGCATTGAACTCAACTCCTTAAAGGGAAAATAGATCGGATTAAAGGGATTGGCGACTGAAACGTCAGTAATATCGTCTCGTTAAATCAAGCCAAGCGCTCACTTGTTTGCTGCGGCTACTTGATCAAAGACGAAAGCTGGTTAGAAACGAGCCCACGGACACATGGTGTCCGGTTCAGTGTTTTGAGTGGCGCGAACAATCTCAGGCTCAGCAGTTAGATGTGTTAGAATATGAGCAGTGTACAGCGGGAATTATCAAGAATTAGCCGTCAAATTCACTCGGTCTGTGCGCCTTTGATAACACGATTGAGATGGCACCATAGCAAAGTGTTTCATGCGACGATCAAACGACATGATCTACCCCGTCAGCTTCTCATTTCTTTGACGTCTTATCCGCCGCGATTTAAGAAATTGCACCTTACACTGAAATCGCTTCTTACCCAGTCAGTGAAACCCGACCAAGTCGTGTTGTGGATAGCTGAAGCGGATATGGGGCTGTTACCTCAATCCGTCTTGAGGCTACAGTCACAAGATTTCCAGATAAAGTCGACGCAAGACCTGAGATCTTATAAGAAGATCATTCCAGCCCTAGCCCACTACCCAGACGCCTTTATCGTGACTGCAGATGATGATCTCTACTATCGCCGTGACTGGCTAGCCCAAATGGTCGACGCCCAGATCAAGCATCCGGGACACATTATTTGTCACCGAGTTCATCAGATCAGGCAATCGAATGATAACCATTTTAAAGCTTATCGTCATTGGCCAAAAAATTCGCCAGTAACAGGGAACTCAAAATCTTACTTCCCTACTTCCGGCGCGGGCGCGCTCTACCCGCCGGGTAGCTTGAGCGAGAAAACGAGTGATGTCGATGAACTCCTTCGACTCGCACCCTATGCTGACGACGTGTGGCTCTATTGGATGGCGCGTCTAGCAAAAACGGAAATTTACAATCTTGGAAACAGGGATTTGCTGATCGCATGGCGCGGTTCGCAGTCGTCTACCCTTTACAAGATAAATGTGATTGACTCACAGAATGACACTCAGATAGCTGCCATGGGCAGCCATTTTGGTTACCCACCCCTCGAATAGAGACAAGTCTTATAGCGCCATGAAGTGTTTGGTTGTGAACCTTGATCGCTCAGTCGATCGTCTCCCCCATGTCGTCCAAGAGTTTGAAAAGAACGATCTCACCTTCGAGCGTGTGAGTGCGGTGGATTGGCATGATCTTAAAGACATCAATTTGAATGAGCTGACAAAACGGTCGGTCAAGTTCAAAAAACTAACTTATCCTGCCATCGCTTGTTTCCTCAGCCATCGAAAATGCTGGCAATTGATCGTTGACGGTCTAGACGAGTATGTGGCGATATTTGAGGATGACGTCATCCTGTCTCAGAAGGCGAAGAAATTTCTGGACGATGTAAGTTGGATTCCGCACGGCGCCAACATCATCAAAATCGAAACGGAAATGTTTCCGATTTTAACAGGGTCTCAAATTCACAGGATTGATGACGAGCACGCATTGAGGATTTTAAAGGGCCAGCACAATGGCACCTGTGGGTATATCGTATCCCGAACTTACGCAAAATATCTGCTGTCAATATCAGAGAAACTATACTGTCAGGTGGATGTTTTCCTGTTCGATCCAAGGGCTGAGCCGATGCGGGAGAATGTGGTTTACCAAATGGCACCAGCAATTTGCATACAAAAACAATTCTACGCGAACAAAAAAGATGACTTTGAAAGCACGATCATGGTGAAGCAGAGGCACATCAAGGGCGCCGAGAAAGGCCTCCTATCCAAATTATCAAGAGAACTGAAGCGGCCAGTCCTCAAAAATATATTATATTTTTACGATCATTCGCTACCCCAACTCTCCTATATTCTGAATAGAAAAAAACTGAGCAGGATTATCGTCGATTTCAATTGATATGCTTGCCCAGCGAAAACATTATTCTAAACTATTCTTTTTTAGAGGCAATTAATATGCGAAACCTGCTTGGACTTAAACGACATCAAGCCGAAACATTATCTCCATGACCACGAAAAAGCCCGTCGCGCAGTATCCCAGTGAAGCTGGACCAAAGCAGTACAACCGTCCGTTGGCTCATCGCTTGATGACATGGATAGAAAGTTCCCGCGTTTCACGACGGGAAAAGCGAGATAGGAAGCATATCGAGCTCAGGCCACAAACGCCCGTCTCGACCTTGTCTCAAGACGATTTGCCATTGGTTGTCGTGAGCCACAACGAAATCAACATCCTTTCCAGTTTTCTGGAGCACTACCGAAAACTGGGTGTTACTCGTTTTATCTTCGTTGATGATGTGTCGACGGATGGAACCCGCGAATTCTTGGCGAGCCATCCGGATGTCGATCTCTGGACGTCGCCGATTCGCTTTGCTGAAGCACGGCGGGGACGTCAGTGGCGAGAGCAGTTGTTCGACACATACGGGAAAAATCGCTGGTATCTCAATCTCGATTCCGACGAGTTTCTTTTTTTCGCGGATAGTGAAACCCGCAGCATTCAAAATTTAATTGCTATACTCGAAGCGGAAGGGGATAAGCGTCTCGCAGCACCGATGTTGGATATGTATCGTACATTTTTGGGAGAAGAGAAAAGCTCAAATACGCTACCTTGGCAATTCTCGGATCATTTCGATCGACAAGGTTACGATATGTCCGTGGGAAAGCGGGGCATCAGCATCAAAGGCGGTCCGCGCGGACGAAAGTTCAACGAACAGAACGAACTGGTGAAGTACCCGCTAATATATTGGGATGACGAATGCCTTTTTGGCAGCAGTATCCATCGCCCTTTGCCTTACGGACGCAATTTTCCAAAGAACTGGGGTGCGCTTCTGCATCTGAAATTCTTTGTGAATTACAAAGAGAAAATCTCCGAAGCCGTCGATGACAAGCAGCACTATGGCGGATCGTCTCACTACGTCAAATTACTAGAAGAAATTCAAAAAAGCGGCTCTCTCAACTTTTACGATGAACACATCTCAGTCAAATTCACAGGCTCGAAACAACTTGTCGATCTAGGGTTTATAACACCAATCAATTGGAAGTAGGCCGAACAAGCCTACACCCCCACCAGCCCTGCCCGCTTCACCTGCCGGATGGTCAGCATCGTGCGCACCGTGTCCACGTGTTCGTCGGCAGTCAGCACTTCGATGACGAAGTCCTGGAACTGGGTGAGGTTTGCGGCGACGCAGTGGAGGAGGAAATCGCTGTCACCGGAAACCATCCAGGCTTGGCGCACCAGTGGCCAGCGGTCGGTGGCGGCGGCAAACGCTTTGAGGTTGGTTTCGGATTGGCGTTTCAGTCCCACCATGCAGAAGGCCACGAGATCGAATCCCAGTTTTGGGGCGTTGAGCATGGCGTGATAGCCTTCGATGATGCCAGCCTCTTCCAGCTTGCGCACACGCCGCAGACAGGGTGGTGCAGAGATGCCGACGCGGTCTGCCAGCTCGACATTGGTCATGCGCCCGTCACGCTGCAATTCGCGCAGTATTTTCAGATCGATGGCATCAAGTTCGACGCTTGCCAATATGCTCTTCCTTGATTGAGCTGGAATGCTTCCTTCTACTCTTCACGACGGGATTCGCAATAATCCTTCAACACCGCGACACAAAATTGCGTGTTCTGAGCCTTCTGCCCTGTTGGTAACGCAAGGCTGCCCTTGAATATCTGCACTGGACCCTCTTAAATACCAGGCATTGAAGGGGTGCACCGTGGTTGAGCTATCACATCGGCTCCCAAATCCCACTTCCCTGTTTTGAAAGGAACGATCCATGTCCGCCCGCCACACCAAGGTCTTGATCATCGGCTCCGGCCCTGCTGGCTATACCGCTGCCATCTATGCGGCCCGCGCCATGCTGGACCCTGTGCTGATTGCCGGTATGGAACAGGGTGGGCAGTTGATGATCACCACCGATGTTGAAAACTATCCCGGCTATGCAGACCCGATCCAGGGGCCGTGGCTGATGGACCAGATGTTGAAGCAGGCGACGCATGTCGGCGCTGAAATCGTCAACGATCTGGTGACCGAGGTTGAAACCACCCGCCGCCCGTTTACGGTCAAAACCGATTCCGGCGCGGTGTGGACCGCAGATACGCTGATCATCTCCACCGGCGCCAAGGCCAAATGGCTGGGCATTGAGAGCGAACAGCAGTTTCAGGGTTTTGGCGTTTCCGCCTGCGCCACCTGCGATGGCTTCTTCTATCGCAACAAGGACGTGATCGTGGTCGGCGGTGGCAACTCCGCTGTCGAAGAGGCGCTCTATCTGTCCAACATCGCCAAGACGGTGACCGTGGTCCACCGTCGCGACAGCTTCCGGTCTGAGAAAATCCTTCAGGAACGCCTTTTCGCGAAGGACAACGTCAACATCGTCTGGAACAGCGAAATTGCCGAAATCACCGGCACCCCTGCCAAGCATCCCATGCCGCCCTCGGTCACGGGTGCCAGGGTTCGCAACACCAAGACCGGCGAGATCACCGAAATGCCCGTCCACGGCGTTTTCGTTGCCATCGGCCATGCGCCCGCGGTCGAACTCTTCAAAGATAAGCTGAAACTGAAGCCGAACGGCTATATGTGGACGGCACCCGATTCTACTGCCACCAACATCGACGGCATATTTGCAGCCGGTGACGTGACGGATGACACCTACCGGCAGGCGATTACCGCCGCTGGCATGGGCTGCATGGCCGCGCTTGAGGCGGAACGATTTCTCGCAGCGCAAGCTCCGCTTGCCGTTGCTGCTGAATAAGAAAGGGTACGACCCGCATGCCTATGCCATTGGACTGGGACAAACTGCGCATATTTCATGCGGCAGCCGAAGCAGGCTCGTTCACACACGCCGCAGACAAGCTGCATCTGTCCCAGTCGGCCATCAGCCGTCAAGTCAGCGCGCTGGAGCAGGATGTCGGGGTCAAGCTGTTTCACCGCCACGCGCGCGGCCTGATTCTGACCGAACAGGGTGAGTTGCTCTATAGAACCGCCCATGACGTTCTTCTGAAGCTCGAAACCGTCAAGATGCAACTGACGGAAACGACGGAAAAGCCGAGCGGCAAGCTGCGCGTCACCACCACCGTCGGCCTCGGCCAGGGCTGGCTGACGGACAAGGTGCAGGAGTTTCTGCAGCTTTATCCTGAAATGTCGATCCAGCTCATCCTCGACAATGAGGAACTGGACGTGAACATGCGTCACGCCGACTGCGCCATTCGTCTGCGCCAGCCGCAGCAATCGGACCTCATTCAGCGCAAGCTGTTTACCGTGCATATGCACGTCTACGCGGCGCCCTCCTACATCAACCGCTATGGCGAGCCGCAGTCGATCGAAGATCTGGACACCCACAAGATCATTTCCTTCGGTGAACCAGCGCCGAACTACCTGCTGGACGTCAACTGGCTGGAAAATGCTGGTCGCTCGTCGGACAACACCCGCATCGCGCACCTGCAGATCAACAGCCAGACGTCGATTAAGCGCGCCTGCCTGCTGGGAATCGGTATTGCCTGCCTGCCGGACTATATTGTCGGGCGTGATCCTGGCCTTATTCAGTTGTCTCTGCCCGCAGATATTCCGTCATTCGATACCTATTTCTGCTACCCCGATGAATTGAAGAATGCGGCGAAACTGAAAGTCTTCCGCGATTTCGTCGTGGCGAAGGCACGCAACTGGAATTTTTGATCGCTAAGCGAATCAAAAATACTTAAAAAATCGATCAATATCAGTATCTTATGGAGCTTATCTGGCTTCGGGCATGGGTCGCTTGCCTTGTAGATTTGCGAAATAAATATGACGGCTGATGACAGTGATGCACTGCACGCAGGGCTGTTGTGCACAAAAAAGAGTTGAATGCTGCCCAAAAAAGCAACATATCGCACACAGCTGATGCACACGGCGGCTTTTCCTCCCAGTTCCGCCGCGTCAGCTGTTCCCCTCTGGAGGTTATTTAACCTTCACACTTATAAGGGCCCTGGAGCAATCCGGTGGCCCTCTTTTTTTACCCGCAATAAATTTCTGCAAAACCAGACGTTTATGAGATGAATCGCCCTTGTTTTCAGGCGCTTGGCTTTCCATATTGAAATCAGCTGTCGCAGATGCTTCTCGCATCGGGCGGCTGTTCCCCTCTGGAGGTATTTACCTTCAAAACTGTCAGGCCGCGGAGCAATCCAGCGGCCTTTTTTTTGCTCAGTCAGATTTAAAAATTTGCACCGCCCTTGATATCGATTTTTGTCGATATAAATATCGGTATGGACAGATATGCGGAAACGATATGAACCACGAAGACGCCCTGAAGGCCATTGCACATCCCATACGGCTGAAGTTTCTGGAATGGCTGAAAGAGCCGGAAAAGCACTTTAGCCAGGCACATCCCTTCACCATGGGAGTTTGCGCCCATCAGTTTGAGATCAGCGGCCTCTCACAATCAACAGTCTCCTCTCACCTTGCGGCTTTGCAAGCTGCCGGGTTGGTACGGTCGCGAAAGGTGGGGCAATGGAACTTCTATGAGCGTGACGAGGAAAATATCGCGGAATTTCTGACCTATCTGAACCAGAAGCTTTAGGCGCCGTTCAGGCGCTCTCTATCAACCAGAAGAGAAAGCACGATCCCATGACAAAATTGTTCGAGCCCGCACAGGCAGGCGATATAGCACTTGCAAACCGCGTCGTAATGGCCCCACTGACCCGCAACCGTTCGCCGGGCGCCATTCCCAACAATCTCAATGCTACTTACTATGAGCAGCGTGCGAGCGCCGGACTGATCGTCACCGAGGGCACGCCTGTTTCCCAGCAGGGACAGGGTTATGCAGACGTTCCCGGCCTTTACAAGCAAGAGGCGGTTGATGGCTGGAAACAGGTGACCAGCGCCGTTCATAAGGCAGGCGGTAAAATCGTCGCGCAGATCTGGCATGTCGGTCGTGTGTCCCACACTTCGCTTCAGCCACATGGTGGTCAGCCGGTTGCTCCTTCCCCGATCAAGGCCAAGTCGAAGACCTACATCATCAATGATGACGGCACCGGCGGCTTTGCCGATACATCGGAACCTCGTGAAATCGGCCTCAGCGAAATTCCGCTGATTTTGGAAGATTTCCGCACCGGCGCGCGCGCAGCACTCGACGCTGGTTTCGACGGCGTCGAGATTCACGCCGCCAATGGTTACTTGATCGACCAGTTCCTGAAGACGGGCACCAACCAGCGCACAGACGAGTATGGCGGCTCCATCGAAAACCGGGCGCGCTTTCTACTGGAAGTCGTCGATATCGTTGCCAAGGAAATCGGAGCAGGCCGCACCGGCATCCGCCTGTCACCGGTCACGCCTGCGAACGACATCTCCGAAGACAACCCGCAGCCGTTGTTTGAATATGTGGTCAAGGAACTCGGAAGCCGCGGCTTGGCCTTCATCCACGTCATCGAAGGTGCCACAGGTGGCCCACGTGACTTCAAACAGGGTGACAAGCCGTTCGACTACGCCGCTCTGAAAGCAGCCTACACCCATGCAGGCGGCAAGGGCCTGTGGATTGCCAACAATGGCTACGACCGCGAAAGCGCCATCGCCGCCACCGAAAGCGGCAAGGCAGACGCGATCGCCTTCGGCAAAGCCTTCATCTCCAACCCGGACCTCGTCAAGCGCCTCAAGGACAATGCCCCGCTGAACGAACCAAACCAGCAGACATTCTATGGCGGTGGCGCGGAAGGCTACACCGACTACCCTGCCCTCGGTTAAGACCAAGAACCGGCGCTGCGTCCTTCACCAAGGGCGCGGCGCTCTTTCGTTGCGACGGTCAGTTGGGAGAGCTATCGACCACTTCGGCTTCCGGCCGGTCGCCGCCTTGGCTGTGTTCGACATGCCAACGGCCGCGCTCATCCTGATAGTAGATTTCTTCGTCCTCCCCGCCCACCTGCTGTTCGGCTGCGGCGATGCGGGCGGCTTCCACGGCATCGGCATGCGTGGGGAAGGCTTCGGAATAGGCACCGTTCATCCGGTATGCCCAGCCGCCATCATGTTCCACAACTTCATATACCACTTTGGTCATGTACACTTCCTCCAGATACATTGAAGGCCAGTGGCAACCTTTGCCGCAACCGTGCATTGAAGGACGAGAATGCGGCATTGTCGCCATGTCCTTGCCACCTACTATCCTACCAAATTGCCCAATGTGCAAACCCGGCTATTGCGGCGCTTCGCTCACAGATCAGATACCCATATGGAAGGGCAACCATGTCAGTCGCGACCACGCTGAAACAGGAGCGCATGCTGCTTGCCGCAGTTCCCTGCGCCGTTGCCGCCTATTTTGCTGAACACGCCTTTTTGGAGGGTAGCAAGGCGCTGTCCTTCGTCATTGCCGCCGCCCTCATCGGCGTGATCATCGTCGTGTCCATGCGAGTGGCGCACCATGCGGAAATTCTGGCTGCTAAGGTCGGCGATCCCTATGGCACCATGATCCTGACACTGTCGGCGGTGGCCGTCGAGGTTCTGATCCTCGCCATCATCATGAGCGAGTCCTCTTCGCCAACGCTGGTGCGCGACACGATCTACTCTGCCGTCATGATCGACATCAACGGCATTCTGGGCATTGCAGCGCTTCTCGGCGGGCTTCGCCACGGCGAACAACCCTACAATGATGATTCCGCCCGCACCTATGTTGTGATGATCCTGACGGCCATGGGCATTTCGATGATCGTGCCGGAGTTTATTCCCGAGGCGAAGTGGCACTATTATTCCATCTTCACCATCGGCGCGATGATTGCGCTCTATGCCATGTTCCTGAAAATGCAGGTCGGTCCGCACAGCTATTTCTTCAGCTACAGCTATCCACGCAGCGAGCGGAAAAAGTCGGCGGCAGAGTTGCAACAGGCGCAGGCTGACGACGATGAAGAAGGACCGGCGTCCTACTCCATCGCCATCATCCTCATCGGCGTGGTGCTGATCGGCGTTCTCGCCGAATTCATGTCGGCATTTCTCAGCCATGGCCTTGAAGGCAGCGGCGCGCCGCCTGCATTGATGGCGGTCGTGGTCGCTACCATATCCGCTGCACCCGAAATCATGACCGCAATGCGCTCGGCCCTGCGCAACCGCATGCAGTCGGTCGTCAACATCGCCATGGGTGCATCGCTTTCCACCGTCATTTTGACAGTGCCGGTCATGGAAGGCATTGCGCTCTACACCGGCCAGCCTTTCGTCATGGCCATGACGCCGGTGCAGACGGTGATGATCTTCATCACCCTGTTTGCCGCCGCTATCAACCTGAACGACGGCGAGACGAACGCCATCGAAGGCATGACCCACTTTATTCTGTTTGCCGCATTCCTGATGCTGCTGTTTCTGGGGCTATAAACAAAAAGCCCGGCATCGCTGCCGGGCTTTTCCTCAATTCAATCAGTGCTTAGCGGCAGTTGGCGCAGAAGCGTTGGATGCGGTTGCAGGCTTCTTCCAGCAACTTCTCAGATGTCGCGTAGGAAATGCGGAAGTTGGGGCCAAGGCCGAAGGCCGAGCCATGGACGACGGCAACGCCTTCCGTTTCCAGAAGCTCTGTCACGAAGTCTTCGTCGGTTTCAAGCACCTTACCCGAAGGTGCGGTCTTGCCGATCAGGCCTGCGCAGGATGGGTAGACGTAGAACGCACCCTCCGGCATCGGGCAATTGATGCCTTTGGCCTGGTTCAGCATCGACACGACGAGGTCACGACGGCCTTCGAAGATTTTCTTGTTGGCCGGAATGAAATCCTGCGTGCCGTTGAGCGCCTCTACGGCAGCCCACTGGGCGATGGATGTCGCACCGGAGGTCTGCTGGCCCTGGATCATGTCCATGGCCTTGATGAGCTGCAACGGGCCTGCGGCATAACCGATACGCCAGCCGGTCATTGCATAGGCCTTGGACACGCCGTTCATGGTCAGCGTGCGGTCATAGAGCGAAGGCTCCACTTCCACAGGCGTCACGAACTTGAAGTCGCCATAGGTCAGGTGCTCGTACATATCGTCTGTCAGAACCCAGACGTGCGGGTGCTTGACCAGAACGTCCGTCAACGCCTTCAGCTCGTCGTGGCTGTAGGCCGCGCCCGATGGGTTGGATGGAGAGTTGAAGAGGAACCACTTGGTCTTGGGCGTGATGGCCTTTTCCAGTGCTTCCGCTGTCAGCTTGAACTTGCCTTCCAGCGTGGTGTGAACGAAGACAGGCGTACCGCCGCAGATCGACACCATTTCCGGGTAGCTGACCCAGTAAGGTGTTGGAATAATAACTTCATCGCCGGGGTTAAGCGTTGCCATGAAGGCGTTGAAAAGAATCTGCTTTCCGCCGGTACCGACAATCGTCTGCTCCGGCTTGTAATCCAGACCGTTCTCGCGCTTGAACTTTTCGGCAATCGCCTTGCGGAGTTCGGGAATGCCCGAAATCGGCGTGTATTTCGTTTTGCCGGCGTTGATCGCGGCAATGGCGGCTTCCTTGATATTGTCGGGCGTATCGAAATCCGGCTCGCCTGCACCGAGGCCAATCACATCGCGACCCTGGGCCTGCAATTCACGGGCTTTCTGGGAAACGGCGATGGTGGCGGAGGGCTTTACGCGGGAGAGAATGTCGGCAAGGAAGGCCATTTTTATCGGTCCTATTGAAATTGACATCGGCAGAAGTTTGCGGCTGTCGCCTTCTGCGCAAAGTGGTATGTCGAAAGACGTACCGGGTTTCAAGGGCAGATGCCATGAAAACGTTACCATCGGCATACTTTAAGCATTGCTTAACTAGCGCGTAACGCTTTGTATGTTATGGTGTCCGCGTTGAAATGATTTTCCCGGATAGAACGCCGTGGCACCCAAAAGCATTTTCTCAAATCTGATGCGCGAAGCCGATGGCTCCTGGTCCACGACCTATGGCGCGTTCACGTTAAAATCCGCTCTCCAGCCCATCTTCCGCCGCCTCTCCAACGGCCGTCTCGATATCGATTCCTTTGAAGGTCTGGTGCGCCCCTATCAGGGGTCGGACCTCATTCCGCCTGCCCAGCTGTTTCGCCAGGTTCATGGCGACGATATCGAGGCCATCGACAGCATTTTGCGAACGATCCACATCCTCAACACCGGCGCACTGGAACGGTCTCGCACGCGTATCTTCGTCAACTTCCATCCCGGCCTCTTTCGCACGCCAGGCAAGATGCGCCAGGAAGTGGAGCGCATGCGCCTGTCCGCTCATGAGGCGGGCATGACGCCAGACCGGATCGTCTGCGAAATCGCCGAGAAGAACGCATCCGACGCCACGCTGGTCGCGGATTTCGCCGATCACATGCGCGCCATGGGTTTTAGGGTTGCCATTGCCGATTTCGGCGCTGGTGACTCCGACATCGAGCGCGTCAAGCTGATGCGACCCGACTATGTGAAGTTCGAGGCGGCATGGGCACGCCAGTTCATGCGCAATTCCGCTGGTGCCGCCCTTTTGCGGCACATCGTCAAACAGTTCGCCAAGGAACATATCGAGCCCGTCTTCGAAGCCCTGGAGGACGAGCAGGAAATCGAGCTTTGCGTCGATCTTGGCGTGGCGCTGATGCAGGGCTATGCATTGGCCAGACCAGAGCTTGCGCCGACGACGTTCAACGAGCGTTTTCCCGAGTTTGCCAGCCAGTCGCGCGCCACGCCCGAAACCAAACCGCGCCTTGCCACAGGGCATGAAACTCCCGCCCTCAAACCCGTGCGAACCTTCGGAAAACGCGGAATTTGATGGCGTTAACATCCTGTTAAGCTCTGCCTTGATATCGCCTCAATAAATGCGCCGAACTGTCCGATTTCGGTCCACTTGGCGTCCATTTCAAACGCTCTTTTAAGCATGTCGCGCAGAACTGTGCCACGCCTCTGCATCACCGACATTTCTACACCACGAAGGACGTCGACAATGTTTCTCAATGATCGGAATTTGGCAGCCCGGCTGAGAAACCAGCGTACCCTGTTTTCGCTATGGATGGCATTAGCCGCTCTCATGGTCATCATCACCATGGCGGCCGGATTGGCCACCAGCGCCCATGCCGATGAAATCGATTATATCCAGACCTCGGCCATCGCTTCGGCACCGATTTCGAAAGCATCCGATCGCATCTTCGTCATCGGACTGGTGGTCGCAGGCTTCGTCACCATGGCCGTCGGCGGCATCGTTTTGACGCTCAACAGCATCCGCGAAACGTCAGGCCGCCAGCGTCGCCATTGAGGCAAAACCCATCAAGGCTACCATTCTTGTTCTTCCCGTCCTGACCTGATAGAGCCATTCAAAATCGATGTCTTGAGCACATCGAAGTTTCGAGAAGACGCCACTGCGCGTTCTTTGCTTTTGGTGGTTTCATGACGCGCATTCAGGCCAACCTCGTTCTCTTGCTCGCAGCCGCGATCTGGGGTGGAGGTTTCGTCGCGCAATCGACCGCCATGGCCAGCATCGGACCATTCTGGTTCGTCGGCTTGCGCTTTGCGATTGCGGCCCTTGCCGTCCTGCCCTTCGCGATGATGGAAAGCTGGCGGATGAAATCGCGGCCGAGCTTTGCTGAAACCAAAACCTTCATGCTTGTCGGTATCGCCTTGTTTCTGGGGGCCATTACCCAGCAGATCGGGCTGTTGACGACGACTGTCACCAACTCCAGCTTTCTGACGGCGCTCTACGTCATCTTCGTGCCCGTCATCGCCGTCATCGTCTACCGCCGCAATCCGCACTGGATCGTCTGGCCGGGAGCGCTGATGATGCTGTGCGGCATCTTCCTGCTGTCGGGCGGCGGCATGACCCGGCTGACCATAGGCGACACGCTGAGCATCATCTGTGCGGTTTTCTGGGCGATCCAGATCACGCTGGCGGGTCGCTTCGTCATGCAGAGCAATCGTCCGCTTGCCCTGTCATGTGCCCAGTTTGCGGTCTGCGCGGTTCTCAGCATTCTGATCGGCATTGTCATCGAGCCGATCAATATGGCAGCCATCGCAGCGTCCATAAAGGAAATCCTGTATGTCGGGCTGGTCTCATCCGGCCTTGCCTTCGTGCTTCAGGTTATCGGGCAGCGTTATACGACAGCACCCCAGGCAGCGATCTTCCTCTCGTCGGAGGCCCTGTTCGGCGCCCTGTTTGCGACGATCTTTTTGCAGGAAACAATTCCAGCAATAGGCTATATCGGCTGCGCAATCATTTTTGCGGCTATATTGTTGGTCGAATTGGTGCCTGAGGTCTTCAAGCGGCGAGACAGTGTCATAGCTGAAACATAAAGGGTCTCTAGACTTTTACCGTGAGACAAAATTCACCGTTTCACGCGAAAATAAACGTGAAATCCCATCGCCAGCGATGTTTTCGTTTCTGAACATCGAAAGCATGAGAAAAATTCTGCCAGTCCCGTCGTCAGCCGCTTTGACAGCCGCTGCGAGGCCTCCGCTTGTCTAAAAACTTTTGCTTGCCAATTTTGAATAAACACAGCAATCTGTTGGGGTTCGGGCAAGTTGCGAGCATGGGAAGGCCTATAAAATAAATGCTTCGGAGATCAAAAACTTCGAGCGGCGGGGACACAATAACGTTGATCAGAACGTCAAAAAAGCTTTCCACGCAAGGTCCATTTTCTCAACTGAAACTGCCTGCCGTACGCCCTCACGGGCAAAACTGTAATGCTGCCTGGAGCTGAACACGGGCAGAGCGAAAAGGACCTGATGCATGGCCGAGACTGGCACCGTTAAATTCTTCAACACCGACAAGGGCTTCGGCTTCATCAAGCCAGACAATGGTGGCGCCGATATTTTTGTTCATATCTCTGCCGTACAGGCTTCCGGCCTGTCCGCACTCTCAGAAAACCA
This sequence comes from Agrobacterium rubi TR3 = NBRC 13261, assembly GCF_000739935.1. Taxonomy (GTDB): domain Bacteria; phylum Pseudomonadota; class Alphaproteobacteria; order Rhizobiales; family Rhizobiaceae; genus Agrobacterium; species Agrobacterium rubi. Next base: position 297,430 of record NZ_BBJU01000003.1, on the reverse strand, counting down.
GAAAGTAAGCTTCGACACTGAACCGGATCGTCGCGGCAAGGGACCGAAGGCAGTCAATCTCCAGATTGATGGCTGACCCCTAACGACTTTCTCTTCTCGTTGAAGCCCGGCAGGAATGCCGGGTTTTTTTGTGAGCTGCCGCGCAAATATCTGCGCCGGAAGGCTGATTACGCGGGTTTGACCGTGCCTTCTGACTCAGCACCTTTCTGATCTGCATAAATCCCTTGCAGATAAGGGTTCGTCCGGCGCTCTTCGCCAATCCGTCCGCCGGGACCATGGCCACAGATAAAACCGACCTCGTCACCCAAAGGCATAACCTTGTCGCGGATGGAGGCCAGCAATTGCTCGTGGTTGCCGCCTGGAAGGTCGGTGCGACCGATCGATCCTGAAAACAGAACGTCGCCCACATGCGCGAAAGCCTGGGCGCGATTGTAATAGATCACGTGGCCCGGCGCGTGGCCTGGGCAATGCAGAACCTCGAAATGATGCTCGCCAAACGAAACCGTATCACCGTCCGTCAGCCAGCGATCCGGCAGCACGCTCTGGAGACCGGGAATGCCATAGGTCTGCGCTTGGATTTCGATGCGTTCCAGAAGCGGCTTGTCGTCTTCATGTGGGCCGATGATGGACAGCGACAGCTTTTCCTTCAGCTCCTTGGCGCCACCGGCATGGTCGAGATGCCCGTGCGTCAGCCAGATCTCCTTCAGCGTCACGCCGTTTTCGGTCACCGTCTGGATGATGACATCCACATCCCCGCCGGGATCGACGATCACGCCTTCCTTGGTGTCTTCATCGAAGAGGATGGTGCAGTTCTGCTGGAACGGCGTCACGGGAATGATGCCCGCCTGTAACTTACCCATGATTTCATCCTTCTCTTCGAAAACAACGGGCTCTCTATAAACCGGCAAACGCCACCGCACAATGAAACTCGCACCTCTCTCAGCATTGCAAAACGGGCGGGTGGTGCCGTCCATGTGCAACTTTAGCAATCACGGAATTGGGAACAGACCCGCACCTCGTGCGTTCATGCCGCAGTCTTCAAAGGAGTGAGACATATGAACAACAGGTTTAAAGTCATGATCGCCGGTGGCGCTTTTGCGCTGCTCGCAGGATATGCGAACGCGGCAATGGTCGCCACCACAGCATCAGACGTTTCTGTCCGGTCCGGCCCTGGCGAGGATTACCCCGAAGTGGGTCTTGCCACGCGCGGCAGCGAGGCTGTGCTGGATGGTTGCATGGATGGCAGCGAATGGTGCCGCATCGAGGTGAACGGTGTACGCGGTTGGGCCAATGCCGATTATCTCAACGTTATGTATGAAGGCGCGCCAGTGATCCTGCGCGAGCGTCGCTCTGACGTTAACGTCCCCGTCGTGACCTACGAGAAGACATCTGACGTTCAGGCAGAGCCTAACCCAGGCGATCCGAACCTCGGTCGCGTCGGTGAAGTCGATCCGCCAGAACAGGTCATGACCTATGTTGATGCTCACCCCGGTGAAGTCGTGACCATCGACGGCGATGTGGCCATCGGCGGCATGGTTCCAGCCGACGCGCGTCTGACCAACATTCCCGATTACGAATATCGCTATGTTCGCGTCAACGACCGTACCGTTCTGGTCGAGCCGAGCACACGCCGGATCGTCTACGTCTACGAATGATCTTTGGCACCCTTGCCAACTCAATGAGCGCGGTCATTCCGCGCTCTTTTTGCGTTCGTGTCCAGCCACATGCACAATTCCGTTGATGTGGGTTCATCGGCATATTATCGAACGCAACAGAAAATGATCGGCAATGTCCTCCCGGCGACATTGTTTTTGGGCTAGTGTCCGCCATCTCGTGCCATGAGTTTGGTTTCGACGGCGAGGTGAACGGATTGCAGCGCGTTTGCGCTGCACGGTTTTGGATGCAGTAAAAAGGAGCGACAGTGCCTGCCCAATCGATGAAAAAGGCTGCCGTTAAACAGGGCCCAGCTCTTCCCCATGTCGATGACAGCAAGATCGACTTCGACACGATCGAAGCCTTCTTTTTCGCTTACCGCGATTTCGTGTCCGACCCGGATGTCATCCTGTCCAAACTGGAATATGGCAGAGCCCATCACCGTGTCGTCTATTTCGTCTGCCGCAACCCCGGCATGACCGTTGCCGATCTTCTCGACACGTTGCAGATCACAAAGCAGAGCCTTGCGCGCGTGTTGAAACAGCTGATCGATGATGGCTATATCCGCCAGATGGCAGGACCCGAAGACCGCCGCCAGCGCAGGCTCTACCCCACTTTGACGGGACGCGAACTGGCGCTTGCGCTGAGTGACCCGCAATCCAGGCGCATCGACCGCGCCCTGCAAGGCATGCAGCCTGAGGCACGGGCATCCGTGCGAGAGTTTCTGGCCCGCATGCGTGATCCCGTCGCAGGTCATACGGCAGCCAATGACCAGACCCTCGAGGTCAAGGAGTGATCATGCAAAACGGCACGACCAAACAGCCACTGGCCGAAGATGATGCCCCTCACCTCATGATCGTCGATGACGATGCCCGTATTCGCGATCTTCTCCAGCGCTTCCTCGGCGAAAAGGGATACCGCATCACAGCCGCAGCCGACGCCGCCGAGGCGCGACGCAAGATGCAGGGTATCCGTTTCGATCTCCTTATTCTCGATGTCATGATGCCCGGTGAAAACGGCCTGTCGCTCACCCGCTCCCTCAACGAAAACAAATCCGTCCCTGTCATTCTACTCACTGCCCGCTCGGAAGCCGATTCCCGCATTGCCGGTCTTGAGGCTGGTGCGGACGATTATCTGGCAAAACCCTTCGACCCGCGCGAACTGGTGCTGCGCATCAACAATATTCTGAGACGCAATGCGTCACCCGATGCACCGAAGGTGGAGCAGATCATCTTCGGACCCTATAATTTCTCCGTTCCACGCAAAGAACTGCGGCGCGGAGCCGAAATCATCAGGCTAACGGATCGTGAACAGGACATCATGATGCTGTTTGCCTTGCGAGCCGGTGACACCATTCCACGCCACGAACTGGTGGATGCGGACGCGGACGTGGGAGAGCGCACGATCGACGTGCAGATCAACCGCCTGCGCCGCAAGATCGAAGACGACCCCGCAAATCCGGTCTACTTGCAGACCGTGCGCGGCATCGGCTACCGTCTCAGTGTAGACTGACAAGACGCCCCATCATCGCATAGGCGGAAAATGGAAAACCTCAAGCTCGTGAATTCCATGAGAAGCACGGCACCGGCCCGTGCGTGGCGCTTCTTCACCCGTTGGCTTCGCCACTGGCTGCCGACCGGTCTCTATACCCGTTCGTTGCTGATCATCATCCTTCCCATGGTCCTGCTTCAGGTGGTCGTCGCAGCCGTGTTCATGGAACGCCACTGGCAACTGGTGACGGAGCGTCTCTCGGCAGCCGTAACGCGTGATATCGCTGCCATCATCGAACTCATCGAGACAGACCCGGAGGAAGACGACTACCAGCGTGTCATCCGCATTGCCCGCGACCGGCTTGATTTAAGCGTCTATATCGAACCCAAGACCGACCTGCCCGAGCCGCGACCGCAGCCCTTTTTCTCCATTCTCGATACCATCCTTGCCGATCAGATTCGCGAGCAGATCGGCAAGCCGTTCTGGCTGGATACGTTCGGAAACGGAGCGCTCGTCGAAATCCGCATTCAGCTGGAAAACAAGACATTGCGCGTCTTCACACGCCGCAGTCAGGCCTATGCCTCCAACACCCACATCTTCCTTGTGTGGATGGGTGGCGCTTCGCTGGTGCTGCTGGGCATATCCATTCTGTTTTTGCGCGGCCAGATCAGACCCATTCTAGCACTGGCAAAAGCAGCGGAAAGCTTCGGTCGCGGCCAGAAGATCACGGCCTATTCCCCCCGTGGTGCGGACGAAGTGCGCCGCGCCGGCCTTGCCTTCATCCTGATGCGCGAACGCATCGAGCGGCAGATGGAACAGCGCACCGCCATGCTGAACGGCGTCAGCCACGATCTTCGCACCATTCTCACCCGCTTCAAACTCCAGCTGGCCCTGGCAAGTGACAATCCCGATCTGGAAGGCCTCGACAAGGACGTGGACGACATGCAGTCCATGCTGGAAGCCTACCTCGCCTTCGCGCGTGACGATGCGGAGGAAAGCGTCGGAACGCTTGATCTCAAACCCCTCCTCGACAAGATGAGCAATGATTTCCAAATGTTGGGCAAGACGCTTCGTTATGATCTGCACGGTGTCGAAGAACTCAACGTTCGTCCCGGCGCTTTTTCACGCCTGATCGGCAATCTGGCCGCCAATGCAGCCCGCTATGCCAACACGCTTGAGATCGAACTCCGCCGGGCACCCAAATCGATCACACTGGTGTTTGACGATGATGGGCCGGGTGTACCCGAGGAAGCGCGCGAGGACGTGTTCAAGCCGTTTTACCGGCTGGACGAAGCCCGCAATCTCAATGCCTCCGGCACGGGGCTGGGTCTCTCCATCGTCCGCGACATCGCCCGCAGCCATGGCGGCGACGTGACATTGGATGACAGCCCCTTGGGTGGTCTCCGGGTGATGGTGAAAATTCCAGCCTGAGTGTCACAAGGCTGGATTTTCAGCACATCTTCTCGCCGTTGGGAACGGCCTGCTCCACAGAGGCGAGAACGATGTCGCCGTTCTTGTCCGCAAAGCCCAATGTCAGGACTTCGGAGCGAAAGGGGCCGATCTGTCGCGGTGGAAAATTGACGACGCCCAAGACTTGGCGACCAACAAGGTTGTCCAGCGTGTAGTGAACGGTAATCTGCGCGGATGATTTCTTGATACCGATCTCGGGTCCGAAATCGATTTTGAGCTTGAACGCAGGCTTGCGTGCTTCGGGAAAGGGCTCAGCTTCGATGATGGTGCCAACACGAATATCGACCTTTTCGAAATCCGCGTAAGTGATCTCTTCGCTCATCATCCAATATCCTTACAGGCACGCAACGGAATGCTGAAACCGTCGCTCAGCTTACAGAGCCAGTTCGTTAGCGCGCTTCTGCGCTGCCGCGATGGCCTTGTCGAACAGCGGCTGCATGCCGTCATCGGCCATCAGAACGGAAAGAGCCGCAGCCGTCGTTCCACCCGGCGACGTCACGTTCTTGCGCAGACGTGAAGCCTCTTCGGGGGACTGATGAAGCAGTTCACCAGCCCCCGCGACGGTTTCCCGTGCAAGACGCATGGCGAGGTCCGCCGGCAGACCGAGTTTACGGCCTGCCTCTGCCATGCATTCCACGAGATAAAATACATAGGCGGGGCCACTGCCGGAAACGGCCGTCACCGCGTCAATATCGGCTTCGGTCGCAACCCATTCCACCGGACCGCTGACCTTGAGCAGGGTCTCGACCAGCGCACGCTGAGGCTCGGTAACGGATGTGTTGGCGTAAGCGCCCGTCACGCCACGGCCAACCATGGCAGGCGTATTCGGCATCGCGCGAATGGAGGCGTTCTTGCCAAGATGCGCTTCGATGCCGGACAATGTCGTACCGGCCGCAATCGACACGACAACGGTTTGCGGGCCAACGAGCGATCGCAGGGATGGCAAAACGACATCCATCAGCTGCGGCTTGATTGCCAGAAACAGAATAGCAGCGATGGTATCCTTCGGCGCTTCGGTCAGATGCGTCGCACCGGCTTCAGCGATAACGCTTTTCATCGCATCCGACGGGCCGGGATCGATCACGATGATCGAAGAGCCCGTCACGCCTTTTTTTAACCAACCGGACAGAAGTGCACCGCCCATATTGCCAGCGCCGATGAGAACGAGCGGACCGGATGTCAGCGATACCATGCGTTCAAGCTTCCCCGACGGTTTCGAAGAGGGCCGCTTCCATCGCAGCCTTGGCTTCCATGCCGGACCACACGACGAACTGGAATGCCTGGAAATACTGTTCGCAAGCTTCAAGCGCGCTGGAGAGCAGCACTTCGACCTGCTGGTTCGTCGGCTCAGCACCGCCTGCCAGCAACAGCGATTGCCGGAAAATGACGACATCTTCCTGACGCCACAGATCGAAGTGACCCATCAGCGTCTGTCCGTTGACATGCGCCAGAAGGCGGATGACTTCGTTGACCCGGTGATCGGCGATCTTGATGTCGAACGCGCAGGCCAGATGCAGCGCTTCGAACTGCTCCATCCACGAGAAGGAGACATGATAATCGGCCCAGCGGCCTTCGACCGTCATGGCGATTTCATCTTCGCCGGAGCGCTCGAACGACCAGTCGTTGGACGCGGCAACGAACTCGATCATATCGACCGGGTTGGAGTGACGCTCGACTTCAAATTCCATTAGGCTCATACGGCACCTTCTCAGCCGGAATTGAATGTTGTTTCTCGTACGCAAAGGCACAAAAACGCACACGCAAATGCCGGGTTACAATACTTATGGATGATGCCCGACACTGCCAGATTAACGCACTAAACCTGTCTGGAGCTTACGGAGTTCGTTTCGAATCATCATTGAAAATCAGTGTATAACGAGCGAGTCCCCGCGCCACCCCCACAGAACCGCTTTTGCAATCAGAACTGTGTATATCTCCTCGTACGAAACCTCAGTTGTGAGTCATAACTGACTCTGCCAATTGTGTTTTTCGGGTGTTTCCACAGACGTTAAAAAAAACTGAATGAAATCGCTTGCTTGACGCTTCCGAATCCCCACTCCGGCGCAAACTGCTTCGAAACGATACAAAAACGAAAAATGCCGGACCTTGGGGAAGGCCCGGCATCAGAATCAACGCAGGTAAAAACGGCTTAAGAAGCGGTCGTGGAAGACTTCGCTTCGAGCGCTTCGATACGTGCCCGCAGGGCATCGTTCTCATCACGGGCCTGAATGGCCATCTCGCGCACCGCCTCAAACTCTTCGCGCTTGACCAGATCGAGGCTGTTCAGCCAACGCTCGGCCTGCGCGTGAAAAGCGGATTCGACTTCCTTGCGCATGCCTTGGGCGGCGCCTGCCGCGTCTGTCATCAGCTTTGCGAATTCGTCGAAAATTCGGTTTGTTCCGGTCGTCGTCATGGTGCTGTTTCCTTGTCAATATCTGGAAAGGTCAGTTGCTCTTCCGGGTCATGCATCTCAGGTAGGCACTCACTTGTCGCCTTGCAAGCGAAATCAGGATGCTTTCCTGCGCCAAACGCCTCGAATGCCGCCATAATTGCGCCGAAGAATAGCCTTGACCAGACCTGTTTCAGTCGCCATTTTCGCGCCCGGGAAAAGTATGACAGAGATATCCGACTGTTAACCGGAACACTCTAAAGTTCTTTGACTTCAACCCAATGACGATGGAATACGCGAATTGTTTGCACCACTGGCCCAGTTCTCGATCATGCCTTATCCGAATATCGATCCGGTGGCATTCAATCTCGGGCCGTTGCCCATTCACTGGTATGGCATCGCCTATGTCTTCGGCATCATGCTGGGCTGGTATTATGCGCGGCAGCTGAGCCTCACCGACCGTTTGTGGCCGCATGACAAATCGCCCATCACCCCCGTGCATCTTGATGATTTCATTGTCTGGGCCGCAGCCGGCATCGTGCTGGGCGGTCGCATCGGCTATATCCTGTTTTACGATATGGGCGCCGTTCTCGCCAATCCGATCCGCGCCTTGCAGATTTGGAACGGCGGCATGTCGTTTCATGGCGGCTTGATCGGCACCACAATCGCAATGCTGATGTTTGCGCGCCGCAACGGCATCCCTACCTGGAGCATGTTCGACATCATTGCAGCCGTCGCGCCCATCGGCCTGTTTTTCGGCCGCGTCGCAAATTTCGTCAACGGCGAATTGTGGGGACGGCTGACCGATGTGCCATGGGCCTTCGTCTTCCCGACCGGTGGTCCTTTTCCCCGCCACCCAAGCCAGCTTTACGAAGCCGGGCTTGAAGGCATCATCCTGCTGATCGCCCTTGCCATCCTGATTTATGGCTTCAAGGCCTTGAAGCACCCCGGCACCGTGACAGGCGTTTTCGTCTGCGGTTACGCGCTGTCGCGCATCCTGGTTGAGTTTTTCCGCGAGCCGGATGCGCAGATCGGCTATCTCGCCGGGAACTGGTTGACCATGGGCATGGTTCTCTCAGCACCCATGTTCCTTCTAGGCGTCTGGGCAGTTGTACGGGCGCGCCGCGCTTCCGCAGCATAGGAACCGGGTACACCATGCCGACACCGCTCGCACGCCGCATCAAATCCCTCATCCGTCTCAACGGACCGATGAGCGTCACCGACTTTTTCGCGCTTTGCCTCGCGGACCCCGAACACGGTTACTACAAGACCCGCCAGCCCTTCGGCCGCACCGGAGATTTTGTCACAGCACCTGAGATCAGCCAGCTTTTCGGCGAGATGCTCGGTGTCTTCATCGTTCACGCGTGGCACAGGCACGGCACGCTTGCGCCCGTGCGGCTGGTGGAAATCGGCCCGGGACGCGGCACGATGATGGCAGATATGCTGCGGGTCATCCAGCGCATCGCGCCACCGCTGTATGAAAGCATGAGCGTGCATCTCGTGGAAACCAGCCCGAGATTGACGGAAACGCAGCAGCAGACACTGGCCATCCACGGCGACAAGATCGTCTGGCACGAAAGCTTCGATGACGTGCCGCCGGGCTTTTTGCTGATTGCCGCCAACGAGCTATTCGACGCCATTCCCATCCGCCAATTCGTCAAGACACCGCAGGGCTTTCGCGAGCGGGTGGTGGCGATGGATGCCGATGACGAGCTTATTTTCACCGCCGGACTGGCAAGCATCGATCCCGAGCTGCTGCCACCTTTGCCAGAACGCCAGCCCGTCGGCACAATTTTCGAATATTCCCCTGCCCGCGAAGCCGTCATGGCAGCGATTGCCCAGCGGCTGAAGAGCCAGGGCGGCGTGGCCGTCATCATCGATTACGGCTATATCGTTTCGGGTTACGGCGACACGTTGCAGGCTTTGCGCATGCATGAGTACGATCCGGTTCTGGCCCACCCCGGCGAAGCCGATCTGACCAGCCATGTGGATTTCGAAAGCCTGATGAAAACGGCCGAACGACATGGCGCTCACGTCAATGGCTGCCTGCCGCAGGGAGATTTCCTGTATGGCCTGGGCCTTCGAGAACGCGCCGAAGCGCTGGCCGCCAAGGCGGACCCCGACCAGACAATGGAAATCGCCGAGGCCGTCAACCGGCTGGCGGGTGAAGGTGCAGGCAAGATGGGTGAACTCTTCAAGGTGCTTGCCGTGTCCAGCACACCGGTCCATCTGCTGCCGTTCCGCCCGCTGGATTGACACGAGCACCGGCCTTGGGCCAACATCGCGCCAATTCGAAGCAGTCAAAACTGCCGTCTGCATCCCGAGAGATGCGCTTTATCGGAAACACTCGCTCGCGACTATTCGTTTCGAAATCAGCGACATCGCCAAGGATTGATACTGTCATGCAGGACGAAACGCTGCCGCTTCCCCTTCAAAGCCCTCTCCTTGCCACATCTTCAGGCAAGTCCATCCGCCATGGGTTCTTCACCCGTCACGGCGGTGTCTCGGAAGGAATCTATCGTGGCCTGAATGTCGGACTGGGATCTCACGACGTGCGCCAATCCGTAATGGAAAACAGAAAACGCGTCGCTTCGTGGTTCGGCATGCCGGTCGAGAAACTGGCGACTGTGCACCAGATGCATTCGCCCGATGTCATCGTGATCGACGAACATTACCATGGCGAGCGCCCGGAGGCCGACGCCATGGTCACGGCTACGCCCGGCATCGTCATCGGTGTGCTGAGTGCCGATTGTGGGCCGATCCTGTTTGCCGACGCGCAAGCGCAAGTGGTGGGTGCGGCCCATGCGGGCTGGAAAGGTGCCGTGTCAGGCGTTCTGGAAAACACCGTCGAGGCGATGATCGCGCTGGGCGCAACACGCGAGCGGATCGTCGCCAGTCTTGGTCCATCGATCAGCCGCGAGAATTACGAAGTCGGTCCGGAGCGTGTGGAAAGCTTGAGAGAGATGAGCCCTGCCCACGCCGTCTATTTCTCGCCCTCCCCCAATGCGGGACACGCTTTCTTTGATCTCAAGCAACTGACGATAGACCGGCTGATTGCCGCAGGCGTGACCGCTGAAAATCTCGATCTCTGCACCTACCCGGATGAGGACAGCTTCTATTCCTATCGCCGCACGACACATCGCGGCGAACCGGACTACGGACGGCAGATTTCAGCAATAGCAATTCTGGAGAACTGATATGGCCTTGCACTTCGATGCTGCCGAATTCGAAGCACGCCGCACCCGCCTGACCGACAAGATGGCGGAAGAAAAGCTGGATGCCATCCTGCTGTTTGCCCAGGAAAGCATGTACTGGCTGACCGGCTACGACACCTTCGGCTACTGCTTTTTCCAGACGCTGATTGTCAAAGCCGATGGCACCATGACGCTTCTGACCCGCTCGGCCGATCTTCGCCAGGCGCGTCAGACCTCCAACATCGAAAATATCGTCATCTGGGTAGATCGCCTCAACGCCGACCCGACGCTCGACCTGAAAAACCTGCTGAGCGACATGGATTTGCTCGGCTGCCGCATCGGTATCGAATTCGATACCCACGGCATGACGGGACGCGTCGCGCGCCTGCTCGACAACCAGCTGGCGAGCTTTGCCCAGGTCATCGATGCCTCGGCTGTCGTCAGCGGTCTCAGGCTCGTCAAAAGCCCCGCCGAGGTGGCCTATGCGAAGCGCGCCGGTGAACTGGCCGATGATGCCTTGGATGCAGCCCTCAAGATTGTGGCGGCAGGCGCTGACGAAGCGGACATCCTCGCTGCCATGCAAGGTGCCGTCTTTGCCGGTGGCGGTGACTATCCCGCCAACGAATTCATCATCGGCTCCGGCCCCGACGCGCTTTTGTGCCGTTACAAGGCCGGTCGCCGCAAGCTGGATGCGAAAGACCAGTTGACGCTGGAATGGGCGGGGGTCAGCGCGCATTATCATGCGGCCATGATGCGCACCATCGTCATTGGTGAGCCCGAGTTTCGCCACAAGGAGCTCTACAACGCCTGCGCCGAAAACATCCGCGCCATCGAAGAAGTCTTGCGCCCTGGCAATACGTTCGGCGATGTCTTCGACGTTCACGCCCGTATCATGGACGAGCGCGGCCTGACGCGGCATCGCCTCAATGCCTGCGGTTATTCGCTGGGTGCCCGCTTCTCGCCTTCATGGATGGAGCACCAGATGTTCTATGCTGGCAACACGCAGGACATTCTGCCGAACATGACGCTGTTCGTCCATATGATCATTATGGACAGCGACTCAGGGGCCGCCATGACGCTGGGACAAACCTATCTCACCACGGAAGGTGCTCCGGAATCGCTATCGCGCCATAGCCTGGATATGCTGACGGTCTAATCTCGATTTGACTCGTGTCGAGATCGAACCTTACATTGCCGTCGATCAGGGAACGACGGAGCATTTCATGAGGGGATATACGGCATGCGGCGGCTAGGGTTGGTCATGGCAATTCCCGGCCTTGCCCTCGCTCTATCGGCTTGCAACACGACAGATGCGCTGACCCCGCAGGTGGATGTCGGCCATAGCAACGTGCAGTCCACCCCGGTCAACCAAGGCGATCTGGACCAGATGGCGGCTGCAGCCGACCGGTCTCCATCCGGTGTATCCTCGCAAGTTCCGGCTTACGCGCCGCAAAACAGCCGGCAGGCGCAGGCACAGGCCATGTCAAGCGGCGCACAATATGGTGAGCCGGTTGCGGCACAGCAGCCAGCGCCAGCGCAGCCACAAACCCGAACGGCCGCTCTGCCTTCAGGCTCCTCGTCAGACACGATCCGCTTTTTACCCATCATCGGGGCGCCGGTTCAGGCCGTAACCCCTCTGTCGCGGCAGCTTGGTGCGGAAGCACGGGCAAAAGGGCTGACCATCCGGCCCTCCTCCGATACCTCGGCCGAAAATATTCTGAAGGGCTATCTCTCCGCTTTTGCCGACGGCGGAAACGTCACCATCGTCTACGTATGGGACATTCTGGACGCCAATGGCGCCCGACTTCATCGCTTGCAGGGGCAGGAAACGGTGCCCGCGCGCGGGTCAGATCCCTGGGCCGGCGTGACGGATACCGCCATGCAGAAAATTGCAGCCAAGACGCTCACCGATTATCAGTCCTGGAAGCAGGCTCACTCTGGATAAACAACCTGAAATGGCGGGGAACATCGCCAACGCCGGTTAAGTCACAAAGTTTTCACGAAAATTAAGGGTAACCCCCTTAGAGCTCTTGCATTCACGGGCAACCCCGCTATTAAGGCGCCCATGGCAAAACGGCGTGTCCGGCACCCTTCGGGTCGGGTATTCCTTCCCGTTGAACGACACGCGGACCACAGAGATCACCTCTGTCGGATCTCAGGCGATGGCATTAAAACAGGCGGCAACAATGAAGGTTTTCGCAGGCAATTCGAACCGGCATCTGGCCGAAGCGATCTGCAAGTATCTGAATGTCCCTCTTGGAAATGCCACTGTAAAGCGGTTTGCGGACCAGGAAATCTTCGTCGAAATCTCTGAAAACGTGCGTGGCGAGGATGTCTTCCTTGTTCAGTCCACGTCTTTCCCGGCAAACGATCACCTGATGGAACTGCTGATCATGATCGACGCCATGCGTCGTTCATCGGCAAAGCGCATCACCGCCGTTCTCCCCTATTTCGGCTACGCCCGCCAGGATCGCAAAGCCGGTCCCCGTACCCCGATTTCCGCAAAGCTCGTCGCCAATCTGATCACCGAAGCCGGTGCCGACCGCGTTCTGACGCTCGACCTGCACGCCGGCCAGATTCAGGGCTTCTTCGATATCCCAACCGACAACCTCTTCGCAGCCCCCATTCTGGCGCGAGACGTGAAGGAACACTACGACACGAAGAACGTCATGGTCGTTTCCCCTGACGTCGGCGGCGTGGTTCGTGCTCGCTCATTGGCAAAACGCCTGGACTGTCTGCTGGCCATCGTCGACAAGCGCCGTGATCGTCCGGGTGAATCCGAGGTGATGAATGTCATCGGTGATGTGACTGGCAAAGACTGCCTGCTGATGGACGACATCGTCGATTCCGGCGGTACGCTGTGCAATGCGGCTGAAGCCCTTCTCAAGAACGGCGCGACCAGCGTCACCGCTTACATCACCCACGGCGTTCTTTCGGGTGGAGCCGTCGCTCGCGTGGCCTCTTCCAAGCTGCGCGAACTCGTCATCACCGACAGCATTCAGCCAACGACGGCCGTGCAGTCCGCCCACAATATCCGCGTGATCACCACAGCCACGCTGCTGGGTGAAGCGATCAACCGCACGGCGATGGAACAGTCGGTATCGGGCCTGTTCGACTGATCAATTGCATTCTTTGAAGAATGAAAAAGCCGGAGCATCTGCTCCGGCTTTTTGCTGTTTAGGATTATCGAAAACTTGGCCTCAGAAGAAGCCAAGCTTGTTAGGGCTGTAGGAGACCAGCAGGTTCTTGGTCTGCTGATAGTGATCAAGCATCATCTTGTGGGTTTCGCGACCAATGCCCGACTGCTTGTAACCGCCGAAAGCGGCACCGGCGGGATAGGCATGGTAGCAATTGGTCCAGACGCGACCGGCTTCGATACCCCGCCCTGCCCGATAAGCCAGGTTGGTATCGCGGCTCCAGACACCAGCACCGAGACCATAGACCGTGTCATTGGCGATCTCGATGGCTTCATCGACCGTCTTGAAGGTCGTGACGGAGACGACGGGCCCGAAGATTTCCTCCTGGAACACGCGCATCTTATTGTTGCCTTCGAAAACCGTCGGCTGGATGTAGAAACCGTCCTTGAGATTGCCAGAGAGCGATTTCTTGTCGCCGCCGGTCAGTACCTTCGCGCCTTCCTTTTTGCCGATCTCAAGATAGCTCATGATCTTGTCGAACTGCTCTTGCGAAGCCTGAGCGCCGATCATGGTCGATGCATTCAACGGGTCGTCCTGGCTGATCGCCTCGACACGCTTGATCGCCTTTTCCATAAAACGGTCATAGATGGATTCGTGCACCAGCGCGCGGGATGGGCATGTGCAGACTTCGCCCTGGTTCAGCGCAAACATCGCAAAGCCTTCGAGCGCCTTGTCGAGGAAGGCATCATCCTCATTCATCACGTCGGCAAAGAAGATGTTCGGCGACTTGCCGCCCAGTTCCAGCGTGATGTTGGTGATGTTATCGGCCGCATAGCGCATGATTTCCTTGCCGACGGAGGTCGAACCGGTAAAGGCGATCTTGGCGATACGGCTGCTCTGCGCAAGCGGCTTGCCTGCTTCGGTGCCGAGACCGTTGACGATGTTGACGACGCCGGGCGGCAGCAAATCCTCGATCAGCTCCATGACCAGCAGAATAGACGCTGGCGTCTGCTCGGCAGGCTTCAGCACCACGCAGTTACCGGCAGCCAGTGCCGGTGCCAGCTTCCATGTCGCCATCAGGATCGGGAAGTTCCACGGAATGATCTGGCCAACGACGCCTAGCGGTTCGTGGAAATGATAGGCAACCGTATCGTTGTCGATCTGACCGATCGAACCTTCCTGGGCGCGGATGCAGCCAGCGAAATAACGGAAGTGATCAATGGCAAGTGGAATGTCGGCATTGGTGGTCTCGCGCAGCGGCTTGCCATTGTCCCACGTCTCGGCGCGGGCAATCAGCTCGAGATTATCTTCGATGCGCTGGGCGATTTTCAGAAGCATATTGGAGCGCTCGGTTGCGCTCGTCTTGCCCCATGCGGCACGGGCCTTGTGGGCGGCATCGAGCGCAAATTCGATATCGCTGGCGTCCGAACGCGGAACTTCGCAAATCTTCTGGCCTGTCACGGGCGACAGGTTGTCCATATAGCGGCCGGATTTTGGCTCGACCCACGCGCCGCCAATATAGTTGCCGTATTTCTGCTTAAACGGCGCTTCGCCAACTTTTTGCTGGACTTGAATGTTCATGAGTTCATCCTCCCTGATGAAATGCGATCCTCGTCAGACCGCGTGGCAGGAAGGTGGGCGCAGAATTCGGAGATTGATAGGGCGCGGGCCCAATACCGCAGTGCACAGTGTTTCACATCTGCGACAGCACAACCTATGAATGCAACTGACTTAGTGAACCGCCAGTTTCTTCATCTTGCGATGAAGCGTGGCCCGGCTGATGCCCAGCAATGATGCGGCCTTGGTAACATTGCCATCCGCACGTGACAGGACGCGGCGAAGGGCGGCGCGCTCCGCATCCGCAAGCTCCGCGCCCTTGTCGTGCCGCTCCTCCCGCAGCGCGTCGGAGGCTGGAATACCAGCGGCCAGATGCGCATCGTCCAACCGCAACGCCTGCCTTGCAGCCCGCGTTGCGCCCAAAATGATGTCGTCCTGATCCACCGCCAGAAGCGACAGTGTCGCCGAATGACCCGAAGGCAGCATAAGAATACGCGCGCCGGGAAAAGCGCGACGGAACAGGTTGCCCTCAATGCGTTGTGCCGCGTCGCGTACCGCCTGGGTCAGCATCGAGAACGTCAGATCATTGACGTCATCCCGGCAGGTCGAAATATCCAGCGCACCGGTGACGTGCCCCAGGTGATCGCGAATGGGTGCTGTCGTGCAGCAGAGGTTGATATTGGACGAAAAGAAATGCTGGTCGCGATAGATGGTCACGCAGCGCTCATCAGCCAATGCCGTGCCGATACCGTTGGTGCCGACACTCGCCTCGCTCCAGACGGCACCGGACCATAGTCCCAGCTGGCGAAAATCCTGATCGTCAGTGGCAGCCCCACGTCGTTCGAGCGCCACACCATCCGCATCCGTCAGAAGCAGGCAACATCCAGCCTTGCCGACGCTTAGAAAAATGCGGTCCAACTCGTCAGCGCTTTCGGCGATCAGACCCGCTGAGATTTCCCGCGCCCGGCGAAATTCGGCATCGGCGAGAAAGATCGGCTCGCTGCTTTGTTCCGGTGCAAGGTGGTGCATCGTCATGCACCGTCGCCATGACGCGATGATCGGCGAACTGGCTGCCGCAGAAGGCTGGCTGGCGCTTTGATACACATGGTCCGCATGGGCCGTGCTGTTGGACATCGTCTCCTCCCGAGATTTATCGGGATGGTGCGCCTGATGTGCTTCTCTTTCAATGAAAAAAAGCGTTATCCGCATCGATGCGATTTAGCTCGCCATTGGCAGCGCCGCACGATCTTCGACCATATCGTCATCGACATCCAGGTTCACGATGTCATCAATCGTAGAGGCTGGTCCCGGACGCCCGAAATAGAAGCCCTGAACATGCTGGCATCCCTCGCGCAACAAGAACTCCATATGTTCAGCCGTCTCAACACCTTCAGCGAGCACCGGAATATTGAGGCTGTTGGCTAAAATCAGGGTCGATCGAACGATGGCCTGAGACTGGATGTTCGTCGCCAATTCCTCCACAAAGCCGCGGTCGATCTTGATCTTGTCGAATGGAAAATTCTGCAGCGTCGAGAGCGACGAATAACCCGTACCATAGTCATCCATGGCGATGCGAACACCAAGAGCCTTGAGGCTGCGGATCGTGACCAGTGCATGGCGGTAGTCGGCAAGAATACCGCTTTCGGTGATCTCAAGTTCAAGCCTTCGCGGCTCCAGCCCACTATCGTGGAGGCTACGCTTGACCTTGTGAACGAAGTCGGAATCGGAAAGCTGCAAGGGCGCGACATTAACGGCGATGTCGAGCGGATTTTTCCAACGCACGGCCTCAAAACAGGCTTCGCGAAGAACCCACTCCCCCATCTCGATGATGAAGCCCGTCTTTTCCGCAATCGGAATGAACTCGACTGGAGAGATCAATCCGCGTTTCGGGTGGTTCCAGCGCAGCAGAGCCTCGAAACCGATGATCTGGCTCGTCGAGGTGTCGTTCTGCTGCTGGAAGTAAAGCTCGAATTCACCCCTGGCGAGACCCGAGCGCATGCTGATCGCAAGCGCGTTGCGTGCACGCGAGGCGTCATCCATGGATTTATCGTAAAAGCAGATGGTACCGCTCACGTCGCCCTTGGCGCGGTACATTGCGACATCGGCTTGTGAAATCAACGTGTCGGCGTTTTTTAAACCCGAACCGGCCACCGAAACGCCGATACTGGCGCCGACCGATAAAACCGTCTCTTCCCATTCGACGGGCTTGACGACCTCGGCCAGAAGCCGCCGTGCAAACTCCAGTACGTCCGATTTCGAATAGTGCCGATGCAGCACCGCGACAAACTCGTCGCCGCCCATACGCGCGATAAATTCGCCCGGCGCCAGAGCACTCGTCATCCGATCTGCCAAAGCGCGTAACACGGCATCGCCCGCGCCATGTCCATGAACATCGTTGATTTCCTTGAAGCGATTAAGATCGAAAGATAAAAGCGCGATCCGTGCGGTTGGATCGGCGCTTCGCGTCAACAAGCCGTTCAGATGCTCGTGAAAGGCCGCACGGTTGGGAATGCCCGTCAGAGCATCGTGCAAGGAGAGATGGCGATACCGCGCAACCGCCTGCATGCTGCTTTCCGTATCGATGACATAGGTCGAAAAACCCACGGCCAGAAGAACGAATGTAATCATCACGGCAGCGCTGGCCATGACGCTTGGAGACACCAGCGTGGTGGGTATGATGACTGAGGGGTCGAACACGACAGAGATAGCGGTCATGCCGGTAAAATGCGTTGTGCCAATCGCCAGGACGAGAGACGTCATGCCGCCATATTTACAAAGCCGACTTATTGGCCGTACGATCCTGCTGGTTGCCAGAACGCCGAAAACAGCGCTTAGAACAAGCGAGGCGATGACATAGGTCTGATCCCAGACGATCTGTCCCTGCACGATGTAGGCCGCCATGCCGGTATAATGCATACAGGCAATCCCGACCCCGATGATCAAGCCGCCAGCTTCCACCAGCGGGGTCTGTCCACCATAGGTCGCCACGGCAAACCCCGCCATTGTGGCGGCAATGGCAATCAAAAGAGACAAGCCGGTCAATGCCGGAAGAAATCCAATGATGCCATGGCTTTGATAGCCCAGCATTGCAACGAAATGCGTCGTCCAGATCGTGACACCACCGATCATACCGGTCAAAAACAGCCAGTTCGCACGCTGAATGGCGCTGGCTTGACGCGCCCGTATGAACAGACGCATCGTCAACAGACATCCCAACAGGCAGATAGTGACGGCCGTTATCGTAAAACGAAAGTCATGAGCGACGGCAAGACAGTTCAGGATTTGGTACATCGGCATCACGCAAAAGTTGAAGTGTGCGCTACCGTACATTGATCAGGTTTTTAGCGCGTTTACCGACGTGGATAAGCAGGAATTAATGGTTTTCCTCAAATGGAGGAAATTGCGCGCTTCCAAAGCGGATGCAACTTGGAGATAGGAGCAGATGAGCTAATCACGCTTGCCTTTAACCCCTCTTTATACTATAGCGCCCGCATCCGTGTAGACACCCTTGGAGGCAACGCGGGCGAGACAGGCTTTGATAAGCCTTCTCCAGTTCGATCCGGTACGCCGGAACGAACTCTCCAGACAACCTAAAAGGATTATGCCATGAGCAAAGAATCTTATGAGCTCAAGGCCGAAGCGCGCGAACGAGTTGGTAAGGGGTCCTCTCGTGAACTACGTCGCAACGGTTTGATTCCTGCTGTCATCTATGGTGACAAGCAAGCCCCAATTTCTATCGCGATTTCGACCAACGAAGTCACCAAGCGCGTTCAGGCCGGCGGTTTCATGACCACCGTTGCAACGCTCAACGTTGACGGCAAGAAGTACAAGGTCCTGCCAAAGGACTACCAGCGCGACCCGGTCCGCGATTTCATGGTGCACGTAGACTTTCTGCGCGTCTCCGGAAATTCGCAGGTTACGGTTGAAATCCCGGTCCACTTCATCAACGAAGACAAGTCCGAGATCAAGACCGGTGGCGTTCTGAACATTGTTCGTCACACGATCGAAGCGCACGTTCCGGCAAACGACATTCCAGACTCGATCACGGTCGATCTGGACGGTCTCAAGATCGGCGACAGCGTTCACATCTCGCAGGTCAATCTGCCGAAGAATGTTGTTCCAACGATCACAGACCGTGACTTCACCGTCGCAACAATCGTGCCGCCAGTCGTCGCTATCGTGGACGAAGTCGAAGAAACAGTCGAGACAACAGAAGAAGACAAGTCCGAGTAATAATCGGCCTTCCGCGCTTTTTCAGTGCTCTCTATCAAAGCCTCGCATCGCAAGATGCGGGGCTTTTTTCATGCGCTTTGGCCGCACCGAAATACGTCAAAAATATAACTGCTTTTTTAGCAACGATTAATCATTCCCGGCAACGATAAGTCAAAACTTTAGGTTTAGGACTTCAATATTCGCACGTTAGAGGCACTGGTCGGCTTCACTAAAAATCTGACGCTCGTATTGTATTTTAAAGACGGGGCTTTATCGCGTGAGCTGGGAAGCCAGCGCGGCAAGGGTTGAAGATAAAGGACGGAAGCACAGCATATGACCCATTCCGTAGAAAGTCGCTTCATCGCGATCGTTTCCGGCGCACTTTTCGTGCTGGTCGTGCCGCTTTTTACCATTCTGCTCGTCCTTTCCCAACACGAAACCGTTGCCAATCAAAGAGACCGCCTCGAAATCCTTCTCGTTGCCAACACGCAAGCGCTCGGCCGCCCCCTGTGGGATATGGACGATGAAAGCATCAACCAGATCACCGGAACATTGGTGACCGACCCCGCCGTCTACATGGTCAAAGTCCGCGACACCTTCGGCCAACTGGACATCACCCAGACAGCGGGCTCCCACACCTCCACCGACACGTCATCCATCACCCGCGACATCACCTACAAGAACACGGATGGCGACACGAAAGTGGGAACCATCACCGTCTATTTTCAAAATGTCGGCATTCTCACGACATTGAGCAATATCGAACTCGCCGCCATCTCCATCTTCATTCTGGCGATTCTCGCCATCTTCGCAGCCGCCATCATCGGCAACCGGCTGATGGTGATGAAACCGCTTCTGCGCCTGACAGCCGCCATTGAGGCGACACGCAGGCTTGGCTCGCGGCACCATGTCGACTGGCGCTCCAACGACGAGATGGGGCGACTGGCGAAAAGCTTCAACGAGATGCAAATCCAGTTGGAGCGGGAAGAGCAGGAAATCAAAAATGCACACCGGCGCACCAGCGAGATTTACAATCGCACGCCGGCCATGCTGTTTTCGCTCGATCCGGCAGACCGTATCGCAGCGGTCAGCGACTATTGGGTCGAGGCCACCGGACACAAGCGCGAAGAGGTTTTAGGCCGTGATTTCGCCGACCTGATCCTTCCCGAAGACCGCGCCCGTTTCGTTCTTCGCAAACACAACAACGCCACCACGGACGGCATGGCGGGCACCGCCGAGTTCACGGTTCGCTTTCAGTGCGGCGATGGTCGCCTCATGGACGTGCTGATCGCAGAAAAGGCATTGCGCCTCGATGATGGTCACCATCGATCCGAGGGTTTGAGCGTCATGACCGATGTCACGGAACTGCGCCGTTCCGAACAGCGCAACCGGATGCAAGCCATTTCCGACCACCTGACCGGCCTGTTCAACCGCCAGGGTTTCGAAGCCATTCTCGACACAAAGATACTGGAAGCAGATGAAGACGGTACGGAACTCGCCTGCCTGTTCATTGATCTTGATCGCTTCAAGATCATCAACGACAATCTTGGCCACGCGGCCGGCGACGCGGTTCTCAGGGAATTCGTCGAGCGCTTGACGGCATTGTTGACGCCCCTCGACAACGCATCTCGTCTTGGCGGCGATGAGTTTGCCATTCTTCTGACCGGCCCGATGACGGAGACACGGGCGACGAAAATTTGTGATGAAATCTGCGCGATTTTCGACACGCCCTTCGATGCGAACGGCAATAATGTGCGCCTCAGCGCCAGCATCGGCCTTGCTCTCTACCCAACCCATGCAAAGACGGCGTCGGAGCTTCTACAGAACTCCGACATGGCTATGTATAGCAAGAAACGGGCGGGCAAGAACGGTGCGCAGATGTTCGATGCTACCATCATGAACAAGGCCCGTGAACGCGCCGAGATCGAACAGGACATCGAGCAGGCGCTTGAAGAGAACTGGCTGGAGGCGCATTTCCAGCCAATCCAGCAATTGTCCAACGGCGCGACGCTCGGCTTCGAAGCCTTGATGCGTCTCAATCATCCGCGCAAGGGACTTTTGTCGCCCGCCGCCATCATCAGCGTGGCCGAAGAAAACGGCACAATCGGGCGCATCGGCAACGTCATTCTGGAACATTCCATCAGAAATCTGGCCAAGCTGTCGCAATTGCCGGGACTGGAAGACGCCTATGTCGCGGTGAATTTTTCCGCCATGCAGTTCGAGCCAGGTCTGCCCACGCGTATTGCTGGCCTTCTGTACCGACATAAGATCGTGCCCAGCAGAATGGTCGTTGAGATCACCGAGGCGGTGTTGATGCATGACGACCCGCAAATTCGCGCCGTCCTTAATGCCATTCGCCAACTGGGTTGCCGCATCGCGCTGGACGATTTCGGCACCGGTTACTCCTCGCTCAGCTATCTCAGCCGCTTCCCGGTGGATATCGTCAAGATCGACCAGTCCTTCACGCGCTCGATCGACGACAGCATCAACGACATCAGCCAGAGAAGCCGCATGCTTGTCGAAGGCATCAGCGCCATCTCTCACAAAATGAACTGCGTGGTGATCGCCGAGGGTATCGAAACCGATGAGCAAAAGGCCATGCTCAAAGACATCGGTGTGGATTGCGGCCAGGGCTATCTCTTCGCACGGCCACAGGCCATCAGCGTCTACATTGCCGCTTACGAGAAACACAATGACAATCTGAATGCGAAGGTGGGGACGTAGCGTGTTCGGGAGGAGACCAGTGTTGCGAACGGCAGGACTATTGCTGGCTGTCTTGGTAGCCCTGCCCTTGCACGCAGCACAAATTCATGTCTCCACCGAGGAATACCCACCCTACAATGTTCGTGGCAGCGACGGCAGACCGACCGGCGTCTATATGGACCAGTTGAAGATCATCTTCGAGCGCACGGGCGTAAGCTACGACGCAACCATTCTTCCCTGGGCACGCGCCATAGCGCTGGCGGAAACGACACATAGCTATTGCGTGGCGGCCGCCGCACGCACCCCTGAACGCGAAAACAGGTTCAAATGGATATCGCCCATCCATACGGACAGAAATGTTTTGGTTGCCCGGAAAGACGCGCATCTCGATGTGAAAACGATCGAGGATGCAAAACGCTATTCGGTTGGCACACAGAGAGACGACTATACGGAAACGCTTTTAAGATCGCTGCACTTCACGCGCATCGATCTGAGCGCAGATTTCGAAACGACCCATACGCGATTGTTGAGCGGCCGCATCGATATGATGCCAATGTCTGAAAGCGCGTTGAGCAAGCTCTCGGGAGAGGATCTGGTCGAAGTGGCCGTTTTGGCCCAACAGTCGCTCGGCATGGCATGCAACAAATCCGTGCCGGACGGCCTCATCCGCAAAATGCAGAGCGCGCTGGACGCATTGATTGCTGACGGCACGCAGCGCCGGATTTACGAGAGATATGGCCTCGTCATCCGCAACTAGAGCCATCGTTTCAGACAAAAACGTTGACACCCGCCGCTTTTTTCGGTGGTGAAGGGCAAACGTCAAATCGAACTCAAGCGGACACCTCCATGATCATCATTGTAGGCCTTGGCAATCCCGGCTCGCAATATTCAGGCAACCGGCACAATATCGGCTTCATGGCTGTCGATGCGCTGCAACGCCTGGCCTCATTCTCCCCATGGTCGAAAAAGTTCAAGGCGGAAATTTCCGAGGGCGAAATCGGCGGCGAAAAGGTGCTGTTGATGAAGCCGCTGACATTCATGAACCTGTCGGGTGAATCCGTTGGCGAAGCCATGCGCTTCTACAAGGTGAAAACCTCCGACATCATCGCCATTCACGACGAGCTCGATCTTGTCGCCGGTCGTGCCCGTATCAAGGTCGGCGGTGGTCACGGCGGGCACAATGGCCTCAAATCTATTGATGCCCATTGCGGCAAGGACTACCGCCGCCTGCGGCTGGGCATCGGCCATCCCGGTGACAAGGAGCGCGTCAATGGCCACGTGCTGGGTGACTTCGCCAAATCCGACAAGGTGTGGCTCGAGCCCCTGATCGACGCCATCGCCGACAATGCCGAGATGCTTGTGAAAGGCGAGGACTCGCAACTGATGAACAAACTTGCGCTCGCTGTCGGCGTAAAGAGCGAAGAAAAGAAAGAAGCCGCTGCCGCAAAGCCCGCCGCCAAGTCTCACATCCATCAGGCCCGCAATTCCGCCCAGCCAAAGAAGCTGCCGGAAACGGGGCCTATGGCTGAAATGTTGAAGCGGATGTTTGGCAAGAAGGATTAGATGCAGGAAAGCAACGTCACTCTTCCGGCTCCGTCGTAAACATCAGCGGATACCCCGCCTCCTTGGCAAGATCAATCGCCTCCTTGGCTTTGGTCTCTGCAATATCGCGCGTACAGACAACCACGACGGCAGACCCCATCTGGTGTGCAATCAGCATCACCCGACGGCCGGTTTCCTCGCCCATCCGGAACACGGATTTCAAAACGATGGTCACGAATTCACGCGGCGTATAGTCGTCGTTGAGCAGAATGACCTTGTAGAGCTTGGGACGCTCCAGCTTCGGTGTGGTCTTCAGTTTTGGCTTGAGATCGACAGCGTCGTCACTCATGGGGAGCCCCGTTTATGACATCGAAAATTAAAACGCTCATAGGTCATCGTGCACCCTATCTCGG
Source organism: Agrobacterium rubi TR3 = NBRC 13261 (assembly GCF_000739935.1). Classification (GTDB taxonomy): domain Bacteria; phylum Pseudomonadota; class Alphaproteobacteria; order Rhizobiales; family Rhizobiaceae; genus Agrobacterium; species Agrobacterium rubi. The sequence continues at coordinate 273,669 of NZ_BBJU01000003.1, read as the reverse complement.
TTTTCTTCAAGAGGATGCCGGTTGCAGAAGGACAATACAAACCCCTGTGCAACACAGTATCTAACACCGCAGCGCCAGACACAACAGTGCCGCGGCTTTCGCGACAAACAGTACCATGATTGCTTGAAACCCTGGCTCTCGTCACCATTTCTTCGCTATGACACATCAGACCATGGCGGCATTGTTGAAAGGTTTACCGGACGAACTGCCGGAAAACGTGACGTTGGCAGGGTTGCTGGATAAGTTAGGCGATAAGGCGATTGCCTTCGTTCTTCTGGTTTTTGCCATTCCCGCCATCATCCCCACACCCGGCATTCCGGCTGGGATGATCTTCGGCACCGCGCTCGCCATCCTGTCGCTTCAGATCATTTTTGGATCGCGGCGCTTGGTCCTCCCGGGTTTTCTAGGTCGCCTTTCGGTCTCCCGCTCCCTCATTCAGATGACGGCGGATAGGGCGGCACCGCGTCTGGCGAAGCTGGAAGCACTGCTGCGTCCGCGCGGCCATGTGCTATCCAAATATTTGGGACACGTTGCGATCGGCCTCGTCATTTTCCTCATGGCGGTGCTGATAGCGCTGCCCATTCCCTTCGGCAACATGCTGCCGGGGCTGGCGGTCCTCGCCATCGCGCTTGGGCTGGCACAGCGCGACGATGTGGCAGTGCTGATCGGGCTCTTGCTTGCCATCCTGTCCGTGTTGACAAGCGTCGCCATTATCTATGGCGGCTGGGCGTTGATTTCGGGCTGGTTGGGAGTGGGGCAGCCAGCCGCCTAAAACTTGCTTTTGCAGGGAATCCTGAAGGTTTGCGGCATCAAGGCTTGACCTTGCCCTGCCCATTCCGCAAAAGGCTGGCTAACGGAATTCTTGAGAAAACAGAGACAGGTTCAAGCCATGGGCTTTAAATGCGGTATCGTCGGTCTGCCGAATGTCGGCAAATCCACACTCTTCAACGCGCTGACGAAAACGGCGGCGGCCCAGGCGGCAAACTATCCCTTCTGCACCATCGAGCCCAACACCGGCGAAGTGGCGGTGCCGGACCCGCGCATGAAGGTGCTGGCCGATATTGCCGGCTCCAAGGAAATCATCCCCACCCGCATTTCCTTCGTGGATATCGCCGGTCTGGTGCGTGGTGCCTCCAAGGGTGAAGGTCTGGGCAACAAGTTCCTCGCCAACATTCGCGAAGTGGATGCCGTCGTTCACGTCCTGCGCTGCTTCGAAGACGACGATATCACCCACGTCGAAGGTCGCATCAACCCTGTCGGCGATGCCGATACGATCGAAACAGAATTGATGCTCGCCGACCTCGAGAGCCTTGAGCGCCGCGTCGAACAGACGCGCAAGCGTGCGTCCTCCAAGGACAAGGATTCGCTGGCGCAACTGCCCGTCATGGAAGCGGTGATCAAGCTTCTGAACGACGGCAAGCCCGCCCGCCTTCTGTTGAAGACACTGGCCGACGACGAAATCGACGTGCTGAAGGGCCTCAACCTTCTGACCTCGCACCCCGTGCTTTACGTGTGCAACGTTTCGGAAGCCGATGCCGTAGATGGTAACGAGCACACCAAGGCAGTTGCCGATATGGCAAAGGCGCAGGGCGCGGAATGCGTAATCATTTCCGCTGCCATCGAATCGGAAGTCGCGCAACTGCCCGAGGACGAATCCAAGGAGTTCCTGTCCGCTCTTGGTCTGGAAGAAGCCGGTCTCGACCGCCTCATCCGCGCGGGTTACCAGTTGCTCGACCTCATCACCTATTTCACCGTCGGCCCGAAGGAAACGCGCGCCTGGACCATCGTGCGCGGTACCAAGGCGCCCGGCGCTGCTGGCGTCATCCACACCGACTTCGAACGCGGCTTCATCCGCGCCTTCACCATCGCCTATGACGACTATGTCGCCTTTAAGGGTGAAGTGGGCGCCAAGGAAGCGGGCAAAGGTCGCGACGAAGGCAAGGAATATGTGGTGCATGACGGCGACGTCATCCATTTCCGCTTCAACACCTGACGCAACACCATTCTAAGAACAGGCCCGCACCGCGTCGCGGGCCTGTTCATTTCAGATTGCGTATATTCGTCTCGCCATCAATAATTTTACCTTTACGTAAACGGCAGGGTTACGATACGCTTCGTCCATACGTCAGCGAAGGAGGAGTTCGCCGGTGCAATATAGTTTTCAGGATTTTACGGTCGGACGGCGTTTTCCGCTTGGGCCCAAGACAGTGACCGCGGAGGAAATCATCGAATTCGCATCCGAATTCGATCCGCAGCCCATGCACCTGTCCGAAGACGCTGGCAAAGCGAGTATTCTGGGTGGCCTTGCAGCCTCCGGCTGGCACACATGCGGCATGCTGATGCGCATGACCGTAGACAGCTATATCAGCCATTCTCCGTCTCAGGCTGGTCTGGGTGTCGATTACGTCGAGTGGAAAAGGCCCGTGCTTGCAGGCGATACGCTGAGCGGTACATCGACAGTGCTCGAGCAACGCGTATCAAAATCGCGCCCCGGCCTGGGTGTCATCAAGCTGCGCCACGAACTGCAAAATCAGCACGGCGAGACGGTCTGCGTGGCGCAACTGAACGCCATGCTGGCAACGTCGATGAACGGTGCGGTATCATGAAGTTCATCGATCTTTATCCCAGCGACATCAAACTCGAACTTGGCACGGTCCATTTCTCCGCCGAATCCATCATTCGTTACGCGAAAAAATTTGATCCGCAGCCGTTTCATCTCGATGCTGAAGCGGCTCGAAACTCGGTTTTCGAAGGGCTCTGTGCCTCCGGCTGGCAGACCAGTGCATCCTGGATGAAGTGCTTTCTTGCCTATTGGGAGCGGGAAGCCGGACGCCTGATATCTGACGGAATCCAGCCGCCAAAGCTCGGCCCCTCCCCCGGCTTCCGCAATATGACATGGCATCGTCCGGTCTATGCGGGCGACGATGTGACGTATTTCAGCACTATGATCGCCTCGCGCCCCCTCGCGTCGCGTCCGGGCACCTTCATGAACACGACCCTCAATGAGGGCATCAACCAAAAGGGTGAAACGGTTGTAACCTTCGAGAGCAGCGTCCTCGAATTCGAATAGCGCAGAGTTGCTGCGTTGCGGTTCGGGACGCCGTTTAGCGACCGCCAGTCCAGATCGGAAGCCCGGTCGCTTCGGCAACTTCGGGATCAGCGGTGTAGACCGGCAGACCTTTTTTCTGCATGCCCTTCAAAGCATCCAGATCTGGACCGCTGTGGTTTCTACGCAGGTTCTCGGTATTATAAATGTGACCTGTGGAGGTGGGATTGATTCCGGCAATGACCACGGCCTCCGCTCCGCTCTGAAGCGCCAGCATAACGCCGATCACACCATTCGAAAATTTCGTCTGGGGATCGATTTCAAAGTTCATCTTGCCCGTCATGGCGTAGACAAGCGCAACCCGGCGATTGCGGTCCGCGACGCGTACATCATCATACATGTAGTCGAAGCGGCCAAGCCCGGCTTTCAATCGCCTCACGCTATGCTGCCACAGCAACACGTAAAGCGTTCCGGTTCTCTCGCCATTCAGCACACGGCGGACCTCTTTCGCATTGGTGTTGGTGCCCTCGATCTGGTTGAACATCATCAACGTCATATCCGGCTTCTCTACGCCCCATTTTTTCGCGACAGTCTGCGAGGCGTTGATGGATATGGTCACGTAAGAGCGATCAAAACCGAGGGGCATGGATGAATTCGGTGCCGAACCGACCACGACGACCTTGCGGCCTTTCAAAGACGGATCGGCCCATGGCTGCGGGCGAGACACGTAATAAGACAGCGATCGGAAGATCAACGTTTTCAAATGTTTCAGACTTTTCATAGATTCTCCGATCGTCGCAAACAAAAGAGCGCACGGCTGAAGACCGGGCTGGGCTCGATGTCTTTATGTGCGTTGAAAAGCAGGGCTCAGTGCCCTGAAAACTCCACCAGGGTGCGCACTTCCACACCCAGCGCTTCCAGTTTCTTGCGACCACCCAGATCAGGCAGATCGATGACGAAGCAGGCCGACACGATTTCGGCACCCATCTGGCGCAGAAGCTTGACGGCACCTTCCGCAGTTCCGCCAGTCGCAATCAGATCGTCAACGAGAATGACCTTTTCGCCCGGCTGCACGGCATCCACGTGCATTTCCATCTCGTCGACGCCATATTCCAGGCTGTAGGCCACGCGCACGGTGGTGTGGGGCAGCTTGCCCTTTTTGCGGATCGGCACGAAGCCGGCGGAAAGCTGATGCGCGACAGCACCACCCAGAATAAAGCCACGCGCTTCCATGCCCGCGATCTTGTCGATTTTCGTTCCCGCATAGGGCTGCACCAACTCGTCAACGGCGCGGCGAAACGCGCGGGGATTGCCCAGAAGCGTCGTGATGTCACGGAAGATGATCCCAGGCTTGGGATAGTCCTCGATAGAACGAATGGCAGCAGCAAGCTCCGAGGCAATAACGGTCATTGAATTTCCGATGGTTTCTGGATGGATCTGATGTGGTGAGACCTTAGCAATTCGCACGCGTCGGACCAATAGAAAATACCGAACATCTGATCCAGCGATAATACCGTCCACTTTCCACTGCCATATCGCAGAAACGAAAAAGCCCTCCCGGATGAACCGCGAGGGCTGATGCTTGAAGCAATAATGACGGAGTTTAGTGTTCTTTTCTGGAATATACGGACTTCTTGGTCAGATAGATCAGTGCTGTAAAGATCAGCAGGAACACGATGACCATAAAGCCTGTGCGCTTGCGCTCTTCCAGGTGCGGCTCTGCCGCCCACATGAGGAAGGCTGCCACGTCATGCGAATATTGCTCCACAGTCTGCGGCGAACCGTCATCATATGTCACCTGATCGGCGCTGATGGGCGGCGCCATCTTGAGCGCAGACGCGCTGGCAAAGTACGGATTGAAGTGCGTACCCTCGGCCACCTCGATACCTTCCGGCGCATTCTGGTAACCATTGAGGAGAGCGTGAATATAATCCGGCCCGCCTTCCTGATACCCACCTACAACCGGAATCATATCGATGAGGAACTGCGGGAAGCCGCGCTCGACGCCACGGGCTTTCGCAAGAAGCGACATATCCGGAGGTGCAGCGCCGCCATTGGCTGCAGCTGCTGCCTCATGGTTTGGATAGGGCGACGGGAAGTGGTCGGACGGAACAGCCTTGCGGGTGAACATCTCGCCATCGGCGTTCGGGCCGTCCTGCACTTCATATTCCGCAGCGAAAGCTTTGACCTGATCTTCCGAGTACCCCATGTCCTCCAGTGTACGGAAAGACACCAGACTCATGGAGTGGCAGGCGGAACAGACTTCCTTGTAGACCTTCAGTCCGCGCTGGAGCTGCGCCTTGTCATACTTTCCGAACGGACCCGCAAAGGACCATTTTTCTTCATGCGGCTTGAGGATGGGGAAATGCCCGCCCGCAATCGCGTGTTCCGCCTGTGTCTTGAGATCATGGCTTTCTTCTGCGGCTTGAACCGCAGAGGAAAAACCACCCATGACAGCGATAAGCGCGATGCTCGTTACAAGCTTTTTCATTGTAATCGTCCCTCTCGCGCTCATATTTTCACAGCCGCCGCAGGGGCGGCGGCGGTCTTGCCATTCTTTTCCAGAACAGCCTCGGTAATCGAATTCGGGATACGCCTTGGCGTCTCAAACAGGCCGAGAAGCGGCATGATGATGAGGAAGAAGCCGAAGTAGTAAATCGTGCCGAACAGAGCCATCTGCGTGTAGAGGTCCGAAGGCTGCCGTGAACCCAGCCAGCCGAGCAGGATGCAGTCAGCCACGAAAATCCAGAAAAACAGCTTATACCAAGGACGATAGACCGCCGAACGAACCTTTGATGTATCCAGCCATGGCAGGAAGAACAGCACCACGATGGCACCGAACATCACCAGAACGCCACCGAGCTTGGAATCGATCGGGCCGATATTAAAGGTAATGGCGCGCAGCATGGCGTAAAACGGCAGGAAGTACCATTCCGGCACGATATGCGCCGGTGTCTTCAACGCGTCGGCCATGATGTAGTTATCTGGGTGGCCGAGGAAGTTGGGCATGTAAAAGACGAAGTAGGCATAGACGAGCAGGAAGACGGAGATGCCGAGCGCATCTTTCAATGTTGCGTAAGGCGTGAACGGAACCGTGTCCGTCTTCGTCTTCACTTCAACGCCCGTCGGGTTGGTCTGGCCGGTGACATGCAGCGCCCAGATGTGGAGGATAACGACACCCACGATCATGAAGGGCAGCAGGTAGTGAAGCGCAAAGAAGCGGTTCAGCGTCGGCTGATCGACGGCAAAGCCACCGAGCAGGAACTGCTGGATCCACTCACCCACGCCCGGAAACGCCGTGAAGAAACCAGTGATAACCGTTGCACCCCAGAACGACATCTGACCCCAAGGCAGAACGTAACCCATGAAGCCTGTTGCCATCATCAGAAGGAAGATGACGCAGCCGAGAATCCAGAGGATTTCGCGAGGTGCCTTGTACGAGCCGTAATAGAGGCCGCGGGCAATGTGCAGGTAAACGGCAATGAAGAAGAACGACGCACCATTGGCATGCATATAGCGCAACAGCCAACCGTGGTTGACGTCACGCATGATCTTCTCGACCGAAATGAACGCAACCGATGTTTCGGCGGCGTAGTGCATGGCCAAAACGACGCCGGTCAGGATCTGTACGATCAACATGACGGCAAGCATGGCGCCGAAGGTGTAGGCATAGTTCAGGTTGCGCGGTACCGGATAGGCTATGAAGCTGTCATAGACCATACGTGGCAAGGGCAAGCGAGAATCGACCCATCTTTCGATACCGGTCGAGGGCTGGTAACTGGAATGACCACTCATTTCAAATGTCCCCTTATCCGATTCTGATCACGGTATCGGATGTGAATGCGAAGGTCGGAATATGCAGGTTTTCCGGCGCTGGACCTTTGCGAATGCGGCCCGCCGTATCGTAGTGCGAGCCATGGCAGGGACAGAACCACCCGCCAAAATCGCCGGCCTGACCCAGCGGAACACAACCCAGATGCGTGCATGAACCGATCATGACGATCCAGTTTTCCTTGCCCTGGCCGGCTGAACGGTCGATGTCGGTTGCCTGGGCTGCGGCATCGAGATTGGCGTTGCGTGCAACCGGGTCTTTCAGATCGGCCAATTGAACGGCATTGGCTTCCTCAAGTTCTTTTGGCGTGCGGTTGCGGATGAAGATCGGCTTGCCGCGCCATTTCACGGTAAGCGACATGCCCGGCTCGACGCTTGCCACATTCACTTCGATGGATGCCAGCGCCAGGGTGGACGCATCGGGGCGCATCTGGTCGATGAAAGGCCAAACGGCAGCACCGGCGCCAACGACACCGGCCATACCCGTCACCAGATAAAGAAAATCGCGACGGGTGGGCTCACCCGCAGCGTCATGATCATTTACGTGCTCACTCACTGCTACACCATCCTCTGCGCTGATTTCGTTGAAAGTCGCATGAGTCCTCCAGCTCTGTTTTGATCCAGGACAAACTCGATCCCCCGTGTCCTGGTCAGTGCGCGACGATAAATCGCGCCTATACTGCTTGATCGCAAAATATGGCGGACCTTGGCAAGAGGAAAGCACACAAAGCTGCCGTAATTCTGCCTTCGCTGTCCATTTTTCTCCGCTTTTCCAATGCTGCTGTCCATCCTGCAACATTGTGCGGGCAATTGCCGCATGATAATCAGAATCAGGGAGAGCCCGTAAACGAGGTTTTGATGTGAAAGCTAGGCTCACCTGCATTGCCGCGTCTGCGATCACACTTGCGCTGAGCGTGATAAGTATCCGTTATCTCGTGGATTTCTGGCTGCTCGCCTTCGTCAACAGTTTCCAGCTTCACATCGCGGTTCTGGCGGCTGTCGGCGCAACATTGTGCCTCCTCGTTCTGCGCTCCCGCATCTTCATCGTGCTCTTGGCATGGGCGTTCATGCTGAGCGCCCATGCGCTGTACATGCACCAGGAATTCGTGACGCAAGCCTATGCACCAGAAGGTGCGAAAGCCTTCAGGCTTTTATCCTTCAACGTGTTGATGGAAAACGCGGCGAATGCCGAATCAATTGCCGATATGATTACGGCATCGAATGCCGATGTCGCTTACGTGATGGAAGCCGCAGCACTGACGAGCGTTTTGCCTCGTCTCAGCCAAACCTACCCGTACCGGATTGGCTGCGGGCAAGGCACGCAGTCCTGCGATCTGCTGATACTGTCGAAACGTCCGCTTGAGAATGCCCGCATCGGCACATTGAGTTATGTCAGCCGGGAGCGCTTCGGCATGGCAACAGTTGACCTCGACGGCATCAAGCTCACGCTTGCCGCGGCCCATCTGGCAAAACCCTATTTCGATGAGTATCACCGCAACGAGTTGAACCGCATCCGCTCTGCGATCTCCTCCATCACAGGACCGCTCATCCTCGGCGGTGACTTCAATTCCGCCAGCATCGCACCGGATATGGAGGATTTTCTGCTGTCAACCGATCTGAAGAAAGCGCCGTGGGAACCTGCCACATGGCCCATCGAAGCCGGGCAATTCGGCATCGCCATCGATCATATATTCGCCCGGAAACCGGCAACCTTGATGAAACTGGAGCGCCTGCCGGACAATCTCGGCTCCAACCATTATGGGCTGATAGCCGATTTCGCGATCGTTTCGCCTTAAACAGACGCCGCCGCCTCGTCTGGCGAGAGAAACCCGCCGGACTGACGCGTCCATAGCTCGGAATAAAGCCCGCCGCTTTCAACCAGCTGCGTATGGGTGCCCTGCTCTACGATGCGCCCGGCATCCATGATGATCAACCGGTCCAGCGCAGCAATCGTGGAAAGGCGGTGGGCAATGGCCAGCACGGTCTTGCCGCGCATCAACTCATCCAGATTACTCTGAATGGCCGCTTCGACCTCGGAATCAAGCGCCGATGTCGCTTCGTCCAGCACCAGAATCGGCGCGTCCTTCAGCATGACTCTGGCGATCGCAATGCGCTGGCGCTGACCGCCGGACAGTTTCACCCCCCGCTCGCCGACATGCGCGTCCAGCCCCTTGCGGCCTCGCTGGTCTTCCAGACGTTCGATGAAGTCATCAGCCTTGGCGCGTCGGATAGCCGCCAGCAACTGCTCCTCATCGGCATCCATGCGCCCGAACATGATGTTATCGCGAATGGAGCGGTGCAGCAGTGAGGTGTCCTGCGTGACCATACCGATATGCGCGCGCAACGTTTCCTGACTGACCTTGGCGATATCCTGCCCGTCGATCAGAATGCGCCCCTTCTCGACGTCGTAGAAACGCAGCAGCAGATTGACGAGTGTGGACTTGCCCGCCCCTGAACGGCCCACGATACCTACCTTTTCGCCAGGCGCGATATCGAGGTTCAGGTTGTCGATAACGCCCTTGCTGCGTCCGTAATGAAAACTGACATTGTCATAGCGAATACCGGGTTTGGATACGACCAATGCCGGTGCACCCGGCACGTCCACCAAATCGATCGGCTGAGAAATCAACTCGGCGGCATTTTGTACGGTGCCGAAATTGCGCATGATCCCGTTGAACTGCGTCATCAACCGGCCCAGCAGGAAGTTGAGACGCAGCACAAGCGCCAGCGTAAACGCGACTGCACCGGAACTGATGCGACCCGACAGCCACAGATCGATACAGAGCGCTGCCATCGACGTGATCATGATGCCGGACAGCAGCGCCATGGAGGCTCTTACGCCGGTGATGAAACGCGTGAACATCATGGTCTTCGACTGGAAGATATCGAAACCATCACGCATGTAGCGGTCGTTTGCGTCGTCACGGCCAAACAGCCGCAGCGTCTGGATATTGCCGTAGGCATCCACCATGCGGCCAGACAGCATGGATGCGGCCTCCGCCGTTTCGCGCGAATGCCTGCGAATGCGCGGCACGAAATAGCGCGCCAGCATCGAGAAGATACCGACCCAGACCACCACCACCACGGCCAGACGCCAATCCAGCCCGCCAATCAAAAACAGCATCGACACAGAGTAAATACCGACGAACCAGACGCTTTCCATCAGCGATGTGACGAGGTCGCCCGCTGCCTGCCCGCCGGACCAGACTTTGGTCACGATGCGACCGGAAAAATCATTTTGGAAAAAGCTCAGCGATTGGCGCGCCACATGCATATAGGATTGCCAACGCACGAGATTATAAAAGCCGGGCGTGATGATCTGTTGATCCACCAGCGCCGTGACCATGGTGACGACGAAGCGTACAACCGCAATCAGAACCAGCATGCCGATCAGCTCATAGCCATGATCGGCAATCAGCCCTGTCCATCCCGCACCCGGCTTGACAGTGGACAAAATATCCACCAGCCGCCCGACAAACCAGAACAACGCCGCCTCGATAGCCGCCGTCAGCCCACCCAGAACCAGCATGGCAAAGAACGGCGTTTTGGCTTGCCTGAGATAAAACCAGATAAAAGCAAAGGTATCTTCGGGCGGACGCAGATCGTCCTTGCGGGCGAAGGGCTTGATCCAGTTTTCGAAATAGCCAAAAATACGGGTGATGATCATTGATTTTGTATAGGTGGAATTCGGCCACGGGCAAAGCTGTGGGGAGATTATATTTTGGTAATCATCCCTCGACTTCCGTCACCCCGGCCTTGGCCGGGGTCCAGTGACCTGACGTCCGTCAGGTCAGAAGACTCTCTTGCGCCGCCGACGCGGCGCTGCTGGATACCGGCTCAAGGCCGGCATGACGGCGGGGGTCCTACTCCCCCGCCACCTTCATATCCGGTTCTTCCTCCGCAATGAATCCACCGGACTGGCGCAGCCACAGATCGGCGTAGATACCGCCGTGTTCCACCAACTCCCCATGCGTGCCAGCCTCGACGATCTTGCCCTTATCGAGAATGATCAGGCGGTCCATTTCCGTCAGCGTCGAGAGACGGTGGGCGATGGCGATGACGGTTTTGCCTTCCATAAGCGCAAACAGGTTCTCCTGAATGGCGGCTTCCACCTCCGAATCCAGCGCCGAGGTCGCCTCGTCGAGAATGAGGATCGGCGCGTTTTTCAGGAAGACACGGGCGATGGCGATGCGCTGGCGCTGGCCGCCGGAAAGCTTGACGCCGCGTTCGCCCACCTGCGCATCCAGCCCCTGGCGGCCGTGCATGTCGACAAGCGTTTCGATGAAGTCCCACGCATTGGCGCGCTTGGCCGCTGCGATAATCTCCTCGTCGGATGCGCCCGGATGGCCATAGGCGATGTTTTCGCGAATGGTCCGGTGCAGCAGCGACGTATCCTGCGTGACGACGCCGATCAGCGACCGCAAGCTATCCTGCGAAACCGTGGAAATATCCTGCCCGTCGATGAGGATTTTGCCCGATTCCAGATCGTAGAAGCGCAGCAACAGGTTCATCAGCGTCGTCTTGCCAGCACCGGAACGACCGACGAGGCCTACCTTTTCACCGGGCTTGATATCGAGCGAGAGGCCTTCGATGACGCCCTTGTTCTTGCCGTAGTGGAAACGGATGTCCTCGAAGCGGATTTCGCCTTTGTGCGCCGAAAGTCCGGGTGCGTTCGCAGCATCGACGATATCGTGCGGCTTGGACATCATGCTCATACCATCGTAGACCGTGCCGATATTTTCAAACAGCGACGTGACTTCCCACATGATCCATTGCGACATGCCGTTGACACGCATGGAGAGGCCGATGGCAACCGCCACGGAACCGACCGAGACCGAGCCCATCATCCAGAAATAAAGGCCGAGCGTAGCAGTCGAAAACATCACCAGCGCATTGTTGATATCGATGCTGATGTTGAAGGCGGAGATGCGGCGCATCTGCCGGTGGACGGTGTCCAGAAACACGCTCATTCCTTCACGCGCATAGATTTCCTCACGACCCGCATGGGAAAACAGCTTGATGGTGGCGATGTTGGTGTAGCTGTCCACGATGCGGCCCGTCATGAGAGACCGCGCATCGGCCTGCTCGCTGGCGAGGCGACCGAGTTTCGGCACAAAATAGGTCAGTATCGAGATATAGGCGCACAGCCAGAAGAGAAGTGGCAAAGCCAAGCGCCAGTCTGCAGCCGCCACCATGAACAGCATCGAACCAACGAAGCTGATGGCATAGACGAAAACGTCGATGACCTTTAGCGCCACTTCGCGAATGGACAGCGCCGTCTGCATGACCTTGGTCGAAACACGGCCTGCGAACTCATTGGCGAAGAAGGTCATGGAATGGCGCAGCAGAAAGCGGTGCATGTGCCAACGGGCAATCATGCCGAAGTTTCCCGCCAGCGTCTGGTGCATCGTCATAGTGTGGATGGTGCCCATCAACGGCAGGGCCACCAGCACGAGGCCACCCATGACAGCGAGATGCCAGCCCTCGTCCTGAAGGAAGGTTTCGCGGTTGGCCGTTGCCAGCCAGTCCACGATGTTTCCGAGGAACTGATAGAGCATTACTTCCGCCACCGCGATGCCCATGGACATCAGGCCCAGAAGAAGCAGCCAGGGCGCGGCGGGTTTGACGTAATGCCACATGAACGGCAACAGCCGGTTGGGCGGCACGACGGGCGTGGCTCCGGGAAAGGGATCGAGACGTTTTTCAAACCAGCCGAACATGGCCTAGCTCCGGACAGAAATATCCCGAAAAAACGGCGCGGAGCAAAAAAGCTCCCAGAGCCAGCACGGGAAGAAAATGGAATATGGCCGCAACAGCCACATGACGATACTTGAAGCAGGAAATGCGGATAAACCGCTGGAAACACCTAAGCCTGTAAAGGCGATACAATGGCCGAGAGGCGATATTGAACAATCTTATTCATCTGAACCTCCGTGGCTGGTGTTGAAGATGCGCCCTTGTAGCTCAAAAAATATGCATTGACCAGCACCAAACCGTCTCGAAAGTAGCAAAACTGGCCGTAACACGCGCGTGTGTCTGCGTGACAACAACGCCGGTTGTGCGGCTTGCTTGTTTCTACATTCCCCGTCGTGATAAGTCCGGGCACACTGCCACGCGAAAGAGAAGACACATGCCCGACCTCAGGATTGCTCTCTATCAACCGGACATTCCCGGCAATACTGGCACCATATTGCGGTTAGCGGCGTGTCTGGGCCTGAGCGTCGATATCATCGAACCGGCGGGCTTCGACATCTCAGACCGCAACCTGAAACGCGCAGGCATGGACTATATTTCCAGCGCATCGCTCACCCGCCACGTCAACTGGGAGCACTTCGAGGAATGGCGCGCCACGACCGGCAGACGCCTGCTGCTGGCCTCCACCAAAGCCGCCCTGCCCTATGTCGATATTGCCTATCGCCCCGACGATATCCTGCTGTTCGGACGCGAAAGTGCTGGCGTGCCGGACCATGTGCACGACAAGGCCGACGAACGACTGATCATTCCCATGGTCGAAGGCCAGCGCTCCATCAATGTCGCCATGTCGGCGGCGATGATATCAGGAGAAGCCTTGCGCCAGACGGCGTGGGCGTAAGCGCCATTTCACTTCAAAATGTCGTAATCAGCCCTGTACGGTGGCGTATTTCGGGCCTATGTTTATTAGCCAACTAAAGATTCCGCCTTCCGAAACGTTTTGCGCATACCGTCGTCCGAACGCGCCATCGGTTTCGGGCAAGGCCATGCGTTCACAATAAGAATACTGACGGAAGGAGGGCGACCAAGCATGCAATCCACCATCATTATCGTCAATCTGTTGGGCGCTGTCGCCCTGCTGTTGTTCGGCCTCGCGCAAGTGAAAGACGGCGTGACCCGCGCTTTCGGCGTCAAGCTCAGAACAGTGTTGGCGACGGGCACCAAAAGCGCGCTGCGTTCGCTGCTGTCAGGCTTCCTCGCCACCATCGCCCTGCAAAGTTCGACCGCCACCGCACTAACGGTGGCGTCCTTCGCCGAGCGTGACCTCATCCGCCCGCGCATGGCGCAAGTCGTGCTGCTGGGCGCCAATATCGGCACCGCCGTCACCGCCTGGATTTTTGCGACCGGCGTGGCCTGGCTGTCTCCGATGCTGATCCTGACAGGTCTGATCGTACGCAAAGGCGCCTCCAGCGCGCGTCAGGGCAGCGGCACCGCATTGGTCGGCGTTGGCCTGATGCTGTTGTCACTCCATCTGCTGAGCGCGGCGACCGAACCGATGCGTGATTCCCCCGCGCTGGGTGCCTTCATCGGCATGCTGGATGATGCGTGGCCCGTCGCACTTCTGCTGTCGGCGGCTTTGGCCTTCGTTTCATCCTCCAGCCTTGCCGTCGTGGTCCTCATTCTGTCGCTTGCATCCGCCGACATCCTGTCCACCGGGCTCATCATCGTCCTCATTCTGGGCGCAAACCTCGGCGGTGCGATCCCGCCCGTCGTTGCCACGCTGTCTGCACCGGCATCGGCGCGCCGCATCACCATCGGCAATCTCGTGGTGCGGGCCGCAGGCTGCGCCATCGCCCTGCCGTTGGCGGGTTATGGGGCGGAGTTGCTCCAGAAACTTCCGCTGGCGCAGGCCATGCTGCCGGTGGATGCGCATCTGATCTTCAATCTGGCGCTCGCCACCATCGCATGGCCCTTCTCCGGTCTGATCTCGGACATGATGGCAAAGATGGTGCCGGATGACCCGCAGACAGATGAAGGTCCGCATTTTCTCGATGCCGATGCGCTCGACACTCCCGTTGTGGCGCTCGCCAATGCTACGCGCGAAGTTCTCGTGGTCGGTGACACCATCGAGCGGATGCTGATCCGTGCCGAAAATGCCTTCAAGCACAATGATCTCGCCCCGCTTGCCGAAATCATAGCGCTCGAAAAGAAGGTCGATACGCGCCAGCAGGATGTGAAGATTTACCTCTCCCAGCTGGGTCGCAAAGGACTGGACGAGCACGATGCCCGCCGCTCCATCACCATCATCGATTACGCCATCAACCTCGAGCATATCGGTGATATCGTTGAAAAAGGGCTGGCCGAACAAATCCGCAAGAAGATCGTCAACGGCTTCAAATTTTCCGATGAGGGATATGACGAACTGAAAACGCTGTTCGATATGACCATCGAAAACCTGCGCGCTGCACAGAGCATTTTCGTAACAGGTGATTTCGACCTCGCCCGCCGTCTGATGGAAATCAAGATCGATATCAGGCGGCTGGAAAAGCAATCATCAGGCCGCCATCTGGAACGGCTGCGGGATGGCCTGATGCAGAGCCTGCAAACCAGCTCGCTACATCTGGATATGTTGCGTGACCTCAAGCGCATCAACGCCCTCATCGTCTCCGTCGCCCACCCTATTCTCGATCAGGGTGGCGTACTGGGAGAAAGCCGCCTGCGCGCCGCAGACAACCGGTCGTAACATCAGTCGGCAGATGGCAGGCGGCGCATGGTGAACTCTATGCGGTCGCCTTCAAGCGTTCGCCAGCTTTCCACTTCGGTCCAGTAGGCCGCCTTGGGAAACTCGTCGAACCATTCCTTGGCTTTGGCACGCGCCTCGCCCCGCGTCAGACAGAAGGTCTGGCGCACGAACATGCCCTGCTTGTTGTTTTTGCGTCCGCCAGCGGCCTCGTCCTGCCGGTGGGCGTCGAGCCTGCGTTTGAGGCCAGCCAGGGGTGGCGGTCCGGTAAATTTCGTCATGACACTCACCTCTCTTTTCAAAAGATAGTGTGAGACCCGGCGCTTGGCGAGTCGAATTTGTGTCTATGCCGCGTGGCTGATAAACCGGGCTGGACTCAACGATTCGACTTGAAGGACATCGGATATGGAACGGCCCGTTTTGCCGAAAGGCTTGCCCGACGACATCGAGGACAAGAAGGCGCTGGCCAAGGCATGGTTCGAAAGCCTTCGCGATACCATCGTCGCCTCCTTCGAAACCATCGAGGATGAGCTGGAAGGCCCGCTGGCCGATCAGGAGCCAGGCCGTTTCGTTCAGAAAGAATGGCAGCGCGACAATGGCGAAGGCGGTGGCGGCAAGATGTCGATGATGGAGGGCCGTGTCTTCGAAAAAGTCGGCGTCCACACCTCCACTGTCCATGGTGAATTCTCGCCGGAGTTTCGCGGACAGATACCCGGTGCGGAAGAAGACCCGCGCTTCTGGGCCTCCGGCATTTCGCTGATCGCGCACCCCGTCAATCCGAACGTTCCAGCCGTGCACATGAACACCCGTATGGTCGTCACCTCCAGCCACTGGTTCGGAGGCGGAGCCGATCTAACGCCGGTTCTCGACCGACGCCGCACGCAGGACGACAATGACAGCCTCATCTTCCACCGCGTCTTCGAAATCACCTGCAACAGGCACGCCGTGGCGGATTACCCGCGCTACAAGCAATGGTGCGACGAGTATTTCCATCTCAAACACCGCAATGAACCGCGCGGCATCGGCGGCATCTTCTTTGACTGGCTGCATCCGGATGAGGAGAAAGGCGACTGGAACGCCAATTTCGCTTTCGTGCAGGATGTGGGGCGTGCTTTCAACCTAGCCTATCCGAAAATCGTGCGGGGCAATTTCAACCAGCCCTGGACGGAAGAGGACCGCGACGAGCAGCTGATTCGCCGTGGCCGCTATGTGGAGTTCAACCTTCTTTACGACCGAGGCACGATTTTCGGTCTGAAGACGGGCGGCAATGTGGACTCGATTCTATCATCGCTTCCGCCTGTGGTACGCTGGCCCTAAGAGATCACGAAAAATTTCACATTTGTTAACGGTTTCGGGCCGGATTTAGAAAATTAGCTCTTATGAAAACACAGACACGGTGATAGCCTCCAAGTTGTAGATGGACTGGAGGAGATATCATCATGATTACTTCGAACAGCATGCCCATTTCTGACCTCGGCAGAAACCAATCTCAGGCCTTGCCCACCCCCGAACTGATCAACCGCCTGGCATCCGAAATGCGGGCCGTCGGCGACAGGGAACTTCCACTTTCCTTTTATGCCGAACAGGTCAAGCGCAAGCTTGCCAATGAGGCCGCCGCCAATGACGACAGGGTCAAACTGACCCGAACACCGGCCGCCGCGACATCATCCGTGTTCCACTGCTGGGCGCTGCCAGAGACAGTCTGACGAAACATCTCCCGCATCCATTGTTGAGGAGAAGGGCAGAACCTTTCAATCGAGAGGTTCGGCTCAACCCTTCATATAGGGAAGCATATCATCAAACTGCTTGACTGTGAAAACGCTGATGCCCTGTTGTGAATGCCCCGCGCGCGCAGATCACATTGCAAAACGGTCATTTACGAAAACATCAATATCCGCATTCCGGATGAGAAGGCTTATCAGGCGTGATTGCTAATGACGGTTTCAAGCCGGGCGGTAAGTGCTGCCCGGTCGAGTGAGAAGTTGAATTCGATCCACTTTTCTTCAAGCTCGCTCAAAATCTCTCCCACTTTCGGCCCAGGCGAAACACCAGCTGCCAAAACGTCCGCGCCTGTCAAAGGGAAACTCGGACGCTCAAATTTCTGCGCGCGGTCTAAGAGCGTCGAAAATCTCGCGATCTTCTGCATAGCCACTTCACCGGCAGAGACATCCGCTCGCGCAGCCGCCAACGATAGCTTCAGACGCAAAATCACGCCTTCGACGCCCTGCCGGTAAAGCAGTCGGTCAAAGGCTGCGTCGGTTATAGCAGGATCAATCACGGGCGCAGAAGCCCATTGCTTAAGACATTTGGCTTCTGCATTCGACATACGAAGCCGTGCCGTCATTGCAGCAACGCGCTCTTCGTCAGGCGGCACAATCGAGGCAAGACGCATCAACGCGTCCGGCTCCCATCCAAGGGCCTGTTCGGCTGCCACGAGACCGTGGATGGCATCGATGCCCCACTTCTCGGTCTCCGGCAGCACCTGCGCCAGTACGCCGGATTGCCGCATCCACAACAGCGCCCGTGAAGGGTCTGTTGCAGACAGCAGCTTTTTCATTTCGCTCCAGACGCGCTCAGCCGACAGCGTGGAGAGCTTGTCCTTGGCGCGCGCGCTGGCCCGCAGACCATCGGCATCCGGGCGACCAAACCCGTAATGGGCAAAAAAGCGGAAGAAGCGCAGAACGCGCAGATAATCCTCGGCGATGCGGGTATCGGCATCGCCAATGAAGCGGACGTTGCGCTTTTCGATATCAGGCAAACCGCCAATGAGGTCGATCACCTCACCCGAGGCATCCGCGTAAAGCGCATTGATCGTCAGGTCACGGCGCTCCGCATCTTCCTGCCAGTCCGTGCCGAAAACCACCTGCGCGTGGCGACCATTCGTCTCCACGTCTTGGCGCAAGGTGGTGACTTCGAAGCCTTCACCATCCAGCACCAGCGTTACGGTGCCGTGCTCGAAACCGGTCGGGACGGCCTTGATTCCAGCTTGTTTGGCGCGCTCGACCACGTCCTGTGGCGGCAACGTCGTGGCGATGTCGATGTCGCCCACAGGCATGCCCATTAAAGCATTGCGCACGGCTCCACCCACGATCCGCGCTTCGCCACCATCGGCATTCAAAAGCGCCAGTATCCGCTGTAGCGACGGTTTGGAAAACCAGTCCTGCCCGGCAATGTTGCTCATGAATAAAACCTTTCGTAGATGCTGCGCACGATGCCCGCCGTAATGCCCCAGATATAGCGTTCGCCATAGGGCATTTCGTAGAAAAACCGCTCCCTCCCCTGAAAGATGCGGCTGCCGCGCTTGTGATTGTCAGGGTTCATCAGAAACGAAAGCGGCACCTCGAAAACCTCGTCCACTTCTGTCGGGTTGAGGGTCAGATCAAAGCCCGGCTTGACCACTGACAGCACCGGCTTGATGCGAAAACCCGTGCCGGAAATATAATCCGGCAACCGCCCGACGGTCTCGACAAAGGAGCGCGACACGCCGATTTCCTCTTCCGTTTCGCGAAGAGCAGCATCTTCCGGTGAGCGATCTTCCTTGTCTATGCCGCCACCGGGAAAGGAAATCTGGCCGGAATGCTTGCGAAGTGTCGCCGTGCGCTGGGTGAAAATGACCCGTGCTTCATCGCCATAATCCACCACCGGCACCAGCACCGCGGCATCCTTCAGTCGAATACCCTCACCCGCTAATCGTATACCCGGGTTGAGAACATGATCGCCATTGTCACCGTCCTCCCGCTCGGCCACGCCCTCACCTTCCGAAAGAACACGATGCCGGAAATTGGCGGCTGAGAAAAATGAGAGATCATCCATGGTAGGCAAAACCACCGGAATGGTCCTCATTCCTGTGCTCGTCACAGGAATCTAGCCAGCCCAGTCCTGGGCTGAAAGCCTCTCCACGCTGCGCAGACGCGCAGCAACTGGATTCCTGTGATAAGCACAGGAATGAGGAACATTGAAAGGTCTGCCAGGCGGATAATATCATTTCGACAATTCACTTAATTCAGCTGCTGGCATGATGGCAAACACCTGCCCGCCAGATCGCACGGCAAACATCTCTTTGCCTTCGATTTCAACCACTTCGCCCAGTTCTACCAGATCATACATGACGGCGCGCGACACCAGAGCCTCCAGCCGACCGCGCACGAGAAGGTAGGGCTTCAACTCGCTGTTTTCACCACTGATTTCGAAGCGTAGTGAATGCTCAGGCCCCACTTCCACCACATCGCCCACATTGGTACGGAAGGTGAGCAGCGGCGCACCATCTTTTTCGCCCACATTCATCTCCACCGCGATAAACGGCGCATCGACCACGCGGATGCCGACCTTTTCCACAGGTGTTACGAGATAGGTCCTGCCGTCTTCATCCTTGCGCAAAACAGTGGAAAACAGCCGCACCAGCGGCGCGCGGCCAATCGGCGTTCCCATGTAGAACCATGTGCCATCGGCGCGGATTTCCATATCCAGATCGCCACAGAACTCAGGGTTCCAGCGTTCGACGGGTGCAGGACCGCGCACCTTTTCGCCCGTCTGGTCGGCAGCGCGCGAAATCAGGGCTGCAAGCCCTGCGGCATCCGGTGCGGAATTTATCGTCTCAACCGCCATATTCGAGCCCTGCTTTGTCCATTATTGAGAGTATCGGCATGAGTAACGAGATAGTCATTCCAAGGCTGCTTGTCAGCGGGCAGGATGACAATAAGCTATAGGCAGCACGAAATCCGTCCTGTAAGCGGTAGTAGGTTTGTTAAGACGTGACAGCGGCTTTGGTTTTGAGGAGAGCGATATGGGCATGATGAACACCAGCGAAACCCTCGACGAAAAAGCGATCATCGCTGCTGCCGAAAAAGCGCTGTCCGATATTGCGGCCATCAGGAGCGAAGTCTCCAAGGTCATTTTCGGGCAGGAGACCGTGGTTGAGAATACACTTCTCGCTATCCTTTCCGGCGGCCATGCACTGCTGGTCGGCGTTCCCGGTCTTGCCAAGACCAAGCTGGTAACCACGCTCGGCACGGTTCTGGGGCTCGACGCAAACCGCATCCAGTTCACGCCGGACCTTATGCCGTCAGACATTCTCGGTTCCGAAGTCATGGATCAGGACGAAAGCGGTCGCCGCTCCTTCCGCTTCATCAAGGGCCCGATCTTCGGTCAGTTGCTGATGGCCGACGAAATCAACCGCGCCAGCCCGCGCACGCAGTCGGCCCTGTTGCAGGCCATGCAGGAATATCACATCACCGTCGCTGGTCAGCGCTTCGATCTGCCAAAACCGTTCCACGTTCTGGCCACCCAGAACCCGCTGGAGCAGGAAGGCACCTATCCGCTACCGGAAGCACAGCTCGACCGCTTTTTGCTGCAGGTCGATGTTGGCTATCCCGATCTTGCCGCCGAACGCCAGATCCTGCTCGACACCACCGGAACAGCCTCCGTTGAGGCCCGCCGCATGATCGAGGGCGATCGTCTCATCGAAATCCAGACGCTCATCCGCCAGATGCCTGTCAGCGATAAGGTAGTGGATGCCATTCTGGCGCTTGTGCGCTCCGCGCGCCCCGGCCATGGCAATGCCTTGACGGACAAGAACGTCGCCTGGGGACCTGGCCCGCGTGCCGGTCAATCGCTGATGCTGACGGCCCGTGCCCGCGCGCTTTACGAAGGCCGTCTCGCGCCATCGCTGGACGATATCTTCGCGCTTGCCGAACCGGTTCTCGAACACCGCATGGCGCTGACATTTGCGGCCCGTGCGGAAGGCATGTCCGTTCGCGATGTCATCGCCGCCCTTGTGGAACAGGCCAAGAACTGACCGTCCGCCGTCCAATACGTTAAGGAGTGCATGTGGCATCCATCGGCCAGATCGTAGAGCAGACGCCCGGCAGTGACGTGCTGGCCCGTGCGCGCCAGCGCGCCGCTCTGGTGCCCGATTGCATGGTCGAGGCAAAGCGCATTGCCAACACCGTGACGGCAGGCTGGCATGGTCGCCGCAAGCGGGGCATCGGCGAAAACTTCTGGCAGTTCAGGCCCTATGCCGATGGCGAAAGCCTGTCGCGCATCGATTGGCGCCGGTCCGCGCGCGACGATCATACCTATATCCGAGATCAGGAATGGGAAGCCGCCCACACGATCTGGCTCTGGGCCGATCTGTCGCCTTCCATGATGTTCAAGTCCACCTTGGGCTCTGTCTCCAAGGAGAGCCGCGCCTTGGTGCTGATGCTCGCACTCGCTGAAATCCTGGCCCGCTCCGGCGAGCGCATCGGCTGCCCCGGCATCATGGAGCCGATTTCTGCGCGCAACTCGGCGGAAAGGCTGGCAACGGCCATCATGCATGCGCCCGCAACCACCGGCCTGCCGGATACGGCAATGATTCGTGGTTCCAGCGATCTGGTGCTGATCGGTGATTTTCTGGACGATGCTACGACCGTGATGGAGCGCCTATCGCCGCTTGCCCGCCGTGGCCTGCGCGGCCACGTGGTTGAGATCGCCGACCCTGCCGAAGAAGTGTTTCCCTATAGCGGTCGCACCGAGTTCTCTGACCCCGAGACCGGCGAAAAACTGACCGCCGGTCGGGCAGAAACCATTCGTGACGATTATACCCGTGCCTATTTAGCACGGCGTGAGGCAATGTCCTCGTCGCTTCGTCGCCTCGGCTGGAATTTCGTCTTTCACCGCACGGATCATCTGGCATCCGAAGCGCTGGTCGCCATGCATATGTATCTCTCCGGCACCCCGGCTGGCGGTGCGAACGGAGGCCGCACATGAGCGCCCTGCCCTTCGTTTTCACCAGTCCCTACATCCTGCTCGGTCTTCTCGCCCTGCCCGCCATCTGGTGGCTGTTGCGGCTGACGCCACCGCGTCCGAAGGCGGAAATCTTCCCGCCGCTGCGGATTCTGGCAACGGTGCTGAAACGCGAGGAAACACCCTCGAAAAGCCCGTGGTGGCTGACCTTGCTGCGCATGTTGCTGGCCGCGGCGGTCATTCTCGCGTTGGCCGATCCGGTCATCAACCCGCGCAACAACACGCTGGCGGGCGATGGACCGCTTGTGCTCATCATCGACAATGGCTGGGCCTCCGCCCCAGACTGGGAGCGCCGCGTGCGCACGGCAGAGGCTCTGATCGGCGATGCCGAACGGGCTGAACGCCCAGTATCGATTGCTTTCACCGCAGACCGTGACCACGACGCCGAACCGGGCACGACGGCCGCAGCACTAGAAAAGCTCGCTGCCGCCAAGCCACAGCCACTGGTGCCCAACCGCGTGCGCGCCGCAGAAGCCGTTATCGAGGCCATGAACGGCACCAATCCCGGCACCCTAGCTTATGTCACGGATGGCGTCGCCACGCCTGAAGACCGCGCCGCACTCAGCAGCCTTGCCACCATGCAGGCAGCCGAATTCCGTGTCGTCGAAGGTGATGGACAGGCTGTCACGGCGATAACAGGTGCGGAAAACGGTGCAGAAACCATGACAGTTGCTCTTTCGCGCCTTGAAACCAGCGGGCCATCGACCCTCACTGTCAGCGCGCAGGATAGTCAGGGCCGGGTTCTCGCCAGCGACAGTGCCACCTTCGCACCCGGTGCAGCCGAAACCACTGCCGTTCTCAGCGCGCCCTTCGAACTGCGCAACGATTTCGCACGCTTGTCCATCGACCGGCTATCAACGGCGGGCTCGGTGCATCTGCTGGATGATGGTTTTCGCCGTCGCCGCGTCGCTCTTCTGGCTGGTGAGACCGGCAATGATTTCCAGCCTCTGCTTCAGCCGCTGTTCTATATCAGCCGCGCGCTCCAGCCCTATGTCGATCTGGTGCCGCAGCGGCAGGCGGACCTTGCCGTCGCCATTCCAGAGTTGCTGCAATCCAATCCATCCGTCATCGTCATGGCCGACATCGGTCGCCTGCCGCAGGAAACCTATGCACCCATCCAGCGCTGGCTGTCGCGGGGTGGCACCCTGATCCGCTTTGCCGGTCCACGCCTTGCAGCAGCCCCGGCGGACGATCCGCTGGTGCCGGTGACATTACGGCAGGGTGAGCGCGCGCTCGGCGGCGCCCTGTCCTGGGCAGAACCGCAGCCGCTTGCCGATTTCCCGAATTTCGGCCCCTTTGCTGGCATGCCGAACGCAGACGGTGTTCACATCAACCGACAGGTTCTGGCCGAACCGACGCCCGATCTGTCGGAACGCACATGGGCAAGCCTTGCCGATGGCACGCCGCTGGTGACCACACGCAATGTCGATGCGGGCCGCATCGTCCTGTTCCATGTCAGCGCCGAAGCCAGTTGGTCGGACTTGCCAATCTCAGGCCATTTTGTGGAAATGCTGCGCCGTATCGTTCAATTGTCACAGGTCGGCGGCTCCTCGGCATCCGCCAATGCCCCTGCTGCGGCGCTGCCACCCTATCGTTTGCTGACCGCAACCGGCGCGCTCTCGCCTGAAATCGGCACTGCCCGCCCGCTGGACGTAAAGCCCGGCCAGGCACCCGCTGCCAGCTTCGACAACCCTCCCGGCCTCTATGGCACGGAATCCGGTTTCGTCGCGCTCAACCTGCTTCCGCCGAATGCAACGCTGCGTCCCATCGACACCGCACTCACTGAAACCGCAACCACGCGGGAAGGCCTTGTCGGCGAAGCCGCCAGATCGTTGCGCCCCTCCCTGTTCATCGCAGCCTTGCTGATGCTGTTTGCCGACAGCCTCATCGTTCTCTTCATGAACGGCGTCTTTTCTCGCCTGCCCCGCGCCCGCTCGTCGGCTGCGGCCATTCTGCTGACATTTGCAGCTGGCCTGACGATCTTTGCGCCTGACACGGCCCGCGCCGACGACCCGAAACCCGGTGACGAGGCGATCTTCGAGCGGCTGGACACAACGCATCTGGCCTATGTCCGCACCGGCGAAGACGATGTCGACCGCATTTCCGAACAGGGCTTGCAGGGACTGACCGAGTTCATGACATGGCGCACGACGCTGGAACCGGGCGCACCGGTGGGGCTCGATATTTCCAGCGACGAGCTGTCCTTCTACCCCATCATATATTGGCCGATTTCAGCCACCGCGCCCATGCCTTCCACCGCCGCGATCTCGCGGATCGATGCCTATATGCGCGCGGGCGGCACCGTGTTGTTCGACACACGCGACCAGTTTTCGTCACTCGATGGCGGCGGCAACACCAGCGCCAATGGCCAGCGCCTTCAGGAAATCCTCGCCAATGTCGATATCCCGCCGCTGGAACCCGTGCCGAAAGACCATGTGCTGACGCGCTCCTTCTACCTGCTGAACAATTTCCCCGGTCGCTACTCCGGCAGTCCGCTCTGGGTGGAATCGCGGCAGGATGCGGCAAAGACCACATCGGGCATCTCGTCATCGGGTGATGGCGTGTCGCCCATCATCATCACCAGCAATGATTTTGCCGGTGCATGGGCCGTCGATGCCAATGGTGCGCCGGTGCTGCCCACCGTACCGCCGGACGAGGTGCAGCGCGAACATGCGTTCCGCTCCGGCGTCAACATCATGATGTATATGCTGACCGGCAACTACAAGGCCGATCAGGTGCATGTGCCCGATATCCTCCAGCGGTTGGGGCAATGATATGACACTCACCTTCGCTCCGTTCCTGCCATGGATCGTCATCGCCATCATGGCAATCGCGGCCTTCGTGCTGGCCATCATCGGCCTATGGCGCGGGGTGCGCGGCGCATGGCTGCGCGGGCTGGCGCTTGCCGCACTGTTGCTTGCGATTTCTAATCCGCTTCTGACCAATGAGGAGCGAGACCCGCTTTCGACCATCGTGCCCGTCATCGTTGACCGCTCCCAAAGCCAGGACGTACAGCAACGCCCTGAACAAACGGAGCAGGCGCTGGCCGCGCTAAAAGAACGTCTCGCTCGCTTCCCGCGGATCGAACCGCGCTTTGTGGATGTCAAGAACGATCCCAACAGCGATGCCCCGGCGACCAACCTGTTCTCGGCGCTAGCCGCTGCGGTCTCGGACGTTTCGCCATCCCGCGTCGGCGGCGCGATCCTCCTCAGCGATGGCCAGATCCACGACATTCCGAACGTCACGCCCAATATCGATCAGACGCTGGGCTTCAAAGCGCCCATTCACGGCCTGATCACCGGACGGGCAGATGAGTTCGACCGGCGCATCGAAGTGGTGCGCGCGCCGCGCTTCGGTATCGTCAACGAGCAACAGGAACTGACGCTGCGAGTCTTCGATGACGGTCGCGCACAGGGCGGCCAGGCGGAAGTGACCGTGAAGATGAATGGCGAGGAAATCGCCACGCTGGAAGCGACGCCCGGCCAGCCCCTGCCCTTCAGTTTTAAGGTCCCGCGCGGCGGTAACAACGTCATGGAATTTTCCGTGGCGGAACTGCCGGGCGAAGTCACCACCAGCAACAACCGCGCCGTCCACGTCATCGAAGGTATCCGCCAGAATCTGCGTGTGCTCCTGGTGTCCGGTGAACCGCATGCCGGCGAGCGCGCATGGCGCAACCTGTTGAAATCCGACACCTCCGTCGATCTTGTCCACTTCACCATTCTGCGTCCGCCGGAAAAGCAGGATGGCACGCCGATCAACGAGTTATCGCTGATCGCTTTCCCGACGCGTGAGCTGTTTGTCGAGAAGATCGAGGACTTCGACCTCATCATCTTCGACCGCTACCAGCACCGCGGCGTGCTACCGATCCTTTACTATGATTACATCGCCCAATATGTCGAAAAGGGCGGCGCGCTGTTGATTGCCGCCGGCCCCGAACATGCGGGGCAGGATTCCATTGCCATGACGCCACTCGCCTCGGTGCTACCAGCACAGCCGACCGGCGAAATGCATCAGGCAGCTTTTTATCCACGCCTGTCCGAAGCGGGCAAAAAGCACCCCGTCACACGTGGTCTGGAAGGCTCCGCCGAAGAGCCTCCACAATGGGGCCGCTGGTTCCGCACCGTTGGTGTCGAGCAACCGCAGGGCCAGACCGTGATGCTCGGCGACGGTCAGGACCCGCTGCTGGTGCTGAACCGTCAGGGCGAAGGCCGCGTTGCCATGCTGCTCTCCGATCAGGGCTGGCTGTGGGCACGCGGCTTCGAAGGTGGTGGCCCGCATGTTGGTCTCTACCGCCGCATCGCCCATTGGCTGATGAAGGAGCCCGAGCTTGAGGAAGAAGCGCTGACGGCCCGCGCCAATGGCCGCACGCTGGAAATCACCCGCCAGACAATCGGCGACAATCCCGGCGATGCCACGGTCAAATTCCCCACCGGCAAGACCGAGACGATGGCGTTCACGCAGACAGAACCCGGTCTCTACAAGATCGAGCGCCGCATGGACGAAACCGGGCTCTACGAAATCACCAACGGTGATTTCACCACGCTGGTGCATGTCGGGGCTGTCGATGCACCGGAATTCAAGGCGATGATCTCGACCACGCAACCCTTGCAGCCACTGGTCGATGCGACGAAGGGCAGCATCCACCGTGTCGTGAACGACAATGATCGCGTCGTGCTGCCGGACATCCTGCCCGTACGCGGCGATGTGCGGGTGGCGGATAATGACCGCATGCTCATCCGCCTGACGGATGAAACAGTGCTGAAAGGCGTCAACACATTGCCGCTCTTCGCCGGTTTCGCAGGCCTTGCCGCCCTTCTGCTTGCCTTCTCCGCGCTTTGGTGGCGTGAAGGGCGCTGATGGAACCGCATATTGCTATCAGTGATTCCGACAAGGAAAGCGAAGCGGCCATTCTCGCTGGGCTGAAAGCCTATAATGCCAAACGGTTCGGCCCAAGCGATTGGCGGGGACTCGTCATATCGTTGCGTGATGACGATGATAACATCATCGGCGGGCTGAGCGGCCACACGGCGCGCGGCTGGCTTTACACGTCGCTCCTCTTCATTCCGGAAGAGATGAGGGGCAAAGGTCTTGGACCAAAACTTCTCGATCTTGCTGAAGAAGAAGCCCTTAAAAGAGGGTGCCGAGGTGCCTATATCGACACGATGAATACAGACGCTTTGCGCCTTTATCAAAAATGCGGCTATGTGGTTTTCGGCCAAATCGAGGATTTCGGCAACGCGAATACTCTGACC
The DNA here is from genome assembly GCF_000739935.1 of Agrobacterium rubi TR3 = NBRC 13261. Taxonomy (GTDB): domain Bacteria; phylum Pseudomonadota; class Alphaproteobacteria; order Rhizobiales; family Rhizobiaceae; genus Agrobacterium; species Agrobacterium rubi. The sequence goes on along the minus strand of NZ_BBJU01000003.1, from coordinate 246,326 downwards.
TATCTCAAAAAATCACTCTTATAAATAATAGCTTACGGAAAACTCTCCATGACCGACAGCAGTTCTTTTGAACCTTTCACGTTCTCGCTGGGCAAGGCCCGCATCACCGCATTGTCCGACGGCATCCTCACGGCACCCATTGGCAGCCTCTACCGCCTGGGCTCCGACCAGCCCACGCCTGAAAAATTTCCGGACGCGCCGGCTGAGCTGTCAGTCAATGCATTTCTGGTGGAAACAGACGACAAGAAAATCATGATCGATGCCGGTTCCGGCGCGCTCTATGGGCCGGCACTTGGCAAACTGAGAGCAGCGCTGGAAACTTTGGGCGTGTCACCAGATGACATCGATGACGTTATTCTCACCCATATTCATGCCGATCACACCGGCGGTTTGATCGCGGACGGCAAGGCCGTTTTCAAGAATGCCACGCTGCATATTGGCAAGACGGAAGCCGCCTTCTGGCTGACGGATGGCGCTGCCGACGCACCTCATGCAACGGATAAGGTCAAGGGTCAGATCGCCCGCGCGCACGACACGATTGATCCCTATGAAACGGAAAATCGCGTCGAACTGTTCGAGGACAATGGTGATATTCTACCCGGTTTCAGCGCAACTTTGCGCGCTGGCCACACGCCGGGCCACCTTGCCATCCGGTTTGATAACAACGGTGAAACGATCGTGTTCATTGGCGATATCGTCCATGGCAACCGCGTGCAGTTTGACAATACGGCAGTGACGATCGATTTCGATTACGATCAGCCAACAGCTGCAACCACGCGCGCTGCTGCTTTCCAACAGGCCGCCGACGAGGGCTATCTTATCGCGGCGGCACACCTGCCCTTCCCAGGCGTTGGCAATATCAGCCGCAACGGCGATCAATATCGCTTCGACGCCTATAAGAAATAGCGAAGAACGCGGCGGCGTGTGTAAGCGCCGCCGCGTCTGAACGTACTCTCAAATTGCTAGTATCGACGCAAAGAGCTGAGTTTCAGGCTATCATGCAGTGGCGCGAAGAGGCTCCACAGCAGCTTCTTCATCGAGAAATGCGATGGATTCGTTACAGTTCCGCCAGCCGATGCTCCCCTTCAACCGCTGATGCGTGTCAGCCGCCAACGGCACGACAAGCACGCGGTTCATATCGACAGGGCCGGGAAAATCCAGTGCCGCATATGCCACCTTCTCGAAACCCAGCGGCATGTAGTACGGCGGATCGCCGATGAGGATGACGCCTTCGGAGCCCTTGCGTCTGGCGGCGGCAATGGCGATGCGCACCAGTTCGCGGCCAATGCCCATGTTCTTGTGCGAAGGCCGCACGGCGAGAGGGCCGAGCATGTGCCCCTTCACGCCGCCAGCCAGAACCGGTGTCATGCGGACCGAGGCAATTGTCTCACCATCGTCTGCGCAGATATAGGAAATCGAGCGGTCGTGCGGGCCCTGCTCGCGGATGCGGGCTGCGGCGCGGGTGTGCCGACCGGGGCCAAAAGCTTCTGCATTGATGAGTTCGATAACGGCGTCGTGAGACGCGTCTTCGGTGAGGTAGACCAGTTCGTGCTTGGACATGAAGGGACCGGAACGTTAAAATACGGATAGGACGATGTGACGGCTGCGCCGGTTAAGGCGTTCGAAGCGTCAGCGTCGTCGGAGCATCCGTGTTGCGGTCATAAAGAAGAATTCCCTCAGAATTGTGATAAACGCGGATATCAGGAAAATTCCGACGCGTCCAGAACAAATACAACCCTCAGCCATTCAATGGTGTGAGTGTGATACGAACGCACTGTTCACGTCCCCAGGGGTTCACTTCCCGCAAAGCCATGCCTTACAGTGCATGCAACAACATGAAGGAGAGCGCGCGATGGGTATGCTGGTTGAAGGTGTCTGGAACGACGTCTGGTACGACACGAAGGAAACCAAGGGCCACTTCAAACGCAGCGCGTCGCAGTTTCGCAACTGGCTGACATCAGATGGCGCGCCCGGCCCCTCCGGCAAGGGCGGCTTCAAGGCTGAGAAGGACCGCTATCACCTCTATGTATCGCTCGCCTGCCCCTGGGCACACCGCACGCTGATCTTCCGCAAGCTTAAGAAGCTCCAAGACTTCATTTCCGTTTCGGTGGTCGATCCGCGGATGCTGGAAAATGGCTGGGAGTTCAAACCAGCAAAAGAACGCACACCCGGCGCAACCGAAGATCATCTCTTCGGCGCGTCCGCCATGTGGAAGGTCTACACGAAGGCAGACCCGAACTATTCCGGGCGCGTGACCGTGCCTGTTCTGTGGGACAAACAGCAGAACACCATCGTCTCGAATGAATCGGCTGATATCATCCGCATGTTCAACAGCGCCTTTAACGGCCTGACGGGATCGACAAGCGATTATTACCCGGAAGCCCTGCGTGCAGAGATCGACCCCCTCAACGATCTGATCTACGACACCGTCAACAACGGCGTCTACAAGGCAGGCTTTGCCACCACCCAGGAAGCCTATGAAGAAAGCGCCACCAAGATTTTCGAGACGCTGGACATGCTGGAAAAGCGCTTGGCCGATAAGCGTTTCCTGCTAGGCTCGCAGCAGACCGAGGCAGATTGGCGGTTGTTCACCACGCTGGTCCGGTTCGACCCAGTCTATGTCGGCCACTTCAAATGCAACATCCGCCGCATCCATGATTACCCCAACTTGACGGGATATCTGCGCGATCTCTACCAGACATCAGGCGCTCCCGAGACCGTGGATATGCGCCACATCAAGGAGCATTATTACCGCAGCCACAAGACCATCAACCCGACAGGCATCGTGCCCATAGGTCCTGAGCTCGATCTGGACAGAGCCCATGATCGGGACCGTTTGGGTTGAACTACCAATAATCATCCGGCTGCACGTCACCCGCCAACTCGGCAAGCCGTCTGCGGGTGGCGGGCGTCGTGCCATCAGGCAGAGTATCAAGTCGGAAAAACCCGCTGTCGCTGATTTCGCGGTCAGGCACCTTTGGGGCGGTTTGCGTCACCTCAAGCCGGTAAAACAGCACATGGTCACGGTTGCTGGTACGGTTGTTGAAATAGACATGAAAAAGCTGCGGCGTGGAAGTGGCAACAAGGTTGCCCTCCTCGCGGATTTCTTTGTGCAGCGCCTGTAACCCGGTTTCGCCGCGCTCCACACCACCTCCCGGCATATGCCAGCCTGAAATATAGGTATGCCGCACCAAAAACACCCTGCCCTCGGCATCGAAACACGCGCCACGAACCCCCATCGTCATCCCACGGCTGAGAAAGAAGAACGCGTGAAGCATGCGTTTGGCAATATTCCGAAGAAACCGCCGGAACCCTTCACCCCGCCCAAGGCTTTCACTCACGTCTCAACTCTCCGTCAACTGGTACCCAATAAACCAGATACTGCTTCACACTTTGGCGTTCAGCGCTTATCCCTTTGAAAAATCGAGGTTTCGCATTGTACGCTCCAACATGGATAGATTATGTCTGAACGCATGTTCAAACTTGCCCACATCTCCGATATCCATCTCGGCCCGCTGCCCAAGCTCACCTTTCGGGAGCTCGCATCCAAGCGCATTCTTGGCTTTGTGAACTGGCGCCTCAACCGCCGCAAGCATCTTTTCAGCGATACGCTGGAAAAGGTGGTGGACGACATGGAAAGCAAGGCGCCTGATCATATCGCGATTACCGGCGATCTGGTCAATCTGGCAACGGGCATCGAAATCCGCGCCGCCGCCGACTGGCTGGAAGAGGTGGGCGATCCGCTGAAGGTCTCTGTCGTTCCCGGCAACCACGATGCCTATGTCCCTGGCGCACACGACAAGGCCATGGCCGCTTGGTACCCCTTCGTGCGCGGCGATGGCGACAAGGAAAACTGGGACGAAGACCGCAAGATTTTCCCCTATATGCGGGTACGCGGACCTGTGGCCATGATCGGCTGCTCGACCTCCATCGCCACCCCACCCTTTTCCGCCACCGGCTATTTTGGCCGCAGACAAGCCCGCGCCACTGCCGAACTGCTGAAAAAGGCGGGCGAAATGGGTCTTTTCCGCGTGGTGATGATCCACCACCCACCCATTCGCGGTGCTGCCTCCACCCACAAACGCATGATCGGTATCCGCCGCTTCGCAGCCGCCATCGGCACTGGCGGCGCGGAACTCGTGCTTCACGGCCACACCCATCTTAACACCGTCTACTGGCTGAACACCCATCGCGGGCGTGACCACACCCCCGTCGTCGGCATCGCCTCCGCCTCGCAAGGCCCCGGCGGCGAAAAACCCCGCGCCGGGTACAATCTCTTCCGCATAGACGGCAGCCCCGGCACCTGGAACGTGACCTGCGAACGCTACGGTCTTAACGAAAAGGCCACAGGTATAGAGCTCGAAGACGTGAGGGTGTTTTACACCAACGGCAGACCGCTGGGCTTCAGCAATCCGGTGGAGCAAGGCGACGACGAATAAGCAACGCGATCAAATCCATTGATCATTCTCAGCTGTGCGGTCTCCGCCGGCATGGCCGGTGTTGAGCACGCCGCGCGGCTCTATCAACAGCAGGTGGACCTCTTTTTCCGCATAGGGTTTGTGTTCGACGCCCTTGGGAACAACGAACATTTCGCCAGCGCCGATCGATACGGCACCATCGCGAAAGTCGATCCGTAGGCGACCTTTGAGGACAATGAAGGTCTCGTCAGTTTCGGGATGGTCGTGCCAGATGAAATCACCCTTGATACGAACGATCTTGAATTGATAATCATTCATCTCCGAGATGACGCGCGGTTGCCAGAACTCCGTGATCTCAGAGAGTTTGTCTGAAAAGTTGACCGCCTGATAGTCTGTGTCCATTGCCTGATTGCTCCATTTTTCAATGAAAGCAGGTTAGGCGCTCCGCCATCTGGAATATTGAAGGATCGTGCAGCTCAACGCGTTTTCAATGTCATCTTGCGCCACTGCGCGGGCGTCATGCCGAAGGCCCCGCGAAAATGCCGGGTCAAATGGGCTTGGTCGGCAAAGCCTGTATCAAGCGCCACCTGAACAAGCGGTTGCCCCGCCGTGATCCGCGCCTTGGCCTGGTCCAGACGCCGCAGGATGAGGTATCGGTAAGGGCTGGTGCCAAACACACGTCTGAAATCGCGCGACAGCTTCCATCGATCCTGACCGGTCAACATCTCCAGTTGCTCAAGGGAAATCAGTTGGTCGTTGGAATGGAGAAGATAATCGCGGGCGGTGTCTGTGGCTCGATAATCAGGCGCCGACAGGGCACGGCGGTTGGTTGTCGGGGCCGCAGCTTTCAATGCGACGGAAATATCATAGACGGCATCATCATATTGCAGTGTCTCCAGGGGTTCGCTCATATGAGCGAAAATCCTGTCAATCGCATTCAGCAACTGCGGATGGCTCGTGACCCCACCGGCTATAAATGGCAGCGAATGACCATGCCCCAGCGCATTCTGCACAAGAAGCGGGTCCAGATAGATCATCTGGTAATGGAAACCATCTTCCGTGCCTGCCTGCCCGTCATGCAATTCGTCCGGGTAAAGCACCATCACAGTGCCGGGAAGCCCGGCGCTGCCCTCGCCACGATATTGAAATCGCTGCACGCCGGATCTCGTACGCCCTATGGCATAAGTATCGTGTCGATGCGGTTGATAGGCTGGACCTGAGAAAAACGCCTCGATCCGTTCGCAGCCTTTCATTCCCGACGCGAGATTGATCCACCCCGATGCGACGGGGTCAGATAAATCGCTGACGACACCCAATCCCGACTGCACAGGCGACCGCTCCAAATCTTTCTACAAGAAAACGACCTCAGCAGAACGCGTCTGCTGAGGTCGATAAAGGTGACCGAGGCTTGATCAGCCCTTCGCCGCCCGCTGCTCCAAAACCCGGTTCGCAGCAGACACAATCGCCTCCAGCGAAGCAGCCACGATATTCGTATTGATCCCTGCGCCAAACAGCTTGCCGCCGGGGTGCTCCATCTCGACATAGGCGATGGCCGACGCGTTGGAGCCGTGTTGCAGGGAGTGCTCGGAGTAGTCATTCACCGACAGGTCGATGCCGAGGTAAGTCGACAACGCATTGATGAAGCCATCGATCGGACCAGTGCCCTTGCCCTCGATACGCTTGATCTCGCCATTGTCGGTAATTTCCGCCGCGACAACGCGCACGCCCTTATAGTCACCCGCTGGATAGGTGTGGTGATCAACAAATTTCAGTCGGGCGCTGGGCTGGGTCACGTATTGCGCGATGAAGTGCTCGTGGATGCGCTTGGCAGGCAGCTCCACGCCTTCCTCATCGGTAATGCGCTGGATTTCCTCGCGGAATTCCACCTGCAAGTTGCGCGGCAGGTTGATCCCGTAATCCTGCTGGAGAATATAGGCGATGCCGCCCTTGCCGGACTGCGAGTTGATGCGAATGATCGCCTCGTAGGAGCGACCGACATCCTTCGGGTCGATGGGCAGATACGGCACTTCCCACACAGGATGGTTGGCTATCTTGATCGCCTTCATACCCTTGTTGATCGCATCCTGATGCGAGCCGGAGAACGCGGTGTAGACCAGTTCACCCACATAGGGGTGACGCTCTGGGATCGTCATTTCGTTGGAATACTCATAAACCGACTTGATGTGTTCGATATTGCGGCAGTTGAGTTCCGGGTCCACACCCTGCGTGTACATGTTCAAGGCCAGCGTCACCACATCGACATTACCCGTGCGCTCGCCATTTCCGAACAACGTGCCTTCGACGCGGTCTGCACCGGCCATCAAGCCCAGTTCCGTGGCGGCGATGCCGGTGCCACGGTCATTGTGCGGATGCAGCGAGATGATGACGTTTTCGCGGTTGTCGATGTTGCGGCACATCCATTCGATCTGGTCGGCATAGATGTTCGGCGTTGCCATCTCAACGGTAGAAGGCAAGTTGAGGATCAACTTGTTCTCAGCCGTCGGCTTCACCACCTCAACGACCGCGTTGCAGATTTCCAACGCCACTTCCAGCTCCGTGCCGGTGAAGCTCTCCGGCGAATACTCGAAGCGATAACCGCCACCGGCCTTGGCGGCCATATCGGTGATCATCTTGGCCGCATCGACGGCAATCTGCTTGATACCAGGCACGTCTTTGGCAAACACCACGCGGCGCTGCAATTCAGAGGTGGAATTGTAGAAGTGGATGATCGGGTTCTTGGCACCTTCCAGTGATTCGAAGGTGCGCGTGATCAGTTCCGGGCGGCACTGCACCAGCACCTGCAAGGACACATCTTCCGGCACACCGCCCTGCTCCACACACCAACGGGCGAAGTCGAAATCCGTCTGCGAAGCGGATGGGAAACCGATTTCGATTTCCTTGAAACCCATTTCCAGCAGCAGCTTGAACATGCGCGCCTTGCGGTCATGCCCCATGGGGTTGACCAGCGACTGGTTGCCGTCACGCAAATCGACCGAACACCAGATCGGTGCCTTGTCGATGGTTTTCGAGGGCCATGTGCGGTCCTTGATGTCGATGACGGGGTATGGGCGATACTTCACGTTCGCGTCCGGCATGCCCTTGGAAATCTGAGAGGTCTTGGCGTCCATAATCTTGCTCCTTCCACGCATCGCGGCTGAAAAAGCCTTGTGCTAATGCGCGCCCAAACGGGCCTTAAATCCAGTATAAAGTGAGATTTCGAGTTGAGGAGCGTTCGCACCAGCGGGCTTTCGGCCGCCGGGCGCTCCTCACTGGACCCGGCAACCGCGTGTAAGGTCGAGGCTAAGAAGCGAGAGTGCACCGCATGCGCAAGCCTTAGCAGAAATCTGCGCGCTCATGCCTGATATGGTTGCGGTGCGAATGGTCATAACAATTTCTATAAACAGCGGTTTTGAATCTGGCAAGTAACCTTGCCGTCTTTGTTGCGCCTATTTTGAAGAGGAAAAATTCTCGGCTTTTTCAGATATCCACTCCGCCAGAAGCGTTTGGCGTGTCACACCCAAACGCACGGCTTCCGCATCGACCTTGAGCAATATGGACTTCGGCAGATCAACATCGGCATGCACCAACTCCAATCCTGGACGCGTTGACTTGGACCAGTCGACATAGTCGCTGACATCCTCGCCATCATCGAACCTTCGATCCAATTCTTCAGCGCTGATTGTTTTCATAATTCTGTTTCTCCGCGTTTCTGGAACGCCTTACAGAGATGATCCGCACACGGTCTTCCCTATAAGTATAAATTGCACTCCAGCATCGTCCATGAAGCTGAGCAATCATAATATACCGCTCCTCGCCCTCCGTTGCGAGAGGAGCAGTGATTCTTTTCTCATCCCGCCACAAACCCTGCGCTTCCATGAAGTCTATGCCGTGCTTGTCTTTGTTGCTGGCGCTTTTGGCCGGGTCGAACTCAAATTCCATGGATGGCATAACCTTAACGCTTCACCACACGCTGCAGAGCCATCATCAACCCGCCGCCAAGCAAGCCCCAAAACGCACCGGAGATGCCACCAAAGGACAGGCCAGATGCTGTAATGAGAAACGTTATCGCTGCGGCTTCGCGGGTTTCAGGGTCTTTGAACGCGGCGACCGCTGAACCGGAGAAAGCTCCGACCAGAGCAAGTCCTGCAACCGCCTGAATGAGAATAGGCGGTGCCAACGCCACGAAGGCCGTCACCACGCCTGCCAGAAGGCCGAAGATCACATAGCCAACACCACTGATAATCACCGCCCAATAGCGGCGCTTGGGATCAGGGTGAGCATCTTCGCCCGCGCACATGGCGGCAGTGATGGCGGCGAGGTTGACGGCGTGGCCGCCGAAGGGGGCGGCGAATAGCGAGAATATACCAGTGGTTGCGAACAATTGGCCCGGCTGCGGGTCGTAATTGTTGACTTTCAGAACGGCGATGCCGGGAATGTTTTGTGAGGCCATGGTGACGATGAAAAGCGGCAACGCGATGGAGATAAAGGCTTGCAGGTTGAACACCGGCATGACGAATTCCGTCGGGGGTGCCAGCGATTGAGCAATGCTGTCCAAGGCCCCTGCGGGAATATCGACGCCGAAGATCATGACCAGTACGAAGGCGGCAAGGGCCGCGGGCACGGCAAACAGGCGCTTGAACGCACCGACGATGATCCATGCCAGAATGATCGGCAGACCGAGCGCTGGGTTGAAGCCGATGGCTTTGATGGGCGCGAAACACAGGCCGATGATGACGCCCGCCAGCATGGCATTGGCCAGCGGCGTGGGAATGGAGGCAACCGCCCGCCCTAGTGGTTTGAACAGACCGGCGATGATGATCAGCACCGCGCAGATGATGAAGGCACCCACGGCAGCGGAAAACCCACCTTCTATCACCCCCGTCGCCGCCAGCAGCGCGCCGCCCGGCGTGGACCATGCAATGCTGATCGGAAGTCGTGTCATCGCCGAGAGAACAATGGCGCAGAGACCGACGGACACCGACAGCGCCATCAACCCGGATGCCGCCTCGAAATCCGTCGCACCGACACCCTTCAAGCCTTGCAGCACCACGGCAAAGGAACTGGCAAAACCGACGAAGGCCGTCAGCAGGCCCATGAACAGGCTTTGGAGGGAGAATTCTTTTAACATGGTTGGGGCTCTGGCACGGAGAAATGGCAATCATCATTGCAGATCAAAAAACACTCTCGCTGGCAAGGTTGCTTTCGCTAGTGAAGGTACTCGCGCATGACTTGTGCAAGGTCTGCGCACCCTGCCCTGTTGTTCTCGCCATCCCGCACGTGTAAACCGCAGCATCAAACAGCGAGATATCAAATGCTTCCTTGGATAGAACTGGACCGTGCGGCCATTCCCGGCGATGGCACCGAACTGCGCCTGAAGCAGCGCGGCCAGGAATTTTCCATCATGCTCGGTTCAAACGAGTTGATGAACAGCCGCTTGAGCGGCTCGGAAGAAGCCTTGGCGACGTTGTCCTGCGAACGTATCGCGGGGCGACCGAACCAAAGCATGCTGATCGGCGGGCTTGGCATGGGCTTCACCCTGCGCGCGGCCCTCGGCGCCCTGCCTTCGGGCGCCCGAGTCACCGTCGCTGAATTAGTGCCAGCGGTTGTGGAGTGGGCGCGCGGGCCGATGGCGGAACTGCATAAGGGTACGCTGGACGATACTCGCGTTGATATTCATCTTGGCGATGTCGGCGCGCTCATTCGCTCGAAAAAGGCTGCGTATGACGCCATCCTTCTGGATGTCGATAATGGACCGGATGGCCTGTCGCGTCCTTCGAATGACAGTCTTTACGATCGGGAAGGACTGGAAGCAGCGAGAACAGCCTTGCGCCCAAAGGGCATCCTCGCGGTCTGGTCATCGGGGCCGGATGCTGCTTTCACCCGCCGTTTGCGGCAGGCCGGTTTCGCCACCGATGAGGTCAGCGTTCGTGCCAATGGCAAACGCGGCGGCGCGCGCCATACGCTGTGGTTGGCATCCAAGGCTTAGGAGCCATTCTGCCGCCTTGAGGTCGAGCGTTCGCCAAGAGCATCCAGCGCATCGGCATTGTCCCTGCCCCAGGCATAGAGCATCTCCACCGGTTCGATGAACCGGTTTCCCAGCGGCGTCAGGCGATACTCTACGGCGGGCGGCCTTGTTTCAAAGACATGGCGCGTGATCAACCCTGTGCTTTCCATGTCCCGCAGCGTCTGAGTCAGCATCTTCTTTGAAATGCCCGGCAGGCTGCGTTCCAGCACGCCAGTGCGTGCGGCACCATGATGGAGCTTGTGCAGCGCATGCAGAATCATGCTCGTCCATTTGGTCGAGAAGAGTTCGAGCACACGTCTGGGCGCGCAATCCTCGCGCCATTCGGCTTCGTGGCTTCCCGGCTTCATCGTGGTCACCCTTTGGTATCCATGTCCCCAATCAGTGCCATCTACACTTAGGCACGCAGAATGCCTAGTTATGTCTCAACAAAAAAGGAGCAAGATCATGGTGAAAACGGCATTGGTCGTCGGCGCAAGCGGTATCGTGGGCAGTGCTACTGCCAATCTTTTGCTGAAAGAAGGCTGGAGCGTTTACGGACTTTCGCGCAAGCCCGGCACGCAGGAGGGGATAACCCCGGTAGCCGCCGATTTGCAGGATGCAGCGGGAACAGCAAAGGCTCTGGCAGATGTTCGCCCCGACGCGGTCTTCATCACCACATGGGCGCGGCAGGATAGCGAAGCGGAAAACATCCGCGTCAATTCCGCCATGGTGCGCAACCTGCTGGATGGTTTGAGCCCCGGCAAATCCACCCGCCATGTGGCGCTGGTCACCGGCTTGAAGCACTATCTCGGCCCGTTCGAGGCCTATGGCAAAGGCACGCTGCCACAGACTCCGTTCCGCGAAGAGCAGGGTCGTCTGGATGTCGAGAACTTCTATTACGCACAGGAAGACGAAGTTTTCGCCGCTGCCAAGCGCGATGGTTTTTCGTGGAGCGTGCACCGTCCCCACACCGTCATCGGCCAGGCCGTCGGTAACGCCATGAACATGGGCACGACGCTAGCGGTCTATGCCACCATCTGCCGCGAGACAGGCCGCCCCTTCCGCTTCCCCGGCTCTGCTGCTCAATGGAACAGCCTGACAGACATGACGGATGCCAATCTGCTGGCCAAACAATTGCTATGGGCCGCAGAAACGCCAGAGGCGAAGAACGAAGCTTTCAATGTGGTCAACGGCGATGTCTTCCGCTGGAGCTGGATGTGGGGTCGTATTGCTGACTGGTTCGGCATCAAGCCTGCACCGTTTGACGGCACGGTTGTTCCGCTCGAAGAACAAATGGAACACGATTCCGGAATTTGGAATAAAATTGCCCTACGCGAAAATCTGGCCGAGCCGGAACTTACCCGTCTTGCATCGCCATGGCATACCGACGCCGATCTGGGCCGCCCGATCGAGGTCGTCACCGACATGGGCAAAAGCCGCCGTCTGGGCTTCAAGGAATATCAGCCAACGGATGATGCCTTCTTTGCCCTGTTCGAGACGCTGCGAAAGAACCGCCTCATTCCCTAAGCGTAAAAACCTTTATTCAAAGCAATAAAAAACCCGCATCGGCCATGCCGATGCGGGTTCAATAACGAAGTGAAACAGAGCCTTAGATTTCGCCCTGCGACGTGACGATCTTGCCGACGAGGCCATAGGCCACGGCTTCTTCCGCACCCAGCCAGTAATCGCGATCGATATCCTTGGCGATCTTTTCTTCCGTCTGGCCTGTGGCCACCGAGAAAATCTTGATCAGGCGCTTGTTCATCTTGATGATTTCGCGCGCCTGGATTTCGATGTCGGACGCCATACCGCGTGTACCGCCGGATGGTTGGTGCAACAGGAAGCGTGTGTTCTGCAGGCAAACGCGACGCTCTTTCGGCACCGATACGTAGATCAGCGCGCCAGCGGAAGCGACCCAACCCGTGCCAATGATCCAGACCTTCGGCTTGATGAACTTGATCATGTCGTGAATGCTATCGCCGGATTCGACGTGGCCGCCGGGCGAATTGACGTAGACGCGGATATCTTCGTCGCTGGCTGCGGCAAGGGCCACGAGCTGCGTGCAAACCTTCTGCGCCAGTTCCTGCGTGATACCGCCATAGATGAAGATCGAACGCGACTTGAAAAGATTCGCTTCCGTTTCCTTGCCGATCGGCAGTTCCTTGCTCTTGTCGTCTTCGTCTTCGTTCATGTGGCGGTCTCCAACGTAATTCATTACCTACCGGACATAGTGTGATTTGTTTCGTAAAACAATGAGCGAAAAAGACAAGGCGCGGAACTGCTTAATAAACAGAGCACCGGCAAATGACGCATGGACAGTCTGTTTGGACTTGCGATATCGTTAATTGCGCGACCCCATGGGCGACCCAAGCGCCTCTTCAGCCGCGCCTGTAAAAATTTCGAGAGGGAACAATGTTCAAAAGACTTTCACTCGCCGCAGCAACGCTTGGCATCACCACATTGCCAGCCTTCGCCCACCTGAACCCGGAAGAACACGGCTCCTTCATGGCCGGATTTTCGCACCCGCTGTTCGGTGCCGACCACATCCTTGTCATGGTCGCCGTTGGCATCTGGGCGGCACAGATTGCCGTATCCAGAGGTAAGGACAGAGCGCTCCTCATCATTCCCGCAGCCTTTGTCGGCACTATGGCCATCGGCTTCCTGCTGGCGCTAGGTGGCATCGAGTTGCCCTTTGTCGAACCGGCGATCCTTGCCTCCGTCATCGCACTCGGTCTGCTGGTCGCCATGGCGACACGCGTTCCCGTTAGCGTTGCCGCTGCCATCGTTGGAGTCTTCGCGCTCTTCCACGGCCATGCCCATGGCGGTGAACTGGGCAGCGCGGGCGCGCTTCAATTCGGCGTCGGCTTTGTGATCGCGACCGCATTTCTGCATCTTGCCGGTATTGCGCTTGGTCTTGGCATTGCCAAGCTGGGAACAATTGCTGGGCGTATCGTCGGTGCGCTGACGGCACTGGCTGGACTGTCGCTCGCCTTCGGCGGCTGAGCAACCTTACAAAAATGTAAGAAAATGCGGCTTTCAAAAGTCGGATTTGAACCCTAACTCCTTGGTGTGCGTTTCTCGACACGCCAAGGAGGCAAACGATGTCACCAGAAGAAACCCAACTGCTCAAATCCCTGTTCGACAGGGTCAAGTCCGCATCCTCCACGCCGCGCGATGCGGACGCGGAAACACTGATTTCGCAAGCTGTAAGAGATCAGCCCGCCTCCCCCTATTATCTGGCACAAGCCGTTATCGTGCAGGAAAAAGGGCTGGAAGCGGCAGCGGCGCATATTCGCCAGCTGGAAGAGCGCATCCACCAGCTTGAAAGCGGCAACACGGTGCCACAACAGGCACAGCAAGGCGGCTTTCTCAGCTCCATTTTCAGCGGCAGCCAGCAGCAGGCACCAGCACCTACGCCAGCTCCAACCTATCGCAACGATACATCAGGCCAAACGCAGGGCCCTTGGGGGCGAAGCAATGATGCGCCGCAACCCACTGGCCCATGGACTGGCCAGCAGCCATCCGCATTCGGACGAACCGGCGGCGGTGGCGGCGGCTTTCTGCAAGGTGCACTGGGAGCGGCGGCAGGCGTAGCTGGCGGCATGCTGCTCGCCAATTCATTAAGCGGCATCTTCTCCAACCATGTTGCGTCGACAGGCTGGGGGTCCGGCATAGGTGGTGCTGGAACCGGTGCAGCCCCGGTGGAGGAAACCGTCATCAACAATTACTATGGCGATGACGACAAGCCTCAGCCGGATGCCGACAATGGCGGCAACGATGTACAACAGGCAAGCTACGACGACGACAATAATGACGACGCCGACTTCGATTCAGGTGACGGTGATTCCTTCGTCTGAGCTTTGATTTGCCGGGGGGTCAGCCGCGACCGCGATAGGTCGCGACACCCTGCTCAGGTAGCCAAACGCCTTCAGGCGGTGCGCCCGTCTGCCAGAACACATCGATTGGAATGCCGCCGCGTGGATACCAGTATGCGCCGATGCGCAGCCATTTTGGTGCGAGCAACTCGACCAGCCGCTTGGCGATATAAACAGAGCAATCCTCGTGGAACGCGCCGTGATTGCGGAACGCATGCAGGAACAGCTTGAGCGACTTGGATTCCACCAGAAAATCGCCGGGAATATAATCGATGACGATATGGGCGAAATCCGGCTGGCCCGTCATGGGGCAAAGCGACGTGAACTCGGGTGCGGTGAAGCGCACCACATAATCGGTCCCGGCATTGCCGTTCGGCACTTTTTCCAGAACAGCTTTTTCCGGACTCTCAGGCGATGCGACTTGCGCGCCCAGTTGCGACAGGCCGGAAACATCCGTAACTGACATCTTTTAAACTCCTGCTTCTTGAAACTCGACCCGAACGCCATGCGCCTGTTCACTTTCAGGCTCCACATGGATGGCCAACACGGCACCGGGCACGGCTTCCTTTATGGCATCTTCCAGCCGATCGCAAATCTCATGTGCCTGCCCGACCGAAAGAGATGCCGGAACCACAACATGGAAATCGATAAAGGCGACGGCCCCCGCCCTGCGGGTCTTCAAATCATGCACATTGAGAATACCAGCAGAATTCTCCGCAATCGCCTTCTTGATCGCCTCATCCTCTTCCGGCTCCACGGCACGGTCCATCAACCCGCCCAGCGAGTGCAAAATGACCTTGGACCCCTGAAACAGAATGTTGATGGCAACAACGATGGCGAGGATGGGATCAAGGATGGCATAACCGGTCGCAATCGCCAACACGAGACCTATGAGAACGCCACCCGACGTGACGACATCCGACATGATGTGTTGGCCATCCGCCAAAAGTGCCGGTGACGACTGCTTCCTGCCCACTCGGATCAAGACTGTGGCCCAGATGCCGTTGAGAATGCCCGCGAAAGCATTGATAGCAAGACCAAGTGCTGGCGCTTCCGGCAGATGCGGCGCCATCAGGCCGCCCCACGCTTCCTTGACGATCAGCAGTGCGGCGACGACGATCAACACACCCTCGACCACTGCAGACAGATACTCCGCCTTGTGGTGCCCGAACTGATGATCATCGTCGGCAGGCTTTTGTGCGTAACGAATGACGAAGTAAGCGATGAAGGCCGCGACCACATTAACGGTCGATTCAAGACCATCCGACAGCAGCGCCACGGAGCCTGTGACCCACCACGCCAGAAGCTTCAGCCCCAATACCGTTATGGAAAACGGGATGCCCCAGAAAGCAAGCTTTCTGACGAGCGCGTGACCCTGTTCGTTCATGACCTGTCCCCGTGCGGTTGCGAATGAATTGCAGAAATGGACCCCAAAACGCATGAACCGCCCGCACGAGGACTCGTGCAGGCGGTTCATATGTGCGGCTTCTATGATTTAAAGTTGGGGCGCGGTCAAGGGGGTTACACCCGTGTCATCAACAGCTTGATACCCGCAAAGCCGAAAAACAGCGCCAGCACCGACTCGATGTAACGCTTGGAGCGCTGATAGATACGAATGGCCGGTGCTGTGGAAAACAGCAGCGCGTAACCGCAGAAAATGGTCACGCCCAACACACCGCAACCGCCGATGATGGCGATGAGTGTCGAGGCACCGGCGCCGGGCTTCAGACCCAGCGACATGATGGCGATCCAGCCGAGGATGGCCTTGGGATTGGTGAGGTGCAGCAGCAATCCACGACGGTAGAGTTGCAGATACTCGGAGCGGCCAACCACCGGCGTCTGTACGAGCGTTTGCGCAACGGCAGGCGAAAACGCCGAGCGAGCGGACTTGTAGGCGAGGTAGAGAAGATAGAGGCCGCCAGCGATCTTGATGACGAAGAGCGCATTGGCATAGGTCGCCAGCACGGCGGAAAGGCCGGTGGCCGTTAGCGCGGCCCAGAAAAGTGAGCCGGTGATGATACCGATGGCCAGAACAACGGCGGGCGTGCGCCCACGGCTCATGGCGACGCCCATGATGGTCATATTGCTGGGGCCGGGGCTGGCCACGGCGATGACATAGGCAATGTAGACCAGTAATAGCTGGTGAAAGTCGATCATCGGCTTCATGTCCTAGAAACAGAAATGTCAGAATAATCAGACAATTGGAGCAACGAAGATGACTTTGTCAACTCCGAGAACGTACAGGAATTCAGGGCGCGGGGACAGACTCTGAAAGGACTGAGGTGTTATTGTGAAGTCGCAGCGAGGTCGTCAGCAACGGCGGCAGAGGCGTCCACCATCCAGTGCGCAAACCCGCGTTCCGCAAAGCCGCCGCCGTCCAGGTGTTGCAGCCCATCAGCGCGTTGAAATATCCCACCGCTTCGAAAAAAGCGTCGTCCCTTCCGTAGGATTGACCAAGCAGCGGAACAGGTTTTCCCTGCGGCCTGGCAAAACTGCCGAGAATGAAATCCAGCAATTTTTGATAATCTATGCTTGAAAGATTGAGCGCGGCGACACCCGAATCGGCAAGCGGAATATCCCCGGCCAGCGACACATGCATGACCGACCGGTCGAGCGTGACACCCTTCAACAGCGGAAGCGGTTTAAGGTCCGCCCATGTCGGCGTCTGCGTGTAGAAAGCTCGCCCACCCCAGCCGAAAACGAGATAACGGACACCGGGATAATCGATATCGAGATTTCCGTCGCGTAGAAATGCAAAACGCGTCAGAAGCTCGACATCGACAGGCAGGGCGATGTCGGTGTGGATCGGGTTGCTGAGAATAAGAACGCGGTGGGCAGTGATGTCGGCGCCATCAGGATGGTCGCTGATGAACGGTCGTGGCAGCAGCGTGCCGGCAGCAACGCCCAAGAAAATCAAAGCCAAGGCAATGCATAGATATTTGAAAAACTTCACTCTGCATCACCGGCTTTCTTATGAAAACGGCGGCGCCTCATAACGCCACCGGTATTTCTTGTCCGTTCAGGCCGCCTTGACTTTTGCCTTGCGCACCAGATGCGTCACCACGTTCTCGATCATCCGCATTCCGGCATCGCCGCCCAGCGTCATGATCGATTCCGGATGGAACTGGACAGCTGCGACAGGCTCCTTACTGTGCTCGATTCCCATGATCGTGCCATCTTCGCTTTCCGCGGTGATGATAAAGTCACGCGGCAGCGTCGACGGATCGGCGAAGATCGAATGATAGCGACCGACCGTCACCTCCTTGCCGAGACCAGAGAAGACCAGACCGGGTTCGAGAACACGGATGCGCGAGGGCTTGCCGTGCATCGGGATGGCCAGTTGGCGAAGTTCGCCACCATAGGCTTCCGCGAGCGCCTGAAGGCCAAGGCAAACGCCGAAGATGGGCAGATCGCGCGAGCGCGCCAGCTTGATCGTCGCCTTGCAATCGAAATCGCTGGGGTTACCCGGTCCGGGAGACAAGACCACAAGATCGGGTTGAAAACGATCCAGCACCTCTGCCGCCACGGGTGAGCGCACCGTAGAAACGGTCGCACCCGTCTGGCGGAAATAGTTGGCCAGCGTGTGCACGAAGCTGTCTTCGTGATCCACCAGCAGGATTTTAACACCAGTGCCGACCTTCGCCGAATCCCGCTGCGTTGCTGCTGAGTTTTGGCCCTTCGCATCGCGGATGGCGGCAATCATGGCGGAGGCCTTCAGTTCTGTTTCGGCTTCTTCTTCCTGTGGATTGGAGTCGTTCAGCAGCGTGGCCCCTGCCCTGACTTCGGCAATGCCGTCCTTGATGCGAATGGTGCGCAAGGTCATGCCGGTGTTCATGTCACCATTGAAACCGACCATGCCGATGGCACCACCATACCACATGCGGGAGCTTTTTTCATGGGCTTCGATGAAGCGCATGGCCCAGAGTTTTGGCGCACCGGTAACCGTCACCGCCCAAGCGTGGCTGAGGAAGCCGTCGAAGGCATCCATGTCGTCGCGCAGGCGCCCTTCGATATGGTCCACCGTGTGGATGAGGCGCGAATACATCTCGATCTGTCGGCGACCAATGACTTTCACCGAGCCGGGTTCACACACGCGGCTCTTATCGTTGCGGTCCACATCCGAACACATGGTCAGTTCGGACTCGTCTTTCTTGGAGTTCAGCAGCTTGAGAATCTGCTCGCTATCGGCAATCGGGTCTTCGCCACGCTTGATGGTGCCGGAAATCGGGCAGGTCTCGATGCGGCGACCGGAGACGCGAACGAACATCTCAGGCGATGCACCGACCAGATATTCCTGATGGCCGAGATTGATGAAGAAAGAGTATGGCGATGGATTGATGGCTTTCAACCTGCGCGAAATGGCTGACGGATTGCTGTCGCACCGTTCCATGAACTTCTGGCCGGGCACAACCTCGAACAGATCGCCACGGCGGAAGCTTTCCTTGGCCTTCGTCACCAGTTGCGCATATTCGCCGGGGTGATGATCGCCGCGCGGCGGGATGGTGTCGGTCTTCACGAATGGCTCAGGCGCGATATCCTGCGATTTGCCGTGGGTGGTGATGCCATCCTTCTCAAAGTCGTAACGGTCGATCCAGGCCTTTGCGGAGTGGTGATCCACGACGAGGATTTCATCCGGCAGGAACAGAACCATGTCGCGCTGATCTTCCGGGCGCTCCAGCGAGAGCTTGATGGCATCAAACTGGAAAGCCAGATCATAACCGAACGCGCCGAACAAGCCGATCGCCGCATCGGCGCTGGAATAGAAAAGATCAACGATGGCGCGCAGAGCCGTAAAGACCGTCGGAATTTTCGAGCGTTCTTCCTCGGTGAAGACCCGGTCCGGCTCGTTGACAACGAGGTCCAGACGCCGTGCAGTTGAGGCACCCAGCGTCAAGTCCGGCGTAGCCTTCAGCTTTTCCGTGATGAAAGACAGCAGCGCCTCGCCACGACCATTATAGGCTTCGATCCACATGGTGCGGCCGAAACAGGAAATGCCGAGCGGCGGATCGATGATGGCCGTATCCCAGCGGGTGTAACGACCGGGATATTCGTAGTTGGACGAAAACACCGCACCCCGGCGCTCGTCCAGCCCCGAAACATAGCTGTCTATGGCTGTGGCATAGTCAGCAGCGCGACGCTGGCGGGTGACTTTGACGCCGCCTTTCGTCTCGTAGGTTTCGGACCCGTCATCCTGAATAATCGTTACCATCTATTCCGCTTCCCGTTTCTAAAGCCCGATGACAGGCGGCATAATAACAAAAAAGCCGCCTGAAAATTCGGGCGGCTTGGACTTAGTCTAAGGACATGGGTGCTCAAGGCCGCGTAAAGCTGCCCCACCACCAGATTGCAATGTTCTTCGACTGTGTGTTCATGGCAAAAATTGTTAGCGTCAACCGGGCCTATTGGCAAGCAGATTTGAACCGAACGCATATTGAAACGTTGTGGGTGAGCCGCAACGGGGGATCGACCGGTCACATGCTTCATCGTCTTATGATAGTCGCAGCCAGTGCGCTGCTGATCGCCGCCGCGCAACCGCCACAGGATGTGCCGGTGCCCCAGCCAAAACCGGAGCAGCAGGACACGACACCGACGCCGTCACCGGTACCTGCGGAAAAGAAAAAAGAAGAGACACCGCCTCCGCCACCCGTAGAGAGCACTGTGCCGAAGCCGGAGGAAAAACCGGAACCGGCGGTCAAACCGGATGAACCCAAAAAAGAAGAAGAGAAAAAGCCGGAACAGCCGCCACGGGAGCCCGTAAAGGCGGAAAACCCCGAAGAGCTCAAAGCCTGTCTCGCAGAGTTGAAGGAACTGGGTGCAGAGTTCAAGGAACTCCCGCCAATTCCCGGCGAAGAAGACGGCTGCGGCATCGCATCGCCTCTGGAGCTATCTACGGTCATTCCCGGAATAAAGCTTGAGCCACAAGGCACCATGCGCTGTGAAGCAGCCCTTGCACTCTCGCGATGGGCCAAGAACGTGGTGGTGCCGACGGCAAAAATCGCGCTTCCGGGCAAAAACGTGACTGCCTTCGGCAACGCCTCGACCTATGTCTGCCGCAACCGCAACAGCGCCGAAACCGGCAAGATTTCCGAGCACGCCAAAGGCAGCGCCGTTGATATCGCAACCATGACCTTCGACAAAGGAGAGCCGCTGGTGATGAAGCCGCGCGGCGAAGACGGCACCATGGAAGGCGCCTTCCAGCGCACAATCACCACCGCCGCCTGCCTTTTCTTCCGCACCGTGCTGTCCCCTGGCAGCGATGCGACCCACCAGGATCACCTGCATCTGGACGTTCTGGAGCGCAAAGGCGGGTATCTGTACTGCCGATGAAAACGAAAAAGGCAGAGCCTAACGCTCTGCCTTGTCGATGCGCGGCGGTTGCCGATCAGAATTTCTGCGTGAGAGAAATTTTGAACGAGCGACCGGGTTCGGAGTAAAAATCAACGGGCTGGTTCACCGAGGATACCGAACCGGGGTTGATGTCTCTTACGCCAACGGCATTCCAGTATTTGCGGTCGAAGAGATTATAGACGCCGGCCTGAATGCGCAGACCCTTAGCCTGCTCTGGCTCCCACCAACCGGTCAGGTTGAAGATGCCATAACCGGGGGCATCGAAAGTGTTTGCAGCAATGTCCGCACGCATATGCGACGAGAACACACCGGTCACTTCTGTTCCCCACGTCTCCTGCGCATATCCGACACCGACAATCGATTTGAACGGCGCAACCGTGCGGATAAATTCGTTTGTATCGGTGTCCTTGCCATAGGCATAGGCCAAAGAGGCGTGAGTAAAGAAGCCATTCGCCAGTTCTTTACGCACCTTCGCTTCAACGCCGGAAATCTCGACATGTTCGCGGTTCTGATAGGTGAAGAGCGAGCCATCGCCTCTGCCGCCAAACCCTGGGAAGAGAGTCGTGGTGGTGGTCACTTGCTCGATGAAGTTTTTGTACTTGTTGTGGAACAGCGTCAGGCTGCTCGAAAGATCGCCGTCATCGTATCTGGCACCAATTTCAAAGCCATTGCTGGTCTCAGGCTTCAAAGACGAATTGCCGATAACAGCATAGCCGGAACTGATGTTGGAGAAGTTCAGATACAGTTCGTTGACGGTTGGCGCGCGGTACGCCATCGCCCACTGGGCAAAAAGCTGCACCTCCGGCGTCAGATCGTAAGTGGCAAGCAGCTTCGGAGAAAAGCGCGAACCATTATTGCCGCTGGGCAGACCGAAGGTGTTGTAGCCGCTGTTGGTCGAGACCGAGCCGTCGGGATCATAATCATAGGCATCGAAGCGCAGACCGGGCGTCAGCTTGAAACCGCTGCTGCCAAAAGCAAGCTCGTCCTCCAGATAAAGGCCAAGGCTTTTTCCGCTGACATCGGGCATGTCAGACTGCGAAGCAGCGGACGATCCGCCTGTGTTGATGTAAACGGCGTCGGTAAAATCGGAAATCCAAGCATTACCGCCAAACCGGATAGTGTGGTTGATGCTGCCGAGTTCAAAACCGGATTCGAGACCCCCAACAAGGCCGAAGCGACTGTCTCTCATGCTGTCTTCACGAATATAAAGCGAGTTGTTGGTCAAACGGTCGCCCGCACCGGATACCTTGTCCAGCCGCGTCCAGTATAGGGACAGATCCGCAGCATCGATCAGGCTGTCTGTCGAAGGTGCATCGAACTGGTAATCCAGAGAGACACGGTCACGCTCGGTATCTTCATAACCGTTATAATCCCCAATCCGGTAGGTGGAGGCAGACACGTTGGAGCCTTGCAGCGTTTTGAGGTCCGTTCTTGTCCTCAGTGAAAAGCGCTCAGCCGTCAGACCAATGCGGTGACCACCTTCCAGATCCTGCCTGATCTTGAACATGAGATTGCTCTCATAGGTGTCAGCTGGATTGGGCGCGGTGCGACGCGTGCCATAAATATCGGCACTCCCCCGGTTGTCGACCTCGTTCCCGCGCTTGTAGGCGCCCTGAAACAACACGGAGGTATTTTCTATCTTCTTCGCGACGGCAACCGAACTACCGATGCTGCGGTCTTCACTGTCATAGGTGGTTTTGGCAACGCCACCCCAATCCTTGTCATCCCCGATGAGATCATCGGCCTCCAAAGTGCGCAGCACCAGTGCCCCACCCAGTGCGCCAGAGCCAACCCGGCTGGAATCTGCTCCACGCACGACGTCGACAGACGACAGGGATGAAAAATCGAAACTTGAATTCGTGTTGCTCAGCGTCGTCGTCGCCTGCCCCTGACGGGCAAAGTTCTCGAAAAACGGAACCGGGATGCCGTCGATCAGCGTGGTGACGCGCGCACCACCCAATCCTCGAATGAACAGACCACCTGGCTTGCCCGGTTTGGAATTGACGAAATCAACCCCTGCTTCCGTCGTCTTTCCCAAATCCTTGAGATTGTTTATCTCTTTCTTGCGGATTTCATCGGCACCCGTCGTGCTTGCCAGCGGCGTATTGCCCGCAGCATCGCCTGCTTTGACGCGCTTACCCTTGACAACAATCCGCTCCAGCACGGTCACGCCGTTGCCCTCGGTCTGGCCTGTCGCCTGCTGTGCATTCGCAGAATTAACGGAAAGAAGAACCATCGCCGTGCCGACAAGCAAAGCGGATTTGGAAAGCCCAATCGTCATCATTCACCCCTGAATTCGAGCGCACGGAAGCGCACGGCAGCGGGAGGCGCTGGCGCGGAGTGGCTCGATACATACCCCTAATTTTTACGGCTTGGCCGCAAGCGAGGAGTATGAAACATGAGTTTATGTGTCAACAATTAAAATATGATTCATTGACTCATATTTGAGCCGGAAGCACTTTGTTGCGAAAATGTGACAACGCTTTTGACAGCGAAACTGGTTCGCTGGCTCAAAATCAAAATTCCAATATTTCACGTCGATTTTTGAAGAAACGGTTCAGGATTGGCAAAAACCAGCCGGAATCGAGAGCCCTTATGCCGCTTTCATCTCAAATTTCGTCGAACCGCACTGAAATCACGAAAAAGCTGAAACTGGCATGCAACCATTTGAATTAAAATATTTAAAACAAAAGTTAGGAAACAGGAATAAAACTGGGAATTAGGAGTGGCAATTGAAGGTATTTCGTATATTTGTTACCGTTAACATACCTATTGTCCTCGAACGAAACGCTTATGATCACACTTGAACGGCAACCTTTACTGAGCAAAGAGATATCTGCTGCGGAAAGCCGGCCCCAGTGGTTGCAGGTTCTTCAGACTGTAGCGCATGAGTTCGGCTACACGCACGCAACACTGATGCGGGTGCCCAAGCCGGATGACGTTCTTCTCGCAAGCGTGGTAATCGAAAGCACGATTTCCATCCGCTTCGTCAGGGAGTTCGATCAGCATCTCTTTTTGCAACATTGCCCTGTTCTGCTAAGGGTCGCAGAGTCGCTGATGCCGCAATGCTGGTCTCTGGACGACGATCCTAACAATGAGTGCTATCCAAAGCCGATGAGCGATCTGATGCGCCAGTATGTCATCGCCACTGGCGTGATGATACCCATCAACTCGATCAGCGGTGACCGTCATCTCCTGCGTTTTGACGGCGATCGCCCGACACCGGACCAGAGCATGATCAACGAGATCGGCATGCTCGCGCTTCATGCATTCGACGTCTACGATCGCATGCGACGGGCCGAGATGGTCGCACCGCGCAGCTTGACCAAGCGTGAGCTTGAAGTCATCCGCTGGACATCGCAGGGCAAGACATCAGCCGAGATCGGCCAGATTCTCACACTGTCCGACCACACGATCAATGCTTATTTGAACAATGCCATCCGCAAGCTGGATTGCGTCAACCGCACTCAGCTCGTCGCTAAGGCCATCCGCCTGAAACTGATCAACTGACGCTTCGTTTTCGAAGCGCCAGTGTTGATCAGGCGATTACCGGTCCAGCACGGACCGCAGTTCCACAAGGTTGGAACGCACTCTCAGAACATAAAAGCCCATTGTTGCGAGATGCGATGGCATGATCCAGCCGCTCTCGTCGCCGTTGGAAATGATCATCGGCTGAATGCGCAGTGCCGCGCGGGTTTGCAGCAGCGTATCGTTCCACAAGCTCGTGAGGTTCCGCTCACGTATAACCTGCGAGAAATCCGCACCGGCAGCCGACAGAATGCCGTAGTAACCGTAGAGCTGGCCGTAGGCGAACCAGAAGCGGTCATCTGCGCGCGTGTCGAACCAACCGCCATTATAGTTCTCAGAGCGTTCGCGAAGAATGGCTGAAGTTCCGCCGATATCGTTGGCGATGCGGTCTACAAACTGGATGAGGTTGTCGGCGCGGCCATCAAAGACGGAATTGCACAGCGACAGATTGGTGTTGAATTTTCTCAGGCTCTCGGCTGCGGAGCGGTAGTAACTCGGGCTTGGCGTCTTCGGGCCAAACGGATTGAGGCCGAAATACCAGGAATACTCATCGAATTGCAGATTGCCGCGTGCGCTTTGCAGGTCGCTATCGACACCGGACGTTCCGCGAACACGGCCAAGCGAATCGACCAGTTCTACGGAGGTACGGCGCACTGCCTGATTGACGCCGCGCTGAAACGACGCCTTGTTGTCCAGGAACGGCGTGCTGTCCCAATCCATGCCGAACAGCCCGACGCGGTAGAGCAGCATCGAGGAGATCCAGGCATTCTGGTCGACATTGAAGTCGATCAGGTCAGCCGCAACATCAACGACAGCCGAGCGCTGGCAGCTTTTGGCGGGGGCTGCGGCAGGTGTTGTCCACGTGGTGGTTGCAACAGGCGTCTGTGCTGGAAGCTCCTGCCCGGCGCTTTCCTTGCGTTCGGCAAATTTGTAATTGGCCACATAATCAGGATTGAAATTGGTCCAGACCTGCGTTTGCCAGAAGAAGTAGCCGTAAAGACCGACCAGCAGAAGAAGAGCGATGGCAATGGGTGCTTTCACCATCATTGCCCGGTCTGCATACCAGCCATTGGCAGCGCGGAAAGGCCATGAAAGCCAAGCGATCACGATGGAGACACCTCTTCCAAGCGCGGTGAATATGCGCTTGAAAAACGCGATAATCGGATCGAGCATCGTTCAACTCTCCTTAGTGCAGCGGCCTGAAAAACCGGGTTTGGTCTTCATCGGCTCGGTGCCTCAATGTGATAATTCGTTCATGTCGCCTCGCATCCTAAAGGATACAAAAGCATTCCCGATGACAATATAAAGTCATCGCCTGCAAGGCAGGCTGTCACTCACATATGGTGCCGTGTCAGACGATACAACGGACGAGCCGCGTTTTTACACAGTAGAGGTTGAAACCTTTGCGCCGGAAGCAGCACTTGCGCGTCCCGAAAGCGCTTCATCGATCCGCGCCTTGCGCCGTTCGATATCCTGCATGCTAACCGCCCCTTGCGAATGAAGCGTCAACACGTCCTTGAAGACATCGAGTGGCTTGGGTGTCGGATAGTCCGTGGAAAAGGAAGGCTTGGCTTCGGCCAAGAGAGGGTCCAGCGACCCATAAGCGGCGTCATAAAGCTGTATGCACCGCTCTGCCTCTACGCTGACCTTGTTCAGCAACAGCGTGTGAAGCGCTATCGCTTCATTTTGAAGATCGATCAGGTCACCAAGAAGCATGGCCTGACGATCCAGGACATTATGCTGTTTGCGCAAAACATCGCGTTCCTCCAGCACCGCCTTATGCTGCGCGGTGATTTCGGCTTCTTCCGCCTTCAGCTGTTCGAGCCGTATCTCGTCACCGGCGTCCTGCATCTTTCGGTTCAGTGTCGCAAGCGATGCCGCAAGCATTTTATCGCGCTGCCGCGCCTCATCCATCGCCGATACGACGAGGCGGCGCTTTTCTATGCTGGCAACGAGGTTCGGCTCGACGATCACCACCAGCGATGCCGCCGCAGCCTTGCGGTTTACAAACAGGTCATGAACACCCGCCGCCTGAAGAAGAGCACGTTTTGCCATCTCAGCCACTGAGAGTTTCTTCAGCCGCACGATTTTGTAGGACGCCGGCTTGCGGCTGGTGAAGAAAGAAAAGAGGCGATTGCCATGTGAGCGCTCATCCACCTTGTCGAACGCGGCGTATGCAGCCTGAGTGTACGCTCCAATATGCTCAACGACGGACAGAAGATCGGCCTCGAGGGCCTGCTCGAGGTCCCGCAGCCTGGCAATCTCCCGTGCTTCATCATCGAGCACCGTTTCCGACGTCTCATCGGGGGCCACACTGAGGGAGGCTGCCAATTGCGCAGACAGTTCCTGCACCGCCAGCGCATCGGCCCGCGCCTTTTCGATCTTAGCGTCTAAAGACGGCGTTTTCGCCATGCAGGATCGTCCCCCGAATCGATTGGCGGCAAAGAGGCCGCACATACAAATATGCGCAGCCTTTTCTCAAAACAGCAGAAGAAATGTCACTCGAAGGAGGCCTCATGCGCCTTTGACGGCTTCAACCCAATGGCGACGGCAAAACGACACGTATTTCTCGTTGCCGCCAACATCGATCTGCGCTCCCTCCTTCACGACCTTTCCGTCGGAATCGAAACGCGCCACCATCGATGCCTTGCGCCCGCAGTGGCAGATGGTGCGAATTTCCCGCAACTCATCGGCAATCGCCAACAGCTCTCTGGAGGCCGGAAACAGTTTGCCCTGAAAATCTGTGCGAAGACCGTAAGCCATGACCGGAATGCCCAGCGTGTCGGCAATGGTAGCCAATTGCCAGACGTGGTGCTCGGACAAAAAATTCGCCTCATCAATGAA
This sequence comes from Agrobacterium rubi TR3 = NBRC 13261, assembly GCF_000739935.1. Classification (GTDB taxonomy): domain Bacteria; phylum Pseudomonadota; class Alphaproteobacteria; order Rhizobiales; family Rhizobiaceae; genus Agrobacterium; species Agrobacterium rubi. Next base: position 219,309 of record NZ_BBJU01000003.1, on the reverse strand, counting down.
CACGCAGGCGACCGGCTCCTGCGCATGCAGCTGGGTCACCTGCGCAAGAATGTCGGTGCTGTCGTCGAAAACCAAGGCGTCGGAGGAAAGACCGATACGCGAGGCGACCTTACCCACACCGGCACGGTTATCGAAGGCTGCGGTAAAGATCAGCGTGCGCATCCCGCGCTCGTGATAATTGTAAGACGCCTGCAAAAGCATGGTCGACTTGCCAGCATTCATTGCCGCATAATTGAAATAGAGCTTGGCCATCATGCCCTCCGGTCGGTTCTGGGGTCTTTTGCAGGCTGGGCCGGGTTAAGAGCAAGAGCCACATGACGAAAAACACAGCTTTCGTCAGCCGGACGATCCGTGCTCATCCTAAAAAACGTCTATGTGTCGCAAACCGTTGTGCAATGCACGCAAACGCGCATGAGTTGATTGTCGGCTCTAGATATTGATAATGGGCGCGAACTTGAAAAAAGAGGGAGTAAGCAATGCTTGCAAAAAATCGCCGCTGTCTGGCACTCGCCGCAGCAGTTTCTGCAATGGCACTCTTCACCACCGCCGCTTCCGCCGCTGAACCGGCAAGCTGCGGCACAGTCCGCTTCTCGGACGTCGGCTGGACGGACATCACGGCGACGACGGCAACCGCCTCGGTCATCCTCAAGAGCCTGGGTTACGAGACGGACGTTAAAATCCTCTCCGTGCCCGTGACCTACACCTCCCTGAAAAACAAGGATATCGACGTTTTCCTCGGCAACTGGATGCCAACCATGGAAGGCGACATCAAGGCTTACCGCGATGACAAATCCGTGGAAACGGTTCGCGAAAACCTGACTGGCGCCAAATATACGCTGGCAACCAACACCAAGGGTGCCGAACTCGGCATTAAGGATTTCAAGGACATCGCTGCCCACAGCGACGAGCTGAGCGGCAAGATTTACGGCATCGAGCCCGGCAATGACGGCAACCGTCTCATCCTCGGCATGGTGGAAAAGGACACGTTCGGCCTCAAGGACTTCCAGGTCGTGGAATCCTCCGAACAGGGCATGCTGTCGCAGGTGGCACGCGCTGAAAAATCCGGCGACCCCATCGTCTTTCTCGGCTGGGAACCCCACCCGATGAACTCCAATTTCAAGCTAACCTATCTCACCGGCGGCGATGACGTCTTCGGTCCGAACCTGGGCGGCGCCACGATCTATACCAATACGCGCGCTGGTTACGTGCAGGAATGCCCCAATGTCGGCGCCTTCCTGAAGAACCTGCAATTCACGCTGCCCATGGAAAACGAGATCATGGGCAAGATCCTCAATGACGGCATGGAAGCGGAAGCTGCCGCCACGGATTGGCTGAAAGCCAACCCGGCCGCCATCGAGCCATGGCTTGCAGGTGTGAAGACGAAGGATGGCAGCGGAGACGCTTTGACTGCTGCGAAGAAGACGATCGGCCTTTAACAGCCACTATCTCGCATTTGAACCTGTCTTCCGACCCATAGCGGTCGGAAGACGATCATGACTCCGTTCACGAAAGGTCCCATCTTACCGTGGAATGGCTCAGCGCTTCTCAAAACCGTTTACCGATCGGTCGATATGCCAAGGAAGCAGTCGATTGGCTGACCGGAAATCTCTCTTTTTTCTTTGATTGGTTATCGTTCATTTTCGAAAGCGTCATCAACGCTTTTCTCTTCGTGCTTCAGGCACCTCACCCTCTCATCATTGTCGCCGTGCTGACGGCCTTGTCTGCATGGATGCGCCGCTCCATCGGCATGCCGCTGTTTACCGCTCTCGGGCTACTGCTCATCATCAACCTGGGCTACTGGAAAGCGACGACAGAGACGCTGGCGCTGGTGATTGCCGCCAGCACGGTGTGCATGATCGTCGGCATCCCGCTCGGCATATTCGCGGCGCGACGCAAATGGGTCTACGCTTTCATGCGTCCAGCCCTCGACCTCATGCAGACAATTCCGACATTCGTCTATCTCATCCCCGCGCTGGTGTTGTTCGGGCTTGGAATGGTGCCGGGATTGATCGCAACGGTGATCTTCGCCCTGCCCGCGCCGATCCGCCTGACTCGGCTTGGTATCATCTCCACCCCGCCCGCCTTGGTGGAAGCTGCGGTCGCATTTGGTGCCACGCCAAGCCAAGTGCTTCGCAAGGTGGAACTGCCCTACGCCACACCGCAGATCATGGCCGGGCTCACGCAGACGATCATGCTATCGCTGTCCATGGTGGTCATATCGGCGCTGGTCGGTGCCAATGGTCTGGGCGTGCCGGTGGTCCGCGCGCTCAACACCGTCAACATTGCCATGGGGTTCGAGGCCGGGCTGTGCATCGTCATCGTGGCGATCATACTTGACCGTTTGTTCCGTCTGCCCGGCTCGGAGGATGAAGCATGAGTGACGCGATCATATTCGAAAACGTCGACATCGTCTTCGGCGACAATCCATCCGAAGCCCTGCCCCTGATCGACGCGGGCAAGACCCGCACAGAGATCAAGGCGAAAACCGGCCACGTGCTCGGCGTGGCAAACGCCTCGCTGACCGTGAAGGAAGGCGAAATCCTCGTCCTGATGGGATTGTCCGGTTCTGGAAAGTCGACACTCTTGCGCGCGGTCAACCGCCTGGCACCCGTCGTTCGCGGCAATGTCAGCGTGAAAACGCCGTCGGGCTATCTCGATCCCTACAAGACATCGACCAAGGCGCTGCGAGAACTTCGCACCAATACGGTGTCGATGGTGTTCCAGCAGTTCGGGTTGCTGCCATGGCGCAATGTGGCCGACAATGTCGGGTTTGGCCTGGAGCTTGCGGGTGTTTCAGACGCGGAGCGCAAAAAACGCGTGGCCGAACAGCTGGAACTCGTCAATCTCTCGGAATGGGCAAGTCGCAAGGTGGGTGAACTCTCCGGCGGTATGCAGCAACGGGTGGGATTGGCCAGAGCCTTTGCGACGGGCGCACCCATCCTGCTGATGGACGAGCCGTTTTCGGCGCTCGATCCGCTGATCCGTAGCCGTCTTCAGGATGAGTTGCTGGAATTCCAGAGCCGGTTGAAAAAGACGATCCTCTTCGTCAGTCACGATCTGGACGAGGCATTCCGCATAGGCAATCGAATCGCCATGATGGATGGCGGCCATATCATCCAGTGCGGCACGCCGCAGGAAATCGTCAGAAATCCCTCCAATCAGTATGTTTCGGATTTCGTGCAGAACATGAACCCGATTTCCATGCTGACGGCAGCCGATGTGATGCGACCCGGCGTCAGCGCAAAAAATGCAGGCCTGCCGGTATCCGGCACGGCACGGCTCACCTCGCCTCTGGTCGATATTCTGGATGCAATGGCCAAGCAGCCCGGTGAGATCGGCATCGTCGATCACGGATCGATCGTGGGAACCATTTCTGCTGATGATATCATCCGCGGACTGACGAACCACAGACGGCGATAAAAACAGGCTGCGGTGCTGGAGACCCGGCATCGCAGCAATTTCCCCCCGCTCAGACGATACGTATCGAAATGAGTCTCCGAAACAGAGCCCCGCTTCAGAGACATCCCCTTCACGACTCGCAAATGAGTTGTAAAGCCGCGGCCAAAATACACCACGCCGCCATTGCACGTTTTAGAGGCGATCCACAAATTTGGTAATTTGTTCACCTCAGACGGCAATTTAGGAAATTGAAATAAAATACTTTCAGAAATCCAAATAAAATAAAAAAATGCTAAATAATGGAAAAATAATTCCATAAATGAGAAATTATGTCTCACTTCTTGAAATAGTAGGAAAAATAAACGAATTTAAAGCATAACTAATATAGGGTATGCGGTACCTTAGATTTAGGTATATACAACGATCTGACCGAATTGGTACACTTTACGCATACCAAATATGGTTTGCCAATGAGACAGTCCGGGGCGGGCTTTACTCGGGAGAAGTGAAAACATGAACACGGAATCTCTTTCTGAACAATCAACAGTCGCCGCAGGCCTTTTGTCCGCCATGGCGAACCCAAAGCGCCTGATGATCCTGTGCAGCCTTGTTGAAGGTGAAGTACCGGTCGGCGTTCTCGCTACACAGGTTGGCCTCAGCCAGTCTGCTCTTTCGCAACATCTGTCCAAGCTGCGCGCGCAGCGTCTGGTCAAGACCCGTCGCGATGCTCAGACGATCTACTACTCCAGCACGTCTGAATCCGTCAAAAAAATCCTCTCCACGCTGGAAGGCATTTATTGCACTGCCCCCAGCTCGGAAAAGTCTGCCGCTTGAAGAACGGCGCAAACATCAGGCAATCAATCTTTAACGCCTGATGTGAAACGCTGAAGTGCCACAGGTAACCGACCGCCCCGGCCATTGGCGCTTTTACACAGACTATGCGATGGCTTGCATCTGAGCCTTTAGGCTGGCTGCAGCCTTCGCATAGCCTCCATCGCCGCCGTCGACGAAATGCATATGGTCTTTCGACAGCGGCGACGGCACGATACAGGTCATCAGAGCCGTATCCTGCTCATGCAGACCGAAATAGCAGATCCCCTCACCCGCAGCGTCTTCAAGCCTTGCCTTGATACGATCCAGCCGTTTCGGATCGACATCCACCGTCATCTTCAGCCCATCGTCGAACTTGCGGAAATCCGTGTTGCTGGCAACAGCCCGTTTGTATTCGACAGGGTCGAACCGCCCCACCGGCTTTTTAAGCCTGTAGAGCACGGCGATCAGGATCGTCTGGAACAGCACCCATGCGCCTTTGCGAAGCTGAGACAGTCTGTCCCCGTAAGCCGACAAGGCGCGCGCCTCCATGGCAAGGCCTTCTTTGATAAACCCAAGCGGCGGCCCGTCGGCGGGAACTGGATGGCCACCTCGTCCATCCTCATTGGCAAGCTCCACGATTTGCGAAACCAGTGTCCGAAACGCAGCTATATCGTCTGTGTGCCTGGGAACGGCGATGATCGACACGACGGTACCATGCGTGGCCTGGATCGGGTTCCAGCGACAGGACAGACCGGTGAGATCAGGGCGCGATCCGCTGTCTGCCGCCTCGACCAGATAATCTCCCTGCTTCATCTGCTCGTCGGCCCAATGGTTGCCGCCACCGGTGAACATGGCATAGGAAATATCGTCACTGGCACGGAAGCGCGCGACGCGGACATCAAACCCGTTCTCTCGTATGGCCGAAATCGGCACGATGGCGGCCCGCAGCGACAGACCGATATCGTCGGTTACCCAGCTTTGGACCTTTGACAATGCCTCGCGCGCCGCTTCGATCTGCGATGGTGGAACGGCAATGGCGGCACCGTCTCCGCCAAAAACGAATGGCAGATCATGTCGCTGAAGAGCGTTGAGAACACCGGAGATAACACCAGCGCCCGCCATGTTGACCGCCTTGTAGCGTCCGGCATCGATAGCCCCGGTCGAATCGTTGATATCCGCAAGTGCCAGCGCCCACCCGTCCGGTAGTGCGCGATAAAGCGTGGGGTTCGCCACATCCTCGAATTGGAGAAACAGTGGCAGGCCGTTCAGAAACTCTTCATCGGCCGACATCATGACGGCACCATCCTCTCTCGCACGGCAAAAAGCCAGAACTTCGGTCGATCTGTCGCCGCGTGGGCGGCCTTCCAGTCCTCGCTACACAACCGTCGGTGAATGTCTTCACAGATGATTTACGTCGCAGCACCACCTTTGGATCAAAGATGGCTTGCGAAATCGCTTCCGGTGAGTATGAACCACATTAGGGTGTTGTAAATCAAAGATGATACGACGCTGCTCGTCTGGTGGAAGGGTTTGATCTGCGTGGCATTTTAGCGCCCCGCCCCCGACGATCTATCGGGGAAACGACCCAATCCAAGGAGAGAAAACAAAATGAAAATCAAGATCCTATCCGGCCTGACACTTGCCGCCTCCGTCGCCTTCGCACCGCTGGCCCATGCCGAGATCGTCATCGGCCTTATCGCCCCGCTGACCGGTCCGGTTGCAGCCTATGGCGATCAGGTCAAGAAGGGCGCACAGACTGCTGTCGAGGTCATCAACAAGAATGGCGGCATTCTGGGCGAACAGGTTGTTTTAAAGCTGGCGGATGATGGTGGCGAGCCCAAGCAGGGCGTGTCTGCCGCCAACCAGTTGGTTGCTGAAGGAATTCGCTTCGTCGTCGGCCCAGTTACGTCAGGCGTTGCCATTCCGGCATCTGACGTTTTCGCCGAGAACGGCATCCTGATGGTGACGCCGACTGCAACCGCACCTGACCTGACGAACCGCGAATTGTGGAACGTGCTGCGCACCTGCGGTCGTGACGACCAGCAGGCGCAGGTCGCAGCCAAGCTCGTGCTTTCGCAGCTGAAGGATCGCCGCATCGCCATCATTCATGACAAGGGCGCTTACGGCAAGGGCCTGGCGGATTCGTTCAAGAAGACCCTGAACGACGGCGGCGTGACCGAAGTGTTCTATGACGCCCTGACACCGGGCGAAAAAGACTTGAGCGCACTCACCACGCGCCTGAAGTCCGAGAATGTCGATGTCGTCTATTTCGGGGGATACCATCCTGAAGCAGGTCTTCTGGTTCGCCAGTTGAAGGACGCAGGTGCCAAGGCAACCGTGATCGGTGGCGATGGCCTGTCCAACACGGAATTCTGGAGCATCGGCGGTACCGCTGCTGCGGGCACCATCTTCACCAACGCAGCCGACGCGACGAAAAGCGCCGATTCGAAGGCTGCCGCGGCAGCTCTCACAGCTGCCAACATTCCCACAGAAGCTTTCACACTGAACGCCTATGCAGCCGTTGAAGTGCTGAAGGCCGGTATCGAAAAGGCTGGCAGCGCAGAAGATGCGGAAGCCGTCGCAACGGCCCTCAAGGCTGGCGAGCCCGTCAGCACGGCCATCGGCAAGCTGACCTATGGCCAGACCGGTGACCTCACATCGCAGGCGTTCGCGCTCTACAAGTGGGAAAACGGAAAGATCGTTTCCGCTGAGTAATCACCGAAAAGCTGGATAATAGAACCGGGTGCGGCCATCGCGCCCGGTTTTCTTTTTTAAACGTGGCGCACAATCCGGCGTGTCCCCGACGATAGCAAAGCTGGACAAGCCATGGGCGCGTCTGGCTTACTCTGTCCGACAAATTAATTGCAATGAGGTGAAACATGGCATCGGCACTCGAGCGGAAGATCGATCAGGGAACGGGTCGCGAAAAGGCCGATATCGTGCTCAAGGGCGGGCGCTTCTTCGATCTCGTGACCGGTGAACTCATCGCATCCGATATCGCGATTTGCGGCGACACGATCATCGGCACCTGCGAGGCTTACGACGGTATCGAGGTTATCGATATCACCGGCAAGATCGTCGTGCCCGGCTTTATCGACACCCATCTGCACATCGAATCCTCGCTGGTCACGCCGCATGAATTCGACCGCTGCGTCCTGCCCTATGGTGTGACGACCGTCATCTGCGATCCGCACGAAATCGCGAATGTTCTCGGCGCTGAAGGCATCCAGTTCTTTTTGGATTCGGCGCTCGAGACCATCATGGACATTCGCGTTCAGCTCTCCTCCTGCGTTCCCGCCACGCATCTCGAAACTTCCGGTGCAGACCTGCCCATCGAAAAGCTGTTGCCGTTTCGCGATCATCCCAAGGTCATCGGCCTTGCCGAATTCATGAACTTTCCGGGTGTCATCCATAAGAACCCGATCTGCATGGCCAAGCTGGAAGCCTTCCAGGGCGAGCATATCGATGGCCACGCGCCGTTGCTGTCCGGCACGGCACTGAATGGCTACCTCTCCGCTGGCATTCGCACCGAGCACGAATGCACGACCGCCAAGGAAGCGCTGGAGAAAATTCGCAAGGGCATGCACATTCTGGTGCGCGAAGGTTCCGTGTCGAAAGACCTGCATTCTTTGATGCCAATCATCACCGAACGCCTGTCGCCCTATCTGGCGCTGTGCACCGATGACCGCAATCCGCTCGATATCGCCGAACAGGGGCATCTGGACTATATGATCCGCACCGCCATCGCCAGCGGCGTGGAGCCCTTGGCGATCTACCGCGCCGCCTCGATTTCTGCGGCGAAAGCCTTCGGTCTGCGGGACCGCGGTCTGGTCGCGCCCGGCTGGCGGGCCGATCTGGTGGTGATCGATACGCTCCAGAACTGCAAGGCCAGCATGGTATTTTCAGCCGGTCGCCGTGTCACGGCAGATCTGTTCGCCACCCGCAACACGGTTGCCCCCGTCGGTCTAGACAGCGTCAAGGCACGCCCCGTTCAAGCCTCGCATTTCGGCGTTCCCGTGACCGAAGGCGAAACGCCTGTCATCGGCGTCATGCCCGGCAAGATCATTACCGAACATCGCCGTTATACGCTTCCCACGGATGGCAACCAGACGAGCGTCGATCTCGACAACGACATCATCAAGGTTGCCGTCATCGAACGCCACGGCAAGAACGGCAATCATGCCAACGGTTTCGTACAAGGTTTCGGCTTGAAGAAGGGCGCAATTGCATCGACCGTCGGCCATGACAGCCACAATATCTGTGTTGTCGGCGTCAGCGAAGACGACATGGCGCAAGCCGCCAACCGCCTGGGCGACATCAAGGGTGGTTTCGTGGTCATCGAAGACGGCAAGGTCACCGGCGAAATCGCCCTGCCCGTGGCCGGTCTGATGAGCCTTGAGCCCTACGAGACCGTTCGCGATACCCTTCACGACCTGCGCAAGGCAGCCTATGCGCTTGGCACGACGCTGGAAGAGCCGTTTTTACAAGTCGCGTTCCTGCCGCTTCCTGTCATCCCCCATCTGAAAATTTCCGACATGGGCATGGTGGATGTGGATCGCTTTGCGCTGATCAGCTCTACCCGTGAGTGATGATAACAACGCGAAATATAGAAGCCAAACTCACAGTAAATTAAGACAGTTACGGTAAATAACAGTCCTGAGAATGGAGTATCGCGTCCGAGGCAATCTGTGGCTGTAACAAGAATCGACAAATCGCAATTGAAGATTGGTATGTTTGTCGAGGCCATTGAGGGAGCCTGGCAGGACATCCCGACTCTTGGGAGACGTTTTACGGTCAGATCCGGCCAGGAAATCGAGATCATTCAAAACAGCAATGTCAGCGGTATCTTCATCAATACGGCCTTAGGTCGCGATACCTTTGGCTCATCCACACACTCCGGCTCCAGAAACATCACGACGGCGACGAAACAGGATAAGCTCAAAACCGCGCGAAAGGTACAGGGGCATGCCGCCGAGGCAAAAGGGCTTATCGAAGACGTTTGCCAAGGCCGCACCCTGACGGTCGAAGCCTTTACACCGCTGGTCAACGATGTCGCCCGCACGATGGAGGAAAATCCATCCCTCTATATCGGCATGTCGCGCCTGCGCTTTCGCGACAGCAGCACCTTCGTTCACTCCCTTGCCGTCGCCGCGCTCCTGCTGCATTTCGGCAGGTCGATGCAGATGGATGACGAGACCGTTCAGCAGCTTTGCATGGCCGGAATTTTGCACGACATCGGCAAGCTGAGCATCCCAATCGAGGTTCTGTACAAGCAGGGGCCATTGAACGCCGCGGAACGTCGCCTCGTCGAACAGCACCCCGAACGAGGTTACGAGCTGCTGTCGACACAAGTGAACATGCCACGTCTCGTTCTGGAGATTTGCCGCTCGCACCACGAAAGACTGGATGGCAAGGGATATCCGGACAAGCTCATTGCCGACCATCTCAGCACCGAAGTGCGCATGAGCACCATCTGCGATGTCTTCGACGCCTTGACGTCTGCCCGTCCCTACAAAAAGGGCTGGTCATCGCAGCAGGCTCTCAGCTGGATGATGTCTCGCGAAGACCAATTCGACAAAGCCCTGCTCTGGCACTTCATCCTTAGCCTCGATCCCGAGATGACGAAGGGTATTCTGTAAGCTTGCGACGGAAGACCACTACTCACCCCAACGTCGCGCAAAAGACATCCAGCGCATCCAGCTTGACGATCCCACCATCGAAATACGGCGCGAAGCCCGGCATTTGCAGTACCGCGCCGACCTTCAGCTCACTTGGGACGAGATATTCGACGGGTTCACGCGTAAGGTTGAATACGAAGAGAAGCGTCTCATCATTCTTCCTGCGGGTGAAGGCCAGGAGGTCCTGCTGGGTGTCGAGAAAGGCCATATCGCCATCCCGCAGCACGACATGCTGCTTGCGGAATTCCAGAACGGCCTTGTAGTGGTTCAGAACGGAATCCGGCTTACGCTCCTGCCCGTCTGCCGCCAGCATGGCGTGGGCGTAAGGCACGGGTAACCAAGGCTTTTCAGCCGTTGTGAAACCGGCACTCGGGCTTCCCGTTTCCCACACCATCGGCGTGCGGCATCCATCCCGGCCCTTAAAGGCGGGCCAGAAGCGGATGCCGTAGGGGTCGCGCAAATCCTCGAACGCCAACTCGGCCTCCGTCAATGCCAGCTCTTCACCCTGATACAGGCAGATGGAGCCACGCAAGGTTGCGAGCACGCTGAAAGCAAGCTTGGCGACGCGAGCTTGTTCCTCAACACCTTCGGAAAAACGGCTGAGATGGCGCACAACATCGTGGTTGGAAAACGCCCAGCAAACCCAGCCATCGGTGACCGCCTTGTCGAAACCATCGACTGCGTCGCGAATATGCTTTGCAGTGAAATCCGGCCCGAGCAGGTCGAAGGTATAGCACATATTGAGCTTGTCACCGTTGGAGGTATAAGCAGCGACTGTCTCCAGCGAGCGGGCACCATCGCCCACTTCACCCACCGTCATGCGCCCGTCATACTCATCGAGCAGTGACCGGAAGCGCTGGAGGAAAGCAATGTTTTCCACCTGCGTTTTGTCGTGAATGTGACTCTGCATGCCATATGGGTTCACGTCCGGCGCATCCAGACCGGCATTGTCGCTATCGGGCGCGTGTGGCGGGTTATCGCGCAGAAGCTTGTCGTGAAAATAATAGTTCACCGTATCGAGCCGGAACCCATCGACACCCCGCTCCAGCCAGAACCGGACGGTTTCCAGAAGCGCATCCTGAACGTCGGTGTTGTGGAAATTGAGGTCCGGCTGCGAGGCGAGGAAGTTGTGCATGTAATATTGCTTGCGCACGCCATCCCATTCCCAGGCCGGACCGCCGAACACGGAAAGCCAGTTAGTGGGTGCCGTTCCATCCGGTTTGGGGTTGGCCCAGACATACCAGTCGGCCTTTGAGTTCGTGCGGCTCGCGCGGCTATCCTTGAACCAGGGGTGCTGATCGGACGTGTGGGAAATGACCTGATCGATGATGACCTTCAAACCCAGCCGGTGGGCCTCGGCAATCAGCGCGTCGAAATCCGCCAGCGTGCCGAACATCGGATCGACATTGCAATAATCGGAGACATCGTAGCCCATATCCGCCATGGGCGAGGTGAAGAAGGGCGACAACCAGATACCGTCAACGCCGAGCGACGCGATATAGGGCAGACGCTGCGTCACCCCGGCAAGATCACCACAGCCATCTCCGGTCGTATCCTGAAACGAGCGCGGATAGACCTGATAGATCACCGCTCCCCTCCACCAGTCTGCATATCCTGCGGTGTTGGTGGCGGAGGCATTTGGGTGCGGCATCGGCATTCTCCAGTTCATCTCGCCAGAGCATATAAAGCCCTGTGACGTTCGTAAACGGCAATCATGTGTTGCGGCATAACATCACGGCGAGCCGGACGTGCCCTTGCCAGCCCGCCCCATGCATCGTAATCCCGAACGGTCACAAGAGGAGTGAACGTACAGTGGGTGGACGGTTTCTTTCTATCGGGGAATGCATGGTGGAGCTTTCGCAGGCGGGAGATGGCCTGCTGCGCAAGGGTTTTGCCGGCGATACGCTCAACACCGCGTGGTACGCACGCGCCTGTCTGCCTTCAGACTGGACGGTGGACTATTTCACCGCATTGGGCGACGATCCACTGTCACAGGAAATGCTCGATTTCATCGATCATGCGGGCATCCTGACCAGCAACATTTCCCGCATCAAAGGCGGAACGCCGGGTCTCTATCTCATCAATCTGAAAGACGGCGAGCGCACCTTCAGCTATTGGCGCAACACCTCCGCCGCCCGCCAACTGGCAGCCGATGCCGATCATCTGCGCGGTACGATCGAGGCGGCAGACGTCATCTACTTCTCGGGCATAACGCTTGCAATTCTCGCAACACCGCTGGCCATCGATACATTTCTTGCAGAACTGCGCAGGGCCAAGGCCTTCGGCAAACAGGTGGTATTCGATCCCAACATCCGCCCGCGCCTTTGGACCGACAAGAACACGATGTTGAAAACCATCACCGACGGAGCGCGGGCGGCAACGCTGGTGATGCCGAGCTTCGATGACGAGGCGGGCAACTTCGGCGATGCGAACATTGATGCAACGATTACACGTTATCGCGACCTCGGCGTAACCAACGTCGTCGTCAAAGATGGGGCCAACGGTGCCACGCTGGATTTCAACGGACAGAGAAGCCAAGCACCCGCGGTTCAGGCGGCCAAGGTCGTCGATACCACAAGCGCGGGTGACAGTTTCAACGGCGCCTTTCTGGCCAAGTGGGTTAGTGGCAGCATGCCGCAGAAGGCCGCCGTTTTCGCGGCAAAGGCAGCATCAACCGTCATCGGTCACCATGGCGCCCTCATCGACCATGATTTGCTGCCCAAAGGCTGACATGATGCTGTAACACGCCTGCCGCATATAGCCGAGGAGCCGGAAAACAACCGGGATTCGCAAGCGCGGAGGTCGGCCACGCATGACCAGAATAACCATCGTCACAGATGCATGGCATCCGCAGGTCAACGGCGTCGTGCGCTCCATCGAAAACACCAATGCCGAACTGGAGCGCATGGGCGTCGAAGTCTGCATGGTCACGCCACAAAGCTTCCATTCCGTACCCTGCCCGACCTACCCGGAAATCCGCCTGTCTGTTGCCGGTTATCGCCGCGTGTCGCGCGAGATCGAAAAAAGCCAACCCTCGTACGTCCACATCGCCACCGAAGGTCCGCTGGGTTTCATGGCGCGGCGCTGGTGCATCAAACACGGCATGCGCTTTTCCACCAGCTACCACACTCGTTTCCCGGAATATGTCGCCGCCCGCTTTCCCATTCCCGAAAGCTGGCTCTATGCCTTCGTACGCTGGTTTCACAATGGCGGCAGCACCTGCATGGTCGCAACGCCGAGCCTCCAGAAAGAACTCAACGCACGCGGGGTCAAGAACCTCAAACGCTGGAGCCGCGGCATCGATGCGGCACTGTTTTACCCGCGCGAAAAGGTCGTTCGCCCCTTCGACCTGCCGCGTCCCATTTTCATGACGGTGGGTCGTGTCTCTGTGGAAAAGAACCTGCCCGAATTCCTCGACCTCGATTTGCCCGGCTCGAAAGTGGTGGTGGGCGATGGCCCCGCTCGCGCCGAGCTGCAGGAAAAATATCCCAATGTCGTCTTTACCGGCGTCAAAACCGGCGAAGACCTGGCACACGCCTATGCGCAGGCCGACGTGTTCGTCTTCCCGTCCAAGACGGACACATTCGGCAACACCATCCTCGAAGCCCTTGCGAGCGGCGTGCCGGTAGCAGCCTTCCCGGTCATGGGCCCCATCGATATTTTGGGCGACCACCCCAGAGCCAGCGCCCTCAACAACGACCTGCGCCAAGCCTGTCTCAACGCCCTCGACTGCTCGCCGGAAGCGGCCCTTGCTCTCTCCAGAACCTATTCCTGGGAAAAGGCATCCCGCCAGTTCCTCGACAATGTCACCTCGGCGGCCAGCAACGGATTGCAGAATTTCTACGCGACATCGACGGCTTGAGGTGCTGCTGGCGCAACACCTAAAAGTCACAGATTAAATTATATACAACTAAAAGATTGAATAAAAATAAAAACCCTCATAGGTTGCTCTAGGCAAATCGATTGCCGCTACAAGATGAGGAGAAGAAAATGTCTGCATGCGCAATGCTCACCTTCAACAACGTCACTCCCGCCATTTGGCAGTGCGGTGTCGAATCTGCCAGCAAGCTTGGTGTCACGATCACCGGCAACTCCGGCAGTGCTTCGAAAAGCGGCTTTACGGTCTCCTGGAATTACGATCCGCAGGCGCAAACCTGCCAGATTCAGTGCACTGACAGCCCCTGGGTCGTTCCTTGCTCGATCATCAATTCGACGATCACCAACACGGTAGAAGCGTGTTACACGCAAAACAGCGCCGTCATGAAGGAAATGGTCGGAGCGTAAAGCACACCATGACCGACATTTTGCCAATAATGCAAAAAAGTCAGGCTGAGACCGAGGAGGAAGCGCAAAGCGCTTTCTCCTTCAAGCTGAGCGAGATGTTGGGCATCCAAACCGCTTTGCCAGAAAATGTCGCTCGACGTGCCTCTGTCGATCCGCTTTTTCTCTACCGCCTCCTTGAGGTTCGAAACGAACCCGCGGCTTTGCAGGAGTTGATCGATTCAGTCGCAGAAGCGAGCCTCCCCAAATGGGCGCCAAGGCCAACCACGCACTTGCTGAAACAGGCGAGTATCGCGCTTGGGCGATGGGCCGCCAACGGCTTTTCCCAAGTCAGCGACGCGGTAAAGGAAAAACGACGTGCGGCCTGCAAAGCGTGCCCACATCTGCGAGAGCCATCGCCGCATCTTCTCTTCTAGATTTTTGCCCATGACAGCAAAACATGCGGGCTGTGCAGTTGCGCAATCGAGAAGAAAATCATGTTGCCGACAGAGACCTGTCCAGTAGCCGACGCGCCGGGCTCTCCACGCAACCGCTGGGGTGAAATGCTCGACCCATGATCCGCTACCCTGGAGCTACATCAAAACGCTCTTTTTCACATCGAAACTGTAGACGAAAAGCGTTTGTGCTGTCACAAGGCGACAGGACGCGACTGCCGCTATCTTTAGAGCGGGGTCGGGCTGCTGATTGACGTCAGGTGGCTGCCGCGAGATTACGCTGGCCGTCCTTTTCATGTAGACTTAGAATCACCACGAGCCGGTCAGCGGATTGCCGATGAGCGGGATGATTTTGGATTTTCCGGTCTCGTCGCTGACAGAAATCGCAGACTGCATCTGCTTTGGCGACTTGCGAAACCAGCCCGCGGCAACGGAGGCCAAGTCACCGATCAGGGCCTGCTTGCGCCAATCGGCAAAGCGGCGGGCCGTAGCCTCCGGTTCCGACTTGTAAAAGAAGTCGCCCGATCGCGCCAGATCGTTGACGGACGCGGCCATGGCGGACAAGGGGCGCTGGAACATTTTCGATGGCACGGAGAGTCCGTGGGCAGCTTGTGAAAACGCTGGCGCCATAAAATCGATCGCCCAGCCATCCGCCTCGACCCAGCAGTGAAAATTCTCACCCGCTCCCGTCACATGGCCATCTTCGCGATGGTCCGCAAACAGGATGAGCTTGCCATCGAGATTATAGGCCGCCAGCCCACCCTTGGGCTTTGCCTTGACCTTGTAATGATGCTCCAGAATGAAGGCACCGAACGTGCTGAAATACATGCCAGCCGTCGCAGGATCGGCATTCTCGTTGATCAACAGGCTGTTGATGACGCGGTAGATGCGATGATAGTCGGTCTGCTTGATCAGCATTGCGTTTTACCTGCTAACGTATCGAATGAACGCCTCATTGATGAGGACCGGGCCAATCTCCTCAACTCCGTCATCCCGGATTGATCGGGATCCAGTGCGATCAAGTCTTTGATCGCAAAAGAGTCTTTCGCGTCGCAGACGCAACGCTGCTGGGTTCGGCTAAGGCCGGAATGACGTGAGGAAGAAAAGACTTTCACCAAGGAGCGAAAATCAACGCCTCTTCTTCGCCTTGCTCTCGAACGGATTATCCGAACCACGATAATGCACACGGATCGGCACACCGGGCATGTCGAAGTCCTTGCGCAGATTGTTGACGAGATAGCGCGTGTAGGATTCCGGGATGGCTTCGGGGCGTGTGCAGGAAATCATGAAGGCCGGTGGGCGGGCTTTGACCTGCGTCATGTATTTGAGCCGCAAGCGCCGACCCGATACGGCCGGTGGCGGATGCTGGGTGACCTGCGCATCCAGCCACTTGTTGAGCTTGGCGGTGGAAACGCGACGGTTCCAGATCTTGTCCGTGTCGATGATGTTCTGCATCAACCGGTCAAGGCCATAGCCCGTGTGACCGGACATGGGCACGGCGCGAATGCCACGGGCCTGGGGCAAAAGACGCTCAGTCTTTTCGCGAAGCTCAGCCAAGAATGCCTGCGGGTCTTCCACCAAGTCCCACTTGTTGAAGGCGAGCACAGCGGCACGACCCTCACGGATCACCAGATCGACGAGCTGCAAATCCTGCTTTTCGAAGGGAATGGTGGAATCGAACACGATGACCACGGTTTCGGCAAAGCGAATGGAGCGCAGGGAATCGGCAACCGACAGCTTTTCCAACTTTTCGATCACGCGCGCCTTGCGGCGCATACCGGCCGTGTCGAACATCTTGATGGTACGACCGCGCCAATCCCATTCAACCGAGATACTGTCGCGGGTAATACCGGCTTCAGGGCCGGTCAGAAGGCGGTCTTCGCCAAGGAAGCGGTTGATAAGCGTCGATTTGCCCGCATTCGGGCGACCGATGATGGCGACGCGAAGGGGCCGGGTCTCGTCATAGACCGGCTCTTCTTCCTCGTCGTCGTCTTCATCGCGCGGTAGAACGACATCCGTTTCCGCCTCGTCGAAATCATCCTCTTTCGGGAACGCAACGTCTTCACCCACGGCGGCAACGATGGCATCGCGCAGGTCGATCATGCCCTGACCGTGTTCGGCAGAGATGGGGCATGGCTCGCCAAGGCCCAGCGTATAGGCGTCGTAAAAGCCGCCATCGGAGCCACGCGCTTCAGACTTGTTGGCCACCAGCACCACGGGCTTGCCGCCACGGCGCAGCATTTCTGCCAGCGTCTTGTCGGCAGGCGTCAGACCAAACTTGGCATCCACGACAAACAGCGTGATGTCGGCCTCGTCGATGGCTTCTTCCGTCTGGGCCCACATGCGGCCTTGAAGCGTTTCCGGCCCGGATTGCTCCAGACCGGCTGTGTCGATGATGGTAAAGCGCAAATCCACCAGCTTCGCGTCGCCAGGGCGACGGTCACGGGTCACGCCTGGCGTATCGTCCACAAGCGCCAGCTTCTTGCCAACCAGACGGTTGAACAGCGTGGACTTGCCGACATTGGGACGCCCGACTATGGCGACGGTGAAACTCATGGGGAAACCCTAACCTGAACTTTGGCCTGGATGCAAAATCTATTCAAGAATTGCTGCTGGTCTGGCGAAAATGGTAATTTCGAGAACCGGAGCGGAGCGTACTCAAAGTACGTGAGCACCGGAAGCGCAGAAAATGCCATTTGCAGCCGGCCAGCGGCGATTATCGGATAGACTGTTACGCTGCCTTGCCGGATGCGGCAATATTGTCGAGCATGATCTGGGCGCGGCTGGTCACGTTGCGGGGTGCCTGCACGTCTGCGGTGATCTGCTCGAACCACTGCTTCGCCTTAACGAAATCGCCTGCCTTATAGGCGGAAAGGCCGAGAGCTTCACGCGCGGAGTTGCGCATGGCCTGCCCCTCGCCCGTCAACACCTCTGCCTGTGCGGAAACCTGCTCATAGGTGCCGGTATCGACCAGCAGCCAGGCGGCGCGAACCTTGGCGGTATCACGAAAGACCTGCGGCGCGGAGCTATCGTTGCCGATGGCGGTGAAGGCTGCAATGGCGCCAGGCGCGTCACCCTTCTGAGCCAGAAGCGTGGCCGAACGGAACTTGGCCAGCACAGGATAAGAGCCGTGACCGGCGGTTTCCAGATCGGAAAACGCCTTCAGCGCCTCGTCATTCTTGCCTTCGGATGCCAGTTTCAGCGCGTTTGCAAATTGGTCACCGGACGCCGAAGCACGGTTGGTGTTCCAATATTCGTAAACACCGGCACCGGCAGCGCACAGCACGATCAACACGGCGGCGCCGATCACGGCAATGCCGTACCGTCCCCAGAAATTGCTCATCTGCTCCGAGCGGATTTGCTCGTTTACTTCGCGGATGAAGGTATCATTCTCGTTCGCCATCGAATTCTCCGTTACCCGCACCGAAACCGTTGCCGTTCTCTCGGTCTGCGGACATGCAAAAGCGCTTTGCCGTAGCGGGCAAAAGGCCAACCACGATCATTGGTCGGCCTTCTAGCCTATTTTCCCTGATATGTAAGGGGAAAACTCACTTTCTTACATTGCGAGTGGCTGAACGCCGATCAACCATTCGTGCAGCTTCCAGAGGAAAGCGGCCCACAACGCGACGCCCAGCACCACCGCCAGGATATCGTAACGCGCGGAAACAAACGAACGGGTGACCACTTCACCAGCCCGCGCACGACGCTTGAGTGAGATGCGCATGATCACGCCCCATGCCAGAACCGCAACGAACAGAATGACGGACGAGGTCTCGCCATTGGCCAGAAGATGCGCCAGCGCCCAGATTTTAACTGCAAGCACGAGGGGATGCTTGGTCTTGGCAACGATATGGCCAGCCGGTAGAAGGCTGGCGACAAGACAGATCATTGAAAACAACATAAGCGTGATGGCGATATGGCTCGTCCAGACCGGCGGGGAATAGAGGATACCCGTCACCTGCCGCGCCTGCCCGAACGCATAGGCGACGATTGCCAAAGCGATGATGCTGACGACAGAATAGAGACCTTTCCACGGCCCCTCACCCAGACGCGAAACCATCCGCGCGCGAAAATCCGGCGCCACGATACTCAGCGAGTGCGTGACCAGAAGAAACAGAATGGAGAAAATTAACAGCAGCATGAAAAGCCCCTCGAGCATGGCGCACTATGTGACGTGGTTTGCAGTGAGCACATGCTTAAAACAAACGCGGTCAAGCACCAAAGCGAATCTCTCGGATACTGCTTGCGATTTGCGTTGATGTTACCGCCCGCAGAGGCGCAAAATGGCTAAAATCGCAAAATGGCCAAACAAATCAAAGCTTCGCCTTATTGCCGTTTCAAAAGGCCATGCTTCTTTTCAAAAAATGGTTCTTCATGTTTCGCACTTTTGCACTCCTTGGCCTTTCGCTTTCCGCCGCTTTTCCAGCCTTTGCGCAAACGACAGAAACGCCAAAACAGTTGGTGATCGTCTCCTTCGACGGTGCGGGTGACAATTCGCTGTGGGAGCGCAGCCGTGCGACGGCAAAGGAAGTCGGCGCCCATTTCACCTATTTCCTCGCCTGCACGCTGGTGATGGATCGCAAGACCAGCGCCAAGAGCTATCAAGGCCCCGGCCAGAAAACGGGCCGCTCCAATGTCGGCTTCGGCCAATCCGTAGAGGAAGTGGAAGCCCGCCTTCGCAACATATGGGCGGCAAAACAGGAAGGCCACGAGATTGGCAACCACACCTGCGGCCATTTCGATGGGGGCAATTGGACAGCGGAACAGTGGGACGGCGAGTTCACTGCCTTTACCAGCACCATGGAAAACGCCTGGCAGATGATCGGCAAGAAGGACAAGGAGCCTGAAGGCTGGCGTGATTTCGTGAAGGGTATCAGTGGTTTTCGTGCACCCTACCTGTCCCAGAGCGACGCCTTGACCACCGCACAGAAGAAACACGGGTTCATCTATGATGCGACGAGCATCACCAAGGGCCCGGCGTGGCCGGTGAAGAAAGACGGCATCGAACATTTCGGCCTGCCGCTCATTCCCGAAGGCCCGAACGACAGACCTATCATCGCCATGGACTACAATCTCTTCGTGCGCCACTCCATGGCCATTGAAAACCGCGAGAAATCAGCGGAGTTCGAAGAGCGCGCCTACCATGCCTTCCGCGCCGCCTTCGACAAACAATATGACGGCGAACGCGTGCCCCTCCAGCTTGGCTTTCATTTCGTCAAAATGAACGGTGGCGCCTATTGGAACGCGTTCGAGCGGCTATTGCGTGACGTATGCAAGAAGGAAGACGTGGCCTGCGTGAGTTATGCGCAGGCAATGCCGATGATCGAGGCGCGGCGGGCGCCGAAATCCGAGGGGTAAAATTCAAGTCGACGGGGAGATCAAAAAGGGTGGTACATGGCCACCCTTTTTTGTGTCAGGTCGGCTTGTTCGCCGCCAATTCACCGTCTTCCGCCTCACGCTTCAAATAGCGCTGATCGATTTCCGGCAATGGCTTGTCATCAATGGCGGCCTCGAAGGACTTTAGGCGTTTATGGATTGACAGAAGTTCGATGATCGTCGTCCATGAATTCACCAGATACTGGAAAGAGTTACTGACTTGTCCAAAAGCCGTGGATATTTGCTGGAATATACCATAGGTAATTTTGCCCGCGACAATGGTCGGGACCAGCATGAGTAGCAAAAATACCGCATCAGCCTGCAAGTAAAAATAGCGTGCAACGTTGAAGTAGAGATAGTGCCAGTACATCCGGAAATAGTTCTTTCGGACATTGCCGAAAAGTTCCTTTACGGTCACCGGGTCCGCTCGCTCGGCATGGTCTTCGCCGTAAACAAGCTCTTTTCGGTAAGCCGCTTCAACACGTTGATTTCGGAAATTCAATCCAGGTAGTTTAATTCCGGCAGTAGCCAACAGTATGGTGCCAAACGCTGACCATAGAATCGCGAGCCAGAACAGAGCATGCGGTATTTCACCGATAATCGGCAACTCAGAGACGTAGCTCGATAGCGAAAACAGAATTGGCAGGAAAACGACTAGCGTCATAACAGAATTTATGAGCGTAATTCCGAGCCCTTCGACGGTCGCCGAGAACCGCATCGTATCTTCCTGAACGCGCTGCGACGCACCTTCGATGTGACGTAGCTTGTCCCATTTTGACATGTAGAAGTTGTTCATGGCTGTCCGCCACCGGAACACATAGTGGCTCGTGAAAAAGTCGGTCATGATTGAAACAACCATGCTGAAAAATACCAGCTTGGCGAAACCAATTTGCAGACTGTAGAAATCCCAAGCCGTTATGCCTGGCTGTTTGGCAAGCGCATTCTGAAGCAAATCACCAAAAGGCCGCCGAAAATTATTAATGACGACGCTGACTTGGACCCCGAAGTACGTAACTGCGATAATCAGAAGTGAACCCCAAATTGACCAGTATTTCCACGGGTGGTCTTTGGCGGCTACCGTCCAGAATGCACCAAATATGCCAAGGCATGCCGTTAGATACGCGTAGAAATACAAATTGGCAGGCACGATGAAATAGGTGAGATCGAAGGGTTCTTGCTCAGGCATCACATATCCAAGCGAGGCACCGACAGCCTGAAATACAAGATACCAGCCGAAAATGGCAACGAATGCCCAGACTACAGCAGACGTGAAAAACAGTTTGGGTTTTGGGAAGAAGGAATGAAACACGGTACAAACTCTCGCGAGTTGGGAGGTCAGCCATTATTGGCGAAGCAGTTTGACGGGAAACTAGGCCAGAAATTTGTGCACAGCAATGCGGCAAGCGCTAACTTACGAAGATGTAAGGTAGATCATCAATTTTTGCTGCCGTACATGACGAAGCCTTTACTTAACGCCTACATGCAATTTTCTGGCATTACTCGGCAAGCGTGAGGATCAGCGGACCGTTTTTCGTCGCGACCACTGTATGTTCAAACTGAACCGTTGGCGCGCTGGGGTCGCTGAACAGCGTCCAGGGATCGTCGTCGCCGTCTTCGGCCCAATAGGCCCCCATGGACAGAAACGGTTCGACGGTGAAGACCATGCCGTCGGTCATAACGCGCGTCTCGTCCTTGTCTGGCCATGTGGCCAGTTCGGTCGGCTCCTCATGCAGGGAGCGGCCGATGCCGTGGCTGGAAAGATTGGTGATCAGCGTGTAGCGGTTTTTCTTGGCGAAGGCGCCGATGGCATTGCCGATATCGGCCAACGGCCGGCCGGATTTGATCTGTTGCAGGCCCGTCCACATGGCGCGCTTGCCATCGCGGCACAGGCGCTCGATTTCTTTTTTGACAGGCGGCACGGCAAAGGACGAGCCGGTATCGCCGAAGAAACCATCCTTGACTGCCGACACATCGATATTGACGAGATCGCCCGCCTTGATGATGCGTGGGCCGGGAATGCCGTGTGCCACTTCCTCATTGACGCTGATGCAGGTGGCACCGGGGAACTGATAGCAAAACTCCGGCGCAGACTGTGCGCCATTGTCTTCCAGCACCTTGCGACCGATGGCGTCCATTTCCAGCGTGGTCATGCCTGGCTCCATCGCATCGGCCATGGTCTGCATCGCCAATGCGCAGATGCGACCAATGTCTTTCAGCTTTGCCAGTTCTTCTTCGGTGGAGATAACCATTGCCGTTCCGTCGTTTTTCAGGCCGTGGCTTTCGCCCTATCAGCACTCCCAGTCAATTCTTTTCTGACGATTGGGGCGACTTTGGTACCGTAAAGCTCGATACCGCGCATGATCTGGTCATGCGGCATCAGGCCGATGGCCATCTGCAACAGGAAGCGGTCATTCCTGAAAACGCTGTGCGCCTTGATGATTTTTTCCGCCACCAGCTCCGGCTCGCCGAGAAACAGATTGCCGTCGAGGCCACGTGCCACGTCATACTGTGCTCGGTTAGTTGGCCCCCAGCCGCGCTCGCGACCGATGCGGTTCATCACCTCGGCCTGTGGACCGTAGAATTGATCGGCAGCCTTGTCGGTCGTGTCGGCAATGAAGCCGTGGACATTGATGCTGGTTTTCTGCTTCGTGGCATCCTGGCCCGCGCGGCGGGCGGCCTCGCGGTAAAGATCGAACAGCGGCGCATAGCGGCGGTATTCACCACCGATGATGGCCAGCGCAACCGGCAAGCCCATCGCCCCTGCCCGCGCCACCGATTGCGGCGTGCCGCCAACGGCGATCCACACCGGCAGATGCTCCTGCAGGGGTCGGGGATAAACGCCGCGTCCGTTAATCGGCGGATGCTTGGTGCCGGACCAGGTGACGATTTCCTTTTCCCGAAGCGCCAATAACAAATCCAGCTTTTCGCTGAAAAGCTCGTCATAATCTTCCAGAGCATAACCGAACAGGGGGTAGGACTCGATGAAGGACCCGCGCCCCGCCATGATTTCGGCGCGTCCGTTGGACAAGAGATCGACCGTGGCGAATTGCTGGAACACGCGGATCGGATCATCGGAACTGAGCACAGACACAGCACTTGTCAGTCGAATATTCTTGGTTTTCACGGCCGCCGCCGCCAGCACTGTCGAGGGTGACGAAATCGCATAATCCGGGCGGTGATGTTCGCCAAGTCCGAACACATCCAGCCCGACCTGATCGGCAAGCTCGATTTCCTCCAGAAGGTCCTTCAGCCTGCGCGCACCTTCCGCACCCTTGCCGCCCTGTGCGTTCGGATCGACATCCGCGAATGTGTAAAGCCCCAGTTCCATGCACTAACCCTCAATGACGTTGGTTGAGAAATAGGGATAGAACGGGGTCGAGGCAAATCCAAAATCTGGAAGCGACCTCTCGATAAAATTGCTAAGGCAACATCGAAAGAGAATCTGAAATCAACCGTTTGGCGGTTTCACTTGATTTCAAAACACAGCGGCTGGGTCGGCGTTACGGGCGCTGCAACAGGGCCTCCATTTGCTCGGCCGCAGCATTCCAACCTTCATGAAATCCCATCTCCTCATGGGTCAGCTTGTCTTCAGCGGTCCAGTGTTGGGCACGCGCGGTATATTTGGTGGTGCCGCTGCCAGCATCTTCAAATGTTATGTGGCCGGTCATGAAGGGGCGATCTCCCGGCACCCAGCCCGCGCGGAAGGCATCGGTGAAAATCAGCCGCTGGTTGGGCACGACATCCAGAAACACCCCGAAATTCTCATAGACCTCGCCCGTTGGCGCATGCATGGTGGTATTAAAAGACCCACCGGGTCGCAATTCTATGAAGGCCTGCGAGGTCCGGTACGGAACCGGCGCCCACCATTGAACGAGCAGGTCTGGATCCGTCCAGGCCTGAAACACTTTTTCCGCCGGTGCATTGATAATGCGGCTCAGTGACAATTCATGCTGTGCAATGTTTGGCATCCGCTGTCCCCTCTCCCTGAACGGCGGATACCATATCGCATTTTAGCAATAACTATAAATGCTTATTTCGAGCGATTGCTCAGCGTGCGGGCAACGGCATCTTTCCAGCCCTTGATCTTACGCTCGCGGGTCTCACCATCCATTTTAGGCTCGAAACGTTGATCGCGCGACCAAGCGTCGGAAAACGCCTTCATGTCAGGCCAGACACCGGCCTTGCTGCCCGCAAGCCAGGCAGCACCGAGTGCGGTGGTTTCAAGGATGACCGGGCGGTCCACGGGTGCGTCGATGAGGTCGGAGAGCCGCTGCATTGTCCAATCGGACGCCACCATTCCGCCATCCACCCGCAGAACCGTATCGCCATTGGCGTTTTTCCAGTCCTTGTGCATGGCGTCTAGAAGATCGCCGGTCTGATAGCACACGGCCTCAAGCGCCGCGCGGGCAAACTCTGCCGGACCCGTGCCGCGCGTCAGCCCAAACATCGCGCCGCGTGCGTCGGCATCCCACCACGGTGCACCGAGACCGACGAAGGCAGGAACCAGATAAACGTCCTGAGATGGATCGGCCTTTTCGGCCAAAACGCCGGTTTCCGAGGCAGAGCCGATCACCTTCAAGCCATCCCGCAGCCATTGTACCGCAGCGCCCGCCACGAAGATGGAGCCTTCCAACGCGTATGTGGTCTTGCCATTCAGTCGGTAGGCAATGGTCGTCAGCAGCCGGTTCTTGGAGCGAACCATGTCCTCGCCGGTGTTGAGAAGCGCAAAGCAGCCCGTGCCATAGGTGGATTTCAGCATCCCCGGTTCGAAACAGGCCTGCCCGATGACGGCAGCGTGCTGATCGCCCGCCACGCCGAGAATGGGGATCGGCGCGCCGAACAGGGCTTCATCGGCCAGGCCGAATTCGGCAGCGCAATCCAGCACTTCAGGCAGTACCGATGCTGGTACGTCGAGGATGTCGAGAAGCTGCTTATCCCAGGCATTCTTTTCGATGTTGAACATCAGCGTGCGTGACGCATTGGTGGCATCCGTCACGAAGGATTTGCCGCCCGTCAGCCGCCAGATGAGGAACGTATCGACCGTGCCGAAGCAAAGCTCGCCCTTTTCCGCCCGCTTGCGCGCACCCTTTATCTTGGAGAGCAGCCAGGAAAGCTTGGTGCCGGAAAAATAAGGGTCGAGCAGCAGGCCGGTTTTCTTGACGAAGGCCTTTTCGTGGCCGTCCTTCTTCAGCTTTTCGCACAGCTTGGCGGTGCGCCGGTCCTGCCAGACGATGGCGTTGTGCAGCGGTTTGCCGGTGTCACGCTCCCACAGCAGCGTTGTTTCGCGCTGGTTGGTAATGCCGATAGCGGCGATATCCGAGGCTTTCAGCTTGGCTTTTTCCAGTGCCTGCTTGATGGACCAGACGACGCTTTCCCAGATTTCTTCCGGGTCATGCTCCACCCAGCCGGAATCGGGAAATATCTGGCGGAATTCTTTCTGCCCCGTGCCTGCCACCTGCATCGAACCATCGAAAACGATGGCCCTTGTCGATGTCGTACCTTGGTCGATGGCGAGGATATATCCGCCCATGCATGCCTCCCGAAACTATGTCTGCGGCAAAACAATATGCGCGGCGGGGAAAGTCAAGCCACCGTCGCATGCATCCTCATGTCAAATACGATTGCCAGTTCCCCCGGTTTAAGCATAACCTGATGTAAATCGTTGCAACGTTGGATAAAAAGGGGAACGCATGCATCGGACAGTCATCGTAACAGGCTCGACCAGTGGTATTGGTCTGGCCATAGCGCAAGCCTTCGCAAATGATGGTTGCAACGTCATGCTCAACGGCTTCGGCGACGAGCACGAAATCGAAGATACGCGGCTTTTGATGGAAGCGGAAAGCGGCACCCGCGTGCTCTATCACCCCGCCGACATGACCAAGCCAGACGAAATTGCCGACCTGATCAAGACCACCCACGAGAAAATGGGTGCAGTGGATATTTTGGTAAACAATGCGGGTGTGCAGCATGTGGCCCCAGTGGAGGAGTTTCCGCCGGAAAAATGGGATCAGATCATCGCCATCAATCTGACCAGTTCTTTCCACACCATGCGTGCTGCGATTCCGCTGATGAAGGCCGCTGGCAAAGGCCGCATCATCAACATCGCCTCGGCCCACGGGCTCGTCGCCTCGCCCTATAAATCTGCCTATGTCGCGGCAAAGCATGGTATCATCGGCCTGACGAAATCCGCAGCGTTGGAGCTTGCCGAAACCGGAATTACCGTCAATGCCATCTGCCCAGGCTACGTGCTGACATCACTGGTGGAAAAGCAGATACCCGATACGGCGAAGTCACGCGGCATCAGCGAGGACGAGGTTAAGAACGATGTTCTCCTGCGGCTGCAAGCGACGAAGGAATTTGTGACGGTCGAGGATATCGCAGCGACCGCCATCTTCTTGGCCAGCGACGCGGCCAAGCAGATCACCGGCACGCATATTTCCATCGATGGCGGCTGGACCGCCCAATAACGACAAGCATACGAAGGCACGGCATGAAAGACGCAATTAGCTTCATCCTCAACAACGAGACCGTTTCTCTTCGGGATTTCGGCCCGACGGAGACCCTGCTCGATTATCTGAGGCTGCAAAAACGACTGACCGGCACCAAGGAAGGCTGTGCAGAGGGTGACTGCGGCGCCTGCACCGTGCTGGTCGGGCGGCTGATGGACGGCTCACTGCGTTATGAAACCGTCAATGCCTGCATTCGCTTCATCGGCTCGCTGCATGGCACCCATATCGTCACCATCGAGCATCTGGCCAGCAAGGACGGCGTTCTGCATCCGGTGCAACAGGCCATGGTGGATTATCATGGCTCGCAATGCGGCTTCTGCACGCCCGGCTTCGTCATGTCGCTTTATGGCCTTTGGCTGACGAGCAACAAGCCATCCCGCGCAGACATCGAAAAGGCCTTGCAGGGCAATCTATGTCGCTGCACGGGCTACGAGCCGATCATCCGCGCCGCCGAAAGCGTGACGGCTGCCAAGCCCAGCACGCTGTTCGATCCGATAGAACGGGACCGTGCCAGCATCATGTCCCGCCTATGGGCCATTCAGCTGAACGAGACGATCACCGTCACCAAAGATGACTGTCGCACCATCATCCCCTCCAACCTCAACGAGTTTGCAGCCGCCTATGCCGCCGAGCCCAAGGCGACCATCGTTGCAGGCTCCACCGATGTCGGCCTGTGGGTAACGAAGCAGATGCGGGCGCTGAACCCGGTCATCTTCATCAATCACTTGAGCGAGCTGCAATCCATCTACGTCGAGGACGGCGGCATTTCCATTGGCGCTGGCGTGACTTACGCCCACGCCTTCACCGTTCTCGCAAAGCACATTCCACCCTTCGCCCGCCTGATCGACCGCATCGGCGGCCAGCAGGTGCGCAATATGGGCACGATCGGCGGCAACATCGCCAACGGCTCACCCATCGGCGATACGCCACCGGCGCTGATCGCGCTGGGCGCGACGCTCACCTTGCGCTCTGCGTCCGGCAGCCGGACCATGCCGCTCGAAAAATACTTCATCGACTACGGCAATCAGGACCGTTTCGCGGGCGAATTCGTGGAGAAGATTTTCGTGCCGATCCCGGCCGCTGATGTGCATTACGCCATCTACAAGATTTCCAAACGTCGCGATGAGGATATTTCCGCGCTCTGTGCCGCCTATCATCTGAAGCTGGATGAAGCAGGTACGGTCAAAGACATCCGCATCGCCTTCGGTGGCATGGCGGCAACGCCCAAGCGAGCCGCGAAGCTGGAAGAGGCGCTAATGGATCAGCCTTGGAATTCTGAGACCATTGAGGCAGCGCGTGATGCCATCGATGAGGATTTCCAACCGCTGACGGACTGGCGCGCTACCGCCGAATACCGGATGCTGACGGCGAAGAACCTGCTCACGCGGTTCTTTCTAGAGACATCCGGCGAGCACCATGAGTTGCAGCGCTTCGCGCTGGCGGAGGCCTGAGCCATGGACACCAACACTTTCGAGCGCACCAAAACCGCCGTCGATGGCAAGATGCACAACTCTCTGCGCCATGATTCAGCGCACAAGCATGTCACCGGAAATGCCGAATATATCGATGATATTCCCGAACCGGCGGGCATGATCCACGGTGCCATCGGCATGGCGGACCGGGCGCACGCCGAAATCGTGTCGATGGACCTCTCAGAGGTGGAAGCCACGCCCGGTGTTCTCTGGGTCATGACCGGCAAGGATGTGCCAGGTGAAAACGATGTGTCCTCCGGCGGGCGTCACGACGAACCTTTGCTGGCGGAAAAGCTGGTGCAGTTTCACGGTCAGCCGATCTTTGCCGTGTTTGCCGAGACCCGCGACATTGCCCGCAAGGCAGCGCGCAAAGCGAAAATCACATACAACGATTTGCCGCATTGGAGCGATATCGACAGCGCCATGGAGAATGGCGAACCGCTGGTCACCCCCGGCATGACCCTTCAGCGTGGTGATGCCGAGCTGGAAATGGACGTCGCACCGCGCCGCCTGACCGGTACGATGCGCATTGGCGGGCAGGAGCATTTCTATCTCGAAGGCCACATCGCCATGGCGGTGCCGGGCGAAGATGACGAGGTGACCGTGTGGAGTTCCACCCAGCATCCCAGCGAAATCCAGCACATCGTCAGCCACATTCTGCAGGTGCAATCCAACGCCGTGACCGTGCAGGTCAGGCGCATGGGCGGTGGGTTCGGTGGCAAGGAAACGCAGGGCAACCAGTTTGCAGCCCTCTGCGCCATCGCCGCCAAGAAGCTGAACCGCGCCGTCAAGATGCGTCCCGACCGCGATGAGGACATGACCGCCACCGGCAAGCGCCACGACTTCCGCGTCGATTATGAACTGGGCTTCGATGACGAAGGCCGCATTCACGCGGTTGACGCCACCTATGCCGCGCGCTGCGGTTTCTCCTCCGACCTTTCCGGCCCGGTAACCGACCGCGCGCTGTTCCACGCGGATTCAAGCTATTTCTATCCGCATGTAAAACTGCAATCGAAGCCCTTGAAAACCCACACGGTTTCCAACACGGCCTTCCGTGGTTTCGGCGGTCCGCAGGGTATGCTGGGGGCGGAACGCTTCATTGAGGAAATCGCCTATGCGGTGGGCAAGGACCCGCTGGAAATACGCAAGCTGAATTTCTACGGCCAGCAGGGCTCGAACCGGACGCTGACCCCCTATCATCAGGAGGTCGAAGACAACATCATCGCCCGAATCGTGGAGGAACTGGAAACCTCCAGCGACTATCAGGCGCGGCGACAGGCGATCATCGAGTTCAACAAGACGAGCCCCATCATCCGCAAGGGCATTGCGCTGACGCCGGTGAAATTCGGCATCTCCTTCACCATGACCGCCTTCAACCAGGCGGGCGCGCTGGTGCACGTCTATAATGATGGCTCCATCCACCTCAACCATGGTGGCACGGAGATGGGTCAGGGCCTTTACACCAAGGTCGCGCAGGTCATTGCCGATGCGTTTCAGGTGGATATCGACCGCGTCAAGATCACCGCGACCACGACAGGCAAAGTGCCCAACACCTCCGCCACCGCCGCCTCTTCCGGCACAGATCTCAACGGCATGGCCGCCTATGATGCGGCGCGCCAGATCAAGGAACGCCTGGTCAAATTCGCCATGGAAAAATGGAATGTGGGCGAAGATCAGATTACGTTCCTGCCCAACCGTATCAGGGTAGGAACGGAAGAAATCGCCTTTAACGACTTCATCAAACAGGCCTATTTCGCCCGCGTCCAGCTTTCTGCCGCAGGCTTTTACAAGACGCCGAAAATCCACTGGGACAGGGCTGCTGGCAAAGGCACGCCGTTCTATTATTTCGCTTATGGCGCATCGGTTTCGGAGGTCTCCATCGATACGCTGACCGGCGAATATATGATGGAGCGCACCGATATTCTCCACGATGTCGGCAAATCGCTGAACCCAGCCATCGACATCGGTCAGGTCGAAGGTGGCTTCATCCAGGGAATGGGCTGGTTGACGACGGAGGAACTGTGGTGGGATGCCAAGGGGCGACTGCGCACTCACGCGCCGTCCACCTACAAGATACCGCTGGCGTCGGACCGCCCGAAAATCTTCGATGTGAAACTGGCGGAATGGGCCGAGAACGCTGAGCCCACTATTGGTCGCTCCAAAGCCGTCGGCGAACCGCCGCTTATGCTGGCGATTTCTGTGCTGGAAGCATTGTCGATGGCGGTGGCCAGCGTTGCTGATTACAAGGTCTGCCCGAGGCTGGATGCGCCTGCGACGCCTGAACGGGTGTTGATGGCGGTGGAGCGGTTGAGGAAGGTGTGAGGTGATGAGGCAACGCTTGAGTGCGGAGCAGAGCCCCCTCTGGCCTGCCGGCCATCTCTCCTACAAGGGGGGAGAAGATATGCCGCACCCTCTCCATCACTTACGCATGTCTCTGCGACTGAAGCGAAGGCCTAGCCACACGGTTTCTCCCCCCTTGTGGGGGAGATGGCCGGCAGGCCAGAGGGGGTTCGCGGGCACCAAGGCCGACGCCCATGCCTGACACCCCCATCTCCTCTTTTCTCGATGGATCAAACCCCACCATCCTCATCGAAATCGAATCCGTAAAAGGCTCTGCCCCACGCGAAGCCGGAACCTTCATGCTCGTTTCATCAACCCGCATCTGGCAAACCATCGGCGGTGGGCAGTTCGAATACATGGCCATCGACCACGCCCGCGCGATGCTGGCGGGCAAGACAGCCAACGACACCATGGACATCCCGCTCGGCCCCGAAATCGGCCAATGCTGCGGCGGGCGCACCCTGCTGCAATTCACAAAGGTCACACCCGCAATCGCCGAAGGGCTGAAGCAGCGCCTAGTGCAAGAGCACCAGTCCCAGCCCGCCGTCTTCATCTTCGGCGCGGGCCATGTGGGCAAAGCTCTGGCCCAGGCACTGGCCCTCCTTCCACTCTCCATCACCGTCATCGAGACGCGGCGTGAGGAACTGGTTTGGCTACCTGAGACCGTGTCGTCCCACCTTACCGCGATGCCCGAAGCCATGGTGAAAGCCGTTCCCGCTGGTGGAACGGTGATCATCGTCACCCATGATCACGCGCTGGATTTCCTGATTGCCAAGGAAGCGCTTGCCCGCGCTGATCTGGCCTATGTCGGCATGATCGGTTCCAAGACCAAACGCGCCACCTTCGCGCACTGGCTGGAGCGCGAAGGTCAGCCAACGTCAATGCTAGAGCGACTGGTTCTGCCCATCGGCGGAAACACCGTGAAAGACAAACGTCCCGCCGTCATAGCGACCTTGGTAGCAGCCGAAGTGCTTCACGCAATTCATCGCTTTGCCGCACCCGCCCCGGCCCGATCTGATCGCGACCATCCAGCAGGCCAAGATCGCGTTTGATGTGGTCCTGCATTTCGTCTTCCTGCGACGGGTTCGATTGAGCCGATTTTCGCGTAAACCAGTCCAATATCCATAGTCGCGCAAATAGCCGTGGCCAGACGCTGAGAGCGGCTGTACGCATATCATTTCTCCAAAGTTCTTTTGATGCTATGGAGAAGAAATGCTCCTGTTTTCATGGAAAAACCAATGAAACTTCTGATGATATGGATAAAGAGAACTTATCCATGAAACTCTCCCGTAACGTACCCCTGAATGCCATGCGCGTGCTGGAAAGTGCCGCGCGTCACCTGAGTTTCACTAGGGCTGGCGAAGAGCTGGGCATGACGCAGACGGCGGTGAGCTATCAGATCAAATTGCTTGAGGATTTCGTCGGTGCACCGCTGTTCCTGCGCAAGCCACGGCAGGTGGAACTGACTCAAACGGGCGAGTTACTGGCAGGTCGGGCATCGCAAGCCTTCGGTATTCTTGCGACGGCGCTGGAAGAAGCGCGCAACAGGACGGCGGATGTTCTCATCATCTCCTGCACCACGACCTTCGCGCATCAATGGCTGGCGAGACGGTTGGGCGTGTTTCAGGCCAGATACCCCAAAATCTCGGTGCAACTGGCTCTCACCAACGAGATCGTGGACTTTGCCCGCACCAATGTCGATATCGGCATTCGCTGGGGCAAAGGCGATTGGCCTGACGTCATCAGCCGTCGAATCATGCGGCTGGATTTTGCCCCAGTCGTCAGCCCCAAGCTTGCCGCCACCATCGGCGGGCTGAAGCATCCCGCCGATATTCTGAAACTGCCCATCATCAGCCCCAATGATCGCTGGTGGAAACACTGGTTTGCGGAAGCAGGGGTGACCGAGACCGATCTCGACAGCCGAACCGGCAGCGACTTCGGCATCCAGAATCTGGAAGCGCAGGCGGCCATTGCGGGCCACGGCGTTGCCATCGTCAATCCGGTCCACTTCGCCGAAGACATCGCATCCGGTCGCCTGCTCCAACCCTTCGACCTGGTCTGCAATGATGGCCACGACTACTGGATCGTTCATCACGAAAGCCGCCGCAAGGTCGCCAAGATCAAGGCATTCAGCGAGTGGATGGAGGAGGAGTTTCCGACGGAGCCGTGATTGCCACTGTTTACCCTCAACAAATCTGTCGGTTTCGCAGGTTCCCCTCTTTTCTGATGGTCGAATTTCTCGCACAGTGCGGTGCAACGTCAGGGGAACATAATGTACGAATATGCCATTGCGTGGGAATGGATGGCCTTTGCCGTCAGGTGGCTGCACGTCATCACCGCCATCGCCTGGATCGGCTCATCCTTCTACTTCATCGCACTGGATTTGGGGCTGGTGAAGCGCCCGCACATGCCGCCGGGTGTTTATGGTGAAGAGTGGCAGGTGCATGGCGGCGGTTTCTACCATGTGCAGAAATATCTGGTCGCGCCTGCCTCGATGCCGGAACATCTCACCTGGTTCAAATGGGAAAGCTACGCTACGTGGCTCTCCGGCTTTGCCATGCTGTGCATCGTCTATTATGGCGGTGCAGATCTGTTTCTCATCGATCATTCGGTGCTGGAACTCACGCAGTTCCAGGCCATCTGTCTGTCGCTGGCCTCGCTCGCCATCGGCTGGGTGTTTTATGATCTGCTGTGCAAATCCCCCATCGGCAAGAACACCTGGGGCCTGATGGCGGTGCTTTACATCGCGCTGGTGGCGATGGCCTGGGGTTATACGCAAGTGTTTACGGGCCGCGCCGCCTTCCTGCATCTCGGCGCCTTCACCGCCACCATCATGTCGGCCAACGTCTTCATGATCATCATTCCGAACCAGAAGATCGTCGTCGCCGACCTCATCGCCGGTCGCACGCCTGACCCGAAATATGGCCGCATCGCCAAGCAGCGCTCGCTGCACAACAATTATCTGACGCTGCCCGTCATCTTCTTTATGCTGTCGAACCATTATCCGCTGGCGTTTGCGACGCAGTTCAACTGGATCATCGCGGCATTGGTGTTCCTGATGGGCGTCACCATCCGCCACTGGTTCAACACCACCCACGCCCGCAAGGGCAGACCTACGTGGACATGGCTGGTCACCGTGCTGATCTTCATCGTCATCATGTGGCTCTCCACCGTGCCGAAGGTTCTGACCGGTGAGCAGGAAGAAAAAGCAGCAACGCTTTCGCCCACCCAGCAGCTTTTCGCAGCCGATGTGCATTTCGCCTCGGCACGCGACGTGGTGCAGAGCCGCTGTTCCATGTGCCATGCGGCGGAGCCTGTCTGGGAAGGCGTGCCGTTCACACCAAAATCGGTCAAACTGGAAACCGACGCGCAAATTGCGGCCCATGCACGGGAAATCTATTTACAGGCAGGTCGCAGCCATGCCATGCCCCCCGGCAACATCACGGCGATCACGCCGCAGGAACGCAAGGTGCTGACCGCATGGTACGAGAGCGCCGTATCCCAAGGAAAAACGGAATGAGCATGCTTCTGCTGCGCGGACGTCTCTTGAGCTTCAACCGCGCACCGCTCGCAATCGACGATACGGCAAGCTACCTCTACATCGAAGATGGCGGCCTGCTGCTGGAAAACGGCAAGATCAGCGCCATCGGCGAGTATGCGGACATCCGCGCGCAGGCACCTGAAGACATCGAAGAAACGGACCACCGCCCTCACCTCATCGTGCCGGGCCTGATCGATCTGCACATGCATTTCCCGCAGATGCAGGTCATCGGTTCCTACGCCGCCAATCTGCTGGAATGGCTCGACACCTACACCTTCCCAGAAGAGTGCCGTTTCGTGGAAAGCGCCCATGCACAGCGCATCGCCACGCATTTCTACGACGAATTGATCCGCCACGGCACCACGACGGCTGTCGCCTACTGCTCGGTACACAAGACCTCCGCTGACGCCTTTTTCGCGGAAGCCATGAAGCGCAACATGCTGATGGTCGGCGGCAAGGTGATGATGGACCGCAACGCCCCGCAAGGCCTGCTGGACACACCGGAACTCGGCTATGACGAGACACGTCAGGTGATTGCCGACTGGCACGGCAAAGGCCGCAACCACGTCGCCATCACGCCACGCTTCGCTATTACCTCGACGCCGAAACAGATGGAAGCCGCACAGGCACTGGCGCAGGAATTCCCTGACCTCTTCATCCAGACGCATCTGTCCGAAAACCTGGACGAGATCAAATACACCTGCGAACTCTATCCCGATGCTATCGACTATACGGACATCTATGTCCGCTACGGGCTGATGGGCAAAAAGACGCTGCTCGGCCATGCCATCCATCTGTCGGATCGTGAAGCCGATGTGCTCTCGGAAACCGGCGCGGTGGCCGTTCACTGCCCCACATCCAACCTCTTCATCGGCTCCGGCCTGTTCCCAATGAAGAAGCTGCAACGGCGAGAAAAGCCGGTTCGCATCGGCGTGGCCACCGATATTGGCGGCGGATCGAGCTATTCCATGCTGCGCACCATGGACGAAGCCTACAAAATTCAGCAACTGCTGGGAGAACGTTTAAATCCGCTGGAAAGCTGGTACCTGATGACGCGCGGCAACGCCGAGGCCCTATCGATGGCAGACCGCATCGGTACGCTCGATGCTGGTACAGATGCCGATATCACCGTGCTCAACGCGTCTTCGACGCCCGCGATGGCATTGAAGATGGAAGTCGTGACCAGCCTGACGGAAGAACTCTTCCTCATGCTGACCATGGGAGATGACCGCACAGTGGTTGAAACTTATATTGCAGGACAAGCAACTAAAAGTATTATTTAGTCTACACTAAACTTCATAATGTTTTTGTACTAAAACAACAAAACGAAATTTAATTATATTTAAACTACAACTGTTTAACTCTCTCCTTGACAGAAATTCTCCCTCGGTCGCCATGACGGCACGCCACTCTGTCATGCAGCTATCATTTTTCTCGAACTACACGCTCTCTGAAGAGTCTTTGCACAGCCGTTCTCCCACGGCTGCGCCTTTGGATGCCTTGTGTTCGCAGTAACTAAGTCTACCGCGAGGAACGATGTCATTTCTTAAAAACGCAAGTATTCGGACAAAAATCCTATCCTTGATCATCCCGCTATGCGTTGTGGGACTAAGCGCTACGGCCTTTATTTCCAGCCGCTACAAGGCAGCGGACACGAGCTATTCCGACTTCATTGCGAAGGACAACATCGCGAGCGTCGAGATGGCACGCGCTAACCGCAATATGGTCGCCTCTGGCTACGGCGCATATCAAATACTGACCTATCGTCAGCAAGATCCTGGAATGAAAAGGGCGCTGGATTTTTATAACGACAGCAAGACCAGCCTTTTCAGCAGGTTTGACCGTGTCAAACAACTTGTTCCAAACGAAAGCGCAAAGATCGATTCTCTGCTGACGCGCGCGAAAGAGGTGATTTCCATCACCGACCAGGCTGTTCAGATGGGCCAAATGGATCAGGATGAACAGGCGAAGGCGTTTCTGGCGAAAGCTGACGCTTTGATTTTACCTCTGACAGCGGACAATGCTGCGTTTCTGGACGGTATGGTCAAGGCAGTCGGCGTCAATAGTGACGCACTGACCGACCAGACGAACTCTACCATCTTCACGTCCCTGATGGTCGTCGGCATCACCTTCACACTGGGTATCATTTCCTCCCTCATCGTTGCCGCCAAGGGGATCACGACACCGATCGCATCCTTGCGCGAACGGATGATTTCGCTTGCTCAGGGCCAGACGGCAGCGCCTGTCGAAGGCCAGGATCGCAAGGATGAAGTCGGCCAGATGGCGAAGGCCGTTTCCGTCTTCCGCGACAACGCCCTTGAGAAGATTCGTCTGGAAAAGGAAGCCGAAGCCAATCGCAGCGTTTCCGAGAAGGAACGTATTGACCGCGAAGCCCAAAAGGCACAGGACGCGGCAGATACTCAGTTTGCTGTCGATCAACTGGCTAAGGGTCTCGACCGACTCGCCGATGGCGACGTTGCATACCGCATCGAAACGCCATTCGTTTCGCACCTCGACACACTGCGCAGCAACTTTAACGGCTCGGTTGCCAACCTGAACGACGCCCTGCGTGCCGTTGGCCAGAATGCCCGTGGTATCGACGCAGGTGCCAACGAAATCCGGTCTGCTGCAGACGATCTGTCCAAGCGCACGGAACAACAGGCGGCATCGGTTGAAGAAACCGCAGCCGCTCTCGAAGAAATCACCACGACGGTGAAGGATTCGAGCAGCCGTGCCGAAGAAGTCGGCCATCTCGTTGCCAAGGCCCGTGATGGTGCAGAAAAGTCCGGCAACGTCGTGCGTCAGGCCGTGACCGCCATGAACGAGATCGAACGTTCCTCGGGCGAGATCACCAACATCATCAGCGTTATCGATGAGATTGCCTTCCAGACCAACCTTCTGGCCCTGAACGCAGGTGTTGAAGCGGCCCGCGCCGGTGAAGCCGGTAAGGGTTTTGCGGTTGTTGCACAGGAAGTACGCGAACTGGCGCAGCGCTCTGCAAAGGCTGCGAAAGAGATCAAGGCATTGATCACCACGTCTGGCGAGCACGTTCGCTCTGGCGTGACGCTGGTGGGTGAAACCGGCAAGGCACTTGAGGTCATCGTCACCGAAGTCCAGGAAATCAACCGCCACATTACCGCGATCGTTGAATCGTCGCGCGAACAGTCGGTGGGCCTTCAGGAGATCAATACCGCCGTCAACACCATGGACCAGGGCACACAGCAGAACGCGGCCATGGTCGAGCAGTCGACAGCGGCCAGCCACAGCCTTGCCAAGGAAGCGGCCTCTCTCAACCAGCTGCTGTCGCGCTTCAATCTGGGTGATGGCACAGGCGCAACCCGGACAATGCCGGCGGCGGCACCGGTCAGAGCTGCGTCCAACGCGTCCAGACCAGCACCGTCACCAGCCCGCGCGCTGGGCCGCAAGATCGCTGGCGCCTTCGGTGGCGGTTCATCGGCAGCAGCAGTTGCACAGGATACCTGGGAAGAGTTCTGAGACTAAACCCAAAGCAAATGAAATGGGCGGCTTTGGCCGCCCATTTTTCATGTCACAAATCTGAGAATTGCCGGAACTCTAACTGAGGCGAAGACCGTAAGCATCGCTTGGTACTTGGGCGGAACGTTGGGCATTGCTGTTATATCGATGTTTTACCAGCTTTGCGTATTCGAACACCGTTCTAGGTGTCCAGACACCGCCTGTTAGCCGCAAATTGATAAAATCTAGATGAGCTGACATTAAATCATAACCTGTGCCAACGTCTAGAATACTTTTGACAGTCCAAGCACAGTTTTTTCGGTACACTAAATAACGCGGGTTATTTGCAAGCATATTCTCCCAAGCACGCTTCATCTTTGCTTCATCAAGGCCAGATATTGAAACCGTAGCAGTGGGAGGACCTCCCTCAGCTTTTACATCGCCCTCGTATGTTCGCGACGATATTGGCTTGCCCACCAACCACTTCTTGTCACCGTGACCGGGCCACCAACTCACATATCTCTCGAGCCCCTTCGCTTGCCCCGTGCCGATGGTAAGCGAGATATGACCAATGTTATTAGCAGACATATCCGGCGCCCAAAAATAAACCGTAATCATGACCAGCTCCAATCAACTTTATAAAAAATCTATCCTCGGTAGAATTATATTCATCTAGATTTTTCATAACACGTAAAAGGCGATTTTGTGGCAAAAGATAGCCAGATGTGGACCATCGTGTTTTATCGAAACGCGGATGAAGATTGCGCAGCGCCCTGTCTCCGACAGCCGACCGTAAAATTTCCCGAAGATTTTGAACCGGGAAACCGACAATTCCGATGTCACAAATCACGCTCTCATGTTAGGTGAAGATGTTATTCAAATTTGAAGGCTTCATCCATGAGCAAAGCACTGACCATTGCTGACTTGAAGAAACAGGCAAAATTCCGCGTGCCAAAAATGTTCTTCGACTACGCAGACAGTGGCGCATGGACGGAAAGCACCTACCGTGCCAACGAAGATGATTTCGCCAAGATCAAGCTGCGCCAGCGCGTGCTAGTCGATATGACGGATCGTTCGCTGGCAACGGAGATGATCGGCGAAAAAGTCTCGATGCCTGTTGCGCTGGCACCGACAGGAATGACCGGCATGCAGCATGCCGATGGCGAGATGCTGGCGGCCAAGGCGGCAGAGGAATTCGGCGTTCCTTTTACGCTGTCCACCATGAGCATATGCTCCATCGAAGACGTTGCCTCCGTCACATCACGCCCCTTCTGGTTCCAGCTCTACGTGATGAAGGACCGTGATTTCGTCAACAACCTCATCGACCGGGCCAAGGCAGCGAAATGCTCGGCACTCGTGTTGACACTCGACCTGCAAGTGCTGGGCCAGCGTCACAAGGATTTGCGCAATGGCCTGTCCGCCCCGCCGAAATTCACGCCCAAGCACATCTGGCAGATGGCAACCCGCCCGCAATGGTGCCTCGACATGCTTCGCACCAAGCGCCGCAGCTTCGGCAATATCGTCGGCCACGCCAAGAACGTCTCTGACCTCTCTTCGCTATCCTCCTGGACGGCAGAGCAATTCGACCCGCGCCTGTCGTGGAAGGATGTGGAGTGGATCAAGGAGCGCTGGGGCGGCAAGCTGATCCTCAAGGGTATTCTGGATGAGGAAGACGCACGCGCCGCAGCCGATACCGGGGCCGATGCCATTATCGTGTCCAACCACGGTGGACGCCAGCTCGATGGCGCACTGTCGTCGATTGCGATGCTGCCGAAGATCGTCGATGCCGTTGGCGACCGTATCGAAGTCCACATGGATGGAGGCATTCGCTCAGGTCAGGACGTGCTGAAGGCCATCGCTCTGGGCGCCAAGGGCACCTATATCGGCCGCCCATTCCTTTATGGTCTCGGCGCTGGCGGCAAGCTGGGGGTGACGACTGCATTGGAAATCATCCGCAAGGAGATGGACATCACCATGGCGCTGTGCGGCAAGCGTTTGCTGACGGATGTAACCAGCGACATTCTGGTAAAGTGAGGGGCGACAGCCCCCTAATGCCCCACCGTCTTCGAGAACACGTTGACGACCACCACGCCTGCGATAATGAGCCCCAGGCCGATCATTGCGGCGAGGTCGAGCGTCTGGCGGAAGAAGACATAACCAACGGCTGAAATCAGCACGATGCCAAGGCCGCTCCAGATGGCGTAAGCAACGCCGACGGGGATCGTTTTCAGCGTGATGGACAGTAGGTAAAAAGCAGCGCCATAGAAGACTGCCATCAGGATTGTCGGCACCAACCGCGTAAACTGTTGCGATTGCTGCAAGAACGATGTTCCCACGACTTCGCATATGATGGCCGCAAAAAGCGCGCCATAGGTCATGACGGCCCCGCTCATACCGAATTTTCCTTTCGTGCCGCGCGGATGAGCCGCTTTCGAAGTGCTTCCCTGTCTCCGCCGGAACGGCCGTTCTCGCTCATCAAATCCGCAAGCCAGACGCCATCGACGGCAAGCCTGACGAGCTCCAGGCCGACATCGCCATCGGTCTTTTTATGGCGTGTCAGGCGCCCGCCCATCCAGCTCTCCCATCGCTGCCGCAGCGACGGTTCGCTGATCAGAGCAACCGAAAGTGCCGACCACTGCGCATAGGTCTCGCGTCCACGATCG
Organism: Agrobacterium rubi TR3 = NBRC 13261; assembly: GCF_000739935.1. GTDB lineage: Bacteria > Pseudomonadota > Alphaproteobacteria > Rhizobiales > Rhizobiaceae > Agrobacterium > Agrobacterium rubi. The sequence goes on along the minus strand of NZ_BBJU01000003.1, from coordinate 179,329 downwards.
GCAAAAAACGCATTCACATAGGCCCGCGTGAAGCATCCATAGTCGTCACGATCCTGTGAGATCAGCGCGTCTATGTCAGCATCGAGCGTCTCCAGAAGGTCACCGAGAACGGCTTCCAGCAAGGCTTGCTTGGAGGCGAAATGGTGGAACAACCCACCCTTCGTCACCCCCGCAGCAGCGGCGACGGCCTGCATCGAGACCGCCGAAAAGCCCTGTTCTGCCGCAAGTCTTGCCGCGCAGTCGATCAGATTCCGACGCACCCTGTCGGGCTGCTTTTTACGTTCGCTCGTGATGTCCATCCAAATATACATACCGGATGGTTGGTTTCTTTTCAAGGAAATAACCTGCCACCAATGAGGGTCGATTTTCATACTTAATTAGGGATGAAAGCGATCTTTAAAGTTTGAACGGTTTCGTTGTCTGAAACTATCGGTAGGCTTGGATGAGACGAGCGCACGGACAAGGGGTGAATGGATGTTGGGAACGATCAGGCGGGGAATGGCCGGAGCATGGATGTTTGCATTGGCTTTCCTCTGTGCGGTCGTCGCGTTAGAGGCGTCCGAGGCACAGGCGGGTTATGCGCATTTCGTGATGGACGCAAAGACCGGCAAGGTGCTGGCATCGCAAAATGCTGATGTGAGGAACTATCCAGCCTCTCTCACGAAAATGATGACGCTCTATATGGTGTTCGAAGCCCTGAATGACGGACGCCTGAGCTGGGACCAGCGCATCACCATGTCAAGACAGGCCGCAGCCGTCATTCCATCGAAGCTCTGGGTCAAGGCCGGCACCACCTTTACCGTTCGCGAAGCGGTCTACGGCATGATCGTCAAGTCTGCCAATGACATGGCGGAAGGCATGGGCGACCACATCGGCGGCTCGGAAGCGAAATTCGCACAGATGATGACCCGCAGAGCGCACCAACTCGGCATGACGAAAACCGTCTTCCGCAACGCGTCCGGATTGCCCAACAACGCGCAGGTCACAACGGCCCGCGACATGGCAAAGCTGGGCTTGGCGCTTCAGCGTGATTTTCCCCGGGAATACAAACTCTTCGCCATGCAGTCCTTCAAGTTTCGCGGCAAGACTATTCGCGGACACAATCGCCTGATGGCACGCTACACTGGCGTCGACGGTATCAAGACCGGTTACACCAACGCTTCCGGGTTTAACCTCGTCAGTGCGGTCAACCACAATGGCCGCAGCGTCGTCGGCGTCGTGCTGGGTGGCAAGACGGCCCGCAGCCGCGACAACCAGATGGCATCGCTTCTGGATCGAACGATACCCAAGGCATCCAGAGGCGGAAGCAGTCAGCAGCTGATTGCCAGCGCAACCACGAGCCGGACATTCGACGCTACGCCAGCCGCTGTGCCCCTGCCCATGTTCAAGGAACACCACGACCCAATCGCGCTGCAGATTGCCGCCGCAAACGATGTCGTACCGGATATGATGCCGACCTCGGCAGTGCGCGCAACTGCATCCGAGCGGAGCGATTGGGAAGTGCAACTCGCCGCAGCGGATTCACAAGCCGCAGCGATGTCGCTCCTGCGCAACGCACGACCATCCATTGCATCCGACTACTCAGGCATCGCGCCCTACACAGAAGCGGTTCGCAGCGGCGCAGCCACGCTCTACCGGGCACGCTTCACCGGCTTCGACAGCCAGGCGGCAGCCCTGTCGGCCTGCAAGAACCTGAAAGCGCACGACTATTCCTGCGTCGTCATGGCAAACGAGGGTTGATGGTGGATCAGCTGAGCCAGCCGGTGGCGATGGCCTTGCCGAGACCCGGCATACCATTGGCGCTGGCAAGCTCGCCCATGGGTTTGCTGTCATAACGGACCTGCCGGAAACAGACCTGCCAGCCATGCGCTGTGTCCTCCAGCACCGCGTAGCTGGCAAGAGGATGGCCCGCTTCGACCTGATGGTAGAAAGGCTCGTCGTCCTTCCAGCCTGGGCAGCCGACGCTGCCAGGATTGACGATCAACCGGCCATCAGACAGCTGGACGGTGCGTGCGATATGGGTGTGGCCACACAGCATGAGAGGTTGCGTGATCCCCTCCGCCAACGCTTCGATGTCAGGAAGTGAGCGCTGATAGAGAAACCCTTCCGGCGCCAGTTGCTCCAGCCAATAACCTAGATCATCCTTGGGCGAGCCGTGGCAGCAATAGGCCACGTCCTTGAAAACCAAGTCGAAAGGCAGAGCCTGCAACCAGTCGAAATGCTCGGACGATAGCTGCATATGGGCTGGCTTTTCCCAATCGCCCATCAGCTCGAAGGGGCGGTCGATCAAAGCGCGATCATGATTGCCGCGAACGGTCGGGATGTTTTGACCCACCAGAATATCGGCGGTGCGGCCCGCTTCCAGCGGACCACTGAAACAATCACCGAGATTGACGATATCGGTGATACCAAGCTTTTCGATATCTTTGAGCACGGCTTCCAGTGCTGCACAGTTTCCATGGATGTCAGCAATAGCGGCAAAAATCATAAAGGTCAGCTTCCGCGGTAGGTTGAGTAGCTATAGGGCGAAAGCAGCAGCGGCACGTGATAGTGCCCGCTTTCGTCGGCGATGCCGAAACGAATGGGAATGATGTCAAGAAAGGCAGGCTCGGGTAGAACGAGGCCTTTGGTTCTCAGATAGTCGCCAGCGTGGAAAACAAGCTCATACTGCCCCGCCCGGAAATCCTCGCCGATCAGCAAAGGCCCGCCATCGACACGGCCATCGCTGTTGGTTTCGACCGTTTTCAGCTTTTCGCGACTGTCACCATCAAGCCGATAGAGGTCGATCTTCAGCCCTTGCGCGGGTGTACCGTGGGCGGCGTCAAGAACATGGGTGGTAAGGCCGGTCATGGCTTTGGCTCCGCAATGAAATAAGGCTTATCGAAAAAGAACTCTTCCAGATTGTTGCCCGGCCCATCCCGATCCACAACCAGAAAATCGCTGATGGAGCCAAGCGTCATCAAAGGATGGTGCCAGACATTGCGATGATAATTCACGCCCTGATCTGAACGGGCCAGAAACACATGCGGTCTGCCTGGCCTGCCATGGTCATCGTCTGCTACGACGACCAGAAACGGATTACCGGACAAGGGCGTGAAACTCTGGCTACCAAGCGGGTGCCTCTCCATCATATCGATGGCATAGGGAAACTGGCGCGGTTTACCGCGAAAGATGTTCAGGACGACACGAGCGCCCTCGCCTGTCACGTCAGGCGCTGCCAACGCATGGTGCCGCTCGGTATTGCCACCATTGATGAGCCTGATGGTTGCAGGATCCGTCTCGATGACGTCGCCGAAGGGTGCGAATGCTTGGCTGGTCAGTGGCCGTATGTCCAGAAATTCAGTCAAAATTCATTCACCTTGGGCACGCCAGTTTTGTATCCCCGATATTTTTTCCAGAAGCTCAGGAATAGCCGTCTGCGTCGTGTCCCAAACGGTTTCCAAATTGATTGTCATGTAGCCATGAGCAATTCGATTTCGCATGCCGCGTATTCTCTTCCAGGGAATATCGGGGAAATCGGCGATAAACTCGGGATATTCTTCCATAAGGCGCGTGGTTATCTCACCTATCATCAGCAAATTCATGCCGACGGCGCGCTGCCGCACGAGATCGGCCAGAAAATCCTCTTTGGATTTCGCGTGCATAAAGTCGAGCGTTTCGGACGCGATCTGCCGTATTTCATCGAGATATGAGTGCAAGCGCTCCACACTCATACAGGCTTTGCTTCTTTTAGAACCTGCACACGAACCCGCTCGGGAAAATCGCCCGGCGTCAGCAGATGAATTTCGGTGCCGACCATGATGTCTGTCAACTCTTCCAACAACCCGCCCAAATCGAAAAGCGTTGCTCCCGGCAATGCATCCACCAGAATATCGAGATCGCTATCCGGCCGATCCTCACCACGCGCAACGGAACCGAACACGCGCGGGTTGGCCGCGTTGAAGCGTTTTGTCGCTTCGCGGATCGCTTCCCGGTTCTGTTCCAGCACTTCTGACGGTCTCATGGCTTGTCTCCTGAGCGACAATATAGAGGTCAAGTCGCCGCGTGGAAAGACGATTGCTGGCGCATCACTCTCAGCGTTCCTGCAATATGGCTGATAAGCGCAGCAACGCGATTTTTTCGACCTGTGCCGTTGCCTTGGCGAATTCGTCCTGCGCGTTGTTCTCAATCCGCGTTTCAAAGGCGCGCAGGATACCGTCCTTCGTCAGACCTTTAACCGCGATGATGAAGGGGAAGCCGTTCTTCTCGACATAAGCAGCGTTAAGTTCGGTAAAGCGCGCATGCTCCTGCGGCGAGAGACGATCCAAACCAGCCCCGGCCTGTTCCTTACGGCTGTCTTCGGTCAGACCTCCGGCGATGGCCAGCTTTCCGGCAAGATCAGGGTGAGCGCACAGCACGCCCAGCCTTTCTTCTTGGGAGGCAGCGCGAAATTGTTGTGTCAGCGCGGCATGCACAGTGCTCGCCGTCAAAGGCTCACGAAGGTTGCCTGCATCATAAGCACGCTCAGCAATGAAAGGCGAATGCTCGAACACACCGCCGAACCGGCTGATAAACTCGGCTCGATCCAACATCACACAGCCTCCGCCCGGTGATGCGCATGCCAATGGCGGGCGATTTCGACGCGTTGCGGTATCCAGACCTTCTCGTGGCTGAGCACATATTCGACGAAACGGCGCAATGCCGCTGCACGGCCGGGGCGACCGACGAGGCGGCAGTGAAGGCCGATGCTCATCATCTTAGCGGCACCATCGGCCCCTTCCTGATAGAGCACATCGAACGTGTCCTTCAGATAGGTGAAGAACTGATCGCCGGAATTGAAACCCTGCGGCGTCGCAAACCGCATGTCGTTGGCGTCGAGCGTGTAGGGAATGATCAGGAATGGATCGTCTTTCAAACCCTTCACCCAATAGGGCAGATCATCCGCATAACTGTCCGACGAATAGAGAAAACCGCCCTCCTCCATCACCAGCCGCAATGTGTTGTCGGATGGCTTGCCCTGATACATCCCATAGGGGCGCTCGCCCGTCAGCTCCGTGTGCAGGCGCACGGCTTCCAGCACATGCTTGCGTTCTTCCTCTTCGGAAAAATCCTTGTATTCCAACCAGCGATAACCGTGGCTGGCGATTTCCCAGCCCGCTTCCTTCATCGCGGCGACCGCTTCCGGGTTGCGAGCCATGGCGGCGGTAACACCATAGACGGTGGTCGTCACGCCAAGATCGGTAAACATGCGCCACAGCCGCCAGAAACCAGCGCGCGAGCCATATTCATAGATCGATTCCATATTGAGATTGCGCTGGCCGGGCCAAGGCTGAGCACCGACGATTTCCGACAGCAGCGATTCCGACGCCTTGTCGCTGTCGAGAATGCTGCTTTCGCCGCCCTCTTCGTAATTGATGACGAATTGCACCGCGATTTTCGCATCGCCGGGCCATTTCGGATCAGGAGTGTTGCGACCGTAACCGACGAGATTACGGGGATAGTCAGCGGAAATCATCAAATCACCTTCACGCAAATTTCGTGAACGGTAGCATCGCAAACCGGAAAGTCGAGAGCAATGTCGTAAGTAAACTTACGCAATTTTGCGAGCAGATACCCGCCCCATGGGGTGCAAGGAATGCACACGGAACGGGGCACCCGGTTCATCTTCCACGAAAAGTGCAAGATTGGAAAACTCGACCTGCCGTTCCAGCACCGGCCCAAACACGCCGCGCACGGCCCGCTCCACGCGTACACAATCCCCCGGCACCACACCGCCTGTCAGCATCATCTGAAAACGAAACTCATCCATGACGTATGGATGGCCCCAGCGGTGCAGGTTTGTCAGTTGCGTGGCCGACAGACGATCCGGATCGGCGCGTTCGATCTCTGCGTCGGACAAAGGTGCGCGGTAATGATCGAATTCCTGCACAACGCTGGCCGCCAGGAAATTCAGCGTTTCCGATGGCCAGGAGGGCACGAGACCATAGATATTTCCGAGTTTCGCGATCTCGAGCGGGGGCAATGTAAAGGGTTGATGCGTGCCGGCAAAATGCATCAAACCGCGCAGCAGCGCAGCCTCGCTCACATCGGTCATCAAACGAAACGGTGCCTTGATCGTGCCGTGGAAACCATACCGACGCGGCAGGGCCGTGTGATAGGAAATTTCCTGCATTCCAAGGCTTGAAACGGCTGGTGGCTCCACGGACTGACCGGAGTAGACATCACGGCCCAACCACGCTGCTGCGACATGGGTGAGCGGATCATTCGGGGAAGGCGTAAAATGAATGGCGTACCGCATGCGTCGTCACCTCGCCGTCCGAAACGGTCCTCATCAGCTTATTGCATAAGCCAAGCTGTTAGGTGATTTGCGTGACAGATTAACGACTGGAAACGCAGCAGCGTCACATCTTTGCGTTGAAAACACGAATGTGATCTTCGAGTGTAAAACACGTGGGTACATCCATAGATTTTCCCAGCACAACATTCAGGGCAGCATCCGCCAGACGGTGCGCCACACCAAAACTTACCTTGAAACCGCCGGTCAGTGCGATGACGCGGGAATGGTCGGGATGACGCCCGACCATCGGGTCACGCCCGATCGCTTTGGGACGCAGTCCGGCCCAGCGTTCGATCACGGGCGCATCTGCAAGCGAGGGAACGATTTGACGCGCCTGCGCGATCAACACGTCCAGCTTCTCATCCGTCGCAAACGCATCCTCGAATTCCTCTTCGCTGGTGCTGCCGATGGCAACAGTTCCGTCCTCATGGGGCACGACGTAGAGGCCGTTGAGAAACACCACGGGCATCGACGGATCGACATTAGCTTGCAGCAGCGCCGCTTGACCCTTGACCGGCTGACCCAGTCTCGGCGCTGAAGGCAACCCCAAGGCCTGGGTCAAAAGCGGAAACGAGTGGTGCCCCGCCGAGACCACGGCGTGATCGAAGCGAACGGTCTCGCCGCTAGCCAATGTGGCCGTGCCGTTAAGGTCGAGCGCAGACACCCCGCATTGCTCCAACAGCCGCACATGCTTTGCCCGCCGCAGATACGCTTCCAGCGTGGCAACAAAAGCCCGAGGAGAGACTTTTGCAGCAAAGGTGTCGTGTACGAAACCTGCCTCACCCGCTGCAGCCTCCACCCAACCCTCGACCGGTGGTGCATCCAGCACATGCCAGTGAAAATGCCCTCCGTCCGTGCTCCAGTTGGTGAGCGCATCGCTTTGGTGACGTTCGGCAATGGGTCGTAGATGCGGTTTGGGCAGCGGAATGATGCGTCCGCATCGGCGATATCCAGCCGAAAGACCGGTCTCTGCCTCCACTGCCGCGATTTCCGCTTCCAGGCTCAACAGGGCATCGAACTGAAACTGCTTCTTATCCGACCAGCGATCCGGCATATGCGACATCAGCGCGCCCAGGAGACCACCACTGGCGCCGCTGCCGATCCTGCCCGCATCGACCAGAAGCGTGTCGATCCCCAGCCGCTCCGCCTTGACCGCCGCCCACAGCCCCATGATACCGCCGCCGATGATCAGCAACGAGACGCTGGCGGGCAAAGGTGATTGACCTGTTTGTCGCGGAAGACTATCGGCTTGAACCATGACACATCCCGACGAAAACATGCCGGCACGAGCCGGCTCAAACATGCTGGATTGGCGAGAGGGCGATATGCCCTATTCGCTGGCCTTTGGCGATCATTTTTATTGCCAGACCGATGGGCGGCAGGAATGCAGCCATGTCTCGCTGACGGGCAATGGCTTGCCTGAGCGCTGGGAAACGGCACAGGGAACATTCCGCATCGGCGAACTTGGTTTCGGCACCGCACTCAATCTATGTGAGACATGGCGACAGTGGAAACTCCATCGTCCGGCGAATGCGCAGCTGCATTTCGTGTCCTTCGAGCTCTACCCGATGACCGCAAGCGAGCTTGACCGTGCGCTATCCCACTGGCCGCAACTGGATGCAGAGCGCGAAGCCTTCGTCGCACAATGGCCTTCGGACCCCGAAGGTTGGATTGATATCACACTGGACGACCAGACACGTCTGACTGTCTTCTGCGGCGACGCCATGCAGGGCATCATTGAGAGCACGGATACATTCGATGCCTGGTATCTCGATGGCTTTGCACCAGCCAAAAACCCGGATATGTGGTCGCTGGAGATCATGTCGGCGCTGTTTGAGAAAACGGCTCCCGGGGGAACCTTCGCGACATTTGCAGCCGCCGGTTTCGTGCGCCGCAATCTGGGTGCGGCTGGCTTTACCGTCGAACGTCGGCCCGGCTTTGCGGGCAAACGGGAAATGCTGTGCGGTGTAAAGCCCGCACTATAAGCACAAACGAAAAACGCCCGGATTTTCATCCGGGCGCCTCTCAATTCAGATCAGACCTGATCAGCCGCGCTTGCGGCCACGACCGGCATTACCGGCAGGACGACCCTGACCAGCAGGCGCGAACGAACCAGCCTTGCGAGCCGGACGACCCTGGCCACCGCGATGATTGCGGTTGACGGCAGGCTTGCCAGCGGCGCCTTCGGCGTTCGAGCGCTTGAAATCCGATGTCGTTTCCAGATCGTTGTCACGTTCGACAGGCGCAAACTCACCAGCCCGCTGACCACGGAATTCACCGTTGCGGCGTCCGCCGTCACGCGAAGCACCGTCACGGGGACCGCGCTGTGGACGATCACCATGAGCACGTTCTCCAGCCTGACGGCGAGGACCGTTGGCATTGCCGCGATTGCCAGCGCCACGATTGTTGTTGTTGCCGCGCGATGGGCTGACCAGACCGGCCGGACGTTCGCCGGACAGAACGGGAATTTCGATCTTCATCAGCTTTTCGATGTCATGCAACAAACGTGTCTCGTCCGGTGCGCAGAACGCAATCGCAATGCCGTCGAGACCGGCACGCGCCGTACGACCGATGCGGTGAACGTAAGCGTCAGCCACTTCCGGCAGATCGTAGTTGAAGACGTGCGTCACGGCTGGAATGTCGATACCGCGAGCGGCAACGTCGGTCGCAACCAGAACCTTGAATTCGCCATCCTTGAAGCCCTTGAGCGCACGTTCGCGCTGACCCTGGCTTTTGTTGCCGTGGATCGAGGCAACCTTGAAGCCGATGTGCTCCAGATACTTGGACAGCTTTTCAGCGCCATGCTTGGTGCGCAGGAACACGATGGCACGGCCATCCGGGTTCTCGGTCAGAGACTTCTTGAGAAGCTCGGTCTTGTCGTTCTTGCCTGCAACGAAGTGAACATACTGTTCCACCTTGTCGGCAGCCTTGCCCGGAGGCGTAACCTGAACGGTGACCGGGTTGGTCAGGTAGCTGCTGGCCAGATCCGCAATTGAGTTCGGCATGGTGGCCGAAAACAGCAGTGTCTGACGGTTGGCGGGCACCATCTTGGAAATCTTGCGCAGGTCATGGATGAAGCCGAGGTCCAGCATCTGGTCGGCTTCGTCGAGCACAAGATAAGTCACCTTGGACAGCGAGATCGCGTTGCGCGAGATGAGGTCGAGCAGACGGCCAGGCGTGGCAACCAGAATGTCGGTGCCCTTTTCCAGCTGAAGCTGCTGCTTGTTGATGGACGCGCCACCAACGACCTGGTTGATCTTCAGATGCGTCTTGCGCACGAAACCACGAAGGCTCTCGCCGATCTGGTTCACCAACTCGCGGGTTGGCGCAAGAATAAGGGTGCGGGTGGTGCGGTTTGCCGGACGATCCGGCTGCTTCAGAAGCATTTCGATGATCGGCAGGCCGAAAGCGGCCGTTTTGCCGGTGCCGGTCTGTGCAAGACCGATCATGTCGCGACCTTCCAGAAGAAGCGGGATCGCTTTTGCCTGGATAGGAGTAGGTGTGGTGTAACCGAGCTGGGTGACGCCGGCCACGATTTTTTCGGAGAGGCCGAGTTCGCTAAAACTGGTCAATAGTCTACCTTTCGGGGCGCCAAAACGCTTGAACCCGGATCAGCCTTGCTGTCCGGTTGTCTTGGCGTCAAGAACCCCGCGTGAATTGGGAACTTGTGGGTTGGAATGACTTTCTGCGCTTCAGTGCGGCGATTTCGCCTGCTCCTGTATCAATGCGCTTTTTCCTTCATGCGTCGTATTGTTTTCGTTGACGCTGCAGCTCACGCGGCTGCCGAGGGTGAAAGCTTGACCCGGATTTGGTCTTTTTGGAGAGCAAAGTCAAGTGAATGTTTTGAAATGGGGTGCGCGCGCCCTGCGCCATCAATCTCTTTCAGGCAGAAAAACCGCCGAAACCAGTGGCCGATCATGGTTAAAAAACTGTTATAAGCTGGCCTGATGGATAGCCAATGTCGCCTGTCTACAATATCCTCTCTTCACAAGAATATTCTTAAGTAATTTGATTCTATTATGGGCGGCACAATACTACGGAGAATATCTTGAACACTGAAGGCGGTTTGCTTGAAAAAGCATGCGAAGGCGTCCTGACGCTGGAACTCCCCGCCTGCGTCAAAGACAGCCAGTTGCGCTACGTCTGCGTCAACGCCGCCTATGCGCGCTTTGCCGGGCGCGCTGTCGAAGATTTCAAACACAAAACCACCATCGAATTGTTTGGCACGCCAGAGGACATGGAGCGTGAAGACAAAGAAAAGCGCTGTCTTGTCTTTGCGACAGACGAGACGACGGTCTGGAAAAGCCCCGTTTCCGCACCTCACACCATCACATGCGAGCGGTTCGAGACAGAAGATGGCGGCATTTTTCTGTATGAAGTGTTTGACACGATGCCATCGCGCGCAGCGGATGCGCAACCGCCTTCAAACAAAGATAACATCCTGATCTCCACGGCCAATCTGGACCTCCTCGATGTTGCCATCGGCATTTACGGTCCTGATGATAAGCTTGTTTATGCGAATGCGAGGCTCGAGAGCCTGTGCGGTGACTTGTCCCTTGTCTGGAAACCAGGCCTTGAACTGACAGCCGTCATCGCCGCTTTCCACGACTACTGCTTTGCGTCGGACAATCACGGCACTGAAACCGTCCGGCCTGACAGGCAGGCATGGATCGACGGCATGTTTGCCGACGCGCAAAAGCCATTTGCCGAGTTCACCCAGAAAACCGGAGACGGTCACTGGATCCGTGGCATTACACGACGACTGGACAGCGGAGTGCTCGTCGCTCTCCTGCTTGATATTACCGATGCGCGAACACAGGAAATTTTGCTGGAAAAACACACACGGGAAAACTGGCTGTTTCGCGAAGCGTTGGAACAATTGCCCGTCGCCGTGTTCATGCTCGATGGCCAGCGCCGCCTCACCTATGCCAACGCCTCTTACGAGACATTGTGGGGAGAACCCCGCGAGAAGAATTATGGCCGGACCGAGGAAGAAATCTTCGTCCATGAGGGTGAAGTTTTCCGGCAGGAGAACACGCACGTTCTGGAGACCGGTGAAGAGCTGCTCAAAACCGAACAGATCATTCTCAACAACGGCACCGTCATTCCAACGATCATACGGGTGGGCCGTATCGTCACACCGGCGCAGGAACCATATCTCGTCGGCTCTGTCACCGATACGACACCGCTGATGAAGCGTAAGGAAGAACTGATGGCCGCCCGCAACGAGGCGGAACGGCTTCATGCCGAGGTACAATCGATCCTCCAGTCGCTGCCGGTGGGCGTCATGCTGCTGGGATCGGACTATACGATAGAATACGCCAACAGTTATTTTTACGAACTGTGGGAGGTCACAGAGCAGGTCGATCTCGTTGGGCTGTCCTATCGTCGTTATCTGGAACTGGGATACAAAAGCGGCAAATATCATCTTGGCGAGATGGACATCGAAAGCGCCATCCGGGCCCGCGAAGCGCATCTGAGCCAGATCGACGGCTACTCATCGCGCGAGATAGAAAGCAAGGCAGGCAGGTTCACCATCATCTCGGAGTGCCGCATTGCCGGTAACAAGATCCTGCTGACCTTTTCCGACAGCACCGATGTCCGCTCCCGCGACAGGGAAATCAGCGATGCGCGGCAGGAATTGCAGCGCGTCGGTGAGCATATGCGCGATGCGACGCGTGTTATGGCACAAGGCCTTGCACTGGTGGAAAAGGGCCGCATCATCATGTCCAACGACGCGATGGCGCGCCTGTTCGACGTGCCCGAGACGTTGCTGGCCGCAGGCGAAAGCTGGATTCCGTTTTTCTCCCACTGCGCCGCGCGCGGAGATTTCGGGAGCGAGGAGCAGATTGAAAAGACCAAACAGCTCTGGACCGAAAACGTCGCGGCCATCAAACCCTTCTCGTGGCTCATACACCTCGCCAATAAACGATGGCTCAATCTGGAAGCGACTATCGGCGCAGGCGACTATTGGCTTGTTATCGTCACCGACGTAACCGACATGAAACAACGCGAGGCCGAGCTTGAAGGCTTGTTGGCGCGTGCCAAGGCCGCCGACCGGGCAAAGTCGGAATTCCTCGCCAATATGAGCCACGAAATCCGCACTCCCATGAACGGCGTTCTCGGCATGGCGGAACTGCTGGCCAAGTCCAATCTGGATACGCGGCAGAGAACCTTCACCGACGTTATCGTCAAATCGGGCAATGCCCTTTTGACGATCATCAATGATATCCTCGACTTTTCAAAAATCGATGCGGGCCAGATGACGCTTCGCTCCGCGCCCTTCGACGCCATCGAAGCCGTTGAAGACGTCGCCTCGCTTTTATCCTCGCAGGCGCAGAACAAGAACATCGAGCTCATCGTGCGCGTCGATCCGTCGTTCAAGACACGGGTCAGCGGTGATGCGGGTCGCTTCCGCCAGATCGTCACGAACCTTGTCGGCAATGCCATCAAGTTCACGGAAAAGGGCCATGTGCTGATCGAGCTATCGGCTGAACCCGTCGATGACAGCGAAGTCATTTTGCTGTTGCGCGTGAAAGACACCGGCATCGGCATCGCGCCTCATCAACTCGACCACATCTTCGAAAAGTTCAATCAGGCGGATTCCTCCTCCACACGCCGCCATGAGGGCACGGGCCTCGGTCTTGCCATCACCGTCGGGCTAGTCGGTATCTTCGGTGGCAAGGTCGATGTGGAGAGCGCGATTGGCGAAGGCTCGACCTTTACCGTCACCCTGCCGCTGCGGGTGGTGGCCAGAACCGACGAACACATGACGGGCGCCATCGACCGCCAAAAAGTCAGCGTCCTCATCATCGACGACAACAGCGCAAACAGGCAAATCCTCACCGAACAGCTGTCCAGCTGGGATATCGACGCCTATGCTGCCGAAAGCGGCCCCGCGGGCCTTGCCATTCTCGAAGAAGCGGCTCTGATCGGCTTTGATATCGACGCAGTCATTCTCGATGACGATATGCCTGATATGAATGGTTTGGAGGTTGCGCGTCTCTTGAGGCAAAACCCGGCCCTCAACGAAACGGCGATGATTTTTCTGACTTCGATGGACGCCATCCATCAGGATAACCAGCCATCCGACATCAGCTTTGACGCGCATTTGATGAAGCCGGTCCGAGCGCGACTTCTGCGCAAGACGCTGACCGATGTCGTGCGGACGTCACGCTCCAAACGCGCTTTGCGCAAGACGCCCTCCACGCCAGACACCGAAGCATATAAGACGAAAAGTGCCAAGCCAGCGCCCCGGAACGAACCCTCAGTCGTCAGTCAGGACCGCGTGTCCAGACCGTCGCTTCTGGATGTTCTGATTGCGGAAGACAACGACGTCAACCAGATCGTCTTTACCCAGATCCTTCAGGAAACCGGGCTTCGGTTCCGTATCGTCAACAACGGCAAAAAAGCGGTTGAGGCCTGGAGAGACTATAATCCATCCATCATTCTGATGGATGTTTCCATGCCTGTCATGAACGGGCACCAGGCGACACAGGCAATCCGCGCCGAGGAAAAGGGCGCCCATCGCATTCCCATCATTGGCGTCACCGCCCATGCGCAGGACAGCGACCGCGATCTGTGTCTCACCTCTGGCATGGATGACTATCTGTCGAAGCCGATCAGTCCCGAGTTGCTTCAGGCAAAAATCGACAAGTGGCTGCGATGCAAGACCGAGACGACGCAAGCGAAGTCGCATTGAAAACGCCGCGTGGACAATATCACACGCGGCGTTTGTAACCGGTCGAAACCGCCGGGAATTACCGGCGACGGGACGCGTCTACGGAAAAGGCACCAGGGCCTGCTGTCACGAGATAAAGGAAGACAAAGCAGAACAGAATGGCTGCATCACCGCCGTTAAGGACAGGGAAGAAGCTCTTTGGTGCATGTGCCATGAAATAGGCGAATGCCATCAGGCCAGAAAGAACGAATGCGACCGGGCGCGTGAACAGACCGATCAGAATGAGAATGCCGCCGATCATCTCAAGAAGTGCTGCGACCATCAGCATCGGTGGAAGCGAACCTTCCATGGTCGATGCAGGAAAGCCGAACAGCTTCTGTGTGCCGTGTTCGATGAACAAAAGTGCCGCAATGATGCGCAACGCTGCCAGAGCGTAAGGCTGATATCGCGACAGATTGTCAAAAAATGCCATATGTTTTAGTCCCCTTAAAATAGGCTCGGCTCGAATGGCCGAAAACCTGACTGAAAAACCCTTATATTTTTAGTGAAAACCATATTTTCACAGCGAAAACAATATCCAGAATTTGAGATCACCGATCTGTGTGTGAACTCGAAAATGCTTATATTCAGACGCATCGCGCCTATTGGCAGATGAAAGGTCAACGTCTTGCTACGAGATGACGGGAAACGGGTAGCAGCACCATGACAATCAGGATGCAATAGGCGCCCATGGCAAAAATCTGGGAAGTGAAAGCCACGCCGTGGTCAATCAGCAAACCACTAAGCCCCGGCCCAAGCGCAGAGGCGAACACCATGATGGCGACGATGACGGCTCTGATTGCGCCTAGAAATTTCACACCGTAAACTTCAGGCCAGAGACTTCCGAAAAGCGTCAGCGAAAATCCGTCTGAAATGCCGTAGAGGACCATGAAGGCGAACACAGCCCAAGGCGCGTCGACCATAGCCAGCACGACGCACCCGACCCCAAATGGAATGAGATAGAACGGCAATAGTCTCAGCGCGGAATATCGGTCGACCAGATATCCTGACAGCAAGGAATTGGCGACCGCGACGCCAGCATAGAGAAAAAAGGCAGACGCCATCAGCTCCACCGGCCAGCCCTTTGATTGCGCCAGATGCACCTGATGGAAGAAAATCGTGTTGCTGATAAAGGCGGGTGGCAGCATGCCCAGCATCAACAAATAGAAACACGGATCGCAAACGACGTCCGACCGCGTCCAGCTGCGAGCATCCGTGGAAACCGATATTGCGGACATACGCGTCGGCACACGTTCGGTCTTGACCAGCATAAGAACTGCGGGAAGAACGATTGCGACAAGGAAGATGGCTGCAATCATCCAAATGCTGCGCCAACCGAATGCTGCGATGCCCGCCACGGCCAGCAGAGGCAGCACCGCCTGCCCGGCATTCAACCCCAAGGCAGACAGCGACACCGCGCGCCCACGTTCCGCCGCAAACCAGCGGCCGAGGCTGGTATAGCCGATATGCACCATCATGCCCTGGCCAAACAGCCGCAGAAGATAAAGGCTGGCGATCAGCACCGCAGTGGAGAAAGCGTACGCCATACCCAGCGCACCCAGCGCCAGCGCAGGCACCGCCAAACTGACGATCTGTCGAAAAGACCAACGATCCGCCAGTTTACCGAGCCAGACCAGACTGATGGCGGAAGCGAGTGTGACGCCCATGTAGATCAGGCCGAAATCGCCATCGCTCAGCCCGAACGCGCGGCGTATTTCACCGCCCGACAGCGAAATGAAGAACGTTTGGCCGAAAGATGATGCAAACAGCACCATAAAGCCGGCACCAAGCCAGCGACTGTTTCCGCGCAAAAATGAAAGCAAATGCCTGTCCCGAATTGATGATGTGCCCGAAATATCAGGCCGACATGCGCACCGTCGAGTGCACAACCGGGTTGAACGGCTGGAAGGTGATATCGGTCCCCACCACGGTCGCAACCGTATTGGCCGGTATTATCTCCCATTTCTCAGCACCGGTGCCGAAGGGTTCAGACGCCACCGCGATGCCAAGACCCACATTGCGCCAATAGAGCGTCGGTGGACGCTCGTCGCTGGACCAACGGAAAGCATGCAGCTTTTCACCGTCGGAATGAATGGCGCTGAAGCGGATTGGCTGGTTTAGGCCCGACCGCTCGACCACATCGAGGCACGTCTGCAAGGTCTTCTTCAAGGCAGCGATGGGATCGCGATCCAGCCCGAAACCTGCGGCGATCAGAAAGATGGCCTCGCTGTCGCCATTGCCTGCACGCGAACAATAGACCTCATCGGGAATATGCGTCTCGATTGCGCGCTTGACCTTCTCGTAGCCGCCAATCTGGCCGTTATGCATGAACAGGTGACGTCCAAAGCCGAACGGGTGGCAATTGGCCATGGAAACGCCGCCCGTCGTTGCTGAACGAACATGCGCCAGAAACATGCCTGAGCGCAATTGATGACAAAGAGACGTGAGGTTTCGATCCGACCATGCGGGCAAGATACCGCGATAGATGCCCGGTTCACCTCTCTCCCCGTACCAGCCGATGCCACACCCGTCTCCATTCACCACCGTCTTTGCCTCCCGCGCCGCCATCGATTGGGTGATGAGCGAACTTTCCGGCTCGATCAGAAGCGAATCGAGCCAGACGGGAGCACCGGAATAGGCGAGAAAACGACACATGCGGACACCGTTGGAAGCGGGTTGTGATCCGGCACGAAAGCCCCGGATCGAGGCATTTCTAAGATCGTCAGGCCTGCAAAACCACCACACGAGACCCAACCGGCACACGCTGGTAAAGGTCGATGATGTCGTGGTTGAGCATGCGAATGCAGCCGCTGGACATGGCATGACCGATAGACTGCGGCTGGTTGGTACCATGCAGACGGAACATCGTGTCATTGCCTTCGCGGTAGAGATAAAGTGCGCGCGCGCCGAGCGGATTGTTCGGACCACCCGGCATGCCACCGGCATATTTCAGGTTTTTATGGGGTTCGCGACGGATCATGTTCGGTGTCGGTGTCCAGCTGGGCCATTCGGCTTTGCGACCGATATAGGCATTGCCCCGCAATGCCAGTCCCTGGCGCCCAACACCCACGCCGTAGCGCATCGCCCGACCGTTGCCCATCACGTAATAAAGACGGCGCGCAGGCGTATCCACGACCACAGTTCCGGCGGGATAGGTGGTTTCATACGCCACTTCCTGACGGCGAAGCTCCGGATTGATCTTGTCGAGCTCCATGGCTCTGAGCGGAAACTTCTCGTCCGGTATGGCTGCGTAATTCTGTTTTTGCTGAACGAAGTTTGTGCTGGCACAGCCTGCGAGGAGAAGCGGCAATCCGAAAAGGACACCACGGCGCGAAATAGACATATGACCCCCGGTCGAAAATCTTTAGATTAACAACGGGTATAATTTTATGGTTAATAAACCCTAAATCACCGATGGCAAATATTAACGCAAGTTCAGTCCCGTCGAAGAAATCGACACATCTTGGCTGCCTGAAAAATCATCGTATTTTTCCAGGAAATGAATTTGAACGGAAGAAAAACCGACTTTCAAAACACGCCAGTCATGAAACCATTCCGCCTCTGACGCATTTTTACGCAAGAGAACAGAAAACTGCTTATTTTATTGATATTTAGCATAATCAGACGTTCAAAAAATGTGACTACGCGCGGCGCATGGTTCTTGCATTGCCATCGCCATTGTATTCAAATGGACAAAAATGGGGAACCTGAAGTTGGCATTTGATGAAATGATAGATGCGGACTCAACGCCGCGAAGCCCATATGAGAAATACAACGACTGGTATAGCCGCCAGGACAGAGCGCACCTGATCCAGAAATCCAGGGATGCCGAGAATATATTTCGAAAAACCGGCATTACCTTTGCCGTTTACGGCCATGCAGACAGCGCCGAAAAGCTCATCCCCTTCGATATCATCCCGCGAATCATTTCCGGTCGCGAATGGCGCAAGCTGGCGCAAGGCATCGAGCAGCGGGTGCTGGCACTCAACGCCTTTCTCGACGACATCTATCACAAGCAGGAAATCATCCGCGCCGGTCGCATTCCCCGCGAACTCATCGAGCGCAACGAGGCCTTCCTGCCCGAGATGATCGGCTTCAAACCGCCGGGCGGCGTTTACACCCACATCGTCGGCACCGATATCGTGCGCACCGGCGAAGACCAGTTCTACGTTCTGGAAGACAATGCCCGCACCCCTTCCGGTGTCAGCTACATGCTGGAAAACCGCGAAACGATGATGCAGATGTTCCCGGAACTGTTCCACGAAAACAAGGTCCAGCGCGTCGAGGACTATCCTTATCAACTGCGCCAATCCTTGGCATCGCTAGCCCCTCCGGGCTGCAAAGGCAAGCCGCGCGTCGCGGTCCTGACGCCGGGAATTCACAACTCCGCCTATTACGAGCATTCGTTTCTTGCCGATATGATGGGCGTCGAGTTGGTGGAAGGATCTGACCTGCGCGTCATGGACGGCAAGGTCAAGATGCGCACGACGCGTGGTTATGAGGCCATCGACGTGCTGTATCGCCGGGTGGACGACGATTTCCTCGACCCCCTCACCTTCCGCCCCGATTCGGCGCTTGGCATTCCCGGCATCATGGATGTGTATCGTGCCGGAAACATCACCATCGCCAACGCGCCGGGTACGGGAATATCGGACGACAAGGCGATCTATTCCTACATGCCGGAGATCGTCGAGTTTTACACGGGCCGCAAACCCCTGCTGGAAAACGTGCCGACATGGCGCTGCTCCGAGCCCGACAGCCTGAAATACGTTCTCGACAATCTGGCCGATCTGGTGGTGAAGGAGGTTCACGGCTCAGGTGGCTACGGCATGCTGGTTGGCCCGACGGCCTCTAAGAAGGAACGCGCTTTGTTTGCAGACAAGCTGCGCGCCCGTCCCTCGAATTACATCGCACAGCCCACGCTTTCCCTGTCCACAGTGCCGATCATGGTGAAAAACGGAATTGCCCCACGCCACGTCGATCTTCGCCCTTACGTTCTGGTGTCAGACAAGGTGAAGATCATCCCCGGCGGGCTGACACGCGTTGCCCTCAAGCAGGGATCGCTCGTGGTGAATTCCAGCCAGGGTGGCGGCACCAAGGATACGTGGGTACTGGAGGACTAAGCCATGCTGGGAAGAACGGCGAACGGACTCTACTGGATGTTCCGCTATATCGAACGTGCGGAAAACATTGCCCGACTGGTGGACGCAGGCATGCGTGTCTCGCTGACACGCAGCGGCAGCGGTGACGAGGATTGGGATGGCGTGCTGCAAAGCGCAGGCGCGCACGAAGAATTTCTCCAAAAGCATGAGAAGGTCACGACAGCTGACGCCATCGACTACATGCTGCGCGACAAGGCCAATCCATCGAGCGTCATGTCCTGCATCGAATTCGGCAGGAACAACGCCCGCATGGTGCGCACGGCCCTGACACGTGAGACATGGGAAGCAACCAACGAGTTCTGGATGGAACTCAAGACCATCTTCAGCCGAAAACAGAAGGCGGCGGAACTGCCGCAGGTCATCGATGCCATCAAGCACAGGGCCGGACTGGTACGCGGTGCGTTCCACGGCTCGATGCTGCGCAACGATCTCTACAATTTCTCGCGCATCGGCACCTTCATCGAACGCGCCGACAACACCGCCCGCATTCTGGACGTGAAATATTACGTGCTTTTGCCAGCGGCGGTGCAAGTAGGGTCGTCGCTCGACAATGCCCAATGGGAATCGATCCTGCGCTCGGTATCGGCCCACAGATCCTATGGCTGGGTCTATGACGCCGAGTACAAACCATCCAACATCGCGGACTTCCTCATCCTCAATGGTCGCATGCCGCGCTCGCTTGCCTATTGCTACGACAAGATCGTCAGCAATCTGGGCTATCTGGCGCATGAATATGAAGACCGCCACAAGGCACATGAAACCGCTGAAGCCATCCGGGCGACGCTTCAGAAGACGACCATCAACCGCGTCATGGATCAGGGTCTGCACGAGTTCCTGGAACTGTTCATTCACAAGAACGGACAGCTGGGGCAGGAAATCACGGAAGGCTACCGCTTCTACCAGTAAGCGGTGAGACGAGGATACGGTATGCGTCTGAACATCAACCACACGACCGAGTATCTCTACGACGAGCCGGTGCCCTACTCCCTGCAACGGTTGCGGCTGACGCCTGCCGACGGGCCTACGCAAACGGTGATCGACTGGGACGTGACCGTCGATGGCGCAAAGCTGGAAGTGCGCTATGACGACCACTTCGGCAACCGTGTCGAACTGGTGGAAACCGAGGGCCCGCGCAGTGCGGTAAAGGTCGTGGCGCGCGGCGAAGTCGAAACGATCGACAAGGCTGGCGTTTTCGGCGCTCACACCGGCAATGCCCCACTTTGGCTCTTCATGCGCGAGACGCCGCTGACAAAACCCGGCAAGCTCATTCGCGACCTTGCACGACAGGCGACAGGCGATACGCCGCTCGAACGTCTGCACGAGTTGATGGCGCTCGTTCACCTCGAAGTCGAGTATGTCACGGGATCGACAGGCACCGCGACGACGGCCGAGCAAGCGCTTGAAGCCGGCAAGGGTGTCTGCCAGGACCACAGCCATATCCTGATTTCGGCAGCACGCCAGATGGGCATGCCCGCTCGTTACATTTCGGGCTACCTGATGATGGAAGATGTCGCTGAACAGGTCGCCACCCATGCATGGGCGGAAGTCCATGTTCCCGTGCTCGGCTGGGTGGGTTTTGATGCGGCGAACAAAGTTTGCCCGGACGAACGCTATGTCCGCATCGCAAGCGGTCTTTGCTACCGCGATTGCGCGCCCGTTTCAGGTATGCGCGTCGGCCTTTCCGGCGAAAGCCTCACCGTATCGGTGACGGTTCAAGAAGCGCAAAGCCAATCCCAGTCGCAAAGCTGACTGCGGCACAAGTATAGACCAGACGAATCAAAAACAACACATTCGCACGCCGCTTCACCGCGGCGGGCATACGTGCGTTCGTAGAAGATTTTGACCTTCTCGTTCAGCATTACCGGACAATGAGCAGAACAACTTGCGATACAGAGTCTAGATCGTCCGATGACGTGTTTTATATAACCAGAAACGTAAAAATGCACCCCCGTTATTGATGATACTTGCAACCGTGAATATTCATTATCGCGTTATGCGTTGAAAACCGCTGTAAGGCCAAAAAAAGTCACCCTTGATGGGGCCGTGCCATTTCTCTTCTTTGTAAGCAAATAAAAATCTCATATCGGGTCGATATAGTAAGAAAAATATCCCGGACGACCCGGTATGGATGCCTGTTCTTTTTGATATTAAGAATATGTGACAGTGTTAGACTCCATGGTAACTTCAACAAGACATAAGCGAATAACCATCGTTAACCAAAATTTCACACTTATCAGACGATAGTGATAACGGTCATGTGAGGTGTTCGTGATGCGCCTGTTCAGGTGCGTCACTTTTACCAAAAGTCTCGTGCTAAAAACGAAGCTCTAATGTCCGATGGCGTGGGGATCAGAACTGTCCAAAGTTCTGTACGCATGATGCCCTTCCGTTGCGCCGGCTCTCTCGAGCCATGTCCTGCTTAAATATTGCTATTGTCCAGAACGGACGCTCAACCGGTCGATGCACGCATCGGGCGACTGGGGCACTGTGTCAATTCGCGCATGAGCGTATCCGGGGGATCGGATGCGGCCTTAGGGTTGCGCTGCGCAATTGAAACGGTGAATGGCACTTTGGCCAGTTATCAACGGGGGCACGTGTCCATGACTTCTATTATCTCTTCGCTTTCCATCAAGCAGATTTCTTCGCTTTCAACCACATCGATCGCCAGCCTTAAGACCGACGACGTCGCGGCTTTGAGCAGCAGTCAGGTTGCGGCCCTGTCGTCTGCGCAGATCCGCGCATTCAGCACCGATGCCATTTCCTCTTTCAGCAGCGCGTCAGTTTCGGCCATCTCCGCGAAGGCGATCGTTGGATTGAGCGCAACCCAGATCGCCGCCATCGGAACAGAACAGGTCGCCGGTCTTTCCACAAGCCAGATCGTGTCGATGTATTCGAGCCAGCTTGAAAGCTTCTCGTCCGACAACATCGAAGCACTGACAAGCGCGCAGATTGGCGCCCTGAGTGCAGCACAGGTTGCCACTCTCTCGTCTGCCGAGCTCAACAGCTTCTCCACCGATGAGATTGCATCCCTCAGCGTAAAAGCCCTGTCTGGTCTGACGACAACGGCACTTGCCGGTCTGTCGACCGGCAACCTCGTCGCTCTTTCCACAACCCAGGTTTCCAAGCTCGCTGCAAACCAGGTTGCGTCCCTGACATCGGACCAGGCTGGCGCCCTCACCACTGCACAACTCGGTGGAATGAGCGCTCTTCAGGTCAAGTCGCTTTCGACAGCTGCTATTGCGGGCTTGCAGTCCACGCAGGTTGCCACGCTCAGCTCGACCCAAATCGCTGCACTGACCACGAACCAGCTCGAGGCCTTCTCCTCCGACAGCATTGAAGCACTGACCAGCACACAGATCAGCGTTTTGAGCGCCGCTCAGGTCGCAACCCTCAACGCCGCCGAACTCGACAGCTTCTCCACAGACGAGATGGCTGCTCTCAGCATTAAGTCCCTCTCGGGACTGACGACAGGCGCACTCGCCACACTCGGCACAGCTAACCTTTCGGCACTGACAACCACACAGGTTGCGTCGCTCAGCACAGCACAGATCAAGTCGATCACCTCTGCCCAGCTCGGCTCTTTGACCACCGACCAGATTTCGGCACTGTCCGCAAAGCAGATCGCCGCTCTCACAACCGATATGTTGTCGGGTCTTCAGAGCACACAGGTTGTCGCTCTGAAAAACAGCCAGCTCGCAGCACTGTCCACCAGCCAGCTACAAGCTTTCTCCTCTGACAACATCGAAGCTCTGACCAGCAGCCAGATCGGTGCACTCAGCGCCAACCAGGTTGCCACCCTGTCGTCTGACGAACTCAACAGCTTCTCGACCGACGAGATCGCGTCTCTGAGCGCCGCATCGCTCTCCGGCCTGACAACGACGGCACTTGCTGGTCTGAAGACCGACAATCTCGTTGCTCTCTCCACCACACAGGTTGCCAAGTTGGCCGCAAGCCAGGTCGCATCCCTGACATCCGACCAGGCTGGTGCTCTCACCACCGCACAGATTGGCGGATTGAGCGCTCTTCAGGTCAAGTCACTCACCACAGCTGCCATCTCGGGTCTGCAATCGACTCAGGTCGTCGCGCTCAGCTCGACCCAGGTCGCTGCGCTGACCACAAACCAGCTTGGTGCCTTCTCTTCCGACAACATCGAAGCACTGACCAGCACGCAGATCAGCGTTTTGAGCGCAGCCCAGGTCGCTACCCTCAGCGGTGCCGAACTCGACAGCTTCTCCACCGACGAAATGGCTGCTCTCAGCGTCAAGTCCCTGTCGGGACTGACAACGGGCGCACTCGCCGCATTGGGCACTGCCAATCTCTCGGTCCTCACAACCACACAGGTTGCCTCGCTGAGCACCGCTCAGATCAAGTCCATCACATCGACCCAGCTGGGTTCTTTGACGACAGACCAGATCGCAGCACTGTCCGCAAAGCAGATCGCCGCCCTCACGACAGATATGTTGACAGGTCTTCAGAGCACACAGGTCATCGCTCTGAAAAACAGCCAGCTGACGGCACTTTCCACCAGCCAGCTACAGGCTTTCTCCTCTGACAACATCGAAGCGTTGACCAGCGGCCAGGTCGGCGCCCTCAGCGCGGCCCAAGTTGCGACCCTGTCGTCCGATGAGCTGAACAGCTTCTCGACCGACGAAATCGCATCTCTCAGCGCAGCATCGCTCTCCGGCCTGACAACGACGGCACTTGCTGGTCTGAAGACAGACAACCTCGTCGCACTGTCCACCACACAGGTTGCCAAGCTCGGCGCAAGCCAGATCGCATCCCTGACGTCCGACCAGGCCGGTGCTCTCACCACCGCACAGATTGGTGGATTGAGCGCTCTGCAAGTGAAGGCCCTCTCGACAGCTGCCATCACAGGCTTGCAGTCCACGCAGGTTGTAGCACTCAGCTCGACACAGGTTGCTGCGCTGAACACCAACCAGCTCGACGCCTTCTCTTCCGACAACATCGAAGCACTGACCAGCACGCAGATTGGTGTCTTGAGCGCAGCTCAGGTCGCAACATTGAGCGGTGCCGAACTCGACAGCTTCTCCACAGACGAAATGGCTGCTCTCAACGTCAAATCTCTGTCAGGACTGACGACGGGCGCACTCGCCGCATTGGGCACAGCCAATCTCTCGGCGCTGACAACCACACAGGTTGCGTCGTTGAGCGCCAACCAGATCAAGTCGATCACATCGACCCAGCTCGGTTCTCTGACGACAGACCAGATCGCAGCACTCTCTGCAACGCAGATTGCCGCGCTCACCACCCAGATGTTGGCAGGCCTTCAGAGCACACAGGTTGTCGCTCTTAAGAACAGCCAGCTGACGGCACTCTCCACAAGCCAGTTGAGCGCATTCTCTTCTGACAACATCGAAGCTCTGACAAGCAGCCAGGTCGGCGCGCTCAGTGCGGCACAGGTTGCCACTCTGTCGTCTGACGAGCTGAACAGCTTCTCCACGGACGAAATCGCATCCCTCAGTGCAGCATCTCTGTCTGGCCTGACAACGACGGCACTTGCCGGTCTCAAAACCGACAATCTCGTCGCATTGTCCACGACACAGGTTGCCAAGCTGGCCGCAAACCAGATCGCATCGCTGACATCCGACCAGGCTGGTGCCCTCACCACCGCACAGATTGGCGGATTGAGCGCTCTGCAAGTGAAGGCCCTGTCGACAGGAGCCATCACAGGCTTGCAGTCCACTCAGGTTGTGGCCCTCAGCTCTACACAGATTGCAGCGCTGAACACCAACCAGCTCGATGCCTTCTCTTCTGACAACATCGAAGCACTGACCAGCGCCCAGGTAAGCGTTTTGAGTGCGGCCCAGGTCGCAACTCTCAACTCGGCTGAACTCGACAGCTTCTCTACCGACGAGATTGCATCGCTCAGCGCTGCATCTCTGGCCGGTCTGTCCACGACGGCCTTGGCCGGTCTGAAGACGGAAAATGTCGCCGCACTGAGCAGCGGACAGGTTGCCAAGCTGGGCACAGCTCAGATCGGCTCCCTGACATCGGATCAGGTTGGTGCTCTGACATCGGGTCAGATCGCCGCCCTGAGCCTCGCACAGGTCAAGGCCCTGACAACCGCTGCACTTCTCGGATTGCAGAGCACGCAGGTTCAGACACTGAGCTCCGCGCAGGTCGCAGCGATGACGACCAGCCAGTTCGATGTTCTCTCTTCTGACAACATCGAAGCACTCACAAGCGCACAGGTCGGTGCCTTGAGTGCAGCGCAGGTTGCTACTCTCTCCTCCACTGAGCTGAACAGCTTCTCGACAGACGAGATTGCATCTCTGAGCGCCGCCTCTCTGTCCGGCTTGACGACAACTGCCCTCACAGGCCTGACAACCGACAAGGTCGCTGCCCTCAGCAGCGGACAGGTCACCAAGCTGAGCACCGCACAGATTGGCTCCCTGACGTCAGACCAGGCAGGTGCCCTCACCACCGCACAACTTGGTGGATTGAGCGCTCTGCAGGTGAAGGCTCTCTCGACAGCCGCCATCACAGGCTTGCAGTCTACTCAGGTGGCGACACTCAGCTCCACTCAGATTG
Source organism: Agrobacterium rubi TR3 = NBRC 13261 (assembly GCF_000739935.1). GTDB lineage: Bacteria > Pseudomonadota > Alphaproteobacteria > Rhizobiales > Rhizobiaceae > Agrobacterium > Agrobacterium rubi. Next base: position 153,579 of record NZ_BBJU01000003.1, on the reverse strand, counting down.
CTGCTCTCAACACCAACCAGCTCGATGCCTTCACTTCCGATAGCATCGCAGCACTGACCAGCGCCCAGATTAGCGTTCTCAGTGCCGCACAGGTCGCGACACTCTCATCCGACGAGCTCAACAGCTTTACCACGGATGAAATCGCTGCCCTCGGCACCCAGGCTCTTGCTGGCCTGACGACAACGTCAATCGAAGGCCTGTCGGATACCGCAATCGAAAGCTTCACATCGACACAGATGCAGTCGCTGAATAATGCTCAGGTCGCCGCCATCATCCACGCCTATCAGACAACCTGATAGAAGCCTGGACGACCCGACTATCTGAAATGGAAACGGCGCGGCTTTTGTCGCGCCGTTTCATTTTGTGTGACGACAAGGTGGACGCGCTGCCGGATTTGCCAAGATAAATTCGCGGCACATTGTGAACGATCGGCACACCGCAATTCTCTATGCGCCAGTACAGCATAGGCTTAAAGGCTTCACCCATGGTGTCTGATATCACGGCTGTCGAAGACGGAGCCTTCCTGCCCCACCCTATCGTCGGCAATTCTTAGCATCTCTTATCTTGATTGACGCCTCAATCAAAAAAGCCCCGAACCGTGAGGTTCAGGGCTTTTTGATTTGAATGCTTGATCAGTTTAAAGCTGGCGGACCGAAATCGTCTCTTCCATCTCAACCTTGAGCGTGTTGCGCAGGGGCAGACCGAAACCCTCGGCTTCGATCTCGAATACGTCGCCCGCTTCCGGCTTGACGCCATCGGCAAAGGACAGCGTGGCCGTGCCGAACATATGCACATGCACTTCGCCAGGCGCACGGAACAGACCATATTTGAAGTGGTGATATTCCAGATTGGCAAAGGTGTGAGACATGTTGTCTTCACCCGACAGGAACGGCTTTTCGAAAATGACCTTGCCATCGCGCAGAATACGGGACGTGCCGCGAATGTCGGATGGCGGTGCGCCGACGCGAATTTCGGGGCCGAAGCTGGCTGGACGCAGCTTGGAATGGGCGAGATAGAGATAGTTCACCCGCTCCGTCACGTGATCGGAAAACTCGTTGGAAACGGCAAAACCGACACGCACAGCTTCGCCCTTATCCGAGATCACGTAGATACCGGCCATTTCAGGCTCTTCGCCGCCATCCAGCGCGAAAGACGGAGACAGCAGCGCAGCCCCAGGTGCGGCGGCAACATTGCCGTTGCCCTTATAGAACCATTCGGGCTGAACGCCGGTCTGGCCAGGCTTTGGCTTGCCGTTTTCGAGACCCATCTTGAACATCTTCATCGAGTCCGTCAGGCTCTCTTCGGATGTTTCACTGGTCTTCTTGTGCATGCTGTCGCGAGTGGCGGCCGAACCGAGATGGGTCAGGCCGGTGCCCGTCAGATGCAGATGGGCTGGATCCGGATGCGTGATCGGCGGCAGGAAGCGGCCTTCGGCATAGGCTTCCTTGAGATCGACGGCATCGCCGTAACCCTTGGCGGCGATCACATCCGCCAGCGACTTATCGCTGTTGGCGGCTTCCATCGCGAGCGCGTAAACCGACCCGGCATTGTTGACGGAGCGCGCCTGGCCACCCTCTTCACGAACGGCGACGACGATGTTTCCGCTCGAATCCTTGATTTGAGAAATCAGCACGGTAGTTCCTTTCAAAGACGATTCGACGCCTGCATCTCATGAAAGTGGCCGGAAACCGGCCACTTGTTCTGTGTAAAATCTGGCAGCGACCTGACGATCAGCCCTTGTTCTTGTTGTAGACGTCGAAGAACACGGCAGCCAGAAGCACGAGGCCCTTGACCATCTGCTGGAAGTCGATGCCGAGACCGACGATCGACATTCCATTGTTCATGACGCCCATGATAAACGCGCCGATGACCGCACCGGTGATCTTGCCAACGCCGCCGGACGCAGAGGCGCCGCCGATGAAGCAGGCCGCGATCACGTCGAGTTCGAAGCCGACGCCAGCCTTTGGCGTTGCCGAGTTCAGGCGTGTGGCGATGATCATACCGGCAAGACCGGCAAGAACACCCATGTTGACGAAGGTCAGGAAGCTCAAGCGTTCGGTGTTGATACCCGACAGCTTCGTCGCCTTTTCATTGCCGCCCATGGCGTAGATACGACGGCCGATGGTCGTGCGACGTGTAACGAAGCTGTAAAGCGCGATCAGCACCAGCATCACGATCAGAACATTCGGCAGGCCGCGATAGGTCGAAAGCTGGTAGCCCAGGAACAGGATGGCAGCCGAAATCAGAGCATGCTGGGCAATGAAGAAGCCAAAAGGTTCGACATCGATGCCGTGCCTCTGGTTCACCTGGCGACGACGCAGGGCGAACACGAACAGAGCAGCGGTGATGGCAACGGTCAGAACCATCGAAGTCGTGTTGAAACCGGCGATACCAGCGATATCGGGCAGAAAGCCGGTGCTGACGACCTGGAAATCGACCGGGAACGGACCGATGTTCTTGCCGCCGAGAACGAACAGCGTCAGGCCGCGGAACACGAGCATGCCAGCCAGTGTCACGATAAACGATGGAATGCGGTGGTAGGCAATCCAATAGCCCTGCGCTGCACCGATGATGCCGCCGACGCCGAGGCAGATCAGCGCTGCGAGCAGCGGGTTCATGCCCCATTGCACGGTCAAAATGGCCGCGATAGCGCCGACGAAGGCGACGATGGAGCCGACCGACAGGTCGATGTGCCCCGCAACGATCACCAGCAGCATGCCCAGCGACATGATGACGATGAACGAGTTCTGAAGGATCAGGTTCGTCAGGTTAACCGGGCGAAACAGAATGCCGCCCGTGTAAAACTGGAAGAAAACCATGATGGCGACAAGCGCGATCAGCATGCCGTATTCGCGGATGTTGGACCGGATATACGAGCCGACTGAAACGACGTTGCTCTCTTCGGTGGATGTGTTGGCCGAACTCATCAGTTCTTCTCCCCTGAGCGCATGATAGCGCGCATGATGCTTTCCTGGCTCGCCTCTCCCTTCGGCAATTCGGCGACAATCCGTCCTTCGTTCATAACGTAGATGCGGTCGCAATTGCCAAGCAGTTCGGGCATTTCCGATGAGATCATCAGAACGCCTTTTCCTTCGGCGGCGAGCTGGTTGATAATGGTGTAGATTTCGTATTTTGCACCGACGTCGATACCGCGTGTCGGCTCGTCCAGAATGAGAACGTCAGGATTGGAGAACAGCCATTTCGACAGGACAACCTTCTGCTGGTTGCCGCCGGACAGGTTGATCGTTTCCTGAAAGATGCCGGAAGAGCGGATGCGCAGACGCTTACGGAAGTCGTTTGCGACGTTCATTTCCTTGTGATCGTCGATGACGCTGGCAGACGACACACCGGCCAGATTGGCAAGTGTGGTGTTGTGCAAAATATTGTCGTTGAGCACGAGGCCCAGATGCTTGCGGTCTTCGGTTACGTAGGCAAGACCGGCATCGATGGCCTTGCGCACGGTGCTGACATCTACGGGCTTGCCGTGGATGAGAACGTCGCCGGTGATCTTGTGACCGTAGGACTTGCCGAACACGCTCATCGCAAATTCGGTGCGACCGGCACCCATCAGGCCCGCAATACCCACGACTTCGCCCTTGCGGACGTTGACGTTGATATCGTGCAGAACCTGACGATCGCGGTGCTGTTGGTGATAGGCGTTCCAGTTCTTGACTTCCAGAATGGTCTCGCCGATCGGCACGTCGCGCGGCGGGTAACGGTCTTCGAGATCGCGGCCCACCATGTTTCTGATGATGACGTCTTCGCTGATCTCTTCACTGTGACAGTCCAGCGTCTTGACCGTCATACCGTCGCGCAGAACCGTAATCTGGTCTGCCACCTTGCGCACTTCGTTGAGCTTGTGCGTGATGATGATGGAGGTCAGGCCCTGCTTGCGGAACTCGATCAGCAGGTTGAGCAGCGCTTCCGAATCGCTTTCGTTCAGGGACGCAGTGGGCTCGTCGAGAATGAGCAGCTTCACGCTCTTGGACAACGCCTTGGCGATTTCCACCAGCTGCTGCTTGCCCACACCGATATCGGTGATCAGCGTCTCGGGCGATTCCTTGAGGCCAACCTTCTTCAAAAGCTCGCGCGTCCGATTGAACGTCTGCTGCCAGCTGATGACGCCGTTGGTGGCGATCTCGTTTCCGAGGAAAATGTTTTCGGCAATCGACAGAAGCGGCACAAGGGCCAGTTCCTGGTGAATGATGATGATGCCGACGTCTTCACTGTCGTTGATCGCGCGGAAGTTCCGCAGCTGACCTTCGTAGTGAATTTCGCCGTCATAGGTGCCGGCAGGGTAGACGCCTGAAAGGACCTTCATGAGGGTCGACTTTCCAGCACCGTTTTCGCCGACGAGTGCGTGTATCTCACCCTGGCGAACCTTGAGGTTCACATTCTCAAGCGCTTTCACGCCCGGGAAGGTCTTGGTGATATTCCGCATTTCGAGAATGGTATTGTCCATATCGCAATCCAGCGCCGTACAATCCGGCGTTCTTATTTGAAGAAGCGGGGATGGATAAAATATCCACCCCCGCCACGATCATAAAATTACTTCAGCTGGTCTTCTTTGTAGTAACCGCTGTCAACCAGAACCTGCTTGACGTTGTCCTTGGTGACGGCAACCGGCTTCAAGAGGTAGGAAGGAACGACCTTGACGCCATTTTCATAGGTCTTGGTGTCGTTAACTTCAGGCTCTTTGCCCTGCATTGCAGCGTTGACCATGCCAACGGTAACCTTGGCCAGTTCGCGTGTGTCCTTGAAGATGGTGGAATACTGTTCGCCAGCCAGGATCGACTTGACGGACGGAACTTCAGCATCCTGACCGGAAACGACTGGGAGCGGCATGTCGCCAGAACCGTAACCAACGCCCTTGAGCGAGGAGATGATGCCGATGGAGATACCGTCATAAGGCGACAGAACGGCGTCGACCTTTGCGTCTGTGTAGAAGGCAGAGAGAAGGTTATCCATACGGGCCTGGGCCGTTGCAGGATCCCAACGCAGCGTACCGACCTTGTCCATGCCCATCTGGCCGGACTTAACGACGAGCTTGCCGCTGTCGATGTAAGGCTTGAGAACGGACATTGCGCCATCGTAGAAGAAGAAAGCGTTGTTGTCGTCTGGCGAACCGCCGAACAGTTCGATGTTGAACGGACCCTTGCCGTCCTTCAGACCAAGCTTGTCGGCAATCGATGTTGCCTGCAACACGCCAACCTGGAAGTTGTCGAAGGTTGCATAGTAGCTGACGTCGCCGCTGTTGCGGATCAGGCGGTCATACGCGATGACCTTGATGCCCTGCGAACCAGCCTGCTTGAGCACGTCCGACAGCGTCGTGCCGTCGATCGATGCAATCACCAGAACCTTTACGCCCTTGGTAACCATGTTTTCAATCTGGGACAGCTGATTCGGAATATCGTCGTCAGCGTACTGCAGATCTGTTGCGTAACCAGCGTCCTGAAGCTGCTTGACGATGTTGTTGCCGTCATCGATCCAGCGTGCAGACGACTTCGTTGGCATCGCGATACCAACTGTGCCCTTATCCTGCGCCCAGACTGGGGACGCAAATGCTGCAGCGCCGATGGCACAGGCCGCAACCAACGAAATGATGGATTTCATGAACTCTCTCCCTTGAACCCTCTTGCAGGCGTTGTTTATCTACAATCCGCCTTCAAATCCACTGCCCGAGCAATGAAGTTTAGCTTACTCGACGGAATCGCAAACACAATCCAGTCTTTCGCCACTCCTCCTCGGCACAGGCGCAAACTGTTCTGAATCCATATAACTGTCAAATAGAATATGTGGCTTTTCCTATGTCATTTTTGGTATATTAAATCGATATTATCGCCTTCCCCTGTTTTTAGGGGGGCCAAATGGACAAATCCATGGAACGGAATGGAACGAACACGTTCGAATTTCTGTCTTTGACGGAAGACAACCCCCTGTTGCGCGCCGGTTTGAAAATGGCCCATCTGCGCATGCTGGTGACGATCGAAGAGCATGGACAGGTCAGTGCGGCGGCGGCGGCACTCAATATGACACAACCGGCAGCTTCACGCATGTTGGCTGAAATGGAGGCCATCGTCAAGAGCCCGCTGTGCCAGCGCGCCTCGCGTGGCGTGGTTCTGACCCAGTTCGGCGAGGCGCTTGCCAAGCGTGCGAAGAAGATTCTTCTGGAATTGCGCGAGGCCAGTCGCGAACTTGCGCAGATGAAATCCGGCAATGGCGGTTCGGTATTCATCGGCTCGGTCACGGCACCCGCTATCAGCCTCGTCGTGCCTGCCCTTCACAAGGCCATGGACACCTATCCCGGCATCGAGATCAATGTGCAGGTCGAGACAAGCAACGTGCTGGCTCGCGAACTTTTGGCTGCCCGACATGATTTCGTGATCGGCCGCATTCCTGACGATCTCGATCCAGCGCTGTTCAACGCCCATGAGATCGGCATCGAATCGGCGTGTCTTCTCGTGCGCAAGGGCCACCCGCTGCTGAATGGATCACCGGCCAAGCTGGAGGACCTCTCGCAATATGATTGGGTGTTTCAGCCGCCGGGTGCCCTGTTGCGACGTACGATGGAAGATGTGTTTCTGTCGCAAGGCGTTGCCCTGCCCCGCAACATCATCAACACGCCCTCCGTCGTTCTGACACTCGCCATCGTCACGCAAACCAACGCGATTGCGCCGCTTGCCTATGAGATGGCGCAGTTCGTCTCGGGCCAGCATTCGCCGATGGGTGATATCCGTATTCTTCCGACCGAATTCGAATTGAGCGTCAAACCCTACAGCCTGATCGTCACCAAAGACCGCGCTTTACCGCCGAGCGCGCAATTGCTCTATGACCTCGTGCTGGAGGAAAGCCGCAATCTGACATGGACTTGACGGGCGCAAGCCAGAGGCCATGTTGATATGATCGTGTCGGCCACTCATCGGGAACCATCACATGCTGTTCGGCCAATCCGTCTTTCAATCCGTTGTGGAGCGCCTGGAGCGTGAGGACGAAAGCGATGTGCCCGAGGAAGAAATCCGATCCGGCTTTGGCATCAACAGCTTTAGTTCCAGCCTGGTCTTCGAGACCGCCACCCAGGAGCCCTCATCTGCCAACAGGCCGCTTGAATCCTATCTGGGATTTGTGGAGCAACCCGTTGCTCAGCCAACGCCGGAAGCCATACCAGATATCATGCCGCCGCACCTCGAGAGAACGGCACTTTCCGACGTATCGGACGAGCTTGCGATCAACGACAAGGACACTGTGGAAACGCTGAGCGAGAAACGCCGCAACTTCGCACGGCTGAACCACCCGGATATGGTCAGCCCGCAGTTTCGCCACAACGCCAATCTGCGGATGACAGCGGCCAATCTGCTGATCGATCAGGCCATCCGTTTCATCACGCGGTGATTACGCTTCATCCGGTGGTATGGCCGTGCCTTCCTCGGTTTTTACAGGCGCCGGCTTGAAGGTGATCAACAACACATAGGCAGAGTAAGCCGCGATGCCGCCAATGAGCGTGGCCCAGAAAATCTCGTGGTTGATGAACTCGATGATGGCCCAGCCCGCGCAAAGACCGACGATCAACAGCCTGACCCATAGGGGCTGGTAGATCGGGTGGTTGGTGTCGATGAACAGCATGTTGTCTCCCTGCGCGTCGTCGGCTGCGCTCAAGACGTCTGTGGCGCGGCCGTGCCTGACATCAGGATATCTCCATCCAGACGCGACAATGCAAGCCCCATATGCCCGTCGAACACCAAACTCTGCTCATCTGGCTCGATTGTGATCTGCGGCATACCACCGATGCGGATGGCATTGGTCTGCATCATGCCATCCTGAATGCTGGTCTTGAGCAGATCGAAAAAGCGTGTTCCCGGCCCCGTTACGAAGACGCGCATGGGGCCGTGCAGGCTGAACAGCCGCGAAAGCCCGTTGCCGAGCGCAAGCCCCGCCTGCCGGAAGGCGAAAGCAGCCATGCGATTTCCCAACCGCGCGGAGGCAGCGATCTTATCGACCTCTCCAATGGGCACGAATTTGGCCGGGATCGTGTTGGTCGGCACCTCGAATGCGGTGCGCAAAATACCGTAGAACCCACAATAGGCCTCGACGCAGCCCTTGGCGCCACATCGACACAGCGCGCCATCCGGCATGTGCAGCATGTGCCCGAAATTGGGTGCCTCGACAGCAGCACGTCCCTCGCCCCTATCGCGCGCCACACCCAAACCGATGCTGTGGCCAAGAGACAGGGCCGCAAGCGCGGCGGGTGGCGGTGTCTCGACGCGCTCACGCATCCATAGGGCCTCGGCCACCAGAAGCGTCTCATTATAGAGGTAGATCTGCGCATGAAAATGCGCCGACAGGGTTTGGCGAAAATCAACCTGCCCCTCCCCCAAAACAGGCGACCAGACAAGCGTGGCGCTGGCCGGATCGACCAACCCTTTGCTGCTGATGGAGATATGCAGAACGGCGCTGGCCGCAATCTTCGAGCGCTCAACGAGACGCAACAGGCCGCTCAAGATCGATTGCGCGAAATCCTCAGCCTTGCCGGAGGATCGCGCCTCACCAAACCGGTCCATCAGCTTGCCAGTGAAATCCACCAGGGAATATTGCACCGCATCCGAGGAGATGACGACCACCGCCACATAGCCGAACTGCCTGTTTGGCTGAAACAGAACCCGTGGACGGCCCCTGCCCGACGCCGCCTGCTGCTCGGTTCGCTCGATGAGCGTGAAACGCTCAAGGTCCGCCGTAATGGCGGAGACAGTGGCGGAGGCAAGGCCGGTCAACCCCGCAAGGTCGGTGTGCGAAAGATTGCCGTGGCGGCGGAGCGCACTCAAAACCCGTAGACTGTTTTGCTGCCGGACCAGCTCTGTACTCGCTATGCCCGACATTGCGCTTGCGTTCCTTCACCTGTTTTCACCGCCATAGACCCTACCGGATTTGGCCGCAACCACCCTGCTAACGAGCAGTGCGGAGTTCTGTTGACAGCGTCAGGAATCTCTGACATTTAATTTCTCGACTGTCGAGAAAAAATGCTTTTGGCGTTGCTTGGCAGCTTTTGTGGCGATCGTAGAGGCATGGAGGTGCGTCGCGCGTCGTCGTTACCCGGGAGGACTTCATGAATTCTTTTGCCAAGCTATTGGCGGGTACAGCCGTACTCGTTTCTCTGCACACGGTGGCCGTTGCTGCCGATCTCGTCGTCGGCGTATCCTGGTCCAACTTCCAGGAAGAGCGTTGGAAGACCGACGAAGCCGCCATCAAGGACGCGCTGAAAGCGTCTGGCGCCAAGTATATCTCCGCAGACGCCCAGACCTCGGCTGCAAAACAGCTGACCGACATCGAAAGTCTGATCGCACAGGGAGCGAACGCGCTGATCGTGCTGGCGCAGGATAGCAGCGCCATCGGCCCGGCCATCGAAAAGGCCGCAGCTGAAGGCATCCCGGTCGTGGGCTACGACCGCCTAATCGAAAACCCCAGCACCTATTACATTACCTTCGACAACAAGGAAGTCGGCCGCTTGCAGGCCAAAGAAGTCTTCAAGATCAAGCCTGAAGGCAACTACGTCTTCATCAAGGGCGGCTCGACCGACCCGAATGCGGACTTCGTGTTCTCCGGCCAGATGGAAGTGCTGAAGGCTGCCATCGACTCCGGCAAGATCAAGAATGTCGGCGAAGCCTATACCGACGGCTGGAAGCCGGAAATTGCCCAGAAGAACATGGAGCAGTTTCTGACCGCCAACAACAACAAGGTCGATGCCGTCGTCTCGTCCAATGACGGCATGGCAGGCGGCGTGGTCGCGGCCCTGGAAGCGCAGGGGCTTGCAGGTTCCGTTCCCGTGTCCGGTCAGGATGGCGACAAAGCCGCCTTGAACCGCGTGGCGCTGGGCACCCAGACGGTCTCCGTGTGGAAAGACAGCCGCAAGCTGGGCAAGAAGGCCGGCGAAGTGGCTGTCGCTCTCGCCAAGGGCACCAAGATGGAGACGCTGGACGGCACCATCAAGTTCAAGGGCGGTACCAACGGTGTCGAGATGAGCTCTTACTTCCTCGAGCCACAGGCCATCACCAAGGACAACCTGAACGTTGTTCTGGATGCAAAATGGATCACCAAGAGCGAACTTTGCCAGGGCGTGAAGGGCGGAACCGTCGCCGCTTGCAAATAAGCCCGCATTCGGTTTGGCGAGATGCCTCGGCCCAAAGGCCTGACGTTTCGCCAAATCCCTACCGGCACCGCCGCAGGGGTACCCTTGCGGCGGACCGGCACATGCGCAGGCATGATATGTTTCAGGGAGCACAGGACATATGACGGACCAAACCGTTGTCGCATCGTCACCCGGCGCACGGACAGAGCGGGGCAACCCGTTGCGACGTTTCTTAAACGCGACGGAAATCGACACCCGACTCTTGGGCATGGTGGTGGCGCTGTTTTGCATCTGGGTCGGATTTGAAATCCTGTCCGGTGGCCTCTTCCTGACCTCGCGAAACCTGTGGAACCTGTCGGTTCAGGCCGCATCCGTTTCCGTCATGGCAACCGGCATGGTGCTGGTCATTGTCACGCGCAATATCGATCTGTCGGTCGGCTCCATCCTTGGCTTCGTCGGCATGATCATGGCCGTGACGCAGACGCGCTTCCTGCCGGGATGGCTGGGTTACGACCACCCCATGTCCTGGGTGTTCGCGCTCAGCGTCGGCATTGCACTCGGTGCCGCCATCGGCGCGTTTCAGGGCGTCATCATCGCCTTCATGAACGTGCCGTCCTTCATCGTCACGCTCGGCGGCCTCTTGGTGTGGCGCGGTGCCGCCTGGATGGTCACCAGCGGCGCGACGGTTGCGCCCATGGACACACGCTTTCGCCTGATGGGCGGCGGCGCCGATGGCTCCATCGGTGCCACGGCCAGCTGGATCGTCGGCATCATCGCCTGCGTCCTCATCGTCCTGACCATCATCAATTCGAGGCGACAGCGCAAACGCTTCGGCTTTCCGCTCAAGCCCATTTGGGCTGAATATTTCATGGGCCTCGTCGGCTGCGGCATCGTACTGGGCGCCGTGAAAGTTCTCAACAGCTATTACATGCCGGTCAATCTTGCCCGCAAATATGCCGAAGCAAACGGCATCGCCTGGCCGGAAGCCGGGCTGGAAATATCGCTCGGTGTCGCCATCCCAGTGCTGATTGCACTCGGCATCGCCATCATCATGAACTTCATCACCAACCGCACCCGCTTTGGTCGCTATGTCTTCGCCATCGGCGGCAATCCGGAAGCTGCCGTTCTCGCTGGTATCAAAACCCGCTGGGTCACGGTGCGTATTTTCGCGCTGATGGGTGCGCTCTGCGCCATTGCAGCTGCCATCTCCACTGCGCGCCTCAACGCGGCGACCAATGCGCAGGGAACGCTGGACGAGCTTTACACCATCGCTGCAGCCGTCATCGGCGGCACATCGCTTGCCGGTGGCGCAGGCACCATTGCCGGTGCCATTCTGGGTGCCGTTGTCATGCAATCGCTGAACTCGGGCATGGTGCTTTTGGGCATGGACACGCCATTGCAAAGCATCGTCATCGGAATGGTGCTCGTTCTGGCCGTATGGCTGGATACGGTTTACCGCGCCAGAGCCAAGTAAGAAAAAGAGGAGTTTCCGATATGACGGACCAATCCACTCCGCTTGTGGAAATGCGCAATATTTCCATCTCCTTCGGCGGCATCCACGCGGTGGAAAACGCTTCCGTCGATCTTCACCGCGGTGAAGTCGTGGCCTTGCTGGGCCACAATGGCGCGGGCAAATCGACGCTGATCAAAATCCTCTCGGGCGCCTATCGCCGCGATGGCGGTGAGATCCTGATCAATGGTGAGGATGTCGATATCCGCAACCCACGTGATGCCAAGAAATACGGCATCGAGACCATCTACCAGACCTTGGCCGTGGCCGATAATGTCGACGCCGCCGCCAATCTTTATCTCGGCCGCGAGCTGCGCACCCCCTGGGGCACTCTGGACGATGTGGCCATGGAAGCCTCCGCCCGCCAAGTCATGGGCCGCCTCAATCCCAACTTCAAACGCTTCAAGGAACCGGTCAAGGCGCTCTCCGGCGGACAACGGCAATCCGTCGCCATCGCCCGCGCTATTCTGTTCGACGCCCGCATTCTCGTCATGGACGAACCGACCGCAGCGCTTGGGCCGCAGGAAACCGCGCAGGTGGGCGATCTGGTCAAGGAACTGAAGAAGGAAGGCATCGGCATCTTCCTCATCAGCCATGACATTCACGACGTCTTCGATCTTGCAGACCGCGTGTTCGTGATGAAAAACGGCAAGGTCGTTGGCCATGCCAGAACGCAGGACGTGACCAAGGATGAAGTGCTGGGCATGATCATCATGGGCAAGGTGCCAGCAGGCGCAACACCCGGTCCCGGCGCCATGAAGGTCTGAGACGTCCTGCCGAAAGGCGCGCCCATAGCGTACCCTTCGTCATTCCGGGACAGATACAGTGTGGCGGCGGCGGCCATAGATAAACTGCCAACACCGGATCTCAGTCCTTGATGCGCCGCAGGAGTTTCACAAGCTGATCCCGCGCCTTTTCACCGCCCAAGCGATCGACCAGCTTGTTCTCGTGGTCCTGCCAAATACGAGACACGTCTTCCACCACAACGTGGCCTTCTGGCGTCATATCCAGATAATGAACGCGACGGTCGGACATGGAGCGGCGTCTCACAAGCAGTTTCTTGTCCTCAAGGCCATCGATGATGGCGACGAAGTTGGCACGCTGGATACCCAGAGCCTCAGCCACATCGCTCTGCTTCAAGCCGCTATTGTTGGCAACGAGGATCAGAACCGAAAAATCAGCAGGCCGCAGCCCAAGCGCCAGCAGACTTTCGTTGAAATCACTGACAACTGATAGTTGCGCACGGCGAAGCCTGTAAACGACAGCCTCCGACAAAATCGAATAATCGATATCCAGCTTGGGCGCCAATGGCGCATCATCGGTTTCCACGTACTTCGTGTTCGCCGCGCGGTAGTCAAATGCGAGACCTTCAGTCATGTCTAGCCTCCGTCGATTCGTTGCGATGGTATAGTTAATTACCCAATCGGGTTTATTAGAACAAGGTTTAATAATATATAAAGCAAGGGCCTAAAGTTTCTCACCGCTGATTAGTTGCCGCGTACAAAGTTCGTGGAAACAAAGCATAAGTTGCAACAACTTAGCGTTATACGCCCTCGTTTTTGCCCCGCCGAAAAATTCTTTTGACACCGCACGAACCAACATATCGACTGCCGCCGCGCCCAAAAAAAGTCACGAACGAGACGAAAACGCGCACTTGACTGATCCCATCTCACCGCAAAACCACACTTTTTAGGAGAAGGAATTTCTGCATTCCGAAGCCGTTTGAGCAGGATAATCCCGCATCCGCGTCCTCTCACCCATTTTACGCATTGATGCGAAAGACAAGCTGGGCTAAGAACCAATTACGACCAGCGGCGATTCATTGCACGCACGGATGCACCCGTAGCTCAGCTGGATAGAGTGTTGGATTCCGATTCCAAAGGTCACAGGTTCGAATCCTGTCGGGTGCGCCATTTCCGTTGACGTTCTGCAAACATCCCTCGGAAATTCCATATGAACTTCCTGACGCATTGCGGGTTTATAACCAATGGAACCATCGCCCCCAACCGTTTTGCATTCCCTGCCAAAAGGCTTCCGTGCCGTTATCATCGGGGCGAGCGGAGGTGTTGGGTCGGCGATTTCGGGGTTGGTGGCGCAGCAGGCTCACCTTGGTGAGCTCATCGCCCTTTCGCGCAGTTCGGAGGGGTTCGATCTGCTCGATGAGACAAGTATCGCGGCAGCGGCGGCGTCTGTTTTGGGTGGGCCGATCCATCTTCTCGTTTGCGCGACTGGAATTCTCACGACGAAGGGCGTTGCGCCAGAGAAGTCGTTGAGACATCTGGACCCGGCGATCATGCTGGAGCAGTTCAGGACGAATGCTGTGGGGCCGGCGCTGGTGGCCAAGCATTTTTTACCGTTGCTTGACCGACAAGAGCGGTCCATCGCCGCTTTCCTATCGGCGCGAGTCGGCTCGATCGGTGACAACCGGCTGGGCGGATGGATGTCGTATCGCGCGGCAAAGGCGGCGCTGAACCAGGTCGTGCATACCTGCGCGATCGAGTATCGGCGCACGCATCCCGAGGCGGTGATTGTGTCGATCCATCCGGGAACGGTGCGGACCGGTCTTTCGGAGCCCTATTCGCGCGGCCACAAGACCGTTTCCGCAGCCGAGGCCGCTTGCGCGATGCTGTCGTCGCTGGATGGTTTGAGTGCGCAACGTTCGGGTGCGTTCATTGCTTACGATGGCAGTGACATTCCCTGGTAGCCCTAGCCAATCGGGCTATTTTCCATCATTTGCAATCTTCGCTTCGAGCGTTTTCGCGATGGCTTTCAGATTCCGCTTTTTGCCAGCGATTTTCTCCATGGCAGCGATGGCAAGGTCGCTGGCCACGTAATCGGATTTGTGGCCGAGATTGTGGACGACGACGAGTTCGGCGCCTCTGACGTCACGCGCGAGGTGGCGCGAGTGGATGTCCGTGGAGACGACCTTGTCGGCATCGCCAGCGATGATGATGGTCTTGGCCTTGATGTCCCGAAAGGCAGGAGAGGCGGTTTTCGCCCACGCGTTCAGACCGCCCACTTCCTGGGCATTGTGACGGAAGGCGACAGGACGCAGGGCCTGATAGGCCTTGGTTTTCGAAATATAATCCGACGGACGCGGGTTGGGGGCAAACACCGATCGGACGGCCGCATCCATGGCAAAGGCGCCGGCGGGTGGCGCGATGATTGCGCTGAAGAGAACGCCGGCGAAGGGAAGCCGCGCAGCATCGTAATACCAGGAGACACCGCCCGGCCATGGGTAGAGCGCGGGAGACAGAAAGACGAGGCCTTCCACCATGTCGGGGTGACGAACCGCGAAGGCTGCCGTGATGGCACCGCCGAAGGAGTGCCCGACGATGATGGCCTTGCGGATGCCCCGCTTCGTCATCAGCTCCGCAATGGCATCTGCCTGCACGTCCGGCGACACGGTCGTTTTAGGACCCACATCGGAGCGGCCATGACCGGGCCGGTCGACGAACAGCAGCGTCGCCTTGCCCTCCAGCTTTTCGCGGAAGGCGTATATCGGATCATAAAGGCTTGTGCTCGCGCCATGGATGAACACGATCGGCGGCACTGTCGCTCCCTTTTTGGCTGGCAGCAGCACACTGTTGAGCTTGAAGCCGCCAACGTCGATTCGTGTTTCGCCTGATGTAACGAGGGCTTTTGTCTTTTCCGACGCCAAGGCGCCACCTCCAAGCATCATGGCTATGAAAATGCCGAATGCGGTAACAAAACGAGATGACATGATGATCCTGAAACCGAACGGCATATGACCTGAGGACAAATTAACCCGACCGCCTGAAGACGCAGACCGCAGGCGGCCTGGTTGTTTAACGGGCGATCCGACCGCCCAACTTTTCGGTAATCCAGTGGCCTGCACAGGCAGAAACCGCTGATAGCAACGAGCCCCAGATCAGATCGGCAACAGTCAATGTCGTCGTCCAGTTGACGAGCGTTGCCTGATTGGTGAGGTCATAGGTCGCGTAAGCCATAAAGCCGAGAAGGCCGCCATAAAGCGCTGACGTGCCCAATTTGGCTGTCACCAAACCGGGACGCACGGCAAAGAACGTCAGGCCAGCCGCATAGATGAAGTAGAACAGAATGGCGGGCACTGGCCGGAATTCTGGTGCCAGCATCGGCCCCAGCGTGGGCCGGTAGAGCACGTCCGCCATCGTGCTCAGCCACACAAAATCGATGGCGACGAACACCACCAGCGTCGAAATATAAGCGACCGCGCGTTTTTTCATCTTAGCCCCAGTCTTTCAAAACAATCAGTTGATGCGTGACCATTCCACGCCTTTGCAGATGACGCCTGCCAGCACGCAGCCCTTGGTCGTCATCGTGTCGCCCTTGACCGACACCGTCAGCTTGTAGGTCAGATCACGTTGCGGGTCGAAAGCGGTTCCCGAATACTCACCGTCAGATGTCGGCTTGATGCTCATGACCAGCTTGTCGCCCTCTTTTTCTTTCGGCGTCCCGGGCTTGATCCAGGTATTGGTCGCGCAGATGTCGGCGCCGCAAGGGGCGACCCGGACCTTCGCATTTCCGTCACCGCGTGCCCACTGGCCATTGATATCGGCAGCCGAAGCGATGCTCACGGAAAAAAGGGCCATGCCGATTGCATATGGGAATACTGTTTTCATCATCGTCTCCTCCAACAGGTAAAGCCTTGTCGTGAATTGTTGAAGACTAGAACGCGCAAAGAGTTTCATTGGATCACCGGGAACCGTCACATCAGTTTTTTTCCTCTCTCACGAAACCAATGCGTATCCTTCGCCGTAGTCTGTTGAAAGCAGAAACAGATGAGTGCGGAAGAATATCCCGATGAACTATGGATTGCTGATCTTCATTGCCATTGGGCTTAGTCTTGCCATGACAGCCGCATGGGCCATTCAGCGAAAAACCGGTGCCAGTGGCTGGATCGACACGATCTGGTCCTTTGCGGTGGGCATAGGCGGACTTGTCGTCGCGCTGGCCGCCAGCGGCACGCTCGAGCGGCGCATAGCGGCCTTCCTCATCATCGCCATTTGGTCGATCAGGCTTGGCAGCCACATCGGGTCGCGCACGAAGGGCGGCGGTGAAGACCCGCGCTATGCCAAGCTGGTGGAAGACTGGGGCAGCAAAGCGAGCACCCGCCTGTTCCAGTTTCTGCAGATACAGGCTCTGGCCGGGTTCATCCTGGTGCTGGCCATTTATCTAGCAGCGTCCAACCCGTCACCGTTCCCAACCTTGCTGGACATCGTCGCCATCCTGGTCGCCCTCATCGCGCTCGTCGGCGAAGCCGTGTCGGACAGGCAACTTGCCCATTTCCGCAAAAAGCCAGAAGCCAAAACCGAGGTCTGCGAAGAAGGCCTGTGGCGCTACTCGCGCCATCCGAACTACTTTTTCGAGTGGCTGTTCTGGTGCGCATGGCCGTTGATGGCGCTGACCGGGCCATCGCCATGGAGCTGGGCATCGCTGCTCGCACCGGCGCTGATGTATTGGCTGCTGGTCCACGCGTCCGGCATCCCGCCGCTGGAAGAGCACATGCTGCGCTCACGCGGTGAAAAATTCAAATCGCTGCAACGACGCGTCAACGCGTTCTTTCCTGGACCGAGAAAAGAGGAGGAATGATATGAACATGCTGGCTTTCGCCATCAATACCGCAGAACGAGCACCGCTTTCCGATAGTTTGACGCTGGCTGGCATCGATTTTCTCTGCGCCCGCACCAAGCGGAAGCTGGAAAGAGCGCCGCGCGAAGAAGAGGAGACATTCACGCGACGGATGACGGATTTTCCCGTGGCGACCAACACGGATGATGCCAATCGGCAGCATTACGAAGTACCTGCAGAATTCTTTTCCCTGGTGTTGGGCCAACAGCGCAAATATTCCTGCTGCTACTACCCCAGCGCCACGACGACGCTGGACGACGCCGAAACGGCAGCTTTGGCCGAAACCGTCAAACATGCGAACTTGCGCGACGGCATGGATATTCTGGAGCTGGGCTGCGGCTGGGGTTCCTTGTCGCTCTACATGGCGCGCCAGTTTCCCGACGCGCGCATCACATCGGTTTCGAACTCCACGTCGCAGCGCGCCTATATTCTGGGTGAGGCAGAGCGCCAGGGCATCCACAATCTCACCGTCATCACCGCTGACATGAATGACTTTGCCCCGTCGGACACCTACGACCGCATCGTCTCGGTCGAGATGTTCGAACATATGTCCAACTGGCGCACGCTGTTTGAGCGCACCCGCGGCTGGCTGCGGGATGACGGCAAGCTGTTCATCCACGTGTTCACCCACAAGAGCCGATCCTACCGTTTTTGCCCGAGCGATCCAGCAGACTGGATAGCGCAGCATTTCTTCACCGGTGGCATCATGCCCGCGCACGATCTGCCGCATCGTTTCGAAGACACCTATGATGTCGAGGAGGAATGGCGCTGGTCTGGAGAACATTATCGCCGCACCGCCATGGACTGGCTTGCGAATTTCGACCGGGAGACCGATCGCATCACCCCGATCCTGCGAGAGGTTTACGGTGCGGATGCCGCGCTGTGGCGTCGCCGCTGGCGTCTGTTCTTCCTGGCCACCGCCGGGCTGTTCGGCCATGATGGCGGCTCCGTTTGGGGCGTGGGCCACTATCTGCTCACGCCTGCAAAGCGCTGACACATGACGAGCGAGGATGGAACGCGTGATCCCCTGACCGCGGCAACACTCACCGTTGCTTGGGTCATCATTTTGAATAAGCCGTTCTATCCTCTGTCCATCTGGTGGCTGGTTGGAAACGGCGTAGAGGCATCGCTGATCAGCGTCGCCTCCATGCTGTTCTTTCTGGCCATTCCGCTGATCGCGCGTAAGTCGGCGCTTGCCGCACGCGTGGCACTACCGCTGATCGGCACCATCGATACGATCTTCGAGACCAAGCTATTCGGCACCGGTGCGGGCACCGAGCTGTTTTTCGCTGCCTGTATCATGCTCGTCGCCCTGTCGTTCCGGGCAGCCGAAAAGCTATGGCAGATCGGCATGACAGGCGTGGTGTTTGCCGGTTTTCTGTTCACGCGCTACTTGATTGGCGATGCGTTGCATATCTGGAGCGCGTCTGATCTCGCCAAGCTGTTCAACCTCAACGCTTTCGCAGTGGCCTGCCTGACAGCCTTCATCGCGTTGCGCTATGCCGGTTTGGACAGAGGCGATCACTCCTCCAGCGCAAGACCGTCATAGACTTCCAGCAGCGCGGCTGAAATTGCAGTTCCCAGAGCGTTAGCGGCTTCGCGGATAGCAACATCGTCGCCTTCCCGCGAGGCAACCGCTAGGTTCGATCCCTCGACGGCAATGATGGCCTTGGCGCGCTCGATAGCCCACAGGCCGAAGTCACCACGATTGTCGATCGATACAGTATCCATAGAACCCAATTCCCATCAAAATTACCGGTTGCGGCGCGGGTTTGATATAGTCTCCGCATCCGCGGACTGTCAAAACTTGAGAGTTCATTGCCGATCGGGTACCAACCACAGGCATACCGAAATTGGGATCAATGCAGCGCCTTGTTGCGTTACATTGGCGATCACCTTGATCGAAACAGCATGAAACGACCCGGAATAAGGAAGCATTTGACATGAGCCTGAAGTTTGGAACGAGCGGTCTTCGCGGACTTTCACAGGATTTGAAAGGCAAGGCATCGGCCATCTATGCAACGGCCTTCGCGCGACACCTTCTGGCTTCCGGCATGGCAAAAGACGGCGATCCGATCCTTATCGGCCAGGATTTTCGCGACTCCAGCCCGTCCATCGCACAGACTTGCATTGCTGCGCTGAAGACGGCAGGTCTCACTCCGCTCGATTGCGGCGCACTCCCCACCCCGGCTTTGGCGCTTTACGGACTTTCGTTAAAAGCCGCAGCACTGATGATCACAGGGTCCCATATCCCGGCAGACCGCAACGGCATCAAATTCTACCGCCCCGACGGCGAGATCGACAAGAAGGACGAATTGGCGATTGCCGAACTCGCAAGAAAAGTGGAAGCAGATGGCATCACTGCCGACACCGCGCAGGCCGAAAATCACGCCGAGCAAGCCAACGCCCTGTTTTTTCAGCGCAATGCGTCGCTGCTTCCGGAACAATCCCTGGCGGGTCTCAAAATCGGTGTCTACCAGCACAGCACCGTCGCCCGTGATCTCTTTGTCGATGTTTTGAAACATTACGGCGCGGATGTAGCACCCCTCGGTCGTTCCGAAACCTTCATTCCCGTCGATACAGAAGCCGTCTCTACCGATACGCTGGAAAAGCTGAAAGGGTGGGCCGCCGAGCACCACTTCGACGCCATTATTTCCGCCGATGGAGATGGCGATCGCCCCCTGTTGGCCGACGAACATGGCGTGCCGCTGCGTGGCGACCTCTTGGGCCTCATAACCGCAAACTTCCTCAAGGCAGATGTGGTGGTCACGCCGGTCACCTCCAATTCCGGCATCGAATCCAGCGGTGAGTTCGAAGTGGTACGCACCAAGGTTGGCTCGCCCTTCGTGATTGCCGGTATGGATGAAGCGCTGGCGGCCGGTAAAAAGGGTATCATCGGCTTTGAGGCCAATGGCGGTTTTCTCACCGCATCGCCGTTCGAACTCAGCGGCAAAACCATCTCCCCGCTCCCCACCCGCGATTGCTTCCTGCCTCTTCTGGCTGCCTTGAAGCTGGTTGCCGACCAGAAAAAGCCGCTGTCCGAGATCGCCGCTGCCTATAAGCTGCCCGTTGCAGCAGCCGACCGTTTGCAGGATTTCGCACAGGAAAAGAGCGCCGCCATCATGGGCCATCTGCGCTCTTCCCGCGCAAACCTTGAAGCTTTCCTGGCACCCGTGGGTACCGTCAAGGACACCAGCGACATCGATGGTCTTCGCGTCACATTGACCGATGGCGGCACCATCCACTTCCGCCCGTCCGGCAATGCACCTGAAATGCGTTGCTATGTTGAAGCCGCCAACGAAGATAAGGCCAACGCCCTGTTGAGCAAGGGACTGGACCTGCTTCGCAACTTTGGCTGACGCGCCTCTTCAGGTGCGGCAATTCGCTTTGTCGCACCAGCCGTTTGAGGTTGCGCTTTCTTGACGAAAGAGCCAAAACGGCTGGAAACGGAGACGGCGAGACGTGGCAGACGAAACCATCACGCTTTATGAGGCCATTGGCGGGGAGCAGACTGTTCGCGCCCTGACGCGGCGCTTCTATGAGCTGATGAACACCCTGCCGGAAGCCACCAACTGCCGCGCCATCCACCCGCCGGATCTGTCGGGCAGTGAGAGCAAGTTCACCGAATATCTGATCGGCTATCTCGGCGGCCCGCCCATCTATGTCGAAAAACACGGCCACCCGATGCTGCGCAGACGTCACTTCGTTGCGCCCATTGGCTCCACTGAGCGTGACGAGTGGCTGCTGTGTTTTCGCCGAGCCATGGACGACACCATCGACAATCCGAAACTACGCGAGATCATCTGGGCGCCGGTCGAGAGGCTTGCGTTCCACATGCAAAATCAGGAAGACCCAAACCCATGAACACCAGCTGGCTACGCCCGACGAGCCTTTTTCTATCCGGTATTCTGGGGGCTGCGGGTGTTGCCCTCGCGGCAGCGGCAACGCACACGGGCGCGACCTATATGCTGGGCAATGCCTCGGCCATGTGCCTGGCCCACGCGCCCATTCTTCTCGGGCTCTATCTGGGTTGGGAACGCATCAGGACGGCCGTGCCTGCGGCGATCCTGCTGGGATTGGGAACCATGGTGTTCGCAGGCGATCTCGTCTCGAGACATTTCACCGAAAGCGGCTTGTTTCCCATGGCTGCACCCATTGGTGGGCTCGGCATGATCTTGGGTTGGCTGGCTCTGGCCAGCGCTGCCTTTTTCGTAACAGCGCGCCAGTAATCGTCAATTGGCTGCGGCTCTGTCGTTCATCGTCTGAAGCGCCCGTTCAAGGCTGGACTTGCTACCGTTGCGCAAGGGAACGAAGGTTTTACCGAACTTCTTGCAGCCGGACTTGACCCGCAGACACGCATCGTGGCTGATACAGTCGATGGGGCAGAAAACACAATCGACCGACGGAAGCAGCGTATCGATGCGCGACACGGCCTCTCGCAGGCCGCCATCGTGGTGAATGAGTTCGGCATCGAAGTTGCTGGCGATCTGGCGAAGATGCGCAACCTGACAGTCACGGCCGCCCACATAGAGAAAGCTTTTCGGCCCGGATGACGCTGCCTGAGAAACCGCGGGCGCTGCCTGCTGTGAACTTTTGTCCCGCTTGCCGTGTCGCTCCGCCTTCTTCTTTTCCTTGCGCGCCATGCCTCACCTTTTCATCGAAATGTACCGCCTGTTGGATCAGGCTGGCCGCACGATAGTAAAGATGAGTTTTAGAGTAAAGTATAAAGTTGATAATCGCGTCATGTTTTTTTGAGTGGTGCCGGAATGATGCCCAAACCGCCCATAAACAGTTGCTCCAGAAAGCGTGCCGCATCCTCGAAACGCCCCTCGCCCGCATGCGCAGACCCCAGCACGGAACGAACCTGAACATCGAAATCGGCATAATGCTGGGTTGTCGCCCAGATGGAAAAGATCAGATGATAGGGATCGCACGGCGCGATTCGTCCGGCCTTCGCCCAAGCGCGGATGACATCCGCCTTCTCGTCCACCAGCTGTTTCAGCGGGCCTTTCAACTCGTCTTCCACATGCGGCGCACCTTGCAGCACCTCATTGGCGAACAGACGGCTTTCTCGCGGGTAGTCGCGCGCCATTTCCAGCTTGCGGCGAAGATAGGATTTGATTTCCGTTTCAGGATTGCCTTCGGCATCGAAAGCGCGAAGCGGGTCTAGCCACGTGTCCAGCACACGCTCGATCAGCGCCCGATGCATGGTCTCCTTGGTGCGGAAATAATAGAGCACGTTCGGCTTCGACATGCCCGCCACCTCGGCAATCTGGTCGATGGTCGTGCCGCGAAAACCGTTGACGGAAAACACATCCAGCGCCGCTTCTAAAATGATCTCTTCTTTTTCTTCCTGTATCCGCGTCCGCTTCTGCGTTTTTGCCGCTCTGGGTATGGCCATCAAGGATCTCTGTCTGTTTTCAATGCAATTGGAAGGTCACTTTGGATAAAAAATAATCGGTGATGAAAGCTCAATCAGAAAATACCGCTTTACTCGCGAAACTCCCTCGATTTCTTTTAATCACCAAAGCCTGAAATAACAATGTTTACCAGTCGGTCAATTAATCGGACGACCACGTCGCCCACGCATCTCGCCGTCCCCTCTTGGACGGCACGCCCCTCGCATGATGACGATCAAAACGGGTGAGGAAAAGACTGGCATGCCGGAAACATCCGCAAAAAATGAAACAACTGGAAAAAATCTGACGATCAACAGCAACCGTCTTTGGGACACTCTGATGGATATGGCGAAGGTCGGCCAAGGCATGGGATTTCGCATCTCCGCCGAAATGGGCCGGAGCGATGTGGATATGGTCTAGGCCGAGATTGCCGTCGCCGCCATCGCTGGCTCGGGCTTTTACGGTTTGGTGGCGCTGGCAGAGCGCGCCGTCACCTTCTGGCATCCGTCCGTCCGCAGTGGCGGTTCCGATCCCGTCATCACCAAGAACCGACGGGCGCGTTTACGACCGAAATCACGGACGCTGAGCTTAAATAGGCAGTAACATCCGGGGCGCGCAGCCTCGCGCGCCCTCGAGTTGCAGACGCTTCACATCCATATCAAGTGAAATTCAGAAATCTATGCCCGCTCCACGGGTCAGACGGATTGAATTCGCCCCCGTGACGAATTACAGTCCGCCGCGAGGCGAGGGCAGGCATTGTCGCCCCAATTTCTTGCATTCATCATCGCAGGACCTTCAAAGGCACGATTTGTGCGCGATGACCCTGCGATGCGACCTTGGAACGGACAGGCATATGCATCGCAGCACAGTTTCAACCCGGTTTTCGCTTCTGATGGTTTCGGCTTTGCTCGTGCCCAGTTTGGCAGGCGCTCAAGGTGGAGCAGACCGCAAGAACTTGCCCTCCATCGTCGTCAGCGAAGCAACCAAGCGCGATCTCGTGGACCGCGTCGTGGCAACCGGCACGCTGAAGCCAGTCGATGAGATTTACGTGCAGCCTTTGGTGGATGGTCTGTCCGTCGACAAGTTGAACGTCGACATTGGCGACAAGGTCGAGGCCGGTGCGTCGCTCGCCGAATTGTCGAAGGACAGCCTCATTCTGCAAAAAAGTCAGCTTCAGGCTAACCGGGCCAAAGCTGAGGCCACCGTCGCACAAAGCAGGGCGCAGGTCATCGAGGCGCAAGCCAATTACGATGACGCCGTGCGCCAGCGTGACCGGGCAGACCGTCTCGGCAAATCCGGCTCAGGCTCGGTATCGCAGGTGGAACAGACCGCTGCCGCCGCAGATGTCGCCCAGGCACGCCTTCAGGCCTCCAGACAAAATGTCACGGTCGGTGAGGCGGAGATAAAAGTCGTGGATGCGCAGATCGAGGATATCGATCTGAAACTGTCACGCACCAGCGTTAAAACACCGGTCGCCGGCATCGTGTCGGCCAGGAATGCCCGCGTCGGTGCCATTGCCAGCGGCAGCGGCGATCCGCTGTTTACCGTCATCAAGGATAACGCGATCGAACTCGTTGCCGATCTTTCCGAAACCGATATCCAGAAGGTTCAGACTGGACAAAGAGCGATCATCACGGTCGCTGGCGGTCGCAACAAGATCGAAGGCAAGGTGCGGCTGGTGTCACCCACGGTCGATGCCACCACCCGGCTTGGCTCCGTGCATATCCTTTTGCCCGCCGACAGCCCTGCCCGCGCCGGCATGTATGGCAGCGCAGAAGTCGTCATCGCATCGGCCAACGCGCTGGCGCTACCGCTGTCTGCCGTCACCTCCGGCCGTGACGGATCGAGCACGCGGCGGGTGGAAGATGGCATCGTCCGGCAGGTTGCCGTCGAGATCGGCATACAGGACAAAGGCTTCGTCGAAATCAAAAGCGGAATTTCCGCAGGCGACATGGTCGTTGAAAAAGCAGGCGCATTCGTGCGCGATGGTGACAAGATCAACCCGGTTCCAGCTGACGCCGCAGCATCGAACTGACTGAGGAAACACCATGAACTTTTCCGCATGGTCCATCCGCAACCCGATTGCGCCACTGCTGTGCTTTGTGCTTTTGATGTTTCTGGGCGTCAAGGCGTTCTACGATCTTCCGATCACGCGTTTCCCCAATATCGACGTGCCGGTGGTGGCAATCACCGTCACCCAAAGCGGCGCCTCGCCCTCCGAGCTTGAGGCACAGGTCACCAAGGAAGTCGAAGACGCGGTTGCCTCCATCAGCGGAATCGATGAGATCCAGTCGACGGTGACCGACGGTCAGTCGCTGACGACGGTGTTGTTCCGCATCGAAAAGCCGACCGAAGAAGCGGTTCAGGACACCAAGGACGCCATCGACAAGATTCGCAGCGAGTTGCCCTCGGATATCGAGGAGCCGGTTGTCAGCAAGATCGACGTCGAGGGACAGGCGATCCAGACCTTTGCCGTCTCGTCACCCAACATGACGCTGGAAGAGCTCTCCTGGTTTGTGGATGACACGATCAAGCGGGCGCTTCAGGGTCAGGCGGGCGTTGGCAAGATCGACCGTTACGGCGGTGCGGACCGCGAAGTGCGCGTATCGCTCAACCCGGCCAAACTGGATGCCTATGGCATTACCGCGGCCGACGTGAACGAACAGCTGCGTGGCACCAATATCGACCTCGGCTCCGGTCGTGGACAGGTGGCGGGCAACGAACAGACCATTCGCACGCTGGGTGATGCCCGTGATGTGGCCCAGCTTTCCAACACCACCATTGCGCTGTCCAGCGGCCGTTTCGTTACATTGTCGGAACTCGGCACCATCACCGATACCTATGAGGAGCCAAAGTCCTTCTCACGCTTCAACGGCAATCCGGGCGTGACCTTCGCCGTTTTCCGCTCCAAGGGTGCCAGCGAAGTGTCGGTTGCGGAAACCGTCGCGCAAAATCTGGACAAGGTGCGTGCAGACCACCCGAACGTCTCGATCGAAATGGTGGATGACTCGGTCTATTTCACCTATGGCAACTATGAGGCCGCCCTTCACACGCTGGTGGAAGGCTCCATCCTCGCCGTCATCGTCGTGTTGCTGTTCCTGCGCAATTGGCGCGCGACCTTGATTGCTGCCGTGGCGCTTCCCTTGTCGGCCATCCCCACCTTCTGGGTCATGGATGTCTTGGGCTTTTCGCTCAATCTCGTCAGCTTCCTCGCCCTGACGCTGGCCACCGGTATTCTGGTGGACGATGCCATCGTGGAGGTGGAGAATATCTCCCGCCACATAAAGATGGGCAAATCGCCCTATCGCGCCTCGCTGGAAGCTGCC
Organism: Agrobacterium rubi TR3 = NBRC 13261; assembly: GCF_000739935.1. GTDB lineage: Bacteria > Pseudomonadota > Alphaproteobacteria > Rhizobiales > Rhizobiaceae > Agrobacterium > Agrobacterium rubi. Next base: position 127,596 of record NZ_BBJU01000003.1, on the reverse strand, counting down.
GACGAAATCGGGCTTGCGGTGATCGCGACCAGTTTCACCATCATCGCGGTTTTCGTGCCGGTCTCCTTCATGCCTGGTGTGCCGGGCCAATACTTCATCCAGTTCGGCCTCACAGTCGCCTTTTCGGTGTTCTTCTCGCTCATGGTCGCGCGTCTCATCACCCCGTTGATGGCCGCCTACCTCATGCGTTCCGACGACGCCGTCGATGACCATCACGACAATGACGGCTGGTTGATGAAGGCCTATACGCAGATGGTGAGCGCAACCACGAGCAGATGGTGGGCGCGTTATCTGACACTCATCGGGGCCATCGGCTTCCTAGTCGGCTCGATCGTGCTTCTGAGCGGCGTGCCCGGCAGCTTCCTGCCGCCGGATGACGCCTCGCGCGTCGTGCTCTCCGTCGAACTTCCGCCCAATGCAACGCTGGAAGAAACCGACGCGACGACCTCAAAGATCAATGAGGCGATCCGCGACATCAATGGCGTGGAAAGCATCTTCATCCTAGGTGGCGCATCGCCAAAGGGTGATCTGGAATTGCGGCGCGCAACGGTGCGCGTCATTCTCCAGCATATCGACCACTCCCTGCTGAAAACGCTGGTCAATGACGGATTGGGCTCCATTCCGCTGATTGGCCAATATCTCCCCAAAGTGCAGGACAATGGCAGAACGCGCCCGCAATGGGATGTGGAGCGGGATATTTTCGCCAAGGTGAACACAATTCCGGATGTGCGCATCATCAAACTCAATGACCGCGGCGAACGGGAACTGAGCTTCAACTTCCTGTCCTCGAGCGAAGAGGATTTGCAAAAGGCGGTCAGCACGCTGGAATCGCATCTGCGCGCCTCGCCTATCCTGGCCAATGTCAGCTCGGAAGGTGCGCTTCCACGCCCCGAACTACAAATCCGCCCGCGCAAGGATGAGATCGCTCGCCTCGGCATCACGCCGCAGCAGATATCGCAGACCGTGCGTGTCGCCACCATCGGTGATATTGATGCACAACTGACAAAGATTTCGCTGGATGACAGGCAAATCCCCATTCGCGTACAGGCATCGCTGGATGTCCGACGCGACCTGGCCTCTATCCGCGCGCTGAAAATCAAGACGGCGGCAGGTGCCACGGTTCCGCTCTATAGCGTGGCCGATATCGACTATTCGGAAGGTCCAAGCTCCATCAAGCGCAACGACCGCAACCGCGTGGTGTCCATCGGCTCCGATGTTCCCTTCGGCACGGCGCTGGATACGTCCTCTGCCGAGTTCAGGCGCATCGTTGCAGAAACGCAATTGCCGCCAACCGTGCGTCTTGCCGAAAGCGGTGACGCCAAGGTGCAGGGCGAAATGCTGCGCGGCTTCACCAATGCCATGTTGCTCGGCCTGCTTTTGGTGCTGGTCGTTCTCATCCTGCTATTCAAGGATGTCATCCAGCCCTTCACCATTCTGCTGTCGCTACCACTGGCCATCGGTGGTGTCGCGGTGGCGCTCATCATCACCAACAACGCGCTCTCCATGCCCGTTCTCATCGGCATCCTGATGCTGATGGGTATCGTGACCAAGAACGCCATTCTGCTGGTGGATTTCGCCATCGAAATGCGCCGCCACGGCATGGAGCGGGTTCATGCCATGGTGGAAGCCGGTCGCAAGCGCGCGCGTCCCATCATCATGACCTCGATTGCCATGTCGGCGGGCATGCTGCCGTCGGCGCTGGGCGTTGGCGAAGGCGGCTCGTTCCGCTCGCCCATGGCCATCGCTGTGATCGGCGGCATCATCGTCTCGACGGTCCTGTCTCTGGTCGTCGTCCCAGCCTTCTTCCTCATCATGGACGACCTGTCGATGCTCCTCGCCCACCTCTTCGGCCGTTTCATTGGCAAGAAGGAAGAGGAGCATCCGGTTCTCTCCAATGAGGAACTGTCGGAAGCAGCGCGTACCAATCAGGACGCCGTATCGGGCCTTGAAGAGCGCCTGGCAAACATCGAGCAGAAAAACGGAACGAGCCCAAAAAATACCGGCAATTCCAGTAATGTCCTGCGCCTGCCACCACTCGCCGCAGAATAAAGCCACAGCAGCACATCAAAAACGCCGGGCATTGCCCGGCGTTTTTGTGTGACCAAGTCAGAATCGAACGACCTGATCGAGAGGAAAGTCGTTGAAACAGCGATGATCCCGTTTCAGCGCCTGTCGAGCCTTACAGACCACCGTGCTGTTTCAGGAAGCCGACGATATTATCCACGCCCTCGCCCCGCTTCATATCGGTGAAGACGAAAGGCATATCCTTGCGCATGCGCGTGGCGTCACTGTCCATCACACCGAGATCGGCACCGACATAAGGCGCCAAATCCTTTTTGTTGATGACGAGCAGGTCTGAACGGGTGATGCCCGGCCCCCCTTTGCGCGGAATTTCCTCACCCTGACAAACCGAGATCACATAGATAGTGATATCGGCAAGATCGGGCGAAAAGGTCGCAGCCAGATTGTCACCGCCCGATTCGATGAAGACAATGTCGAGATCGGGGAAGCGCTCGTTGAGACCGGCAATCGCCTGGAGATTGATGGTCGCATCCTCACGGATGGCGGTATGCGGGCAACCACCCGTCTCCACGCCGACGATCCGCTCCGACGGCAGCGCCTGCATGCGCACCAGCGCTTCGGCATCTTCCTTGGTGTAGATATCGTTGGTGACGACGGCGACCGAATAATCCGCACTCATCGCCTTGCAGAGTTTCTCCGTCAGAGCCGTTTTACCAGAGCCGACAGGTCCGCCAATGCCGACCCGGAGCGGGCCATTTCCCGATTTCATATTACGTCCTTCCAAATCCAGTCTTTATGAACGAAAAAGCCGTGTTTCCTGAATTTCATGGCGCATCGACGCCGTGTCCGCAAGGATGGTAGCGGATCCCAGATCATCCAAGGTCGAAGACACCGCGCGATTGGCAACGGAGGCGATATCGGCCTCCAGATGCGCGAGGATCGAGACACCATCCTTTTGCCCGGCAACGCCGAGACGGATGCCGGCAGAGACAAACTGCGACACGCCGGAATGCAGATAGGCGGCCAAGGCATCTTCAAGTGCGATATAATGCGCCGCAGCTATGGCACCCACCGCAACGGGATAAGGTGTCGCTTTTGCCAGGCGCCTGAACACATCATGCGGCCATGCGGCAGCGGCATCCACGAAGGCGTCGCCCAGCAAAACCGTTTCACGATAGCGTTCCGCCGACCCGGCCAAAGCCTGCCCCAATTCGGCCAACGTAGCCAGTTCACCGCGATCTTCATGGCATCGCCACGCCTGCGCCAGCAGCACCGCATCGTTCCACAACGTTCCCCGCTGCAACAGCAGGCCGATCCAGTTTCGAAGATCGGTGGCGTTTGAGAGGCGCCGGTCGTTCACTGCACTTTCCAGCCCGCCGGAATAGGAAAATGCACCGACGGGAAAAGCCGGCGACATCCACGCTAGCAACCTTAGCAACGCATCGACGCTACGGTTCATCACGATCGGTCAATCATGACTGTGATTATGATGATCATGGCCGTGCGAATGGCCACCATGGGCATGATAGGCACCACGCGCGGGCTGGAACGGCTCTTCCACATCGCGCACCGTAGCCCCCAGACCCTCCAACATGGCGCGGATGACGTGGTCCCGGAGGATCAGAATACGGCCCTCTTCGATCTGCGCTGCAAGGTGGCGGTTGCCCAGATGCCAGGCAAGTTCGATCAGGTGAAGCGTGTTCCTGGCCGTCACTTCGAACAGCTTCTCGTCGGCTGCACGCACCTCAACAAGATCCCCATTTTCGATGACCAGCAAATCACCATGCGCAAACAGCACGGGCTCCTTCAGATCGAGCATGACCATCTCGTCATTCTGGAGGTGCAGCAACTTGCGGCGAAGATGCCTCTGGTCATGGGCCAGTGTGACATAACCCGTGGGCTCGTCACCGGGTGTGCCAGCGGGAAGATAGGATTGTACGCGCAGCATGAGCTCATCCAGATTTGGTTTCAATCGGCATCGAAACCTGAAGGATGCGGTCCGCGAATGCAAGCACTTGTGATGAAAAGCAGTGGGGACGGCTAGAAATAAACGTCTGCAATCAACAAACTAGGATGCGACCAGCAAGGTCGCTTTCAGGTCTTCCACGGCCTGCGCGATGGGCAGATCGCTCTCGTGGCGAACGCAATTGCGCCCGGATGCCTTGGCCAGATAAAGCGCCTTGTCGGCTGCCGAAAACGTATCGTGTTTGGAGCGTGACGGATCGATATCGGCGATGCCGACGGAAACAGTCGTCTGCACCTGATGGGAATTGAAGCTTATCGTCAGGCACGACACGCGAATGCGGGCAAGCTCGATCAAGGTCAACCGGTCCTTGATCTGGCCGCCGCGAACGATGACAGCGAACTCCTCCCCGCCTAGTCTCGCCACGCAATGAAACTCTCCAAAAACGTCGGCGATGGCAGCAGCAGCTTTCTTGATGACGACGTCCCCTGCCGCATGGCCATAGCTGTCATTGATTCGCTTGAAGCGATCCAGGTCGAAAATGGCGAGCGAGGCATCATCGAGCACCTCTTCGAAACATTGGTTGAAAGCACGGCGGTTGGCAAGCCCGGACAGCGTATCGGTCTTGCTCAGCCGCTCGAATTCCGCATGGGACTGGTGCAACTTGCCAATCGCCTTGGAAAGAACGCCACACAATATCCCGGTGACGATGCCACCGACGATCCACGCCATAACGACGCTGTAAGCCAGCGCCTCATAGAGCGGCAGCGGCAAGAGATCAAAAAACGCGCCCACGGAAATCGCAGCGGTGCTGACAATGACGGACAGGATAATGGAGATGAAAACCATCTTGACGACAAAATGACGAAGATTTTGGCCTTCGCGGGCCTCGCTCAAACTCATTTCCAATGAAATAAATTTTTTCAAACGGTCCGTCATCACACCTCCCCTTGCACGACTTAATCGATAACCCTCAGAAGTTGGCTGAAAGTAAAGTGATTGTATAAATTTTTAGCTACCATAGGTATATTTTAAAATTACTTTCGACAGTAAATATCCGCTTAATTTTGGCCCTCGCTAAACGATGCCAGAAGGCTGCATCCCTTTGAATAGAGGGGCAACAGCCAAACAGTGATCGCGAAATTCAGCACATGCCACTGTTACTTAAACGCGAATTTACACTTTTTAAAAAAATAGGCTGACGCATGCAACCTGCGGCAATCATTAACGATTTGACGGTCGCTTATGGGAAGAGAATGCTGTTATATAGCAATGAGAGCCCGCTTATCTGCGGGCTCAGTCATCCCTTACACATCCAGTCTAAAACAGGAAATAGCGCTGCGCCATCGGCAAGACCGAGGCCGGTTCACACGTCAGAAGCTCGCCATCGGCCCTCACCTCGTATGTCTCGGGATCGACCTCGATATGCGGCGTCAGCGAATTGTGGATCATTGACGCCTTAGAGATACCGCCGCGAACGTTTCGCACAGCCAAAAGCTTTTTGGCAACGCCGAGGCGCTGCACCAATCCGGCATCCAGCGAAGCCTGCGACACGAAGGTAACGGAAGAATTCGTGCGTAGTTTGCCGTAAGCGGCAAACATGGGCCGGTAATGCATCGGCTGGGGGGTCGGGATGGAGGCGTTGGGATCACCCATCGGTGCCGCGGCAATCGAACCGCCCATCAACACCATTTCCGGTTTCACGCCAAAGAACGCCGGGTTCCACAGCACCAGATCGGCCCGCTTGCCGACTTCGATGGAGCCGATCTCGTGAGAAATACCGTGAGCGATGGCCGGGTTGATTGTGTATTTGGCGATGTAGCGGCGAACGCGGAAATTATCGTTCTCGCCCTTCTCCTCCTTCAAACGACCGCGCTGGCGCTTCATCTTATCCGCCGTCTGCCACGTGCGAATGGCGACCTCGCCCACACGGCCCATGGCCTGGCTGTCGGAGGAGATGATCGAGAAGGCGCCGATGTCGTGCAGAATGTCCTCTGCCGCGATGGTTTCCTTGCGGATGCGGCTTTCGGCGAAGGCGATGTCTTCCGGTATCGACGGCGACAAGTGGTGGCAGACCATCAGCATATCCAGATGTTCCGCCAGCGTGTTGATCGTATAGGGCCGCGTCGGATTGGTGGATGACGGGATGACGTTGGGATTGCCGCAAATCTTGATGATGTCAGGCGCATGGCCACCGCCCGCACCTTCCGTGTGGAAGGCGTGGATGGTGCGTCCGTTGATGGCGGCAATCGTGTCTTCCACGAAGCCGCTTTCGTTCAGCGTATCGGTGTGGATCATGACCTGCACGTCGAATTCGTCGGCGACTGTCAGGCAGTTGTCGATAGCCGCTGGCGTCGTACCCCAATCTTCGTGAAGTTTCAGCGACGACGCACCGGCGAGGATCATTTCCTCCAGCGGCTTGGGCAGCGAGGCGTTGCCCTTGCCCGCAAGCGCAAGGTTCATAGGAAAACCGTCGAAGCTTTCGATCATGCGTTCGATGTGCCACGCCCCGGTGCAGGTGGTGGCAAGCGTGCCATGGGCGGGGCCGGAACCGCCGCCCAGCATGCAGGTGATGCCGCTCATCAAGGCTTCTTCGATCTGCTGGGGACAGATGAAATGGATATGCGCGTCCATGCCACCCGCCGTGAGGATTTTGCCCTCACCGGCAATGGCTTCCGTTGAGGGACCGACGATGATCGTCACGCCCGGCTGCGTATCGGGATTACCCGCCTTGCCGATGGCGTGAATGCGCCCATCTTTCAAGCCGACATCAGCCTTGTAGATGCCACTGTGATCGACGATGACGACATTGGTGATGACGGTATCAACCGCGCCCTCAGCCCGCGTGGCCTGGCTTTGCCCCATGCCATCACGAATGACCTTGCCGCCGCCGAATTTCACCTCTTCGCCGTAGGTGGTGAAATCCTTCTCGATCTCGATGAAGAGTTCGGTATCGGCAAGACGCACCTTATCGCCCACCGTGGGGCCGAACATGCTGGCATAGGCTGCGCGGGAAATCTTGTAAGGCATGGAATTCAGGCTCCTGGGAAGGCGGAGAAAACAAAAGCGGCGATCACATCAAAATCCGTCAGCAAGAGTGCGAAGCTCTTCGGCGCGTTTCGTGCTCATATCGGCAAGGCAGGAGGAAACGAGCATGGGCTCCATGGTGCCGCCACGCGCCTGAAAGCCTGCCGTTTCGCAATTGGCATCACGAAACGAAACCCATGCGCGTTGCGCGGCAACCAGCGCATCGACCGCGCCCTTGCTATCATCGTCAGCGGCCTTGTCCCAGGCGCTCATCTTCTTGCGAATCTGCTGATAGGCCGCATTCAAATCCTTGTCAGCCGTTTCATATTCAATCGCCGCGCAGGCATTCATATCCGCCTGCGTCGTCGGCGAGTCACAATCCGGCTCTTCCTGCGCAACCGCCCGGTCGACCATGAAGCTAGAGGGCAACGCTGCCAAGGCGAGCAAAAAGCTGAGTGACAGACGGCGCAACGACGTGGCGACCATCATCACAGCTTTCCCATGACGAGTTTGCGGAAGCCGTAGACTTCCCGCTTACCCGAAAGCGGCACCAAAGTAACCTCGCGCTTCTGCCCAGGCTCGAAACGAACCGCGGTTCCCGCAGGGATATCCAGACGCATGCCGTGCACCTTCTCGCGCTCGAAATCGAGAGCCGCATTGGTTTCGGCAAAATGATAATGGCTGCCAACCTGAACAGGCCGGTCGCCCGTATTGGAAACCTCGATGGTAACAGTCGGCTGACCGACGTTCAGTTCGATCTCGCCCCCTGCCGTAATGACTTCACCTGGGATCATGGTTTTAGCTCCATCCTTACGCGGCTTTAACGGGTGCGCAGCCTTCGGCTTTCAAAACACGGATCGTCGAGGCTGGATTGTTCACCAGCTTGCCCGCCGGGCGCACGGGACGCCGCACCAACTCTCCACCGCAATTGGGGCAGATGCCCGCCAACGTGTTGGTGGCGCAATCCTTGCAATAGGTGCATTCGAACGAACACATCATCGCATCGAGACTATCGGGGGCTAAATCCCTGTCACAGCATTCGCAGTTGGGGCGAAGTTCCAGCGCCATATGCTGATCCTTTAGCGTATTGGTTCGTGCACGGTCACCAGCTTGGTGCCATCGGGGAAGGTTGCTTCCACCTGCACGTCGTGGATCATTTCGGCGATGCCTTCCATGACCTGATCGCGGGTGATGACATGCGCACCGGCTTCCATCAGCTCCGACACGGCGCGGCCATCGCGCGCGCCTTCCACGACGAAATCGGTAATCAGGGCAATGGCTTCGGGATAATTCAGCTTGACGCCCCGCTCCAGACGCCGACGCGCCACCATGGCAGCCATGGAAATCAGAAGCTTGTCTTTTTCTCTGGGGGTGAGGTTCATGGTCGTCCCGTTTCTAGAGCGCCATGCGTTTTTTTAGAACGCATAAAGGACGCTCGAACTCTTAACTAATTCGCGCATCAGAGATTCCAGACTTTCGGCACTGGCGCACCATTTCGCAAGAGCGAAATAATCGGAAACAGCATTTTTCTCAGGGTGAAACCATCCTGCGCCGAAAGACGCACGACGAGCTTTCCCGCCCAGGCGCTGGCGCCGCCGGAAAACCCGGCAATAGCCCGGATTTTAGGCAATAGTGCTTCGCTGAGAGGGCCGATGTAAATCAGGGTGGCGAAAGCAACCTGCCCGGAAAGGACAGGGGACGTACGGGTCAGTTCGGCGATATTCCCGTCCAGCCGCAATTCTTCCGCATGAACCAGCTTGCCGCCGTGGCGAATGCGCCAGCGGTCTCGAAACAGCCCCTCCTCCATCATCTCGCCCATGGCCTGGCGACCGAGCAAAACAGCTTCGACAGCGATGAATTCGGCGGAAGCATCGATATCCGCTTCCAGCCTGCGGGTGAGCGAAGCGCGATCAAAAAGGATGGTTTCCTGTGGCAGCCAGTGAAGTCTGGCGTTGGGCCCGGCGGTGACGCGGGCGGTGACTGTCGTCGTGCCGGAGGCGGCTTTGTAGACCTTTTCGCAGGCCTGCGTGGACACCACGAGCGATGTGCCCGCACCGGCCACCGCTTGCCATTCCATCTCGTCGCCGCCGGTCAAACCGCCGGAGGAATTGATGAGAACGGCTTCCATTTCGTTGGAAAACGTTTCGGGCAACCGGATTTTGGCGCAGCCTTCCTGAAACAATTCGTCCAGACGGCTGCGCCCATTCAGCGCTTTGGTTACAATGCGTCCTCGGCCACGGGCGCGCTGCGGACGGGGTTCAGGGATGCTTTGCTGGTCTGGCTGCACGTCGTCTCCGAAGCTTTGGCGGATGCGGAAGCGGGAACCGCTTTCACAGAGCAATCCGTCTTCGCCGTCGCGTCGACAACCATCTGCCCTTCCGTATTCTGGAAGAAGTCCCACATTCTCTCAGCGGCATCAACCTGCCGAATGATTTCAGTCGGCATTTTACGGTCCACGGCCTGCTGAACCTTACCGGCGGTTTCACTGACGGGCTTGCGAATAACGGCTGCAGCGGATGCGACCATGTCCGCCTTCATCGTCGCGCGCGGCCAGGCATGGTCCCAGGCATCGATGACGTAGGAGTGGATGCGCGCGCCGCTTTTGCAGACATCGTAGGAGTTCAAAGTAAAGCTGTCGGTGGATTTGCTTTTGACTGCACCCTTGCAGCCATCGATTTCAGCCCAGCGCTTCAACGCAGTCTCGCCGCTGTACTGCCAATAGGGTTTGCCACCACCCTGATAGGGGTTGGCAGGGTCCTTCAAACCAGCAAAAGCAACGATGGAGAGCGGCTTTGCCGGCGTGCAGCTTTTAGCGTCCGGTGCCCACTTGCCCTGATTTTCCATCGGCAGGCCCGCGCGCAAAGATGCGACGAAACCGGCAGCTGCAAAATCATTGCTGCCACCACACAGATATTGCGACAACATGCGCCCGCCACCGGAATAACCGGAGCCATAGAACCGGGCTTCATCCACGCAGAGCTTGGATTTGACCATGGTGATGGCGTCGCGGATAAAGCCGGGCTCATCCAACCCGCCTTCGCGTTTGGTCACGCCGGGAACGTTCCATGCATTCGTGCCCGGCAGTTCGCCGCTAAGGCTACCCTGAAGCGCCACGACAATAACGCCCTCGCGCTCGCCGACTTTATCCCAGCCGCTGCGGTCGAGTTGTCCGTTCGGATTGCTGTTGCTGCCATGGAAATCGAACACTACAGGCATTTTTTTGCTTCCATCGTAAGACGACGGAACAAAATAAACGCCGGCGCGTTTAGAGCCCTCAGACATGAGAGAAAACGCATGTCTTCCCGGTTGCATTGTCTGCCCGCAGCTCGAAGCCAAAGCTACGGCGTTCGTTATTGTGAGAATGGCAAAGCCCGCGACCAAAACGCGAGCAGGACGGACAAACCGGAGCAACCGGCCAGCAGCAGTCGTAAAATTCATCGGCACGCCTTTATTGGCACAGTTCCCCGACAGTATGCCGGAAAATACGTGGAATGTAAGGGATCGACGGGAGCGGCATGCAGATGGCCTAGCCATTGTGTCTTGCATGCAGCAGTTTCGCAGCCAATAACACACGTTTTTAGTCAATGAAACGCTAAAATTACGCATGATTGCTATGCAGACGTGCATAGCGGTCACATTCATGTCATGCCTTTATTGGTCCGTGAACGCAAATTTCGCAAAAAACCGCGGTCTATACTGTCAGGTGACGTCTGGCTTCCGGCGTATCCAGCGTTTCAGCTGTTCCCTCATGAACAATCTCGCCGCGATCCATGATATAGACGTAATCCGCAAGCTCCCGGCAGAAGTCCAGATACTGTTCCACGAGCAGGATCGCCATGCCGGTCGAATCCCGCAGATATTTGATCGCCCGGCCGATATCCTTGATGATGGATGGCTGAATGCCTTCGGTCGGCTCGTCCAGCACCAGGATTTTGGGACGTGTTACCAGCGCACGCCCAATGGCAAGCTGTTGTTGCTGCCCGCCGGACAGGTCACCCCCGCGTCGCGACAGCATGGATTGCAGCACCGGAAACAGGCTGAAAATGTCGTCAGGAATAAACCGCTCCTTGCGCGGCAGCGGCGCATAGCCCGATTGCAGGTTCTCCTGCACGGTCAACAACGGAAAAATCTCCCGGCCCTGCGGCACATAGCCGACCCCGCGCTTGGCGCGTTGGTGCGGGGCAAGCCCGTTGAGGCTTTCCCCGCCAAAGCTGATCGTGCCGCCGCTGAGCGGATGCTGGCCGGTCACGGCCCGCAGCAGCGAGCTCTTGCCTACGCCGTTGCGCCCCAGAACGCAGGTGATCTTGCCCATTTCCGCATTGAGCGAAATACCCCGCAGGGCTTGCGCCGCGCCGTAATGGAGATTGATGTTGTCGACGCTTAGCATTCATCCACCTGTTCTAGTTCAGCAAGGTTCGCCTTAAAGCCTGCAAGGCAAGGTCCTGTTCGCTGGTCTTTTCGCCACCCACCTGGGCGACCTCATCGGCAATATCGATCAGTTGAAGCCGTTCATCCACATCCAGCGCGTTTGCCCAGATATCGCGGAAACGGCGAATGGGATCTTCAGGATTGACGACATTCTTCGAAGCCCATTCTCCAAAGACGATCACTTCTTCCATGTCCTTTGACGCGATGATGGTTTTCATCCTGTCTCGAACAACCAGTTTTGCCGCTTCTACATGCATCGGCTTTTCATTGGCGAGACACATAAAGAAGGCAACGGCAGCGATGGCTGGATCACGGATGGAGGCAATCGGTGCGATCTCGGCCTTCTTGCGAAATGACCGGCGCTTATAGGCCCCGCGCATTTTCTCAACAGTATCGATGATTTCGCTACCCGCTTCCCGCATCATCTTCAGCCGCCAATACCAAACCGCCGCACCGCCAATTGCCATCACAAAAAGTCCGATCAACGCCATGAAATCAACTCCAGATTTTAAATTTCAGGATTTAAATCCGGTTCTCATTGCAGGCGCAAGTAGGACCCTTCTCTTTCTACCGCCCCAGATAGTTCTCGATTACCTTCGGATCGCTCGACACGAAATCGATCGACCCTTCGGCCAGCACCGATCCTTCGGCCAGACACGTCACCTTGACGCCAAGCTCGCGGATGAAGCCCATGTCGTGTTCCACCACCACCACGGATCGGGTCTTGGCGATTTCCTTCAGCAGCACCGCCGTCTCAGCCGTTTCCGCGTCGGTCATACCCGCCACCGGTTCATCGACCAGCAGCAGTTTCGGTTCCTGTGCCAGCAGCATGCCAATTTCCAGCCATTGCTTTTGCCCGTGAGAAAGATTGGCGGCGAGATCGTTGCGGCGAGAACCGAGGCGGACGGTCGAAAGGATTTCTTCGATACGCGCCTTGTCCTCTTCCGTCAGCTGATAGAATAGCGTGGCGAAAACGCCGCGTTTGCGGTTCAGCGCCAGCTCCAGATTGTCCCAGACCGTGTGGCTTTCGAACACGGTCGGTTTCTGAAATTTGCGGCCGATGCCAAGCTGCGCGATATCCGCCTCGTCCTTCTTGGTGAGGTCTATGCTATCTTCGAACAACACAGTACCACTGTCGGGCCGCGTCTTGCCGGTAATGATATCCATCATCGTCGTTTTGCCAGCACCGTTGGGGCCGATGATGGCGCGCAGTTCGCCCGGCTCGACGACAAACGACAACGAGTTCAGCGCCCGGAAGCCATCGAACGACACGGACACGCCATCCAGATAGAGCAGGCTTTTCGTTCTGTTTTCGGCAATCGTGTTCATAGCCGTTACTCCGCAGCCTGTTGCGCCGTTTTGGCAGTTTCGTTGGAGGCCACCTGCCGCTTTTCACGCCGTCCGGTTCGATACTGCTGGATGCTGCCGACAATGCCCTTGGGGAAGAACAGCGTGACGGCGATGAACAGCCCGCCCAGCGCAAACAGCCAGAATTCAGGGAATGCGCCGGTGAAGTAGCTCTTGCCACCGTTGACCAGTATTGCGCCCAGGATCGGCCCGATCAGCGTGCCGCGACCACCGACAGCCGTCCAGACGACGACCTCGATGGAGTTGGCAGGCGCAAACTCGCCGGGGTTGATGATGCCCACCTGCGGCACGAAAAGCGCACCGGCAATACCGGCCATCATCGCAGACACGACGAAGGTGAAGAGCTTGATATTCTCCACCCGGAAACCGAGAAACCGCACCCGGCTTTCGGAATCACGCACCCCCACCAGCACTTTGCCAAACTTGGAGTTGACGATGCCGGATGCGATCAGCAGGCACAGCGCCAGCATGATCGCCGTCATGGCAAACAGCACGGCACGGGTACCATCGGCCTGAACGGAAAAGCCGAGGATGTCCTTGAAGTCCGTCAGGCCGTTATTGCCGCCAAAGCCCATATCGTTGCGGAAAAAGGCGAGCAGCAGCGCATAGGTCATCGCCTGCGTGATGATGGAGAGATAGACGCCGTTGACGCGTGAGCGGAAGGCAAACCAGCCGAAGACGAAGGCGAGCACGCCGGGCACGACCAGCACCATCAGCATGGCGAACCAGAACATATCGAAGCCATGCCAGAACCATGGCAGTTCTTTCCAGTTCAGAAAGACCATGAAATCAGGCAAAATGGGATGACCATAGGTGCCGCGCGTGCCGATCTGGCGCATCAGATACATGCCCATGGCATAGCCCCCGAGCGCGAAGAAGGCCGCGTGCCCGAGCGAGAGAATGCCGCAGTAACCCCACACGAGATCGAGCGCCAGCGCCAGAATGGCATAGGCCAGATATTTGCCCAGCATCGACATGATGTAGGTGGGGATGCGAAACGCGCTGTCTGCCGGAAGCAGCAGGTTGGACGCGGGCACGAGGATCGCGATGGCTAAAATGATGCCGATGGCGATAAGAATCCGGCGGTCGAGCGCCCGAAGGAGGAAGCCGGTAATCATGCTTCTATGGCCCTTCCCTTGAGTGCGAAGAGCCCGCGAGGCCGCTTCTGGATGAACAGGATGATGAGAACGAGAACGAGGATTTTGCCGAGAACCGCACCGACGGTGGGTTCAAGAAATTTGTTGAGAACACCCAGCGTCAGCGCACCGACGAAGGTGCCCCAGAGATTACCGACCCCGCCGAACACCACGACCATGAAACTGTCGATGATGTAGGACTGGCCGAGATTTGGGGAGACGTTATCGATCTGGCTCAGCGCAACACCGGCCAGCCCGGCCACACCGGAGCCCAGCGCGAAGGTAAAGGCATCAACCCAGGGTGTTCGAATGCCCATGGACGAGGCCATACGCCGGTTCTGCGTCACGGCCCGCATTTGCAGGCCGAAAGCCGAGCGCTTCAAGAGAAGCAGAAGGGCGAAGAACACCGACAGCGAGAAGCAGACGATCCAGACGCGGTTCCAGGTGAAGTTCAGATAGCCGACGCTGAAGGAACCGGACATCCAGCTGGGATTGCCCACCTCGCGATTGGTCGACCCGAAAATGGAGCGCACGCCCTGCTGCAACATCAGCGAAATGCCCCAAGTTGCCAGCAATGTTTCCAGCGGGCGACCATAGAGAAAGCGGATCACCCCGCGCTCCATGATCAGGCCGACAGCACCCGTAACGAGGAAAGCCACCGGCAGCGCAATCGTCAGCGACCAATCGAACAAAGCGGGATAATTACTGCGGATCACGTCCTGCACCATGAAGGTGGAGTAAGCCCCGATCATCACCATTTCGCCATGCGCCATGTTGATGATGCCCATCACGCCGAAGGTAATGGCAAGGCCGATGGCCGCCAGAAGCAAAACGGAGCCGAGCGACAGGCCGTACCAGATATTCTGTGCGGCATCCCAAAGTGCTAAAGTGGCTTCGATATGGGAGATCGCGGCATCGACATCGGGTTTCAGACTGGCATCGGTCACGGGTGCCGCTGCCATCAGGATGCTGATTGCGCCACGTCCTCCCAAGCTCTTGATGGTCTCGATCGCGGCGCGTTTTTCCTCGATGGAGCGATCGGACGCCAGCACAGAAACGGCGCGTGCCTCTTCCATACGGGTGCGCACTTGGCCGTCCGTTTCCTTGGCCAGCGCTGTTTCCAAAAGTTGCAGATTTTCCGCGCTCGGTGTTTTCAACACCGCATCGGCAGCAGAAAGTCGAACGGATTTGTTAGGGCTCAGCAGCGTCAATCCGCCAAGCGCTCCGCGAATGACACGACGAAGATTGTTGTTGACCCTGATCTTGGTGACGGCAGCCTTCGGGGCTTCACCGGCACTCTCACCGGTCAGCGGATCGATCAACGTGAAATTGGCGCCGGCGGGCTTCGTCATGAAAACGAGATTGTCGGATTTGCGAACGTAGAGATCGCCCTCGGCATAAGCCCCGAGTGCGGGAACCAGACGCGGATCGCCCGTGGCGGCAAGCTGCCCCACCAACGTCTCGGCCTGCTTGAAATCTGCGGTGCCCAGTGCATCGATCAGAGGTTTGGGATCAGTTTGCTGGGCAAAGGATGGAGCCGCGATGCCGAGCGTCAGCCATAGGAACATGGCTCTAAGAAGAAATCGGATCGTCATCTCAGCTCCTCAATATACGATGCGTCGGTGCGTTTGATTGAGCACCGTGGGTGTGGCTGCCCCCTCCGCCCTGCCGGGCATCTCCCCCTCAAGGGGGGAGATCGACTCGCTGAGACCTCTTGGCCATCTTAAACGTCAAGACTTAAGCGATGGGCGTGCGCCTAGCCGATCTCCCCACCTGAGGGGGAGATGCCCGGCAGGGCAGAGGGGGGTAATTCTGGCTCAGTTTCGGCTAACATGAGTGCGCACAGGTTTTGCACACACTCACGTATTGCCTAATCACATGCCCTTGCCGCCGCACTTACCCGTGGCGACGTTGAAGTTGCCGCACGACATCGGCTTGCGCCAATCGGAGATGAGGTTCTTTGAGTCCGGCAGGTAGTCCGACCATTCGTCGCCCACGACCTGCGCCGTCTGCTGCACGATTTCGAACTGGCCGTCCGACTGGATCTCACCGATCAGCACCGGCTTGGTGATGTGGTGGTTCGGCATGACTGTGGAGTAGCCGCCCGAGAGGTTCGGGACGGAGACACCGATGATCGAGTCCAGCACCTTGTCGGTTTCCGTCGTGCCGGCAGCTTCGACGGCCTTCACCCAGGCGTTGAAGCCGATATAGGCGGCTTCCATCGGGTCGTTCGTCACGCGCTTGTCGTTCTTGGTGAAGGCATGCCATGTCTTGATGAACTCGGCATTGACCGGAGCATCGACGGACTGGAAGTAGTTCCAGGCAGCAAGGTGGCCAACCAGCGGGCCGGTGTCGAGACCGGCAAGCTCTTCTTCACCGACAGAGAAGGCGACGACTGGAATGTCTTCGGCCTTTACGCCCTGGTTTGCCAGTTCCTTGTAGAAGGGCACGTTGGCGTCACCGTTGATGGTGGAAACGACGGCGGTCTTCTTGCCAGCCGAGCCGAACTTCTTGATATCGGAGACGATGGTCTGCCAATCGGAATGGCCGAATGGAGTGTAGTTGACCATGATGTCTTCAGGCTTCACGCCCTTGGATTCCAGATAGGCCTTGAGGATTTTGTTGGTTGTCTGTGGGTAGACATAGTCCGTACCCGCCAGAACCCAGCGCTCGACGCCTTCGGTGTTGGCCAGATAATCGACGGCAGGAATGGCCTGTTGATTGGGAGCGGCACCGGTGTAGAAAATGTTGCGAGAGGATTCTTCACCCTCATATTGCACGGGGTAGAAGAGGATGGAATTCAGCTCTTCAAACACCGGCAAAACCGACTTGCGCGAGGACGAGGTCCAGCAACCGAAAACGGCAGCGACCTTATCCTGGCTAATCAGCTGACGGGCTTTTTCAGCAAAGAGCGGCCAGTCGGATGCGGGATCGACAACGACAGCTTCGAGCTTCTTGCCGAGAACGCCACCCTTCTTGTTCTGCTCGTCGATGAGCATCAACATGGCGTCTTTGAGTGTCGTTTCGGAAATCGCCATCGTGCCGGACAGCGAATGCAGCACGCCGATCTTGATTGTATCGTCAGCGGCGAAAGCGCCGTGGAATGCGGTGGTGGATAAAATGGCACCGAGCAAAGCGCCGGTCAGCATCTTCTTGAAAGTCATCGGAAGGACCCCTCTCCTGTTCAGCCTCTTTGGGCTCAGCGGTTATTTTACCGCTGCTGGAGGGGACTATCGGTCTGGCTTCCGCAAAACCGTATACGTCAATTGACGTAGGTGGGGTGGCTAAAGAGGAACATTTGCCCGACCCTCCCGGCGCGCGTCATGGGCGCCGAGACATACGGAAGCTTAAGGGCTCAGTTGTGTGGCTTGTCGATGTCGGAATTTTCCAGGATCGCTTCCTGATGATACCAGCTGTCGAAGTCGATGAACGTCTTGGGCGCTACCACCGACGGACCCTTCAAAATAGCGTCGTTGCGCAGTCCTTTGAAACCTGCACGGCCACCGACGGGAAACTGGTAGATTGTGGCGCTTTCCATATGTGGCTCGTTTCTCATGACATTCACTCTCTCGTTGAATACCCGGCATTGTTGCTTCACTTGAAATATACTCTCAAAAAAGCTGAAAAGCACCCCTTCTGATTAAAAAAATATCACAAAGCCTAAAAAATAGGCATTCTATATTCAGCCAAGTCTAAAGAACAGTCTTTATGCAGATATTGACTCAAACCGCCGAATTTCTGCGGGAAATTTGAGCCGGCACATCAAAATGGCATCATTTTTGACCAAAAATAGCGTCTGCCCCTGCAAAAGCATCGGAAATGGCACAGTTTTCCAAATTCTGACATTTGGCTCTTCGCTGATTTTTCGCCTTCAAGAATCAGTTTACGTCGAAAAAATGAAGAGGGCCTTATCTCCACGGCGAAACTGGCACGGCGCATGCTTCTATAAAGGCAGCACTTGAAAGCGGGAACGGTTAGAAAACGGTTTTGCTCGCAGAAGGATATCAAGGCTTCGCATCTTAACCTATGAGAGGTTCGTAATGACTAAGTTCAAACTCGAGTACATCTGGCTGGATGGTTACAAGCCGGTAGCAAACCTACGCGGCAAGACGCAGATCAAGGAATTCGACGAGTTCCCGACACTCGAGCAACTTCCGCTCTGGGGCTTTGACGGCTCCTCCACCATGCAGGCCGAAGGCCACAGCTCGGATTGCGTTCTGAAGCCCGTCGCAATCTATCCCGACCCAGCCCGCACCAACGGCGCACTCGTCATGTGTGAAGTCATGATGCCGGATGGCGTTACACCACACGCTTCCAACAGCCGCGCAACCATCCTTGACGACGAAGGCGCATGGTTCGGCTTCGAGCAGGAATACTTCTTCTACGAAGACGGTCGTCCGCTCGGCTTCCCTGAGCAGGGTTACCCCGCTCCACAGGGTCCATATTACACAGGCGTCGGCTACAAGAACGTCGGCTCCATCGCCCGTGAAATCGTTGAAGAGCACCTCGACCTCTGCCTCGAAGCCGGTATCAACCACGAAGGCATCAACGCCGAAGTGGCCAAGGGTCAGTGGGAGTTCCAGGTGTTCGGCAAGGGCTCAAAGAGCGCGGCCGACCAGATCTGGATCGCTCGCTACCTGCTTCTTCGCCTGTGCGAAAAGTACGGCATCGACGTCGAATTCCACTGCAAGCCGCTCGGCGATACCGACTGGAACGGCTCCGGCATGCACTGCAACTTCTCCACCAAGTTCATGCGTGAAGTTGGCGGCAAGGAGTATTTCGAAGCGCTCATGGGTGCGTTCGAAAAGAACTGGAAAGAGCACATCGACGTTTACGGCCCGGACAACCATCTGCGCCTGACTGGCAAGCACGAAACAGCGCCATGGAACAAGTTCTCCTACGGCATTGCTGACCGTGGCGCATCGATCCGCGTTCCGCACTCCTTCGTCAACAACGGCTACAAGGGTTACCTTGAAGACCGTCGTCCGAACTCCCAGGGCTGCCCATACCAGATCGCGTCCGTCGTTTTGAAGACGATCGCAGAAGTGCCGCTCGCAAAGTCGGCTGCTGCCTAATATTTGAAAATGGCGTCGCTCTATCCGGGCGACGCCATTTTTCCGTCTGCCCTCGGTCGCAGACCTCAGACCGTTTCGGAGGCTATGGAAAACCGGCATGGCCGCAAGGCAACGCATCATCCCCGTCAGGCGCGAATATAACCGTTGGGTCGCCAACCAGACGCTGGAAGATTACGCGCTGCGCTTTACCGCCAAAAGCGCCCGGCAGTTTTCCTCAAGCCGCATTTCCCACACCGCTATCGGCGCGATTTCGTTTCTGGCACTGGAAGCCATCGGCGGCGCAATTACCCTCTCCTACGGCACGACGAACGCGTTTTTTGCCATACTCGTCGCCGCCACCGTCATGCTGGCCGTCGGGATTCCCATCAGCCGCTATGCCATCCGCTACGGCGTCGACATCGACCTTCTGACGCGTGGAGCCAGCTTCGGCTATATCGGCTCCACCATCACCTCGCTCATCTACGCCGCCTTCACCTTCATGCTGTTCGCCATCGAGGCATCCATCATGTCGGGTGCGCTGGAACTGGCGCTCGGCATACCCCTGTGGATCGGCTACATCATCTCGGCCATCATGGTCATTCCGCTCGTCACCCATGGTGTGCGGCTCATCAGCCGGTTCCAGATCATCACCCAGCCGTTCTGGATCATTCTCAACGTCCTGCCCTTCATCTTCATCGCCTTTCTGGACTGGGAAAAATTCGATCTCTGGCGCGCCTTTGCAGGCATCCACCACGCCTCCGGCCCGCCCGGCACCGTTGCGGATTTCAATCTGGTCGACTTCGGCGCTGCCTCTGCCGTCATTCTGGCGCTGATGTCGCAGATCGGTGAGCAGGTGGATTTCCTGCGCTTCCTCCCCGCCGAGGGCAAGCTGAAGCTGCGGCATCGCTTTGCCGTATTTCTCGCCGGCGCCGGTTGGGTGCTGGTGGGCGTGCCGAAACTGCTGGCGGGCTCTTTCCTCGTGGTGCTGACCTTCAGCTCCGGCGTATCGGTGGACCGCGCCGCCGATCCCTCGCAAATGTATCTCACAGCCTTCGGATACATGATCCCCAACGAAAACGCCGCTTTGTTGCTGATGGTGGCTTTCGTCGTCGTTTCGCAGTTGAAGATCAACGTGATGAACGCATATGCGGGGTCCCTGGCATGGTCCAACTTCTTCTCGCGCCTCACCCACAGCCACCCGGGCCGCGTCGTCTGGCTGGTGTTCAACGTACTGATTGCGCTGCTGCTGATGGAACTGGGCATCTACCGGCTTTTGGAAGAAACGCTCGGCATCTTCTCCATCGTCGCCATGGCGTGGCTGTGCACCATCTCAGCCGATCTCTTCATCAACAAACCGCTCGGCCTCGCGCCGCCCGGCATCGAATTCAAGCGCGCGCATCTCTATGACATCAACCCCGTTGGCGTCGGCACCATGGCCCTGTCGGCCACGATTGCGCTGACAGCGCATTTCGGCACCTTCGGTGCGCTTGCTGCATCACTTGCGCCTTACCTCACCCTCATCGTTGCCTTCACGGCATCGCCGCTGCTTGCCTGGGGCACGAAGGGCAAATTCTACCTTGCGCGCAAACCGCGCCAGAAATGGAAACTGGAAAGCAGTATCACCTGCTCCATTTGCGAGCATGATTTCGAGCCCGAAGACATGGCCTGGTGCCCGGCCTATGCCGCGCCCATCTGTTCGCTCTGCTGTTCGCTGGACAGCCGCTGCCACGATATGTGCAAGCCAAAGGCCAAGCTCAACTATCAGGTGGCAACAGTCGCCCGCACCTTCCTGCCAAATGATCTGGTCGCCCGGCTCTCTAGCCGGTTGGGCAGATATGCCATGTCGGCGGCGCTCGCCATCGCCGTCCTCGGCGGCACCCTCGCGCTCATCGCCCATCAGGTGGGAACCGCCTCCCCCGCGACCGTCGATGTAGTCAACCGCACCATCCTTGCCGTCTTCTTCGTCTTTGCCGTCATCGCTGGCATCGTTTGCTGGTTTCTGGTTCTGGCTCATGACAGCCGCGTGGTGGCCGAGGAGGAATCCTCACGCCAGAACACGTTGCTACTGAAGGAAATCGCTGCCCACAAGAAAACCGACGCCGCCCTGCAAAACGCCAAGGACACGGCGGAGGCGGCAAACCGGGCGAAGAGCCGCTATGTCGTGGGCTTAAGCCATGAATTGCGCACACCGCTCAACGCGGTCCTGGGCTACGCCCAGATTCTCGAGCGCGATGAAACCATTCCCCAGCCGCGCCAGTCCGCCATCAAGGTCATCCGGCGCTCCGCAGACCACCTCTCCGGGCTGATCGACGGCCTCTTGGATATTTCCAAGATCGAGGCAGGCCGTTTGCAAGTCTACTCCAACGAAATCAATATCAAGGATTTTCTGGACCAGATCATCGATCTGTTTCAGCCGCAGGCGCAGGCCAAGGGGCTGGACTTAAAACATGCCCGCAGCGGGGCGCTGCCGCAATATGTCCGCACCGATGAGAAACGCCTGCGCCAGATCCTCGTCAATCTTCTGTCCAACGCCATCAAGTTTACCGACGCAGGCACCGTCAATTTCGATGTCACCTATCGCAGTCAGGTCGCGACCTTCACCATTTCCGATACCGGGCGCGGCATTGCCGAGAAAGATTTGAGCCGCATCTATGAGCCCTTCCAGCGCGGCGAGGCAGAGAGTATTCGCCCCATGCCGGGCCTCGGCCTTGGCCTCACCATCACACAACTGCTGACCAATACGCTTGGCGGGGAAATCTCTGTCGTCAGCGAAAAGGACAAGGGTTCGACCTTCAAGGTCCGGCTGATGCTCTCGGCAGTAGACCGCCCCAACACGGCACCGGCGGCGGAAAAGACGATCGTCTCCTATTCCGGCCCACGCCGAACCATCGTCGTCGTGGACGACAATGAAGACCATCGCGAATTGATGCGCGAAGTGCTGGGTCCGCTCGATTTCGTAGTGCTGACGGCGCAAAGCGGCCCGGAGTGCCTGACGCTGATCGAAGGCGTAAAGCCCGACCTCTTCCTCATCGACATCTCCATGCCCGGCATGAGCGGCTGGCAACTGGTATCTCGTTTGCGCGAGGCGGGCCAATCGGCACCCCTCATCATGCTGTCAGCCAATATCGGCGATGGCTCTGTCGCCGGTGCAGGCGAAGACAATCACAACGATGCGATTGCCAAACCCGTCGATATCCGCCGCCTATGCGACAAGCTCGCGGTTCATCTGGGTCTCACCTGGATTTACGAAACCGATTCCCCCGCCCCTGCCAAGCCAGCAGTAGCGGAAATCACCACGCCGGGGCCGCAGCACATCAAGGATTTGCAGCAACTGGGCGAAATCGGCTATATCAGAGGCATCGAGGCAAAGCTTGCCGATCTCGCCCGCACATCGGAAAATCTGGCCTTCACGGAAGAACTGACAACCTACGTCCAGTCCTTCGACATGGCAGGCTATGCCGCCTTTCTCCGCCGTTTTGAAAACCCAGCACCCAGGGAGCGTCAGCCATGAGCTTACAGTCTGCCGCGCTAGCCAAGGATATCGTTCTGTTGGTGGATGACAGCCCGGATGCGCTGGGCTTCCTCACCGATGCGCTGGAACAGTCAGGCTTTTCCGTGCTGATCGCCACATCGGGCCAAGCCGCTCTCAACATCGCCGAACGCATCACCCCCGACATCATCCTGCTGGACGCCGTGATGCCGTCCATGGATGGGTTCGAGACCTGCACGCGGCTGAAATCCAACGCTGCTGTGACGCAAGTCCCAGTCATCTTCATGACCGGCCTGACCGAAACGGAGCATGTGGTGCGAGCGTTGGAAGCCGGAGGCGTCGATTATCTGACCAAGCCCATCAACATCGACGAATTGCGCGCCCGCATTCGTGTTCACCTGTCCAACGCCCGTTCCGCCCAAAGCGCCCGCGTAGCACTGGATGCTGCGGGCCGTCACCTGCTGGCGGTGCGGGCCAACGGCGCCATCCACTGGTCGACCCCACAGGCGACACGGCTGGTGAATGCCGCAACGGGCCGCGACGATGGGCTGGAGATCGTGACGCAACACATCGCGGAATGGCTGGCCAATCGGGGCAACGATACGCTTCGGGATGCGCCGCTGACCATTCAGCAGGCCGACCGCGCCACGCTGCAATTGACGTTCCTCGGTGCGATGGGGCCGGATGAGCATCTGTTCCGGCTGACGGCTGCCAGCGATACATCCGCCGATGCCATGTTGCGCCAGCATTTTTCGTTGACGATCCGAGAATCGGAAGTCCTGCTGTGGATCGCCAAGGGCAAATCGAACCGCGATATCGGCGATATTCTCGGCCTCTCGGCCCGCACGGTGAACAAGCATCTGGAGCAGATTTACGTCAAGCTGGGCGTAGAGAACCGGGCGTCCGCTGCCGTAAAAGCGGCTCATATTCTACACGACACATAAAAAACGGGCGCATAAGCTGCGCCCGTTTATCTAAGCGTTGTCTGAAACCGATTAACGGCAGACGCGGGTTTCCTTGATCACAACCCGGCCGTGATGGTGGGTACGTACCTTCTTGACGTAGCAATCGCGTGGGCCGCGCTGGTGATGACGAGGACGGTATTCGTCACGCACAGGCTGGCGAACGACGCGCTCCGTCGTCGTGACCGTGACGCCCTGCGCAAAGGACGGGGCCGCGAAGGTAAAGACAGAGGAAACAGCGATCAAAGACGAGATAAGAAGAGTTTTCATTTTGAGACCTCATTGATGGTGCAGTGAAACGTCGCATCTCGTTTTCGGTTCCCGTTTCAAACATTAAAACGGTGTAATGTTTCAGACCCAAAACGTTAATAATTTCCGAAAGTTAGAAACATCAGAACATGAGAGAATCATCAGATAATCTGGTCATCATTTCCGGCTGTTCCGGCGGTGGCAAATCCACACTGCTGGCGGAGTTGGCACGACGTGGTTACGCCACCGTCGAAGAACCAGGCAGGCGTATCGTCGCCGCTGAAATGAGCGCTGATGGTAAAGCCCTTCCGTGGATCGATATGGAAGCCTTCGCTCGCCTGGCGGTTTCTCTGTCACTGGCGGATCGCGCGCAAGTGCCGCACAGCGGCTGGGTCTTTTTCGACCGAGGCCTGATCGATGCCGCGTCTGCCCTGCATCATGTTTGCGGGGACGGTTTTCTGCACACATTGAAGACGGCGCACCGTTACAACCCACTGGTGTTCATGACCCCGCCCTGGCCCGACATCTATGTGACCGACGATGAACGTCAGCATGATTTCAGCGCCGCCGAAGCGGAATATGAACGTCTGCTGCGCGACTACCAAGCACTCGGCTACGACACCGTCATTCTTGCGAAATGCAGCGTGAGCGAACGCGCCGACACTGTTTTGCGCCTACTCGAAGCCTCCACATGATGGCTGGTTATGGTTGGCGGTCTTTCAGCAGGTCCGAGACGGTGACGAACCCGAAACCCCGCTGCCGCAAACCATCGATGATCTGCGGCAGAGCCTGACGCGACACATCCCGGCCACGATACATCACATGCAGGATGATGATGGAGCCGTTTTTGGCGTTATCGACCACATATCGAGTCATCGCATCGGCATTTCCGGCAATCTCCGG
Source organism: Agrobacterium rubi TR3 = NBRC 13261 (assembly GCF_000739935.1). Classification (GTDB taxonomy): domain Bacteria; phylum Pseudomonadota; class Alphaproteobacteria; order Rhizobiales; family Rhizobiaceae; genus Agrobacterium; species Agrobacterium rubi. Next base: position 102,994 of record NZ_BBJU01000003.1, on the reverse strand, counting down.
ATAGGATTCCGGCTCGACATCCCACATGATCGTCTTGCGATTGTTCTGCGAGAGATACCAGGGCAACGTAACGAGCTTTTTGCCGTAGGGCGGGCGGAAGAGGATTTCGCCCTGATATCCCGCCGCGCGGATGGCCGCATCGGTCCGCTCGATCTCGTCTTTCACCCTGCCCGGTCCCATCCACGCCATGTTCGAATGGCTGTAGGAATGATTGCCGATCTCATGACCTGCATCGACGATGAGCCGCGCCTGCGGCAGATTTTCAGCTGTTTCCTTGCCGATCAGAAAAAACGTCGCTTTCACGTCGCGGTCTTTGAGGATCGTCAAAACATCCTTCGTGAACCGCGCGGAAGGACCATCATCGAATGTGAGCGCGACGACGGGCTTATCCGTTTCAACCCGCGCAATGATGTCGCCAAACAACTGCGTCGTGCGAGCGTTGCTATACACATGAAGCGACACAATCACCGTTAGAAGAACGGCAAGGATGCCGGAAAAAATCACAACACGCCGTATCGTCATTGCCATCCCTAATTGCAATATTCAGATGACGATGTTGTTGCCCGTCTTGTTGGCTCCATTGTGGCGGCAACCGGCAAGCATGACCCACCAACGAAAAAAGCCCGGCATCGCTGCCGGGCTTTCTGTTTCTCATGCAATGAGGCTTAGCTGCCCTGCTGGAAGTAGCTGAACTTGCCGTCCGGGCCTTTTTTCCACTCGTACATGACGTAGCCAGGAGCCTTCGGGTCGCCCTTTTCGTCGAAGGAAAGTTCGCCGAGAACGGTCGAGAACTTGCCCTTCTTCATGGCGGCGGCAACGGCTTCCGCGTCGAGCGAGCCTGCATCCTTGGCAGCTGCTGCAATCGTCTGCAGAGCGGCGTAGGAGTAGAGCGTGTAAGCTTCAGGGTTGAAACCGGCAGCCTTGAACTTCGCAACGAGGTCCTTGTTGGCAGGATTGATGGTTGGATCAGGGCCGAATGTGTTCAGTGTGCCTTCAACGGCATCACCTGCGATAGAAGCCAGTTCGTTGGACACGATGCCGTCACCCGAAACGAGCTTGGCTTTGAGACCCTGGTCAGCTGCCTGACGGATAATCAGACCGGCTTCTGTGTGGAGGCCACCCCAATAGATGATCGAAACGCCAGCTTCCTTCATCTTGGCGATGAGGGCCGAGAAGTCCTTGTCGCCGACATTGACGCCTTCGTAGATCACTTCTTTGGCGCCAGAGGCGTTCAAAGTCTTGCGGGTTTCATCGGCAAGGCCCTGACCGTAAGGGGTCTTGTCGTGAACGATAGCGATCTTGGCATCCTTGAACTTTTCGGACAGGTACTTGCCGGCAACGCTGCCCTGCTGGTCGTCACGACCGCAGGTGCGGAAGGTGTTCCACAGGCCGCGCTCGGTGAAAACCGGGTTGGTCGCAGCAGGCGTGATTTCGAGGATGCCGTTTTCTGCGTAGACTTCGGACGCCGGAATGGAAACGCCGGAGTTGAAGTGACCGACAACGAACTTGACGCCATCAGCCACGAACTTGTTGGCCACCGAGATGCCCTGCTTGGGGTCGGACACGTCATCGCCCAGAACGATCTTGATCTGTTCGCCGTTGATCCCACCGGCAGCATTGATGTCTGCCGCAGCCTGCTCAGCACCCTTCTGGAGCTGTGCGCCGAAGGCCGCATTCGGGCCTGTCAGCGGGCCGCCGACGCCGACGAGAATGTCAGCCCAGGCAGAACCACTGAAGGCGACCATTGCGGTCAGCGCAACTGCGGAAAGAAGAGACTTCTTCATTATATTACTCCCAGTTCCATGGTTGGGTTGTTTATCCCTGCCTGCTCAGCACCCACCTTAACTGCTCAGGCTGTTCCACTCTTGCGGGCATTCTGAATTCAGAAAAACGCCGCTGTCAATCTTTCTTCTTATAAGAAAATGATGAAGTTCGGTCATACAGCCAATAGTAGTTATTGACCATCTGGTTGGTACGGCGCATGCGAAAGCCGACGGTCGAAAAAGCCAGCAGAACGACCACATCCATCAGGTAGTAAAAGCCGCTCAACATCGGCCCGGCAAACAGCGCGTAGTGCATGAAACGCATCACAACGCCCAGCAACAGGGTGTAGACGACCACGCGCGGGTAGTTTTCCCAACTGTCGGCCACAGACTTGCCCGTGCGCCACGCCGTCCAGAAGCCCAAGAGAACAACCAGACCGCGCAGGATATACCGAACGCCGCTGTCGCTTTCGAAAAAAAGTCCCTGCATCTTTTTCCCCATCAGTGCCCCGCTTCGTTGCGACAGGGCCTGTCTTCGTAGTGCCCGCCGTTTACCGGCAGGCTTTATCATTATGCATGATCTGCGCCCGCTCACAGCAGGCGCAGCAATCAGTGGCGACCGCCTTCGAGATAGGCTGCACGCACTTCGGGATTGGCCAGAAGCTCTTTGCCCGAACCGCTCATCGTCACCTTGCCGTTGACCATGACATAAGCACGGTCGGACAGCTTCAGGGCGGCAAATGCGTTCTGTTCCACGAGGAAGACGGTCAGCCCCTCCTCCTTGTTGAGCGTCTTGATCGCCTCGAAAATGCCCTTGACGATCAGAGGAGCAAGACCAAGCGACGGCTCATCCAGCAACAGCAGTTTCGGGCGCGACATCAACGCACGACCAATGGACAGCATCTGCTGCTCGCCACCCGACAGCGTGCCGCCGCGCTGGCTCTGACGTTCCTTCAGGCGCGGGAACATCGTGAAAATCTTTTCGACGTCCTCTTTGAAGTATTTCAGATTATCCAGATTGGCGCCCATCTGGAGGTTTTCCAGAACCGTCATACGTGGAAAGATGCGACGTCCCTCGGGCGATTGCGCAATACGGCGACGCGCGATCAGATGCGTGGGCACCTTGGTGATGTCTTCGCCATCGAAAATAACCGAACCAGAGCGCGCCTGCGGGCTGCCGCAGATCGTCATCATCAATGTCGACTTGCCAGCACCGTTGGCACCGATGAGGCTGACGATTTCGCCCTTGTTCACTTCGACATCGACGCCTGCCAATGCGCGAATATTGCCGTAATAGGTTTCGACACCCTGGACTTTGAGAAGGGGTTCACCGGACATCAAATTGTCCCCCCAAGTTCTTCTGCAATAACTTCTTCCACTTCATCATCCTCGACACCCAGATAGGCGGCGATGACCTTGGGGTCGTTCTTCACGTGGTCAGGCGTACCATCGGAAATCTTCTGACCATATTCGAGAACCACGACGTGGTCGGAAATCTCCATCACGACCGACATATCGTGCTCGATGAGGAGCAGCGACGTGCCTTCGGCGCGGATGCCACGCAACAGATTGTTGAGTGCCAGCGATTCCTTGGGGTTGAGACCAGCAGCAGGCTCGTCCAGGCACAGGAGCTCCGGTTCGGTGCACATGGCGCGGGCAATTTCCAGACGGCGCTGCGCACCATAGGGAAGATCGCCAGCCGGATCGTCGGCACGTTCCGTCAGATCGGCCTTGTCGAGCCAGTATTTGGCCTTGTCGATCGCACCCGCAGCAGCCTTCTTATAGACCGGCATTCCGAGCAGGCCCAGGAACGTATAGCCGGATGCCTTCATCAGCGCGTTGTGCTGGGCGACAAGAAGATTTTCCAGAACGGTCAGGCCGGAAAACAGCCGAATGTTCTGGAAGGTGCGCGCGACCTTGGCTTTCTTAGTGATCTCGAAGTCCGGCAGACGTTCGAGAAGATGTTCCTCGCCCGTTATGCGCTGCATCGTAATCATGCCCATCGTCGGCTTATAGAAGCCGGTGATGCAGTTGAAGACGGTCGTCTTGCCGGCCCCGTTCGGGCCGATCAAGGCGGTGATGTCTCCACGCTTGGCTTCGAAGGAGAAGTCGTTGATGGCCATGAGGCCACCGAAGCGCATGGAGAGATGTTCGACTTTGAGAATGGTGTCTTTTGTCATTGCACTGTTTCCGGAAGCCATCAGCCGTGACCTTCCTTGGTGAAGTCGCCGGAAATGGACTTGCGCTCTTTCAGGAAGGCGGTGGGTTCACGAGAACCGACGAAGCCGCGCGGTTTGAACAGCATGACGATAACCATCGCTAAGCCGAACAGCAGCATGCGATAGAGTTCCGGTGTGAAATCAGGCCCGAAGATATGCTTCAGGAATTCCATTTCGCGCAGCAGTTCCGTACCGCCCACCATGACAACAGCCGCGATGGCGATGCCAGTCAGCGAACCCATGCCGCCAAGAACGACGATGGCAAGAATGACAGCCGATTCGAGGAACACGAAGCTCTCCGGCGACACGAAACCCTGACGCGCCGCGAAAAAGGAGCCAGCGAAGCCGCCAAACATGGCGCCCGTTGCAAAGGCGGTCAGCTTGGTCTTGACGGTATCGATACCGAGCGAACGGCACGCGATTTCGTCTTCACGCAAAGCTTCCCATGCACGGCCGATCGGCATGCGGCGCAGCTTGATGGTGACGTATGCCGTCAGCATGCACAGCAGCAGAATGACGTAGAACAGGAAGATCTTGTAGTAGGACGACGACATCGGCAGGCCAAAGGCCTTGGCAAAGTTGTTCGGTGCACCGACATCGAAGGACCAGATACCGAAGATCGATGCCTTCGCAATGCCGGAGATACCGAAGGTTCCCTTGGTCACTTCCGTCCAGTTGAGCAGCACGAGCCGGATAATTTCACCGAATGCCAGTGTGACGATGGCCAGATAGTCGCCGCGCAGACGCAAGACCGGAAAACCGAGAATGATACCCCAGAAGGCCGCCAGAATACCGGCCATGGGCAACAGAACCCAGAAGGACAATCCGAAATAGCTCGAGAGCAATGCGTATGAGTAAGCACCTACCGCATAAAAGGCGACGTAACCGAGATCGAGCAGGCCAGCGAGACCAACCACGATGTTCAGACCCCAGGCTAGCATCACGTAGATGAGGATTTGAATGCCGAAGTTATCGACCAGCTTCAATGATCCCTGGAAACCGAACAGACCGACCGCGATGGCAGGATAGATCAGCAGGAAGACCAGCGCGATCTTGAGGAAATGCTTTCGGAAGAAGCCCTTCTCCTCAGAAATTTCCAGAATGCCGGTTTTGGCCTTGGAAATCTTCCGGCGATCCAGATGCGGGCGCAGGAAGCCGACGACGAGGAAGCGGCCGACGGCTGCAATACCGACGAAGATGGCCAGAAGACCCCAGCGGGTGCCCCAGATCAACTGGTTGTTGATGTCCTGATAGGTGACGATGCCGACATAGAGGATGAACATTCCCAGCGACACGAGGCCTGCGAAGATGCCTTCCTTGACAGCCTGCGCCATCACGCTCGGGTCGGGCGTATCGTTTTCGGAAGCGATATTTGCCATGATCTTAAACCTTCTCGACTTCCGGACGACCCAGAATACCGGTCGGCTTGAAAATCAGCACGAATGCGAGGATGCCGAACGCTGCGACGTCCTTGTATGCGATGGAGAAATACGCCGACCAGAGGCTTTCGATGAGGCCGATCAACAGCCCGCCCAACACGGCACCGGGAAGCGAACCAATGCCGCCGAGAACGGCTGCGGTAAACGCCTTGACGCCGGGGATGAAGCCATCATTGAAGGACGCAACACCATAATACATCAGATACATGGAGCCGGCGACGGCTGCCAGTGCCGCACCCATGACGAAGGTGATGGAAATCGTGCGGTCGACATCAACGCCCAGAAGCGCCGCCATCTTGCGGTCCTGCTCGGTGGCGCGCTGGGCACGGCCGAGAGGTGTCTTGTTGACGATATACCAGAAGGCGAGCAGCAGAACCGAGGTAATCGCCACGATCAGCAACTGCTTGAGTGAAATCGTGATGGCACCGAAATGGTACACATCGGTCACCAGCGTCGGGATCGGCTTGTTGCGCGGGCCCTGCGTAACCTGAATGAAGTTGGACAATGCAATCGACATGCCGATGGCGGTGATCAGCGGCGCGAGGCGGAAGGAGCCACGCAACGGACGGTAGGCCACGCGCTCGATGGCCCAGTTCCACAGGCCGGTCATCAGCATGGCAACGAGCATCATCACCAAAAGCAGGATCGCGACGGGAATACCGGCAAAAAACGACGTAAGAATAAGGAAGACGATCAATGCAGCAAAGCCGCCGAGCATGAAGATATCGCCATGGGCGAAGTTGATCATGCCGATAATGCCGTAAACCATCGTATAGCCGATAGCGATGAGGCCATAGATCGATCCAAGAGTCAGCCCGTTTATGAGCTGCTGGACAAAATACTCCATATCTTTCCCCCGGACCTATTCTCGAGGGAACAGGTCTCGTTATGTTGCTTCCGGGGGCTGCATTTTCTGTCCCCCTTGGTTAAAACCCATATCGCGTTCGGGCGAAATGTGAAGTCAAAAATCTGTAAAACAGCTTTTTATTTGGAATTTCCACATTGAATGCCACCTCAGCGTTCACAACGATCATATATTTGGCAGAGAGTGCTGTAAAAAGCAGCTCGTCACCCTGAAACCGTATCCTGTTACCGCTTATTTTCATGACTTGGCGACAAACAGGTTGCGTTGTAAACCGGGGTTTGAAAGCTTATGTCGTATCGCTGATGGAACGCGTCCGGCGATTGACCAGAAGGACTTCGATGCTCGATATATTAACAGCAGCCACGTTGAGGGCGGGCAGAGAAATCATGGCGGTGCATGCCGCCGGTCCCCACATTACCTATAAGAATGACTGTTCGCCCGTCACGGAAGCCGACCAGAGAGCCGAAACCGTCATCCTGGCGGCACTGGCACAGCATTTCCCCGACATTCCGGTCATTGCCGAAGAGGCAGCCTCGATGGGCATCGTTCCCAAGGCCGAAGACGCGTTTTTCCTGGTGGACCCGCTCGATGGCACCAAGGAGTTCATTTCCGGCAAACAGGATTTTACCGTCAACATCGCGCTCGTGCGCAATGGAACGCCTGTCTTGGGCGTGGTCTATGCCCCGGCACTGAAGGTGATGTGGACAGGCGACGGCAACGTTGCGCAGAAAATCAGGGTCACCGACGAATTTGAGCCAAGCGACAGCCGCAACGTGCGTTGCAGGGCCAAGCCCACCATTCCCATCGCCGTCATCAGCCGCTCCCACTGCACTCCGAAGACGGAGGCCTTCGTCGCTGCCCATGGCCTGATCGACAGCATATCCATCGGTTCTTCGCTTAAATTCTGCATGCTGGCCGAAGGTGCCGCCGATGTCTATCCGCGCTTCAGCCGCACCATGATGTGGGACACCGCAGCGGGTGACGCCGTGTTGCGCGCAGCAGGCGGCATAACGCTCGATATTGCCGGTCTTCCCTTGCGCTACGAAGTCAAGAACAGCGATGAAGACGCGTTGGCGAACCCGGATTTCATCGCCTGGGGTGCAGCGCCTTAAATCGCAAAATTATTTTATTTTTTCTCCACGGGCATTCAGGTGGCCGCACAATCTCCCACGCAACGGAGATTGAGACATGATCGAACAGACATCGAGACTTGAACTGCCCTATATCTTGCCCTCCCAGGCGCAAAAACACGTGACGCATAATGAGGCCCTGCAAAGGCTGGACGCGATCACGCAGCTGACCATCACAAGTGAAATCAGTGAGCCGCCGCAAGACGCAGAAGACGGCGATTGCTTTCTCATCGCCTCTACACCCACCGGGGAGTGGGAAAGACAAGCGGGGAAAATCGCCTTCCGGCAGGACGATGCATGGATTTACATCGTACCGCGCGAAGGATGGCAGGCATGGTTCCTGGACACCGGACGCACCAAAGTTCTGCATGAGGGACGTTGGCAGGATGCTCCCCTGCCCGCAACAGGCGCGTTCCAGCAACTGGGCGTCAATGCGTCAGCCGATGTGGAAAACAGGCTCACGGTGGCATCACCGGCCAGCCTGTTTACCAATGTGGGCGGCGGGCATCAGGTGAAGGTCAACAAGGCAACACCTGCCGATACCGCATCCCTCCTGTTTCAATCCGGCTGGTCGGGCCGCGCGGAAATGGGACTGGCGGGAACCGACAGCTTTTCCATCAAGACATCGGCCAATGGAGCGGACTGGAAAACAGCACTCTCTATCTCGGGTGCAGGGCATGTTATAATGCCGCAGCGTCCGGTCGCGCGTGCAGGACGCGCGTCTGGCAACGTCTCGCACACGGCAGGCACCCTCTCCGGCTTCACCGACCTGCCTATCCAGCAAGGCGGCTTTGCGCTTGGAAATATCGTGGCAGAGACACAGAAGGATTTGGTGGTGGCCGTGACAGGCCTCTACCTGATCACCCTTTCATTGTTAGTTATTTCATCGTCTGGACACACGGTGACGATCAGGATCAATGACACATCCAGTTCCTTTGCACTGAGCGGAACAGCATCTGCGGCCAACGGCATGCAGTCGGCAAGTTTCATCGTTCCTCTGAACGAAAAGGACCGCATCTCGCTAGCGCATGGCGGCATCTGCCAACTGGCCTATGGACCTGGAAAAACAGAAATTTCGCTGGCGATGCTTTAGCCTCGTCTCTCACGCGCCTGTCGTTTCTACAAAGGAAGCGGCAGGCGCGGTCAATTACAGCGAAATTCCAGGCTGGCACTAATATTATCAAATTCAGATATGGCATTGTCGGGAACAATTGGCGCAAAAAATAATAAAACGATTTTTCTGTTTTGGCACAAGAATCCAGCAAAGCTCGAACAAATCAGGCGAAACCATTCAAATTCTTAACAAAATGTCTCTGATAGCTTAGGTAATTTTTAAAGGTACGGTCCTAAAGTGCATCAAATATGGTCTTGAGTTTGTGTAGAGTGTCCAATGACCGAAATGATACGCCCACGAGTTAAATATGTCATCGGCCCCGATGGCAGCCCTCTGACGATTGCCGATTTGCCCCCTGCGGACACGCGCCGCTGGGTCATTCGTCGAAAGGCAGAAGTTGTCGCCGCGGTACGAGGAGGATTATTGAGCCTCGAGGAAGCCTGCGAACGTTACACACTGACAGTGGAGGAGTTCCTCTCCTGGCAGTCGTCCATCAGTGACCACGGCCTTGCTGGCCTGCGCACCACGCGTATCCAGCAGTACCGCCACTAAATTTGCTGATGCCCCGTCAAAAGGGCATATCGATGGCAAAAACATCAAGCGTCACCAGTCTCCACTATTTTGGGGATTGCGTGGCGCTGATTTGTTTTGACGCTCGGCAGATCAGAACCAGTAGTCCCCCACCCTCCGCCCATCCATCGGCAAATCCTCGAAACTGTGCAAACCGTCGAACCGTACGATGGGGATCTGTGCGACATCGGCAGGTTCGGCGAGCCGCAGATTGACCGCTACCCTCAAACGGCCGTCCGCGTCCGCTTTCGTTCCGCGCCATGAGACAAGATTGCCGCACATCTTGCATTCGATCCGCGCTGATCCCCGACGAGGTAGCGTGGGGATCAGCGACGGAAATGCCGATCATAAACAAATCACGCGCATAAAAAAACCGCTCGAACGTCGAGCGGCTTTTTGTCGGACCCATAAAAGGAATTTGCGCCGGGCATCTGAGCGATAACCCCGACGAAAACACATGACGTCGCGCCATTGAAAGCAGCCTCCTGATCCACTGGCCACCGTCAATGAGGACGATTCGTTTTGTCTGTCTGTTAGGCGCGAGCGCGAATGGCCACGTCGCGACTTTCAAGGGCTGCGGCCCTGTCATATTCCGCCTGCACCTCTTCCAACACCGCTTCCGCCGCTTCTTCCTGCATTTTCAGCTCGCGGATGGAAACCTGAAGATTATCCGCGCGCTGACGAGCAGCCTTCGCGAAGGTCGGATAGGCGAAATGCGATGGATCGGTGATTCCCGATTTGCTCTCCTCCAGAGAAATCTGATGGACCAACTCCTTGGCCATTCGTTCGAATTCGGACATCATCGACTGCAATTGTTGCAACTGACGACGTTTTTCGTTGACCTGAAATTCCTTCAGGCGAACTAGGCTGTCACGCGACTTCATACGCAATACTCCGTGGATAGCGAGACCCCGGTAAAAACTGGAACCGGCCCTTCACCCAAGCATGTGCCGGAATGATTCTGAAAAGTTACCGGACGTTAATAAAAAAACGTCGTCGTTAACCTTTCGTTTACGGGCATCGTTAATGATAAGGCAGATCATTTAAAGGTCGGTAAATGCCAAGCCCGAAAAACAGCGGGCACGACAATGTAAGAGTCGGTTGAATCACTTAGCGGGATAACTTCACGCTATGGTTCATGTTTGGCGATGCGGATTCACGTTGAATATCAGCAGACTGGAGCCATTATTTAATAAATTCTACACACCTTGCCAAAGGTAATTAGAATTTGTTAACCATTTGGTGGCAGCCTGCAAATCAGGCAACGACTGGATCCGTATCGCGCAAAAGGCAATCATTACCTTCCGCGGCGGCAAAGGGGATAATTATGCGGGTTCTATTGATCGAAGACGACAGCGCGACAGCTCAGAGCATTGAGCTGATGTTGAAGTCCGAAAGTTTCAACGTCTACACAACCGACCTCGGTGAGGAAGGCGTGGATCTTGGAAAGCTCTACGATTACGATATCATTCTTCTCGACCTCAACCTTCCCGACATGTCGGGTTACGAGGTTCTGAGAACGCTCCGTCTGTCCAAGGTCAAGACACCGATCCTCATTCTGTCCGGCATGGCTGGTATTGAAGACAAGGTTCGTGGCCTCGGTTTCGGCGCGGACGACTATATGACCAAGCCTTTCCACAAGGACGAGCTTGTTGCACGTATTCACGCCATCGTTCGCCGCTCCAAGGGCCATGCCCAGTCGGTTATCGCAACGGGCGAGCTTATCGTGAATCTCGATGCCAAGACGGTGGAAGTCGGCGGTCAGCGCGTTCACCTCACCGGCAAGGAATACCAGATGCTGGAGCTTCTTTCGCTCCGCAAGGGGACCACGCTCACCAAGGAAATGTTCCTCAACCACCTGTATGGCGGTATGGACGAGCCTGAATTGAAGATCATCGACGTCTTCATCTGCAAATTGCGCAAGAAACTGGCCAATGCCGCTGGCGGTGCAAACTACATCGAAACGGTTTGGGGTCGCGGATACGTTCTGCGCGAGCCTGACGCTGCGACCGAGTTTCTCGCAACAGCCTGATCGTCTCCCAAGCATGCCGCATGCAAAAAACCGCCTTCAACAGGCGGTTTTTTTGTATTCACAAACCTGAAAATCCGTCCCGTCTTACAAAAAGTCGAGCCCCATGCATTTCAGACCTGCCCGATCCGAAGATGCGTCAAGCCTTGCGGCCATCTCGCTGGAGGTCTGGATCGGCACCTATCTAAGGAAAGGCGTAAATGCCTTTTTCGCCGATTATGCGTTAAACGAATTCACGGGTGCCAAATTCGAAGCCATCCTCACGAGCGGGAGCGAAAGCATCATCGTTTCTGAAAACGAAGATGGTATTGATGGCTTCATTCGCGTGTCGTTCGATAGTCAGGCACCCACCCCTGAACGCTGGGCGACGGAAATTCGCACATTATACGTCCAGCCCAGGCATCACGGGAAAAAGTTGGGTGCGGGCTTATTGAACGAAGCAATAGGATTATGTCGCGCACGAAGTATTTCCGAGGTCTGGTTGACCGTCAATTCCGAGAACAACTCGGCAATCGAATTCTACAAAGCGCAAAGCTTTTGTATTGTTGGGCAGACGCATTTCCGCATAGCAGATCAAGCCTACCTCAACGAGGTGATGAAGCGGAAGATTGTATGAGCCGAAACCAGAATACAACCATGGCTGCCACTGGCAGCCATGATCACCATATTGTGTTGCGCTCGGTCAGACGCATTTTCATATTTGAGATGATGCTTGCCTCACTGACATGGGCGGGCTGTCAATTTGACCGCCATATGACAACCCTGGCGATGATTCATATCGGTAAAAAGTCAGGGAAAGCGCTGCTTCCCTATACGACCAAGGTGTGTCGAGGAAAAACTGTCCGGCAGTTTCAGACCGTAACCCAACATGCGGTCAAAACCTGAATGAGCAAGCCAAAGCGCACCACATCCGATGAAAATTGGAGTTGATCCAACAATGCCGATCGTGAGTAAGATTATGCCGAAAGCATAAATATGGGCCAGATTATAGCACATCGACCCGACTTTCGACCCAAATAGATAGCCAAAAAAAGTGAGATCTGGGACGAAAAATATGAGAACGGCCGACCACCATGCCATCTCGTCGTTCCAGTGCAAGAATAGGGCGATGCCTGCAACGAAGCAAACAAGCCCCTCGAAACGCTGCCACACCACAGCCCCTGCCATATCGATCTCCACGCCTGACGATTTTCGACGTACAAGGCATTAATGGAAGTGTTATGCAAGGCTGTTGATGGGCGAGCAAGTCCTATCAGATGTTCAAGTGGCCATGCACGCTCCAGACACACCGCTTTGCGCGAATGCCTTTTGCGTGCCAAAAAAGATCAGGCTTCCGCAGCAGTAGAGGCCGTGAAGACGATTCGGTCTTCATGCACGGCATAATCGATCGTCATGCCAGCCTCATGCGCCATTAGAAGTGTGTAATAGGGCTGTACGGAATGCGCATCGACCGCTTCTTCTTCGGTGCCTTCTGACAATGCGACGAATTTCGCAGGCAGGCGCATCATGCGGCCCTTAACCGTAATTTCGAACCGAGCATCGGTCTCCGGGTTTTCCAGAACGACATCCACATTGCCGCCGCGTGGAATGGCGCTGTAGGCCACCAGAAACAGGTTCAGCAGCATCTTGACCCGGTTTTTGGGCACGATGGCGCGCGGACCGTTCCAGGTCACCTCGGCTTTCTTTTCGGCAGCAGCGAAATCCTTGGCCGCCTTTTCCGCTTCACCCGTGTCGATGGAAGCGCCGGCGGAGCCGGATGCACCAAACGCAAGGCGGGCAAATTTCAGGCGAACCGACGCATTGATGGCCGAGGTGCGGATCAGATCGAGCGCATCCGCGTCCGAGCCACCCTCATCCAGCAGTTCCAGTCCATTGTTGATCGCTCCAACGGGAGAAATCACGTCATGGCACACGCGACTGCACAAAAGGGCCGCCAGATCCGGGCCTGATAGCGTCAGGTTTGGTTTGCTCGTCATAAAATTCTCTCCTGCGCAAGGGTTGCGCGGACCGTGTGGAAGTTATTAAGCCATAATGACACCATATTTGGTAAACCGATTGTTAATATCATGGTTTCAAAATGCCAAATGTCTTAACAGGGCAAAAACGAACAAACAGACGGACGGACTTGACGATGCGATTTACCGAACTGCGCACCATTGCACGCCTGGGACTGGTCAAGATTTTCGTGGTACTCGCGAGCCTTTGCGTTTCCTGGAGTCAGGCTTCTGCCCAAAGCAGCGACCAGTATTCGTTTCAGGAAATCATCGACGCTGGCCACGGTTTCTTCGGTGAAACCACGGGCGGGCTTGCAAAGGTCGTCGAGCGCGCGTTCCAGCAATACGGATTGCCCAATGGCTACATTCTTGGTCAGGAAGGCTCCGGCGCTTTCGTAGCCGGTCTGACCTATGGCGAAGGCCAGCTCTATACCAAGAATGCCGGTCAGCATCCCGTCTTCTGGCAAGGCCCGTCGCTGGGACTGGATTACGGCGGTCAGGGCACACGCGCCATGATGCTGGTCTACAATCTTCCCGCCGTTGATTCGCTCTACCGTCGCTACGGCGGCGTCAGCGGTTCGGCTTTCATCGTCGCCGGCGTGGGCATGACCGTGTTGAAAAACAGCGATGTCACCATTGCGCCGATCAGAACCGGTATTGGCGCGCGCCTCGGCATTAATGTCGGTTATCTCAAGCTCACCCAGCAGCCAACCTGGAATCCGTTCTGATTCGCACTATCAGCGATTTCGCGTAAAGTTAGCATCCGCGATCAGGTCTGGCGCAAGTTTGCCGTGAGATGATCGAACGCCTGTCGTGAACAGGCTGCAATGTCGGAAAGCCTGAGTGATGGCCCGCATTGCCCTTTGTGAGTGGAGACGACCTGCGTGATCGAATACGCCCTTCTTTTCGGACTCGGTTTTCTCTCCGCCATTCTGCTCGTTTCGCTGTTGGCGCCATCGATCCATCGGCGGATCGTCGTTTATACGGAAAAGCGACTGCGCGCGACGATGCCGATCAGCCCGCAGGAAGTGCGCGCGCAGAAAGACATGGCGCGCGCGCTCTACGCAGCAGAAAACGCCCGCACGCGCCAAGAACTGGATGTCGAGCGTGAAAAAGCCCATTCTCTGAAATTCAGGAATGACAGCGCACTCAGCGACACCACCGCGCTTCTGACCGAAACCCGTGAGCTCAAGAGCCAACTCGAAGCGATGACGCTTGAAGCAAACGAGTTGCGCGCCAAGTCGCGCCGTCACGAAGATGCAGCGGCAAGACTGAAGGCCGCTTTGGGCGATGCCGAGGAAACGGCGATCTCCCGCACGCAGGAAATCTCCAATCTCACCAGACGCGTCAGCGCCATCTCCCGCGAACTCGATGACCTTAAGATCACGCTATCGGCACGCGATATCGAGGTCGAGCAAGCCAAACACAAGCTCGCATCCTGGCGCAAAGAGCGCGAGACGATCACCAAAGAATTGGAAGAGGCAGCCGCCAAGAATCGCGAAGCTGCCCACCAGATGACCCGTGAAAGCCGCAAGATCGCAAGGCTCGAAGAACAGCTGGCCACCGAAGCTGCGCGCAACGCCGACAACGAGATGCTGCTGGAACGCCGCGCGCAGGAAGTTGCCCGACTGAAGGATCGTATGGCTGGAAACAGCGAGAGCGCCGCTATCGACACGGCTGAGACTGCGACGCCCTTGATCCAGTTGGGTGCGACAATCGTCACGCCCGAGCAGATTGCACGCGAAATCGAAGACATCCGAAATCAGGGAACTGCTTTGACCGAACGTCTGCTGAACGGCAAAGGCACGGGCAACGACGACGCCATCCGCAACGAGATTTCCCAAATCGCCGCGCGCATGATCGCCTTGACGGCCGCCCAGGAGGGTGAGACCTCGACCCTTCCCTCCGTCATTACCAACGCGTCAGCCACAAGCGGCCGGAAAAACCTCGCAAACCGCGCCCACGAGATCATGGCCGGGCAGCAAAATTAGGCTTACTGCGGCGCTTTTTTTGAGAAAACCGCGATAAATCGCATTAAAATTAAAGACCGATAAAATTGTAGCTATCGGCTTAAATCCCCTGAAAACACTGCCATGTAATGTCGTGATCACTGGCCCGGACGAAACATTCGACGCCAAAAGGATAACGCGGATAAGACCGGCACCAAGCTGGCTGACGCTCAAAAACGGGGTATGACAATGCTGAAGAAACTCTTTGCTGCTGCCATCTGTGGTACCGTGATCGCCTCTGTCTCCAGCCATGCCGATGCGGCAGGCGCCGGCGGTTTCGCCCGCGGATTTTCAGCCATCGAACAGGAAGTCGTCGCATCTGCCGCGCCATTGAGCAGCGCAGAGACGATCAACGTCAGCCGCCAGCAGGCCATGTCCGCCCTCGATCAGTATTTCACTGGCTTCGATCAGTCGCAGGCCGCGCGGTAACTACAGCCCTTCTCGAATCATGACCAACTTGCCGCCGTTTCCTCAAGGAAGCGGCGGTTTTTTTCTTTCTGCCACCGCGATCCCACCCAGCGTCAGAAGAAGGGCGAGAATCTGATAGGGATGCAACGTCTCTCCCAGGATCAGCACGGAGAGAAAGGTCCCGAACACCGGGATCAGGTTGATGAACAGCCCGGCCCGGTTGGGGCCGATGCGCTCGACGCCCAAGATGAAGAATATCTGCGCGATGAGAGAGGCAAACAGCGCGGTGTAGGCCGCAATCATCCATCCCTTGGCATCCGGCCATATTGCCGCGTCCTGCGACACCTCCCACAACAACAGCGGAACTGATGATATCATCGCAGCCATCGCCGGAATGGCCATCAGCGTGCGCCAGTTCACCTTCGGCTTCCACCGCAGCATGACGGTGTAGATCGCATAGGACAGAACCGCGAGCAGCATGATCGCATCTCCAACGTTGAACTCCAGTGCCAGCAGCGACGAGAGATCGCCATGCGATGCCAGAAGCGACACGCCGCTGATGGTGAGGACGAAACCGACGATTTGCGCGGCAGAGATACGGGTGCGAAAAAGCGCGAAGTTGAACGCGAAGATCACCGTTGGAATGACCGCCTGAATGACCGCGACATTGACAGCCGAAGTGTATTTCAGCGCTGTATAGAGTGCAGCGTTGAAGCAGGTGTAACCCACAGCGCCCAAGGCAAAGAAGTATGGCAGACGTTTTTTCACGACCGGCCAGTCACGAGCCAGCTGCGGCAAGGAAATCGCTGTAATGATCGCCACCGCGATCGTCCATCTGAGAAATGTCAGCACCATGGGGCTGATATGGCCAACCGCCATTTTTCCCGCCACGGCGTTTCCACCCCAGCACAATGTGGCGATGATCAAAACAAGATAGGCTTTGGATGACACGGGAATCTTCGACTTTCAGATCAACAACCACCGTTGTTCTGCACCGCCGATTCGCGTTCGGCAAGCGCGGATCGCGCTTCAACAGACAGCGCCAAACCGAATTGTGCCGGAAAAACAAGGTTTCGGCGCATAAACAGGGTCGCTTTCCGCAAAACAACGCAGTATAGATTTGCGGGTTTGAGTTAGGGGCGTTTCGACGCCAGGAGCAGGAAAGCAAGAAATGACGAATGTCGTGGTGGTCGGCTCGCAGTGGGGCGATGAAGGCAAGGGTAAGATCGTAGACTGGCTATCCGAACGCGCTGACGTTGTCGTGCGCTATCAGGGTGGTCACAATGCCGGTCATACGCTTGTGATCGATGGCGTCAGCTACAAGCTGTCGCTTCTGCCTTCCGGTGTCGTGCGCCCGGGCAAGCTTGCCGTCATCGGCAACGGCGTCGTCGTCGATCCGCATGCATTGATTGCCGAAATCGGCCGTCTCGACGTTCAGGGTGTAAAGGTCACGCCTGAGAACCTGCGCATTGCCGACAATGCCACGCTGATCCTCTCCCTGCACCGCGAACTGGACGGCATGCGCGAAGACGCCGCCTCTAACAGCGGCACCAAGATCGGCACGACCCGTCGTGGCATCGGCCCGGCCTATGAAGACAAGGTCGGCCGCCGCGCCATCCGCGTCATGGATTTGGAAGACACGGAAGCGCTCTCGGCCAAGGTCGACCGCATTCTGACACACCACAACGCCCTTCGCCGTGGCTTTGGTGCAGCCGAAGTCAGCCACGAAACCATCATGCAGGAACTGACATCGGTTGCCGATCAGATCCTGCCATTCAGCGAAACTGTCTGGCTGCTGCTCGACAAGAAGCGTCGCGCCGGTGCCCGCATTCTGTTTGAAGGCGCGCAAGGCTCGCTGCTCGATATCGACCACGGCACATACCCCTATGTGACCTCGTCCAATACCGTGGCCGGACAGGCAGCGGCTGGTTCCGGCATGGGGCCGGGCTCGCTCGGTTATATTCTCGGCATCACCAAGGCTTACACGACCCGCGTTGGCGAAGGCCCTTTCCCGACGGAACTGCATGACGAAGTCGGCCAGTTCCTGGGGGAAAAAGGCCACGAATTCGGCACCGTGACAGGTCGCAAGCGCCGTTGCGGATGGTTTGACGCAGCGCTGGTCCGCCAGTCCGTCGCAACCAACGGCATCACCGGCATTGCGCTGACCAAACTAGACGTTCTCGATGGCTTGGAAGAGCTGAAGATTTGCGTCGGCTACAAGCTGGACGGTCAAGAAATCGACCATCTTCCGGCAAGCCAGGGCGCGCAGGCCCGCGTCGAGCCGATCTACGTCACGCTTGAAGGTTGGAAAGAATCCACCGTCGGTGCCCGTAAATGGGCGGATTTGCCTGCTCAAGCTATCAAATATGTCCGTCAGGTCGAAGAGCTGATCGGGGCGCCTGTCGCTCTGCTCTCCACCAGCCCTGAGCGGGATGACACAATACTTGTGACTGATCCATTTGAGGATTAATGTCCTCAGCGATCAAGTTTCATAAACCATATCGGGCCAGAACGTCATTGGCCTCGACGAGAAAGTGCTTATGGCGGATTTTGTAGCAGTCATTCGCAAGGCCGTGGATGGCTTGGCGAACAATACCCCCGAAAACCGGGTGAAGGTGTACGACAAGGCGCGTAGCGCGGTCGTGCGCCAGCTTGAAAACATGAAGCCGCGCCCGCCGGAAGAGCTGCTGAAGCGGCAAATCCTCAAGCTGGACACTGCCATCGCCGAAGTCGAGGGCGAATATTCCGAGGCGCTTCCCGCCATCGAGGATGACGAAGACGATTTCGACGTGGCAGCAGTACCCGTTGCCGCCCCGCCAGCACCGGATGTTTCCTCGCCATATTACGAAGAAACCGTTGCTGAAGAACAGCGCGTCCATGAGGAAGAGCCTGCCCCGGAAGAGCCGCAGCATTATGCGCCGGTCGAACCTGCTCCCGTCGCGTATGAGACATACCACGAAGAGCCGAAGGCCGAAGAACGCTATGTCGAGCCGGTAGAAGAATACGTCCACCGCGAGCCCGAGGCGCCGACCTATTTCACGACGGCCACGGAAGAGGCACGCTACACCCCAGAGCCTGAGGCAGAGCCCGCACCCGTCACCGTCGATGATGAAGACCACGCCCATCACAATTGGGTTGGACAGGACACGCCGGAAGAAGAGCGTTACGCCCACCAGACCGAAGAGCCGGCGCATCAGCCTGTGGAAGACCTTCATCAGGAACCGGTGCACCATGCCGATGACAGGGACGTTTTCCACAAGAACACGCCGCAGCCCTATGATGCGAGCTACTCGGCACCCTCACCCTATTATCAGGATGTCGCCACTGACGAGCCCCGCGCCGATCAGCGCAACGATGACGTTCACTTCGGCGAAGCCCCGGCTTTCGCAGATGATGACAATCGTTATCCAGACCAGAAGAATGACGCACAAAAGCAGTCTCCGGCCGTTGTCGAGGATTACTCGACCTATTTCCAGGACACGTCGCTCGACCTGACGGCAAAAAACGGTCCGAGCCTACCCCGTGCAGACGAAGACCCCTTCGCGCCGCAGGCTGGCAAGAAGGACGACAAGGAACGCACACCTTGGGACGATCTGGAAGACCTGATCGGTTACGATGGCACCTCCAGCACCAACGCGGGTAATGCCACCAAAAGTGACTTCGATTCCGGCATCTCCGCTGACGGCATTCCGGCGTCTGCTTACAGGACCAAGAAAAAGCAGAAACGCAACTATGCGGGCATGGTTTTAGGCTTGTGCGGCGTCGTTCTGCTCGCAGGCGGTGCCTATGCATTGTGGGTCAATCGCGATACGCTGAACGATATGGTCGGTGGGCTGGTACAGTCGGCCCAGACCGGCACCAGCACGACATCAACACCATCGACCGAAACGGCGTCAGCACCAGCTAACACGCCAGCGACGACAACACCGCCAGCGCAAACCGGCACCACAGGTCAGCAGCCAGCCGCATCGGGCACCCCGCCGATCGATGATGGCTCTGTCACAGGCACAAAGTTCACGCAGCGGCTTCTGGCTGACGGCACGGAAAAAGACGAGGGCGCAGGCCCAGGCGCCAATGGTCAACCGGCCACGGCTGAAGGCCAGTCCGTTTATCAGCAGACGGAAGCTGCACCGGAAGCGGGCGCACAGACGCCTCCTGCGGCAGCCGGAACGGCAACGCCCCCAGCCGGACAGGCAGCGCCTGCCCAGCAGGCCGCCGCTGCTGCGTCAGGTCACCGCATGTTCCTCTACGAAGAAGTTCTCGGTCAGACCGTGCCGACCGCAATCGAAGGTACGGTGTCCTGGTCGCTACAGAACGAAGCGGATGCCGAAGGCAAGCCGTCGTCCACCGTTCAGGGCCAGATCACCATCCCCGGCCGCGGCCTGAGCGCTCTCATCACCTTCAAGCGCAACACCGACCCGTCCCTGCCCGCCAGCCATCTGGTCGAGATCGTCTTCTCGGTAGGTCCCGGTTTCGAAGGCGGCGCAATCGACAGCGTTCAGCGCATTGCTATGAAGAGCACCGAGCAGGATCGTGGTAACGCCCTGATTGCGGTTCCAGCCAAGATCACCGACGATTTTCATATGATCGCGCTGAATGACTTCCCGGATGCGCTCAAGACCAATCTGGAACTGATGCGCACCCGTGACTGGATCGACATTCCGGTGTCCTATCGCAACGGTCGCCGCGCGCTTCTGACCCTGCAAAAGGGTGCCGATGGCAAGGCCGCCTTCGACACGGCGCTGCGCGAATGGAGTGCCGCTGCACCTGCCACCAATCAGTAATCAGTAATCAGGGCTGCATCAGCAGCGCCAGACAAACGAAAAGGCCCCGGGTGGATCCATCCGGGGCCTTTTTTATTGGTGACGGAGAGTTGGTCGGAACACGCTTTATGCGTCGACCACCCGCAAAGCCTTGGCAGCTTCGAGCGCTTCCTTCTGCACCGCCTCTTGAACCTTCTCGAAGGCACGGACCTCGATCTGGCGAACGCGTTCACGGCTGATATCGAACTCGGTGGACAAATCTTCCAGCGTCACCGGGTCTTCGGACAGACGACGGGCTTCGAAAATGCGGCGCTCACGCTCGTTCAGCACCCCCATGGCCTTGCTGAGCATGCGGCGGCGAGTCTCTAGTTCATCCTGCTGGATGAGCACGGTTTCCTGGCTCTCGTGATCATCCACCAGCCAGTCCTGCCACTGCCCTGCTTCGCCTTCCGCCGCGCGGATCGGCGCGTTCAATGACGCATCGCCGTGCAGACGGCGGTTCATGGAGATGACTTCTTCCTCGGATACCTGAAGCTTGGTCGCAATCTCGGTCACATGCTCGGGCTTCAGATCACCCTCATCGATGGCCTGAATCTTGCCCTTCAAACGACGCAGATTGAAGAACAGACGCTTCTGATTGGCGGTCGTTCCCATCTTCACCAGCGACCAGGAGCGCAGAATGTATTCCTGAATGGAGGCCTTGATCCACCACATCGCATAGGTCGCAAGACGGAAGCCGCGCTCCGGATCGAACTTCTTGACGGCCTGCATCAAGCCGACATTGCCCTCGGATACGACTTCGCCGATCGGCAGGCCGTAGCCGCGGTAACCCATGGCGATCTTGGCGACGAGACGCAGGTGGCTCGTCACCAGCCGATGCGCGGCATCACGGTCGCCATGCTCGGCATAACGTTTGCCGAGCATGTATTCCTCTTGCGGCTCCAGCATCGGAAACTTGCGGATTTCATCGAGATATCGGTTCAGACCGGCTTCACCGGCAGTAATCGAAGGCAAACTGTTGCGGGCCATAAAGCACCCCCTTATCTATGTTCCAGGCTGGTTCCCGTCTCAGGCGAACCAAAATTGCGTGTCGAACTCCGACCCCGCACGAACCCATGTGATAAATATGTATTGGAAACTCACGTTTCAAGCGCGCGCAATTCAAACGCGCGTTATCGAATAACCTGCTTCCATGTTGGTTTAAAAACAGATCAACGATAAATTCGTTCCGAAAAATTCGTTAAGCCCGAACGGATCATCAACTCATAAATCATCCGGCGACCCATGGGGTTATGCAGACGCGTGACCTTTGAGCCCAGAAACTCCGTTTCCACGTGATCGAAGGCCAGCAATTCCGGTGACTGCAGGACGACCTGCTGATAATACTCGTGGTACTCGCGCCGGCAGACATAGGTCTTGTATTTCGTCATGCAAAAGGCGCTGAATTCGTCGCCCGTTTCGCGCAGGAAGTCAGCGACACCGACGGTCACTTCGGGCCATTGCGGATTGAACGTGTCGTCAAAGGCAATCACGCCGTGGTCGGCCAGAACCTCCATCGCCAGCTTACTGTCGGCCAGCACGTGGCGCAGCATATGGCCGCCGTCAATGCTGAAAAAACGAACCTTTCCGACCTTTTCGAGCACCACGTCAGGATTGAGCTGAGTGCTGTCGCCCTTGATGACGAGGTCTTCATCGACCCTGAGATCGAGCCGCTTGCCGTTATCGAGAAAGCGCTCGTACTGGCGGCATTCCCCATCGCCATCTTCGAGGTCGAACAGGTCGACGGCAAGAACCCGGCCATCATTGCCCACCGCCTTGCGCAGAAGGAAATAAGAACGGCCATAGAACACACCGATCTCGGCAACGCCTCCCTCGAACGACCTTTTCTGCTGGGCATGCAGCAGCGAGGTAAAGACAAGAGCGTCAGGCGGATCAATATAACCTTCTATTTTTTGAAGATCATGAAAGATGAATTTACGGTCATTGACATTCATGGCGCTCAATCCCTGGTTTGTGCATTCTAACGAACAGGTTGCAAAGCAGATTTCAATCCTCGGTAGTGTATCTTCAGAGGCAATACTGACTTCGACTGGACGATTTATTGCATTGCAAAAAAGTAGGATTAATTGAAGCGAAAATGAGACAGTAAAATAGATCGTTATTTAAGTAATTATCATAAACTAATGTGGAAGCGTAATTTAATGCTTACCGAAATTTCCGGCGCCAAAAGTTCCTCTGGGAGGCGATGTCTCCCAGAGCGACTGTGTTTGTATTTGGGCAGTTTTAGCCTCGAAGTGCCTGCGCCAGCTCTTCCATGTCGTCTGGCATATCCGTTTCGAACTCCATGACCTCGCCCGTGCGGGGGTGTTCGAAAGCAAGAAGATAGGCATGCAAAGCCTGCCGCGGGAACCGGTTGACGACTTCTTTTGCCTCGTCCGGCAACAGATTGGCCTTGGTGCGGAAGGCCGCGCCATATTCAGGGTCACCGATCAGCGGATGGCCGATATGGGACATATGAACGCGGATCTGATGGGTGCGGCCGGTTTCGAGACGACACTCCACCAGTGAGGCCAGGCAGGTCGCATCCGGCTTTTCATGATAGCGCTCGACCACCTCGTAGTGGGTGATGGCCTCGCGCGCATCGTCCGTGTCTTCGCGCTTGACGGCACGCTTGGTGCGGTCGGCTCCGCGCCCCAGAGCCGCATCGATGGTACCGCGCAGGGTCTTGGGGCGGCCCCAGACGATCGCCTTATAGGCACGCTCCAGCGGCCCGGTCCGTCCGTGGTCGGCAAATTGTGCGGCCAGCTTGCGATGAGCATTGTCGTTTTTGGCAACGACCATCACACCGCTGGTTTCCTTGTCCAGACGGTGCACGATGCCGGGGCGCTTGACCCCTCCGATGCCGGAAAGACTGTCACCGCAATGGTGGATCAGCGCGTTGACCAACGTACCCGTCCAGTTGCCGGCACCGGGATGCACGACGAGGCCAGGTGGCTTTAAAAGCACGATGAGGTCTTCGTCCTCATACTCAACGTCAAGTGGAATATCCTCACCCTTGGGCTCCGGGTCTTCCGGCTCCGGCATGGTGATCTCGATGCGGTCGCCCGGATGCACCTTCTTCTTTGGCTCGGTGATGGGTTTTCCATCGAGAAAAACTGCGCCCTGCTCGATCAGCGCCTTGATGCGGCTGCGCGACAGATCGCCACCGACCTCGGCTGCCAGCCATGCATCGAGGCGGCCTTCGGCGTCGTCTCCGGCAATCAGGACTTTCCTTGCGTCTCCGCCTTGTTTAAAGGGGTCGTTCATTCTTATTTTCCGATCACTCAACAATATCCAAGGATCCCGATGACGCAGATCGAGCAAGCCGAACAGGACGACCAGCCGTTAGACCCGGCCATGGAAAAAGTTCGCCGCAAGATGATCCGTTTGCAGATCGTGTCGGGCTCCGTGATGTTTATCAGCCTTATGGCTGTCTTCGGTGCGGTTGTCTATAAGGCGGTCGGCCCGTCCAAGACCGCGACAAGCGCAGCAACGAACGCCGTTCCTTCGGACGCGCCGGTCGCCGCCACCGCTAGCCTGCCGCAGGGCTTCACCATCGAAAACGTCTCGTTTGCCAGTGGCGACATGCTGTTTTACGGACGGCTGGCCAATGGCACGCGCAAGGCGCTGGTGTTCAACGTGCAGGCCGGTCGCTTCGTGGCAGACATTACCATCGATGCCCGTTGATCTGCCTGATATCAGAACCTTTATCCCGATAACGCAGGCCGACGATCCGCGTATCGCAGATTTCCGTGATGTGAAGGAGCGTGACCTGACCGGCAGGCAGGGCCGCTTTATCGTGGAAGGCACCGTCGTTCTGCGCATGCTGGCCGCAGCGCACAGAGCTGGCGGCGACTTCGCGGCTGAAAGCATTCTGATCCTCGAGAACCGTCTGGCAGGCGTCGCCGACATCATCAGCGCCTTCCCGGCGGAGGTGCCGGTCTATGTGGCGAAGGCCGAGGTGCTGGATGCCATCGTCGGGTTCCACTTGCACAGGGGTATTCTGGCGATTGGAAAGCGCACAAGCGAAAACGACCTGGCGGCGACCATCCAGCAATTGCCTGACACCTCGCTCGTGCTGGCCGGTTGCGGCATTTCCAATCATGATAATCTCGGCGCCATGTTTCGCAACGCCGCCGCTTTTTACGCCGATGCGGTGTTCATGGACACGACCTGCTGCGATCCGCTCTATCGCAAGTCCCTGCGCGTCTCCGTCGGCTCGGTGTTATCTGTCCCCTACCATCGTGGCGGAAGTGCCGTTGGCATGCTGGAAACGCTGGCGACTGAAGGCTTCGATATCTGGAGCCTTTCCCCGGCGGGCACTGCGGAAATCCGCGACATACCCGCATCGGCTAGAATGGCGCTCGTCATCGGCACCGAGGGGGATGGACTGCCGCAGGACGTGTTGTCCCGCTTCCACACCGCCCGCATTGCCCAGTCGCCGCAACTCGATAGCTTGAATGCCGGAACGGCGTCGGGACTGGCGCTCTATCAGATGGCAAGCGCCATGGGCCGCATCTGATTGTCAATGAAACCTTAATAGATCGCATTTGCATTAACCTTGTCTCAAAACCGACCGTTAAGATTTACAATTTAGTAATGAGCGGAACGAGAGGTTTCGCGATGCGTGGCGTATTTGTCGTCGTTTTTCTTTTGACTGTTCTGGCTGGCTGCGCGACGGCTCCGTCGCAGATCACCAATGCCTGTGCGATTTTCGAACAGCGAAACGGCATGTTCAACAACTGGAAAAAAGATGCGCAGGCGGCAGAGCGTGAGTTCGGCGTGCCGGTGCCCGTCATGATGGCCACTATCTACACCGAATCCAGCTTCCAGCCCTATGCCCGCCCGCCGCGCAACAAGCTCTTCGGCTTCATTCCCTGGGGACGTAAGTCCACCGCTTATGGCTACGCCCAGGCACTGGATGGCACGTGGAAGGTTTATCAGCGCGAGACAGGCCGCTGGAACGCCAGCCGCACGGATTTCACCGACGCCATCCACTTCGTCGGCTGGTACCACGCCAAGAGCAACCGCCAGAACGGCATCGCTCTGAACGACCCCTACAATCTCTATCTCGCTTATTATTCCGGCCACGCGGGCTATTCGAACGGCGTCTGGCGCAACAACCGCGCCATTCAACAGGCCGCCCGCCGCTCCGCCAACATGGCTATCCGCTATGAGAAGCAGTTGCAGGATTGCGGATATCGGTAGGCATTAGTCGTAGCCCACTCCCCGTCATACCGGCGCAAGGCCGACATGACGGAAGCTATCAAATATACGGCGCCAGAAACGCCTTCACCGCCTCGATTTCGTTCCCGCGAATGTCATGGCCGCCAGCGTGCCATTCCATTTCAACCTCACAACCCTGCGCCCTGAAATAATTCGCCAGACGATTGGTCAACGGCATCGGGCAGATAGGGTCGCGTTCGCCTGCCGTCATCAGCACCCGTCGAGACGCAAGGGCGGGCGCTGGCTTCGGCTCGAACGGGATCAGCGGATGCATCAACACCGCGGCATCAAACAGATCAGGATATTCGACCAGAATGTTGGCCAGAATATTCGCACCATTGGAAAAACCCAGACCAACGACGAGGCCAGCCTCGTGATAATCGCGGTTGGCAGTGACGAAGGCCGCCATTTGCCGGGTCGCGCGATCCAGATCTGCCATGTCATAGACGCCTTCGGCCGTTCTGCGGAAAAACCGCGCCGCACCATGCTCGGAGACATCACCCTGGGGCGAGACGACCGTCGCATTCGGTAGAAGACGAGAGCCGAAGTCGAAGAACTGGTTCTCGTCGCCCCCGGTGCCGTGAAAGACGAAAAAGGCTGGCTGGCCCGGCGCACCGGCACGGACCTTGTGAACATAACTATCCTTGCTCATGGCAATATCTCCCGACGACTGCCCGCGACCGTGAAGCCGCAGGCGTTGTCTTGTTTTGTGACGATCACTGTTCCAGCGGTTCCAGATGCTGCTCCAACGTGGCGCGCAGATGTTCGTGCTGTGTTGGCAGCTTTAACGCTTCGCCCAGATTCGCGGTGTCCTCGTCGCGGTCGAAACCCGGCTCGTTGGTGGCGACTTCAAACAGTACGCCGCCGGGTGTGCGGAAGTAGATCGCCCAGAAATAATCGCGGTCGATGACCGGCGTTACCTGATAGCCCGTATCCAGCAATGCCTTGCGCACTTCGAGCTGCGTCTGACGGTTTTCGACAGCAAAGGCGATGTGATGAACCGAACCGGCACCGAGACGCGCACCCGAGATATTCGGCATGGTTTCGATGTCGATGACATCGGCACCATTGCCGCCGGGCATACCCAGTCGCAGCACGCCGTCCTGACGGTCCACTTCCTGATAGCCCATGAACTTCAGCAATTCAGCGGTAGCACCCTCGTCCTGAAGGCGCAGCGAAGCACCCTGAAAACCCCGGATGGCCTGATCTTCACCAACGCCATTTGCGGTCCATTGCGCGCGCTCGTCGTCCTTGATCTCGACCAGCGCAAAGCCATCGCCATCGGGACCGGCAAAATGCAGGCGCTTGTTGCCAAAGGCTTCATCGGCTTTCAAACCATCCACATTGGCCTTGGCCAGACGGTCCTGCCAGTAGGCCAGCGAACCCTCCGGCACCGAAAACAGTGTCGTGCCGACTTCGCCCGTGCCCTGACGGCCACGCGCGATGTGTGGAAACGGAAAGTAGGTCATGACGGAGCCAGGCGTGCCGACCTCATCGCCATAATAGAGGTGATAAACATCGGGCGCATCGAAGTTGACGGTTTTCTTGACGCGGCGCAGGCCCAGCGTATCGGTGAAGAATTGGTTGTTGCCGCGTGCACTGCCAGCCATCGATGTAACGTGGTGCAGCCCTTTGATCTGGTTCAACATTTTGATCCCTCGGATTGAGCGGGCTCGCAGAAAAGCGACGCCCTTCGTTCATGGGCTCAAGATGGTGCAGATCGGGTCTTTCGTATAGATGGAACGTTCAGAACGCATTGTTCTCAATTTGGAAACGATGAGGTGAATTGTTCAGCAAATGACACGCCACGATCAGTGGTCGTCATTGGCACCCCTCACCCAGTAACCAGCGGTGACGAAGGCAGTCTTCGGGAGGCGCACTTCATCACCCAGCATTCTCTTGACAAGCCGTGCCTCGCCCTTCTCGCAGCCAACGAAGACATGCAGTCCGTCAGAACCGGACCATGGGTGAGCGCGCAGCGCCTTTTCCAGCAAGCCAGCCGTTCCAGCCTCCTGACCATAGCGATAAAGCCAGTTCCAGTTGACGTCAGCCTTGGACGAAATCTCCTGCCGCTCCTGCGGATTGTCGATTTCAGCATAGACGGTCAGCTTTTTGCCCGCCGGCATCTCCGCAGCCATGCGCAGCATCACCGGCAGTGCGGTCTCGTCACCGCCAAAGACGTACGTGTCTGCATCCGGCAGTTCACCACCGGGACCGACGATACCGACGAGGTCGCCCGCAGCAGCCGTTGCACCGAAATGCGCGCCGGGCATATGGTCGCCTTCGTGCATGACGAAATCGAGATCGATCTCGCCGCGCGTGATGCTGCCGGAGCGAATGGTGTAGACGCGTCGCGCCTGTTCGTCCTCGCCTTTTGCCCAGACAATCGCGCCCGTCTTCGACAGATGCGGCCAGACCGGAGCGCGGTTCTGGTCGGGAAGGATGAGAATACGGACATGCAGACCGCCATTCAGGAGGCGCTCGATACCCTTGTCTATAGCAATCACCACGCGGCGCATTTTCGGGGTCAGATTATAGGCGCGCACCACCCGACCGCTGAAGAGGTTGGGCATCTCTCTCATGTCAGAGCCATGGCCCTCCCAGCGGAAGTCCAGCGACGTATCGCCGGTAAACTCAACGATATGTTCGGCCACCATGGCCTTGACGGACAGCAGCACATTTTCCGAAACGCAATTGATCCGTGCTGCAAAACGTCCGTCTTCGGCATCGAACGTGCCGTTGCCGTAATCTGCCTCAAAGTGCAACGCCTCCCCCTCGCGGGTCATCGTCATATACTCGGCAAAATGCTCGTGGAAGGCATCGACAATCGCGGCTGGATTGGGAAGAGCGACAGATGTTTGCGCAGAGAGAAGCGTCACCGGCGTAAATCCTTCAGATTACAGTCCGGTTATCTTTAGATCAGGGAATGGAAAAGTGCAAAGCAGTTTTTGCTCGGTTCGATCACACTTTTTCGGGCAACTGCCAATCGATCGGCTCTCGGCCTCTGGACTTCAGAAAATCATTTGCTTTCGAAAAATGATGGTTTCCGAAAAAGCCGTTATGGGCAGACAGTGGCGACGGATGTGGCGACTTCAAAACCAGATGTTTCGCCTGGTCGACAAATGATGCTTTCTTCTGGGCATACGAGCCCCACAGCAGAAAGACCACGCCGTCGCACTCGTCATTCACCGTGCGAATGATGGTATCGGTGAACTTTTCCCAGCCCTGCCCCTGATGCGAGGCCGCACGTGCTTCCTCCACGGTCAGAACGCTGTTGAGCAACAAAACGCCCTGTTTGGCCCAACTCTCCAGAAAGCCGTGGCTGACGGGCGTTATGCCAAGGTCGCTCTGCAATTCCTTGTAGATATTGACAAGCGAGGGCGGGATGCGCACCCCGGGCTGGACCGAAAAGCACAGGCCGTGCGCCTGACCAGCGCCGTGATAGGGGTCTTGCCCGAGGATGACCACCTTCACCTCATCCAGAGGCGTCAGATCAAGCGCGCGAAAATATTCGCCGCCTTTCGGGAAAATATGCTTGCCGGCATTTTTCTCGGCTAGCAGAAAGTCTTTCAGTTTTTGCATGTAAGGGCTGGCGAATTCAGTCGACAGCGCGCGTTTCCAGCTTTCGTCCAGTTTCACGCCCGCTTCTGCCATGAGAGCCCTCTTTATTTACTTGAAGCGTTCGCCGCGCTGAAGCACTTCGATCTTGTACCCATCCGGATCGCAAATGAAGAAGTATTTCGCAAACGGCGCGCCTTTATAATCGGCATTGATGATCTTACCGACAGCAAGGCCCAATTCGGTCAGGCGGGCATGCTCGGCATCCACATCATCGACGCTCACAGCGATGTGCCCATAGCCATCGCCCAACGCGTAGGGCACTTCTCGGCCCTTGTTGATCGTCAGCTCAAGCTCGAAGTCACCTTCGGCATTGCTGAGATAGACCAGCGTGAAGGTCTCGAACTCGAAACGCTCCGCGATCTCCAGACCGAAAACCTGATTGTAAAAACCCACCGAACGCTTCTCGTCCAGCACCCGGACCATAGAGTGGATAAGTTTGGCCATGGTGTTTCCTTCTTCCTGCTTCGTGGTGTCCTGCTTATGCCGCAGGCATCGGGGCAGGCAGATAGCCGCTGGAGCCGAGAGTTTCAACCCTTGAGGCCATTTCAAGGCGCATGGCAGATAATCACCCAAGCCTCGGCGCTACGGCTTTCCCACTATCCTGACATCAAAACTCATGATACCGGCACACATGCGCATCCTTTATCTCTGTCTTGGCTGGCTCATGGTTGCCACCGGTATCGTCGGTGCTTTCCTGCCAATTTTGCCGACGACGCCCTTTTTGCTGATCGCGCTCTGGTGCTTCTCCAAATCGTCACCGAAGCTGGAGGCATGGCTTCTCTCCCACCCCAGATTTGGCCCGTCGCTGCGCAACTGGCGGGAAAAAGGTGCGGTCCCGCGCAAAGCGAAAATCGCAGCCGTGTCTTTGATGACAATGAGTTACGCGATCTTCTGGTTCGGAACAGAACCAACGGCGTTGCGTGCGACTATCGTCGCCGCAGTCATGCTGGGCGCTGCCCTCTACGTCTCGACCCGGCCCGAACCCTGAACATTTCTACCGATGGCGTGATTGCGGTAGCACATAGGGTATGTGACCGGCGGGTATGCGACCCACGGTGCCGCCAATGCCGTAGACCCGCGCAATCGTCTCGTCGTTGATCGTTTCGTGAGAGGGGCCGCAGGCGGTAATTCTGCCGCGGTGCATGACGATAAGTTGATCGGCAAATTCCGCCGCGAGATTGAGATCATGCAGAACAGCCAGCACCGTGCCGCCGCTTTTCGCAAAATCCCGCGCGGTTTCCAGCACGGAAATCTGGTGACCAAGGTCGAGGCTCGAGGTCGGCTCATCCAGCAAAAGCGCCTTCGCCTCGCCGTTCTCGACGGCCTGCGGCACTTGCGCAAGCGCACGCGCGAACTGGACGCGCTGCTGCTCCCCACCCGAAAGCATGTTGTAAGCCCGTCCCTCGAAACCGCTCAAGCCGACCTTGGCCAGTGCCGCCCTCGCCTGCTCTTCCGGCTGAAGAGACCCCTGCGCCACGGCACCCATGCGCACGATTTCCAGCGCCGTGAAGGGAAACGACAGCACCGTGCTTTGCGGCAACACGGCCCGCAGACGCGCAAGCTGCGCCGGTTTGAACAAACCGACATCGACAGTGCCATAGGCAACGGCGCCCGTATCCGCCCGCATTTCGCCTGACAGCACCTTCATCAGGGTGGATTTTCCAGCCCCGTTGGGGCCGATAATGACGCTGAACGTGCCCGGCGAAAGCTTGATGGAGACATCGTCCAGCAAGCGGCGGCCAGATCGTGTAACGGTAACACCACGCGTGGAAATCATGACACGTTCCTCAGACCTAGACCATTGCCACGGCCCAACAGCAAAAACAGGAAGACCGGCGCACCGATCAGCGCGGTCACGACGCCGATGGGCAGTTCGGCGGGTGCTGCCACGGTGCGCGCGAAACTGTCGGCCAGAAGCAGCAATGCCGCCCCGCCGATGGCAGAGGCAGGAAGCAGAAACCGGTGCGACGAACCGATGACCAGGCGCAGAAGATGCGGCACCACGATGCCGACGAAACCGATCGACCCCGCCGCCGCAACGCTCGCTCCGCAGGCGGCGGCAACGGCAACGATGACGACGCGCTTCAGGCGCTGCACCGGTATGCCCATGTGAAACGCAACTGCATCTCCGAGGATCAGCGCATCCAGCCCCTTCGACACGAAAGGAATACTGGCGAGAATGACGAGGAAAAACGGCAGCGTCGTCCAGATTTTCAGCGATGTCGCTCCGCCCAGCGAGCCAAGGCTCCAGAAGGTGATGTCGCGTAGCGCCCGGTCATCGGCCACGAACATCATCAGCCCCATCAATGCGGCGCTGAGCGCTGCAATCGCAATGCCGGCCAGAACGAGAACGGTGGTCGAGGTGGAGCCATTGCGGGTCGCAATCAGATAGAGCAGCAGCGTGTTGATCAGACCACCAAAAAACGCCATCAGCGGCAGGAAATGCGCCCCGAAAAACAGCACGAGCGGTGCCAGCATGCTGCCCCCCAACACCAATGCCGCGACGGCAAACAGCGCAGCCCCCGATGTGATGCCGATCAGGCCGGGATCGGCCAGCGGATTGCGAAACAGTCCCTGCATCATGGCACCCGAAACGGCAAGCCCGGCCCCGATCATCAGGCCGAGACCGGTGCGCGGCAGGCGCACGGCCTGAAGGATAACCCGGTCGCGTGCATCCATGGTATCGGCGTGTCCGGTAAAATAGAGCCAGAGTTCATGCAGCCCCACGCCCGTCGGGCCGCTGGCCAGAGAGACAAAGCAGGCAAAAACCAGAACCGCAACGAGTGCAACAATCGTGATGGCACCCTTGCGAGAACGGTCTCCTGCTATGGGACCCGCGCCCTGGCTCACCACTGCGACGCTCATGGCTTCACGATTTCAGGGTAAAGCTTGGCGGCAAGTTCGCGTCCTGCCGCAGGGGTGCGTGGACCGAAACCGATGAGATAAAGGCCATCCATGCTGATCAGCGACTTGGACGCCGCAGCCGGGGTGGACTGGAAGGCAGGAAGCGCAAACACCTGATCGGGATTTTCCGCATGGTTGCCGCGCTGCATGGTCAAGACCACATCGGGAGCTGCCGCAATCACGGCCTCGTCCGTCAACGGCTTGTAGCCGGTAATCTCCTGGGCCGCATTGATACCACCGGCCATTTCGATGATCGCAGCCGCTTCCGTATCCTTGCCCGCCGCCATAATGCGACCACCAGCGGTGGACAGAACGAACAGCACGCGCTTTTTCTTAGTCCCGACAGTGGCAACGTCGCTGGCCAGCGCTGCAAGGCCCTTGTCCACCTCATCGGCCAGACCCTTGGCCTTGTCCGAAAGGCCGACCGCTGCGCCGACATCCTCGATTTTCTTCGCAATAGCGCTCGGCAGCGGCGGCGTGTCGACCGTCACCATCGGAACTTCGCTGGCTTTCAGAATGCCGATCACGTCGGCAGGACCGGCGCCGTCTTCTGACAGAATGAGATCGGGCTTTTGCGACAAAATGCCTTCCGACGACAGCGCGCGCATATAGCCTATATCCGGCTTCGTCAGTGCTTCCGCCGGAAAGCTGCTGGTCGAGTCACGCGCCACGATGCGGTCTCCCGCACCCAGCGCGTAGAGAATTTCGGTGATCGTCCCACCTACCGCCACGATGCGCTTCGCCTGCGGGTTACCCTGATCGGAGGCGCTGGCGGCAACGGGAGAGAGCGCCAGCGAAACGGGAACAATGGCACTGATGATGAGGGAACGAAGTGAAAGCGGCATGGCATAATCCTGAAACAATGCGGCGCGCTACAGCCTGCACGCCATATAAGTTGAGTTAATTACACATCTTTATAAACCGCACAATCCGATAAGTTGACTATTTTTGTTATCTTTAATATCTCCGTCCCCAGGGGCAGCGGTGCCAACACTGGTGCCAGAACTGAAAGGGAGACTATCCATGTTTATTGCCATGAACCGGTTCCGTGTCGTGCCGGGCTTTGAAGAAGCGTTTGAGACCATCTGGCGCGAGCGCAAGCGTCACCTCGCCGAAATGCCGGGCTATGTCGAGTTTCACATGCTGAAGGGCGCGAAAGCGGACGACCACACGCTTTACGCATCCCACACCGTCTGGGCCACCAAAGACGATTTCACCGCCTGGACGAAATCCGAACAGTTCCGCGCGGCTCACGCCAATGCCGGCAACAATCGCGGCAAGGTCGAGTATCTCTCAGGACCGCATTTCGAAGGCTTCGACGTGATCATTCACGAGGGCCAGAACGGCGAAGACCTGCCCGTGGCAGCCCAGGCATGAGCGACACGTCCATTGCCGAGCGCGCAAGGGCAGCGCTTGCCGAAAAACCCGATGGCGTGGTGGAAGCCATTGCGGCAACTGCTGGCGTGACACCGGCTGACGTGCTGGCCGTTCTGCCGCACGGTGCCGCCGTCTCCGCGCCCGCCGAGAAGTTCATCGATATCTGGAACGAGCTACGCAGCTGGGGCGAAGTTCTGATGATCGTGCAGACGCCGGACATCGTCTTCGAAGTTCCCGGCCACCTGCCGGAGGGAACGGAAGGACATGGCTGGTTCAACATTCATGGTGACAGCCCCATTGGCGGGCACATCAAGAAAGACAATTGCGCGACGATCACCTTCGTGGACCGCACGTTCCATGGTCGCCGGTCACTGTCCGTCTGGTTCATGAATGCCGGTGGCAGCGCCATGTTCAAGCTGTTCGTGCGCCGCGACGAAAACAAGGAACTGCTGGCCAACCAGCTTTCGAAATTCGAAGCGCTGCGCGACAGCTTCCTCTCCTGACGAAAACTCAGCCGCTACCTTTAATTTCGGTAGCGGCTTTTCCTTTGAACATCCGATGTCGCTTCCGGCATGGCTTGCCCCTCCCAACATGCCCTATCCATTCAAGGCCTTGGTTCAGTGCGAGAGGCTTTTCGCCGTTCCCGACCTGCGCTATAGGCCGTTGCGACACATGATGAGGGGAAGCCGATGACGACCTATGTTTTGACCGTAGCCTGCACATCCAAACGCGGCATCGTCGCCGCCATCTCGGGTTATCTGGCGGACAAGGGTTGCAACATCGTCGACAGCTCCCAGTTCGATGACCTCGAAACCGGCAAATTCTTCATGCGCGTCTCCTTCATCTCGGAGGAAGGTGAAAGCATGGACAATATTCAGTCTGGCTTTGCGCCCATTGCCAAGGAATTCGGCATGGACGCTAATATCTACAGCGATGGCGAGCGGACCAAGACACTACTGATGGTGTCCCGTTTCGGCCACTGCCTGAACGACCTGCTCTATCGCTGGAAGATCGGTGCTCTGCCCATCGATATCGTCGGCGTCGTCTCCAACCATTTCGAATACCAGAAGGTGGTCGTCAATCACGACATTCCCTTCCACCACATCAAGGTGACGAAGGACAACAAGCCGAAAGCCGAAGCGCAACTGCTGGACCTGATCGACACGAGCGGTGCTGAACTGGTTGTGCTGGCGCGTTACATGCAGGTGCTGTCGGACGAGATGTGCCGCAAGATGTCGGGCCGCATCATCAACATCCACCACTCCTTCCTGCCCAGCTTCAAGGGTGCCAACCCTTACAAGCAGGCGTACGAGCGCGGCGTAAAGCTCATCGGCGCGACAGCGCATTACGTCACCGCCGATCTGGACGAAGGCCCGATCATCGAGCAGGACACGGTCCGCGTCACCCACGCGCAATCAGCGGAAGATTACGTGTCGCTCGGCCGCGATGTCGAAAGCCAGGTCCTAGCCCGCGCCATCCACGCCCACATCCACCACCGCACCTTCATCAACGGCAATCGTACGGTGGTCTTCCCGCCAAGCCCCGGGAGTTATGCATCGGAGCGGATGGGGTAATTTTTTACCGATGAGAATCTTGAACTTTATTTTCGCTGGGGAGCAACCGACCGCCTGACTGACCGTTGTTTTCACATTGTCAAACACAGAGGTCTCCCTCATGAAAAAGCTGATTATTGCCGGTGCCGCGCTGTTCCTAGCGGCAGGGTCTACGTTTGCCCAGCAGCCACCACCACCGCCTCCAGGCGGCGCGCCAGATGCGGGCCAACAGGCTGATGCGCCACCGCCTCCTCCACCACCTCCGGGTGCTGGGCCAAGAGCCGATGCCCCTCCTCCACCGCCACCACCCGGCCATTGGGGTCCTAAAGAGGGCGGTCCACGAGAAGGCGGCCCGCGTGATCGCATGATGATGCCACCACCGCCTCCGCCACCTTCTAAGGGCGCGCATTTCCGCCTGGAGCAGGGCGAAACCAAGATCGACATCAAATGCGCCGATGACGAGCCGATGAAGGCTTGTTCGGACATCATGATGCAGCTGATCGACAAGATTAACGAGTAACATCGCTTTCGACCAACGAAGCGGCGCTCATGCGCCGCTTCACGAAAAACGCACGGTGGCTTTCAGACCTTTTCCAGACGTGCCGTCTTCAAGAGACAATTGCCCGTTAAACAGTGCAGCAATCTCTTCGACAATTGCGAGGCCAAGTCCTGCGCCGGGTGCCGCATTCCCATCGCCTCTGGCGAAGCGCTGCCGTACGACGTCTCTTTTTTCCGCAGAAATTCCCGGACCGTTATCTTCCACCTCGATAAACGCCGAGCCTTGAACTTTTCCCACCCTCACCGTTACCTCCGCACCGCGTCCGGCATAGGCAATGGCGTTGCTGATGAGATTGCCCAGCAACTCGCCCAGCAAAAGCGGTTCTGCCGGAATGCTCGCCGTCTCCACCTGTTCGAAACCAAGGTCGATGCCAGCATCTGCGGCGGCAGGCACGTAGTCAGCCGTGACGGATTGCGCCAGCGAGACGAGATCGACGTCGACAAGGCTTTGCTTCTCTCCAGAACCGGCAGCATCAATATTGGCCATGCGCAGCAGTTGCGCCAGAATATGCTCTGCATGTGCGACAGAAGCGTCGCCCTTGTGAGCAGCTGCCTGTGCCTCCTGCAAGGTCGAAGCGCGTGCCGAGAGCGCCAACTGCGTGCGAATAATCGCAAGCGGCGTTCTCAACTGATGGCTGGCATTCCCCGTAAAATGCCGTAGCGCATCCAGCGCCGATTGCAGCCGCACCATGAAGGAATTCACCGTTTCCACGAGGTTCTCGACTTCCACCGGCACGGATTGGCGGATCGGATGCAGATCGTTGG
The DNA here is from genome assembly GCF_000739935.1 of Agrobacterium rubi TR3 = NBRC 13261. GTDB lineage: Bacteria > Pseudomonadota > Alphaproteobacteria > Rhizobiales > Rhizobiaceae > Agrobacterium > Agrobacterium rubi. The sequence continues at coordinate 66,648 of NZ_BBJU01000003.1, read as the reverse complement.
GGCTGCGTTCATCGATGGCTTCGCTGAGCCGATACAGTGGGCGCAGTGAAATCGTCACCGCAATCCACACGATAATAGCCGCACCGATGATCATGAACAGAAGGCGAAGCGCGGAGCGAATAATGATCGCCTGCGCCAGGCGGCTACGGGCAATCGTGGTCTCTGCCACCGTCACGGTAAACGGCACAGAGTTGACGCCCGTCGATGCAAAACGCTCGATCGCCGCGACACGAATGGGCTCGCCACGAAATTCTGCGTCGATGAAAATCGGTGCGTCGCTGCGCGCCTTGTCCACCGAGGGCAGATTTTGATAGCCGGTCAGAAACTGGCCGTTTGGACCATCCACCCGGTAAAATACCCTGTCCTGCGCAGCAGATGTCAGCATTTCCAGCGCCACGTAGGGAATGTCCACCTCCAGCGAACCGTTTTCAGACACCACGACCCGCTCGGCAATTGCCAAGGCAGAGCCGGAGAGCACACGGTCGGAGACGATGTTGGCAGTGTTGATGGCCTCACGATAGGTATCGGCCAGCGCGATGCAGCCGATGATGGCCGTGGAAATGAGAAGCCAGCCCAGCAGGCGCCGCCGCAGCGAATAGGCGGCCTGCCTCATTGCGCGGTCTCCGGCAGTTTTTCGAGGTAATAGCCTATGCCCCGCGCCGTCTTCACCGTCAGCCCGTGAGGCCCCAGACGTTTGCGCAGACGGCTGACATATTGCTCGATGGCATTGCCGGAAAGCTCGTCATCGAAGCCGGTCAAAGACTGCACGATGGCTTCCTTTGCCACCACTTTTCCGGCGCGCATGAACAGCACTTCCAGCAGCGCCACCTCGCGTGCGGGAATGTCGAGCGGATGCCCTTCGGCGGAAAATGTGCGCGAGGTGAGGTCGAAGGAGACGTTACCGAAGCTGGCGAGCGAAGAGCGCAGCCCGGCATTGCGGCGCAGCAGCACCCGTACCCGCGCCTCGAATTCATTGATGTCGAAAGGCTTGGTCATGTAATCGTCGGCACCGAGATCGAGCCCCTTTACCCGCTCCTCCGGCGAACCGCGGGCGGTGAGGATCAACACCGCCGCCTTGTCCTGACGGGCGCGCATGGAACGCAACACGTCTATGCCGTCCATTTCCGGCAGGTTGAGATCGAGAATCACGAGATCGAAATTTTCAGCGGCGATGGCGGCAGAGGCGGACGCGCCATCGGACACCACGTCCACGGCATAGCCGCTTCCCCGCAAAAGCGCAGAAAGGCCTTCCGACAGAACCTGATTGTCCTCCACCAGCAGAATTCTCAACGCCAGTAATCCTCCATTTGGCTTTGAAACTATCCAAGCCTTTCCGTCTTGTGAATGGCAAGGCGCTGCGGCATGATCTTTTCCATGCGTATTCTTCTGTCTCTCTGTCTTTTCCTGACTGCCGCCACCTGTTTGCAGGCGCAGCAGATGCTTTTTCCTGCCCTTTCCGGCAAGGCGGATGCGGAAACGCTCGTGGTCTACTCTTCGCTCGACGAGCCGCTTGCCACACCGATGATCGAAGGCTTCCAGAAGGCGAACCCGGATGTGGCTGTTTCCTACGAGGACATGCTGACGGGGGAGATTTACGATCGCATCGTGCGCGAAACGGATGCGGGTGAAAAAACCGCCGATTTCGCCTTTTCCTCCGCCATGGATCTTCAGGTCAAACTCAGCAATGACGGTTACGCTCAGCGCTCCGATCTGCCAATGAGCGCGCGCTGGCCCGCATGGGCAAACTGGCGCAACACGGCCTATGCGCTGACCTTCGAGCCCGCCGTCTTCGTCTACCATAAGCCGAGTTTCCAGACCGAAAAGCCCCCGGCCAGCCGGGCAGAATTCGTGGATTATCTGGAGCGGCACGCCAAAGAGGTCCACGGGCGCATCGCGACCTACGACATAGAGCGCTCCGGCGTCGGCTTTCTCTTCATGTCGCGGGATCAGGAACAATTCGGCGATATCTGGAACGTCATCAAGAGCATGGGAACGGCAGGCGTGAAGGTGTATTCCACCAGTTCCGCCATCCTGGAACGCATCTCCGATGGCCGTTTCGTGCTGGGCTACAACATCCTCGGCTCCTATGCAGCGGATTGGGCATCGCGCCACCCCGATGTCGGCATCGTGCTGCCGAAGGACTATACCGTCGTCATGTCGCGCATCGGGCTGGTGCCGCAGGCAGCGAAAAATGCAGAACTGGGTCGCCGCTATCTGGAATTCTTCATGTCGAAGGAGGGACAGACCATCATGGCGCGGCAGTTGCAGATCCCCGCCGTCAGCCCTGACGTGGCGGGCGACAACACGGCCAACATGATGCAGGCCATCCACGGCGCGCAATTGCGGCCTGTACCGGTCAGTCCGGGGCTGATGGTCTATCTCGATCAGGTCAAGCGAGCCCGCATCATTGAGCGCTGGAACGAAGCTTTGCGCGCCCAGTAGACGTTTTTCAAAAATTAATAGACAGTAAATGTGCTGAGGAATTGCCAAGCGTCAGTTAGATGACAGCTTTCTATGGTGCTGTGCAGTTCTTGGTTCATCCGTGGAGGCGGACTGAAGAAGCGGGAGGATAAGTCTCACAGGACAGATGGTTCGGGTCGCTGGTTTGCCACCCTTGATGTCGTCCGTGCGCGCCCCTTCCGCGATCACAACAACATGCCGAAACGGCATACAAGGAGGGTTCACTTTGAAGCATTTTCTCATCGCTTCGCTTCTCGCAGGCGCAATGGCACTTCCAGCGGCAGCAGCCGATTACACCATCATCGCACCGGCCAACCCTGGCGGCGGCTGGGACCAAACGGCGCGTTCGTTGCAGACCGTTCTGCAGGAAGACGGCATTTCCAAGCGCGTTCAGGTTCAAAACGTTCCCGGCGCTGGCGGCACCATCGGCCTTGCACAGTTCGCAAGCCAGCAGAAGGGCAATCCCAACGCTCTGATCGTCGGCGGCTACGTCATGGTGGGCGCGATCCTCACCAACAAGGCACCCGTTACTCTGAAGGACGTCACGCCGATTGCGCGTTTGACGGGTGAATACGAAGTCATCGTCGTTCCAGCATCTTCGCCGCTTGAGAACATCGGCCAGCTCATCGAGCAGCTCAAGAAAGACCCGGGCAGCGTATCCTGGGGCGGCGGTTCGGCTGGCGGCACCGACCACATCACGGCGGGCCTGATTGCCAAGGCTGCTGGCGTTGATCCAACCAAGATCAACTATATCGCTTACTCCGGCGGCGGTGAGGCGCTGGCCTCTATTCTCGGCGCGCAGGTAACCGCCGGTATTTCCAGCTATGGCGAATTCGAAAGCCAGGTGAAGGCCGGAACCGTTCGTCTTCTCGCCATCTCCAGCGAAGCCAAGATTGAAGGCATCGAAGCACCGACGCTCAAGGAAAGCGGCCTCGACGTCGTGATCCAGAACTGGCGCATGGTTGCAGCCCCTCCAGGCCTGACGCCTGAGCAGGAAAAGGCCGTCAGCGCCGATGTCGAAAAACTGGCGAAGTCTGCCAAGTGGCAGGAAACGCTGAAGACCAAGGGCTGGATGGACACCTATCTTGCCGGTGACGCTTTCAAGGAACAGCTTGCAAAGGACACCGCCTCGACTGAAGCCATCCTCAAAGACATCGGACTGGTAAAATGAGCCAGGGTTCATCCCCTTCCCAACCCACAAAGCGCCGCCCTGATTGGGCGGCGTTCGGCATCGCCGTTTTTCTGGTGATCGTTGCCGCCGTGATTTTCTGGGATTCGGCACGGCTTGCCAGTGTCACCGGTTATTCTCCGGTCGGCCCGGCCACCGTTCCTTACGCCATTGCCTTCTGTCTTGTCGGACTTGCGATCTGGACCGGGTTCGAAGCGTGGCGCAATGAGTTTCCGGCCCGTGACAAACAGGAAATGGGACCTGTCTTCTGGGTCATCGCCGGTCTTGCCGCGCAGATGCTTCTGCTGAACGTCGCTGGCTTTTCGATTGCCACCGGCCTGCTCTTTGCGTTTACCGCGCGCGCCTTTGGCAAACGCAAGCTCTGGTATTCGATCCCCATCGGTATCGTTTTCAGCTTCATCATCTGGGTGATCTTTGCGCAGCTGTTGCAACTGTCGCTGCCCGCTGGACCCTTGGAGCGGCTGTTCTTCTGACGGCCGATCCACTCGATAAACAACAAGACATGAAGCCTTGGCGCCCGCATTTTAAGCGCAGCAAGGGCTTCACCCGACAGGGGGACAACTGTCCATGAGCACTTTTGATTTTCTGCTGCAAGGCATCGCGGTTGCTGCGCAACCGATGAACCTTCTTTACGCACTGATCGGCGTTACGCTCGGCACTGCCGTGGGCGTTCTGCCCGGCATTGGCCCGGCACTGACCGTTGCGCTGCTTCTGCCCGTCACCTACCAGCTCGATCCAGCCGGATCGCTCATCATGTTTGCCGGTATCTATTACGGCGGCATGTATGGCGGCTCGACAACCTCGATCCTACTGAACACACCCGGTGAAAGCGCCTCCATCGTCACAGCACTGGAGGGCAACAAGATGGCCCGCGCGGGACGTGGCGGACCGGCGCTGGCCACCGCCGCCATCGGCTCCTTCGTGGCTGGCCTCATCGCCACCATCGCTTTGGCTTTCGTCGCGCCCTACATCGTCAAGCTGGCCTTGGTCTTCGGCCCACGCGAATATTTCGCGCTGATGGTGCTGGCCTTCGTTACCGTGTCGTCCGCCTTCGGTGATTCGGCACTGCGCGGCCTCACCTCCCTCTTCATCGGCTTTACGCTCGCCATCGTCGGCATCGACCAGTTGACCGGCCAGACACGCATGAGCTTCGGCATTCCCGATCTGCTCGACGGCGTGGAGGTGACAACGCTCGCCGTTGCCATGTTCGCCATCGGCGAAACCCTGTTCATCGTGGCGCAGGGACAAAGCGGTGACGAGAAGGTCGAAGCGGTCAAGGGTTCGGTCTGGATGAGCGCGCAGGATTGGGCACGCTCCTGGAAGCCATGGCTGCGCGGCACCTTGATCGGCTTCCCTATTGGCGCGATGCCAGCGGGCGGTGCAGAAATCGGCACCTTCCTGTCCTACGCCACGGAAAAGCGCTTGTCGAAGCACCCGGAAGAGTTTGGCCACGGCGCCATCGAAGGCGTTGCCGGTCCTGAGGCGGCCAACAATGCATCCGCTGCCGGTACGCTTGTGCCGCTACTGACGCTGGGTCTGCCGACCACGGCAACCGCCGCCATCATGCTCGCAGGTTTCCAGCAGTTCGGCCTTCAGCCCGGCCCGCTTCTGTTTGCGACAAATCCGCAGCTCGTCTGGGGCCTGATCGCCAGCCTCTTCATCGCCAATCTCATGCTGCTGGTTCTCAACCTGCCGCTGATCGGCCTGTGGGTAAAGCTGCTGACCATTCCAAAGCCGTGGCTCTATGCGGGCATCCTGCTGTTTGCGACGCTCGGCACCATCGGCGCCAACCCATCGGTCTTCGAACTGGGCATGCTCCTGGCCTTCGGTATCCTCGGCTACGTCATGCGCATCTTCGGCTACCCGATTGCGCCTGCCGTCGTCGGCCTCATCCTCGGGCCACTGGCAGAACAGCAATTGCGCCGCGCACTCGCCATCGGTCAGGGTGACCCTTCGGTTCTCTTCACCTCGTGGATTGCCGTGGGCCTGTTTGTTGTCGCGGCTGCCGCCTTCTTGATCCCACTGATCATGCGCATTCGCGGTCGTGGACAGGTGCTGACGCAGCTGGCTGCCAACGAAGACTAAAAAACGATCCTCCCAAGGACCCTGCCCCGCATTCGAAAGGATGCGGGGCTTTTTTATGCCCGGAACGCAAAAGACGCTGGTCGGTTATGGTTGTATGACGAAGTCGAAATCGAGGAGACCAAGATGAACAAACTCGCCCTCCTATGTGCCCTTGCGCTCGCATCCTGCACGACCGCATCGCCCGCTGTCGAACCCATTCCCGGCAGCATCACCTATGGCGGGCAACCGAGAACGAAGCTGACCAAATCTCCTATTGGCAGCACTCTGAGCCACGACTTCAGCATGGGAGACGGGCGCCGGGCTTACGAGACCTATCGCATCGCGCCAGACCGCTCTCTCATCCTCCTGAACCGCGTGATCATGAGCGATGTGCCACCCGACAGATAAGCCGCACGCGAAATATTTTCTACACCGATAGATTTTGGAACGACTGACGCTCCCACTCGTTGCTTTCTCGAACGTCCCAAAACAATAAAGTAACGAGCGGTGTTTCAGGAGAAGAAAATGAGAACCCATAAGACCAGAAACGATTTACCCTCCAATGCAAAAGCAACAGTCATCGGACTTCTGAATGAGGCGCTGGCCTCCGTCATCGACCTGTCTCTGGTCACCAAGCAGGCGCACTGGAACCTCAAGGGCCCACAATTTATCGCGATCCATGAGCTGCTGGATAAATTCCGCACCTCGCTCGACAAGCACAGCGACACGATTGCAGAGCGCGCTGTTCAGCTGGGTGGAACGGCACTCGGAAGCGTCCAGTCGGTTGCCTCGACGTCGAAGCTCAAGGCCTATCCAACCGATATTTTCAAAATCCATGACCATCTTGATGAACTGATCGAACGATACGGCGACGTGGCGAACCTCATCCGCAAATCCATCGATGAAGCCGACGATGCAGGCGACGCCAACACGGCCGATATCTTCACCGCCGCTTCGCGCGATCTGGATAAATCACTGTGGTTTTTGGAAGCACATGTTCAAGAAAAAGCCTGACACAAACAAAAGCGCCCGGGTAACCGGGCGCTTGCACCATTCGTATCAGTTGTGATCAATGACGTCTGAGAACCGCTTTTCCAATGTCACGCAGCATCTCGTGGTCGAGAATGCCCCTTTGGGCACTTCTGATCAGAACGGCTGCACATTCATTGGCGACTTTACTGCTGCGGTCTTCAAGGCACTCGAAACATACGCCATCGAATATAGTCTGCAGGTCCGTGACCTGTTGAGGCGACAACTGCGCCCCCACGCGTTGAAAAGCGACATATGACAAGGCTCATCCTCCCAAGACATGCCAAGTGCTGAAGTTCATTTCACTGAACGCTTATGTTCTATACCGCATCGAATCATATGTCGAATCTGATTTTAACGAATTTTCAACGATTATTTCATCTGAGCAGGAAAATGCTCGGAAGCTGTTACCTTTTTACCGAGCGGGCTGAAATTCGCTCATAAAAAAAGACCGATATCCGACAGCGCCTTTTCCACACTGTTCTGGGACACCGGCTTGGTCAGAAATATCGCGCCAGGCGGCAGGATGCCTTCAGCTGGATTATACCGCCCCGAAATCACCACCACCTTGATATGCGGCCAGCGTCGATGCGCCACATTCGCCAGCCCAAGCCCATTGATGGCGCCGGGCATGTCGATATCGGTCAAAATTGCGGTGATCGAATTCTTGTCCTCCAACAATTTGACCGCCTGGTCTGCGGTGGACGCCTCATAAGCGAAGCAGCCGAGGTCCGAAACCATATCGACAAGGTCAAGCCGGATCAGACCGTCATCCTCGACAACGAGAAGCTGTGGTTGCGGTTGCATGACGACTAATGCTCCTGCTGGAAACTGACCAGCTCTGCCGAGATATGGCAGCACACGCCGTTTGCGTCATAGACGATGTCGACACGGCTGTCATTCGCACCGGCAAGCCCCGCCTTGATGAGGCGCGAGCCGGAGCCTTCTCGCTCCGGCGCGTTCACGATCGGCCCACCCGTCTCGGTCCATACGAGCTCGAACCGCTCCGGGTGTTCCGTCACGACATTCCAGCGAATATCCACCCGTCCTTCCGACACAGACAGCGCTCCATACTTCACGGCATTGGTCGCAAGCTCGTGCAGGATGAGCGAAAGCGAAAGCGACGGCCTTGAACCGACACGCAGCTTCGGCCCCGTCACTGTAAATCGGGACGCCATCGGATCATCGTGAACCTCCAACATCTGGTTGACCAGCTTGTGAACTTCCGAGGTGCCCAGCCCGCCCTGGATGACGGTGTCATGGGCTGCGCTGAGCACGGCGATGCGGTCGGACAAGGTTCGTCTTGCGGATAATACATCCTTGGCAGTGCGAAGCGTCTGGGACGCGATCGCCTGCACCATGGCCAACTGGTTTTTCAGGCGATGGCCGAGTTCGTGGGATATCAGTTCACGGTGCTTCTGTTCAGCAAGGCGTTCGGTCACGTCCTGCGCTTGCACCAGAATGCCGATGGTTTCACCGTTTGAAGAGCGCATCGCCTGATAGACAAGATCGATCATGCGCTTTTGCTGTTCACCGGATGGTCCACGGTTGAGTTCAACAGGCACTGCACGGGCCGAAAACGGATTGCCGGTCTGGTAGACATTGTCGAGGAGATCGATGAACCCCTGACGCACGACTTCCGATACGGCCTCGGCCACCGGTTTTCCGATGATGTCACGGCCCACACCGATCATCGAATAATATTCTTCATTGGCAAATTCAAACACGTGGTTAGGACCGCTCAGCGTCGCGATCCCCGCGGGCGACATTTCAAAAATCTGAAGCAGCTTTTCCTGCTGGTTTTTCTCTTCGCGCCGCAGCTTGATTTCGCTGGTGATTTCAGAGCATGCACAGAACATTCCCAGCACCACACCGTCACGGTCGCGGACGGGCGTGTAAGAAAACGAGAAATGCGTTTCTTCAGGATAACCCTTGCGGTGCATGATGAATTCGATGTCGTCCATCGACGTTCCCTGCCCGGCATAGGCCGCCGATATGATGGGCTCGACGCCATCCCAGATATCGTACCACAGCGTGCGAAACGGACGCCCGAAGGCCGCAGGGTGTCGGTTGCCACACATGACGGCATAACCGTCATTATAAAGCGTCGTCTGCTCAGGCCCCCAGACCAGCAACATCGGCTGAAGTGATCCCAGCATCACGTTGACGAGTGTTTGAAGCTCAACAGGCCACGCGTCTGGCAGGCCAAGGGGACTTTTGTCCCAAGCAAAATCGCGGAACAAATTCCCGCATTCCCCGCCGCCGATAAAATTCAAAACAGTCCCCACGTCTTAGACCCTGGAGCATAATTCCGCAGGCCGGATTTCGTTCCCAAAAACGACAAATTATGCCCCACACCCATCACTTAGGTTAACCCCTTGAAACCAAATCGATTTCAAATCTAAAAATATCATTGTGACAAAAAATATTCAAAATTTTCCAAGACCATAAAGACATGCGCGTTTATCATCGCCGTTGTCGCTTTTGACGTGAGTGGAATTATTTTATTTCGGCAAACGATACTTGGCAAATGTATCGTCCATTTTTCCTCATAATTTTTCCGTTGTCCAAATCCCCGGACGATACTTTACATTACGTCTGCGAGCAGTGCCGCCGATATTCCCTGATACAAAAGGACTCGCTCTGATTGTCCAGCGATGTGGAACGAGGCAAGCCGTGCCAGCGTTAGTTTAGCATTCGCTGAGACGGTACAAAGTCGGCAGAGTAACCGATTTGCCCAGGGCATGCGGATTGAGGAAGGGACGCCATGGCGCAAACGCAAACGAAAACCGGCCACAAGACCTATGATGTGCGCGACCGCCTGATCCTCGCGCTTCATGCGCAACTCCGCGCCGAACGCGAAACCCGCGAGGCTATGGAATGGGTCATCCATAACGGTGGGCTTTCACCTGAAGTGCTGGAAGCCATGGCATCCGACCCCATTCCGGTCGTCACGTCGCACGACATGCAGACAATCGACAAATCCGTCGAACAGTTGCGTCTCGCCTCAAGCCAGCAAGGTGCACGCCCGTGACAAGACGCGCCAGCTGGAAAGGCCACATCAAATTCGCCGATTTCGCTTGCGAGGTCGGTCTCTACTCGGCGCTGTCTTCATCGGAAAAAATCTCCTTCAACATCGTCAACCGAAAGACCGGAAACCGCGTCGAGCGGCAATATGTCGATAGCGACACCGGCGAGCAGGTGGAGAAGGACGATCAAGTCCGAGGTTTCGAGCTTGATAATGGTGACCACGTGATCGTTGAAGGTGATGAGATCGCCGCACTCATGCCCGACAGTGACAAGGTCATTCACATCGAAAACTTCATCGCCTGCGCCGATATCGACAAACTCTATTTCGACAGGCCCTATTTTCTCGCCGCGACCGATCCGGAGGGCGAGGAGGCACTGACGCTGCTGGCGAAGGCCATGCAGCGCCAGAACGTGGCAGCGCTCGCCGAGGCTGTTCTATTTCGTCGCAACCGTATTCTCATCATCCGCCCCCACGAAAAGACTCTCATCGCAACCACACTCAACTTCGACTACGAGGTTCGCTCACAAAGCACGACCTTCAAGTCGGTGCCGGACATCACATTCGATGACGAGATGCTGGACCTCGCGAGCCACATCATCCGCAAGCGCGCAGGCACGTTCGACCCTTCCGCCTATCCCGACCGATACAACGATGCGCTGGCGGAGCTGGTACAGGCCAAGATCGACGGTCGCGCCATCAAGAAGGCGCAGCCGGAAAAACGCGACAACGTCGTCGATCTGAAGGAAGCCCTGCGTCGCAGTGCAGACAATGAAAAGGCGCTGCCGAAGAAAACGACCAAAAAGCCCGCCGCAAAGGCCGCAACGAAAAAAGCGAGCTGATCATGGGTCTGCAAACCTACAACGCCAAACGCCGCTTCGATCAGACCCCCGAACCACAAGGCGAGCAGGAAAAGAGCGAGGGACATTCCTTCGTCGTCCAGAAACACGATGCAAGACGGCTGCATTATGATTTCCGTCTGGAAATGGATGGCGTTCTCAAAAGCTGGGCCGTCACGCGTGGTCCGAGCCTCAATCCCGACGACAAGCGGCTGGCCGTTCACGTCGAAGACCACCCGCTGAGCTATGGCGAATTCGAGGGCGTTATCCCGAAGGGCCAATATGGCGGCGGTACTGTCGTTCTGTGGGACAAGGGCACGTGGCATCCGGTGGGTGACGCGAAAAAGGGTTACAAGAAAGGCCACCTGGAATTCGAGCTTGAAGGCGAAAAGCTGCGAGGACGCTGGCATCTGGTGCGCATGCACGGCAAGCCGGAGGAAAAGCGCGAGAACTGGCTACTCATCAAAGTGGAAGACGAGGAAGCCCGCACGAAAGACGACGTCGATATTCTGGACGAAAAGCCCGATTCGGTAAAATCCGGCCGCAGCATCAAGGCGATCGCTCAAAAACCTGAGGATACCTGGAATTCCAAACCGGTTGGCAAACGCACAAAGACCCAAGCTCCTGCCGAAAAACAGGCCCATGATTTTCCAAAAGGCGCGCGCAAGGCAAAGCTGCCGGATTTCGTTCAGCCTGCGCTCGCCAGTCTGAAGCCCAAACCACCCGCCGGAGATCGGTGGCTGCACGAAATCAAATTCGATGGCTACCGCATTCAGGTCCGCATCGACAATGGCACCGTCACCCTTTTGACGCGCAGCGGCCTGGACTGGACGGAGAAATTCGGGACCGATGTCGCGAAATCCTTTGCTGCCCTACCGGTGGAAACCGCGCTGCTGGATGGTGAAATCGTCGTTGAGCGCGACAATGGCGCGTCGGACTTCTCCGCTTTGCAGCATGATTTGAGCGAAGGCCGGACCGACCGTTTTCGTTATTATGCCTTCGACCTTCTCCACCTCGATGGTCACGATTTGCAGAATGCGGGGCTGATCGATCGCAAACATCTGCTGGAAAAGCTCATCCCCTCCGACAATCCCCTTTTGCGATACAGCGAGCACTTTGGCGAAAGCGGCGAGATGATCTTGGATCACGCCTGCCGCCTCAGCCTCGAAGGCGTCATCTCCAAGCTGCGGGACAGCAAATATCAATCCGGTCGCAAGGGCCAATGGGTCAAATCCAAATGCTCCAGCCGCCAGGAATTCGTCATCGGCGGCTTCACCGTCTCATCCACGTCCGATCAGGCGATCGGCTCCCTTGCTGTCGGTGTCTATGATGAAGACGGTTTGCACCATGTCGGTCGCGTCGGCACCGGCTTCACAGCAGACGTCGCGGAAAACCTTTTCAAGACCTTGAGCCCGCTCACCAGCAAGACCAGCCCCTTTGCGGACAAGCTGACCGCTCTTGCCAAACGCGATCTCGTCTTCGTCAAGCCGGAGCGCGTGGCTGAAGTGGAGTTTCGCGCATGGTCGGCAGATGGCAACCTGCGCCATGCATCCTTTCGGGGTCTGCGCGATGACAAGCACGTATCGGAGATCAAGCGCGAGGACCCCAAAAGCACGGCGAAACCCGTCCCCAAAACCAGCGTGACCTTTACTCATCCCGACAGGCTCTATTGGCCGAAGGACGGCGTGACGAAAGAAGGCATTGCCGATTACTATGCGCAGGTCTGGCACCTGATGGCACCCTATATCGTTGATCGCCCGCTCTCGCTGATGCGCTGCCCCGATGGCATAGAAGGCCCGCATTTCTTTCAAAAACATCCCTGGCGGGGTATGAACCGTGCTGTGAGCAAGATCGCCGATCCCAAGGACAAGCAGGGCGAACCCTTGATCCGCATCACGGATTTCGACGGGCTGATGGCGCTGGTGCAATCGGCATTGCTTGAAATTCACCTCTGGGGCGCGACGGTCAGAAGTTTCGAAAAGCCGGATATGATCACGATGGATCTCGATCCCGGCGAGGATGTCAGCTGGGAGGAGATCATTTCGGCCGCCGAAAACCTCAAGCAACGCTTCGAACATGTGGGCCTGGCAGCCTTCGTCAAGACCTCCGGCGGCAAGGGCCTTCACGTGGTCAGCCCGCTGAAACCGCAGGCAAGCTGGGCGAAGGTCAAGAGTTTTGCCAAAGCCATGGCAACGGATATGGCCAAGAGCGAACCCGACACATTCGTCGCAGTGTCGACCAAGGCCAAGCGCAACGGCCGCATCTTCATCGATTATCTGCGCAATGGCCGCGGCAATACTGCAGTCGCCCCCTACTCCACACGGGCAAGACCGGGTGCTGCCATATCCATGCCCGTCAGTTGGGCAGAGCTTTCCAACGAGATCGGCCCGGATTACTTCACGGTCAGCAACATCGCCAACCGGCTGGCGGCATTGAAAAACGACCCATGGGACGGGTTTTTCGACGCAGCCCGGCCACTCCCCTAAAACGAAAAGGCTTAGCCTCGTTTCTCCGAAGCGAGGCTTTTCTTCAGCGCATCCATGATGTTGATGACATTACCACCGGTCTTCTTCGTCGCTTCGGATTTGCGCGGTGCAGGCGCCTTGTCCTTCTCCTTGGATTTCAGCAGCGACTTGATCTTCTTTTGAACCGTGTCCTGAACGATCGCTGGCTTCCAGGCGGTGGTGTTCTTCTCGATCCGCTTTTCCATCATGGACAAAAGCTCGGTGTCCATCTTCTTTTTCGGCTCCAGCGTGTCGATGCCCTCGCGCACCTCATCCGCATATCGCAACGTCCAAAGGATGATGCCCTTGCCGGCTGGCTCGAGCAGAACGGCATGTTCGCGACGGTAAAGAACGAGCCGCGCAATGCCAGCCACGTCATTGGCCTTCATCGCCTCACGGATCACGCCAAAGGCCTCGGCACCGATCTTGTCTTCCGGCTTTAGAAAATGCGGGCGATCATACCAGATCCAGTCGATGGAATCCTTGGGCACGAAGGTCTGCACATCGATCGTGCGGGTGCTTTCCAGCCCGACTTCATCGATCTCGTCATCTTCCAGCAGAACGAAACTGCCATCTTCTTTGGCAAACCCCTTGACCTGGTTCTTGTCTGCCACACGCCGATGCGTCGTGCTGTCGGCATAGACACTTTCGACGCGGTTTCCGGTGTTGCGGTTGAGAACGTGGAAGCGAACCTTGCCGCTTTCGGTCGTTGCGGGGGTCAGCGAAACCGCTGCGGTGACGAGAGAAAGGCGCAAATGACCTTTCCAGAATACATGACGTGGCATGGCCGCACCCTCCGTAATTGAAGGACAGATAACGGCGCCAAAGCGACATCGTTGCACCCCGTGACTGTGGCGAGCACATTTCATTTTATATGACGAATATGGAACGAATGACTCCCGACCGGGTTAGCCTACCACGGAGCCGCAGAGACTGGCCCGCATGAGAGGAAACCACCATGAACAAGATCATTCTTGCGGCAGCGCTGCTTAGCGCGTCCGCTTTTTCCGCTATGGCCCAGACCACCCCTGCACCGACAGCTGATGGCAGCACACCAGCCGTTGCCACGCCTGGCGCAAACAATGCGCCTGCTCCCGTTGAAGGCGCCAATAGCTTTACCGAAGATCAGGCCAAGACGCGCATGGAAGAATCCGGCGTTTCAGGCGTCAAGGACCTCATGAAGAACGACAAGGGCATCTGGATGGCATCAGGCATGAAGGACGGCAAGACCGTTTCTGTCGCCTTGGACTATCAGGGCAACGTCGTCGCGAAGTAACCAAAACCAATTTGAGGACGAAATCATGAAGACTGTAACTGGACTATTCGACGACCATTCCGACGCACGTGCTGCGGTCAACGCCCTTGAAGCACATGGCGTACCCTCAGGCGACATCAGCATCGTCTCAAACAACCACGGCAACGAACATCACCACGACAATGATGATTCAAAGGCCGCCGAAGGCGCTGGCACAGGTGCCGGCATTGGCGCGGTCGTCGGCGGCGCAGGTGGTCTTCTGACAGGCCTCGGGCTGATGGCCATTCCAGGCGTCGGCCCTGTCGTCGCTGCCGGCTGGCTCGCAGCCACAGCCGCAGGCGCTGTAGCCGGTGCCGTTGCCGGTGGCGCAGCAGGCGGTATCGTCGGCGCGCTGACGGGTTCTGGCGTGTCTGAAGAAGACGCACATGTCTACGCTGAAGGCGTTCGCCGCGGCGGCACCATTGTCACCGCCCGTGTCGATGAAGCTATGGTTCCTGAAGCCGAAGCCATCCTGCAACGCTCCAACTGGGTCGACCCAGCAGAACGCCGCACAGCCTACAATCAGGAAGGCTGGAAGCAGTTCGACGACACCCTCGACCCATACAACGCCGACCAGATCGCCAAGGAACGCGACCGTTATCCGCGCGCCGGTCTTTAATTACCAGCCATAGGCACACGTCTCGTCTCATGCCGAGCGTAATACCTGTGATAAGCAAGATCCAAAATCAGGTCGCCTACCAAGGCGGCCTTTTTGATTGAAGATTTGTGTCGTGCCGTGAGCAAATGCAACAGCATTCGCCGTAGCAACAAACCAAAAAATAAAACCAATTTAGAAAATAATGGTAGCGGGAGAGGGACTTGAACCCCCGACACGCGGATTATGATTCCGCTGCTCTAACCACCTGAGCTACCCCGCCACAGAGGGACGTGACAGTTTTGTAGCTGTCCGTCCATCAGGATGAGCGGCTTATAAGGTGCCGCTCCCTTTGGTGTCAAGCGCAAGATGCGCAAAAAGGATGGTTTCTGCCTTGTGACAAAAACCTGAATGGTTTCAGGCTGCAACAGGGTTTTGCAACAGCGCTTTCAGCGAGGCTTCAGCGTCTGGCGAGCGTTCCGAGCGCTCGATGAAGCCGCCGCCATAAACGCGAGCGTCTGCGCCGGGGGCGGAGTAGAGGACGCAGGCCTGGCCCGGCGCGACACCGGCCTCAGCGATGGCGAGATCGACATAAATGCCTCGGTCGTCGGCATGCAACATAGCCTCGCCGGGGGGGCGTGTGGAGCGGACTTTGGCAAAGCAGGGAAAGCCGTGACGGGCGTCGTCCAGAAGCGCGTTGTCGCCCAGCCAGTTCATGTCACGGAGATAAACGCGGTGGGTCTCCAGCGCCTCGCGTGGGCCAACGACAACGCGGCGGCCACGGGCATCGAGGTGCACGACGTAAAGTGGCTCACCAGTGGCGACACCAATGCCACGGCGCTGGCCGATGGTGTAGTGGACGATGCCATCATGACGGCCGAGCACGCGGCCATCGAGATGGACGATATCGCCCACCAGCGCGGCATTCGGCTTCAGCTTGTTGATGATATCGGTGTATTTGCCCTGCGGTACGAAACAGATGTCCTGGCTGTCGGCCTTCTTGGCAACGACGAGGCCCATCTCTTCAGCAAGCTCTCGCGTTTCAGCCTTGGAGAGACCGCCCAGCGGAAACCGCAGATAATCGATCTGCTCCTGCGTGGTGGCAAACAGGAACCAGCTTTGGTCGCGGTCGCTATCGATGGGGCGATAGAGCGCGCGGCGGTTGGGATGGCCGGGCACGGGGTTGAGCCGCGAGCGAATGTAGTGGCCGGTCGCCAGCGCATCGGCTCCCAGTTCCTGCGCGGTAGCGAGGAGATCGGCAAACTTGACCGTCTGGTTGCACGCAACACAAGGCACCGGCGTTTCGCCCATGGCGTAAGCTTCTGCGAATGGGTTGATCACTGTCTCGCGAAAGCGGGCTTCGTAATCCAGCACATAATGGGGAATACCGAGCGTCTCGCAAACGCGACGCGCATCATCGATGTCCTGTCCTGCGCAGCAGGAGCCCGCGCGGTGGACGGCAGCGCCATGGTCATAGAGCTGAAGGGTAATGCCGAGGACATCATAACCCTCGCGCTTGAGAATGCCTGCAACCACCGACGAATCCACGCCGCCGGACATGGCGACGACAATGCGGGTGTCTTCCGGCTTCTTATCAAAGTCGAGCGTGTTCACGTGTTTTCCAATCGTCAGTCATACCGGGGTTCAAGGCCCCGCCGCCTGTCGTATCCAGCTTGCCGCTAAGCATTAAGCCAGATTTTTCAGGCCTGCATATAGAAACAAATGCGCCAACACGCAAGTAGAGGGCGACAGGGCCGCCCTCTACCGATTGGAAAATCAGATTGTGTGAGCCTTAGGCGCCAGCTGTCTTCTGGCCGCTGCCGATCCACTTGTCCCGCTCACGCCACAGGGCAGGAAGAGCAAGCATCGCAACGCCCACCAGCGCAATGATGGTCTTTTCGAACTGCGTCAACTCTGCGGTGCGGCCATCGAGATAGTAGATGCCGTAAACGATAGCCACGTGCCAGACATAGACCTGAAGCGAGTGGCGACCCAGAAGCTGAAGGAACTTCAGCGACAGGACCCAGATGACGGCAGCTGCGGCCTTCTGAACCAGCGGATTGTGATGCTTTGGACCTGCAATCAGCAACCAGGTCAAGCCAACGGCAACGGCCAGGAAGTTAATGAGGTAAACGGGGCCAAAGTCGGCACGGATTTCCATTGTCGAGAACTTGCCTAGCATGAATTCCGGCATCAGGTTCCAGGCCGTTGCGATACGCAAGGGCACGAAGAACAGGCAGACCAAAAGCGCGGCCTTGGGAATCCAGCTACGCTCCGGCGAGAAAATCTTCGTCCAGGCGATTTTGTTCTGCGCCGTCATAGCGCCCATGACCAGTGCCGAATAGAACACCAACTGCCAGCCGAACAGATTGAAGCTGACGCGAATCCCCTGCTCATCGGCACCCTTGACGAGTTCGTTGACGGGCGTGGTGAACAGCTGCTGCAAACCGAGCTGACCTGCCATCCACACCAGCAGCGAACCGGCCATGACATAGGCCCACTTGCCGTCAAGGCAGAGCTTCACCAGCAGCGGCGCAAAGATCATGTAAACGATATACTGCGGCAGGATATCCATGAAGGTTGGCTGGAACAGGAAGGTGGCGATTGCAGCCAGACGCAGCGGATCGTCAAACGATGTCATGCCGAGCCAGTTGTACCAGATGTAAGGCGCATGAGGGATGACCATGCGCGCGAAGAGCACCGCGATGACGAGCCCCATCGCATATTTGTAGAGCTCTAGCGCACGGCTCCAGATCATATCGCGACCGGCTTCATAACCGTACTTCATCATCTTGCGCGCATAGACCATGCCGATCAGCAGGCCAGACAGGAACACGAAACCTTGCGCGTCTTCAACGAATGCAAGCTGTCTATGGTTGATTTCCATCAGCCATAGACCGCCTGCAAAAACGAGGTGGTTGATAAGCATGAAGACGAGGAAATATCCGCGCATTCCATCGATCAGGTCGAAGCGTTTCATCGTGCTTGCTCTCCGTACTCGCAGGAACCTTACGAGCAAAGGTTGCCTGATCCGATTGAGTGGATGGTTCTTGGGGTACCATCCGAACTTGGATCGTGAACGCGGTTTTCAAGATCCGGTTCCGCCAAAAAACGCGTTTTGATGCTCGCGTCAGTTTCACATTGCTGTGTTCCGCCCTTGGTTAGACGGATTTGACTGAACGTTATATGAATAGAAAAAGGTGATTGCGTGGATGAACTGCGGCGAGCAACAACAAAGGCTTGGCGACCAAAAGGCCACACGCCCTGCCCTGCAAGGCGTTCGCAAAAGAGAAGGCTGGTGCAGAACACAGTCTGCACCAGCCACAATTCCCGCGAGATTGTTTAAAGACGATCAGGCAGCTTCCTGGATCGCGGCAACCTGCCATTCCGCCTGGCCGTTGCGGACGAACGTCCACAGCTCGACTGATTCTTCCGGCTCGTGTTCGTTGCCCTGAACGATCTTGCCGGTGTTGCGGTCACGCATGACGTCGATGGCGGAGTAGCGCATCGCGACGGTGGCGTAATCCTTGCCCTCTTCATGCCAGGCCTCGGCAACGTCTCCCTGCAACAGCGTCACATCCCGAACGTCGTTCTTCACGCCGCTGGTGGCGTTGTCGCTCAGTTCCTCGGCCAGATAGGACATGGCCTCTGGCGTGGTCAGCTTGCGCAGCGTGCCGTAATCTTCAGCGGCGTAGGCAGCCTGAACGTTTTGCAGCGTCTTCTGGAAAGTTTCCAGATCAACCGGTGTTACGCCGATCTCGTCGCCTTGCGAAACCGCATTTTCATGCGGTACCGCCTTGGGTGCCGAAGACGCGGCAGCAGCCGATGCACCTGCAACGGCGCCCGCCTTGGAGCCCATCTGGGGGATTTTGAACCCACCCGTCGAACCATGATTGGTCTGCGGCGCGGAATAATCATTGCGCGCCGAACCGTTGCCCGCTGCACCACCAAAGGCTGGCTTGCCCTGACGTCGCGATGCGAAGAAACGCATGGCCAGCATAATGAGACCGCCAATAAGAAGACCCTGGATCAACAGGCCGAAGAAACCGGCCATGCCGCCAAAGCCACCGCCCATGAGCATGCCGAACAGACCACCCATCAGCAAGCCGCCCATGAGACCACCCATCATGCCACCGAACATACCACGGCTCTGCTGCGGTGCCTGCGCGTTTGGACGTGCGGGCTGCGCTGCGCCGGGCTGTGTCGCCTGGTTGGTGTTCGGTGTCATGCTGCGGTTAATCGGCGCAGACTGGCCAGGAGCCGTGTTGGTTGTCGGTGGCGCAGAAAAGGTCCGCGTGCCACGGCTGCCAAATCCACCGCTCGCGCGTCTGGCCTCGGCCATATCCACGGCAATGAATGAAACGGCGATGCCCAGCGCGGCAACCGCAAACAAACCCCTAAAGCGCCTTATGGCAGCAAACATCGTCTTCTCCTGTTGCACCGCCCTCCCATTGAGCGGCTCTTGAACGTCGATATAGCAACTATGGATCATCATTTTTAGGGGAATAGTATAAAAATTTTCGTGATATGCAACCATAGATAAACATCTGACCATAAACACAAAAAACCCGGCACAGGATTTCTCCTGTACCGGGTGATTCTATCACCGAAATGACTGAAATCAGCTCAGTCGATATTGAAGGACAGCGACTTGACCTGACGGATGGCCGGGTTGGCGCGCAACTTGTCCAACACGTCCTCGGACACAGGACCATCGACATAAAGAAGCGCGATGGCATCGCCGCTTTCCTTTTCACGGCCTAGCTGGAAGTTGGCGATGTTGACACCCGCCTCACCCAAAGTGATCCCCATGAAGCCGATCATGCCGGGAACGTCGGTGTTGGTGATGTAGATCATGTGCTGACCGACATCGGCATCCATGTTGATGTTCTTGATCTGGATGAAGCGCGCCTTGCCATCCGAAAACACCGTACCGGCAACAGAGCGAACCTGATTTTCGGTCTTCACGGTCAGCTTGATGAAGCCGTCGTAAACGCCGGTCTTGTCGCGCTTGATTTCGGAAAGGATGATACCCTTTTCCTTGATCATGACAGGCGCGGAAACCATGTTGACGTCAGCCACCTGTGGGCGGATGAGACCGGCCAGCAGTGCCGATGTCAGCGCCTTGGTGTTCATGTTGGCGGTGGCGCCATCATAGAGGATTTCGATTTCCTTGGTGGCGCTTTCCTGTACCTGACCGACGAAGGAGCCGAGAACGTCCGCCAGCTTGATGAAGGGCTTCAAGCGTGGAGCTTCGTCAGCCGTGATCGACGGCATGTTGATGGCGTTGGAAACCGCACCCTTGACGAGGTAATCCGACATCTGTTCGGCAACCTGAAGCGCCACGTTTTCCTGAGCTTCCGTTGTGGAGGCGCCAAGGTGTGGCGTGCAAACCACGTTTGGCAGGCCAAACAGCGGGCTTTCGGTCGCAGGCTCGACTTCGAACACGTCGAAACCGGCACCAGCGACATGGCCGGACTTGATGGCGTCGGCGAGCGCTGCCTCATCCACCAGACCGCCACGGGCGCAGTTGATGATGCGGACGCCGGGCTTGGTCTTTGCAAGGTTTTCAGCGCCCAGAATGCCGCGTGTCTTGTCGGTCATCGGTACGTGCAGCGTGATGAAATCGGCCTGGGCGAGCAATTCGTCCAACTCGACCTTGGTCACACCCATTTCCTGCGCGCGCTCTGGCGAGAGGAAGGGGTCATAGGCCAGGACGTTCATCTTGAGGCCGATGGCGCGCGAGCACACGATGCCGCCGATGTTGCCCGCACCGATGACGCCCAGCGTCTTGCCGGTGATTTCGACACCCATAAACTTGGATTTTTCCCACTTGCCAGCCTGCGTGGAAGCATCCGCTGCAGGAAGCTGGCGGGCAACGGCGAACATCAGCGCAATGGCATGTTCGGCCGTCGTGATGGAGTTGCCGAAGGGCGTGTTCATCACGATGATGCCGCGGCGCGACGCGGCTGGAATATCCACGTTATCGACGCCGATACCGGCGCGACCGATGACCTTGAGGTTGGTGGCGGCTTCGATCAGCTTTTCCGTTGCCTTGGTGGCGGAACGGATGGCCAAGCCATCGTAGTTGCCGATGATTTCGGCCAGCTTGTCCTTATCCTTGCCAAGCTTCGGCTGGAAATCAACGTCTACGCCGCGATCACGGAAAATCTGGACGGCGGTTTCCGACAGTTCGTCAGATACGAGTACGCGAGGTGCCATGGTGTGGGCTCCTTGAAAATGGGTTTATTCTTGAGAATGAGGCATGAGCGGCCCTGCCGTGGCAGGGCCGGAATCAATCAGGCGGCAGCCTTGAAGGTCGCAGCCTTCTGCGTTTCGAATGCCCACTTCAGCCAAGGCATGACAGCCTTCATATCAGCTGTCTCGATGGTAGCACCGGCCCAAATGCGAAGACCGGATGGAGCATCGCGGTACGCACCGATGTCCAGCGCGACGTTTTCCTTTTCGAGAAGGGCAACCATGCCCTTGGCGAAATCGGCTTGGGCTGCAGTATCAAGAGCGGCAACATCCTTGCAGACGATCTTGAGGCAAACTGACGTGTTGGAACGCGTTTCGTCAACAACAGCCAGATTGGCGATCCAGTTATGTTCGGCCACGAAGTCGAAGATAACTTTCGCATTGGCATCCGCACGGGCCATGAGGGCGTTCAGACCACCGAGGTTCTTCGCCCACAGCAGCGCATCGATATAGTCTTCGACGCACAACATGGACGGCGTGTTGATGGTTTCGCCGGTGAAGATGCCTTCGATCAGCTTGCCGCCGGATGTCATGCGGAAAATCTTCGGCAAAGGCCAAGCCGGTACATAAGTCGTCAGACGCTCGACAGCGCGTGGCGACAGAATGATGACGCCGTGGCCGCCCTCGCCGCCCAGAACCTTCTGCCAGGAGAAGGTCACGACGTCGAGCTTGGAGAAGTCCATGTCCTGCGCAAATGCGGCAGATGTCGCATCGCAGATGGTCAGACCCTTGCGATCAGCAGGAATGAAATCGGCGTTTGGAACGCGAACACCCGATGTGGTGCCGTTCCAGGTAAAGACCACGTCACGGTCGAAATCGATGGTGGAAAGGTCAGGCAGAACGCCGTAGTCGGCTTCTACTCTGCGCACGTCCTTCAGCTTCAGCTGCTTGACGACATCGGTCACCCAACCGGCACCGAAGCTTTCCCACGCAACCATGTCGACGCCGCGTTCGCCAAGCAGCGACCACAGAGCCATTTCAACGGCGCCGGTGTCGGATGCGGGAACGATACCGATGCGATAATCGGCAGGAACGTTCAGGACTTCGCGGGTGAGATCGATGGCCTGCTTGAGCTTGGCTTTGCCAACCTTGGCGCGATGCGAGCGACCGAGCGGCGCATCAGCGAGAGCTTCGAGCGACCAACCGGGGCGCTTCGAGCAGGGACCAGAAGAGAAATGCGTATTGCCCGGACGGGTGTCCGGCTTCATTATATCTGTCATTTGACTATCCTTCCAGATAGGCGCTCCACGTTAGGGTGGAGTGTCCTGACAGCGTTGCTATTTGTCTCAGCTCTCGCCGTCAAGTGGAATGTGTCGCAAGCGACAAGAAACCTGCTCCATCTGCGGCATGATGTGGAACATCACCCAAAAGCAAAACCGCCCGCATCCATCGTGGATACGGGCGGTCATTTATAAATCCAAAGCGTGACGCTTATTTGTAAACGGCTGGCTGAAGCGGAATATCGGCTGGCGGAATATACTGTGCCGTATCGCAACCGTTGAAGACGTAGCGGCCACCAAGGCGAACTTCATGCGATGTCAAACCCTTGTCGTGTCCTGAGCTGACAGCACCACGACCACCAAACATTTCACCGCTGCCGATTTGACGGAAGCGATAACCAACGTCGGCCTTGAGATTGCATGTCACGTCAATGGATGCGCCGGCCATCAATGCATAGGCAAAGCGCCAATCGCCCTTACCTTCAAACTCGCAGCAACCGCTGTCCAGTTTGACAGTATCCCATTTCACATGCGCTCCACCGATACCTGCACCCAGATAAGGGGTGATGCGACCGTATGTTCCTAGATCGACATAGGCGTTGGCCAACAAGCTGTAGGCACGCAGGGACGAGCGGAAATTATCGACGCCACCGCCTGCCGCACTTGCTTGACCGCGAAAGTCCGATTTCGCCATGTAGTCGAACGTCAGGTCTGTACGCAGGTAATTGTTGATCTGATAACCAGCACCCGCGCCGAAGAGGAAACTGTCATCCGCATCGGTTCTGGAGGAGCGGATCAGGGTGTTTGTTCCGCCAGCAGCGCGGCTAAACTCGAAGCTACGCGATTTGTTGAACGAATATCCAACATCACCACGAAGGTACCAGCCGCTGGCTTCCTGAACAGCGACTTCAGGTGCCTGATCGACAAATGCCGGTGGCGGCTCTTGGTAGACGTCAGCGGCGAAGGCAGTGTGGCATGCCATCAAAGCGGCAACAATACCGATCAGACTCTTCTTCATGATTGCGGCTCCATAAAAGGTAGAGGCGACCTGCGCGGCATACCTGTTAAATTCTTCATGTATGAAATCTGAAGGAAAATGGTTAAATCACTCTTAATATTGGAGATAACCATGTCCCGATTATTAATGAGACGGTTGAATATTGACTGAAGTGCACGACCATACTTGCACGACAACCCAGCAAACGCGCGCATTGCGGGCATATGGTCGTTTGCCGCAATTTTTATGAGAATGAATATTTATATATAATAATGTTTCGTTAGCTAATATTTTTGCGTCTATTTCAACATTGACGAGATATCGTCAGTATAGACTACGTAAACCACATGATACGGCAAGATCTGAGGCCAGCCGTGACGGGCTGTTCTTCGAATATCCATCTCCGGACCGAAACGCCCCGTTTCCAAGGAAACGTTGTCAAATCTGCTGAGAATTTCTTACCTTTTGGGCACGACGTTGAACCACATTCTCGAATTTCTGCGAATTCCAGATCATAACCCTGAATTGCTGAAAGCCAAGTATCGCGCTTTCTGCAGACAGATGCCGATGATGTACTTCATTCTTATTTCGAGTACATGGGCACTCGCAGCCACGCATCTATCCGTCGCTCCGCTTTCATTGACAGTGGTCGTCCCCTCGTTTTTTACATTGGTCAGCATCGTCAGGGTTCTCTTCTGGTGGAAATCGCGTGATCACAGCCCGCCAGCCAGCGAGGCGCTCTCGGCATTGAAAAGAACGCAGCGCCTTGCCATCGTCATTGCCAGTGCCTTTACGCTCTGGTCTCTTCTTCTGTACCCTTACGGCAATGCCTATCAGCAATCCCACATCGCCTTTTACATGGCCATCACGGTCATTTCCTGCATCTTCTGCCTCATGCATGTGCGCTCTGCGGCCTTTGTCGTCGCGGTCATCGTCAATGGCACCTTCATCGTGTTCTTTGCCACTTCCAGCCAGCCTACATTCATCGCGATTGCCATCAATGTTCTCTTGGTCAGCTTTGGCATGCTGGCTGTGCTGATGGTGAATTACGGCAATTTCGAACGAATGATCATCGCGCAACAGCAAACGGAAGCGCTCAGCAACGAGAACCTTCGGCTGGCCAATATCGATAGCCTGACGGGGCTGCCAAACCGCCGGGCTTTCTTCCATCATCTGGCGGAAGCCTTTGAAAACGCAAAAGCCGGGAACCAACGGCTGGCAGTCGGCGTAATCGATCTAGACGGCTTCAAACCCGTCAATGATCTCTACGGACACTCGACCGGCGACAGACTGCTGGTGGACGTGAGCAATCGTCTCGGTTGGCTTTTCTCAGCCTCGGACATGTTCCTGTCGCGTCTGGGCGGCGACGAGTTCGCCTTTGTCATCTCGGATGTGGCCGATGACCACGACATCGTTGGCGATGGCAATCGCATGTGCGACCAACTACGCTCACCCTTCGACCTTCCCGATGCCACGATCATGATCTCCGGCTCCATTGGCATCGCCGTTTTCCCGGATTTGGCTTCCTCGCCCGAAGAACTGTTCGACCGTGCCGATTACGCGCTTTACAACGGCAAACGGCGAAAGCGCGGCAACAGCACGCTTTTCACCGAGCAGCACGTGGCAGAAATTCACCGCGATGCGCGCATAGAACAGACGCTGAAGCAGGCAGACCTCACCGCCGAGCTCTCCACCGTCTTTCAGCCAATCGTCGATATCGCGCAGCATAGAACGACAGGCTTCGAGGCCCTGGCGCGCTGGAACAGCCCCTATCTGGGCCAGATCTCACCTGGTCTGTTCATCCCCATTGCTGAACGCGCTGGCATCATTGGCAGTCTCACGCGCCCGCTCCTGAAAAAAGCACTCGAAGCGGCCATCAGATGGCCGGGCGATATCCGGTTGTCGTTCAATCTATCGGCGCAGGATTTGAACAGCTCGGACGCTGTCATTGGCATTATCGCCATCATCGAGACCAGTGGTTTTCCCGCATCGCGCCTTGATCTCGAAATCACCGAAACGGCCTTTATCCACGATACGCGTCAGGCGCGGCAATCGGTGGAGATGCTGAGACAAATCGGATGCGGTATTTCCCTGGATGATTTCGGCACCGGATATTCCAGCCTGACATCGCTCCATTCGCTGCCGCTCACCAAGATCAAGATCGACCACAGCTTCGTACACGAAGTGCAGAGCAATCCCGCCAGCTACAAGATCGTCAAATCCGTTCTGATCCTCAGCCGCGAGATGGGGCTGGACACGATTGTCGAAGGCGTTGAAACCGCCGAGCAGATGGCGGTCATCCGAAATCTCGGCGCCAATTTGGTGCAGGGATATTTCTTCTCCCGCCCGATGGGAGAGAACGACATCGCCGATTTCCTCTGTACCGAGGCCACGGCCAGAGCCTCCGAAGCGCTGGCATCCTGACACACCAAAGAAAAGGCCAGCATCTCTGCTGGCCTGGAATTTCATAGATTTATTATCAAGCCGCCGTCTTGGCGTTCGATATCACACCGACGAGATCGTTGACGATGCGCTCGACCTGCGCGCTATCGTCACCTTCCGCCATAACGCGGATAAGCGGTTCTGTGCCAGACGGTCGGATGACCAGACGGCCATTGTTGGCAAGCGCAGATTCGGCGTCGGCAATGGCCTGCTTGACCACCGGATTTTCCAGCGGCTTACCACCGGAAACACGAACGTTCTTCAGCAATTGCGGCACCGGCTCGAACTTGCGGCAGACTTCGCTGACCGTGAGGCCGGAACGCTTGACGCGTGCCAGAACCTGAAGTGCTGCCACCAGCCCGTCGCCGGTCGTGCCGTAATCCGACAGAACGATATGGCCCGACTGCTCGCCGCCCACGTTGAAATCATTGTTGCGCATGTGCTCGACCACGTAACGGTCGCCCACCTTGGTGCGCGCAAGCGTCAGACCCTTGTCATCCAGGAAGCGCTCGAGGCCCAGGTTGGACATGACGGTGGCCACGATACCGCCGCCACGCAAAATATTGTCATCGGCCCAGCTGGCGGCAATCGTTGCCATCAACTGGT
Organism: Agrobacterium rubi TR3 = NBRC 13261; assembly: GCF_000739935.1. GTDB lineage: Bacteria > Pseudomonadota > Alphaproteobacteria > Rhizobiales > Rhizobiaceae > Agrobacterium > Agrobacterium rubi. The sequence goes on along the minus strand of NZ_BBJU01000003.1, from coordinate 40,123 downwards.
CGCCATCAACGATCTGGCCGCGCTCGTCCACGATGATGACGCGGTCGGCATCGCCATCCAGCGCGATACCGATGTCGGCGCGAACTTCATGCACCTTCTTTTGCAGGGCATCGGGATGGGTCGAGCCGCATTCAAAATTGATGTTGGTGCCATTAGGCTCGTTACCGATCGTCACGACCTCAGCGCCCAATTCCCAAAGGGCGGCGGGGGCAACCTTGTAGGCGGCACCGTTGGCGCAATCGATGGCGATCCTCAGACCGCTCAATGTGACGTCGCGTGGCAGCGTGCGCTTGACGAATTCGATATAGCGATAAATGTCGCCATCCACGCGCTTGGCGCGACCAATCTCGTGCGGCTTTGCCAGCTGCGCATAGATATCCCGATCGAGCAACTCTTCGATTTCAAGCTCAAGCTCGTCGGACAATTTGTAACCATCAGGCCCGAACAGCTTAATGCCATTGTCTGAAAAAGGGTTGTGGGACGCGGAGATCATCACGCCGATATCCGCGCGAAGCGAACGCGTCAGCATGGCAACGGCAGGCGTTGGGATCGGGCCGAGCAGAAACACGTCGAGCCCGGCCGCGGTGAAACCGGCCACGAGCGCGTTTTCCAGCATGTAACCGGACAGACGTGTATCCTTGCCGATAACGACGCGGTGGCGGTGCTGGCCACGCCGGAAGATCGTACCGACCGCGATACCGACGCGCATGGCCAAATCCGGCGTCATCGGGAAGACATTGGATTGCCCGCGAATACCATCGGTTCCGAAATAGCGACGTGTCATAGGAGCTCCAGATGTTGTCACGGATGCCAGGCGCAACCATGTGCGCGACACCCATTTCCCGCTCAATGCCATAAAAGGCAGCCGACAGCACGTCAATTACCGCGAACAGCCAATATATGTTGTTACCAATTAAGTCATGCGCAGCAAAGCGCGCTGAAACGCAAAAGGGCCGCCCATGACGGACGGCCCTCAAACACTTGAAAGGTCAAGCAATCAGTGCGGTTGCGGCTCCATGCCGCCTTCCGCCTCACCACCATCCTTGGCTTCGCTCGGGCCGTCCTTCTTGGTGCCAGCCTTCGGCACCGCAGAGCCACGACCGCTTGGCGAATCATCGCCCAGATCACGCGAAGGCTTTTCGCCACGGATCAGCGCCTTGATTTCTTCGCCGGTCAGCGTTTCATATTCCAAAAGACCTTCTGCGATAGCAACGAAGCCATCGTGATTTTCGGTCAGAATCCGACGCGCTTCGGTATAGGCTTCATCGATCAGACGACGCACTTCCGTGTCGATCGTCTGCGCCGTGGCTTCAGACACGTTCTTGGACTGCGAAACGGAGTGACCGAGGAACACTTCCTGCTGGTTTTCACCATAGGCAACCTGGCCCAGAGCGTCGGAGAAGCCCCACTGCGTCACCATCGCACGGGCGAGCTTGGTGGCCTGCTCGATATCGGACGATGCGCCCGACGTGATGTTTTCCTTGCCGAAGGTCAGTTCTTCCGCGACACGGCCACCCATCATGATGACGAGACGCGACACCATCCACTTGTAGCTCATGGAATAGCGGTCGCCTTCCGGCAACTGCATGACCATGCCAAGTGCACGACCACGCGGAATGATCGTTGCCTTGTGCAACGGATCGGCAACCGGGACCTTCAGAGCCGTAATCGCGTGACCGGCTTCGTGATAGGCCGTCAGCTTCTTTTCGGCTTCGGTCATGGCGGACGAGCGGCGCTCAGCACCCATCATGATCTTGTCCTTGGCGTCTTCGAATTCCGCCATGGTCACGACGCGCTTGTTCCGACGCGCAGCCATCAGCGCAGCTTCGTTGACCAAGTTCATGAGGTCGGCACCGGAGAAACCTGGTGTGCCGCGCGCCAGAACCTTGAGATCGACATTCGGAGCCAGCGGTACGTTGCGGGCATGAACCTTCAGAATGCGCTCACGACCGACGATATCCGGGTTAGGAACGACGACCTGACGGTCGAAGCGGCCCGGACGCAACAGCGCAGGGTCAAGAACGTCGGGGCGGTTGGTCGCAGCGATCAGGATGATGCCCTCATTCGCCTCGAAGCCGTCCATTTCGACCAGCAACTGGTTCAGCGTCTGCTCGCGCTCATCGTTACCGCCGCCAAGACCAGCACCGCGATGGCGACCAACGGCGTCGATTTCGTCGATGAAAATAATGCAAGGTGCGTTTTTCTTCGCCTGCTCGAACATGTCACGAACGCGGCTTGCACCGACGCCGACGAACATTTCCACGAAGTCAGAACCCGAGATGGTGAAGAACGGCACATTGGCTTCACCCGCAACGGAGCGTGCCAGCAGCGTCTTACCCGTACCGGGAGGGCCGACAAGCAGAACGCCGCGCGGAATTTTGCCGCCCAGACGCTGGAATTTCTGCGGGTCGCGCAGGAATTCCACAATCTCTTCCAGATCCTGCTTGGCTTCGTCCACGCCTGCGACATCGTCGAACGTGACGCGGCCATGCGCTTCCGTCAGAAGCTTGGCCTTTGATTTGCCAAAGCCCATCGCGCCTCGCGAACCGCCCTGCATCTGGCGCATGAAGAACAACCAGACACCGAGAATGAGGAACATCGGCAACAGCGTGCCGAGGTAGCTCAGGAATCCAGAGGACCCATCGCTTTCCGGACGCGCATTGATGCTGACATTCTTGCTCTGAAGACGCTCCATCAGGGCATCGTCGATCACAGGCGAGTAGGTCTGAAAGGCCGTATTGCTTTCGGTGTAGGTGCCGAGAACGCGGTTGCCGGTGACAGTCACTTCGCGGACACGGCCCGCATCGACATCACTCAGGAACTGCGAATAGGGGATCTCTCGTGACGCCGATTGCGACGGCGATGTCTGGAACATGCTGAACAAGGCAATCAGCAACAGAGCGATCACTGCCCACAAGGCGAAATTTCTAAAATTTGGGTTCATCGAACTCCCCGAACTGCAACGGGCAAATGTGCGCCCGCCATTATGTTGCCCCTAACATAAGGAGGACAGTTGCCGTTGCCAAGGCAGGCAAGGATATCAGTTGCGATTTGAGGTAAAAACTCTGCGAAAAATCCGGTTTACCGGCTTTGCGCCCTCAAACAGGCGGTAGCGGATAGGCAGACCGGCCGAGAAGCCTTGCAATGGCGCTCGCCAATTGGACATCAAATCGCGGAAGGAAAAGGTCATACGGCGCAAGCCGTGGGGTCACAGTGATATCAGCCGGCGTCTCCACCGACCAATCGCCCCCTGCCCCGATAAAGACCGGCATCGCCTGCGCCGCACGTTTGGCAACCCCTGGCGGAACTGATGATACGAAATCGATGGACATAGCGACAGGTGCCGCGCCAAATCCGCGCACCGCGATATCTGCAAGAGAATCATTGCTGATATCGAACCGTTCATCCCAGATAGCGCTGGTTCCTGCGGGAATGGTAACGCTGAGAATGCCTCTGTTCTCGCGCATCAGATAAAGCGCGTCCTTGCGTCTATCGAAGACAACGCGGCTCGCCGTCACCCGTCCCAACGCGCCACTCATGACAAAAGCCAGGACCTTGTCCATACTGGCAGCCCCCAGAGCAAACCGCCGCCCACCGATGACGCAGGCCAGAGCGGAAAGCGCATATCGAAGCGTCGTCGGGTCTTGCGTCAAACTCTCAGCATCGAGCGCAACAAGCCCGTGGCCACAGGATGCCGCATATCGTTCAATCAGTTGCGCCGCATCTGATGACAGCATCGATCGGTTGATTGATTGATCAATCAACACCCCTTGAGCGTCCACGGAGCCGTTGCGCACCTGCACCCGCTCATATTTCGCGTCGTCATTACTAGGGTCGTCATACCAGGATTGGCCCTTGGCAAGGAGGAAGTCGCGGATATCCTGTCGGGTGACATTCAGAAAGGGCCGTATCATCCAGTAGCGCGCATCGTAGAGCACCGCATCGGCCATGCCCGCAAGGCCGAGATTGTCCTGCCGCTCGCTTCTGGCACCGCGCATCGCAATCGTTTCCTGTTGGTCACCCCATGTGTGGCCAACGACGACCATGTCGGCACCAATTTCACCCGCGACGGCTCCAATCAGCGCATATCGTGCTAGCCGCGCCGCCGCCGACAGTCCCGTTGCGGGCTTTGGATCGTCCCAACGACGAAGGTGATGAAGAATAGCAAGCGTCGCACAAAGGCTAGCCACACCTTGCGCCTCATCCGCTGATTCGGCACGAAGCGCGTGGTCGATGGTGACAGCGTGAAGAGAGATATCATGCCTGGCCGCATCCTGGACAGCCTGATGCAGCGCCACCAGCAATCCGGTGGAATCGCTACCGCCTGAAATGGCGACGAGAACAGTGGATGGCTTTGAAATTTTCTGAATGAAACGCCGGGCAGCCTCAAGGGGCGCGATCGGGCTCAAGGGAAACGACATATCGTCATCGCCGCTTCACCATTTTACTGGCAGCTCAGGCGTTTCTGTTCACTGGTAACCTTGCCCAGAACGGTCTTGGATGCGCTGGGGTAACGCTTCGGCACTTCGCGAAGGGTCGCGCAGGCGGTTTCCTTGTTGTCGAGGGCAGCCAGCGACATGCCGAGCTTCAGCAGCATTTCCGGTGCCTTGGGCGATTTGCTGTAGGTCTGATGCGCATTCAGAAAAGTCTTGGCAGAATCAGTGAATTTGCCCTGGCTATACTGCGCTTCGCCCAGCCAGAAATTGGCGTCCGCTGCCTTGGCACCCTTGGGGTAGCCCTGAATATATTGCTCGAAACCTTTTTCCGCCGCCTTGTAATCGCCGGAGAGAACATGGCTGTAGGCGGCCTGATAGATATCGTTTTCGCTGGTGAGTGCCGCGGTATTGACCGGATCGGTCGTGGACGAACGTCCCGTATCGACACCCGGCAACTTGCCAGCGGAATTATTGACATTCGGGTTCAGCGAACCACCGACCGGCATTCCGCGCGAATCGAGTTCGATGGAGCCGAGCGTGCTTTCGCCGGGGGCCGCATTGGCGCGCGGTGCGGTCGCCATCCGGTCTGTACCCTGCGCACCACCCATTGAAGCGCCGCCCTGAGACGGCGTTTCAATGATGGTTGCGACGTCATCCTGAGGACCTGCCGATGGTATCTCGGCTTCGGCCTTCTTCTTCGGTGCCGGTGCGGCAGACTTGCCACCTTCTAGCTCCTGGAAGCGGAATTCATTGTCTTCCTGTGCCTTGCGGATCGTTTCCTGCATTTGCAGCAGCTGGAAACTCATTTCCTCAATGCGACCGTTCAGCTGGCGGATCTGCTCCTCGAGCTGCTGCACACGATAGGTATCGTTTGCCTGCACCTTTACCACCGGTGCATTTTGCGTGTTCAACGTGCCGAAGGCCCCACCTGAACCGAACAACGGACCCGAGACGGCCACGCCGCTCAAGCCGGTGCAGGCTGCAAGCCCCAGCATTCCCGCCACGACAAGTTTCTTCATGTTGCGTCCTGTCTGGTTGATTTGCGCCCCAACGACGCAAAACCGGATTTTTTCCATCTGGCGTAAAAAAGCAACTTAAGTTCGGCCAAACTATGGAAAAAAGAAAGGCGGCCCGAAGACCGCCTCTCAATCATCATCACACAATCGCGATACAGTTAGCGGGCGCCGCCCAGAACCGTGACGGCGCGACGGTTCTGCGACCAGCAGGAAATGTCGTCGCAAACGGCGACCGGACGTTCCTTACCGTAGGAAATGGTCTTCATGCGGTTTGCAGGAACACCCTGCGACGCAAGGAATTCCTTGGTGGCGGCTGCACGGCGTGCACCCAGCGCAAGGTTGTATTCGCGGGTACCGCGTTCGTCGGCATGGCCTTCAACGGTGATGGCGTAGTTTGGATAACGAGCCAGCCACTGTGCCTGACGCTGCAGGGTCTGCTGCGCATCGGCGCGGATCGACGTGCTATCGGTATCGAAGAAGATGCGGTCGCCAACATTGACGGTGAAGTCCTGTGCGGAACCAGGCGTCGCAGAACCTGCACCACCACCCAGGCCAAGCTCGCCGGCGCTGTTGGGCATGTTCTTCTTGTTGGCGCAACCGGCCAGCGCAAGCGCAAGCGTCAGTGCGATCATGGCCGGGTTACGGGCAATTTTCTGCATCGGGCCGAGTGCCGAAGTGTTTGTACGGCTCATAGCCGGTCTCTCCTTAGAATTTCAGTAACGTTGCCAGACAATAACCGAATGCAGTTAATTGCCCCCAAACAATTATGGTTAACAGAAAGGAAATGTCCCACTTTTTTTGCGCCCTCACAACAACATCGCAGCAAAAGACGAAACAGTTCCCGGTATCACATGCTTATAAAATATGGCGGCACGCTTCAAACGTCCCGCCATAATGGCTTTATCAATCCAGAAGCGGCGACCAAGCCGGGTCGGACGCAAATGTCGGCGTCTTGATCAACTGCTCGTTATAACCGGTCAGATCGATGGAATAGAGCTGCGGGCCACCGGAACCGGCTGCCTGACGGAAGAACATCAGCACGCGGCCATTCGGCGCCCATGTCGGCCCCTCATTGTGGAAGCCCGACGTCAGAATACGCTCGCCCGAACCATCCGGCTTCATAACGCCAATGGAGAATTTGCCGCCGGATTGCTTGGTAAAGGCAATCAAATCGCCGCGTGGAGACCAGACCGGCGTGGAATAGGAGCCGTCGCCGAAGGAAATACGGGTTTGGCCGGAGCCATCGGCATTCATCACGTAAATCTGCTGACGGCCGCCACGGTCGCTTTCAAAGGCGATGCGCTGGCCATCCGGCGCATATGACGGTGCAGTATCGATAGCACCGGTGTTCGTCAGACGCGTCGTGGTGCGAGACCGCAGATCCATGGTATAGATGTTGGCGTTGCCTTCCTGCTGAAGGCTCATGATGACCTTCTGTCCATCCGGCGAAAAGCGCGGCGAGAACGTCATGCCGGGGAAGTTGCCGACCACTTCGCGCTGTCCGGTTTCCAGCTGCAACAGATAAACGCGCGGCTGCTGACCTTCGAACGACATGTAGGTCACTTCCTGGCGGCTCGGCGAAAAGCGCGGCGTCAGAACGAGGTCTTTGGTGTTGGTCAGGTTGCGAACGTTGAAGCCGTCCTGGTCCATGATCGACAGCGCACGCTTACGGTCGGTCTTGGGACCGCTTTCGGAGACGAAAACGACACGGGTATCGAAGTAACCCTTTTCACCCGTCACACGCTCATAGATCGCGTCGGCGATGATATGGGCGACACGGCGCCAGTTTTCCGGCTGGGTGAAGAACTGCTGGCCGCTCATCTGCTGACCGGCAAACGTGTCCCACAGGCGGAACTCGGCGCGCAGGCGACCATCGGCCTCCTTGGTGACGCGTCCCGTGACCAGTGCCTGCGCGTTGATGACCTTCCAGTCTTCGAAACGCGGCTGCTGATCGGGATTGCTGATCTTTTCGATGAACGCATTCTTGTTGATGGGCGCAAACAGCCCGGAGCGCTGAAGGTCGGCCGCGATAACCTGCGAGACTTGCGCGCCGATACCATCGCCCGACATGAAGTCGGTGATGGCGATCGGCAACGGCTGCACATTGCCCTTGTTGATGTTGATTTGAACTTCAGCATTGGCCGGTGTGACGGCAACGAACGACAGCAGCATGCCGGAGGCAACCACCATCGCGCGCAGGAGAGAGAACTTGATCATTGAGACAAGCCTTTCAGCTTCATACAAAAATTGGACATCGAATTGGGTGTGGGTGTTGTCATCGGTCCCAAAACTGTCGGTTTAAGTCGCAAACTCGGATGGGTCGAAGTTCAGGACCATCGTATTCCATCCCTTTTCGCCTTCGTATTTATCGGGTGGCAGGTTTTTCAGGGGTTGAGACCTGAAGATCGCACGACGCGCACTGCCTTCGACGGCGCGACGTGTTCCATCCGGGCCACCTGTCGCGGTAACTTCGGGCTGGCCGACGATATTGCCGTTCTGATCCAGCGATACGCGAACGACCACCCGCACCTCGGAGACGCCGGTCAAACCGCCGGGCATGTTCCAGTTGCCTTCGATCTGGCCTCTGACATTGTCGATTTCGCTGGCGCTCAGGCCGGTACCAATCGTCTTCTTGCCGCCAAGCGATGCGGTTTCAGTCGACCGTTTCGCGCCGCCACCGGATGGTGCCTGCTTGTTCAGCAGCTTGGAAATCTCGTCCGCATTGAACTCGCTGGCCTGCGAGGATGCGGACTTTGCCGTTTCCTGCTTGCGATCTGCGGGTTTCTTGTCGGTTGGCTTCTCGGTCGACTTGGCCTGGTCCGGCTTCTTTTCCGCTGGTTTTTCGGCAGGTTTCGTCTCAGCTGGCTTCTGCTCTGCCTGCTTGGGCGGCTCCGGCTTCGGCTCAGGCGGCTGCGGACGGGAATTGGGGCGCGGCACATTCGGCGGCACCGGAATTTCCGCCGGCTCTTGATTTTGCGGCGGTGGTTCCTGCGCCTGTTGCTGCGCTGGTGGCTGTGTCGGCGTCGGTGGTGTCGCTATTTCGGGCTTCGGAATAGGAAGCGACGCGGTTTCCATCGGCTTGGGCGCGGATGTCTCTTCCTTGACGATGTCTTTCACATCGTTCGGCTTGGTGTCCGTAACCGGCGCGGGCTTTTCCTGCTTGGGAGGAGCGGCAGCACTGTCATTGTTGTTGGGCTTGGTGGTCGGCGTCGGCGGCGCGTCGAGATCGGCCGTGTTGTTGCCGGTATTCTGGGCGTCAGGCACGATATCGGGACGCGTGGTCGGCACCGGGGCTGACTTCTCGGCCTTGGGCGCGGTCTTGTCGCCCTGCTGGATCTGCGTCATCTCTTCAACAGACACGAGATCGACGGGCATCGACTCGGCCTGAGACACCTCGAGCGGCGCTGGCGAGCCCAGAGACACGAGGGCAAAGGCCAGCAGCGAGGCGTGCACAATCGCAGATGTGGTGACGCTGCCCTTCATACCTAGATCAATTGTCCTGTTTCTGTTGTGTCACAAGGCCGATATTCTTGAATCCCGCAGCCTGAATGCGCGCCATGACATCGGCCACGATGCCATAGGCGGCAACGGAGTCCGCACGCACGAAAATGCGCTCATTATAGCCGGTCGTCGAAATAGCCTGCAATTTGTCGGCCACTTCCGCCGCCTGGATCGGCGTTTCCTGCAAATGGATGACGCCGTCTGCATTCACCGAAATCGTAATTGGCTGCGTATCGGAGTTCAGCGCATTGGCAGATGTCTGCGGCAGATCGACAGGCACGCCGACCGTCATCATCGGTGCCGCCACCATGAAGATGATGAGCAGCACCAACATGACGTCGACGAGCGGCGTCACGTTGATTTCGCTGATCGCGCCACCTTTGCGGCGTCCCCGGCCTCGGCCACGGCGTCCACCGGACCCACCGCCACCACCGCCTGCTGACATACCCATCGTGTTACTCCACTCGCTCGGTTACGCGGTTACTGCGCGGCCTGGCGTGTCTGCAGCTTCTCGTCGATCTGGCGCGAAAGGATGGCGGAGAACTCGTCCGCAAAGCCTTCCATGCGCGCAGAGAGCTTGCCTGCATCGCCTGTGAATTTGTTGTAAGCGATAACCGCCGGAATAGCGGCAACCAGACCAATGGCCGTCGCCAGAAGCGCTTCGGCGATACCGGGGGCCACAACCGCAAGGTTGGTGGACTTGGAACCGGCAATCGCCTGGAACGAGGTCATGATACCGATAACCGTACCGAACAGACCGATGAACGGACCCGCCGAACCGATCGTGGCTAGCGAACCGAGACGCGCTTCGAAGGTTTCGCCTTCACGCGCCATGGTCACGTCCATGGCGCGGTCGATACGCATCTGAAGACCGATTGGAGACCGTGCACCGCGCTCGAAGGACTTCTTCCATTCGCGCATGGCGGCCACGAAGATGGCCGCAAGACCGGTGTTCTGGCGCTCTGCCAGTGTCCGGTAAAGTTCTTCCAGCGACTGGCCCGACCAGAACACCTGCTCGAACTGGTCGAACTGGCGCTTTGCCTTGCCAAAGGACACATATTTGTCGATGACGATGGCCCATGTCCAGACAGACGCGGCGATGAGGCCGATCATAACCAGCTTGACGATGAGACCCGCCTGCATGAACAGCGCCCAAAGACTTACGTCGTGCGTTGCTGCGGCCAAACCTGCCTGTTCCATAAAAATCCAATCCCCGAATCCAAACGCCCGGTGCATGACCGGGCGATTTAAACGCGCATCAACGTTTGAAGTCCTTCAGCGACTGCCGAAAACCCCATGAGCCGTGCCCCGATATTACCATTTAGCCTTCCTTGACCGTAAATTTGGTAAAAGGAAGGCGTGCGGCGCACAAATACCGAATGGTTAAGGTAGACTACATTATGGTTAAGAGAGTGTTACGAAATCGACACTTCTGCCGTGATCGTTGGATTTGCAATTTCTTACTTCAGAAATTTCTCTGCAATCGTATCCGGCAACCGCCGCGGTCTTCCCTTGGCATTGATCACGGCAATAATCACTTTGGCGGCAACCAGCAGTGTTTCTCCGCGCCGTATCTCCTGGTTGAGCACCATCTTGGCCCCACCGGCTTTCTCTGTCAGCGTGGTGATGGTCAACACATCGTCCATCCGCGCCGGTGACTTGAAGTCGATTTCCATGCGATGGACCACGAACACCAACCCCTCGTCATCCGCCGTCAGCAAAGCGCTCTGTTCACAGCCGAGGCACCGCAGATAATCGGTGCGGCCACGCTCGAGAAAATGCAGATAGCGGGCGTGATACACGAGGCCGGAGAAATCGGTGTCTTCGTAGTAGACCCGCTGGGTCAGCCGGTGGCCGTGTTCGATCAGTTCGCCGGAGAGTGATACGGTGAGGTCAGTCATGCGAAGGTCCTTGGAGAAGTTTTCTGCTTTAGACACGGCGGGAGAACCACCCCCCCACCCCCTCATTTGTCATCCAGATTGCGATCATCCCAAACAACGTGCTGGACGGTAGAGGGTAAATTTTCGATCTCACCCGCGATGAAATACGGTGGAATATCCAACTGCGTCAAGGCTTGCGTGGTCGCTCTTGCCCAGCGGAATTCCAGAGGATGCTTGCCATCCTGCATGCGGTGGACGATGTTTTCTTCGTGGAAAGGAAACGTCTCGGGCAATTCCATCAAGTAGTAAAAACCAAGCTCGTGCCAGTCCTTGCCCTCGTAATGGAAGAAGTTCTCCACCACCCAAAGCAACCGCCCGACTTTAGCCTCGACGCCAAGTTCTTCCACCATTTCCCGCGCCAACGTTTCCTGCGACTGCTCGCCCATTTCGGCACGACCGCCGGGAAAGCTCCAGAATTTTTCATGCGTTGCCCGGTGTACCAGCACATGGCCATCGCGAAACGCGATGCCTGCCACACGCATCTGGAAAATGCGCTTGGGTTTGAATTTCATGCGGATGCGGGTGTCTTCAGTCATATGTTTTGTCTTCCGGGAACATGAGGTCACGTTCCGACCAGCCTAGCGCGTCCAGCTCCACTTTGCGAACCCCCGCATCATCGCCAACGATAAATTCGTCCAGTTGCGGTGGTTTAACGGAGGTGCCGGACAGCATCGCGTGTACTTGGCCGCGATGATGCGTCTGATGCTGGAAGAGATGTGTGAGAATATCGTCGCAACGGTCTTGCTGTATTCGCTCTGCCCGATGCACTCGCACGGTCGCGGCTAAATCGTCCGGCTTCAACATATCCACAAAAGCGATGAGGTCCTCGTCCAACTGCGCTTGCTCATCCCGCAAAGCAGGTATGTCGCCGAAAGGCTCTTCCTGAGCAAACGCGGCATATCCCAACGTGCCGCCCTTCAGGGCATCCAAATAAAACAGATCGACCAGATAGATATGATTCAGCGTCGCGCGGATCGTCGAAAAGAAACTGGTTCGGGGAGCGACGAATTCCTCCTGCGAGAGCAGACCGCAGGCGGTGTGAAGTCTTATATTTGCCAGCCGATTGTTGCGCGCCAGTTTTCTGAACACGCGGCACGGATCGTAGCTCATGGCTCTCTCACTCACGTCTGTTGTCGGAACGGAAAGAGCAGTCATCTTTAAAAGATCAACTGGCTTTTTCCAGTTCCGAATGGCTTTTCAAGACCTCGCCGCCGTCTTCCTGCTCGATGAGATAGGCGGGCTCTTCCTCGCTAGCCTTGCGCTTGATGACGGAGCCCGCAATCTTGCGCTCTACGTCCTCAGTGAAACTTTCGGCGACCTTGCCCTCGCCTTTGCCAGAACCCCATTTCCATTGCACCTTGGTACCCTTGCGAAACTTCGTCATCCTGCGCTCCTTGCCAAAAAACGGGAATGGTCAGAGCTGTGAATGGTTCCTTAAGCCTCGCCCAGATCGATCACCACCACCTCTGGGGGCGACAGAAAACGGACCGGAGCAATGGAGCATCCAAGACCGCCGGACACCACCAGATGTCTGTTCTCCTCGACCACATGGCCATAGACGAAACGTTCCCCGAAGCGAGATGGCACGGCCGGACGCCAGCCGAACAGATTGACCTGACCGCCATGGGTGTGCCCCGACAAGGTCAGCGAGACACGCTCCGGAACCGACACGAAAATATCCGGCTCATGCGCCAGCAGAATGACAGGCGCATCATCCGTGACCTGCGCAAGCGTGCCGGGGAGATCATCGAGACCCGTCGTTCGGCGTCCAGTCAGATAGGCCCACTGGTCTTCCACTCCCGCAATCCAGAACGGCTGTATATCGGGACCGCAGCGGACAGCCTGGTTCGAATGCACCTGAATACCGACGGATCGTAACGCCCGATGCGCGATGGTTTCCTTCAGCCGCAAACGCTGTGCTTCCGGGTCCTGCCACCAATCGTGGTTACCACACACGGCGTGTACCCCTTGCGGTGCCTTCAATCCCGAGAGAGCCTTGGCCCAATCTTCCGGCGGAACGACGCCCGTCACCAGTTTCATTCCGGACATGTAATCGCCCAGTAGCAGCATGACATCGCCACCCAGCGTGTTGGCATAATCGCAAATCCTGGCGATCCGCTCGGCGGGCATCCACGGCTCGCACGCATGAAAATCCGCAAGCGCCACGATACGCAAGCTTTGCCCCTTGGGCCAGCCAGGCGAATTGATGCGATACCGTGTAGTCGAAAGTCGCGCCAAAGGCTCGATGCCGCCCGCATAGGCGCCAAGAGAGACCAGCCCCGCCGCCATCGTCGCAGCGGTCTTGAGCAATGCGCGGCGGGTGATCACGATCAGTCGTCCTCGAGCGTCATGCGAAACTGTGCCGCTTCGATGTCTTTTGGCGGCTGCATGCCCAGATGTTTCCACGCCGTTGCGGTCAAAATACGTCCGCGTGGGGTGCGCTGAATGAAACCCTGCTGGATCATATAGGGCTCGATGATATCCTCGATGGCATCACGCGGTTCCGACAAACCAGCCGCGATGGTTTCGATGCCGACGGGCCCGCCGCCGAAATTCACCGCAATCATCGTGAGATAGCGCATGTCCAACTGGTCGAGGCCCATATTGTCCACCAGCAGCCGCGTCAGCGCCTCATCGGCAATCTGACGTGTGACCGATTCCGCCCGCGCTACCTCCGCAAAGTCCCGCACCCGTCGCAAGAGCCGCCCGGCAATGCGCGGCGTGCCACGCGAACGACGCGCGATCTCGCGCGCGCCCTCCTCCGTCATCGGCAATCCCATAATGCGCGCCCCACGACGCACGATGAGCTCCAGCTCCTCGACGGTGTAGAAAGACAAGCGAACGGGAATGCCGAAGCGATCCCGCAAAGGGTTCGTCAAAAGCCCGAGACGCGTGGTGGCGGCGACCAGCGTGAATTTGGACAAATCGATCTTCACAGACCGCGCGGCTGGCCCTTCGCCAATGATCAAATCAAGCTGAAAATCTTCCATCGCGGGATAGAGGATTTCCTCCACGGCAGGGCTTAACCGATGGATTTCGTCGATAAACAGAACGTCCCGCTCTTCCAGATTGGTGAGCAACGCTGCAAGATCACCCGCCTTGGCAATGACGGGTCCGGAGGTGGACTTGAAGTTGACGCCGAGTTCCTTGGCCATGATCTGCGCCAGCGTCGTCTTGCCAAGGCCGGGCGGGCCCACGAACAGCACATGGTCCAGCGCCTCGCCTCGGTTCTTCGCCGCCTCGATGAAAATCTTGAGGTTGGCGCGCGCCTCCGCCTGACCGGTAAAGTCATCCAGCGTCTGCGGGCGCAGCGTCGTATCGATATCCTCGCCGCGCTTTTCCGAAGAAATCAGCCTTGCCGCGTCGCTCATGTCAGCATTTCCATTTCGGGTATTTTACGCGCCGCTTTCTGGTCGAATGTATAGGTCACGGTGCAGCCAGCCACTCTGTTCATTTCCGAAATGACGGCATCGGAAAAATCCGCGCCGGAATTGCGGCAAATATCGATCGCGTTACCGACCACTTCATAATCCGGCACCTCGATTTCACGACGTTCGAGGATAGCCTGAATAAAATCAAGAACGGCGTTTTTGGAGTAGCCATAAAACCGCTCCAAAACCCAAGCCGTTTCAATCATCACGACCACACCAACGACCAGCGTATCGTTCTCCCCGAGCTCGTTTATAAAGTTTACGACGCAGTCCCTTTGAGCAGGATCATCGTTGACGGCAATACGCAGAAGAATATTCGTATCGATACCAAATCGACCGCTCATTCATCATCCTCGTTGCGCATTGATTCCCCATAAGCTGCAGACACCGAATACCCGATCGCAGGATTCATGTCGTCAATCGTCAGCTTCCTGCCGTTCGGTGGAGCACCTAGCAAACCGGCCAAATCGTTGAATGACTGGTTGCGCGGCACGACGACCATCTCACGGTTACGGACCCAGACATAGCATTTGTCACCTGGTCTGATGTCAAGCTGTTCGCGAACGCTCTTCGGAACAGTCATCTGTCCTTTGGATGTGATGGTGGTCTGAAATCCCATGATCGCAAACTTTCTTACTTTTTGGAAATTGTAAGGAAAATAACACAGGAAGGCTTATCGCGAAAGCTCCTTCAACCCCAGCCGGATCAGCTTGGCGCTATCGCCACCCTCTCCCCCGTTCTTCAGCGCCGCTGCAACCGCATTGGCGGCCTGGTCGCGAGAATAACCGAGATTGGTGAGCGCCGAGACGGCATCGGCCACCGGCGCGGACGCGACGCCTTCACCAAGTTCCTGCTTGAAGCCGATAGAGCCGGACGCCTCGCCCGCGAAAGCCGGAGCCTTGTTGCGAAGCTCTGTGACGATACGCACCGCCACCTTCGGCCCGACACCAGGCGCACGCGACACCACGACCTTGTCCTGAAGCGCAATCGCATTGGCCAACTCAGACGGCGTCAGCGTCGACAGCACGGCTAGTGCAACCTTGGCACCCACACCCTGAACACTCTGCAACAGGTTGAACCATTCCCGTTCCAGAGCGGTCAGGAACCCGAAAAGCCGCAACTGGTCTTCGCGCACATAGGTCTCGATGAAGAGAACGACGGCTTCCCCCGCCGATCCCAGCCGAGACAGGGTGCGCGCCGAGCAATAGGCCACGTAACACACACCGTGCACGTCCACGACCACATGGTCGTCGCCGATTTCATCGATGGTGCCTTTGAGTTTTCCGATCATGGTAACGCCTGTGAAAAGAGGAAATCAGCCGCCCGCCAGCACGCGGCGCATGCGCTCGCTTGCGCGGTTGTGGGCGTGGCAAATGGCGATGGCAAGGGCATCGGCTGCATCGTTGCCCTTGAACTCAGCCTTGGGCATCAGAATTTTGAGCATCATATGGATCTGCTGCTTTTCGCCATGGCCGACGCCAATCACCGCCTTCTTGACGGCGTTGGGGGCATATTCGGCAACCGGCAAACCGGCGCGCGCAGGAACCAGCATGGCAATGCCACGTGCCTGACCAAGCTTCAGCGTTGCGACGGCGTCCTTGTTGACGAAGGTCTGCTCCACCGCCGCCTCATGCGGTTGATGGGAATGCACGATATCCGACAGCCCGTCATGCAGCTGGCAAAGACGCGAAGCCAAGTCCATATCGCCATCCGACGTGACAGTGCCGGAGGCCACGAAACGCAGGCTGTTGCCCAGTGTTTCGATGATGCCCCAGCCCATTCGCCGCAGTCCGGGATCTATCCCGATAATTCGAATCGCATTTTGCATATGGCACCCTATCCTCAAGGGTCAAAACCTGCCAGCGATAAGTGAACAAAACGACAACATTGCCAAAGAAGGCAGATGGGATTGCACAGAGGGCGATAAAACCTCGCTGGATTTTTCGGTTGCAAACCGTCTCAGCGGTGCACCAGTTTTTTTGATCCATCGTTCAATTCGGCGCGATTGCACTGGCAAATTCGGCCATAAAACTTACATCTTGCACAACACGAAACGCATCAGGAGCGTCCTATGATTCCTTTTTCCATTCTCGATCTGTCGCCCATCGGTGAAGGCGAGAACGCGAGCAAGGCGCTTGACAATTCGCGCCGCATGGCGATCAAGGCCGAAGAACAGGGCTATGAGCGCATCTGGCTTGCCGAACATCACGGCATGCCGGGCATCGCCAGCGCCGCGACCGCGATCGTCATCGCTCACGTTGGTGCTGCAACATCGCGCATCCGCGTCGGCTCCGGCGGCGTCATGCTGCCCAATCACTCGCCCCTCGTCATTGCCGAACAGTTCGGTACACTGGACGCCCTCCTGCCGGGTCGCGTCGATCTCGGCCTTGGTCGTGCGCCCGGCACCGACATGCGCACAGCCCGCGCGCTGCGGCGCAATCTCGATGCCGGTGCTGAAAACTTTCCGCACGATATTATCGAGCTGCAACAATATCTCGGCGCACCACAGCCGGACCAGGCCATTCTATCTGTGCCCGGCATGAACTCCAATGTGCCGATATGGCTGTTGGGTTCCAGCACCTATAGCGCGCATTTGGCAGCGATGCTCGGCCTGCCTTACTCCTTTGCATCGCACTTCGCGCCAGACATGCTGATGGACGCCATCGCGATCTACCGCGAACGCTTCCAGCCATCGGCAACACTGAAAAAGCCCTATGTCATGGTTGGCGTCATGGGTGTCGGGGCAGATACCGACGATGAAGCGGAACATCTGTTCACCTCGGCGCAGCAGCAATTCGTCAATCTGCGAAAGAATGTCCGCACTCAGTTCCCACGACCCGTCGACAATATGGATGATTACTGGAGCGACATGGAGCGCATCACGGTGGATCATACGCTCAGATACGCAGTGGTCGGTTCTCACGCGACAGTCGAGCAAAAACTCGGCGAATTCCTGTCGGCCACCGATGCGGACGAGCTGATCGTCTCGATGCCGGTTCACGACATCCAAAAACGCCTTCGCTCGGTCGAAGTCTTCGCCGAAGTTCGCAGCGGCCTGAGACAGGCCGCCTAACGGCATTCAGTTCAAAGCGATCTCGCAGTCATGCGGGACCGCTGACGACATCGGTCAAGTCGATCATGTGATGCTCGGGCTTTTTCGGATCGACCAAAACCCGCAGTTTTCGGCCTTGTAACTGATCCGTCGGATCGACCCATATCGGGCCGCTTTCGTAGCGCCTTATGCGCCCGTTTGTGGGGTCGGCACCCTGCGCAACCACACGAAACGGGTTGGCACCGTTCACATTCAGCTTCTCATCCCGAAACACATGCAGAAAATCCGCCTCCACAGGCTGCCCGAAGCGTAGCAGCCAGGCATTGCGACGCTTCCTGAAAAAAAGCACGAGAACCATGGCACCGCCGAGGATCGTGAAAATGATCCCCAACCCACCAAACATGCCGGGCAAAAAATAACGGCCTTGGACATCATCGATCAGCGCGCTTGACGGTGATTGCGGATCGTACAGAATATCCACCTTGTCTCCGCGCGAAAAGCGCGGCGGGCTGGAGCTCATTCGATCCGCCATTTCCTGCTGCTGACTCTGGGCGTCAGTAAAGCGAACGATCGCGGTGTAGCCCGTTTCGTCTCTTTTGCGAACGAGGTCCGAGACCACACCTTCAGCCCGCAATGCGCGCGCCGCAAACTGGTTGTCGTAATAAAACAGGCCAGCGCCAGCCGCGGCAAACACAAGCCCCAACACCAGAAAGCACCACCCCACCAGCCTGACGATCGTCGTTGCGCCCAAAACGCTCTCCATCCAACGGAATAAAAAGACAAAAAAATAAACCGAAGGCAGAAATAATATCTTTGATAGCAAAAAGCGACTGAAAAAGAAAAGCCTCCGCGCATTGCTGCCGGAGGCCTCTGCATTCTTCAGGGCGAAAATATCAGGCCGAAAGCTTGGCCATGATTTCCTCTGAGACTTCGAAGTTCGAGTAGACGCTCTGAACATCGTCATCGTCTTCGAGGTTGTCGATCAGCTTCATCAGCGACTGTGCTTTTTCTTCATCCACCGGCACCGTGTTCTGCGGCTTCCAGATGGACTTGACGCTTTCGGCTTCTCCCAGAACGCTTTCGAGCGCCTTAGACACTTCGTTCATCGCTTCAAAACCACAGATGATGGTATGGCCATCTTCGCTGCTTTCCACGTCGTCGGCACCGGCTTCGATAGCGGCTTCCATGACGGTATCGGCATCGCCGACCGAGGCCTTGTAGGTGATTTCGCCGACGCGGTCGAAGGAGAAGGAAACGGAACCCGTTTCGCCCAGTGCGCCGCCGGCCTTGGTGAAGATCGAACGAACATTGGAGGCCGTGCG
Organism: Agrobacterium rubi TR3 = NBRC 13261; assembly: GCF_000739935.1. Lineage (GTDB taxonomy): Bacteria > Pseudomonadota > Alphaproteobacteria > Rhizobiales > Rhizobiaceae > Agrobacterium > Agrobacterium rubi. Next base: position 21,425 of record NZ_BBJU01000003.1, on the reverse strand, counting down.
GTTGCGGTTGTCCGTCAACGCTTCGACGATGACCGCCGTGCCGCCGGGGCCGTACCCTTCGTAACGCACATAATCGTAGTTCTCGGCATCCGCGCCCGACGCCTTCTTGATGGCGCGGTCGATATTGTCCTTGGGCATGGACTGCGCCTTGGCGTTCTGGACCGCCAGACGCAACGCGGCGTTCATGCTTACATCCGGCAGACCGGACTTGGCAGCAACGGTGATTTCACGCGCGAGTTTGGAGAACATCTTCGAACGGATCGAATCCTGTTTTCCCTTGCGATGCATGATGTTCTTGAACTGTGAATGGCCAGCCATGGCACCCCTGATCGGATCGTTTGTTTGGATTGCGGTGCTTATAAGTGCGATGGCCCGGCTGTTCAAGCCCACAGGTCCACTCTTCTCGCAACACATGAGGAGACCTGTTCCGGTTAACAGGAAACGCTTTAGGGAACTGAAATGTACTCTCGCCGTTTGGTTACCAGTACGAAAGCAGGCAGCCTTGCCCGCTGATCGTAACAGATAACGAGAAACGTGAAGGAGACACATTCAATGGTCAGTCTGAGTGAAGCACGCGACGCCCCTGCCCGTCAGCTTTGGGACGAAATCAATTCCGTGCATGCCGGTATGCTGGGCCTTGAAGGCCTCCACAACCACATGCAACCAATGGCACCTCATGCCGATCCCAAGACCAATACCATCTGGTTTTTCACCAAGAAGAGTTCCGATCTCGTCCAGACACTGAAGTCCGGCGCGCGCGCCCATTTTTGCGTCATCGGCAAGGATCACGATTATCATGCCTGCCTCTCCGGCAAGCTGGAAGTTCGCGAAGACAAAGCGAAACTGGACGAATATTGGAACTCCGTCACCGCTGCCTGGTACGAACATGGGAAGAGTGACCCAGATCTCACAATGCTCGCCTTGCATGTCGATGATGCCGAGATTTGGGCATCCACTGACAGCACGCTGAAATTCGGCTGGGAAATCGCCAAGGCAAACCTGTCGGATGACAAGACACCGGATATCGGTGTTAGACAGCACCTGACCTTCGCATAACGACAGCCCCCGCCAGTCACCTTTCACATGCCTTGCGGCACGAGGATTTGCGGCTGGCGGGGAAGGTTTCTCATGGAAACGCTGATCACGGGGCTGCTGGCATAGGCAATCTTGAACTGCGCTCCAAACGTCACCAGAAACTGCTTGAGCGCGCTTGGCTGGTGCATCGGGAGGATCAAGGCGGAACGCAGCCGCTTCACGATCCGGCTCATACTGTCAGAGCCCATCGTCAATCCACCATCTACCGGCACCATCAGCACATCCAGACGGCCGATTTCGGCATATTGCGTCTCCGTCAGCTCATAATGCAGATGGCCGAGATGACCGATGCAAAGGCCTGCGACCTCGAAAATGAAGATCGAATTTCCATCCTTCTGCAACAGCCCACCGCCGCCCCAGCGATTGCGGATGTCTGAGGTGACATTACGGATATAGACATCTCCAACCTGCAATTTATGCACCGCTTTTTCGCCCGGCACATCGCTCCAGCCATGCAGAACATGTTTGATGCCGGGGTCAGGGTGCATCGTATAATGCGTCGAATGCGCATTGTTCATCGTCACGACGGTTGGCGTAACGGGCGGGCGGTAGACGCCATTATAATCAGTGGCAATGGTCACGCCTTCCGGCGAGGTGATCAGAAATGTCGAGTGAGCGATATATTGTATCGCCACCTCTTCCTTCGCCGTGGATTGAGCCAGTCGGACATCCGCAGACTTGACGCTTGCAAAGGTCACGCCGGGCAGATTTTGGGCAATGGCCTGACATTGGCTGATGGGCGGGCGGTTGACGGAGGGACGGCTCGGCTGCTGCTGAGCCGATGCGGCGCCAGCAATCAAAAGCCCTGACACTGCAAGAATGAGCATGCGAAGCATCAACACCACTCCCGGAAACGAGATGAGTGAGGAAAGGATGCGGCAAGGTTGGAAGATCGTCCAGAAGCAAGAGCGGGATGCCGCTCACAATGTCGTCATTGGAGGTGGGTATGGTGAGGTTGGCGGGTAGGGTTCACCCCCCTTTGCCTGCCGGCATTTCCCCCTCAGGTTGGGAGATCGGCTGGGCGCTCTGACGCCGCTTCACTTCCAACGTTAGAAGTGGCCGAAAGGCTGCCGCAAGTCGATCTCCCCACCTGAGGGGGAGATGTCCGGCAGGACAGAGGGGGGGTAAGCCCCACCCGGCGCCATATAATAACAAGCATCAAGCCCAAAAAGCCGGAACCGTCTCTGCCAATCTTGGCCCCATTCGCAGCGGCGCGATCTTCTCCGCCAGTCCCGTGCGATCCGAAATCTCTACACCAACGCCACAGATGGTCGCGGGACCGCTCGCCGCTTCGAAGCGGCCTTTGGGCATTTTGGAAATGAACCGGTTGATCGGCTCTTCCTTTTCCATGCCGAGCGAGGAATCGTAATCGCCGCACATGCCAGCATCTGACATATAGGCCGTGCCGCCGTTCAGGATTTGCGCGTCAGCGGTCGGCACATGCGTGTGGGTGCCGACGACGAAGCTAGCGCGACCGTCTACGAAATGGCCGAAGCACTGCTTTTCGCTGGTCGCTTCCGCGTGAAAGTCGAACACGATGGCATCCGCCTGTTCACCCAGCGGGCAGGCACCCAGAATGCTTTCTGCCGAGCTAAAGGGATCGTCCAGTTCCGGGTGCATGAAGACGCGGCCCATGATGTTGGCCACAAGAATACGCGCGCCATTGCGGCCATAAAATAGGCCGGAACCCTTGCCGGGCGTTCCCTTGGGGTAATTGGCAGGCCGCAGGAACTGGTCGTGCCGCTCGCAGAACGTCACGGCTTCCTTCTGGTCCCAGACATGGTTTCCGGTCGTGACCACATCGGCACCGGCATTGATCGTCTCGAGATAAATCTCCTCGGTGATGCCGAAACCGCCAGCGGCGTTCTCGCCATTGACGATGACGAAATCCAGTTTCAGGTCGGAGATCAGCCCCGGAAGACGCTCCCACACCGCCGTGCGGCCCGACTTGCCAACCATATCCCCGAGAAAAAGAAGTCTCATCCAGCCGTCCTGCCCTTGAAGTAACGCATGCCGCTCTCGGTCAGAACGGCATCCAGCGCCACATCGTGCGGCTGCGCGGGCACTGATGGCACTTCCTGGCAGTCGAATGCAATGCCGATAAGGGTTGTATCAAGTCCTTTTGCGTGGAGTTTGGCGATTGCCCTGTCGTAATGCCCGGCGCCATAGCCGATCCGGTGGCCTGCCGCGTCGAAAGCCGATAGCGGCACCAGCAGAATATCGGGGTCCAGCACCGCCGCGTTTTCATCGGGGCCGGTGGTGCCGAAGCCGGTTTTGACCAGCTCCACACCCGTCGCGAACTCGCGAAAGACAATCGTCTCACGGTCCAGAATGACCGGCAGGCAGAGACGCGCACCGTGAGCGCGCAAGGCCTGCATCAAGGGTCGTAGATCCGCCTCGGAGCGGATCGGCAGGAAGCCAGAGACGGTCTTTCCAGTAGCAAAGGTCAGCGCATCTGTACCCTTGGCCGCAATGCTCAGACTTTTGGCAACGCGCTCTTCAACGGAAAGAGCGTCCCGCAGGGCGAGACGCTCATGCCTGATCTGTGCTTTATCGAGGTCGCCCGATGTCATCAGGCAGCCCGGCTGACCAGCACCTTGTCGATGCGGTGACCGTCAAGGTCGATGACCTCGAAACGGAAGCCATTGCGGGTAATGTGTTCGCCAAGCTCCGGCAAGCGACGGAACTCGTCGAGAACCAGACCGGCCACCGTTTCGAATTCGGCGTCGTCGGAAATCTGGAAACCCATGCGGTCGGCAAATTCGTCGGCTGGCATCCAGCCGGCTACGAGGAAGCTGCCGTCTTCGCGCTCCACCATGGCAGGCTCTTCACCATCATCTTCCTGGAATGCACCTGTAATGGCTTCCAATACGTCGCCGGAACTGATGATACCTTCGAAATGGCCGTATTCGTCATAGACAAGAACCATATGCACGGTCGAGCGGCGCAGCGACTGGATCACATCGACAGCACTGGTCAAATCCGACACGACAGGCACTTCGCGCAGCAGTTCACGAACGTTGAGTTCCTTGCCGAACGCCAGCGCATCGAAGGCATCCTTGGCAAAGAGAACGCCGAGTATTTCGTCGGACGCACCGTTGCGCACCGGCAAGCGAGAGCGCTGAGTGGCGCGCAACTGCTCGCGGATTTCTTCCGCCGTATCCTCGATATCGACCACTTCCACGTCGCGACGCGGCGTCATCAGGCCACGGGCATTGCGGTCTGCAAGCCGCATGACGCTGGTGATCATCGCCGATTCCTCGGTTTCGATCACACCGGCACTATGGGCTTCGGCCAGAACCGTGCGAATTTCATCATCGGTGACCGATGCGTTGGATTCGCCGCTATGGCCGAGGATGGCCAGCAGCAGTTTGCCCGAGCGATCCAGCAGCCAGACGACCGGCGCGCCGATCTTCGACAGCATGACCATGGCAGGCGAAACGCGCACGGCAACCTTTTCAGGGTCGCGCAAGGCAATTTGCTTCGGCACCAGTTCACCAACGATCAGCGATAGATAGGTGATGGCGACAACCACCACGCCGACGCCGATGGCATCGGCGGCACGGTCCGGCACGCCCTGCTCCAGAAGCCAGCTGGTGAAGCGTGCACCCAGTGTCGCACCGGAAAAAGCACCCGAGAGCACGCCAACAAGCGTGATGCCGATCTGCACGGTGGAAAGAAAACGTCCGGGATTTTCTCCAAGGGTGAGCGCCATGGCGGCGCCCCTGCTGCCTTGTGCGGCAAGCACTTTGAGCCTCGCCGGTCTGGAGGAGACAACGGCAAGCTCGGACATGGCAAGCACACCGTTCAGTACGGTGAGCAAAACCACGGTCATAATTTCAATAAACAAGTTTAGCTCTTCTGGGCTGTTGAACGGCATGTCGCGGCTGCAACCACAATCGCTATAGTTGAAAGCGGGAGCGGACATACCAACACGAATAATAAGGAATTGTTCCGCCAATGCAATGACCGGCAGATGAAAAACAAATGATACAGTGATATCGGCGCATGGCCGCAACAATGGCGCGGAAACCGGTCAGCGCACGCCTTGGCGGCAAGGCGCCTGCCAAAGCCTGAAATATCGATCAAAAAGAGAAAGTGCGATCCGCGGCGACCGATGGAGTTTTACGATCCTGGGTGCCTACAAACGTAGGTGGGCGCCATATGTCCAAGCCCACGGGCCTGGCCAGGGACAGCTCCCTTTGGATCGAGTATGGCCCCAGGGATTGAGTTTCCTGTCGAGAAGCGCAGAACGCGTCATCTATATAGGATGGTTCTGTGGGTAGCGGAAGGGGTAACCGACGGCAATATCGCGGAAAATAACGTTCGGAGCCTACGAGCGCAGCTTTGCTATAGAGGCTTTGAAAAACGACGCTTAACAGCAGCGAAGAAAACGGCTCAATTCACCACCGGCTTGGGACGAGCCACGAGCTTTTCCGTAATTCCGTTCAACCGCGTGGACAGTTCGGAAATGGCGTCCACCAGCATTTCCTCGGTTTTCGCCTTGCTTTGTGCCATCCCGTCGCGGTTTTTCTGCAACGTGGCAACCTTGGCTTCCAGCGCCTCGATCTTGCGGGAAAGCTCCGACATCTCGTCAGTGATCATGATGCCCGCCATCACCGTCAGTCGCAAATCGCCGATTTCGCCGAACTGGCTTTTCAGATGGCCGACATATTGGTCGAACTGGCTGGCGAGATCGGTCAGGTGCGCTTCCTGCCCCGCCTCGCACGCCATGCGGTACGCCTTGCCGTCAATCATTACCGTCACTTGAGCCATGATATCCTCAGTCCCTATCGATCCAGCACTGCGCGGATCGTCTCCATCGCGGTCACGAGGCGGCGGGAAACCTCGCGGTTCACTTCCTCGAGGCGGTTGGCGCGAAATTGCGACTGGTCAAGCTCCTGCGCCAGCCGCGCACGGTCCACATGCACACGCTTCACTTCGCTCTCGACCTCGCCATTTTCCCGCTGGCGCTCGATCCGCATATCGATCGCGTTCTCAAGGTTGTTGATGGCAGAGCTGAGCTCCGTCAACGCAATCTGTATGGTTTTTTCCGCCGTCATCGTTTCTTCCAAACCGCCAGAGCCAAGCCGAATCGTTGTCTCTTGGTGTCAATCAGGGCGCTTGCACGATATGACCTGATTAACGCCCACGTCAATCAAACCAATACATTCAAACACTTTGCGCTGTGGATGAATGCAGCGCGGCAAGGGCCGAATGTGGGCGGTGGCCCGAATATTGCCAAAATACGAAACGATTTTTGTTGCCGATCGAACTGCAAGCGCCCCTCGTTTTATTGACAGCACCGCCCTACCTGCTATGCATCAAACCGCTTTTTGGATAGTCATAACGGCTATCTCCTTTCACCCGGAACAGACGGAAAAGCCATGATTTCTCGCGACAAACACGACCGGATGGCCAATGCAATCCGATTTCTTGCCATGGATGCTGTGGAGAAGGCCAATTCTGGCCACCCCGGCCTGCCATTGGGCGCTGCGGATGTGGCCACGGTCCTTTTCACCCGATACCTGAAATTCGATCCGAAGGCATGGCAGTGGCCAGACCGCGACCGCTTCGTGCTGTCTGCCGGTCACGGCTCTATGCTGCTTTACTCGCTCCTCTACCTCACAGGCTATGAGGACATGACGATCGACGAGATCAAGCGTTTCCGTCAGCTGGGTTCCAAGACCGCTGGTCACCCGGAATACCACCACGCCACCGGCATCGAAACCACGACAGGCCCGCTGGGTCAGGGCATCGCCAATGCCGTCGGCATGGCCATTGCCGAGCGCAAGCTGGAAGAAGAGTTCGGCTCCGACCTTCAGAGCCACTTTACCTACGCGCTGTGCGGCGATGGTTGCCTGATGGAAGGCATCAGCCACGAGGCGATTGCGCTGGCTGGCCACCTGAAGCTCAACAAGCTCGTGCTGTTCTGGGATAACAACAACATCACCATCGATGGTGAAGTCGGCCTCTCGGACTCGACAGACCAGATCGCCCGCTTCAAGGCTGTTCACTGGAACACAATCGAGATCGACGGTCACGACCCGGAAGCAATTGCCAATGCTATCGAAGCCGCTCACGCATCCGACCGCCCGACCTTCATAGCCTGCAAGACCATCATCGGTTTTGGCGCGCCGAACAAGCAGGGCACACACAAGGTGCACGGCAACCCGCTGGGTGCCGAAGAAATCGCAGCTGCCCGCAAGAGCCTGAACTGGGAAGCAGAACCCTTCGTCATTCCAGAGGACGTGCTCGATGCATGGCGTCTGGCCGGCCTGCGCTCCACCAAGACGCGTCAGGAGTGGGAAGCTCGCCTGGAAGCGACCGACGCCGACAAGAAGGCCGAGTTCAAGCGCCGCTTTGCCGGTGACCTGACCGGTAATTTCGACAGCTCCATCGACGCCTTCAAGAAGAAGGTTGCCGCCGACAACCCAACGGTTGCCACCCGCAAGGCATCCGAAGACACGCTCGAAGTCATCAACGGCATTCTGGCCGAAACGATCGGCGGCTCTGCCGACCTGACGCCTTCCAACAATACCAAGACCAGCCAGATGAAGTCGATCACACCGACCGATTTCTCAGGCCGTTACCTCCACTACGGTATCCGCGAACACGGCATGGCAGCAGCCATGAACGGTATCGCACTGCATGGCGGTCTTATTCCTTACGCTGGCGGCTTTCTGATCTTCTCGGATTATTGCCGCCCGTCCATCCGCCTGGCAGCCCTCATGGGCATCCGCGTCGTTCACGTTCTGACGCACGACTCGATCGGCGTTGGTGAAGACGGCCCAACCCACCAGCCGGTCGAGCAGATCGCAGCGCTTCGCGCTATTCCGAACCTTCTCGTCTTCCGCCCTGCGGATGAGACGGAAACGGCGGAAGCCTGGCAGTTCGCGCTGCACCAGAAGAACCGCCCATCTGCCCTAGCGCTGACCCGCCAGAACCTGGCTCCGGCCCGCAAGGACTACGAGGAAAAGAACCTCGTCTCCTACGGCGCATATGAGTTGGTTTCGGCAAGCGACGCCAAGGTCTCGATCTTTGCATCCGGTTCGGAAGTCGAGATTGCGCTGAAGGCTGCCGCCGACCTCAAGGTCAAGGGCATCTCCACCCGCGTTGTATCGGTCCCGTGCTTTGAACTGTTCAAGGAACAGCCAGAAACCTATCGCAAGGCGATCATCGGCAACTCGCCGGTCAAGGTTGGTGTCGAAGCCGCTATTCGTCAGGGCTGGGATTACTTCATCGGCAATGACGGCGCGTTTGTCGGCATGCACTCCTTCGGCGCATCCGCACCGGCCAAGGATCTCTACAAGCAGTTCGGCATCACGGCAGAAGCCGTCGTTGCTGCCGCAGAAGAAAAGCTCGGCTAACGGCCTGAATAGAATCTGGAGCGGCGCGACAAGCAGTGTCGCCACTCCAAGCATTTCAAACAAAATTCGACGATATTGACAGGGAGTATCTCAATGACTGTAAAAGTTGCCATTAACGGTTTTGGCCGCATCGGCCGTAACGTCCTTCGCGCCATCGTGGAATCCGGCCGCACGGATATCGAAGTCGTTGCCATCAACGACCTCGGCCCGGTCGAAACGAATGCGCATCTGCTCCGCTACGACAGCATCCACGGCAAGTTCCCGGCTGACGTGAAGGTCGAAGGCGACACGATCATCGTGGCCGGTGGCAAGCCGATCAAGGTCACAGCCGTGCGCGATCCGGCCCAGCTGCCGCACAAGGAACTCGGCGTCGATATCGCGCTGGAATGCACAGGCATCTTCGTTGCCCGCGACAAGGCCGCCGCTCACCTGACCGCTGGCGCAAAGCGCGTCATCATCTCGGCGCCTGCCGAAGGTGCAGATCTGACGGTCGTCTTCGGTGTCAACCACGACCAGCTGACGAAGGATCACCTCGTCATCTCCAACGCATCCTGCACTACAAACTGCCTGGTTCCAGTCGTCAAAGTTCTGGATGACCTCGTCGGTATCGACCACGGCTTCATGACCACGATTCACTCCTACACCGGCGACCAGCCAACGCTGGACACCATGCACAAGGACCTGTACCGCGCCCGCGCAGCAGCCCTGTCCATGATCCCGACCTCGACAGGTGCCGCCAAGGCCGTTGGCCTCGTGCTGCCGCACCTCAAGGGCAAGCTCGACGGCACATCGATCCGCGTTCCAACGCCAAACGTCTCGGTCGTCGACTTCAAGTTTGTCGCCAAGAAGGCAACGACCGTCGAGGAAATCAACAACGCCATCAAGTCCGCCTCCAACGGCGCGCTGAAGGGCATCTTGGGCTATACGGACGAGCCGCTGGTCTCCCGTGACTTCAACCACGACAGCCACTCCTCCATCTTCGCAACGGACCAGACAAAGGTCATGGAAGGCAACTTCGTGCGTATCCTCACTTGGTACGACAACGAATGGGGCTTCTCCAACCGCATGTCCGACACGGCAGTGGCACTGGCCAAGACCATCTGATTTTTCGCAGATAGTAAATAAGCAAAACCCGGCGGGAGCAATCCTGCCGGGTTTTGTGTTTTGGGACATCAGTTTTCAGGTCAGCCCAGCGCGGTCTGCTGATCGATTGGCTTGCCGCTGAACGGCGCGACATTGATCTCGCCTTCCCGCTTGCGCGCCTGCGCAATATCAAAGCTGTTCTGCATCCTCATCAACGTATCCATGGACACACCGAAGGCTTTCTCGATTCTCAACGCCATCTCCGAAGAGAGATGCGAGCGTTCATTCAGCAGAGCCGACAAGGCCGCTCTCGTGACACCGAGGACCTGCGCCGCAGCCGTGACAGACAGGCCTAGCGGTTCGATAATCTCGCTTTTGATGAAACCGCCGGGGTGAGCGGGGTTTTTCAGGCGGATGCCTTGCATCGCATTCATAGCCACCTCCTAGTGATAGTCTTCATAGTCGAGATCGACAATCTCGATTTCCGCTTGATCGATCCGCAGCGTGATCCGCCAGTTCTTTGTAACGAACAGGCTCCAGGTGCCCTTGCGATCACCGGTCAGCTGATGCGCCTTCCAGCTCGGAACCGTGCGTAATTCGTCTTCGCGTTCCATATCCTGAAGGAAAGAGACAATGCGAAGCAGTTTCGGCACCACGGCCGCCTGCAAGCCGGACGCGTCATCGTCCTCAATCAAACGGCGCAAACCCTTATGGATCACGTTTCGGATTTTCATGAGTTTAAAACTACCCAACAACGCGAAAAGTGTCAAGCTACACTATACACTCGATAGCCAGCTGCCGTGACGTCAAATCGATGGGCAAAAGCGTCATTTTCCTCCCCGCTCGCCTTGCTCTGGTCCATTTTGCCTCGGAAAAATCGCCTCTAGGGATTCGGTCGCGTGTGCGTTGCGCATCGTGCCCTGCCGTATCACTCGATACACCTCGCCTTGCCCTGCCCGCCGCGCGAAACCCATGCGCCGTGGCCGTCCAAAACGTGGCGCATTGACTGCTGACGTGCGGGAGCATGTGCGCCATGCGGCCTTCATGAAGGGACGTGTGCGTGGAATCGTTTTACATCTTACTGCTGGTCGCCACCGTCCTCGTTCTTGTCGCTGCCTTTTCCAGCCTCATCGCCTATCGCTTCGGCGCGCCACTGCTGCTCCTCTTTCTGATGATCGGCCTTGCCGCTGGCACCGATGGCCTCGGCATTCATTTTAGCAACAATCCGCTGGCCTATATGCTGGGCTCGCTGGTGCTGGCTGTCATCCTGTTCGATAGCGGCTTCGGCACCTCCGTCCAGTCCTTCAGGCTGGCGGCAGGGCCGTCCATTTCGCTGGCCACTGTCGGCGTGGTGCTGACCTCGATCTTTTTCGCTGGTGCCGCAGCTTTGCTGCTCGGCTTTTCCTGGCTGGAAGGCCTGCTTCTCGGCTCCATCGTCGCTTCCACCGATGCCGCGGCGGTCTTCTTCCTATTGCGCATCGGCGGCATCCATATCCGCGATCAGGTCCGCTCCACGCTCGAAGTCGAATCCGGCACCAACGATCCCATGGCCATCTTTCTCACCATTGCGCTGGTGGAGGTGGTGGCAAAGGGTCAGGGCCTCGCGGGCTTCGATACCAGCTTTCTTCTGCTGTTCGTCCAGGAAATGGGGCTCGGCGTCATCTTCGGCTTGGCTGGCGGATGGATGATTGCCAGTGTCGTCAACCGTTTTCAGGTGGACCGCGGCCTGGTGCCGATTCTCGTTCTGGCGCTGGCGCTTCTCGTCTTTTCCTTCACCGGCGCCCTGCATGGCAGCGGCTTTCTGGCGGTCTATGTGGCGGGCATCATTGCCGGCAACCGCACCGTCTTTGCCAAGGGCGCCATCCGCCGCTTCCATGAGGGCATGACATGGCTGGCGCAGATCATCATGTTCCTGATGCTCGGTCTCCTCGCCACGCCGTCGCAATTCCCCGTTATCATCATACCAGCCGTTCTGCTCGCGCTGTTCCTCATCTTCATCGCACGACCGCTCGCCGTCTGGCTCAGCCTCCTGCCATTCAACTACACCCAGCAGGAAACCACTTTCGTCGCATGGGTCGGCCTGCGCGGTGCCGTCTCCATTCTGCTCGCCATCCTTCCGGCATTGGGCGGGTTACAAGGTGCCGAAACCTATTTCAACGCGGCCTTCATCATCGTGCTCGTCTCGCTTTTGATACAGGGCTGGACCATCAAGCCCGTCGCCACCCGGCTCGGCCTCATCGTGCCACCGCGTATGGGTGATGTGGATAAGCTAGAGGTGGACCTGCCCGGCACCGCCAACCACGAACTCATCTCCTACCGCGTCGCCAAGGGCAGCGCCGTGCTTCAGGGGGAGCGTATTCCCCGCTGGGCTATGCCCTCGCTGGTGGTGCGGGACGGCAAATCCATCCGTTATCAATATGCGGGCCGCCTGCGGGAAAACGATCTGGTCTATCTCTTCGTCATGCCCAGCTATACCCGCCTTCTGGACCGTCTGTTCGCCAGCGCCAAACCGGTAACTAAAGATGACGAGGATATTTTCGGCACCTTCGCCATCTCCCCCCAGCGCCCGGCAAAAGAGCTGGATGCGTCTTACGGCCCCGGTCTGCTCTCTACACAAGAACTATCGCTGACGGTCGGCGAACTCATCCAGAGCCGCTTCGGTGGCAAGGCCGAATATGCCGATCGCGTGCGGTTGGGTTCCCTCATTCTGATCGTTCGCGATCTCGATGAAAACCACGCCATTTCCAGCGTCGGCATCTCACTGGAACCGGTGGAACCGGCAACCGAACTCCCGGTCTTCATCAACCTGAAGGAAATCATCCAGCGCAGCCGCGCAAGACGAGCAAAACGGAAGCAGGTCCGCGAGGCAACCACCTCCGGTACCAAGATACCAGCATCGACACCGGACACTTCTCTGGCAGAAAATGATGACTGAGCGACTTGCACCACCGGTCAGGCATAGTATGTTCGCCCGCAAACCCATCCCGTTCAACGACATCAGGATCGATATATGCCCGCCTTCAAGACCCTCGATCACCTCACTGACATCTCCGGAAAGCGCGTTCTCGTCCGCGTTGATCTCAACGTGCCGGTTGCCGACGGAAAGGTAACGGACAAGACCCGCATCGAGCGCGTTGCGCCCACCATTCTCGAACTGTCGAAAAAAGGCGCGAAAGTCATTCTGCTGGCCCATTTCGGCCGCCCGAAGGGTGAGCCCGTCGCCGATATGTCGCTTTCCCTCATCACCTCGTCGGTGGAAGAGATTCTGGGCCACAGCGTGCATTTCGCCTCCGAGGCCATCGGCGCGCCTGCTGCCGATGCGGTGGCAAAGATGAACAATGGCGATATCCTGCTTCTGGAAAACACCCGCTTCCACAAGGGCGAAGAGAAGAATGACGCCGCTTTCGTCGCGGAGCTTGCCAAGAACGGCGATATCTACGTCAACGATGCGTTTTCGGCTGCTCACCGCGCCCATGCCTCCACAGAAGGCCTCGCCCGCCACCTGCCCGCTTACGCCGGTCGCACCATGCAGGCGGAGCTTGAGGCATTGGAAAAAGGCCTCGGCGCACCTGCTCGCCCGGTTGTTGCCATCGTCGGCGGTGCAAAAGTCTCTTCCAAGATCGACCTGCTGATGAACCTCGTCAAGAAAGTCGATGCGCTGGTCATCGGCGGTGGCATGGCCAACACCTTCCTCGCTGCACGCGGCACCCATGTCGGCAAGTCGCTCTGTGAGCATGATCTGGCTGAAACCGCCAAGCAGATCATGATCGAAGCCGCCACCGCCGGCTGCGCCATCGTGCTGCCGGAAGACGGCGTGATCGCGCGCGAATTCAAGGCCAATGCTGAAAACGAAGTCGTCGATATCAACGAAATCCCTGACGATGCGATGGTTCTGGACGTCGGTCCGAAGTCCGTTGAAGCCATCAAGGGCTGGATTTCCCGTGCTGAAACCCTCGTCTGGAACGGACCCCTCGGCGCCTTCGAAATCGCTCCCTTCGACAAGGCAACCGTCGCCGCTGCCCAGCACGCAGCAGAATGTACGAGAAACGGCAAACTCGTCTCCGTCGCCGGTGGTGGCGATACGGTGGCCGCACTGAACCACGCAGGCGTGGCAGATGACTTTACCTACATCTCCACCGCAGGCGGCGCATTCCTGGAGTGGATGGAAGGCAAGGTCCTTCCGGGCGTCGCCATTCTGCACGAGCAGAAGTAAAAACAAACTGATCCCCCGCTCTCATTACGGGAGCGGGGGCTCTTGCTCACCATCCTCGAGCCTCTCCCTAAAATTCACTACCCTATCCACAAGTGCTACGTAGCAGATGCCAGAGACCACGCACGACGAAGCTTAGAGCTGCACTGGTTCCGCACATTTAAATATTTTAAAAGAATTCCTAAAGTTTCAAACGATTGAAATGATTTCAATCGTTTCAATGATTTAGCGCGCCATTTTCCTGCCTTGGAACTTCTGCTAACTCACATTCATTGTTCCGATGGAGATTGAAAATGACTGAGCGTCTTGAAGATATTGCAGTGAAAATGGTTGCCAATGGCAAAGGCCTGCTGGCTGCGGACGAATCCACCGGCACCATCAAGAAACGTTTCGACGGCATCAATCTGGAATCGACGGAAACAAGCCGTCGCGATTACCGCGAAATGCTGTTTCGCACAAACGACGCCATGACAAAGTGCATTTCCGGCGTGATCCTTTACGAAGAGACCCTCTTCCAGAAAGCGGCCGATGGCACGCCCTTCGTCGATATCATCAAAGCTGCGGGCGCTATCCCCGGCATCAAGGTCGATACCGGCGCCAAGCCACAGGCTTTCTTCCCTGGCGAAACCGTAACAGAAGGTCTCGATGGCCTCGCTGACCGCCTGAAAAAATATTACGACGCTGGCGCGCGTTTCGCCAAGTGGCGTGGTGTCATCAACATCGGTGATGGCCTGCCCACATGGGGCTCCATCAAGGCGGATTCGCAGGCCCTTGCCCGTTATGCCGCACTTTGCCAGCAGGCAGGCATCGTGCCCATCGTCGAGCCGGAAGTGCTGATGGACGGCGAACCCGGCACCCATAGCATCGATCGCTGTGCGGAAGTAACCGAATGGGTCCTGCGCACCGTCTTCACCGATCTCTATGACGCCCGAGTCAACCTCGAAGGCATGATCCTGAAGCCGAACATGGTCATTGATGGCAAGAACTCCCGTAAGGCATCTGTCGATGAAGTGGCCGAAAAGACGGTCAAGGTTCTGAAAGCCACAGTACCATCCGCTGTTCCGGGCGTTGCCTTCCTGTCCGGCGGTCAGTCTGCCGAAGAAGCAACCGCACATCTCTCTGCCATGAATGCTGGCTACGACCTGCCATGGGCACTCACCTTCTCCTACGGTCGCGCGCTTCAGGATACCGCGCTCAAGGCCTGGGGCGGCAAACCAGAAAACGTCGCCGCCGGCCAACGCGCCTTCCAGCACCGCGCTGAAATGAACTCGCTCGCCGCACTCGGCAACTGGAGCGATGAGCAGGAAATCGCGGCTTAACCCGTTCGCATCATCACACGCCATTCTTCACACCGCTCGCAACCCGTTGCGAGCGGTTTGTTTTTGAATTTATCCCATGTGGCGGGATGTCTCGAAAGCGAATAGTGGCACGGTTTCAGGTTGGTACATCAGCAACCCGCATCCATCATCCTGAGCCTGTCGAAGGAGAGGTGCCCCGCAGGAGCCTCGAAGGACGTGGGTTGCGGGCTTTAGGGCAGAATGCGTGGCGGATGCTTCGAGGCTTTGCCCTTTGGGCAAAGCACCTCGGCATGAGGGTCGAGAGACAGCCCCTCCCCCCCCCTCAAGGCCGCAGCAACAACACCAGCGTCCAAATCACAAACGCCGCAACCGCGATCTTCCAGCAGTCGCCGCGCTTGCGCAGTCCCGGCAGGCCGAGCGGGCGGATGATCTGGATGCACATGGCCAGAAGCAGAAAAAGCCCGATTGCCTTCGTCATCCCGAAACCTTTTGGCTTTATTGAAACAGCGTCACAGGCTGGACATTTTTAATGTTCACCAAGGACAGGCAACCTATTCGCGCGTCGTCGACCAGATCTTTATCTTGAATCGCTTAGCATGAGAGTGGCTTATGAGCAGAAACCTTCTACCCGTATTCGCTCTTTTATCCAGCACCTTGTTTCTGTTTCTGGGCAACGGCCTTCAGGGTCTTCTGCTTCCCGTTCGCGGATCGGCGGAAGGCTATTCCAACGAAGTACTGGGTTTTCTCGGCACATCATGGGCGGCTGGCTTCGTTGTTGGTTGCTTTGTTGCACCCGCCATCGTGCGGCGCGCTGGTCACATCAGGGCCTTTGGCAGCTTCGTCGCCCTCATCTGCCTCACCATCTTGCTAACCGGACTTTTCATCGATGACGTGTCATGGGTGGCGCTGCGCGCGCTGACCGGTTTCTGCACCGCAGGCACCTCGATGATCATCGAAAGCTGGCTAAACGAACGCGCCACCAATGAAAGCCGAGGCGCGATCTTTTCGCTTTACATCGCCATCACCCTGTTCGGCGTCGTGGCGGGGCAATTGGTTGTACCCTTCGGTAACGTCAACACCACAACGCTGTTCATGGTCTGCGCCATCATTTATTGCGTCGCCATTATGCCCGCCATGCTGTCGAAAGCGGAAAGTCCTCAGCCCCTGAAAAAGGTGAAACTCGATTTACCCGCGCTCTATCGAAATTCGCCCGTCTCTTTCGTCGGCATCCTGCTCATCGGCATTGCCAACGGCGCATATGGAACGCTGGGCGCAGTCTTTGGCGCGCGCGCGGGTCTTGATCCCACCACCATCGCCATCATGGTCAGTGTCACCATCTTCATTGGCGCCTTGGCGCAGTTTCCAGCCGGTAAGCTCTCCGACAGAATAGACCGTCGCTACGTGCTGGCAGGCCTGTCAGGCGTTGCAGCGCTTGCAGGCCTTGCCGTGACCCTCATCCAGCCCGGCCATGTCTATGTGCTGATCGGTATGATCGCGGTCTATGGCGCGACGGCCAATGCGCCCTATCCCATCGCCGTGGCCCATGCCAACGACTATGCCTCGTCGGAAGACTTCGTCAAAGTCTCTGGCGGTCTTTTGCTACTCTACGGCATAGGCACCATCATAGGCCCGACGCTCGGCGGCCCGATCATGACATCCTTTGGCCCTTACGCCCTCTTCTGGGTTACGGCCGCTTCGCATCTCCTCATCACCGCCTATGCCATGTTCCGCTCCAGACAGCGGGCGGCCCTTCCGACGGAAGAGAAGGACAATTTCTCGACCACGGCCATGGCCCAGATCACACCGGAAAGCGCCTCGCTCGATCCTCGCGCACCTCAATACCCGGAGGATGAGGCGGAGTTGGAAAAAGGAGCCGGAATATGAGTGTCTTTGATGATGAGCCGTTGAAACAGCAAGCCACGACTCACGTTATCGGTGGCGACCTGTCGCTGCTGTCGGTGGATGATCTGACGGCCCGTATCCACAGTCTGGAAACCGAGATCAAACGACTGGAAGTCGAGCGAGAGAAGAAGTCGGCGGGCCGCAAGGCAGCAGAGAGCCTGTTTCGATCCTGAGCATGAGCAACATTTCATTAACGTTACGCAGTGGATCAGATTTTCGTTTACCATTAACGAAAAATTAAGCTTTTTAAGTGAATATTATACATGTTCAGTTCTGCTGAACCTCAGGCAGTTTCTCCTATCGGCGATTTGGTCTGATTTTTCTCCCTGTTTTACCTTGAGAGCCGCTTTTGCGGCTCTTTTTTTGTCTCGCCTTCATATGAGCAAAACTGTGGGTATTAACCTTTCTTTAATAATCAGCTTGCGCATTTGCGTTATTGATATCATCCTGAAAATACAAAGAGGCCGGAACTATTAAGCCTCTGTCCCGTTGCCTTAGTATGGTGCGTAAGCAGGATTTGAAAAAATGTCAGAACAGGTTTTGAATACCATCAGTTTTGCTGGCCGTGCTGCGGCATCCAACCAGTTCAAGTCTCTCTACTCCGAGGGCATGACTTTGGTGGAAGAAACGGCGACTTACCTCGACGGTTCCGGACGCGCAGCCTCCAAAGTATTGCCGCGTATGGCGTCAGTTCTTTACGCAGCAGAGTCCATGCGTCTCACGACCCGCCTCATGCAGATGGCATCCTGGCTTCTTCTTCAGCGTGCTGTCAACAACGGCGAAATGAGCCGCGATCAGGTCTTGAGCGAGAAGAACAAGGTTCGCCTCGATAACTTCAACGTTGATCGTGCAGCCCCAGGCTGGAACGACCTGCCGGAATCCTTCCGTGATCTGGTCGAGCGTTCCCTGCGTCTCCAGAACCGCGTTGCCCTTCTCGACCGCGAAATCTATCGCCCGTCGGAAGCCACGAAGGTTCCAGACAACGAAAACAGCGTTCAGGCGCAGCTCAACCTGCTGCGTACGGCCTTCTCGGGCAACTGAGTTTCAGCCGACATTATGAATTGTAAAAGCAGGCTCCGGCCTGCTTTTTTGTTGTTCACATGGACGATGCGAAATGTCGAACAACAAAAAACCCCGGATCGCTCCGGGGTTTTTGAATTCGTCACAGTCAACAGGATTAGAGGCCGAGGCCGCCGAAACGCTTGTTGAACTTGGAAACGCGACCACCACGGTCCATCAGCTGCTGGTTGCCGCCCGTCCATGCTGGGTGAGACGTTGGATCGATCTCGAGGTTCATGACCTGACCCTCGGAGCCCCATGTGGAGCGTGTTTCGTATTCTGTGCCATCGGTCATGACCACTTTGATCATGTGATAGTCGGGATGAATTTCAGCCTTCATGACAATCTTCCTGCTTTAGTGACGTGCGGACCATTTGCCGCAATTGCGTCAACTGAGCCAATTCAATAATGAAGCTCGAGACCATTTGGCCATGGCTTCCCAATTCGATGCGGAGCCTATACATGAAGGTCGCCGAGATAACAAGTGCCTGCCGATGCTTGGCTTCACACTTGGCGACACAGACCGAGATGCTGACCTTGCCGCAGGCTGGTTGAAGCCACTCGCAAAGCCGGCACATGCAGGAGTAGATCGTGGCAGACATTCAGGAACCGAAAACGGCTACGCGCAAGACGCCAAAACCGCTGACCAGCCTGTTTCCCTATCTGAAGCGTTATCGCGGGCTGGTTGCCGCTGCCATCTTTGCACTGGTTCTGTCATCCGCTACCACGCTTGCTCTTCCGCTTGCCGTTCGCCGCATCATCGACCATGGTTTCGAAGGGGCCGATGGCGCGATGATCAACAGCTATTTCGCCGTGCTTCTGGCCATTGCCGTCGTACTCGCGCTCGCCAGCGCCATGCGCTACTATTACGTCATGACCATCGGGGAACGGGTGGTCGCCGATCTGCGCCGCGATGTGTTCGCGCATCTGACTTCGCTGTCGCAGGCCTTTTTTGACGTCAACCATTCCGGCGAACTGGCCTCGCGGCTGACCGCCGACACCGTGCAGATCCGCTCTGCCTTCGGCTCGTCCGCATCGCAGGCGCTGCGCAACATCCTGCTCTGTCTGGGTGGGGTGGTGATGATGGTTTACACCAGCCCCAGCCTCTCAGGCCTTGCTCTGCTGGCCATCCCTCTCATCGTCTTCCCGCTGATCGCGTTTGGTCGTTCCGTTCGCTCGCGCTCCAGAACGACGCAGGATACGCTGGCGACCTCGTCCGCCTTCGCGGCCGAGACCATATCCGCCAGCCGCACCATTCAGTCCTTCAATGCCGAAACCCTGGCCAATACCCGCTACAATGACGCCGTCGAGAAGGCCTATCATGGCGCCCGTGCTGCCATCAGTGCCCGTGCCGTTCTGACGGCTGTCGCCATCAGCTTCGTTTTCGGCAGCGTCGTTGCCATTCTGTGGTACGGCGCGCATGGCGTTCTGATCGGCACCATTTCGGCTGGAACGCTCAGCCAGTTCGTTCTCTACTCCGTCATCGCCGCAAGCTCGCTTGGCCAGCTCTCGGAAGTCTGGGGCGAGCTGTCGCAGGCGGGAGGCGCTGCAGAGCGCCTGTCGGAACTTTTGCAGGAAAAGTCTCCCGTCACGAACCCGGAAACGCCGGTTCCCCTACCCGTCCCGGCGCGCGGCGAAGCGAGCTTTGAAAACGTCGCCTTCCATTACCCGCAAGGTGCGGGCAGACCTGTCATCACCGACCTGTCTTTCACCGTTGCAGCCGGTGAAACCGTTGCCATCGTGGGCCCATCGGGTGCTGGCAAAAGCACGGTCTTTTCGCTGCTGATGCGGTTTTACGATCCGCAATCCGGGCGTATTACCATCGATGGCACCGATATCCGCGCCGTCACCCTGGAAGCGCTGCGCTCGCGGCTGGCGATCGTGCCGCAGGATGTGGCGATCTTTGCCGCCTCCATCCATGACAATATCGCCTTCGGCAAACCGAATGCTAGCAGAGACGAGGTGCGCACCGCCGCCATCGCCGCGCAGGCCGATGGCTTCATTGCCAATCTCGATGACGGCTACGACACCATCGCCGGCGAGCGCGGCGTGACGCTCTCCGGTGGCCAGCGCCAGCGCATCGCCATTGCCCGCGCCATCCTTCGCGATGCGCCCATCCTGCTTCTCGATGAGGCGACCTCGGCGCTGGATGCCGAAAGCGAGACGCTGGTGCAAAAGGCGCTGGACCAGTTGATTGCAAAGCGCACCACCATCGTCATCGCCCACCGCCTCGCCACGGTGTTGAAGGCCGACCGCATTCTGGTGATGGATGAAGGCCGCATCATCGAGGAAGGCACGCATCAAAGCCTTATCCGCCAGGGCGGGCTCTATGCGAAACTGGCCCGCCTCCAGTTCGAAACGGACGGCAGAGACGAGGTCGTGACGCTGGCGAAGTCCAGCTAGGCGACCACGCTGCTGCCCGCGACACGGCCTGAAAACAGGCAGCCGCCGAGGAAGGTGCCTTCCAGCGCGTTGTAGCCATGCATGCCGCCACCGCCAAAGCCTGCGACCTCGCCTGCGGCATAAAGCCCTGGCACCGGCACGCCGCCACCATCCAGCACGCGACCGTTGAGATCGGTGTGCAGACCACCCAGCGTCTTGCGGGTGAGAATGTGCAGCCGCACGGCAATCAGCGGCCCGGCGGCGGGGTCAAGCAGGCGATGCGGCTTGGCGGTGCGCATCAGCTTGTCGCCGAGATAATTGCGCGCACCGCGGATGGCGGTGATCTGCGCATCCTTGCTGAAACCATTGGTCAGTTCGCGGTCTCGCGCCTCGATCTGGGTGCGGATATGCCCGACATCCAGCTCGGCGTCGCCGGTGATCGCATTCATCGCCTCGACCAAATCTTCCAGCGTATCGGCCACGGCGAAATCTTCGCCGCGCTCCATGAACGCTTTCACCGGCCCTGGCGGCTCCTTGCCCAGACGCTTGAGCAGCAGGCGGATGTTCTTGTCCGTCAGATCGGGGTTCTGCTCCGAGCCCGACAGCGCAAACTCCTTCTTGATGATCGCCTTGGTCAAAATGAACCAGCTGTAATCGCTGTTCCTCTCGCGCAGGATTTTCAGCGTGCCGAGCGTATCGAAGCCCGGCATGGCGGGCGCTGGCAGACGATCGCCGCGCGCATCGCACCAGAAGGATGATGGGCCGGGCAGGATGCGAATGCCATGGTTCGGCCAGATCGGATCATGGTTCTTCACGCCTTCGGTATAATGCCACATGCGGTCGCGGTTGATGACCGCACCACCCGCCGCCTCGGTAATACCGATCATCCGGCCATCCACATGGGCGGGCACGCCGCTGACCATCTCCGCAGGCGGCTGCCCCAACCGCTCCACCGGCCAGTTCTGCCGCACCAGAGCATGATTGCCGCCAATGCCGCCTGACGTGACGACCACAGCCGACGCCTCG
>NZ_BBJU01000004.1 GCF_000739935.1 Agrobacterium rubi TR3 = NBRC 13261 | reverse complement strand
GGGGTAGCTCCGCGCTCGAACCCACCCGCGCCACCACCACACCCACATCCCCAGCCGTCCGCACCAACTTCGACCCGACCGGCAACTCCAACCGCCGATCCAGCACAATCCGCACCGGCGAGCGATGCTCAAGCCCAGCAATCCGTACCGTCAACTCCGGGTCATCGGCAATCACCGTCCCAATCCCAACCAAAATAGCATCACACCGCGCCCGCAGCTCATGCACGGCCTGTCGCGATTCCGGCCCGGTAATCGCCACCTGCCCTGCCCCAACCCGGCCAATCACACCATCCGCAGAAATTGCAATTTTTAAAATAACATGCGGACGTTTCTTCATCTTCCGCGTGAGATATCCGGCCATCAACCGCTCACCCTCACGACGCAGCAATCCGCTTTCGACCGCAATCCCGGCATCGCGCAAAATCTGGTAGCCGCGCCCGGAGACTCTCACATCCGGGTCATCGACGGCGGCAACCACGCGGGCGACGCCGAAATCCACCAGCGCATTGGCGCAGGGCGGTGTCCTGCCGAAATGGGAGCATGGTTCGAGCGTGACATAGGCCGTCGCACCCCTCGCCGCCTCGCCCGCGATCTCCAGTGCTTGACGCTCCGCATGCGGGCGCCCGCCAATAGCGGTCACGGCTTCGGCGATGATCTCGCCATCTTTGACGAGAACGCAGCCGACGGAGGGGTTGGTATCTGTGAGGCCTGTATGGCTGCGGGAAATCTCGATTGCCCGTGCCATGAACCGTTCATCATCGGCGCGGGTCGTCACGGGTCTACGCTCCGGCGTCCGTATCACGCGCAATCTTGGCGTTGATCTCGGCAATCACGTTCTCGAAATCTTCGGCATGGCTGAAATCGCGGTATACGGATGCATAGCGCACGAAGGCCACGTCATCGAGACCCTTAAGCGCTTCCAGCACCTGCAAACCGATTTCTTCCGATGGAATTTCCGTCTCGCCAGAGCTTTCCAGGCGACGCGCAATGCCGGACACCGCCCGCTCTATGCGGTCACGGTCCACCGGGCGCTTGCGCAGTGCGATCTCGAAGGATCGCACCAGCTTTTCACGGTCGAAGGGCAGCTTGCGACCGCTCTTTTTGATGACCATCAGCTCGCGCAACTGCACGCGCTCATAGGTCGTGAAGCGACCGCCGCAATCCGGGCAGATGCGCCGCCGGCGGATGGAGGTGTTATCCTCCGCCGGACGCGAGTCCTTGACCTGCGTATCTTCCGAGCCGCAAAAAGGGCAGCGCATCACTTCATCCTCATCTCACTGTCTGTTCAAGAATTGCTGCTGGTGTGGCGAAAATGGTACTTTCGAGAACCGGAGCGCAGCGTACTTGACGTACGTGAGCACCGGAAGCGCAGAAATTGCCATTTGCAGCCCACCAGCGGCAATTATGGAATAGACTGTTACAGGTACGGGTACATCGGGAACCGGTCCGTCATTGCGACGACCTTTTCACGAACCGCAGCTTCAACGCTGGCATTGCCTTCATCGGAGTTGGCAGCCTTGAGGCCGTCCAAAGTCTCGACGATCAGCTTGCCGATTTCGCGGAATTCCGCTTCCTTGAAGCCGCGTGTCGTACCGGCTGGCGTGCCGAGACGAACGCCCGATGTGACGAACGGCTTTTCAGGGTCGAACGGGATGCCGTTCTTGTTGCAGGTGACGTAGGCGCGACCGAGTGCTGCTTCCGCCCGCTTGCCAGTGGCGTTCTTCTTGCGAAGATCGACCAGCATCAGGTGGTTGTCGGTGCCGCCAGACACAACATCCAGACCGCCTTCGACCAGCGTTTCGGCAAGTGCCTTGGCGTTCTTGACGACCTGTGCGGCGTAATCCTTGAACTCCGGCTGAAGCGCTTCACCGAAGGCAACGGCCTTTGCGGCGATGACATGCATCAGCGGGCCGCCCTGAAGGCCGGGGAACACAGCCGAGTTGAACTTCTTGGCCAGATCCTCGTCATTGGTCAGGATCATGCCGCCGCGCGGGCCGCGAAGCGACTTGTGGGTCGTCGTCGTGGCGACGTGGCAATGTGGGAACGGCGATGGATGCTGCCCACCGGCAACGAGGCCAGCGATGTGCGCCATGTCGACCATAAGGTAAGCACCGACTTCGTCGGCAATCTCGCGGAAACGCTTCCAATCCCAGGTGCGGGAATAGGCCGTGCCACCAGCCAGAATGAGCTTCGGCTTGGTTTCCTTGGCCTTGCGCTCGACTTCGTCCATATCAAGCAGGTTGTCACCTTCGCGCACACCGTAGGACACGACGTTGAACCACTTGCCGGACATGTTGACCGGCGAACCATGCGTCAGGTGACCACCTGAGTTCAGGTCGAGGCCCATGAAGGTATCGCCCGGCTGGAGCAGCGCGAGGAACACGGCCTGGTTCATTTGGCTACCGGAGTTCGGCTGAACGTTGGCGAAGTTGACGCAGAACAGTTTCTTGGCGCGCTCGATGGCCAGCTCTTCCGCGATATCCACGAACTGGCAGCCGCCGTAATAGCGCTTGCCTGGATATCCCTCGGCATATTTGTTGGTCATGATCGAACCCTGCGCTTCGAGAACGGCGCGGGAAACGATGTTTTCGGAGGCGATCAGCTCGATCTCGTGGCGCTGACGACCAAGCTCCTTCTCGATCGCGCCGAAGATTGTCGGATCGGCCTCGGCGAGCGGGCGGGAGAAGAAGGCATCTGTATTCGTCATGATGAGAGCTCCTGAAACAGTCATGCGATGGCGTCTTAACGCCCTGCCCTTTCAAGAGCAAGACAGCCTGCGAGATTTGCCCGTCAAACTGCGACCATCGAAAGAAAAATTCGGTGTCTGTGCGGCATATTGTCCAAAAGAAAAGCCGCGTTTGGAGAAACGCGGCTTTATCGCTGTCCAAAAACGATGGATCAGTTGCGCGGCACGAGGTCGTCGTCGATGGAGCCCGAAGGCTGTTCCATGGCCGTTGTCGTGTTCAGCGCCAGTTCGGCATTGCCGTCCTTGCTGTAGATGTCGTCGCGGAACTGCACGACGCCATCGCGTGTCGACCATGCCGTGATGTAAACGAAATACACCGGAATTTCCTGCGCCAGCTTGATCGGCGTGTTGACGCGGGTGGCGATGACCCGTTCGATTTCCTGACGCGACCAGCCGGGCGTGTCACGCAGCATCCACGATGTCAGGTCGCGAACGTTCTGCACGCGAACACAGCCGGACGACTCAAAGCGCATCAGCTTGTTGAACAGGCCCTGCTGCGGCGTGTCGTGCATGTACTCGTTGTTCGGGTTGTGGAAGTTGATCTTGGTCGAGGACATGGCGTTGTTCTTGCCGGGGTCCTGACGGAACATCAGGTTCGGAGCCTTCGGCGCGTTCCAGTCGATCGTCGTCGGAGACACTTCCTGTCCGCGGCCATCCAGAAGACGAATGTTGTTGCGCTCCAGATAGGTCGGGTCCTTCTGCATCAAAGGAACGATGTCCTTTTCGATGATAGAACGCGGAGCCGTCCAGTAAGGGTTGAGAATGATCTCGTAAATCTTGGAGTTGATGATGTGCGTCGGGCGCGTATCGCGGCCGACGACGGCCGTATTGCGCAGCACGACGCGGTTGTTCTCGACCGCCTCGATGGAGGCCGCCGGAATATTGACCATGACGTGGCGCGGGCCAAGATCGCCAGACATCGTGTTGATGCGAACGAGGTTGGTCTGAAGTTGTCCCAGACGGATTTGCGCCGAAACGTTCAGCGCCTTCAACGTATATTCGCCGATAACGCCATCAGCCGGAAGGCCATGGCGCGCCTGGAAGCGCTTCAGGGCACCATCGACATAGGAATCGAACGCGCTGGAAATACCGGCTTCACGCGGCAGGTCGCCAGAAATCATCAAACGCTGGCGCAAAGCCTGGACGGAGGGATCGCTGACGCCGATCTGCAGCTTTTGCTGGCTCGACGGAACGTCGGGCCAACCGCCATTCGAGACGATCTGCTGATACTGCATCACTGCCTGCTGAACATAGGCAGGTGATTCAGGGCTGAGAACAGGGATGTTGGATGCAACATTCGCCGTTGCGCGCGACGAGTTGGCATCGAACTGATCGTCCCAGTTGCCGCGACGCGACGATCCGATGAGATCGTTGAATGCATCCTGCGCAAATGCGGGCGCGGCCAGAGCCACAGCGCCGAGGGAAACGGCAGAGCGCAACATGGCACGCCGTGAAACAACTTCGGGGACGATTTTCTTTGTCATTTTACCTACCAGCCACTTTATCAGGCATCATAAACAACGCCTAAAACAACATCGTTAACAAACACGTATAGACGCGCCTGCCGGCAGGATTGACTCGATGCGAACTTTTGGATGACGCATGACGCGAACACAGGAGAAACCGCCGGCTCCTAGCATGTGGCGGTCCCATACCAATATGGCCAATTCGTGTCACCTGAAGCCGCCTCACGAAGCTGTGTGCCTTGATGATTAGGTAAAACGGAAAAGCCAAGGGACTAAGTTTTCCTTATTTTGCTTCTGATAACTCTGCAAAATTACTATGATTACAATTTTAGAAAGTGAAAAGGTTTTAAAGTATAAGTTTGAGGTCAAATGACAGAACTATTTAAGGACAAGAATCGGCTCAATGGTTGTGAACGCTGGGCTGCTGAACAAAAAATGAATTTTATGGAACAGTAGTTGTTACTGTGAGGTTGTACTTTGCCTTCTTTGCTTCGAGTTCCAAGACACCAATCGCGCCACGGTTTTGAGCCGTGTCCGGCACTTCTATGACTTGATTGGCGCCGTTATCTTCTATTAGTGAGATACCGCTAAATCCGAAGTCTAAGCGGTCTCGCAAAAACTCGACAAGCATAGCTTCGGTGGGAGCAGAAACCTCCATCGCCAATACCGGCGGTCTCACCCTAACCTTTTTTTGAAAGGAGGCCGGTCCGCTGTTTGTTTGGAGCTGGAACCTAGCCTCCAATGTACGAAGACGATCCTGTAAGGTGCTTATTTCTTCTTGTAGCAACTTCTCGGCAGGGGTCGCAGTCTCTGAAAACATTACCTTACCACGTGAAAAAGTGACAGGGTTGTCAATCTGGTGGTCTGGGTTGAGCGCCTCTGTTACAAAACTAAGGACAGTTGTACGCGCCGCGCGTATATCAGCAGGCCTCCTGCGTGAGAATTTGATAGAACGAAATGGCGCGATATCGAATGGTATGCGTTGCCCTTCAAGGTGAACGTGGATAATTGGCCTTTGAATCGTATGGCGAATGCCAATCTCATAAAAGGCATTAGGATTGAGTGTTGTAAGGTCTGCAATCACGAGCTCCGCGTCGAGCAAAGCCGTTATCACTTGCGACGTAATCTGGCCCGGATTCGAAATCTTATCGGCACGTGTAACAACGAAATCCGAGAAATGCTCATCAAAGACAGGCTGTATGATATCTGCTAGCAACCAATCAGCATGGATGCGATCTTCAGTGTCGTCATCACCAATCGGCCCAACTACGAAACAGGTCTTTTTTTCAGTCTTCTTTGCCATTCCACCCTTACCCGCCAACACTAAACGATTGTGTATCGTTTATTTTGCGCCTGCGCCAGTGTGATCAGACAATAGTCGACTCAGACGCAGACGCTCAACGGAGTACACATTGAGTACCTCGTTGCGCCTCTGCGTATCATTATCTTAAGGTCTAATATTCCAGCGAAAACAGACCACTACAGATTACAGGCGGTAAGCGATGCTGTCGTTCCAGAAGCGCCCGAGCGTTGGCTCTTAGGGGCTGTAGCTGACGAGTGGCGCGTAACTGGCGCGTCAACGCGCGCTGGGGATTGGTGGCGCGTCCAACGGAATAGCGGCGCGTAGAAGCTTTTCAATCGCTACAGCGCTCTTTTCAAGGTAATCCGGTGAGGCCGAGGCATAGATTTCCGTGATGTTGAACGCGGGCATTTTGTGCCCGAGCTGCGAACCCACCTCCCACGGCGACACCCCTTCTTTGCGAAGCCAGCGGGCGACGGTGTGCCTGCACGAATAGGCAGTTACCTTTCTATCCATCTCCGCCCGTCCTACGGCTTTGCGAATGCCGTTGATGGCCTTGTCTATTCCCTGCCCTCGCCACATCAGGACGAAGGGCGTCTTCCTGTCCATTGGCTCCAGAACCTCGCGAACGAATGGCACGAGCTTCACAGTCGCCCGCCGCTTGGAGGTCTGCTTACGTCCCTGCGGGTTGAGGTAGATAAGACCCTCCTCAAAATCGACCTGTTCCCAAGTCAGATGGCAGATGGCCTCATTACGCGCACCCGTTCCCAGCATCAGGATTAGGAACAGGCGGATATGGTCGGCAGCGTGCGTATAAAGAAGACGGATTTCCGCAACAGAGAGGGGCCGACCCTTCGGCGGCGTTTCCTCTCTTGGCAGCGATTGGATGAACGGTGCGGCGGCAATGACATTCCGCTTGTAGGCACGATTGATGGCCGACCGACCCGCTTCGAGAACTCGGTTCACGCTGCTGACTTTGAGCTTCTTCTGCAACAGATGCTCGCGGAATTGCTCTTGCTTGCGCACGTTCCTCACGTCTTCCACCGTGGCTTGTTCGCCATAGAACTCCCGCCAGTAGCGAATGACAATCTTCGTTGATTCGTAAGACCGCAACTTGATTGCGTGATGGTTGAGGTAATCATCGAAAACCTCTTTCAAAGTCACATCGCTGGCGGGGAGGTTCTGGGCCGTGCGCATGCGCTGGTCCATGAACCATTGGTCAAGTTTCACCTTGGCCATTTCGAAATCATCGGTGCCAAGGCTCACGCGTTTAGTGCGCTTGTCCTTTTCCTCATAGAAACACCGGTACCACGCAGGACTACCAGCCCGCTTCCCGAGCCAGTAGTCCCCCACGCGGTATTCTTTCTTGGCGTATTTAGCCACCCTTCACACCCTTAATCAGCATGTCTGCTATGTGGATGCCGAGGTAGCGGACTTTGCGGGGGCCCATGGATATGAACGGTGTACGTCCGTCCGCGCGCCAACGCTTCAAGGTGCTGAGATCTACATTCACGATATGGGCGGCCTGCTCCTCGCCATACTGACGATAGAGTGCAAAACCATATTCCTTCGCGATTGCTTCCCGCATTGGCTGGAAATCATCCACAGGTGCCCCCTAACCGAAACACAAGTTCCGCTAACCGAGGCAGTTCGATTATTCCTATGACGATGACCGCTCCACCAAATGCGGGGACGAGTTGCCCTCGGAATAACATGAGGACGATGTAAGCGGCTATGCACAGCAATATCACATGCCCCCATGCCATGTATAGGGCGGCTAGAGGACGTTTAAGAGGCAGTAGACGATGGGTAGCCAAAACCCCACCATACTGCGTAATTAAACGCTGCAAAGGTCGCCAGTGCGCAAAGGGCAAAGGTTTGTGCGTCTAACGCTTTACCCATGCCCTCCTCCTTTTCCTTCGTGCTTTACGTTGCGGACGATAGTGAGGCTGTGGATGTCTTCGACGGGCGCTGTTAAGCCCGCCGAGAAGTTTCCCGATGCCCTTTAACAGGACGACGAGGAGTTCGAGGGAAATGCGGACAAGCATCTCCGTTACCCGCAGCGCGAGTTGAAGCATCATCTCAATGATTTTCATGATTATTTACTGGCGACCGTATTTTGCAAAGGCAAGCGCGCGGGTTTCAGCGTAAAGCGCTTTGTCAATCCCCATCTTCTCACGCCGCCTCTCAATAAGCTCACCGTTCTTGATCCGATACTCCGAAGAGAAGACGAAGAACCCGGAGTAATAACTTGATGATACGGCCGTTTCATAAACAGCGACCGTCTCGCCCCTAGCTGACAGCGTTATTGAGACAAGGTGAAACTCACGATGACCATACTCACCCATGTATTTTGTCGGAACGAACTGGCGAAAGAACGCCTCATGTTCGGGGTTGATTTTAGGCAGAAGCTCCATTTCGGAAACTACTTGCGCTGTTTGAGTTGTGGTTGCTGCAAACATGGTCAGCCCCTCAACATGCGCTTGCGAGGCCCACGTACATCGTGCTGCTTTATTTCGATGAAACTGCCATTCTGGAAACCCCAGAAGTACCGTTCCGTCCAGAACTGACCGCCGCCTGCCATGTCCGTCTGGTACATGCCGACCCACTGTCCGCAGAACCGTCCGGACTGTTTCCAGAACACCATCTTGACGAAGTACGCTTGATGAATGCCGTTGGTGTACTGGTAAGGAGGCTTGAAGCTGGCAAAGATTGCCTTGATCCCCGCAGGCGGGTTGGGCTGCGCAATAGCCTGTGGGCGAGTTGCCTTGGGCTTTCCGAAAGGCACAAGGGCCTGTCTCCAAAAACGCTGGTTCATGTTTGCCTCCGTCCCCGCCGTGCTGCGTTTTGCAGACCGTTCTTCGGGGAGGATTGCAGGTTGCTTTCAAAGACTTTGATTGAGAATGCGCACCTGCGTAATATTGAATAATACGGATAGGCAAATGGTGAGTCGTCAGTGCCAAAATCAAGAAATTTTGAGAAACCAAAAGATGAGCGAGAACGCTTCAGCGTAACTGGAGACACGGGTTACACTCATAAAGTGGACGAATTAGCGAAAGCTGCTGGTTATTCGGATCGCGGTGCATTTGTCCGCATGTGCATCGAGCGTTACGAGGGGAGTACCAGTCAATCGCAACCGTCTTTAGACGAAGCTTCGAGGATGAGCGGTCTACATGGTATGATCACAGACTACCGCCATCATAACTTCGATGCTGCTATCGAACACGCTGATAATTTAACACTGTATATTCGAGAGTTTCCACGGTTCCTTACCCTGTACCGACATAGCGCCCTTCTACTCGAAAGAATGGCACGCGGGAAATATACGGACATCTTGCTGGCTTGCGACGATGATGCAGAACGGGTGGCTAACTCCAATTTTTGCGGCGACGCAGAGACTTTGTCTTTTAGCCCAAAAGCGCATTTTAATGTTGTTGAATGCAATGGGATTGCTCCGGCGTTCATCCTAATCGCAGATGACGTCGCCTTCGTCTCGACCTTTACAATAATTCCAGCAATGCACCGAGGGGGAACCCACTTCGCATCCGTATGGACACGGAGTGATGATGCACCGTCGCTCGGATACAAAACCGTTCGCATGATGCTTAACGCCAAACTTGCAAAACCGACACGAGTGATGGCAAAGGCCCACCCCGATAAGATTTTCATCGGTAAAAGCCGTGCCCCGTAAAGCACCGTTATGAGCCTTTAGGGCAACTATGATTTTTGACGGTTAGCGATAGCGTAAGTGGGTAGGGCGACAATATGGGTTTCATCCGAAACCCGCGTTAGCCGCTACGCATGTTATGGTGTCGCAGTATGGCAACGGTCACAGCCTTCTTAAAGCATAACCACATCAGTAAGGCTCAACAGAAGGAGCCTTATACGGCTATGGCCCATGCCCGCTATATCATGCGGCAGGAAGCCACCCAGCGCGTTTACTCGGAGCGTATGCCAAAGCAGTGGCACGCGGTTCAGCGCTTCCTTGAAGATCATGAAAACGGCCTTCGAAAGAATGGCCGTGTGCTCGATAAATTTATCGTCTCCATACCGCACGACATCTCCGAGGCGCATGCGTCCGAGACTTTAAGGCGCTTTGGCAATCGCCTTGGCATGGGCCGCGCGCCGTTCCTTTTCAGCCTTCAGGGCTTCGACACGCGCAACCACCATGCCCACTTTATTTTCATCGACCGCGATCCGGACACCGGAAAGCGCGTCTATGGCACGACCGAGCGCAACAGCACGCATGGCATCAAGCTGGAATGGCAGCACGTTGCCAACGAAGCCTTTGAAGAACTCGGCTACGACGTGCGCGTGAAAGTGCATGAAGGGTACGAGGTAGAGGCAGTTAAAGACAACCACGAAGAGGCACCTGAGACACCTTCGGTGGGGGCTTCCGATGTGGATGACCTGACGGACATAGAAACTTCACCAGAGGACACCCAAGAGGGTGATGAAACCATGGCAGTCATCGAGCAAGCCCGCGATGAACAGGTGAGCCTCGCCGGACACGATATCCGGCTTTTGCATTCTACGCTTTCGGA
Organism: Agrobacterium rubi TR3 = NBRC 13261; assembly: GCF_000739935.1. Taxonomy (GTDB): domain Bacteria; phylum Pseudomonadota; class Alphaproteobacteria; order Rhizobiales; family Rhizobiaceae; genus Agrobacterium; species Agrobacterium rubi. The sequence continues at coordinate 168,333 of NZ_BBJU01000004.1, read as the reverse complement.
AAGGAATAAGCTTCACGACGCCCAGCAGCGTCTTATGGAAGCTCGCCAGCGCCTTACGATACTTGTTCAACAGCGCGAGGATGCAGCGCTTAAAGCCAGCCTCTACACTCAGCAGACTATGCCTGTGTTGCAGATGGCCGAAGTTGCGGAAGAGCGTTTGCGACAGCACCAAAAGGCCAATGGCAAGCTCAGAGGAATTGGGTTTAGCCTTTTCGGTTACGAGGTCAAAACGAATGCCCGTCGTTCGGCCGAAGCTGCCTATGTCAGCAACGAGCGCTCACAGGCGGCGGTGAAGCATGTGGAGCAAACCAAGCGCGAGCATGAGCATTACGTCGCCACCCTGTCCAACGAGGCGTCGGCGGCCGAGCGGGAAGCCTTCATGCGCCAGAACGAACTCAGGGCAACGTATGGCGAGGACTTGGAACTTAAGCAGGCCGGGGAAGCCTTCGACGCCACCATTCTCAAGGTGGTGCAGAGCGTGTCACCGGAGGAAGCCCTAGAGGCTTTCGAGACGCTGGAGCTTACCGAGGACGAGTACGAAGCGTACCTTGAGCAGTCCGGTAACGCGGAGGCCTTGGAGGCATTCCGTGAAAACCGCGACCTTTATATTGTCGAGGATGTACAAGACTACGACCCGTCGTAGAGGACGGTCGTCGGATTGACGATGGTGAAGGGTTTAAGGCACTTCACCCCGTTGTTCCCGAGGACAGCGACCATTTCGTAAAACGGCATGCGGCGGAGCTCATCCGCTTTAATGACCCGTCGTGCTTGCTCGCTCGCACTCTGGCTCTCCCCTTGCCTGCTTTGGGAATAGCCACGGTTCTCGATGGTCTTTTCACCGATCATCCGGCTGAAGTCTTCGTAGGCGTCCATTTCCTTCCCGCCGCCGAAGATGAGGATGTCAGAGTTATTCACCAGCGTCTTGGCATTCGGAAACGTCTGGTAAACGTCGCGGGTGGAGAGATACCAGAGCATCACCCTCACCCCAGCTTTTCCTAATTCGTTGGTGGCGTCGATGATGGCTTGGCAGTTTCCGATGGTCACCGCTTCATCTACCAGAATCCGCAGATCCCGATTGAACTTGGTGACGCCTTCGTTGAACATATAGCGACGGGTGTTGATAGCATTACCGAGTATCAGCCGCGCGGCCGCGCCCTCATCGGTACCGAGGCCCGTCCGGATGTAAACAACGGTCGGCACCTCCCCACGGAAGATTTCCTCCCACGTCCAGCCGCGCACGATGTGGCCCAGATCGTCGATCTCGCCTGTCGCCATGAGCGTCCTCACACCCTGCCGCAGCCATACCTTAAGCTTGCGGGTCATCGTCGTGCTGAAACTGCCTCGTTCCTTGTCCCCTGCCTCGTCATAGGCATTTACAGCCTGCCGCACGATGGCATCCGGCGACTTGCGCATATCCGTAAACATCGCGTTGCGAGCCTTAGCATCGGTCGTCAGAAGCTCGACCGCGCGATACAGCGTGGCGTCTTCCTGCTTTTCCCTAATGAGATAAGCGATGGTGCCCGACAACAGGATACGCCCGAACTCCTGAAAGTGGGCTTCTCGCGTGTTCGCATCATCCGGCATGATGAGCTGCCCGAGCTGATCCACCTGACGGTCAAAGTCATAGACCATGTACGGCCGGAGGTAGCTGAAGGCGTCATAAGTCTCACTGCCGCGCGGGTCGATGAAGTTGATGACTTTCACGTCGTAGCCAGCAGCTTGGTAAGCCTCCTCAGTACCAGCGCAGATGTCCCCTGCCGGATCGACAATGATGACATCGGGCTTGTGCGGGCGAGCGGCCAATTCGAGGAGTTGGGCAATCGCTGTCTGAGTTTTACCTGTCCGGCGCGGGGCCATTCCGATGGCACACCCTTCGCTGGCAGTAAATACGCACTGACGACGCTTTCGCCATGTCAAGATTCGCCCTGGGCGTTCGATCACACCCACCAGCCAGCCATCAGATCTCAGGTGTCCGCCCGCCTTCAGGTCGCTTTCGGAAGCAAAGTCTGCATCACCGTGGGCGGGTTTCACCTTCAACCGCCACTTCTTAAACCCCTTCTGCATTCGCATCGCGTACATCACAGACCACGCCACGCTTAAAAGAAGCAATCTTGTGCCCTGATAAGCAACCACGAATGGTGCAGTAATAATAGTCACGATTCCGCGCATGTATTACCCTTCTATCATCTAGCCGATACATCTTCATCTTTTTCGCAGGCCCTCGGGATACCTTGGGCTAGATACATCCTGCGTGGCCTCTTGCGAGGTTTAGCCATGAAAGTGAACGACCTTTACGCCTCCGTTACTCGTGAGGTTATCCGTCAGCTTGAGGAAGGCACCCCACCGTGGACACGTCCATGGAAAGACGGACGCCTCAACGGCGTGGGAATGATACCGTCCAACCTTGTGACCGGACGGCTCTACAGCGGTGGAAATATCCTGTTGTTGTGGCTTGCCGCGTCACATCGGGGCTTTGGTAGCCTTCAGTTCTGCACCTACAATCAGGTCAACAGCATTGGAGCCAAAGTGAAAAAGGGTGAGAAAGCCACCCATGTGATTTTCACCAAGCACGGCACAAAAAAGGACGAGGAGAGCGGCGAGGACAAGCCAATGACCATCGTTAAAAGCTACCCCGTCTTCCACACCTCCCAGCTCGATGGTGTTCCAGATAATTATCTGGCCGCCCAAGAGCCCCCGCCAAGCCAAACGGTCATCTACACGAGGGCGTCTGACTTCGTGACTGGCACCAGAGTGAAGGTGAAGAACGGTGGTAATCGCGCGGCCTACTATCCGGGCGGCGACGAAATCGTAATGCCTTACGCCAACCAGTTCGAGAGCGAAGAAGCCTATTGGGGCACCCTGAATCATGAGCTGATCCATGCCAGCGGACACAAGTCCCGCCTCGACCGCCAGTTCGGCAAAAAGTTCGGAGACACCGCCTATGCCCGCGAGGAATTGGTGGCCGAGCTTGGTTCAGCCTTCCTGTGCGCGCGGCTGGATATTCCAGCGTCGTATCGGTCGGCCAGCTACCTCGAAAGCTGGTTAAAGGTGCTGAAGGAGGATAACAGGGCGATTTTCAACGCCGCGAGCTATGCCGGACAGGCAAGCGAATGGCTTTGGAAGCAGGCGTTCCCAGAAACACAACGGCAAAACGAAGCCGCATAACGATACTTCATGCCACCTGATTTTTTGTCAGGTGGCATTTCTTAGTGCTATGTACGGGGCAGCGGCGTTGGCTCAGTCACACTATTCGTGCATTCCAACACAAATGAAGTGCCTTGCTGCCCCATTGTCGGCAAATTTCGGTCAGGCGCAGCTATCGATATTTTTCGCACGCTTTCGACATCCGCAGATACGTCAAACGACCATTTTTCACGAAAAAACGAGTTGGTTTCTGTTTGGTCAAGGGTGGGATGACTGAACACGAGGTGGCAATCCTTCAATGCTACTCCATGAGCTTTGCTTATGACGAAGGACAAGCCATATTGGTCCGGGATCTGTGCAGTACCCCGTCGTGCGATTTGCCTCTCATAAAATGAGATAGGTTCAAACATAATGCCACTGATTTTCAGCTCAATTTTTTTCGAGCTGAACAAAGGCGCAATAATGGTGTGAATGTTGTTACTGAATGCCGCTAAGGCCGCAACGATCGCTAGGCAAGTTCCGCCTGCTACTTTGGCTTTTGTAATATGTGATTGCCATGCCATTAATTGCTCCCCAGCCAAACGTTGCCTATTCTTTCACAGCGCACGTTAGTTGCAAGCGTTCTCCATCGCTACATCAAGGTTTTGCACCGAGAGCTGCGTTTCCACGGTGTCGTCTTCGCTAGTCATCGGACGGTTGGTTGCGTACTCGATACAAGCCGCGCTTGCGGGCGTCGTGCAGGCGCTCAGCGGTAGTAAGGCGCTTATTGCTAGCCACGCGAGATTCTGCATCCTGTATCCGTTGAAGTTCACGTTTTGCCGCCTCCCCGCTTACCAGCTTCCGACCGACGCTTGCAGCCGCCATGAGCTTGATGGCCCCGACGACCGAGGGCCAAATTGATTTGAGGAAGCCGAGGAAGAGCGACCACGACATTATTCAGCCTTGGGCGTTTCCTTGGTGATGACCGTGGTTTCCATCAGAGTGTCGGCAGTCTGCACCGCGCGGTAATCGGCCTTTAATACCTCTCCCTGCCCTTTCAGGTAACTCGACACGTCAGCCATGCCGAAGAGGTCAGCCAGACCAGCAGCGCCAAAGAAAACAAACACGGCGGCAGCGGTCAGAAATAGTTTCGATTTCATGATTAGGTCTTTCTTTGGAAGAACTACATCACGAGGCAGAATCGGCGGCAACAAAAAAGGGCAGTAACCCCTTACTGCCCTGCAATCGCTTCGGAGAAACAAACGGAAAGACCGAAGCGATGTCACCATACGGCGACTTTGGTCTTTTAGGCAATATTTAGCGTAAAGGGCCTCTCTCCAATCTCCTTTCGCAGCAACTCTACTGCGAGACGGCTATCAGACACGCTCGACTTCAATTGTGTGATTTGCATACTCAATCCGACCAAGATGCATCCCTGAGTGTCCTGATGCGTATTGCCTGCGTGGATGAGGATAGCCGAGCGGCCGCGCACGTTATGAACCTGCCAGACGCGCTTGTATTTGAAAGGCGCGCTCGTTTCCCATGCATGCGGTTTAACCTCATATCGACCGGGAGGAATGCAGCTCACGTTCGGCTGATTGTTCCGCCACGCATCTTCCAGCGTGTAGATCGGCACCGAAAGGCCCGACAGAATGCCAATCACAGCGCCGTTTGCGGTTATCTTCCGCTCCAGTTTGATTTCCACATATGGGTCTTCCGTTAGGTTAAAAATGCTTTGGCGAGGCTCTTGATGCCATCTGCGCACGTCACGCCGATAGCCGCACCGCCACCACCAATACCTGCGAGCCACCCGTAGAACCGATTGCGGTATTTCTCGATTTCAACATGCGCACTGTTGGCTCGGGCATCCCCCAAAGCAATGAAGCTGGCGGCCGTGGAAAAGAGACCGTTGAATTCCGTCCAGCCCTTAGCCTTCTCGGTCAGGACATAGACGAGCAGGCCCGTGTCATCGAGCTTGAAGCCGTAAATGCCGTCGCTCTTGTAAAAGAAGCTGCGTGCCTTCCGGTACGCGGCATCGTCTACCATCAACGCCCTGATCTTGGCGAAGAATTCTCCATCGTATGTGCTGCCGATGTCGGTGGTAACCTCAATCCCATCCGTCTGCACCTGCACCGACAGAGAGCGCATGCCGTAGGGCGAGACAAATCCCAAGTCATTCGGGAGCTTTTGCTTGAGCTTCTGGTGAACGAGGCCGATTTCCAGCGTCTTTACGGGGATAAATGCGCCGATTTCGCCGGGGTCGTAGCCCTGATATAGGTACGTTTTCAGGCGTCCGAAGAACACCATGAAGCCGTTGTAGTCATCAATGGCGATCAGCTCGTCAAACACGCCCGCCTTGTTCTGGATGTTCAGGAAGGCGATCTCTTGCGTGCTGGTGTCCGTGCCTTGGTCAAACCACGCATTCTCGTTATTCGCCGCCACCGTATAGAAGATCTTCATGCTCTCGGCACCGCGATACACTTTCGGGCGGGATATCGAAGGCTTCGGCGGCTTCATCAAAGAAGGCGCAATACACGGGCGAGCCAACAAAGCTCTCAAAGAGGTCTCGGGCATATTGATGCCTATCAGCCTCAGTTCGTGTATCGCGCCAATCCAGATTCGTGTCAGACCTTAGAGGCGCTCACAGATAACCATGCCGCCGGGGTAAACGGTGTCGCTCACCTGCTTGACGGTGCCGTTACCTTTGACCTTCTTCTCGGGAATGAGGGTTAGGTCCCCGCGTTCGTTCAGAGCCTTACGGTACAGTGCGTCTTCTTCGGCAGCTCGACTTCTATGTGTCGGAGCTTTCCTTATCGCCGTAGAATTTCCGCACGATTTTCAGTTCGCCGTTCACCTTGGCGTCAACCTCGATCTTGTCGCCGTAGCGCTTGGGAGCCAGCTTAGACAGATACCACTTGCGGGTATCCACGCGCAGCTTTGAGCGGTTGGTGACCTCTTTATCCTCTACGTTGTATTCGTAGTCGCCCTTGGTGATAGTCATGTAATCGTTGCGGCCATCATCCGCGATGTCGAACATCTCGTCAGCCATCGCCTCAATACCAAGATCGCGCGCGTGCGCGTATCGAGCGGCGAAGCCATCTACATCATCATAAACCCATTGGCGAACAGTCGAGGGCTTCAAGGGAGGCTCAAAAGCCAGCGCCTCTTCCATAATGCATATGCGCCGAAGGGACTGACCTTCAGCAAGCTCACGTAGAACGAAGTCTGCCTTTTGCTGCGTATAGACCGTCTGCCCACCTACGGGGCGTTTATTATCGGTCACGGCGGTTGCATTACTCACGGGATAACGATGGCGCACCCCTCGTATCTTGGCAACTACTTCTGCTATCCTTTGAGAATGACAGGTATTCACCACTATAAGCTCAAAATCGCCAAGGGCCACTACCGCACATGGCTGGAGCGTGCGAACGATCTCGAATGCCTGACGCTCATCTGGGCGTCACATGCATTACAGTCCGGCCACGAGAGACATGCGCGGAAGTACATTTCGTTTCCAAAGGAAGCCATCACGGATAAAATGGTGGGGGAGTGGGCGGTCTACAAATGGGAGCTGGAGACAGTAGTTACCTCCCTACTGACCACACCAAAGGACAAACCGAGGCAAGGCAAATACCGGGTTACGAACCTAACCAAGTTTGAAACCATGACATCTCTGATCAACAGCCTTCGAGCCATCGAAAACTACGAATACGGCATGAAGAGCGGTGCGGAAGACATCTGGGAAGAGATGTACCGGATTGGCCAGCGGCAATTCTCTTGGCAACGCGGATATAACAGTGAGCAGCTTTACCGATACGCCTTTGTGTATGGCCAAGGCAACTGCGGCGCATTTTTCGAGCAGCAGAACGGGATTTCCGTATCCACATTCATGTTCCTAAGCATGGCGATGTTTGGATATTCTTGGGAAAGGCCGTGGTTCACACCACCAAACATCGGCGCTCTGGGCGTCACGCAGGCTGATCTAGATAAGACGTTGGCGCTACATAGCATCGATATTGCTGCGGCGCGCAAAATGGCACGGTCCATGCTGGACGATGCACAGAGAAAATTGGGTACTGGTCTCAGGACAGCTTACATGCCTAGCCTACTCCGGCAGCGGTCGATGATCAGCAATACGGGACGAGTGACGTCATATTGCGCGCCCCTGCCCCCGCTGGTTATGAACCGCGCAACAGTCGGCCTCTATTACGATATAAAGCAAGGCCCGCAGCAGTTGATGACCGAGGCGAACGACCGCTTCGAACAATACATCCGCAATCTGGTCGAGGCATACCATCATCGCTTTCAGGCGCTTAAAGGCTTGCGTTACGGACCGACCAAGGCGACGGAGGTTGACCCTCCCGATTGCCTAGTAAAAGACGGTCAGCAGATCACGATAGCCATTGAGTGCAAGGCCACCAAACTGACGTTCGAGGCTCAGTTTGCGGAAAACCCGCCTGTTGCCGCCAAGGCAGGGTTCGAGCAGTTGGCCAAGGGCATCTTCCAGCTTTGGCGGTTCTTCTCGCATGCAAGGCGAGGTATCTATACCGCCCACTCCGTTGCACCTGACGCGCACGGCATTGTCCTTACCATGGATAGCTGGATGCAAATGGCCACCAAGTTGCGGGTGGGAGCGCTCGCGCGGGCGAAAGAGCTTGCGGCGGCAGATGCGAACATTATCGACGTGGACATGCGGATGGTTGTTTTTGCGTCCGTCCAAGAGCTGAACGATGTTTTTGCCCAGACTGAAACCGATGCCTTCATAGAAGTGCTGGGTCATGCCGTAAGCGAAAAATACAAAGACTATGGCCTGCCGGAGTTAACGCGCGAGTGTGGCGTTGAACGAGTTCGCAAAGCATTTCCGCTTAATGTCGCGGATATCCTGCCGTGGTGGGGTAAGATTAAAGACCCGAATGAGCGACCACTGCTCTAGTATAGATGCAAGACCGACTTTTTCTTACATCTTTGATATATTTATGCTTTTACGATTTTTTGCTTGACTTTTCCCGTCTTTACTGTATACTGACTTGCAACATCGAGCTTATTCACAATCTTACCTACCAATCCCTGCTTCTATGTCTGGGTGTGGCCTCTGGTGATAGACATCCTCCGAGATATAGTGATCGCAAAGATCGCCGAACTACTACTCAACATTCTCAAAGGGAGCAAATAACCATGAACAATCACATCAACAAAAAAATGCTGTTTCTACTCGCGGTACTGAGGGTGTCTATCCCGAGAGCAGCACGACAAACAGATTGACCGCATGGGCTAAGGTTGTGGAGGGAGGAGCCGCGATAGAGCAGCTAGTTCACCCTAGCCACCCTCACCAATTAATAAACCCCGGCTTCGTGCTGGGGTTTTTCATTTCTACCATGAGACGCACAGGTGCGGGGCTGACGATGCTACGCATGGTGATTAATAGAGGTTCTCTGAATACAGAGTTCCGCCATTGGCTTCCTGTCCGCCACAATCGTATCTAAGCTGGCCCATCTCCTTTGCGATCTGCCAAGCCTCCTGACGAGTCAGGTAGTTGCGTCTCTGGTCAATGAACCCCTGCTCCGCCCCCTTCAAGTCATCAGGGATTCCCTTATCCCAATACTCTCCGTAAAGAGCGGTAAGGACTCCGACCATGATGTCGTCAAAATGCCGGGGCCCGCAGATGACGAGCCCTGTCTTCAGGCGGATGGCCGCGCATACAACGTATCGAGGTTGCCCTTCGCCTGTCGGATGAAATGCGCCCATCACACCACCCACCACATCAGCGCCAGTATTCCGGCCGACAGGGTTAGACCCCATGTAAGAGCAGCCATTACGCACCTCCCTTCACAATAGCGGCGGGGTCGAGGGCGCGGATTTCACGCGCCACACCATGTCCATATTCATCTTCTTGCTCGGCTTCTTTGGCCGCAGCCTCAAGCGCCAAACGGGCACCTTCCACACGGGCGGCGTCTAGCGCGGATTGGATAAGATTTACAGCGCGTTCGTGATGGGGGAATGGCCAAGGCATTTCCGGCGGAACACCAAATAACTCTCGCACCACTTCCTCCGCTGTGCGTGAGGGCGCTACGGGCTGGCGGTGACGGGCGAGGATGACTTCAACCGCATGCGTAGGCCATGATGTAAAAACACCGCCTTCAACGTGATGACTATGCACCAAGTTAAAAATCTCTTTCGCTACCGCATTATCGCTTTCGCTGGGGGTGCGGTCGCACTTAATCGGGTGCGGTTCTACAAAGCTACAAGTCATGGTTTGTCACCTTCGCCACATTATCGGAAGGCACCGACCAGCCCGAAGGCTTGTGGGATCGGTACACCAGCCATGCCGGATACAGCAGCGCGTCGATGAGCGCGTTCAATAGGTATTTCACGTCTATTTCTTTCCTTTGCGTACGTAGATCGTCTTGGTTTCCAGCTCAAAGTGCGACAACACCTTGCGCGGTGGGCTTTGGGAGCCACTGATAGTTTTGCTCACTTCCTGCGTGGAAATGCCAAGCTCCTTTGCGACGGCAGCTTGTGTGCCCTTTTGCTCAACCATATCGGCAAGCAGGTTCACGACCTCGCCCTGGGGGACGTGGATGATTTTCTCGGTATTCAATTTTCAGGCTTTCGTTATTTGGTTCGCGACTTTTTACGGCGTTCGCGTCCGGTGAATGTTTCCGTCTTCACCCAGTTTGGAGGAAGCTTGCCCGTCCAGCGGTAGCGCTTGTGGCGGCCTACTCCCTTGGCATTCTTGTGCCATTCAAAGCCCTTCGGATCATCGGCAGCATAGAGGATGCCTTCCTTCCGCAAATCCGAGATACGGGCCGAGGCGGCGTTGGTGCCGAACCTCTGGATGGTGTTCACGTCAATCCAGTCCGTCGTAATGAGGCGGTGCAGGATCTTGCAGCGGAGCGCAGAATCTTTGCGGATGGGCAGCGGCTTTTGGCAGGATGGCTTGCGGAAGAAGCTCAGGAGGGATTTGAGTTTCATTCACTGCCCTCCTCACTGTTGCGGCGAATATTAAGTTCGATAAGTTCTTTCTCACCGCAAGTAGCCACGATTTCAGAGACGCCTACCTGTCCGTCGTCAACCCAGTGCAGCACATCGTTGAAGCCGCTTCGCTGAATCGCGACGGATTGGCCCATACTGTCCGATACGGCATGGAGAAGACCGGCAAAGGCGTCGCCTATATCAAACCCTTCCATCAGCACCCATGCCTTAAGGTCGAGCAAGAAGGCATCCAATCGGTCGGTGGGGATCTTTTCACGGATGTCCGCAATGGTGCGGATTTCGGCTTGGAAGATATCGGCCATTACGCCGCCTCCTTCACGTCTTCATCGTCATCATCGTCTTCCCAACCCTCCACCCGCTTGGCGAAGGTATCTGAGTCCGCAATATCCAACTCCTCACAAACCCCTTTGCGGTAGACGATGCTTCCACAATTACTGCCAATATCCTCGTCGGCATACTCGACATGGAAAGAAAGGTCGGGCCACTTCGTGGAGAGAGCAGCGAATATCGGGCGCGGCGTATTCCATGCTGTGTCGAAAGTTATCTGATGCTCTCCAGTAACCTTCGTTTCATATGCATTCCATTTGGTACCCCAATGATGGCAACTCCATCCGTACCAAGTGGAAAACCCATGCTTATTGAGGTTTTTCACCCCGTTGCAGAAGTTTTCGACCGTATCTTCCTTGGCCGACATGAGAGCATCTTTCAGCAACTTCACAGGAAGCGTTACCATAAACTGGTTCTCAAAATGCCCGACCAACCCGTCTGATGTGATATTCAACTCCGGCGGCATCGGAATGATTTTGTTGAAGTCGATTTCTCGCGTCCCGCCCTCGTCCTCCGCGATCGACTTTATGGCGGCCAGACATGCGACTACTTTGTTTTCTTCACCCTGAATTGTCAGGATGTTTGTGATGTGGTTCGGCATTACCTCACTTTCTCTTAGGGTTGATTAGATAGCCAATGCCGCCAGCAGCAGGCCTGCGCACACGGCGAGCAGAACGCCGCGCACTTTGCTTTCCTTGCGTTCAGGCATCAAAGCCCCTGCGTAAGTGAAAATAGGTTGATTGAGATCGTACATCGTTGTTTCTTTCCTTGGTTATGGATGAACAGCCCCACAACCTGAAATAGTTGTAAACATATTTCTACAACTTTTTACTTGACGTGATTCACCACTACTTGCAGGATACTTTCAGCGGTTGCCGCTACACTAACCCCACGAAAGACTAACCTATGGATACTCAACTGGCCGTGCAGGGCGAACAAAGCCCAGCGCATAACATCATTGCCGTCATCGAGCGCGCCGCTACCAATCCCGATGTTGATATTGAGAAGATGGAGCGCCTGCTCGCCATGCAGGAACGCATTATGGAGCGTCAGGCCAAAGCGGATTTCAACGCGGCCATGAGCGACTGCCAAGCTGAAATGCAGCAAGTTCTTATGCGCCATGAAAACAAGGAAACCAAAAGTAAGCACGCCAAAATTGACGACGTGGATAATGTTGGACGACCCATCTACACCAAACACGGGTTTAGCCTGTCATTTTCCAGCACCGAAACGCTGGAAGGTCTCATTCATATGACCTGTACGGTTCGGCATCGTGCGGGACATGAGACCACCCTCACCAAATCCGGCTTCCGTGACGACACCGGCCCCAAAGGGGGCGCGACCAAAACCAAAATCCAAGGAAGCGCCAGTACCGGAACTTATCTTCGCCGATACCTGACGTGTGAGGCGTTCAACATCGTGACAACCGAAATGGTGCAGGCTGATAACGACGGCAATCGGTCTGTTCTCTTTATCTCTCCAACGCAAGTCAGCATCCTTGTTGAAAAGCTTGGCGGACCGGGCGAGAGGGTTGCTGAGTTCTGCAAGAGTGTAGGTTTGGAAGGACTACACGAGGCCGATGCCAGTGAATTTGACAAGCTGGTAGCCCGTGTGACGCGTTTCAATCAAATGTCCAACCCGAGCAATGGCCAACGATAGCGCTTTTTTCGTTATCGACAGCATGGAGAAGAGGCGTGCGGCGGTTGAATTTGTAGCCCGCATTGCCTCCAATCCCATCATGTCGGTCGAGGTAAAACCGCACCGACGTAGTCGTTCGGTTGCTCAAAACCGCCTGTACTGGATGTGGATTCACGTGCTGGCGGAACACACTGGCTACGATGAGCAGGAATTACACCTCTACTTCAGGGAGCATTTCCTTGGCTACGAGCCAATCATCATCCGCGAAAAGCGCGTGTTTACCCTCAAATCCACCACCGAACTGACCGTCCGACAATTTACCGACTATCTGAACCGTATCGGGCGCGTCGCCTACTTTCTCGAAGTGACACTTCCCTACCCAGACGAAGCCGACTTCGCACTAAACAACAAAGGAGAACCCATGAATTGAACCTCGAAGAAATCAACATCACGCAAGGGACGCCCGAATGGCACGCCGCGCGCGCTGGTTGGGTCACGTGCTCGGAACTATCCAGCCTCATGGCGAAGGGCGACGGCAAGATGCGCACGAAGTATATGCGCCAGTTGGCCGCCGAAGTACTCATCGGACGCAGCGCTTCCAGTTTCAAAGGAAACATCTACACGGAGATGGGAAAAGACACGGAACCCGTCGCGCGCGAATTGTTGGCGCTGGAGGTAGGTCGGCCCATAATCGAGACTGGTATCATCCGAAACCACGATATTGGCCTGTCATGCTCGCCAGATGGATTGTTGGGTGCCGACGAGATAGCCGAGTTCAAATGCTGCATTCCCACAGTGCAGATTGAACGGCTGGAAAAAGGGACGCTTCCCGCCGAGTACGTCCTACAAGTGCAAAGAAGCCTTTTGGTGACTGGCCGGACAGCTTGTTGGTTCCAGAGCTACTCGCCTGACCTTCCGCGCCTCGTCATTAGGGTTGAACCCGACCTTGCCAAGCATGATGAAATCCGTGAAGGCGTGCGCATTTTCCGCGAAGAACTTGCCGATCTGGTGTCAACAATTCGTGGAAAATACTGATGAATAGTCACCCGATCTCGCCCAACATGGCCAAGGTGAAGAAATGGGCCGACGACGCACTGATCGCGTTGGCCCTGATGAAAATGGATGACAGGCACCTTTGGAACGCTACCGCGCCACGGGGTGAGCAGCATTTCAACCACCGCCGCGTTTCTTACGTCTGTAGGGTTCTTCCTGAATACTGCAGCAAGTTTACCGACCTCGGCATTTCGGTGAGGTAGATCATGCATCAGGACCGTTACAAAACCTATGGACGTTCTTTTTCCGAGAAAAGCCTAGCCATCAAAATCTCTGAAAAGTTCTCTAGCGTCGAACAATTCTCTTCAGCCTTGAAGGTCGAGCGCCGACGTGTGTGGGATTGGTTAGAAGGCAAACGGCGTCCCGGACTTCACGCACTTCGGGATGTATGCAGCGTTTTGGGCTGTGCGGTCGATGACATTGCGCCGCTCATCGAAGGGTATAGGTCACCAGCGCCGCTTGCCGCCAATGGCATCTCAGATGCCAGATCAGTGGCTGCAACAGAGTGCCACGAAAACCGTCAGCGGCGCGCCGCCTATTTCCAGAAAGGACGTGCTTAATTCAACTTCTCTAGCGTGGCTCTCAGCAATTCCCGCTGGGAGCCATATTTTTGCTCCCACGGCTTTTTACCCATGAGATGGATCGCGTTTCGAGAATGCTGGTGGTGAGCCTCGCAAAGCGGAATGACCTCATCATCCTTCGCCTTCTGGCTCATACCCCGCCACTCGATACCGATAGGATGGTGGCAGGTGATCCGACCGCCGCACTCATGACCCCAATTTTCCGAGACCGCGCAGGCCAATTCGGCTACGCGGGCTATATAGGCGGGGTTCTTTTTCACCTCCTGATTCTGACGATATCGCTCAGCAGGGTCAATTCTTTCCCGACATTCTCATAAGTGCGGGAGGCTTCATCTTGGACATGCCTTTCCTCACATTCGCAATTTCAGAGCCATCACACCCGTATACGTACTTTCGAGCTTGTCCGATCTGGGTGCTATTTACATCACGGATTGTGCGGCTGAGTGGCTCCATAGCTACCTGCGCTCCGAAAAATTGCAGTGTGGCCGCTGTGAAAAGCTTTGTCGGACTTATTGGGAGCCAAATGTAGCCGTCTTCACGAAGAAGGCCTTTAGACATCATCAATGGACGATCAGACGTCAGTAAGCGCCTTTTGGCAGGACTGACATCAATGACCTTCCATTCCATACTTTTTATGAGGTCAAGAAACTTGCGGTTCTGGTTGTTTTTTACCGTGGAATTGATTGCGGCAATCTCGGAAGCATACGGGAACGCCATTGTCAGAAGTTCGGAAGCCGTCTCTGGATAGCCTTCCTTCTTCATCTTGGCATAGATCGCTTCCGTTTTTTGGTCGGGCTCCTTTAAAAGTTTTGCCGTGATCGCTTTAGCGGCCGCAATGTCATCGGGATTTCGGGTGGCAAGCGACAGAACAAACCGCGCCCAATGTTCTTCGTCTAGGCCCGTTAACGGAACGCCCGCGAGCAGTTTGTCGCGGACAATAGCGGCAGCGGTATCAACCTTATGATAGAAGAGTTTTTCAGCGTTCTGCTTCGTTTCCTCTGTGACGCCTGGCATCGTGTAGAGATTAGGTTCGTGCCCTGTTTCTTTCGTGAAAACGCGGCGTGACGATATTTGGCCTGAATGAGCAATTCGGCCATACTCCTCAAGCCGCTTATCCGTTTGCAAGTTTCGCCATGGTCTCAAGTAAAACTGTGGAATGTAATGGTGGCGCTCAGTCTTGGGCGCTGAATGTATTTTCGACAAAGCACACTCCATATTAAAGCGCGGAGCGTCCTTTATACCATTTGTTCCAATTGACGCCTTTACCCCGTTCGCGCGGATCGAATCATTCTCCACCGTATTTTTTGAGGAAAGCTTCAGCCCCTTGCTTCGTCGCAAAGCAATGAACGTTATAATGCTCATCCTCAAAGAACACGGAGTGCCCTCTTTCGCACCGCATGAGGCGTTTCTGGTGACAGAAATCGGCCATTTCCGCCCACCGCTTGCCCGAAGACAGGGATTCACGGAGGGCGATTTGATAAGGCCAACCGCTATCAATAGCGCTGGCGGTTAGTTCACCTTTACGTCTGGTCATCCGACGAATGTTCTATTTTTGTTCCACCGAGTCAACAGGAACCTTGAAAGCAATCTTTTCAAAAAGCTGCTTATTCTTTTTAGCAGTTGCAAGCTTCTTGAGGTCTCCGCTTTTCTCCGCGTCCTTAATCGCTTCATCCAAACCTTTGCCAATGCTTTCCAATGCCTTTGCAAACGCGTAGACCGCTCCAAGTATCTTAAGCGAGATGATCGCGGAGGGCGCGCTTCGAAAGAAGTCGTAATTATCCTTGAGGTCAACGCGGTCCAGAAAGGCCAGCCACGCCAGACCGCAGGCAATCGCCATTTCGGCAATTGCGAAGGCGTAAGGGTTGAACTTCTTCACCATGAACGCAAGCGTTCCCATACATCCAAACAGGACTGCTAGCATAAGGATCAGCTGACCGCGTGAAATATCGGCAAATGCGATGACTGTTCCGAAAAGCATTATACCCAAAATGATGTAAAGTGCCGTGCTCCATTGTTTGTTAGTCGTATTAGCGTTGTCCATAACTACCCCCGTGGAAAGTCTCCACATAGGCGCGAGGAAGTTAACGGCTTCTTCTCCGAAGCATGAAGTTCCGGTGATGGTGAAATGATCGCTAACGGGAAGCCCAACATTTTCATTTCTTGTCGCATCTTCCGCAGTTCATCAATTGCGGCAAGCAGGGTCTTACCATCACCGCAGTATTCTTTAATCAGACGCGATTCGTGTTCCTTCATGACTGGCTGAGCAGACGTTGCATCAGCGCTTGGCGCTTGAGCACGTTGTGGCCAATCGCTAACCGCACATCCGTCAGGAAGTGACCAAGCTCATCACCACTCCGTGCTCCCTTGCTCCACCAGTCGGCAGCTTTCTGAACGGCCCACAGAGGGTATTTCTGACAGGCATTTGCCCAGACCTTGAGATTGAGCGTGTGCTGCTCCTCCGACTTGGAGCGGAACCGCAGTTCACTCATGGCTACCTGAATGGCCTCCACCAGCAATTCGGGCTTACCCGTCGATGGTTTCATTGCCTGCCCCAACATCCACGAAGCTTGCGTCAATTGCGTCTTCTCGGCTTCCGAAAGGGTCGGGACTGGTATCAGCATCAGCGGTCGCCCCTCCATGTCCTTTGGCCCCCACTCCGAAGAGATCAGCCACTGTGCGATCACGGGCGGCAGCCACTGGGTCGTGGCGTTTATGGCTACCATGTCCGGCTCCGCCTCCAGCATTTGCAGCGCCTCGGCTTTGCCAGCGGGCAGCGTTACGGCACCACGTGTCCCAGCAGAGATCAATGCGTGTGTGCTTTGAACGAGCGCTGATGTGGTGGTTACGGAATTTGGCCCACTCGTCATCGATGGTGAGGACGCTGAGGTCGTGAGAGGCTGCGCGGTCGATGAATTCGGTGGGAATGCTGGCAAGGCCTTGGAGAGTGATTGCAATGCTTGTTGCAGGGTTGGCACGAGGGGAGGCTTTCGTTTTGGGCTTGGGAGATACAGAGGGTATTTCTCTGTCAGTTTTATTTTCATCAGTATTACTAGTAGGTGATTGTCCGGCGACGGGTTTCCCGTCTGCGGATTGGCCGTCGTCGGATAAATGCCAGTCGATGTGACTGAACACGCCCTTATCGTCGCGGACTTGCACCTTTATGAGCCAGCCGGTTTCAATCAGCTCTTTGATACCAGAACGGTAAGAATCGCGGCCATCGGCACTTTCGTTGACGAGTGCGTCTTCCATGTAGATCCAGTTGTCAGGCTTCGAGAAAAGCAGGCAATACAGGCCTTTTGCTTTCAAACTGAGGGCATCACTGCGAATGAGCGCGTTCGGCACCATGGTGAAGCCGCTAGGAGGCTTACGGAGCTTATTCATCAGCGGTCACCCGCTTGAATTCGACCACCCATACCCATGGGTTGGCGTACCAGTTTTTTACACCGTTTATTTTGGCCCACAGAAGTTTGAACGCCTTGCGTGGATCAACTTCCCATTCATGCCAATGCCACCCGTCATTATCATTGCCGGGAAGCCCATCGCGATCAGGAATGCCGTATTTGTAGGTAGCGCCACCATCTTTGCTTAGGCGGCTTAATCCCTCCGCCTTCGCGTCCTCCTGGGACAGATCATGCAGCCGTTCAGCGCGAACACTTACGATTTCCAGCAAGAGCCGGCAGCGATGCCGGTGCATATGAATGCTCGGCTTCCAAACATTGCCCATCTCTTCGATAGATTCAGGTACGTTTTCGAATTGGCCGGGAATACAATCTGGATAATCTGCCCGGTAGACCGTGATACCGGGATCGAAACTTCCTACCTCGGCCCAAGTCTCTCTCACCCATAATATGTCGCCGGGTTTACCGTAGGGACAGCGAAAGAGGGTATTGATGCCGTGGGCATTGTAGCCTTCGGCTGGCCCTTTAATTACGCGACGTGTTTGAGTTTTTTGACCTCTGAGAATGGCCCGAACCATTGGGCCGCTGAATAAAATAGGACGTTCCACATCCCCGTACTTTCATTGTTTATGCCGCCGTACTTTGCCGAAAATAAATCGGCGGGGCGTCAGGTGTACGGAACCTGCACCCGCCCCGCCATCACGATGAGTCAGGTTGTGAATGACTGCAAGAAAAACTTACCCACAGGTGGGCAAAGAAAAACCCGCCGGAGCGGGTTTTTCATGCGGCTACTGGCCGATCCAATATGGGGGAGAATCCGCTCACCCAACTAGTGCCGATCCCGAATAAAGTCATCATAAAGAGGCCGATGCAATATTTCAGTTGTATGCCTAGTCCAGTATAGCTCTTTCTTCCGGTATAGTTATTCGTCATGTCGTTTTCTCCCATCAGGTTAGTGGCACATCCAAGAATGGCCATCAAAATAGGTAACGACACTAGGAAGACGAGGGGATTCGAACCCAATACTGCCCATGAAACTTGAGAAATAGAGATATGAAGCCGATCCAGCAATTTCAACCCCAGCTTAGATAAATTTCATGATTCTTCGTGGCTTTCAATTCGTCCATGTCTGCGACATTGAACCCGTGCGATCTGCTGATGGTTCGGTTGATATGCTGATGCCGCAGGAACGGTACGCCAAGCGCGACCTGTACCCGCTAAACAGGTACGGTGCAGGCCCCTTCTGCAAGTTCAAGATACCCCGCACCTATGCCCACCCCGGCGTCTATGTCCTAACGATGGACGATGAAATCCGGTACATTGGGGAAACCAACAACCTCTCCCGTCGCTACAACATGGGGTACGGCACCATATCTCCGAAGAACTGCTACAAGGGCGGTCAGGAAACGAACGTGCGGATGAATAACCTCATTTATCAGGCGGCACGTTCCGGCGGGATTATTTCGCTGTGGTTTTACCAAACCGAGGACTTCAAGACCGTAGAGCTGGCTTTACGGCGCGAACACCGCGCGCCATGGAACAGGGTTTAGTTGTTTGCAGCCTGTGGATTGTGGAAACTTGTGCCGTACTGCATCGATTTTGTCGGGATGGGCGTGCTAAATACAGTGAAGTTGTTTCACGAGGTGCGCTTTGGACTGGCAGACAATTACATCCACGTGGGGTTTCAACCTAGCGTTCCTCGTGGGCACACTGCTCGCGGTCTACGCCCTATATCTGACGTTCAAATCGCGTCCCGTCTCTCGTCTTGCGTACGATACGACCGCCTCCACTATCGTAGGTGAGCAACAGGAGCCTTTCCGCAGAAGCCTCAAAATCACGTTTGAAGGGGTCGATGTCCCAAGAGCCACTTTTGCAAATATCTTCATCTGGAATGACGGAAATCAAACCATACGGCGTTCCGATATAACACCAAAAAAGCCGCTCAGGCTCACGCTTCCTGAAGGTGAGAAGTTCCTTCAATATAACCTCGCTTCAATGGCCGATGAAGCGATGGACGCCTCGATGAGCCTCAGCGAGGACGGCTCCTTGACTGTGAGCTTTGAATATATCGAGCCCGGACAGGGATTTGTGTGCGAAATCCTGCACACGGGGGAAAGCTCTTCCTTAAACCTTATTGGCGTCCTTATATCCGCCAAATCACCCGTAAAGAAATCGAGGGTACCAGTCTATACACTGAACTACTGGGCATGGATGTTGACCTTAGTTGGCGTTGCAGCAGGGTGGAGTAGCGCCGACATCTTTACAGCTGGCTATTTCGAAGGAATGACCTCACCAACAGCATGGTTCGCTTACGGCAGTATTGCATTGCTGGCAGTCATCATTATTGGTTCGGTACGCGCCTATCTGACCTTACGCAAGCCCCACAAAATGGATTTTGGGAAGAAGGCTGAAGCGAGTCCGCTAAGGACGTTCACTGATTGGACTGTGGTCTCTGACACTACCCCAAGCCCTCCCGAGCACCGTTAAATTTCTGGACGAGATTCTGCCTCCGGCGCACGATGGGTTCGTGAATAACTTCACGGAGAGCCATCATGAAAACATTCCGCGACGCCTTACGCGCCGATATCGAGGAGCAATTTGAGCTTCCTCACATGCCCCCGCCGATGACGGTTAAAAGGGCGCAAGACTTCACATGCGAACCTAATTCCAGCGCTTGCGATGAATGCCGCAGGCTGCTCAGACTTAAGACCAAACATTGAAGGGAGGTGTGCCTATCTCGGGAAGCAGGGAAAGGCCTCCGGCAATCCCGTGACCTGCCAAGCGTCCGGCCGCTTGTTAAACCATAGCCGACCAGTTCACCGGCCCTTGTAGCGAAAGTTACAGGGGCCTTTTCCTTTTTAGGAGGCTGCGATGATACGCTTTTACCTTGATGGTGGCGTGTCCGCCGCCAATGTTGACTTCTATCTGCTACCAAGCGGAATGCTACTTCCAAATCTGGACACGCAAAACATCACGTTCTGCACGAATATCGTTCTTGTAGTCGATGAAGTCGGGGTGACGCCCGAACAAATGGACATTCTCAGGAACTTCGCAAAAACGCAGGAAGTGGTGATTCCGTTTCTGCCGAATTAGGCCCCTCAGTGGGGCCTTTTATTTTGCACCCGTGCTTCGCACCCACCCATCATCCACCCTTACGGGTGCAATGAGGGCAGAGACCATGGCGCTAGATCAACACCCCAAGCCACGTGTCTTGAGGCGGGAGAATCCCTTTACTCCTTGATGCGGTAAGGCTCTAACCCTGCTTTGTCTTTGATGCCCAGTTCCTTGGCCCAACGTGGAATACCTCCGCGCCCGCTGAACTCCTCACCGTTCGGCCCGCGATACTGGGGCTTCGGGCTAGAGCGGCCACGCTCTGCCTTTGATGACTTTCCAGAGATCGCATCGAGTGCATGAAGCTTTTTCATAAGCTCGGCACGTTCTGCATCGACTTTTCCCGTTAAAGCCTTCTGTGCATCGGCTATGAGGCTTTGAAGGTCAGACATTGAAAGGTCGTCAAGTTTGATACTGTGAGCCATGTACGCTCTCCATTGTGTTGGGCATAAAGGTATAAGCCTTCCCCGCTAAAAGTCTACCTATGGACAAATAGTTGTAGAAATCCGTTTACAACTTTAAGTATTCAGGTGAATATGATGAGACAAGGAAAGAAACCCCAATGACTACCTCCATCAATCTTCAAGGCGAAACCCTCAAACAAGAGTTGGCCACGCAACGGGACTACCCCACCTACTTCTACATCGACCCAAACCAGTTTGACGGTGATGATGCAGCAAGTGAATACGCTTCCCGTCACCACCTTGTTGATGTCCGTTTCGATGTCCTTGGCGTGGCCAAAATGGCTGCTGACGTCCTTGCGAAAATGGTCGGCCACCGTGTGACGGTTGAGCAGGTAACGGAAACAAGTTTGCTCGGGCGGGAGTATGAAACGGCCTATACGGCACTTCTGGACAATCCTGGCATTCTCTCGCGGTAGATTTGATGAAAAGCGCCGACGCCTCCCATTTCTTCCATCTGCTCAATCTTCAGGGGGAGGCATTAGCCCCTCCCCCTCCAGCGCGAACTAGGAACGAGAAATTGGCCTTCCTCGCCGCCAGAACCAAGGCCGAGGAAATGACGCTGCCGACCATTGAGGACTTCCGGCGTGCTAAAAATGAACGAATGAAAGATTTGAGACGTGAATACGCCAAACCACGCCTTAGCCGCTGAGAACGCGGCCAAGATTATCCAGAAAGCAGATGAATTAGGTCGCGTCGGCGGATGGGATACCATCGACTACCCTGTAGCTGTTGCCTATCTAGCGCTGCGGGAGCGCCTTCAAGCCATCATAGACTGGGCTGACTTTGCGTTGGAGAACCCCGCAGAACTAGACAAAGGCGGCGTTAAGAATCTTAGCGGGCCGGTTTTTGATGAAGCGCGTGCCGCCCTCGCCCATCAGTAAAGGATAGCACTATCTCTTAGGCCAATCCTTGTAGCGGTGCGCATGCAGGTCCAAATTGCCCATCATCTTGCCCCACTGCTCCGCCATCCAGCCTTTCCGGTTCCCATACATACCTCCAACCTTGAAGGCATATACGTCTGCAAGCTGAAGCATGCGGGAGTGATGTGACCGGCAGAAGTGGACGCTGTCAACCAGACTGACAATGTTGATGCCCCATTTGGTCGGAGTTCCGTGCTGGCGGTACTTCTGGAAGTCACGCACCATGTTGTGCGCCTGCTCGTCATCGAGATCGCCAATCAGCAGCGAGCTGCTTTTGGACGGGATAGCCATCTCCGCCCGCTCCACGAAATGCTGGAACGCTGTCTCCGGTGCGATATCGCCCCATAGCTTCGTCGTATCGATAGAGGCGTATACGCGCTTGACGTCTTCGGCTTCCGCAATGATTTTGTAGAGCTGTTCGAAGACCTCCAACCGCTTCTTGGCATCCACTCCTTTGAAGTGGGACTTACCGAAATATAGGTAGCTAGCGTGAAATTCGGTTTCTTTTACCAGCTCGCGGGAGCCAAACACCTCTTCGGACAAATCCGACACGGCTTTCTCGATTGCACCAATCTGTGAAGCAGGCACCACAAGCCCGGCGACCACGTAGTGGTTCTGCCCGTTCTTTGGCATAGCTTTCACTTCATCAAAATAGGTTACGTACATGTGCGGCTCCAACGATTCGAACGCACCACAGTACCACTCGCTTCAACGCAGGAAAGCGCACCACGGAGGGAAGCCGTGAGGCGCTTTAAGCGGTACTGGAGGTACTTTCCTGTGGCGCGCGGGTGGCGCGTAAACATACGCCACCGCATGCATTTCTGTGCCCCTTTAAGCATTCACGCGCCAGTTAGGGCATTCTAATTTTGCAGCAGTAACAACGCCCTAGTGGATTAGAGGCGATAAGCGATGGAGTCGTTCCAGAAACGGTCCAGACGCTGAAGCATCTTGTTCATTTCTGCGAACTCGCCGGTGCCGATGCCGCCGACTTTTTCGATGGAGCCGATGTGGCGCTCATAGAGGCCTGCTACGGTTTCTGCGATGTCCTGGCCCTTTTCGGTCAGGCTGATGCGAACCGAGCGGCGGTCGATGCGGGAGCGCTGGTGGTTGATGAAGCCGAGGTCTACCAGCTTCTTGACGTTGTAGGACACGTTGGAGCCGAGGTAGTAACCACGCGAGCGCAGCTCGCCGGCGGTCAGTTCGGATGTGCCGATGTTGAAAAGCAGGAGCGCCTGAACTGCGTTGACATCATCGCGACCCTGACGGTCGAACTCGTCCTTGATGACATCGAGAAGGCGGCGGTGGAGGCGCTCGACCAGGTGGAGCGATTCCATATAAAGGGAGCGGATGGTTTCATCCTGGGTTTCTGCTGCGACTGCCTGTGGCTTTGCTTTGCTATTGATCATGACTGCCTCACTGTTTTGTTTGGCGGTGTTTGTTTGTTTCCCGCCTTGAGACCAAATCTAAGCAATGCGCATAAAATTCTACTTAAAATGCAGGATTAATGAATGGTTACCTGCATGTTCCGCTTTTGAGGCAAGCTGTACCATGTCCAAAATAGACATAATCACTGCTATATTTTTCAATGACTTACGAGGAAAAAATGGAAAAAATCCGGGCTGAATTGCTTTAATTTTATGGTAAATCAATTCTTGAGCGTTCATCGTTTTGGCGCGCATCGAGCCAAAAAGCGACCTGGAATAGTATATAAACCGTTGATACGATGCCGTGCATGACAGGTACCATGGTGTTGTTTCCGTAAATATTCGGCCAGACCTTGTACATGGCGATCTGGGTACCCGCACCGATGACCCACATGACCGCCCCCCAGGACGCGCCGAGCCATAAGCCCAGCGCCGCGACGGGAAAGACAACGGCAAGGCTGGTGCCTGCAACACGCCATGGCATGTTGAGCATATCGAAGCGCGCCAACCCGTTCAGCGAATAACCCGTGAGCATCGCCCAATATTGCAGGCCAAACCAGAAACACGAAAGCGCCACCAGCCTTAAGAAGGTGATGTAGAGAATTTCGGCGAGCGACATTTTGGGCTGCGGTAGAGAATCAGGTTCCATGGGGCGACGATAATGACCTGTTGCGGGCACGACCAGCAGATATTGCGCTGCGAGACGCAGTTGTCAAAGCCAGTAACGATCTGTCGCATTCGCATGGCGCATTCGGTGTGTTATGTCGGGACGGACTAAGAAGGACATAATGATGAACGACAAGACACATCTCGTAGATCACATCACCGGCCACCGCCGCATGCGCAGAAACCGCAAGGCGGACTGGACGCGTCGGCTGGTGCGTGAAAACATGCTGACGGTGGATGATTTCATCTGGCCGGTCTTCATCGTGCCGGGCACCAACATTCTCGAGCCCATCCCCTCCATGCCCGGCGTCAACCGAATGAGTGTCGACAGGGCCCTGGAAGCCGTCAAGGAAGCCGCCGATCTCGGCATTCCCGCCATCACCACCTTCCCCAACATCGACATGGGCCTGCGTGACGAAACCGGCTCGCAGGTGCTGGAAGCCAATAACCTCATCAATCAGGCGACGCTTGCCATCAAGAAAGCCGTGCCGAACATCGGCGTCATCACCGATGTCGCCCTAGACCCGTTCACCAGCCATGGCCATGACGGCATTCTGCGCGGCGAGCTCATCGTCAATGACGAGACGGTGGATCAGGTCGTCAAGGCCGCGATCATGCAGGCCGATGCGGGCTCCGACATCATATCGCCCTCCGAGATGATGGACGGGCGCATCGGTGCCATCCGCCGCGGGCTGGATGCGGCTGGCCACCAAGACGTCGGCATCATGTCCTATGCGACGAAATTCTCCTCTGGCTTCTACGGCCCTTATCGCGAGGCCATCTCCACCAGCGGGCTGCTGAAGGGCGACAAGAACAGCTATTACATCAGCCCGGCCAATGGCACGGAAGCGGTGCGCGATGCCGCACTGGATGTCGAAGAAGGCGCCGACATGCTGATGGTCAAACCCGGCCTGCCCTATCTCGATATCTGTTGGCGCTTGAAGGAGGCCTTCGGCCTGCCAACCTTTGCCTATCAGGTGTCGGGCGAGTACACGCAGATCAAGGCAGCCGCCATGAATGGCTGGATCGATGGTGACAGGGTGATGATGGAAACGCTGCTGTGCTTCAAACGCGCAGGCTGCGACGGTATCCTGACCTATTTTGCCGTGGAAGCTGCAAAAAAACTCGCCAAGGGCTGAGGCCACGGATTATTGCATTTGGCGGCGTCGACACCATATTCTTTTCGAACAGGAGAAACCGTCGATGAGCCTCGACCCGAATGCCACCTATGTCCCTACCGAAGACTGGCGCGCCTATAGCGGCGTGCTGAGCCGTCGCGCCTTTGCGTTCATCATCGATTATATCATCGTGGCCCTTCTGTGCATTCCGGCCGCTGTGATCATCTTTTTCCTTGGTGTCCTGACACTTGGCTTGGGGTTCATGCTTTTTCCCGCCATCTTCGTCATTGTGGCGGTGCTTTACTTTGGCATGACGCTTGGCAGTTCGGCGCAGGCAACGCCTGGCATGCGGGCAGCCGGAATTGCCATGGCGCGGACGAATGGCGGGCGAGTCGATTTTCTGTTGGCAACGGTGCACATCGCCTTGTTCTGGATTCTCAACTCGGTTCTGACGCCGTTCATTTTGCTGGCTGGACTGTTTACGGAACGCTCGCGTCTGCTGCACGACTTCCTTCTCGGCACCGTTATCGTTAGAACAATCTGAAATTCAAATAAAAGCCGCCCTTTGCGGCTTCAAATTGAAGTGCGATCCACCTGCAACAGTTGACGTTTTCCATCTTTTTGTCATTCTGATGCGCAGGTTTGACTGCGGATTGTCGGCCGCTGGCCGGAGAAGGGAGCGATGAGGGTTCGATGAACACGCAAGCCACACCTTCTCCGCAATTCTATCTGACAGCGCCCGCGACATGCCCTTATCTGCCGGGCCAGTTGGAACGCAAGGTGTTTACCCATCTCGTTGGCCCCCGCGCGCCCGAGATGAACGATCTTCTCACGCAAGGTGGTTTCCGCCGGTCTCAAAATATCGCGTACCGCCCGGCCTGCGAAACGTGTCGCGCCTGTGTGTCTGTGCGCATTCTGGCCGATCGCTTCACGCCAACCAAATCCATGCGCCGGGTTCTGGCAACCAACAATGATCTGGTCGCCACAGTCCATCATTCCGAACCCTCGACAGAACAATTCTCGCTCTTCCGCCGCTATCTAGACAGGCGTCACCAGTCCGGGGGCATGTCGGACATGTCGGCACTGGACTATGCCGTCATGGTCGAAGACACCCACGTCAACACCCGTATCATCGAATACCGCAAGCGCGAGCCAGGCTACGGCATCGATGAGACCAAACGGGGCGAGCTGGTTGCCGTGGCGCTCACCGATACAATGAGCGACGGGCTCTCGATGGTCTATTCCTTCTTCAATCCGGATTTCGAAAAGCGTTCGCTCGGTACCTTCCTCATTCTCGATCACATCGCGAGAACCCGCACACTCGGCCTGCCGCATGTTTATCTCGGTTACTGGGTCGATGGCTCCGACAAGATGGGCTACAAGACCCGTTACCACCCGCAAGAGCATCTGACGCCACGCGGTTGGGAAGTCTACGAGCCGGAGACGAGCGCGCTTCAAACACCATGATGACCAGCAGGACAACGCGTGCCAATACGATTTAAGACCATTCTCGCAGCGGGCCTGATCGCCTCATCGGCGTCATCCGCCCATGCGCAAACCAGCTGGAGCCCCAGCGAACAGATCAAGACATATGCCATCACCGGAAACACCGGCTTTTCCCTTTACGAATCGATCGGTGAGCGTGGCCCGCAGGCCGGCGTGCAAGCCGTGGCGCACACCACCTTCAAGCTGACATGGCGGCGCGATTACCGTCCGCAGCCGGACGGCGCCTGTGTGCTGGCGACAGCGCGACCCAATCTCACCATCATCTACACCTGGCCGAAAGCATCGGCAAAGCTTTCGCCCGATGTCTCCGCCAGCTGGCAGCGCTTCATCTCGGGCGTTGAAAAACACGAGCGGGTGCACGGCGCACATATTCTCGACATGGTGAAAAAGATCGAAGCCTTCAGCGTCGGCCTGCGCGCTGAAAACGATCCAAAATGCCAGAAAGTCCGCGAAGTCTTGCAGGCCCGATTGGGCGAACTCTCCAACGAGCAGCGCCAGCGCGGCCGGGATTTCGACAGGGATGAACTCTCAAATGGCGGTGCGGTGCACCAACTCATTCTGGCGCTGGTGAATGGCCCATAACGGCAATCGTTACTCCGCCGCCTCGCCCTTCAAAA
Organism: Agrobacterium rubi TR3 = NBRC 13261; assembly: GCF_000739935.1. Classification (GTDB taxonomy): domain Bacteria; phylum Pseudomonadota; class Alphaproteobacteria; order Rhizobiales; family Rhizobiaceae; genus Agrobacterium; species Agrobacterium rubi. Next base: position 141,394 of record NZ_BBJU01000004.1, on the reverse strand, counting down.
CCGGCTCCGCAAGAATGGCGATTTCCAGCTCGTAGGAATAGCCCTCCAGCATCGTATAGGCCTGCTCGATGACCTCGATCTGCGTCTCGGCATTGCGAATGGCATCGGCAATCGACTGGCTGCGCGCCCGCAGCATGGAGCCCAGCACATCGGTTTCCGGCTTGCGACCCAGCCGGTCCATATGCTTGCGCACGCGGGCGCGGTGGCGCTCCAGTTCCAGAATATGGAACCGGCTTTTCAAAATATCGTCCGTCAGCTTGCGGCGCATGGCCGCGACCGGATCGAAACTGCCTGGCTCGCGTTCATCCAGAATGAACTCGTTGACCAGCGTTTCCAGCATCAGCAGACCCTTGAGATCCTTGGCATCGGCCAGCTGAGGGTCATATCCCGTATCGTCGAAAACCTTGCGCCTGACAGGGTCTTTCAAAAGGTCGTAGGCCAGTTGCAGCTTTTCAAATTGCTCGGCGTCGCCACCACTGTCGGGGTGGGCGCTCTTGGCCACCTTGCGATAGGCAGACTTGATCGCTGCCTCATCGGCATCGCGCCCAACACCCAGCAAAACATAAGGATCGATCACCGAAACACCTGTATCCGCATTCTTCAAAACAGCCCGTATCCGCAACGAACAGATCCGACCACCACCGCATCATACGAAATTTTACCCGCCCAAGGCACCCCTCGCCTGCGGTTTTGAACGCAAAACGACAGTAAAGCCCGCGCTGTTGCCGGCAGCGCTCCGCCATTGCCTGCAAATTTGTCCGCCGCGTGGCAGCGATGACACCAGGCATGACAAAGATGTGGAAAGCATCATCTGAGACGGATTCACCGCGATCAAAAAGTGAGGTAGACACCGCGTTAACCACTGGTTTCAAGGCGTTATGGCCTAATTCTGAAACGTGTTGTACTTTAGAATTCACTTTGGGGAGAGAGGGTCACTACGATGTCACAAACAATAACACAGACGGTCACCGATTACGTGCAGGCAATGACCGATGCGGACGCCAGCCTGCTGCGCGAGGTGTTCGATCCGCGTGCCAGCATCGTGGGAAATTACGAGGGCGCGACGGAGTGGCTGTCGTTGGAGGACTTCATCCACCAGACCCGCTCCGCCGATCAGGGCCAGACCGCACACCAACCACAGTTCGAAATCCTCGGCATCGACCAGACCGGCGATACAGCATCCGTCAAACTTACGGTCCACCTATCCGGAATGGATTTTTGCGAATATCTCTCTTTGCTGGAACGAGACAAAAACTGGACCATCATCCACCGCCTCTATTATCTCCAGGGATAAAAAAGCCGCCAGACCAGCGATAGCCCATCATTTTTCTGCACCACAGTGAAATTTCCACTTTACACCACCAGAGAATCTGATAATTCCACCCGCACTGGATTGCCCTTGTAGCTCAGTTGGTAGAGCACCTGATTTGTAATCAGGGGGTCACGAGTTCGAACCTTGTCGGGGGCACCAGTTTTCTTTTTAAAATCAGACAAATAGCCGATTTTGCGAGACATCTTGCGACATCGCAAGGCTGATATCTGTCGTATTGTGTCTGACAAGTCGCATATCCCAAGCGTGTCGACGCCCACATGCTCGGTCAGAGTTCACTCATATTTTATCAGATAAGCTCGCGCAAAATACACGCTGCAAGGATGTTTCCCGGCGTGTTGCGCCATTACTACATCAATTGCTCATAAACTGTATATTCTAAACTCCACATATAAGGGAGAAGAAAAATGAATAAAGTCATTACAACTGCCGCTTTCATCCTTGCTGCCTCGACTGCGATGGCCGCGGATGCTGTCTATGAAGTGCCACAAGCGCCGATCGCAAATGACGCGCCCCTGTTTTCTTGGAGCGGCTTCACAGTGGGTGTTCAGGGCGGATATGGCTGGAACAATCAGGACGTCAGCATTCCAGGCTCTGGACTTGGCGACGCGTCGGCTGATTTCGATGGTGCAGTTCTTGGCGGCTTCGTTGGATATAACCACCAGTTCAGCAACAATTGGGTCGTCGGTCTCGAAGCCGATTTCGACAAGAATTGGGGTGATGACTCCGTGACCCTCGTCGCTCCAGTGTCGCTGGACTACGGATTTGACTGGCAGGGTTCCGTGCGTGGCCGCGTCGGTTATGCTTTCGATCGCGCTCTCTTCTATGGAACGGCTGGCTGGGCATATGCGCGCGGCTATGCTGAAGTTCCTGGCATCATCGATGAAAAAGAAACCTTCAACGGATACACAGTCGGCGTTGGCCTCGACTATGCTTTCACGGATATGGTCTTTGGACGTGTCGAATACCGCTACACTGATTTCGGCGACAAGGATTTCAACTTCGGCGGTGGCACTCTCAATTCAGATATCGACCAGCACGCAGTTCGCGTCGGCCTTGGCGTCAAATTTTAAGTCCGAAATATCTGATCGTCACAAAAAGCCCGGCGCGTTGTCGGGCTTTTTTGTGGGCGAGACTGACGTACGCCGCACGTCACCCCAAATCCAGCGTCATCACCACTGGGCAATGGTCCGAGGCCTTTGGCCTATCCCACCCCGTGCGCGGGTAACGATCCACCTCCTGCCCCGGCGGGAAGATGGTGCGATAAGGCTGACCACCGCGGATGATTACAGGGGCGCTGTTAGCATTGACCTCTGCCAAATGCGGTGAGAGCCAGATGTAGTCGAGTTGGCAGAGATGCTGTTCCTGCGGGCCGCGGGAGTGGTAGAGGGTCCAGCGGTCCATCTCGTCACGGCGTTGCATGGGGTTTACGGCAAAGCCGTCCTTGCTGAGAATATCGAGAGCGCTGCGCTCCTCTTTTATCGGCGTGAAGCTGTAGCCGGTGCGGCGGTTGCCGGAAATGATGACTCGCTCCTGATAGTCGTTCATGTCGCCGCAGATGGCGAAATTCATGGAGCGGGCCTTGTACGCGCCGAAGCGGTTTTCGATGATGCGGCGGATGGCCCTTACCTCCGCTTCGCGTACCGGCATGGTGCCCAGCCTCGCGTCACCGGCCTCACGGGCGTTGGTCATGGATTTTAGATGCGTTACATAAAGCGTGAACGGTTTGCCGCCGATGCGCAGGTCTAGCTCGAGGCAATCCCGTTTGAAAATCTTGTCGTCGATGCGGTTGGTGAGCGCCAGTTCCGGCGTGAAAAGTTCAAGCTCGCGATAGGTCAGCGTCGCATGGCTTTTGATCTCGACAAGCTCGATCTTGTCGCCATCCAGCGTTTCGTCGCGCATGATGACGGCGACATCGATGCCGCGGCTGTCATTGCCTTCCACCAGATATTTCTGGCGGTAACCATTGCCCACCATGCGATAGAGATAGCCGTATTCGAAGGCCTGCAAGGCGGCCATGTTATCGACTTCCTGAAGGCAGAGAATGTCGGCATCCGCATCGGCAATGGCCAGAGCCGAAAGCTGGCGGGTATCATCGGTCGATGCCAGCATGCGGGCGCTTTCCAGCGCCTGGTAGGTCGCCTCGTCGCGCACATCGAAAAGCTGCATGGCCCGGTCGCGCCGCGTCTGGTTGCGAAAGCCGGTATAATCGAAACGCGTCATCAGGTTTTCGATGTTGAACGTGGCAAGCCGCAGCGACATGAATCATTCCCGGTTGGTCTCAGGTCAGACTATCCGTTAATCCCGGCACGGCAAGCGTTACAGTCGCCATGCGGACCTGATGACGATGGGAAGGAGCGAGCCGATGGCAGCAGATTCGCGGGAATAGGCGCGCAGCGCCTGCCCGTCCGGTAACGTCAGGCGAAGGGCGTAACGCTCGCCTTCGTAGAGAATGTTGGTGACCCGGCACGGTATGCCATCGCCATCCTGTATTACATCCTGCGGGCGCACCAGAATATCGCCGTGCGGTGACGATGAGCGTTCCGCCATCATCAGCGGCCGCAACAGGCTCCAGTCCAGAGACCGTGGCACACTTTCAGGTAAGGCCAAGGACAGTATAGCACCCTGCCCCACCAGCCCGCCGACCAGCCTGCCTTCCGGCCTTGCATAAAGTTCCGCCGGTGCTGCCATCTGCAACAACTTGCCTTCTGACATCACGGCGACATCGGTCGCCAGCGCCATCGCTTCGGCCTGATCGTGGGTGACGTAGATCATCGTTGCGCCCGACGTTAAGTGGAATTCGCGGAAGGTTTCTTCCATTTCCTGGCGCAGATGCCGGTCGAGATTGGCGAGCGGCTCATCCAGCAGAACGACGTCAGGTTCGGTCACGAGGCAACGGGCCAGCGCCACGCGCTGCCGCTGGCCGCCCGATAATTCGGAAGGACGGCGTTCGGCATAGGCTTCCAGCCGCACGGTGGCGAGCGCGTGTGCCACCTTGCGCTTGTAGGCCTCGCCGGAAATGCCGCGCACTTTCAGTGGGTATCCCGCGTTGTCGGCCACCGTCATGTGCGGCCACAGCGCGTAGGACTGGAAGACCATCGCCATGTTGCGGCGCTCCGGTGGCACCATACTGCCGGCATCGGCCAGCACACGTTCGCCCAGCAGAATGGAGCCATCCGTCGGTTGTTCGAAACCAGCGATCATGCGCAGCACCGTCGTCTTGCCGCAGCCGGATGGGCCCAGCAGCGCCAGAAATCCGCCATCACGGATAGTGATGGACACATCGTCCACCGCTGGCTTTCCGGTGCCAAAACGCTTGGACAGGCGGTTGAGGATCAGTTTCGCCACGGCACCACTCCTTTCGGCAGCTTTGCGCCGAGAAGTTCGAGAAGCAGCATCAGCACCACCACCATGGCCACCACCAGCACGGACAGCGCCGAGGCCAGGTTAAAGCTGCCGCTATCATCGAGATTATAGATCACCACGCCCAGCGTTTGCGTGCCCGCAGACCACAGCAGCGCCGAAACGGTCAGCTCGTTGCAGGCGATGAGAAAGACGAGGATGACCGAAGCACCCGCCGCAGGCCCGACCAGTGGCAAGATGATATCGAACATCCGCCGCCAGAACCCGGCTCCGGCCAGCCGTGCGGCCTCCTCCAGCGCCGGGTCGAATTGCGTGAAGGCACTGACCATCGGCTTCAGGCTGACGGCGAAGAAGGAGGAGAAATAGGCGAGCAGGATGATCCACAGTGTGCCGTAGAGCGTCACGCCCAACAGCGGAATGGGTGCCGCAAACAGTAGCACGTAGGAAACGGAAATGACGACGCCCGGAAGCGCATAGGGAATGTCCACCAGGGCCGACAGTAAAAACATGAAACGGCTTTTGCCGCGCACGAGAAAATAGGCCGTCAATATTGTCACCACAAGGAGACAAAGCGATGTCGCGGTGGCGAGAAACAATGAGTTGGCAAAGGCCGTGCGCGTCACCGCCTGCCGAAACAGAATCTCCTCGTAGGCATGCAGGCTCGCGGTTTTGAGACTGAGCGGCACGCCATAGGCGGGTGCCAGCGAGCTCGATACCAGCGCCATCAGCGGCGCGACCAGCATGAAGAATATGCCGAGCCAAAGCGCTGTTTCCACCAGCCCTCGCCACGGCCCCAGCGTGAAGGTCGCCGCCTTGCCGGACAGGCCGATGATGCGATAATCGCGCCCCCTCATTGCCCGCTCCTGAATGGCAAGGCCGAGCACGGAGATGATGGCGATCATGCTGGAGAGCATGGCGATGTCGCCAAAGGTGCTGCTGCCGAAGCTAGAAAAACGGCTGTAGATCAGCGTCGGCAAGGTGAAGATGGAGGCGGGAATGCCGAGGATGGCCGGAATGCCGAAGTTGCCCACGCCTGAGACAAAGGAGATGGCAGCACCCGCAATCAACCCCGGCATGGCCAGCGGCAGGATAATGTGTTTCAGCACCTGCCAGGAAGACGCGCCGGAAAGCTTAGCCGCCTCGATACCATCCTGCGGCAGGGCCAGCAGCCCGGCGCGAAGCGACAGATAGACCAACGGCGCATGCTGCACCCCCAGCAGCAGCGCGATACCCGCGATGGAATAAAGCGGCTGCGGCGAGCCCAGAGGCGGCGCAAGGCCAATGGCTTTCAGCAGCGTGCTGGAAGGCCCGGTCATGCCGATCCACGACAAGGCGGTTACCTGCGGCGGGATCATCATCGGCAGCATGAACAGAAAGCTTAAGATCGATTTTCCGCGGATATTGCACAGCGTCAGTGCCAGCGCAAAACCGGCGCCGACGGCAAGCGAGATCACCATGCCGAAGAAGGATGTGGACAGTGTGTTCAGCACGGCGTCCCACAGCGCCGGATCGCTCAGCAGCGGCCACATGTCACCTTTGAGTGACGAGACCACACCGGTATAGGCGAGCCGCCCGAGCGGCAGCGCGCTCAGCATGAAAACGACTGAAACCACAAAGGGAAACAGCCAGCGCGGCTGGCTGTTTCCACTGTTCGAACGCGCGGGCATAAAGCTGGATCAGCCCTTGGAGTCGAAGATGTCGGAGAAGGTTTTCAGGTCCTTTTCGGAATTCTTCAGCGCTTCGGACGCGTTGATCGGCAGCACCTTGATCTTGTCGCGCGCAGGAAAACCTTCCGGCAGGGCGACGTCGTTGCGGGCCGGGATATAGCCGAGCTTGACGAAGCCTTCCTGCCCCTTGGCGGACAGAACATAATCAACGAACTTCTTGGCAGCATCGGCATGTTTGGTGTTGGCCAGAATGCCAACCGGCTCGGTCACGGCAGACACGCCCTCTTCCGGGAACACGAATTCAACCGGTGCGCCCTTGGCCTTTTCGCGGATCGGCATGTAATCCACCACGACGCCATAGGCCTTCTCGCCAGATGCAACAGATTTCAACACCGCGCCATTGCCGCCAGCAGCAATCGCGCCGTTGGTTTTCAGGGCCTTGTAGTAATCCCAACCCAGGCTATCGACACCAGCAAGCGTCTGAGCGTGGATAAGTGCCGCACCAGAAGTCAGCGGGCTTGGCATGGCAACCAGCCCCTTGGCGTCCGGCTTTGCCATATCCGCCCAGCGCGTCGGCTTTATCGCGGCCTGCGTGTTGTACATGATGCCGGTCGTGATGAGCTTGGTGGAGTAGTAATAGCCATCCGCATCATAAAGCGTCGCATCGTAATGGGCAGCTTCCGGCGACTTGTAGGCCATAAGCTGCTTGTTCTGCTTCATGCGCTCCAGCGTCACAGTGTCGGCAATCAGCAAAACGTCGGCAACCGGGTTGCCCGCTTCGATCTCGGCCATCAGCTTTGCCATGATCTTCGGCGTTCCATCCCGCACCCACTGAATGTCGATGTCGGGATTGGCCGCCTTGAAGCCATCGACGGTCGCCTGCGCATCCTCGTTCGGCTGGCTTGTATAAAGCACCAGATCAGCCGCCTGGGCGCTGCCCAAGAGAATGCCGAGCGAAACGATGGCCGTGAAGGCGGAAAGAAGCGTTTTCATGAATGCGGTTCCAGTTGCGATCTGGCACCGCTAAAACACACATCCATAACATGTGTGTGACAGGCAGGTTTTAAGCACCCGTCACAGCGTGACAGTGCCCTCGATCAACACCGTCACCGCACCGCCGATCCAGATATCGTCGCCGATCTTGTCGACACTCACGCGCCCGGCCCGGCCCAGAACCGTACCCTGACTTGCCACATAATGTTGTGGCGCAATGCCCTGCCCGATCAGCCATTGCGCGATGCCCGCATTCAGGCTGCCGGTGACCGGGTCTTCGTAACCATCCGCAAAGGCTCTCAGCTCGAAATCCGCCTCGATAGCATCGTCCGCGCTGCACGCAGCGGCCACGCCAACCTTCAGTCCGCCCAGCACCGGATAGTTCGGCTTGATGTTCAACACATCTTGGCGAGTGCGCAGCAGCAGCGAAACCCAGCCCGGACCGTTATCCGTCCAGTTCGCATCGACAATGACGTCTTTGGCCAGACCAAGACCCGCGATGACCGCTTCAAGCGTATCGGCGTTCACCGGGCCGGATTTGCGTAAAGGCGGTGCCGCAAAGGCAAGCTTGCCATCCGAAACCCTGATCCTGACGAGACCCGCCTCACACTCCTGCACCACCTCGCTCTTGTCTGTCTTGCCTTGGCGCGAAAGCCAGACATGGCATGTACCAAGCGTCGGATGACCGGCGAAAGGCAGCTCACCATGCGGCGTAAATATCCGCACCCGGTAATCGGCATCCGGCGATGTGGGTTTCAGAATGAATGTCGTTTCGCTGAGGTTCGTCCAGTTGGCAAAAGCCGCCATCTGCGCATCGGAAAGGCCATCCGCATCGAAGACCACGGCGAGAGGATTGCCCTTGAGCGGCTGCGACGAGAAGACATCCACTTGCTGGAACGCGTGCTGGCTGGTCATGACGAACTCCTTTTATTGGGGGTTTGAAGACGCAAATCTTCGTCACCCTCGGGCTTGTCCCGAGGGTCTGATCACGTTCGATGTTGGGGTGCGTCAGTTCCTCAGGACGAGCCCGAGTATGACGCAAAAAGACGACCGCTTAAACCAGCGGCATCGTCGCAGTCGATTTCGTTTCCGCACCGGCAATCAAACGGCCAAGGCGCTTGATGCCTTCCTCGATCATCTGCTCGTTGGCGCAGGAGAAGCTGATGCGCAGCGTGTTGGCGCCGGAGCCATCCGCGAAGAAGGCCTTGCCGGGAACGAAGGCCACGCGTTCAGTGGAGAGCGATTGCGCCAAGAGTTCCGCGCCATCGAGGCCTTCCGGCAGCGTGACCCAGACGAACATGCCGCCTTCCGGCTTCGTCCAGCGCGCAGATTTCGGCATGTACGTGTCCAATGCAGCCAGCATCGCATCGCGGCGAGCACTGTAAGCTGCCTTGATCTTCGCAACCTGCTTGTCGAAACCACGCGACGCGACATGCTCGACGGCCATCTGGTTGATGGTCGAGGAATGCAGGTCCGCTGCCTGCTTCATCAAAACCAGCTTGCGGATGACCGGCATGGACGCAACCACGAAGCCGACCCGAAGACCCGGCGCCAGCGTCTTGGAGAAGCTGCCGGAATAGATCGTGCGGGTCTTTTCGATGCCACCGCTGCGGGCGATGTCCAGCGCCATGATCGGCGTGACCGGCTCGCCATCGAAACGCAGGTTCTGATAGGCACCGTCTTCGATAACGGCGATATCCAGTTCATCCGCCAGTTCCAGCAACTTGTGACGACCGGCCAGATCGACGGTTTCGCCCGTTGGGTTGGAGAAATCCGCCGAGAGATAGGCAAACTTCACCGCACCGCCAGTCTTCGCCGCCGTGTCGCGGTAAGCCTGCGGCGTGCGGTTACCGTTCGGGTTCAACTGATCGTAGGTCGGCTCATAGGCGTTGAACGCCGAGAGAGCGCCGAGATAGGTCGGCCATGTCACCAGCGCGGTGTCGTTGGGCGAAATGAACAGCTTGCCGAGATAATCCAGCGCCTGCTGCGAACCAGAGGTGATGAAAACGTTATCAACGGCGCAGTCGATACCGATCTTCGCCATGTCCTTGACGATCCATTCGCGCAGCGGCTTGTAGCCTTCGCTGACGGAATATTGCAGGGCCGAGTTCACCTGCGGACCAGAGAAGATATCCGCGTAAGCCTGCTTGAATTCCTCATCGGGAAATAGCGCTGGGTCAGGAATACCGCCTGCAAAGGAAATGATGTCAGGCTGGTCCAGAAGCTTCAAAAGCTCGCGGATTTCAGAGGCTTTCATCCGCGATGAGCGCGTGGCGAAAATTTGTTCCCAATCAAGCATAGGGTGGTTTCCTCATATTTCGTTTTCTTGCGCAAATATGTACAGAAATCACGATAGGTCAGCAATGCTGACTTATCAGTTTTCGGTACGGTTTTTCAGATTTTTTGCGCCTGCTCCCAAATTGCCGATACCCAATACAATCTCTCCGCAGACTTCACAATCTGCTTCACGATGGATTGACGGCAGGGCATTTTCCGGCTCGATTGCGGGCCGATTGATTTGATCTCAGGAGGAGACGACATGCTCAAGAATATTGACCCGGCGCTGAACGCCGATGTGCTGCACGCTCTGCGCGCCATGGGCCACGGCGACACGCTCGTCGTCACCGACACCAACTTCCCATCCGACAGCGTCGCCCAGTCGACCAATGTCGGACAGGTGCTGCGCATGGAAAACATTTCCGCCGCCCGCGCCATGAAAGCCATCCTCTCCGTCTTCCCCCTCGACACCCCCCTCCAGCCCTCCGTCGGCCGCATGGAAGTCATGGGTGCGCCTGACCAGATCGAGCCGGTGCAGGCTGAGGTACAAGCGGAAATCGACGCTGCTGAAGGCAAGTCCGCGCCGATGTACGGCATCGAGCGGTTTGCATTCTATGAGCAGGCCAAGGATGCCTATTGCGTGATTACGACTGGCGAGACCCGGTTTTACGGGTGTTTCATTCTGACGAAGGGTGTGATTGCGCCGGGGGCATAAACTCAATGAAAAAGCTAAAGCAAAAGGTCGACAGAGATCTTTGCAAACATGCTTACAACGACACTATCGAAGCAGTAAGCCGCCTAGCGGCTTACGCAACTTCCCGGAGCCTAAAAATCTTAGGTCACGGCGAATACTATACTGTTGCGGAGAACCTTTGTCGCAAGGACCTGCTGATACTAGGTATTTCAGCGAGAAGGTTCGCTGAAATTTCTCAGACTACATCTTCACTTAAATCTAGAAACGTCCGTATTTCTGATCAAGTTTCTAAGGAAGCGGGCGAAAAGAAATCAGACAGTGCATGGAATATAATTGGAAATATTATCCATGGAAATGAAATAACCATATTTAAGGAGCTTGGAAAACTCGAATATGCAGCAGATAGAATCGATATCTTTACGTCAGTAACGATGACTGAGGAGTTCGATGCCGCGATTTCAATCAAGTCGGACAAGTTTGAACGAAAGTACTTTATACTCACTGATCTATTGGGAGCGATCAACTCCTACATAGAAGAGGTCTCTGATAGCATTGACGGCGTCTATCTGGGATCGGCATATGAAATATAAAGGCCGGAGCTTTCGCCCCGGCCTTCCGCAAACTCATCCAAACAATAACGGCTTAGTTCACAGCCTTATCAACCAGCTTGTTCTTGCCGATCCAAGGCATCATGCCACGCAGCTTGGCGCCGACTTCTTCGATCTGGTGGGTGTCGTTCATGCGACGGATGCCCTTGAAGCGCGAGCCGCCGGCGCGGTATTCCTGCATCCAGTCGGATGTGAACTTGCCGGTCTGGATGTCTGTCAGAACGCGCTTCATTTCTGCCTTCGTTTCGGCAGTGATGATGCGAGGACCGGTGACGTATTCGCCCCACTCGGCTGTGTTGGAGATGGAGTAGTTCATGTTGGCGATGCCGCCTTCGTAGATCAGGTCCACGATAAGCTTCACTTCGTGCAGGCACTCGAAATAGGCCATTTCAGGCGCATAACCGGCTTCGGTCAGCGTTTCGAAACCGGCGCGGATCAGCTCGACGAGACCGCCGCACAGAACGACCTGTTCGCCGAAGAGGTCGGTTTCGCATTCTTCACGGAAGTTGGTTTCGATGATGCCGGAGCGACCGCCGCCAACGCCGCAGGCGTAGGACAGCGCAACTTCAAGCGCGTTGCCGGATGCGTTCTGGTGAACGGCAACGAGGCAAGGAACGCCGCCGCCCTTCTGGTATTCGCCGCGAACCGTGTGGCCTGGGCCCTTCGGTGCGATCATGACGACGTCGAGCGATGCCTTTGGCTCGATGAGGCCGAAGTGAACGTTGAGGCCGTGGGCGAATGCAATGGCTGCACCGTCACGAATATTGTCGGCAATGTCTGCCTTGTAGATGTCGGCCTGAAGTTCGTCAGGCGTTGCCATCATCAAAAGGTCGGCCCACTTGGCGGCTTCTGCAACGGTCATGACCTTGAAGCCATCGGCTTCGGCCTTCTTGATGGTCGGCGAACCAGCCTTCAGCGCGATGACGACGCCAGTCGCACCGCTGTCCTTCAGGTTCAGCGCATGCGCGCGACCCTGGGAGCCGTAACCGACGATGGCGACATTCTTCGCCTTGATGAGATTGAGATCGGCATCACGATCGTAATAGACGCGCATTTCGGTAGTCCTTCCTTGATAGATGATGGTGTTGAGACCGGATGTCAGGCGGCCTTTCCGCCCGTTTCCGAATGTACCTTCTCCGTGCCGTAGAGCGTGAGAAAGGCCGAAACGGCCTTGCGCGCCCGCGCGGAAAAATCCTTGGCCTGCGCCTCGCCGAGCAGCATGCGCACATGCAGATCGGAGACGATCAGGCCGTAAAAGCTGCGATAGGCATCTTCGAGATCATCGAAGCGCAGATAACCGGAGCGGCGACCGGCCTCGATGAGACCCCGCGCCCGCTTGTCGATCTGGCGACGACCGCGCTCGACCAGCAGGTTGCCCAGCTTGGAGCCATCGCGGCTGGCCTGGCCGATGGCCAGACGGTTCAGCGCCAGCGAAACATCGCCCGCCAGAACGTCCAGCAGATCATGGGCAAACACCTCGAGATGGTCGATCAGCTGCAGCGCAGACACACGGTCACCCGCCTTTTCAAAGGTGCGGACCTTGCTCTGCTGAAAGGTGATCATCGCAGCCAGCAGGCCGTCACGGTCGCCGAACCACTTGTAGAGGCTTTCCTTGGAACAGTTGGCAGCGCGCGCCAGACCCGATGTCGTCAGCGCTTTTTCCCCGCCCTCGACCAGCAAACGCAATGCCTGTTCCAGAACGGCGTTCTGGCGCGGCGAAAATTCCTGCGATGTGTTCGGATCGGTCCCCACCTTGTCCACTCCATCTCGAATGTTATGTACCGTACGGTACGGTTCGAGTGTTGTTTAAGGGGAGCCACGTGCAGGGTCAAGAACTTTTTTGAACGAGGCGCGCGATTTGACGCGACGCAACATGAGCTTTTTCGCAAGTGTATGAATCGTCAGGCGTCCGCTTCGAAGCGCTGTCGCGCAACCTTGACGGCATCGTGATTTTCCAGCGCCCAGTTGATCACCTCGGACAGGGGCCGGTAGAGCGAGCGCCCCAGCGGCGTCATGCTATATTCTACGCTGGGAGGCTTGGTGGGAAACACTTCGCGGTGAATGTAACCGTCGCGTTGAAGGTCGCGCAATGTCTGCGTCAGCATGCGCTGCGAAATATCCGGCACCATGCGGCGCAGTTCCCCGAAGCGATAAGGCTTTTCCGCCAAGGCCTGCAGCAACAACGTCGACCATTTTCCGCCGATTTGGTTGAGAAGGTCGCGCACCGGGCAATTGTCGAAATCCAGATTGGCAAAATCTGGCGATGGCGCGGATGCCTTCGGCTTCAATCTGGAAATCGTCGCAGTCATGGTGGTTCCCTTCTGGTAACGTAGAGCGGAAAACATGCCTTCTTTACAGATGCACATCAATTCCTATTTTAGCCTTACTCTCTTTTTGAGACCAGCAATGCATCCGCTGCCAATGGATGCGGAAAAGGACATATGTGATGAGCAAAATTCTCGTAACCGGCGCGTCGGGCCAACTCGGGCAGGCCGTCATCCACCACCTGTTGGAAACCTGTGGCGTTGCAGCGTCCGATATCGTTGCCGCCAGCCGCGACACCACCAAGCTTTCAGCACTGGCCGCAAAGGGTGTAGAGACGCGCAAGGCTGATTTCGATGATGCGGCATCTCTCGACGCCGCGTTTGCCGGCATCGACACATTGCTCATCGTTTCCACCGATGCGCTCGCCGTTCCCGGTCAGCGTCTGACCCAGCACAAGGCAGCCGTCACGGCCGCCGCCAAGGCTGGCGTCAAGCACCTCGCCTATACCTCCATGCCGAACCCGGACAAATCTCTCGTCACCTTCGCGCCGGATCATCTCGGCACCGAGGAAGCAGTCAAAGCCAGCGGTGTTCCCTACACCATCATCCGCAATGCTTGGTATTACGACAACTACATGCACGCCATGCCGCACAATCTTCAAAGTGGGAAATGGTTCACGGCAACCGGCAACGGCAAGGTCTCCAACATATCGCGAGACGATTGCGCCCGCGCGGCGGCGGCGGTGCTTGCAAAGTCTGCACCGTCCAACACCACCTACACGCTGACCGGCCCTGAAAGCCTGACTGCGGATGAGATCGCCAAGATCATTTCGGATGCTGCGGGCAAGCCTCTGGTTGCCGTTCAGGTTACCGGCGAGCAGTTGAAGCAAGGCATCGAAAGCGCGGGCCTACCGGGCTTCGTGGCCGACATGCTGGTATCCGCCGATGCCAATGTTGCCGCTGGCAATTTCGATATCCTGAGCAGCGATTACGAAACGCTGACGGGCGAAAAGCCGCAGTCGACATCCGCGTTTTTCAAGGCGCATAAGGCTGCGCTTGCTGGTTGATGGGGAATCATCGAGCTACGATGTTAACTGTGGTCAGACCCTCGGGACAAGCCCGAGGGTAACGGAGGTCTGATTTCCGCTTACGCCCAACATTTGCATGGCAGGCCAGCCAACAGGTTGGCCTGAGTAACCTCAAGCCTCGTCCTTCAGCGTTTCCTTCTGCGTAATCAACCGCGCGCTGTGCTGGCCGCTGAGATAAATCCACAGCCAGCTCCATGCTACGGCCAGGCGTGAGCGGGTGCCGATGAGGAAGTAGATGTGGGCGAGGCCCCAGATCCACCAGGCCAGAACGCCCGTCAGCTTTATCTTGCCAAAATCGGCTACCGCCGCGCTCTTGCCGATGGTGGCGAGATTGCCTTGGTGGCGATAGTGGAATGCGGGCTGGTCTGTCTTTCCAGCAAGGCGCGCCGTGATGACCTCGGCAACATAGGCACCCTGTTGTTTGGCAGCTGGCGCAACACCCGGTACGGGCTTGCCATTATCCTGCATGACGGACGCCGTATCACCGATGACGAAGATGTTGGGGTCACTGGGGATGTTGAGCTGAGGACCGACTTCCGCCCGCCCTGCCCTGTCTGATGTCGTTTCGAGCCATTTTGCAGCGGGCGACGCCTGAACCCCGGCTGCCCAGATCATGGTGCGGGCGGGTGTAAAGTGCTCGCCGATCTTCACACCCTCTTCCGTGCAGGCGGAAACGGGCGTACCAAGCAGCACTTCGACGCCGAGCTTTTCCAAGGCGCGCTTGCTGTAGGCGGAAAGGTCTTCGGTGAAGGCTGGCAGCACCCGTTGCCCTGCCTCGACCAGCAGAACCCGTGTCTTGCGCGTATCGACATTGCGAAATTCCGGCGGCAACACTTTATGCGCCAGCTCTGCAATCATGCCCGCCATCTCGACACCCGTCGGACCGGCACCAATGACCACGAATGTCAGGTGAGCCTGCTTTTCCTCCTCCGTGGTGGCAAGCTCCGCGCGTTCGAAGGCCAGCAGAAGGCGGCGGCGGATGGTGGTGGCGTCTTCGAGCGTCTTCAGGCCCGGCGCATGCTTTTCCCAGGCATCATTGCCGAAATAGGCATGCCGTGCGCCCGTCGCCAGAACCAGTGTATCGAAGGGAATGGTTTCGCCTGACTTCAAAATCACCGTGCGGCTTTGGCGGTCGATGCCGCTAACTTCAGACAGCAAAGTGGTGACTTCCGGCCTGTCGCGGTAAAGCCGTCGGATCGGCCACGCGATTTCGGATGTGGCCAGCGCCGTTGTGGCAACTTGGTATAGCAATGGCTGAAACAGATGGTGATTACGGCGGTCGATCAAAGTGATGCGAACCGGCGCGCCTTTCAGCCCATGAACGACTTGCAGTCCGCCGAAGCCTCCCCCAACGACGACAACGTGATGCTCCTGCATGAAATATGCCCTTCTCAAAATAAATATGCCGCGCAATTGCTGCGCGGCTGACAATATAAATGCAAAAATCGACGGTAGTTATGAAATAGGCTGACCGCAGGCGCGACAAAAACGCCGTACCGTTTCGGCCATTCCATATTCGAGCGCATCCGCCGTCAGGGCATGACCGATGGATACTTCCGCCAGATACGGAATGCGCTTGATGAGCGCCGGAAGATTGGCAACCGTCAGATCGTGCCCCGCATTCACATCGAGCCCAAGCGCCTTGGCATGATCTGCCGTGACACCGAGCTTTTCGATCCACGCCTCTGCTTTTTCAGAACTATCGTAACAGCCACCATAGGGGCCGGTGTAAAGCTCGATGCGGGCTGCACGGGTATCGGCAGCAAGTTGCATCGCCTCCCTGTCGCCATCACCATCGGCAAACAGCGACACCCGCATGCCAGCCGTCGTCAGACGTGCAACGGTTTCCTTCAAGAACGTCTCATGCTTGCGAAAATCCCAGCCATGATCGGACGTCGCCTGGGATGGATCATCCGGTACAAGCGTCACCTGTTCCGGCTGAGTTTCCTCACACAAAAGCAGAAAGTCCTCGGACGGATAACCCTCGATGTTGAACTCGGCATCCGGAAACTCGTCATCGATGAGAGCACGCAAAACCGGCAGGTCGGAAAAGCGGACATGGCGTTGATCCGGACGTGGATGGACGGTCAGACCGCTCGCCCCGGAGGCCAGCGCGATACGGCCAAAATGCGCGAGATCGGGCCATGGCAGATCACGCCGATTGCGGAGCATGGCGATGGCGTTGACGTTGACGGAGAGTGTGGTTGGCATGATGAAGACCGCTTGCGTTGGACTGAAAACATCTCTGTTTGTTTTACTATCACGCCGCCCGCAAGCGACGTGCAAAAAATATTTTAAAATCTGTGGAACCTAATTCTCACATGGGTGTTTCTCGCACCATTGGGGTCTGGGGTTTCATTATGGCGAACGACTATTTCTTTTCAGAGACACTTCTAAATACGCACTCAAATTTCGATATCACATCATCTGAGGCAGGGCTTGAAGACCTGCTGCGAGAGGAGTTACCCTCCAGAAGGTCTATTCCCGGAAGAGCGCGAACAGAAGCGCGATGGAGAGCAAGACCTATGCATGATGCGGAAGAGCCGAAAAAGTCCACGACGTGGGCTGCTTCGCAGACTGTTTGCAAGGGATTTCTTCCCGAAGTCGCCTTGCCATCTCCCATGCCACCAGAGCCGGTCGCAATTGCAGATATGGCCAACATGTTTGGCGTCACACATCGCACGTTGCACTTTTACGAAGAAAAAGCGATCATTTCATCACGCCGCGCCGGTTTGATGCGAATCTATTCGCACCGCGACGTGCACCGCATGGCCGTCATCAACTTCTGTCGTGAAATTGGCATTCCTGTCGCATCCATTCAGGAGATCATGCAGAAACTGGCCGATGCACCCAGCCAGGAAGCTGCCGACACGATCTTCCAGGAAGTCCTTGCTGCCCGCAAGGCAGAGCTTGCCTCGGAAATCTCGACGGTTCGTCGCCAGATCCAGCAGATCAGCGACGTCCTGCTGACCGACACCGCGGCTGCCGATACCAGTGACAGCACGTGTGAACAGATCGAGCAGGAAGACGTTCAACTGGATGAGTTGGAGCAACAATGCCTGGAGCTTATGGCTGAAGGCTATGCGCCCATCAGGCTCGCTCGCATGCTGGATGTGTCCGCCAACGAACTCCAGAAGCTCGAAACAGGCATCATGGACAAACTTAGCGCCAACAACCGCTTTCAGGCGGTTGCCAAAGGCTTCATGCTGGGCGTGATCACCAATCATGCACAACAGCCTGCCCGATCATAAGTCGGACCACCAGAAACGATCTCCCAAGACAGGACGCCCGATAGCCATCGCAAGATGATGTCGGGCGTTTCTGTTTTCATCGAACGATCGTCAGTGTCTCGGCCGCACGGGTAATGGCCGTGTACAGCCAACGTTCGCGTGAATCGCGAAAGGCAAAGCTTTCATCGAACAACACGACATTGTTCCACTGCGAACCCTGCGCCTTGTGCACGGTCAACGCATAACCGTAATCGAACTCGTCATAACGCTTACGCGTCGTCCAGGGTATCTCGGTGTCTGTTTCCTCAAAGGCCGCCTTCAGCAGCTTGATCTTGGAGGCACCACGATCCATATCGTCGTCCTCGGGTCGGATCATCAGGTTGATGCCCGGCTTGACCGTTTCGCGCGACGAACTCATCACCTGCCATAAAGAGCCATTGAGCAGGCCCTTGGCGGGGTCGTTGCGAAGGCAAACGAGCTTGTCACCGGACTGCGGGTAATCGGCACTAAAACCCTTCAGCTCGCGCAGGCGCTGATTATAGCGGCGGCGAGTGCGGTTGGTGCCGACCAGAACCTGATCCGCATCGAGCACCAGCCCTTGCGTCACCTCATTCTTGGAGATGACCTGCGCGGCACCATAATCCCCGCGCATGATTTCCTTACCTTCGCGCACATCCATGGCAAGCTGGATGATCGGATTGTCCTTCGCCTGACGGTGAATTTCTGACAGCAGAAAATCGGGCTCCTGATCGGTGAAGAAACCGCCACCGGAGACGGGTGGCAACTGACCCGGATCGCCCAGCACCAGAATGGGGGTACTGAAACTCATCAGATCCCTGCCCAGCGCCTCGTCCACCATCGAACATTCATCGATGATGATCAGCGCGGCCTTGGCGAGCGGGCTCTGGCGGTTGATAGAAAACATCGGCGCGATGGATGTCTTGCCGGTTTCCTCATTCTCCACCGCCTCCTCGCCACGCGGGCGGTAGATCAGCGAATGGATCGTACGGGCATTCGTGGCGCCGCGTGAGCGCAGAACCTGAGCCGCCTTGCCGGTAAAGGCGGCAAACAAAACTTCCCCATCCACATTCTCGGCAAAATGCTTGGCAAGCGTCGTCTTGCCCGTGCCGGCATAGCCAAACAACCGGAAAACCGGTGTACGGCCTTCCTTCAGCCAGCGCGAAACAGCCTTTAAGGCTTCATCCTGTTGCGGAGAAAATTGCATCAGTTCTCTTCGCAGGATTCGAGCGTAATGCGCAACTGAAAAAAAAGACTATGAAATTCACCAAGCAGAAGAAAATCGCGCAAAAACTGAAAAAACTATAAGCAATCCGAGAAATGCAATTAATGGTTTATTTGCAATGACTTACATACCGTAACGTCAGATACTAATTTTAACCAACAATAAATACGTTTTCAATATTGTTCCATTTTGTAGGCCGGAATTTGAAATAAATTTTCTGCCCTATCATGACACGACCCAGAACGACACGACTGCTTTCCTCGATAGAATCGCGAGAAAAACAATAGCCAAGTTGTTCGGAGCAAAGCCATGCTCATCAATATTTTCGCAACGTTATAAGGGGGTGGGAAAATGTTCTCGTTCAAGAACCTTTCCACAAAGTCGAAAGTCGTATCTGGCACGTCAGCGCCTGTTTTGCTTGCCATCGCGATTGGCGCAATCGCATTGACCAGCATTTCCTCCATGATCCAAAGCAACGGTTGGGTGGACCACACCAATCAGGTGCTTCGGGCGTCGGATAGCATTACCGCATCCGCCGTCGACATGGAGACCGGTATGCGCGGTTTCATCATTACCGGCAAACAAGAGTTTCTCGCTCCCTATCGTCAGGGTGAGCAGGATATCTACAAGAAGATCAACGATCTGAAAGCTCTGGTCAGCGACAACCCCACTCAGGTTGGCCGTCTGGGCAAAATCGAAACGGCGATTGGCGACTGGCAGAAGAATTTCTCCGAGCCGCAGATCAAGGCACGCGGAACGCTGGCCGACACCACATCGCTCGCCGACATGAACCAGAAACTCGACGCATCCCAAGGCAAGAGCTATTTCGATGGCCTCCGCGGCCTGATCAAAGACTTCCAGGGTGACGAAAACGCACTTCTGGTAAAGCGCAATGCTGCCAACGAAGCTGCAATCTCGTCTTCCATCACAATGATCTGGGGCAGCCTTGCCGGCGCGGTCATCATCGCTCTTGTCGCTGGCCTGCTGATCGGCTCCGGCATTGCCAAGCCGCTCCTCGCCATGACGACTGCCATGAAACGTCTGGCCAGCGGCGAGACCAACTTGGACGTTCCCGGTGTCGGCCGCAAGGACGAGATTGGCCAGATGGCTGAAACCGTTCAGGTCTTCAAGGAAAATGCCATCGCCAAAATCCAGATGGAACGCGAAGCTGATGCCAATCGCTCGATGACCGAAAAAGAGCGTCAGGAGCGTGAAGCTCAAAAAGCCCAGGAAGCTGCCGACATCCAGTTCGCAGTCGATGAACTGGCACAGGGCCTTGGACAGCTTTCCGACGGCAATGTCGCGCACCGCATCAACAAGCCATTCGTCGCGCATCTCGACAGGCTCAGAAGCGACTTCAACAACTCGGTTGGCAAGCTGAACGAAGCACTGGTCTCCGTTGGCAAGAATGCCCGTGGGATCGACGCTGGCGCCAATGAAATCCGTGCCGCTGCCGACGATCTGTCCAAGCGCACCGAGCAGCAGGCCGCATCTGTCGAAGAAACAGCCGCAGCGCTCGAGCAGATTTCGACCACCGTTCGCGATAGTGCCAAGCGTGCCGAAGAAGTCGGCGGTCTTGTCACCAAGACACGGCTCAGCGCCGAACATTCCGGCCAAGTCGTTCGCGACGCCGTCATCGCCATGCAACAGATCGAGAAGTCCTCCAGCGAGATTTCGAACATCATCGGCGTCATCGACGAAATCGCCTTCCAGACCAACCTTCTGGCCCTGAATGCAGGCGTCGAAGCTGCCCGTGCCGGTGAAGCCGGTAAAGGCTTTGCCGTTGTCGCACAGGAAGTACGTGAGCTTGCTCAACGCTCTGCCAAGGCCGCCAAGGAGATCAAAACGCTGATCTCCACCTCTGGCGAACAGGTCAGATCGGGCGTCCAGCTCGTGGGCAATACGGGCAAGGCACTGGAAGAAATCGTGTCCGAAGTGCAGCACATCAACCAGCACGTCAACGCGATCGTCGAATCCGCCCGCGAACAGTCGGTCGGCATTCAGGAAATCAACTCCGCCGTCAACACGATGGACCAGGGCACCCAGCAAAATGCCGCCATGGTCGAGCAGTCGACAGCGGCAAGCCACAGCCTTGCCAAGGAAGCTGCGGCCCTGAACCATCTGATCACGCAGTTCAACCTCGGCGACGGTGCTTCCACGCGGCCGCAACTCGCATCTGCCGCATCGGCACCAGCGCCCTCGCCGACACGCCAGTTGATCCGCAAGGTGGCCGGAGCCTTCAGTGGCGGCGGCGCAGCCGCAGCGACAGCCAACGCCTCCTGGGAAGAATTCTGATCTCCCAAACACCCACAGAACCCCGGAGTGATCCGGGGTTTTTTTATGCCGTTTCAGCGCGGCGGAATCGGATCGGATAACCCGTAAGTTTTGATGGATCGACCAGCCCGCTCAGTTGGTTAGACTGTACTTCACAGGCTAAAACCGGAGCGCTCACATGTTCGATGAACTTCCAACCGTCACCCTGCCCTCTGGCATCAGCATACCCGCCCTGGGGATCGGCACCTGGAACATGGGCGATAGTCCTTCCACGGAAGCCACCGAGATCGCCAGCATCCGCAAAGCTATTGAGCTTGGCATGACGGTGGTCGATACGGCCGAAATGTACGCGGATGGAAAATCGGAAGACGTCGTCGGCAAGGCAATCGCCGAGACCCGCGATCAGGTCTTTCTCGTCAGCAAGGTCTATCCCCAAAACGCAAGCGCCAAAGGCACCATCGAAGCCTGTGAACGCAGCCTCAAACGTTTGGGGACCGACCGTCTTGACCTCTACTTGTTGCACTGGCGCGGCTCACACCCTTTGGAAGAAACCGTCCACGCGTTTGAAAAGCTGAAGGCTGACGGAAAAATCAAGAATTGGGGCGTTTCCAATTTCGACACCGACGATATGGAAGAACTATTCTCAGTGCCCAATGGCCAAAACTGTGCGGCCAATCAAATCCTCTACAACCTCGCCCGGCGAGGGCCTGAATTTGATCTTCTGCCTTGGTGCCAGAACCATGGCGTTCCCATCATGGCCTACTCCCCCTTCCAGCAAGGCCCCCTCATTTCCAACCACGAACTCATTCGCGTCGCAAAGGCACACCAGGCCACCCCCGCCCAAGTCGCCCTCGCCTTCCTGCTCGAACGCGAAGGCGTCATGCCCATCCCGAAATCCTCCAATCCCGAGCGGGTGACTGAAAACCGCGGCGCAACGGAGCTTGAAATCAGCGATGAGGATTGGGGAGCACTCGACACAGAGTTTCCGCCGCCGCAGAAGAAGGTATCGCTGCAAATGTTGTGACGTTTAAAGAGGTTATCCGACTTTACGGATTCAAAATCACAACCCCGACTGCGTCACCGCTCGCGCTTTTAGATTCAGCGCGGGCGATGAAACAGTTTGAGGATCAAATAAACCGGATAGCTGATGACGAAGAGAATAATCGAAGCTTCGTGCGTTGATGCACCGTTCGCCCACCCCTCCATTCTGGTATCGCTGCCAAATATGCCTACACCGAAGAGCAAGGCTCCCCCAAGAATGATGGCGGCGACCACCAGCACGCCCCACCATTCAAGTTGAAGTGAGTCATTCCACGCAACATAACCAACGACGCTCGCACCAACAAACATCAAAAGGCCAATGGTCAAAAGATAGCTTCGCGAGAACAACGCTTGGTCTAATTGCCTGAGACGCTTTGACATGACAGGAACCTTCGAAGGCGCATAGAGGTGTCGGAATTCGATGCCGTTCTACATCAGGAGCGAAGCGGCAATAAACCTTTCATCCGCCCGTACAACAAAAAAAACCGCGGCCAAAGCCGCGGGCTTACACTCAATCGGTCGAGGGGAATCACATTCCCTGCGGACCTCGGTTCATCGCTGCGATACCCGTGCGGCAGACTTCGATGAGGCCCAGTGGCTTGATGATCGTCAGGAACTGGTCGATCTTCGAGGACTTGCCGGTGATTTCGAAGATGAAATGTTCCAGCGTGGCATCCACCACCTTGGCATGGAAGGCATCTGCCAAACGCAGAGTTTCAGCGCGGTCTTCGCCACGTCCGGCCACCTTAATGAGCGCGACTTCGCGTTCGATCGGGCGATCCTGGCCGTTCTGGCGGGCGCGCACGGTAAGGTCCACGACGCGGTGAACCGGAACGATGCGCTCCAGCTGCGCCTTGATCTGCTCCAGCACGCCCGGCGTACCGCGCGTGACGATGGTAATGCGCGAAAGATGCGATTCGTGCTCCGTTTCCGAAACGGTCAGGCTTTCAATATTGTAACCGCGACCGGAAAACAGACCGATGACGCGGGCGAGAACGCCCGGCTCATTGGCAACGAGGACCGATAGCGTGTGGTTTTCGACCGTTTCCGTTTCCTTCTGAATGAAGTAGGCCGAACCGGTAGGCTGTAGGTGTGCGTTCATATCCGTGTTCCTCTCCCGATCAGACCAGCTGACGACCCTTGGCGTCGATGGCATTTGCAACGGCTTCGTCGGTTGCTTCATCCGGCAACAGCATCTCGTTATGGGCCTTGCCCGATGGGATCATCGGGAAGCAATTGGCGAGATTGGCGACGCGGCAATCGAAGATGACAGGCTTGTCGACCGCAATCATCTCAGCGATCTTGCCATCCAATTCCTTCGGATCATCGCAATACATGCCAACACCGCCATAGGCTTCTGCCAGCTTGACGAAATCAGGCATAGCTTCCGTATAGGAGTTGGACAGGCGGTTGCCATGCAGCAACTGCTGCCACTGGCGCACCATGCCCATATACTGGTTGTTCAGAATGAAGATCTTGACCGGCAGGCTGTATTGAATGGCGCAAGACATTTCCTGAATGCACATCTGGATCGACGCATCACCGGCGATATCGATAACAAGCGCTTCCGGGTGGGCAACCTGAACGCCGATAGCGGCAGGCAGACCGTAACCCATGGTGCCCAGACCACCCGATGTCATCCAGCGGTTCGGCTCCTCGAAACCGAAGAACTGCGCCGCCCACATCTGGTGCTGTCCGACTTCCGTCGTGATGTAGGTTTCGCGACCCTTGGATGCCTCATACAGACGCTGAATAGCGTATTGCGGCATGATGACATCTTTGGAGTTCTTGTAGGCAAAGGACTTGCGTGCCCGCCAGCGGTCGATCTGCTCGTGCCAATCCTGCGTCTGCGCCTTCTCAGGACGCTGCGGCAGAGCCCGCCACAGGCGAACCATGTCTTCGAGAATACGACCGACATCGCCAACGATGGGTACATCGACGCGAACGTTCTTGTTGATGGAGGACGGGTCGATATCGATGTGGATTTTCTTGGAATTCGGGGAAAAGGCATTCAGACGCCCGGTAATACGGTCGTCGAAACGCGCGCCGACACAGACCATCACGTCGCAATCATGCATGGCCATGTTGGCTTCGTAGGAACCGTGCATGCCCAGCATTCCCAGCCATTTCTCACCCGATGCCGGATAACAGCCCAGACCCATCAAGGTCGAGGTGATCGGGAAACCGGTCAGCTCGACCAATTCGCGCAGCAAACGCGTGGCTTCCGGACCGGAGTTGATGACGCCGCCGCCTGTATAAAGAACGGGACGCTTGGCCTTCGACATCAGTTCGATGGCAGCGTGAATGGCGTTCAGATCACCCTGAACCTTCGGCTTGTAGCTCTTCTGCTGAATGGCAGCCGATGGTGGCGTGTAGGTGCCGGTTGCAAACTGAATGTCCTTGGGAACATCAACGACAACAGGACCGGGACGACCCGTCTGTGCAATGCGGAACGCTTCATGGATGACGCCCGCCAGCTCGTTGACGTCCTTCACCAGCCAGTTGTGCTTGGTGCAAGGGCGCGTGATGCCAACCGTGTCGCATTCCTGAAACGCATCGGAACCGATCAGCGAGGTTGGAACCTGGCCTGAAATACAGACGAGCGGGATCGAGTCCATCAAGGCGTCCTGCAACGGCGTAACGGCATTGGTGGCACCGGGACCGGAGGTGACCAGCATGACGCCGACCTTGCCGGTGGAGCGGGCATAACCTTCGGCAGCGTGGCCTGCACCCTGTTCATGGCGAACGAGAATGTGCTGGATATCGTCCTGCTGGAAAATCTCGTCGTAAATCGGAAGAACCGCACCACCGGGATAGCCGAAGATATGCTTAACGCCATTATCCTTCAGCGCGCGCAGAACGATTTCCGCACCCGTCATGGTGTTGCTGTTGTCCGTGTTGTCCTTATCCGTCATTGCCTGTTCCATCCCGATTTGGCTTTGGATACCGTGGGGCCATCCGGCCCAAGTGAAGACATAAAAAAAGGCCCCTTCAGGAGCCTCGTTCAGCGCATGGGTGCTTTCGCCGGATGGTTACACCATCCTGCCCATGCGCCGTCCCACCACGATAAGTACGTTAAGATTTTTCATGGGGCGGAGTGTTAGCCACAAACACGACTTTCGTCAACGCATCTTGCGGAAAAAATCGGCATACATTCCATTTATTGCGTCAAAACCTCATTCGAAGACATAAAAATACGAAGCCACTATACCAGTTGTTAAATGCGTTTCTGTATATTCAGGCGCAATAACGGGAATAACCCGCACGGCCAGCAAAAGGCCGGCAAGACCTATGACAGGGGCGAGACGTGTTTAACGACGACCTTCGCAAATCTGCGACTGCAGGCGAGCATGACCGCCGCGATGAATTGACGGCAGGTAACCGCCTGCTGGGCCACGTCATTTCCTGCACAGGCTCACGCGCCACCATTTCCGCAACGACAGAACCGGGCAAGACCGATCTCGCCGAACTCTGGTCCGTCGGTCGACTGATTTCCATCGACCTTGGCGAAACCCGCATCGCCGCCCTCACCTATGCCATGAAGACCGGCGAGGCCGAATGGTCGGCAAGCCGCAGCAACACGCTTCTGATCGACGTCGAACTTCTGGGCGAAATCCACCGCCTGCCCGATGGCTCGGAGCGCTTTTCCACCGGTATCTCTCGCTATCCCTACCTGGGTGCCGTTGCTCACCGCATTCGTGCCAGCGACCTGATGCGCATCTACGACAATACCGGCAGCGGCGCCTGCGTCGTGGGCCGCCTGACGCAGGATGACAGCGTAGACGCGACGATCAGCATCCCGGAAATGCTTTCGAAACATTTCGCCGTCCTCGGCTCAACCGGCGTCGGAAAGTCTACCGCTGTTTCCCTGTTGCTGAACAAGGCGATCGAAAACGACCCGAAGCTGCGCGTGCTGATCCTCGACCCACACAATGAATATGCCGCAGCCTTTCCGCAGACATCAGTTGTTATCGATACCGACACGCTCGACCTGCCCTTCTGGCTGATGAAGCTGGAGGAATTCACCGAGGTGCTCTATCGCGGACGCAAGGCCGTGGCGGAAGAACTCGACGTTCTGCGCGATCTGATACCGGAGGCAAAGCGTGCCTTTCGCGGTGCGGAGAATTCCATCATGCGCCGCGCCTCGGAAAAATCCTCCCTGACAGCGGATACCCCCATTCCCTACCGAATCGCGGATCTGCTCGCACTGATCGATGAGCGCATCGGTCGGCTGGAAGGGCGTGATGAAAAGCCTGCACTGCGCAATCTCAAAATGCGCATCATGTCAGCCATCAACGATCCGCGTTACCATTTCATGTTTTCCAACAGCACCATCAGCGACACGATCATGGAAACGGTCGCGTATATTTTCCGCGTGCCGGGCGAAGGCAAGCCGATCTCGGTGTTTCAGCTGGCGGGCATCCCTTCGGAAGTGGTGAACTCGGTCGCGTCCGTTTTATGCCGCATGGCCTTCGAACTGGCGCTGTGGAGCCAAGGAGCCATCCACACGCTCGTCGTTTGCGAAGAAGCGCACCGTTATGTTCCCGCAGATCCCGCGCTCGGCTTTTTCCCGACCCGTCAGGCCATCGCCCGCATCGCCAAGGAAGGCCGTAAATACGGCGTGTCGCTGGGCATCATCACCCAACGTCCGGGCGAGCTGGACCAGACGATCCTGTCGCAATGCTCCACAGTTTTCGCTATGCGGCTTTCCAACGAAAACGACCAGGAGATCATCCGCTCGGCCATCCCCAATTCGTCGGTCTCCACCACCAGCTTTTTGTCCTCCATCGGCAATGGCGAGGCCATCGCGTTCGGTGAGGCGATCAACGTGCCGATGCGCATACGCTTCAACCGCGTGCCGGTTCACATCCTGCCGAAGGCCAATGGCGTTTCACATTCGGCCCTGGAAGATACACCCGATACGGTGGACCTTCGCTCCATCGTCAAGCGCATGCGCGCCGTCACCGGCCCCGATATCTCCGGTTTCCGCCAAAGCTACGACGCGAAGATCGCGCAGGACGCCGACGAGGAAGAATTCGAAAGCTGGAAGCGCGAATTCCACGAAAGCACCGGTACAGAGCCTTACCGCCCGGAAATGCTGCCGCGAAGCTCGGTGTTCTCAGCAAAGGCGCAGATGCCCGCAAACGCCGCGCCGACACGTGAGAGCTTGTTGAAGAAGCCGCTGAGCAGCCTGTACCGCAAGGATTGAGAGTTTGCTGCGCCCTACGGCACAACCCTCTCCCAATCGTCACCCATCTGATTGCGAAACCATGTCATCTGCCGCTTGGCATATTGCCGGGTGGCGGCCGCAGCCTTTTCGATGACCTCGGCCTCCCCCATCCGCCCCGCCAGCATCTCCGCAATCTGCGAAACGCCGATAGCTTTCATTGCCGTAGAATCCGGCGGCAGATCGAGCGCTAGAAGCGCCTTCACCTCTTCCACGGCCCCGCTCTGCATCATCCCGGCAAACCGCCTGTTGATGCGGTCATGCAGCACAGCGCGATCTGGCAGCACCACGAATTTCCGGGCGCGCGTCGGGTCGATGATCACAGGACCGCTGGCATTCTGAAATGTACGAATGGATTGCCCGGTTGCTTCCAAAACCTCAAGCGCCCGAACAATCCGCTGCCCGTCGGTGGGCTTTAGGCTAGATGTCGTCTGAGGGTCCCGAGCCGCTAATTCATCATACAGCCCCAATGATCCCTCTTCGAGCAACCGTGATCGGTAACGCTCGCGGATATCGGTGGGGATGGTCGGCATATCGGAAAGGCCACCCGTCAGCGCCTTGAAATAGAGCCCCGTCCCGCCGACGATGACCGGATGACGCCCCTCGCTGCGCAATATTTCCAGAAGCGCCGTGATCTCGCGCAGCCACTCACCCGTCGAGTAAAGCTGCGACGCCGGAACGTGGCCGTAGAGGTGGTGCGACACGCCTTCCATTTCTTTTGCCGAGGGGCGCGCGGTCAATACCTGCAACGTGTCGTAGACCTGCATGCTGTCGGCATTGATGACGACGCCGCCTCTGTCGCGCGCCAAGCGAAGCGCAAGCGCGGACTTGCCGCTTGCCGTCGGGCCGGTTATCAGGGTCGCATCGAATTCGTCATCAAGGTTGCTCATCATGGCTCTCGTTGCCACGCTTATCGCCAATCCGTCAAATCCTGTTCTGAATTCCACCATCGCAGAAAGCGCCGCCAAGGCGCTCGACGCGTCCGGCCTCTACTGGCTGGCGGATAGCATTGCCTGCGATCTGGTGCTGCGCGATGGCACGGATGTGGCTTCGGCAGAACGCGTGCTACGGATGGCCATCGTCGACAGACCCATCGACATCGCCATTCAGGATCAGGACAAGCGTCGCAAGAAAATCCTGATCGCCGATATGGATTCCACCATGATCCAACAGGAATGCATAGACGAGCTGGCCGCTGAAGTGGGTCTGAAGGACGAAGTTTCCACCATCACCGCCCGTGCCATGAATGGCGAGATCGCCTTCGAGCCCGCTTTGCGTGAGCGCGTGGCGCTGCTCAAGGGCCTGCCGATTTCGGTCGTGGACGATGTCATCGAAAAGCGCGTGACGCTCACCCCAGGTGGCATGGAACTCATCGCCACCATGAAGGCTAAAGGACATTACACCGCACTCGTATCCGGCGGCTTCACCGTCTTTACCAGTCGCATCGCCGCAACCCTCGGCTTCGATGAAAACCGCGCCAACATTCTGGGCGAAAAAGACGGCCTTCTCGACGGCACCGTGGCCGAACCCATTCTGGGCAAACAGGCCAAGATCGACGCCCTCAACTATATCGCTACAAAGCTGGGTCTTTCCCCGGAAGATGCCATGGCCGTGGGTGACGGCGCCAACGATCTCGGCATGCTGCATCTGGCCGGTTCTGGTGTTGCGCTGCATGCCAAGCCTGCGGTTGCCGCGGAGGCCAAAATCCGCATCGACCATAGTGACCTGACTGCCCTTCTCTACCTCCAGGGCTACAGAAAGTCCGACTTCGTTACACCATGATTGTCAGCGGAACACCAAGACTGATCCTTCGGGACTGGAAAGACACCGATCGCGAACTGTTTCGCGAGGTCAATTCCGATCCCGATGTCATGGAATTCTTTCCGCATAAGCGCAGCCACGCGGAATCAGACGCTGCGCTGAAGCACGTCAACGAGATGATCCATGCCACCGGATACGGATTTTATGCGGTCGAACTGCGCGAAACCGGCGAGCCCATCGGGTTCTGCGGCATCGCGCCCGCCAATCTGGAGGGCATATTTCCGCTCGGCACAATGGAAATCGGCTGGCGGCTGGCTGCCCGCTTCTGGGGCAACGGCTATGCCACCGAAGCTGCAAAGTCGCTGCTATCAATGGCATTCGATGAGAAAAAACTGCCGGAAATCGTGTCCTTTGCCGTAAAGGACAATTTGCGCTCGGTGGCCGTCATGAAGCGCATCGGGCTTATCCGCGCGCCGTCTCGCGATTTCTTGCACCCCCGCGTGCCGAACACCCACCCCCACCTCAAGCCGCACGTAACCTACGCGCTGACGCTGGAGCGATGGCAGGGTAAGTGATCCGGTTGGGAGCTTGTGTAAAAACTGCGAGATGATGTCCCGCTAGGCGACGCTAAGCGTCGTCCTCACCCTTATCGAGCTTGCCCTGATCGAGCGCGCGGTCGGCTTTGTCGTTCAATGCGGAGGTGAGGTTCTTTTCAGCCTTGGTTCGGCCAAAAGTCAGGCGGTTTTGCTCCGCCTGTTTGTCTTTTTCGGTACGTGCCTTCTGTTTGCGAAACTGGCGCAGATTTACGACATCGCCTGTCACGACCATCTCCCGTCTGCGCCAATCGCTTCAGACCATCACTTGTTTTTGCGGAAAGCGTCCAGAGAAACGACCGAACCGGCCTTCTTCTCTTCGTCCGGCTTGTCGTCGCTCGACGCGACCTTGTTTTCGGCAGGTGCTGGATATGCGGTGATTTCCGCTTCCACGACCTCTTCCTCTTCCGCCAAGGGAACATCGAATTCGAGTTCGAAATTCACCGAAGGATCGTAGAAGCCTCTGATGGCATTGAACGGCACGACTAGCTTCTCAGGCGTATCGGAGAAGGACAGGCCGATTTCGAACTGCGTATCGGTGACCTTCATGTCCCAGAACTGATGCTGGATGACGATGGTCATCTGCTCGGCATATTTCGCCTTCAGATGCTGCGAGATGCGCACGCCAGGTGCGCCGGTCAAAAAGGTGATGAAGAAATGATGGTCGCCGGGCAGCCTCGCCGTAGCAGCGACTTCGCTCAATACCTTGCGAATAACGCCGCGAAGGGCATCCTGTGCGAGAATGTCGTAACGGATATGATCCTGCCCCATACGGTCCTGTCTTTCCTTATGCATACGTATTTTATCGTATTATACGCAATGTCTTATACCGCAGCAACGGAAAAGCCCTGCTTGCCGCGAGTCATTTCACCTTATAGCCAATTGCGCCGAAATGGAGAAGGTGGAGGTTTCTGTTGCCAGGTACCTCCGAACCCCGCCTTACGGGGCTAACCGTAAGGGCTTAAGTCGGAATTCCCACACCGCCATTAGGCAGCGAGAGCGTATTCCTTAGCGTTGTTGTCATTTGCAACTACACTTGTGACCCGATAACGGCGGTATCATGCCGAGCAAAAGTTCGATCTTTACACCCTTGTCGATCCTATTTCGCCCCCATCAAAAGCCGGCCTTTGCAAGGTCCGCCGGTTTTTGGTGGAGGCGCCGGGTACCGCCCCCGGGTCCAATAGGCTTATTCCATCGACCGTTTATCGCCATAGCCGGATTTGCACCCGGCACGGCTCATATAGGCGCTTCGCGCGGCGGAGAAAAGGGGCTGGATGACATTTCGATGAAAGGTTGCGCGCAATTCTTGACGAGACTGCGGAGTTGTCACATCCTGCTTTATAAGAGGAACCTTAATTTAACGACGCAGCACTTGGGAGGATAGACCATGACGGACCATCTCGCAGATGTGAAAATATACGATGCCAATGCCGACGAAGCGGTGGTGAGCAAAATCGTCAGCCATCTCGGCATTGCCTTGCGCAATCGTGATTCGGCGCTCGTCTCCTCGTCAGATCCCGAAGAGTTGGCGCGAGTGAAAACGAACTGGTGCGGCAAAAAGCTCGGTGTCTCAGGTGCCCATGCCGATAAGGCCGTGGAGGACACGGTTGCGGCGATGAAAGGTGACAGAACGAAATCACGCGTGACATTCTATTACCTCGTGGCGAAACACCTCGGGAAACTGGAAACGCTCTGATTTCTGTGGGCCACTCTGGCACCTCACTGGTTCCGCCGTCGCAAACGCCCTATAATACGGCCTGTTTAGAATCGGCGGCGGACCACCATGAAGCAATATCTCGACCTTCTTCGGCATGTGATGGATACGGGCAGCGACCGTGGCGACCGCACCGGCACTGGCACGCGCTCCGTTTTCGGTTACCAGATGCGCTTCGATCTGTCGGAAGGCTTTCCCGTTCTCACTACCAAGAAGCTGCATCTGCGCTCCATCATCCATGAACTGCTCTGGTTCCTCAAGGGCGATACCAACATCGCCTATCTCAAGGAAAACGGCGTTTCCATCTGGGATGAGTGGGCCGACGAGAACGGCAATCTCGGCCCCGTCTATGGCGCGCAGTGGCGCTCATGGCCTGCCCCAGATGGCCGCCATATCGACCAGATCGCGCTTTTGATCGAGAGCCTCAAGACCAATCCCAATTCCCGCCGCCATATCGTATCGGCCTGGAACCCGGCACTGGTGGACGACATGGCGCTACCGCCCTGCCATTGCCTGTTCCAGTTTTATGTCGCGGATGGCAAACTGTCCTGCCAACTCTATCAGCGCTCGGCCGATATCTTCCTCGGCGTGCCCTTCAACATCGCCTCCTATGCGCTTCTGACCCTGATGGTCGCACAGGTCACAGGATTGAAGCCCGGTGATTTCGTCCATACGCTGGGTGACGCACATATCTACGCCAACCATTTCGAGCAGGCCAAACTGCAAATGCAACGCACGCCGAAAGCGCTGCCGACCATGCGCCTGAACCCTGCCGTCACCAGCCTCTTCGACTTCACCTTCGACGATTTCACGCTGGAGAATTACGAGGCCGACGCCTCCATCAAAGCACCGATTGCCGTATGACGCAGCCGCGCATCACCCTTATCGCCGCCGTTGCGGAAAACGGCGTCATCGGCCGCGATCTCGACATGCCTTGGAAACTATCGTCGGACCTGAAGCGCTTCAAGGCGCTGACCATGGGCAAGCCGATGATCATGGGGCGCAAGACGTTTCTGTCGGTGGGTGAGCGTCCCCTGCCCGGTCGTCCGCACATCATCATCAGCCGCAACCCGGATTATCGCCCCGATGGCGTCGATGTGGTTTCGTCGCTGGAGGATGCGATCTCGCTTGCCCGAGAGAAGGCCCGCGCCCTTGGCATGGACGAGATTTTTGTGGCTGGCGGCGGCGAGATTTACCGCCAGGCCATGCCCTTTGCCGATCAACTTTCCGTCACCCATGTCGAGGTGTCACTGGACGGCGATACTTTTTTCCCGGACATCGATCCGACGGTCTTTCTGAAAACCGAGGAAACGCCTTTGCCAGCGGGGGAAAAGGACAATTACGCGGTCAGATTTGCAACTTACCGTCGACATCACGGCGATCAGTGAACTATTTACCGTGATTGGGTATTAAGTTACCGCCTCTGCGTTGAAACGCACCGCTCTCCTACTTATAACTGAGACCACAGTCCCGCCTGATATGCGCGAGCATGATCAAGAGGGAGCGGGAGAGTTTTTTTAGCATAAGAGGTATGAATGCCCTGGAGCAATCAGAATGGCGGCGGCGGCCCTTGGGGCGGCGGCGGTAATAGCGGTGGCGGTGGAGGAAACAACCAGGGGGGACCTTGGGGTCAGGGACCAAACCGTCCGCGTGGCGGAGGCGGTGGAGGCGGCGGCAATGGTGGCCCACCGGATATCGAAGAGATCATCCGTCGCAGCCAGGACCGTTTCAAGAACTTGCTTCCGGGTGGAATCAACGGTGGCGTGGTTGCCATCCTCGCTCTCGTCATTCTCGCTTTTGTCGGTATCCAGTCCGTCTACACCGTTCGTCCGGACGAACTGGGCGTGGAAACACGCTTTGGCAAGCCCAAGGATGCGGTATCGACAGAAGGCCTGCATGTCATGCTGTGGCCGGTCGAATCCGTTGAAATCGTCAAGATCAGTCAGCAACAGCTGAACATCGGCGTCCGGTCGAACGCCAGCACAACGAGTTCTGCCGCCACGGGCGTTATGCTGACGGGCGACCAGAACATCGTCAACGTGCAGTTCTCCGTTCTCTATACGATAACCGATCCGAAGTCGTTCCTGTTCAACGTCGAAGCACCGAGCGAGACATTGCAGCAGGTTGCCGAAAGCGCAATGCGCGAGATCGTCGGTCGTCGTCCGGCCCAAGATATTTTCCGCGACAATCGCCAGCAGATTGCCATGGAAGTTCAGACAATCATCCAGAGCACGATGGACGGATATGGCGCCGGTGTCGCCGTCAATGCCGTTTCCATCGAAGATGCAGCCCCGCCGCGCGAAGTGGCCGATGCGTTCGACGAAGTTCAGCGTGCCGAACAGGACGAAGATCGCTTCGTCTCAGAAGCCAACCAGTATGCCAACCAGAAGCTTGGTGCAGCACGTGGTCAGGCCGCGCAGATCGTTGAAGAGGCGAATGGTTACAAGAGCCGCGTCGTCAACGAGGCAAGCGGTGAAGCACAGCGCTTCATCTCCATCTACGACCAATACAGCAGTGCCCCGGAAGTGACCCGTCAACGCATGTTCATCGAAACCATGGAGCAGGTCCTGAAAGGGTCCAACAAGGTCATCATCGACGAAAAGCAGGGCGTGATGCCGTATCTGCCTCTCAACGAGATCATGCGCAACAATCCGACTGTCGCACCACGGGGAGGCAACTGATATGACCAATCGTCTCACAGCCCTTCTCGTCGGCCTCGCTATCGTTCTGTTCTTCCTTTACAGCTCGATGTATATCGTCACGCCGCGTCAGCAGGCCGTCGTTCTGCGGTTCAACCAGATCCACGACGTCAAGAGCGATCCGGGCGTCTACTTCAAGATGCCATTCGCGTTCATGCAGTTTGATCGGGTGCAATATGTCGAAAACCGTGCACGTCGTCTCGATTACGAAAATATTCGAGCCCAGGTGTCCGGTGGTAAGTTCTACGAAGTGGACGCTTTCCTCGTCTATCGCATAACCGACGCACGTCGCTTCCTCGCGGCTGCGAGTGGTGTCCAGCAGGTCGCTGAAGATCGCCTGCGCACGCGCTTCAACTCTTCGCTTCGTCGTGTCTACGGTCTGCGTGGCTTCGAGTCCGCTCTGTCGGACGCACGTGCATCCATGATGCAGGAAGTGCGCGATGATTTGCGCCCGGATGCGGAAGCGCTGGGTCTGAGCATCGTCGACGTGCGCATCCGCCGGACCGATTTGAGCCAGGATGTTTCGCTCGACACGTTCAAGCGCATGCGCTCCGAGCGTTTGGCGGAAGCGGAATTGATCCGTGCCCGTGGTAACGAAGAAGCACAGCGTCGTCGCGCTATTGCCGACCGCCAGGTCGTCGAGCTCGAATCCGACGCGCGTCGCCAGTCGGAAGTGCTGCGCGGTGAAGGCGATGCCGAGCGTAACCGCATCTTTGGTGAAGCCTTCCAGCGCGACCCGAGCTTCTTCGAGTTCTACCGCTCGATGGGCGCTTATACGACAGCGTTGACCGGCACGGGCACAACGCTAGTCCTGTCTCCGGACTCGCCGTTCTTCCGTTATTTCAACGATATCAACGGCGCATCCCCACGGCCCACGCCGCCAGCAGCCCCAGCGGCTGCACCGGCAAACTGAATGCCATAAGACAATAAAAGGGCCGGTGGAAACATCGGCCCTTTTCTATTTAGCACTGGCAAACCAGCAGCTCAGTCCTGCATATGAGATCGATTTCTCAAACTGCGGAGACTGCGTTGAACATTACCGAAATTCCATTCGGCACAACCGATTGGTCGCTGATCGAGCCCACCCAACATGCCGGTGAAACCGGGACCGCCACCTGGCGCACCCAGCACTTCGGCAGTATCCGTGTTCGCATGGTGCAATACACGCCTGGCTATCTTGCCGACCACTGGTGTACCAAGGGTCACATCCTGCTGTGCCTAGAAGGTGAGCTGAGCACAGAACTCGAAGATGGTCGCAACTTTCTGCTCAAAGCCGGCATGAGCTATCAGGTCGCAGATAACGCAGAGCCGCATCGCTCGTCCACCTCGGTCGGCGCCAAGCTGTTTGTCGTTGATTGAGCGAAGTGCTTGCGCCGCGGCATCTTTGCTGTACGGCTTCGATTATCGTGGATGATGAGTGGATTTATGCGTCATTCACGAAAAGGTATTTTTACACTTCATCATTCCGCCTTATGCTTGGCTAGTTTACAGAACGCCATGTTTTGCAAGACGCGAGGACGCCGTATGCCCGTTTCTACTCTTTCGCCTTTCCGCAGCAGCATCGCCGCCATGGCAGGACTTGCCATCGTCGCAGGCGGGCTTGTTCCGGCAAGTGCCAGAGCACAAAGCGTCGGCCCGGCATCGGTCGCCGATCTGGCCGCACCGCTGCTGGATGCGGTGGTCAACATCTCCACCTCGCAGAGTGTCAAGGCGGAAGGCAAAGGCCCAACCCCTCCCCGCATTCCTGATGGCTCGCCCTTCCAGGAATTCTTCAAGGATTACTTCGACAATCAGGATTCCGAAGGCGGCGGCAAGGTCAGTTCGCTCGGTTCCGGCTTCGTCATAGACCCCGCCGGTTACGTGGTGACGAACAACCACGTCATCGAAGGTGCCGACGATATCGAAGTGATTTTCCCTAACGGCAACAAGCTGAAGGCCAAGCTGGTCGGCACCGATACCAAAACCGATCTTTCCGTGCTGAAAGTGGAGCCGAAAGCGCCGCTGAAAGCCGTGAAGTTCGGCGATTCCCGCGCCATGCGCATCGGTGACTGGGTGATGGCCATCGGTAATCCGTTCGGGCTTGGTGGCTCGCTGACAGTGGGTGTCGTGTCTGCACGTGGGCGCAACATCAATGCCGGCCCCTACGACAACTTCATTCAGACGGATGCGGCGATCAACAAGGGCAATTCCGGCGGCCCGCTATTCAACATGAAGGGCGAGGTCATCGGCATCAACACCGCGATCATTTCGCCCAGCGGCGGCTCCATCGGCATCGGCTTTTCCGTGCCGACCGAACTTGCGCAAAACATCGTGCAGCAACTGATCGAGTTCGGCGAGACCCGCCGCGGGTGGCTCGGCGTTCGCGTGCAGCCTGTCACCGACGATATCGCCGCAAGCCTTGGCATGGATCGCACGCGCGGCGCGCTGATCTCGGGCGTCGTGAAAGGTGGCCCGGTCGAGAACGGACCGATCCAGTCGGGTGATGTCGTGTTGACCTTCGACGGAAAGCCCATTCAGGAAATGCGCGATCTGCCGCGTGTCGTGGCTGAAAGCCCTGTGGGCAAGGAAGTCGATGTCGTCGTCCTTCGTGATGGCAAGGAGCAGACCGTGAAGGTCAAACTCGGCCAGTTGCAGGATAGTGCTGAACAACAGCAGCCGGGCGCAGGCAGCGAAGAGACGATGCCTGAGGATGGTGAAGGCGGCGAAATGGTCGAGCCGAACGAAAATGGCGGCACCGAACAGGACCCGCAGGCACCGGACCAGCGCGAAGCTGCTCAGACCGTTCTGGGAATGAATCTGGTCGCGTTGACAGCTGAGTTGCGCACCGAAAAAGGCATTGCCGACAGCGTCGAGGGTGTCTTGGTTTCAAGCATCGAGCCCGGCTCTGTCGCAGAGCAAAAGGGCATCAAGGAAGGCGACGTGATCGTCGAGGTCGGCCAGGACTTCATGGAGGTCCCAGGTGACGTTCTCGTGCGCGTCAACGGACTGAAATCTGCCGGCCGCAAGAACGCCCATATGATGGTTGCAGACGCCAAGGGCAACCTGCGCTTCGTCGCCGTTCCCCTGGAATAGTCTGAACGCGATTGTCTAAGGGACAGGTCGTTATCTGTGGTAACCTCCAGGCCCGTTATCGCGATCAAGGCAGAGCCGCGAGCTCGGGCAAGTGTGCTCTGAAACCAGCCGCACAAGGGGCCAATCGCTCCGATCAAGAGATTTTGCGCGGGCGGAACTTACCCGCGACAAGCGGCGTTAAGAGATGCCAGCATGTTTAAAGAAATTCAAAATCATAAGCTTACGCGCATTACATGAATCCGGCCGGCAGCGCGTTGAATCAGTTTGGAAAGACACAAATTTGATCCGCAAGCACTCCACAACGCTCCATGGGCACCGGACCAGCATCTCCCTCGAAGACGCGTTTTGGGATGAGCTTCGCACCATTGCCGAAAAACGAAAAATGAGCTTCGCCGCCCTTCTCGCCGAAATCGACGACAACCGCCCCGACGGCAGCAACCTGTCTTCCTCTTTGCGTGTCTATGTGCTGAATTGGTTGAAGAGCCAATCATAAGTGGAACGTTATCTGCCACGAAAGTCGTGACATTTTGCGGAAGCAATAAAGAAGGCTGGCGGCACCGCCACAATGACTGTATTTGAAGGCGCGTCTCACGATTTCTTTCTCAAGCCAGAGACAGTGCAGGCACGCGAGGCCTACAGGCTGGCCATTCAGTTCCTGATGTCGAGACTGAAAAACTGACCAACGAACCACACAAAGGCGCTGGATGAGTGACTTTATGCCACTCACCCCGTGCACTTTGTTCTCAAAAATACCTAGCGGATATTCTCTTCCGTCGGCGGTACCGTCAGCACGGGGCCAGGCTGCGGCTTGGGTTGCGCATCTTGCTGGCGCTGCAATCTGTCTTGCTCGGCTTTTTCGGCTTGAAGGCGCTCTTGGGCGAGATTGCGCAAGCGCTCTTCTTCCTGTTTGCGGGCCTGCTCTGCGGCGGCAGCGCGGTCTTTTTCGGCTTGACGTTCTGCTGCCGTGAACCGGAAGAGCGCGACTTCGCGGCGCAAACGTTGCTTTTCCATGATGCTGGCCTGCAAGGCTTCGACCCTACGCCGTTCTCGCTCAAAGGCGCGCAGCGACAGATATCCCGTCAGACCCGACACATCGGTGGTGAGGGCCGGTTGCGCAAATGGGCCGGTATAGTTGAGGCGAACGGATGGTGTCGCACCTGCTAGCTCTTCGGTGCCTGCGTTAAACACAAGGTCGATGCCGCCGGTCAGCGTCGTGTTTGCGAGATCCAGAATGAGATTCCCATCCAAAGCCAATTGCGGCGTCTTTGCTATCACATTCTGCATGCGCAGACTGCCATCGCTCACGGTGAATGGCATGGCCACTTCACCAAGCTGGATGTCACCCTGCCACAGATGGGCGTCCACAAGCGGGCGAACCTTGGCCGCATCGATCGTGCCTTGAAGTCCGTTCGCCGCCTGAAGCCAAGGCTGGAACGCGGCCTGGTTCAGCCCGCGCAGCACAAGACCGCCCGTGCGGATTTCCCCGGAGCCGCCTGCCGACGACAGCAGTTCGCTGACGCTCTTGCCGGTCGCCTCAGCCGTCAGATCCATAGCAAAGCGGCCGCTGGCGACAGGCGTCTGCCCGCTCTTCCACATGACGGTGTCAGGATTGACGCCAGACACTGCGATCTTGGTGCGGAAGATACCAGCACCCTCACCTGTCGACATCGAGAGGCGACCGGAAACCTTGCCGCCCATCCAGTCACCGCTCATATTGTCCAGAGACAGCATGCCGTTTGACTGGTTTAGCGTAAATGTCGTGCCCGTGACCGTGCCGTAAGCACCGGTTTCGAAATTGGCAGCTTTGACCGCAAGTGATGCTTCGAGCTTGGGAAATGCTGGAAGAGACACCGGCTTGGCGCTGAGAGCGCCGGATTCGGGATCGATCACAGGGCCGTAGATCGTATCCCCCAGCCAGGCCAGCTCGACCGTCTTGACGGAGAGATCGCCCGTGATCTTATGCGGTTGGGCAAGCAATGCAGACAGCGTGCCGGACACGGGATTTCCGCCCGCCTGCCCGGCTAGGTTGGCCAGCGTGGCCTTTTCCTTGTCTACGGTGAGAGATGCCGTGCCCTTGGCAGACATGCCGCCACCCAGTTGCGGCAAC
This sequence comes from Agrobacterium rubi TR3 = NBRC 13261, assembly GCF_000739935.1. Taxonomy (GTDB): domain Bacteria; phylum Pseudomonadota; class Alphaproteobacteria; order Rhizobiales; family Rhizobiaceae; genus Agrobacterium; species Agrobacterium rubi. Next base: position 102,149 of record NZ_BBJU01000004.1, on the reverse strand, counting down.
CCGACAGCATTCATGATAAGATAGGGCTCGATGTCGGCACTTTCCAGCGAGACATCCGCCGTGCCCTGCCCAAAACTCGCCGCCGCCAGCGAAAAGCTGCCATTGGCGGAAAAATGGGTGCGTTCGGTGGAAAAGCGGAAGTCCGTCTGCACCGGCGAACCCAGCGTGCCATTGAGCTTGAGCGACAGCAATCCTTCGCCATCAGCATCGAAGGGCAACGGATCAAGCCCGGCCTGGCCGAACAGGATCGCCGTAGACTGGTTCTTGAGAACGGCCTCCAGCGTTAGTGCCTTGTCTTCCGTGTTGGACAACACATCGGGAAGCTTTGCAACGGCTGAAACACGGCTGCCGTTGATGGTGCCGGAGATGGCCGCATTCGCCCCGCCATTGCTGCTATCAACCGAGAGATCAACGGCAATATCGGAATTGGCATACCAGGGCGCGCTCGCGACCAGCCGGTCGACCAGCGGGTGATGCGGCAGTTTCTGACGCAGCAAATTAAAGACCGGCTGCATGTCTGCGGCATGAAGATTGACGGTGCCCTTGCCGACAAAGTCCGAGAACAGGCCCTTGACCTGCCCCTTGGCCCGCACCTCTGCCCCGGCAATATCGCCCGCCGTCATGCTATCGAGAGCAAGAACACCATCCGTCAGCGTAAAGGCGGTTTCCACCCGGTTGGCGGTGACACCGGCCATGTTGAAACGATCTGCCTTGAACTTGGCGGCGATGCGATGATCGAGAACCGAGCTGCCAACCTGATCACCAAGCGCCAGTCCGCCCAGCGCTTTCAGGGCGTCCAGATCGATCTCGTCACCGGACAGCTCGATATCGATACTGGCGCCCTTGGCTTCCGCCTGGCGTACCAGACGACCCCGCAAGGACGCCTGCCCGATCGCCAGTTCCAGATTATCGAAACGCTGCGCCTGCGTCGTCAACGATACCGTGGAGGAGAACCCGGCGGCGTTCAGTTGCCGTATTGCCGGATCGACGGTGCCGGACAGCCAGTTGGCAAGGCCGGACGGCTGGTTGGAGGCGACCAGCAGATCGCCGTTGAACGCCGGGCCATTGGTCAGCGTCAAAGACCCCTTGGCTTCCAGTTGCGTCCGTCCGGGCAGCACTGCCACCGCATTTTCCACCTGCCATCCAGCACCGTTCGGCCGCACATCGAGACGGATATCGCGGATGGTGGTGTCGTCAGACACCAGAGCGGGAAGCCGGATGCTGGCTTTACCGGGAACCTGCGGCACGGGAATACGGGCAATGAGGCTGGCGAAGGCTTCGATGCGCTGGCGAAGGGACACCGTTGGGACGCGGGATGTTTTGCCCGTCTGGGCAGGGGCTGGCGCAAAACGGTTGAAATCGATCTGCTGGCCATCGGCCGTCAACAGAAACTCTGGCGCCGTTCCCGTATCGAGCGTGGCCTCTCCCGTCACGATATAGGGATTTTCCGCCCCGCCCAATTCCATGCGGTAGCTCGGTACACGCAAGCGTCCATTGGTCAGCTCGAAGCTGCCCCGGGTGCGCGGCGCGGTAAACAGGGATTGGCTGGCCTGCTGCTTCTGCTTGTCGTCCTGGCGGAAGTTGAAGGCGAAGGAACCGCTATAGACAGGTCGTCCTTCGGTCGCTGCAATCGCGCCATCCAGATCGATCTCGACCGGATGTTCATCTGGCAGCATGCGAAGACGAAGGCCCATGCGCCCTGCATTGGCTTCCGGCTCACCGCTGGAAAGAGAAAACGACCCCGCGTGACCATCGACCGCCGCGCGGCCATCCGCCCGCCAGGGACCGGCAAGCGACTTTGCCGACATATCGGCGGTCAGACCCGTAACGGTCCGGTTGCGACCGGATTGTTCATCGATGAACTCGATCTGCCCGCCTTCGATGCTGACATTTTCCAGTACGACGGTCTTTGCTGGAATGACGGCGCGGCTTCCGCGCGTCCAGTCCAGCGTTCCATCTTTCAACAGCCGGATCTTTGCCTTCGGCTCTTCGATGCGCATATCGAAGATACGGGCCTCGCCTGATAGAAAAGGCGCAAGTTCCGCATCCATGGAGAAGCGGGCGACTTGAATTTGCGGTGATCCATCGGCATCCGTACCAGCGCGCACGTCATGCAGCGTCACGGACGGGAACGGCAGAAGCCGCGCTTCGACGCGGCCATGCACGACGACTTTCTTGCCGATGATACGGCTTGCCTGATCTTCGAAGTTACGTCGAAAATCGGTCCAGTCGATGAAATAGGGAATGAGCAGCGCTGCAAACAGCGCTACGACCAGAAGTCCGCCCAGAAAAACCAATATGCGTCCGAGCACGACCCGACGTCTCCCTTAACTGACGATGAAAACTATCTTTTTTTCCCGACAGAGCAAGCATCATTTCGGCGTCAAAGATAGTCGCTTATACGTTATCGACGCGAAAAAGCTTACCCGGATTGAAAATATTATCCGGATCAAGTGACCGCTTGATGGCAACCATCGTATCCAGCGCCCCACCAACCTCTTCTGCCAGAAAGCTCATCTTGCCCTGGCCGATGCCATGTTCGCCGGTGCAGGTGCCATCCATGGCAATCGCGCGCCGGTTCAACCGAGCAACAAAGGCTTCGGTGGCGGCAACACTTGCTGCGTCTTTTCCGTCGAACAGGACCAGCACGTGGAAGTTCCCGTCACCCGCATGGCCGACGATGGGTGCCAGCATGGTGTTGTCGATAATGTCCTGCTGCGTCTCGGTGACACATTCTGCAAAGCGGGAAATCGGCACGCAGACATCCGTCGAGAGAGCATCGAGATGCGGCGCAAGCGCCTTGGACGCCCAATAGGCATCATGACGCGCCTTCCACAGCTTGGCACGCTCCTGCGCATCGCCAGTCCAGTGAAATTCGCCGCCGCCGCACTCGTCAACGATCTCGGAAAACTGCTGGGACTGAAGTGCGGTGGTCTCTTCCGTGCCGTGAAATTCCAGAAACAGCGTCGGCTTCTCTTCATAGGACAGGCCGGAATAGGCGTTGCAGGCACGTATCTGAACCGCGTCGAGAAGTTCGATACGCGCGACCGGAATGCCCATCTGCACCGTTATGATAACGGCATCGCAGGCCTGCTTGACCGTATCAAAGGTACAAATACCCCCGGCGATCTTCTCTGGAATGCCCTGGAGGCGCAACGTCACGGAGGTGATCAGCCCGAGCGTGCCTTCCGCGCCGACGAAAAGCCGTGTCAGATCGTATCCCGCAGACGATTTGCGTGCGCGTTGACCCGTACTGATCTCCTCGCCATTGGCCGTCACCACCGTCAGCGCCAGCACATTGTCCTTCATCGTCCCGTAGCGAACCGCGTTGGTGCCAGATGCGCGCGTGGAGGCCATGCCGCCAATCGAGGCATTGGCACCGGGATCGATGGGGAAGAACAGGCCTGTGTCGCGCAGATAGGTGTTCAGCTGTTCGCGCGTCACACCCGGCTCCACCGTGACATCGAGGTCTTCGGCATGAACGGAAATGATGCGGTTCATGCGACTGAAATCGACCGATATGCCACCCCTGGGGGCGTTGACCTGGCCTTCGAGTGAGGAGCCGACGCCAAAGCCGATCACGGGAACCTTGTGCGTGGCACAGGCCTTGACCACGGCTTTGACGTCATCGGTGGTGTCGGCAAAAACCACGCCATCGGGCAGTTGCGTGGTCAAATATGTCGTGGTGTGCGCATGCTGCTCGCGAAAAGACTGACCGGTCTGAAGCTTCTCACCCAGTTGCTGTTTCAGACTATCGAGAACGGCAGCAATACCCGCCTCGTTTCTCGTACCAGACACAACATCCTTCAAAGCCATGATCGTCTCCACTACACTGCAAACCGGACTCACCTGTCACGGCAAGCCCGGTTGGTATGTGACACGACTTTCCGTTTGTCCAGCACTGCCGTTTCGCGAACGGGAGGCTTGTTAGTACGTCATTCCGCCGCCAGCAGCGGCTTGTCTTCCTCGATGGCCCGGCGGCGAATGGCCGTTTCCAATTCGCGGTGTAAACGTATTTCGGCATCTGCCTGCGGCTTGGCAAAGCGCGCAAGCAGGAGGTAGGACACAGGCGTGATATACAGCGTGATCAGTGTCGCAAAACCCAAGCCGCCGACGATGACCCAGCCGAGCGCGATACGCGCTTCCGCGCCCGCACCTTGCGCCAGGACCAGCGGCACACCGCCCAGAATGGTCGCGATCATGGTCATCATCACGGGGCGCAGGCGAATGCTGCACGCCTTGTCGATCGCTTCGCGCACCGTTGCTCCCTGGTCGCGCAGGTGATTGGCAAATTCGACGATCAGAATACCGTTCTTGGCCATTACGCCCACCAGAAGCACAAGGCCGATCTGGCTGTAAACATTGAGGCTGGAGCCGGTAAAGAGCAATGCGATAACGGCGCAGGCCAGACCCAGCGGCACCGTCGACATGATGATAACGGAACTCAGAATGCTTTCGAACTGGGCTGCCAGAACCAGGAAGATGATGGCGATGGCAAAGCCAAAGGTCAGCAACATGCCGCTGGAATTTTCCTGTAATGTGGCGGCTTCGCCAAGCGGCAACAGACGCGCGCCTGCGGGCATGACGGCTTTGGCCATCTCGTTCACGCGGGTAACGGCTTCACCCAGCGAAACACCCTCCTTCAGGTTCGCCGTGAAGCCAACCGACGGCAATTGCTGTTCGCGATTGAGCTGCGGCGAAACGGCAGTTTCCTTCAAGGATGCGATGATCGACATCGGCACCATCCGCCCATCCTTGGCCTTGAGGAAGATGTTTTCCAGATCGGTCGGATCGTTGATCGGACGCGTGGACGACAGCAGCCGCACAGGGATAGCATCGCCATCCACGAAGACATCGACAATGGAGCGGCCTTCGAGAAGCGACTGCATGGCAGTCGAAAGCCCGGTGATGTCGATCCCCAGATCGGATGCCCGCTCGCGATTGATGGAAACGGACAATTGTGCCTGGTTGGGCTCGTTTTCGAAACGAGGCGTGTCGAACAGGCCGCTTTCTTCCATGGCCAGCAAAAGCTTCTGCGTGGATTCCGTCAGCGCCGCATAATTGGTGCCGATCATAGCCATGCTAAGACCGTTACCAGCGCCGCGAATGCGCAAGCTGTTGGGCTGTGACGCCGAGGCGCGAAGTCCGGGCACTGTTTGCGCCGCCACGTTGATGTCCTGCGCAATCTGGTTCTGCGTGCGCTCACGATCCGCCCATGCAGCAAGCGTCAGCACCACGAAGCCGGTGTTGGACGACCCGTTCATGCCGGTAATGGAGTAGATATTCTGGATTTCGCCGCTATCGCGAAGCGGCTGCAGGTTTTCCTCGATGCGCTGCAATTGGTCGCGCGTATATTCAAGGCTGACGCCCTGCGGAGCCGTGACACGCAACGTCACCGAAGAGCGGTCTTCGCGCGGCGTCAATTCGTTCTGCACCATGCCGAAGGCAATCCACGACACGCCGGCAAAAGCCAGTGCCACGATCACGACGACCAGCGGATTGTTAAGACAGGCAGACAGCGTGCTCTTGTAGGTCGAGGCGAACACGTTGCCGAACCAAGCCAGCGGCCCTGTCTGCTCCTTAACGCCGTTTTTCAACATGCGCGAGGCCAGCATTGGGCACAGCGTCAGCGCCACGATGGAAGACAGGCCGACGGCAAAGGCCAGCACGAAACCAAATTCACGGAAAAGACCGCCGAGCTGACCGGGCAGGAAGGACAGTGGAATAAACACGGCGGCAAGCGTTGCCGTCGTTGCGATCACCGCAAAGAAAACCTCCTGCGTGCCCAGGACGGCAGCGGCACGCGGTCCCATCCCTTCGGAGCGTCGGCGCACGATATTTTCCAGCACGACGATCGCATCATCCACCACCAGACCCGTGGCCAGAACGATGGCAAGCAGCGTCAGGATGTTGATCGAAAAACCAACCATGTAGATGGCAACGATCGTGCCGATCAGGGCCACCGGCATAGTGATCGCCGGAATCAGCGTCGCGCGCCAGTCGCGGAAGAAGAGATAGAGCACGACAACGACGATGAGCGCAGAAAGGCCCAGCGCCAGCTCCACCTCATGCAACGCGCCTTCGATGAATACGGCGTCATCGCTGGTAATCACGATGCGGGTGTTTTCAGGCAGGTTGGGCGCCATTGCCGCGACAGCTGCTTTCACGCCGGTCGATATGTTCAACGTGTTGGACTGCGCCTGGCGGATGACGCCGAGGCCCACACCCTGCACACCGTTGGACCGCAGGGACGTTGTTTCGTCATCCGCGCCCAGCATGACGCTTGCCACATCGCGAAGACGCACGCGGTCCTTAACGATAAGATTTTCGAATTCGGCAGGCGTCGTCAGGCTGGCAGTGGCGCGAACCACGATGTCCTGCGTCGAGCTTTTGAGCGATCCCGCGGGAACATCAAGTGCGGCCGTGCCAAGCGCATTTGCCACATCCGTTACCGTCAGGCCGCGGCTTGCAAGCGCGCCTTGATCGAGATCGATGCGGAAGACTTTCTCCTGGTCACCGTAAAGCTCGACATCGGCCACGCCATCCACGGCGGCCAGACGGTCGATGATCTCGTCATCGACCAGATTGGTCAGGTCTTCCATGCTGAGACTGGAGGAAGTGACGGCCAGACGCATAATCGGCTGACTATCGGAATCGGCCTTGATGATCTGCGGTTCGTCGGCATCATCAGGCATTTCGTTGGCGATGCGGCCGATGGCATCGCGCACATCGTTCGAGGCTACAGCAATATCGACCTTGTCGTTGAATTCCATCGTCACGCGGCTGGTGCCGAACTGCGATGCAGAGGAGATGGATTTGACGCCGCTCACCCGTGCGACGGCGCCTTCGATGGTCTGCGTTACTTCCTGGTCGATGGTCTGCGGCGATGCGCCGTCGTAGGTGGTACGGACGGTGATGACAGGACGGTCGACATCCGGCAATTCGCGCACATCGACGCCCACCAGTGCGGCCAGACCGGCGACCACGAGAAGCGTGTTGATCACCGCTGCCAGAATGGGACGACGGACGAAAAGTGCCGTGAAGGCCAGTTTGGAATCGGTTCCGCTCGGTGGCGTCTGCTCGGTCATCGGCTGGCGACCTCCGGTGTCTTCTTTTGACCAGCCGTGCGAACCGCCCCACCCTCACGCACACGCTGCAAACCTTCGATGACGATGGGATCATCCTGTGCAAGCTCAGCTTTGACCAACACGGAATCCGGGTTGCGCTGCACGACCTGAACACGGACCTTATGCGCCTTGTCATCCGTGACGCGCCAAACATAGGAGCCTTCGGCATCCCATTGAACAGCCAGAGGATCGACGGAAGGGTAGTTTTCGCCGGTAAAGCCCATAGTGACGGCAAAGGACATGCCTGCACGCAGGTCGTCCTTGGCATTGTCGAACACCGCACGAACGCGAATGGTGCGACTTGCCTCATCGACGCGGTTGTCGATGGCTTCGACCTTACCCTTGAAGGTCTCGCCGGGACGTGAAATCGACGTTGCCTCCACCGGCATGCCGACCTTGATGGCCGTGGTGAAGCGCTCCGGTGCCCAGAAATTGACGAGGATTTTCGAACGGTCGTCGATGCTGACGATGCTGGTCTGCGTCGTTGCGTTGTCACCGATGTTGATGGCAACGATACCGGCGATGCCATCGATGGGTGCCAGGATATCGCGGCGCTTGAAATTCAGCTCAGCGGTGCTGACGGCAAGCTTCGCGGATTCTTCCGCAATCTGCGCATCGAGCACATCCAACCGGGCAACGGATCGCAGATTCCTATAGGAGGTCGATTTCTCGACGGCACTGCGCAAGGACACCTGCGCCTTTTCGCGCTCGATGATCTGCTCGTCGTCATCCAACCGTGCCAGTACGTCACCCTTTTTGACGCTCTGGCCTGAAGACACGAGGATTTCGGAAATCAGCCCGGACGCCTGCGGTGTGACCACCACCGACTGGATGGCCTCACCATTGCCGATAGCGTTCAACCGGTCGTTGACAGTGCCTGTCTTGACAGGCGCAATGGAAACCAGCGTCGCATTGTTGCCGCGCGAACCGCTCTGCCCGCGCCCTGCACCGGCGGCGGGGGCACCAGCAGATTGGGCTGCAGGTTGTTCAGCGCTCGCAAGCCCGACTTTGGCAAGCATATTTTTGCCATCGGGCGACATGAACGCCCATAGACAAACCCCAGCGCCCACAACAGCCAGACTGACACCGACCTGCTTCCAAAGCTGCATATAGTTCTCCGACGTGAAACGCTTCGTTACCGCATATCTTGAGATTGCGGCCCCTTTTATAGTTGGCAGCAGTATCCTTGCTTGCCTTAAACAACGCAACGCACAAATCCGTTTCTTACATAATGGTGATTTGCGACGTTTTTCTAACGCTCGCCGCATCTTGCAACTTCACGTAGCCATGCCGTTGGTTACTGACGCAACGCTTATATAGAAAATGCCTTGGAATAGGCACTTTGGCAGTTGATACCGGAATAAAAGCAGAACACGGTTCTGGCCTTTCCATGCCGAATCACTACATTGGGCCGCATGAGCAACAGTTTCGACGATATGCCGTTCTTCGATGAAGAACCTTCCGAGCCACGCCGCCAGGCCGCAGTCCCTCCTGCTGCCGGTGGTCTGGGCATTGCTGCGCAGGCCATGGCAGCGCGCGATCAAGGCCGTGCCGCGCCCGATTATCTGGCGGGTCTCAACCCGGAACAGCGCGAAGCGGTCGAAACTCTGGAAGGACCCGTTCTGGTTCTGGCAGGTGCTGGCACCGGCAAGACGCGCGTTTTGACCACCCGCATCGCCCACATTCTGGCGACGGGCCGCGTCTACCCCAGCCAGATTCTCGCGGTAACCTTCACCAACAAGGCCGCGCGGGAAATGAAGGAACGCATCGGCGTCCTGGTCGGTGGCGCTGTCGAGGGCATGCCGTGGCTCGGCACCTTCCACTCCATCGGCGTCAAACTGCTGCGTCGCCATGCCGAACTGATGGGCTTGAAATCCGATTTCACCATTCTCGATACCGATGATGTGGTGCGGCTGCTCAAGCAGCTCATTCAGGCCGAAGGTCTCGATGACAAGCGCTGGCCCGCCAAGCAGTTTGCAGGCATGATCGATGGCTGGAAGAACAAGGGGCTGACACCGCCGGAAATTCCCGAAGGCGACAGTCGCGCTTTTGCCAATGGCAAGGGCCGTGAACTGTACGCTGCCTATCAGGCCCGTCTGAAAACGCTGAACGCGTGTGATTTCGGCGACCTTTTGCTGCACCCCATCACGATCTTCCGCAACCACCCGGATATTCTGAAAGAGTATCACCAGAAATTCCGCTACATTCTGGTGGACGAGTATCAGGACACGAACACCTGCCAATATATGTGGCTCAGGCTTTTGGCGCAGCGGCCCAAGGGCCAGCCGCAGAACGTCTGCTGCGTAGGTGACGACGACCAGTCGATCTATGGCTGGCGCGGTGCCGAAGTGGACAATATCCTGCGCTTCGACAAGGATTTCGTCGGTGCGAAGGTCATCAAGCTGGAGCGCAATTATCGCTCTACCGAACATATTCTGGGTGCTGCCGGTCATCTGATCGCCCACAATGAAGGCCGTCTCGGCAAGACACTGTTTACGGATCGCAGCGAACCGGACGACGAAAAAGTCGTGGTTCACGCCGCCTGGGATTCGGAAGAGGAAGCCCGTGCCGTTGGCGAGGAAATCGAACAGCTTCAACGCACCAAGCATCCGCTCAACAATATGGCCATCCTCGTGCGCGCCTCGTTCCAGATGCGCGAGTTCGAAGACCGCTTCGTCACGCTTGGCCTCAACTACCGCGTCATCGGCGGTCCGCGATTCTACGAGCGGCTCGAAATCCGGGATGCGCTGGCCTATTTCCGCCTCGTCTGCCAATCTGCCGACGATCTGGCGTTCGAGCGCATCATCAACACGCCAAAGCGCGGCTTGGGTGACACGACGGTGCGTAACCTGCATGATTACGCCCGCGCCCGCGATATCCCGATGCTGGCTGCCGCCGCCGACATCATCGAAACCGACGAATTGAAGCCGAAAGCACGCAAGGCACTGTTCGATGTCGTCCAGGATTTCCGCCGCTGGCAGAACCTGCTTGAAAACACCGAACACACGGTGCTGGCCGAACAAATTCTCGATGAAAGCGGCTACACCGCCATGTGGCAGGCGGATAAGACCGCCGAAGGTCCGGGCAGGCTTGAAAACCTGAAAGAACTCATCCGCTCCATGGAAGCGTACGAGAGCATGCGCAGCTTCCTTGAGCATGTCGCGCTTGTGATGGACACCGAAAAGAACGCGGAACTGGACGCCGTCTCGATCATGACGCTGCACTCTGCCAAGGGTCTGGAATTCGAAACCGTCTTCCTGCCCGGCTGGGAAGAAGGCCTCTTCCCGCACCAGCGTTCCCTCGACGAAGGCGGACGCTCAGGTCTGGAAGAAGAGCGCCGCTTGGCCTATGTCGGCATTACCCGCGCAAAACGCCGCTGCCACATCTGGTTCGTGTCCAACCGTCGCATTCATGGACTGTGGCAGGCCACCATCCCATCGCGCTTTCTGGAAGAACTGCCGCCCAACCATGTCGAGGTCTCGGCCTCGGAGAGCAGCTACGGTGGTTATGGCGGACGCGGCGGCTACGGCCAGTCCCGCTTCGATGCAGCGGACCCCTTTACCAACAATTACTCCACACCCGGCTGGAAGCGCGCGCAAGCCAACAAATCAGACGCCACCCGCGACAATTGGGGCAGCCGCTCCGGCCATTCCGTCGACAGGATCGGCTACGGCGAAAGCGGCCCGAAAAGCCGCACCATCGACGGAGAGTTGGTGGCAAAGTCCGTTGCCGACACGCCCTCGAAATTCTTCATCGGCGATCGGGTCTTCCACATGAAGTTCGGAAACGGCAACGTCGCCGCCATCGAAGGCAACAAACTGACGATCGACTTCGACCGCGCCGGGCAGAAACGGGTGCTGGATGGGTTTGTGGAGCGGGCGGAAAAGTCGGGCTGACGGAAATCGGGCCTGCCTGCTGACGCATTAAAGCCAACGCCTAGCATGTCTGCGTGGGCGCTGTATTTTTAAACAACCGGTCATTACTGCGCTATTGGTGTCTCGCCCGGCGTAAAGCCGATCAGGTAGACAGCAGCCACGATGATGGCCAGAATGAAAATCGAGATGACGAAAATTGTCATGCGGTTCAGGGGTTTGCGAGTCGTTTTCTTCATGGCGGGATAACAACCGAAGCCGGATTTGGTTCCGATAAAATGCTGCGGTGCGGAAAATCCGGGGTCATGCTTCAACGAAAATCATTTTCGCTTCAAACACATATCGACTACAGCTGAATCATATCCTCAGCATTCGGCGCATCATGACCAACAACACCCCCACCGGCCTCAACCCGCTCCACATCGTTGCGGCCTTCGCAAGCGGCTGCCTCTTGACCTTGATGGTGCATTTCAACGGCATGCTTGCCCATTACGGCAATGCGCTATTTTCATCCTGGACGGCACACGGCACCGGAACCGTCGCCGCCCTCCTCTATCTCGCTATTCTCTACAGAAAGCCCGTGGGAGAAAAGCCGAAGCGGCCGAAGGCGCCGGTCTGGGCCTATTGCGGTGGAGTCTTCGGGGCTGCCATCGTGATGCTGACATCGACTGCCGTCAATTCACCGCTGGCTTTGTCAGGCACCATTGCGCTTGGGCTTGGCGGTCAGGTGATCTTCAGTCTGCTGGCAGACCTTTGGGGGTTGTTCGGCCTGCCGAAACGCCGGCCTGATGTGACCGATCTCTGCGCGGTGGCACTCATTCTTGGCGGCAGCGCGCTCATCATTCTCGTGGGGAGATCGGCATGACGCTCTGGATTGCCATGGCCTTTGCGGGTGGCGTGTTCGTCTCGGTCAGCCGCCAGATCAACGGTCGCCTCAGCCTGTCGAATTCGCCACTGATCGCATCCTTCTGGAACCATATCGTCGGGTTTATAGTGCTGACATCGCTGGGGCTGCTGCTGGGCGGGCTGTGGCCGGAGGGTGTAGCCGATGCGCCGTGGTACGCCTTTATCGGCGGCCCCATCGGCGTCGTCTTCATTGCCTCGGGAAGCTGGCTCATTCCGCGCATCGGTGCGGTCAACACGGCCCTTCTGGTCATCAGCGGTCAGATGGTGTCCGGTGTGGTGCTCGATCTCTTCAGCGAGCAGCCACCGACATTATGGGCCAGTGCTGCAGGTATTCTGCTGATATTGTGTGGAATGGTGCTGACGCAGCGCAAGAGATAATCTGCGTTACGAATCCGTGCCGCGGTTGGCGAACATGCCAAACAGCGTCTTGCCATTGCCCTTCGTTGCGCCACCCGCCGTCATCGCAGGACGTCCGGCAAGCTTCGGCACCACAACGATACGCTTGACTTCGCCGCGCTTGAAGGCCGCCAGGAAGCGCGTGTAATCCTTGAACACAACGCAGCCGTTGGACTCGCCACGGCGGGCCAGCATGTAGGTATGAGCCAGAAGACCGTTACGGCCATGTGGATTGACGCCACTTTCCGGCGTCAGGCGAATGGCCTCAACACCGTGGAACAGCGACTCGCGCATCGTCAGCTTGTAGGTCGATGGAGGCGTGGCACCGCGCATTTTGACATGCACGAAATCCGGGTTGTCTCGCATCTTGCCGATGCCCGAATGGGCTTCCAACTTCTCGCCGCTTGGCAGATGAACAACGCCTGCGGAAATATCATAGATAGCCGTGCCATTGCCGCGATCTGGCCAGGGAACGGCATCCATCTTGGTTTCGCGCATCGGATTATCAGGCCGCGCGAAAGCTACCATATTGGTTGCCGGACGCTGCTGAACAGGTGCAGGCACGGGTGCAGGCGTCGGCGTAGCCGCCAATTGCTTCTCTACCAGAGATGGGGCAGCTGGACGCGGTGTCGGCTCGACATCTACTGCGCGCGCGATTTCCGGACGGAAGCTCGGCAGCGGAACGGTTTCCGGCAGCAGATCGATCTCGTTATCGGCTGTGGCCTGTGGTTTGCCAAGCGCGACTTCAAAGGCCGGGTGTTCCTTTGCCTGCGTTTCCAGCATGGCAAGTTCCGGATTGTCCGTTTCGCGACCCAGCGCCGAATCAACGATGGCAGATGGACGCAGAGCGGCCAGTGCCTGGACCGTCGCCTGCCCCTTGGCATTGATGGCGGCAGCTGCGCCGAAGCGGTCAGCAAACGCCTTGGCACCGATATGGTGCTCTGCCGCAAGACGGGTGCCTTTCAGGCTGCTCTGTCCATGGTCGGACAGGCGCGAAAATTTGCGGATATGAACGTTGCGCTCGGCTGCATCGGCCGAAGCCTGTCCCAGCCCGTCCAGATGCGCAACCAGCCTCGTGTCGAAGGGTTGCGTACCGTGCGAGGCTTGCGCCATGCCATGAAGCGAAGCAAATGCCGTGATGGCACACACGCTTGCAACCACTCCCCCGCTGATGAGAGCGGGAAGCCCACGCAGGCCTGAAGCCTGACGTTTCTTGCTGGGGGAAGCGCGGCCAACGCGCGTATCTTTATAAGCCACGACTGATGACGCCATGATACTCGTTACTCGAACCGTTTACGCAAAACCGGGACATTCCGGCGACAGTGTGTATGCCCAAAAAGCGACGCACGATGTGCGACGACTTTGGTGCAGACAGGTTCGAAGCATGACGAATTATGGTAACCAAAGTCTTTACAAGTCCCCTGAAAACGCAGTTCTTTGAAGCTTGCATGCTTTTCTCTTGGTCTCTACCGCCGATCGGCCACGCCAAAGAAGACGTGGACGCTTGGTTCAAGAGACTGACGAGACATTTCGATTTGGATATACGTGATTCCCCACCGACACTTGCTCCCCTAAATGTCGAGTTTGCCGAAAATTAGCTACAATTAAGGCGGCTTTGCGGCAGAGTTGACGCTACGTGACATCCGCGTGGATTTGCACTTGATAGCAGGCCTTCGGCTTGGCATCCTTCCGGTATCAAGTGGGAGAGAAAAAATGAAGGCGCTGCTGTTGATCGACATCCAGAACGGGTTCTGCCCGGGCGGACATCTTGCCGTAGCGGATGGAGACAAGATCGTCCCGATAGCCAATGCGCTGATCGAAAACGGCGGCTACGATCTCATCGTCGCCTCGCAGGATTGGCACCCGGCAAATCACGGCAGCTTTGCCTCCCAGCACCCCGGCAAACAACCCTTCGAGATGGGCGAATTGTCCGGCAAGCCCCAGGTTCTGTGGCCGGACCATTGCGTACAGGAAACCCCGGACGCCGAATTCCACCCGGACCTGAACACGGATGCCTTCGATTATGTCCAGCAAAAAGGTGAAAATCCTGCCGTGGATAGCTATTCCGCCTTTCGCGACAACGACCAGTTCGCCACGACAGGCCTTGCCGACTATCTGGAACGGCAAGGTGTGACGGTGCTGGATGTGTGTGGACTTGCAACGGACTATTGCGTCAGCTTCTCGGTCCTCGACGCGGTGGAAATGCTGCCGGACGTGAAGGTCCGCTTCATCGAGGACGCCAGCCGCGGCATTGATCCCGAAGGCATTCGAAAAGCCATTGCCGCGATGCGCGCCAAAGGCGTTGCCGTCGTCAACAGCAGCGATATTCTCAACGATTGAATTGCGATCCGCCCGGCTGTCCCGAGCGGATCGCGATCTCGACAGATACCGGTCGGACTGCTTACCTGCTGCCGATCAGGGCTCTTTGACCGATCGGATGCGTGATTGGCGTCATACGGCTGGCAAGCATTGAGCATATCCACAGCGTGACCAAGGCGACGAGAAGCCACGTTGCGACCGAGAACTGGTTGGCCATGACCGTTTCAAGACCGGTACCGTAAAACAGGTTCCAGAAGCCGAGATAGGCGATCATCGTCACGAAGAGCGCGCCACCGTAGCGGATCGGTATGCGAAGCGCGCGCTCCATCACAGGCCGATGCGACAGGCTGAGGATATCGCCGAGACGACCGTTACCCTTGGCAATCACAACCATCAGCGCGCAGATGATCGGGAAGTGCCCGACCAGATCAGTGCGACCGAAATCGAAGACGGCGGCGGTGAAGATGAAGAGCAGGACGAAGGCAGACAGGCGCGAAGAGACCTTTCCGCCCAGAACCAGCATCACAGCTGCTCCGAACTCCAGCCATCCGGCAAAGGCCAGAAACATCTCCGGCGTCATGCCCATGGTCAGATGTGGATACTCGTGCAGGAGGGGGATGGACCAGTTGGCAAACGCCCATTTCTCGATGGACGCCCACATCAGCGTCACCGCCATGGCACCGACGAGCATGTTGAGCCGCTGCGCCGCAAGCCACTGGGCGACAGGCTGGCTGGAATGGGCAGCACTGATCCCGATCAGATAGGCAGCGACTCCCATGAACAACGGATAGTCCATCAGATGATAGAGCCCATACTGTCCGGTGGCCGCGATCCACAGACCGAGAAGACCGATGCCCGTGACCCAGCTCGTGCGGGAAAACAGACAGAACCCGGCGAGACCAAGCTGCAACCACTGCACAGCGGGATTGTGCGCGACAAGTTCGGGCGTGAGCCAGATGGGCGATGGCAGCAACCAAAGCCATGACAACCAGACACCGACCACCAGCCGCATGATGGTATCGGCAGGAAGATCTATTCTGGAAATGACGGCGTGCAAAACGCTGGCAGGACGGGGAAACTCCGAAAGTCGGTCGATGGCAATGCATGCCCACACGGCGGGAATGCTGAGAAATAGCCCCAGGAGCCAGGGCCACATCTCCATGAAATGGCTGGGCGAGATGGGCGTATCAGCGATATTATAGGGCTGGAACCATTTGACATGAGCCTGCGCGATGGACGGCAAGGTCAGGGCGAGCGCAAACGATGTCAGACATAGGCTGGCTGGCCTGCATCGCAAGCCGAAAATACGGGAACGCAACATGTTTCACCTGCTAAAAAAAATGAACAAAAAATAAAAAGGTAAAAAATAAACGCCATAACGGCATGGGTATCTTGAAGTGTATTTTTTATTATTGCAACCAAAAAATGGAGCACTATCTCGGCCCGCCTAGCACCGTGGCACAGACCGCTCAAGCAGATCGATATCGGCGGCTGCATATTCCATGCGCTGAAGCACCGCCTCATGCGCGTCACGCAGACCCTTGTTGTAGAATACAGGCCCGATGACCTCGGCCAGATGGTCCACCAGCATATCGACCTGAAGCGCCCCGATATCGACATCCAGTTCATCGGTGAGAAAACTGCGCAGCGCTAAGACCACATCGGCCTTTTGCTGCTTTTCCAGCTTCAAATCTTTCATTGCAACCTCCTTGGGCTGCGGAAAACCTAATCGATACGTCAATGAAATCAATCCAACCTATTCCAGCAATTCGTTTGTCAGATGCGGTCAAGGACGCTAGGAGCAGGATCAAATTCGGAGCGTCTAACATATGTCAGATACGACCTTTCGGTCCGGCCTTAAACGCGGCCTACCCGTTGCCCTTGCCGTCTTGCCCTTTGGCGCCCTGTTTGGCGCAGTAGCCATTGATAATGGCCTGAGCATTTTCGAGGCGACCTTAATGAGCGGCCTTATTTACGCTGGCGCAAGCCAGCTTGTGGGTATCGAGCTGTTCAACCAAAACCTGCCCGCATGGCTGGTGGTGTTGTCGATCTTTGCCGTGAACTTTCGCCATGTCCTTTATTCGGCAGCGATGGTGCGCATCGTGCCGGAATGGTCGTTTGCGAAAAAAGCCGTCGGTTTCTTTTTCCTGGTCGATCCGCAATTTGCCGAATCTGTCAGGCTGAAAGAAACACAGGGAAGTGTCAGTTTCGCCTGCTATATCGGCTATGCCTTCGTCGTTTACGTCCTGTGGATGATCTCAACCGTTCTCGGCGCATCGCTCGGCAATCTGATCGGCGATCCGAAGGCCGCGGGTTTCGATGTGCTGCTGCCCGTCTATTTCATGGGCATGGTTTTAGGTTTTCGCACACGCGCCAACTTCTACCCCGTCATGTTGGCCAGTGCGGTGGGCGCCATCCTCGCCTTCCATTTCGTCGGCTCGCCATGGCATGTCAGCATCGGCGCGATGGCTGGCATCCTCGTTGCCGTCATCCTTCCGCCCGCTCGCAGCGATGATCAACCTGCGGTCTTGAACGAGGAGGTGGTGCGATGAACCCGTTCTTCGATCCGCAAACGCTGTTCATCATCTTTGCCGGTGCCGTCGCGACCTACATCACCCGTGTCGGCGGCTATGTGTTGATGACGCGCATGAAAACCATCCCTCCCCGCGTCGAGGCTGGCCTCAACGCCGTGCCGGTGGCGGTGCTGACGACCCTCGTCGCACCCGCCTTTTTCGAAGGCGGGTACGAGGTGAAGCTGGCGATGATTTTCGCGCTGGTGGTGGGCTTGCGCTTCCCCGGCCTGATCATGCTGGCATCAGGCTGGGCGCTTGTCGTGGCGATGCGGTATTTCTCTATCGCGTAAGCGGTTCGGTAGCGGCGGTCAGCCACTGCCGGACATCCGCATCCGCAATCAGCGGCGTCAGCTTTTCCCGAACCTGCGCATGGTAGGCGTTCAGCCAGTCCAGTTCCTCATCGGTCAACAGAGGCACGACGATAAGGCGCCGGTCAACGGGGCACCATGTCAGCGTTTCGAACGACAGCATCGGCAAATCACCGCCATCGATTATCTCCGCTTCCCGCACATAGACGAGGTTTTCGATGCGAATACCGAATGCGCCGGGGCGATAATAACCCGGCTCGTTCGACAGGATCATGCCGGGCAGAATTTCCTGCTGCGAGACGCGGGAAATGCGCTGCGGTCCCTCATGCACGGAAAGATAAGAGCCGACGCCGTGGCCTGTGCCATGCGCATAATCCGCACCCGCCTTCCACAGCGCGATACGCGCCAGCGGATCGAGATCACAGCCGCGCGTGCCGACCGGGAAGCGTGCAACGCTGATGGCGATGAAACCTTTCAGCACCAGCGTGAAGAAACGCTTCTGCTCGTCCGGCACAGTGCCGATGGCGACGGTGCGTGTGATATCCGTCGTGCCGTTGATATATTGCGCACCGGAATCGACCAGGAACATTTCGCCATCGTTCAATGTGCGGTCGCTATCGGTGGTGACGCGGTAATGCATGATGGCTGCGTTTTCGCCCGCGCCGGAAATCGTATCGAAAGAGATATCTTTCAGCGGGTTCTGCAACGTCTGCCCGACCCGCGCCCGTACGGCCTCGAGTGCCGTGACGGCTTTGATTTCGGTCATCGTGCCGGGCTTTTGTTCGTCCAGCCACGCCAGAAACTCCACCATGGCAGCGCCATCCTGCACGTGTGCTGCAGCCGAACCGGTGATTTCCGCTTCGTTTTTGCAGGCACGTGGCAGCTTGACCGGATCAACCGCTTCCACCACCTGCCCACCGGCTTCTGTGATGGAAAGCGTCAGCGCCACCGGCGTGACATCGACATCGGTCAGAATGCGTCCCGCCGCACTGGCAATCGCATGCAGACGCGCTGCAATCTCGCTTGGCGGCAACAGCGTCGCAAGCGGCGCGAGATAGGCCTTCACCTCCTCGCCGATCTTGCGTTCATCCACAAACAGATCGGCGCTGCCATCGGCATAGATGATGGCGCGCGCCAACGGATGCGGCGTGTGCGGCACGTCATTGCCGCGAATGTTGAATGTCCAGGCGATGGAAGACGGATCGGTCATGAGCACCGCATTGGCTTTGCGCGCTGACACGACTTCGCCAATGGTCGTGATCTTTAGCTGCGCAGGAATGCTCGTGACAGTGTCCGGCTGAATCGTGACCGGCTCCAGCGGTTCGGCCGGGCGATCTTCCCACAGCGGATCAAGCGGATTGCTCTCCAGAAGAACGACCGAACCGCCCTTGTCCGACAGCGCCTTTTCAAATCGCTTCAGTTCCGCCCCTGTGTGCAGCCATGGATCGATGCCGAGGCGAAAGCCGTCAGGCGCATTGTCGGACAACCACTTCGAAGGCGGCGCACCGACCAAGTCGCCACCCCTGAAGACAGCGGGATCAATCTGCGAAACAAGCTGCGTGGTATAGCGGCCATCAACAAAAACGATCGCTTCGAACCGCGTGACCAGCACGACGCCCGCCGAGCCTGTGAAGCCGGTAAGCCATGCCAACCGTTCCGCCGATGCAGGCACGTTTTCGCCCTGATACTCATCGGCGCGCGGCACGAGAAGACCGTCGATGCCGAGCGCGTCGAATGTCGCTCTGAGGGCTTCGACGCGGGCCTTGCCGAATTGCGGTGTGGATTTGTTTTCGAATGACTGGAACATGAGCTGCTTTCCGAATGCATGATTTCGGAGCGGACCTTATCGCGTCACACTTGCCAACGTCCAGATGAAAGGCGCGTGTTTCAATCCTTGCGCAGGTGGATCGTCACCCAGCCATTGCGCCACAGCGTGCGCACGTGGCTGAGGCGCATGCCGTTATAGGCAGCCAGAACCTTCCAGCGCTGCGATGCCAGAATACCCGACAAGATGACGGTGCCGCCGGGTGCCAGATGCGTGACAAGCTGCGGTGCCATCTTGATCAGAGGGCGGGCGAGAATATTGGCGATGATAAGGTCGAATGGCCCGTGCTTGCGGAAAGCATCCGAATGGAAACCAGGGGCTGTTTCTAGCGACATGCCGGAGACAATACCGTTCAGCCGCGCGTTTTCTTTTGCCACACGGATGGCGATCGGGTCTATATCCGTTGCCAGAACCGGCACCGGGCGCATCTTGGCGACAGCAATGGCCAGAACGCCACTGCCGGTGCCGAGATCGAGCGCATTGCGGATCGTGCGCGCCCGCAGCACCTGCTCTATCATCTCCAGGCAACCCGCCGTCGTGCCGTGGTGGCCCGTGCCGAAGGCCTGACCCGCCTCGATTTCGATGGCCAGATCGTTGATGCGAACCTTGTCACGGTCATGCGAGCCGTGGACGAGGAACCGCCCTGCCCGCACCGGTGTCAGGCCTTCCAGCGATTTGGCGATCCAGTCCACATCGGGAATGATCTCGCGCTCGATGGTGAGATGTGGAAACGCAGACGTCAGCGCGTCTGTTACGCGAGCGCGAACGTCGTCTTCATCATTGGCGTAGAGATAAACGGAGGTTTCCCAGATGTCGCGCTTCTCATCCACCTCGGTGTTGGCGATGGCGATGTCTTCTTCACCGAACACCTCCGACAGCAAATCCAGAACTTCGCCCGATTGAACTTCGGTGGTGGAGACATAAAGACGGATTTCGCTCACGGCTGAGACTTTCTATGCAGATGGTTCAACCGTCAGCCTTTGCCATAAAAGCAGGGATAGTCCAATGCACTTCGGGTGAGATTATAGCAGCGCTGTCAGCTCTTTGTCAGATTTTGCAGCTTTTGAACGGCAACATCCGTGTTCTCGCCATAGGCGATGGTGCCGGCAAAGCGGCCCTTTGCATCCAGAAGAATGACAGATGCGGTGTGATCCATGGTGTATTCGCCGTTCGGGTCCTTCTCATCCACCGGCACCTTCTTTGCGTAAATGCGGTAACCCTTCAGCGTCTCGGCAATCTTGTCAGGCGCACCAGTGACGCCAATGATGCGCTTGGAAACGTTCGAGACATATTGGTTGAGGATTTCAGGCGTATCTCGCTCAGGATCGACCGAGATGAAATAGGCCTGCATCTTGTCGCCTGCCGGATCGACCTTTTCCATCCAGCCATTCAGCTCGAACAGCGTCGTGGGGCAGACTTCCGGGCAATGGGTGAAGCCGAAGAACAGCGCGGTCGGCTTGCCCTGAAAAGCCTTTTCTGTGATCAGCTGGCCGTTCTGCGCAACCAGCTGGAAAGGCGTGCCGTAGACTTCCTCGACCATCTGGTCGCGGCTCTTGGTCAATTCGACCGTCAGCCAGCCCATGACGACCAGCAGCACGGCGACAGCGCCCCAAAGTGCAATACGGATATTTTTCATGCCATTCCCCGATCAGCCGTGAGCCAGCGTTGCGCCATCCTTCTAGCGCAAGCCGACGACCTTCGGCAATTCGTGAAAGGCCGGATTGCACCAGCCGCGCTGTTTTGTCTCAAACGGCAAAACTGCTCAAAAGCACCAGGCGACACCGCCCTGCACCGCCGCAAGAAAAATATCCGTGCCGTGCCGCATCCAGCCCTGAAAGGTGACAATAGCCAAAAGCGTGGCGCAGCCCGTGGCAACGGCAATACCAAGCATTTTCGTCTGACGCGTCACCAAATCTCTCATACCAACGATTATACGCTAAATCCGCATGCGCGAAACAGTCAATCTCTGGCTTATATTTGCATTTTCCGCGATATGTTAGGGAAAGTTTAAAGTGTTTTTGGAATGATGATCAAGAGCGGTCGCCCACGCGCACGACATGATGTCAACGGAACGTTTTCCGACGCCGCATTACCTTCCGAAATTGAAACGGCCAGCCAGAGAGCCGTGAGGACAAGTTCAGACCATGTCAAACGCCATCAAACAATCCGGCGCATATCTTGAAATCGTTTCCTTCCATCTCGGCGATCAGGAATTCTGCATAGACATCATGGCGATCCGCGAAATCCGCGGCTGGGCGCCGGTCACGCCGATGCCACACACACCGCCTTACGTTCTCGGCCTCATCAACCTTCGCGGTGCGGTTATTCCCGTCATCGACATGGCATGCCGTCTGGGCATGAAGATGACCGAACCATCCGAGCGCTCCGCCATCATCGTCACCGATATCGGCGGCAAGCTGGTCGGCCTTCTGGTCGAACAGGTCTCCGACATGATGACCATCAAATCCGAAGACCTTCAGCCTGCGCCAGAAATCATCCCCGAAGAGCAGCGCAACTTCTGCCGCGGCATCGTGGCCCTGGAAAAGAGCATGGTTTGCTTCCTCAACCTCGACACCGTCATCGCCGACGAGCTTTCGCGCGAAGCCGCTTGAGGCCAAATACAGTTCACAAATGCAAACGGCGAGCTTCACAGCTCGCCGTTTTTGCTTATGAGGCAGTCACCCCTACTCCGTCATACCGGGCCTGAACCGGTATCTAGCGACCGCGCGTCTGCGCTGTCAGAGGTATCTTTCGCGCCGCAGACGCGACGCTGCTGGATTCCGACTCAAGGCCGGAATGACGAAAGAGAACTCAAGGCTTACCCTTCGTCCACGTCACCGTCTGTCCATAAAGCGGCACCGTGGAAATCGCCATCTTGGCCGAACCATCCGTCAATTCGCGGGTGTGAACAAGGTAGATCAAGGTGTCGTTCGCCTTGTCATAGATGCGGTTGACGACCATTTTTTTCCACACCAGCGACATTCCTTGGCGAAACACTTCCTCGCCCTTGGTGCCGAGGTCGATATCGCCCACCTCGACCGGACCGGTCTGGCTGCAAGAAATCGCGTTGTTGGACGGGTCTTCGAACCAGTTGCCGTTTTTCAAACGGTCAATCACACCACGGTCGAAATAGGTGATGTGGCAGGTCACGCCCCTGACCTCAGGGTCCGCGACGGCCTCGACGACGATGTCGTTGCCGGTCCAGTCGACGCCAACCTTGCCGACCACCTGCGCAACTGCGGCAACCGGCAACAGGGCAAGGCCTGCAACTACGAGATAACGAAACGCTTTAGCCATAACCCAAACCCTCACATGAACTGCCATAGAGATAGGTCTGCGCGGGCGTACAACAAGACGTGATGTCAGCGTTTTCTCATGGTGCAGGGTGCATAGCCCGTTGCGTGAAGCCGCCCGGCCACCATGCCGATCTTTTCGGGGATGTGGTGGATGTGTTCGACGGCAAGTGCTTTGGCCGCCG
This sequence comes from Agrobacterium rubi TR3 = NBRC 13261, assembly GCF_000739935.1. Classification (GTDB taxonomy): domain Bacteria; phylum Pseudomonadota; class Alphaproteobacteria; order Rhizobiales; family Rhizobiaceae; genus Agrobacterium; species Agrobacterium rubi. The sequence continues at coordinate 79,345 of NZ_BBJU01000004.1, read as the reverse complement.
CAATCGATGCCGCCGCGCAAACAACGGCATCTTCGGCAGCATTGTGGTGCACGAATCGCAATTGCAGATGATGGGCGATGATATTGAGCTTGTGCGATGGCAGCGACGGCCAGACGCGCTGGGACATCTTCACACTGCAAAAATAGGAAAGCTGCGGATAGCTCTGGCGATACTTGTCGAAACTCGCCCGCATGACGCTGAAATCGAAGGCCGCATTGTGGGCAATCATCGTCGAATCGCGGAGATCATCGATGAACTCGTCCATCACCTCGGGAAATTCCGGCGCATCTTCCACATCGCCGGGTCTGATGCCGTGGATCGCCACATTGAACGGCGAAAACCGCATATCCCTCGGGCGGATCAACCGCTCCTCCACCCGCACGATCCGACCATCCTCGATCCACGCCAATCCGACGGAGCAAGCGCTGCCACGCTCTTCATTGGCGGTTTCGAAATCGATGGCGATGGTCTTCAAGGGGTGATTCTCGTTTGCTCTTTGCACGGCATAAAGCAAACAAACGCGAAAATGAACCGCTCACAGGAATCGGGTGGTCACGCGCATGTGAGCGGATTACACAAAAGCCGCAATAAATTGGCGAGGAAACATCGAACGTGGCCGTGCATAAACAGATGAATGCGAGTGAATGGGCCCTGCTGGTTGCCTTGTCGATCCTGTGGGGCGGATCGTTCTTCTTCGTCGGCATCGCGGTGAAAGAACTCCCGCCCGTCACCATCGTGACATTGCGCGTCTCGATCGCAGCACTTGCCCTGCTCACCGTCTGCCGCATCATGGGCTATCGCATGCCCAAAGCGACTCAGGTGTTGCGCGCTTTCTTCGGCATGGGCCTGCTCAACAACATCATCCCCTTCTGCCTCATCGTCTGGGGCCAGACCCATATCGCCAGCGGCGTCGCCTCCATTCTCAACGCCACCACGCCGCTTTTCACCGTCATCGTCGCGCATCTGCTGACGAACGATGAAAAGCTGACCATCAACAAACTGGCAGGCATCATCATCGGTTTCGCCGGTGTCGCAACCATGATCGGCCCGGCGGCACTGACCGGCGAGAGTTCCAGCCTCTGGGGCCAACTCGCCATTCTCGGCGCGGCAATCTCATACGCCTTCGCAGGCATTTTCGGCCGTCGCTTCAAGGCCATGGGCGTACCACCGCTCGTCACCGCCACCGGCCAGATTTCCGCATCCTCCATCATGCTCATCCCGCTCGCCCTCATCATCGACCAGCCATGGACACTCGCCATCCCAAGCGGCGAAGTCTGCGCCGCCCTCCTCGGCATTGCCCTCCTCTCTACAGCCCTCGCCTACCTCATCTTCTTCCGCATCCTCTCCTCAGCCGGCGCTACGAACCTAGCCCTGGTCACCTTCCTCATCCCTGTCAGCGCCATTCTGCTGGGCTCTCTGGTCTTGGGAGAACAGTTGGAAGCGAAACATTTCATCGGCATGGCAATGATCGCCGGTGGGCTGGTGGCGATTGATGGGCGGGTGTTTCGCCGCAAGCTGGCTTAGCTATTTTCTAGGTGGTCGGAAAAGACTTCGCGAATGGTTCTGCGGGACCATTTGGCGAGGAGTGTTTCGTTGGAACGTTGTGCCGCAAGCGTGATCAACGCCTTCCATAACGCCCATCCACGTGCGCGCTGCCATGTTTGCGGATCGAGTGGAAGCAGATCGCGGAAGACGCGTCTGCTGTCTTTATCCAAAACGGTCCAGGCAAGGATGAGATCGGTGGAAGGATCGCCGACGGCAGAGCTGCCGAAATCGATGACCGCGACTAGGCGACCATTTTCCATCAGCAGATTGCCTTCGGCGATATCGCCGTGAACCCAGACCGGCGCGCCCTGCCACTCGCTGGCAACTGCTTTTGCCCAGATGTCACGGGCGACATCCGCATCGATTTCATCGGACAAGGCGATGATCGCGGCCTCGGTCTCGTCGCTGTAGACGTTCAACGACCCACCGCGATGGAAATTTTGAGACCCCGCAGCAGGGCCATTGGAGGCATCTACGGCTTGCAACGCCGTGAGGAAGCCAGCGACATCACGCGCAAGCAAATCGAGGTCCGTTTGGTGGAGCGTCAAGGCCAGAGGCGTACCGTCCAGCCAGCGATAAATGGACCAGTTCCAGGGAAAGCCCTGCCCGGGTTGCCCCAGCGCAAGCGGTTCAGGGATTGGCAGAGGAAGACGTGCAGCGAGATAGGGTAACCACCGCTGCTCTTTTTCCACCTGTGAGACATAGTGCATTGCGCTCGGTAAGCGAACGAGCATCGTTTCGCCCAGCCGGAAGCTACGATTGTCCCAGCCGCTATGCTCGACTGGCGTCACCGGCAAATGCGCCCATTGCGGAAACTGCTCTGTAACCAACGCAGCAACCGTCTCTGCCGAAACCTCTATGCGATCATCCATAACGTGCGTCCTCTTCGTCGCACACCATGTACGCACTGAGCGCGAAATGAATGTGACGGTCGCTACCCCGCAATCAGCGCCAGCCACTCGTCCTCATCCATCGTCTGCACGCCGAGTTCCCGCGCCTTGTCCAGCTTGGAGCCCGCACCCGGCCCGGCCACCACGTAGTCTGTCTTCTTGGACACGGAACCGGCCACCTTGGCACCGAGGCTTTCGGCACGGGCTTTGGCCTCGTCGCGGGTGAATTTTTCGAGCGCACCGGTGAAGACCACCGTCTTGCCTGCCACGGGGCTGCCGTCCGTCATCGGCTGTTCGGCTTCCTTCGGGCGCAGTTCCTTCATCAGCCTGTCGATGACGTCGAGGTTACGTGGCTCCTTGTAGAACTCCACGATGGCCCGGGCCACGACTTCGCCAATGCCGTCAATGCTGTTGAGCTCGTTCCAGGCATCGCCGGTCAGGTCGGCGGCGGCCTTCATCGCTTCTTCGAAATGCTGATAGGTGCCATAGCTGCGCGCCAGCAGTTTCGCCGTCGTTTCGCCCACATGGCGAATGCCGAGAGCGAAGATCAGCCGATGCAGGTCAATCTCACGGCGCGCATCAATGGCGTCGAAAAGCTTTTTGACGCTGGTCTTGCCGAAGCCGTCTATGTTCTCAAGCTTTGTGAGATGCGAGTCCTCCTGCCGCTTTTTGAGCGTAAAAATGTCAGGTGCGGTTTTCACCGAAAGGGCCGGATCTTCGCTTTCGAAGAAGAAGTCGATCTGTTTCGTGCCGAGGCCTTCGATATCGAAAGCGTTGCGCGAAACGAAATGCTTGAGATGCTCCATAGCCTGCGCACGGCACACGAAACCACCGGTGCAGCGGGTCACCGAATCCAGCTTGCCAGTTTTCTCATTGCGCTCACGCACGGCATGACTGCCGCAGACAGGGCATTTCTTAGGGAACTCATACGGCACTGAATCCGCCGCCCGCTTTTCCAGAAGCACATCCAGCACCTGCGGAATGACATCCCCCGCCCGCTGCACGATAACCGTATCACCCACCCGGATATCGTGATCCTCGGGGCGAATGCGCTCGCCATTATTGCCAATGCCTTCGATGTAATCGGCATTGTGCAGCGTGGCGTTGGTGACGACGACACCGCCGACCGTGATCGGCGTCAGCCGCGCAACCGGCGTCAAGGCACCGGTGCGGCCCACCTGTATCTCGATCTTTTCGACAGTCGTGAACGCCTGCTCTGCCGGAAATTTATGCGCGGTCGCCCAGCGCGGGCTGCGGGATCGGAAGCCGAGGCGTTCCTGCAAATCCAGCCGGTCGACCTTGTAGACGACGCCGTCGATATCGTAATCGAGATCAGGTCTAGCAATCCCGATTTCCTGATAATGTTCAATCAGTTGCTGGGCGGAGGTGAATCGCTTCATGAAGGGATTGACGGGAAAGCCCCATTCCCTGAATTTTTCCACGATGCCAAATTGCGTATCGGCAATGCGTGTCGGCTGACCGTTATCGGATACCTCACCCAAGGCATAGGCGAAGAAGCGCAACTTACGCCGCGCGGTCACAGTCGCATCCAGCTGCCGCAGCGAGCCGGAGGCCGTGTTGCGCGGGTTGACATAGGTCTGCTTGCCCTCGGCTTCCATCTGTGCGTTCAGCGCCAGAAAGTCGCTCTTGGCCATATAGACCTCACCGCGCACCTCCACCACGTCTGGCACGCCCTTGGGCAGGCTGTTGGGAATTTCCTTGATGGTCAGGATGTTGGCGGTCACGTTCTCGCCCGTCGTGCCGTCGCCGCGGGTCGCCGCTGTTGCCAGACGGCCACCCTCATAGCGGATGGACATGGAGAGGCCGTCGATCTTCGGCTCGGCGGTAAAGGCAATCGAATCATCCGGCAGGTTGCCGAGGAAGCGATAGACCGAAGCCACGAAATCCTGCACGTCTTCATCGGAAAACGCGTTGCCGAGCGATAGCATCGGGCGCGCATGGACGATGGGCGCGAAGGTGGGCAGAGGTGCAAAGCCGACCTTCTTCGATGGACTGTCCGCCCTCACAAGATCGGGGAACGCCGCTTCGATGGCGTCGTTGCGGCGCTTCAGCGCATCATATTCGGCATCCGATATTTCAGGCGCGTCATTGCCGTGGTACAGCGCATCGTGCCGCGCAAGCTCCGCTGCCAGAAAGGCAAGCTCGGCAGACGCCTCAAGCTCGGACAGTTTTTCGACGGGTGTCTGGTCTTGGGACATCGGGCTCGCCTCGTGCAGGAATCGAAGTTGTTTTTAACGCAGCCTGCCCACTTTTCAACGCCAAGCTTTCGCGTAATCTGATTTCCGGGAGTGAGCAGCAACGGGGATACAACCATGGACATGACGACGCTCATCGCATTCGCCGCCGCCTTCTTCGTTTTTGCCGCCAGTCCCGGCCCTGACAATATGACCATCGTCGCTCGCACGATAACCCACGGTGCGGCATCCGGCCTTGCCTATGGCGCCGGAACCGTCGCAGGCATCCTCATTTTCCTGACGCTGGCCGCCTTCGGCCTGTCCATCCTTGCCGCCGAAATGGGAACGGTGATGACGGTCCTGCGATATGCGGGTGCCGCCTATCTGATCTGGATGGGCGTCAAGTTGTGGACGGCAGAGCCCATCGTGCCCGAACTGCAAGCCGTGAAAGCGCGCGGCAACCTGTTGTCGATCTTTGCGACCGGCATGGCGCTCAATCTCGGCAATCCAAAAATGCCGCTGTTTTATGTAGCGCTGTTGCCGAACGTGGTTGGAGCCTCGCTGACGGTGGATCATCTGGCCGCGCTGGCAGGCGTCATTCTGGCCGTTGAAGCCCTCGTCATCGGCGGCCATGTCGCACTTGCCGTGCGCGCCCGCACATTGCTGCGCTCTGAAAAGATCGTGCGGCGCGTCAATCGTACCGCAGGTGGCGTGATGATCGGTTCCGGCGTGGCGGTGGCGGTCAGCCGTTAATCCTGCGCCGCCAGCAGTTTGGCAGCAGCCGCCCTCGCCTCATCCGTCACCGAGGCACCGGCCAGCATACGGGCGATTTCTTCGGTGCGGTGTTCGGGCTGCATGGTGGCAACGCGGGTCGCAATGCGTTCCGTGCCGTCGCCGGATGGTCCCTTTGAGATCAGCAAATGTGTGCCAGCGCGTGCCGCCACCTGCGGCGCGTGGGTGACCGACAGAACCTGAACGGTTTTCGAGAGGCGCTTCAACCGCTGGCCAATGGCATCCGCCACCGCACCACCAACGCCCGTGTCGATTTCGTCGAAGACCAACGTAGGCGCCGAACCCCGATCTGCCAACGCAACCTTCAGCGCCAGCAGGAAGCGGGACAGTTCACCACCCGACGCCACTTTCATGATTGGCCCGGGGCGTGTGCCAGGGTTGGTCTGGACATGGAACTCCACGACATCGATGCCGTCAGCCGTGCCGGAAGCTGCATCGCTGGTCACTTCCACGGTGAAACGCGCCCGCTCCAGTTTCAATGCCGGAAGCTCGGCCATCACGGCTTCAGAAAGCGCCGAAGCCGCGTTGTGGCGTTTTTCAGAGAGCGACTGCGCAGCCCGGTCGAAATCCGCCTTCACGACAACCAGATGCTTGTCCAGCTGGGCAAGCTTTTCCTCACCGGCATCGAGATCAGCAAGCTCGGCCACCATGCGTTCAGCCAGTGCCGGAAGCTCGGTGACGGGAACGGAATATTTGCGGGCAGCGGCGCGCAGGCCAAACAGGCGCTCCTCGACGCGCTCCAGCTCGCGCGGATCGAACTCGGTGCGGCGCAGAGCGCTTTCGACTTCCATCTGCGCGTTGGAAAGACTGTCGAGAGCAGCGTCAAGCAACTGCACGGTTTCTTCCAGCAAGCCTGGCGCTTCATGGCTCTTGCGCTCCAGACGCCGCATCATCGACGCGATGACGGGAACCGGCGAGGCATTGCCGTTGAGGAACTCGCTCGCTTCGGCAATGTCACCGGCAATGCGCTCAGACTTCTGCATCACCGCACGGCGCTCGGCGAGTTCGTCTTCTTCGCCATCCATCGGCGCCAAAATCTCAAGCTCTTCGACAGAGGCGCGCAAATAATCCGCCTCACGAGCCACAGCTTCTACCTTGGCGCGGTGAACCTTCAGTCCACGTTCAGCATCTTTCCAGGTGCGATACAGCGACTGTACCGACACGACCTCATCCGTCAAACCGGCAAAGGCATCCAGCAGCGTGCGGTGGGCATTGGTGTCGACCAGCGCACGGTCATCATGCTGGCCGTGAATTTCGACCATATGCTGGCCAAGCTGGCGCATCAGTTGAACGGAAACGGCCTGATCGTTGACATAGGCCTTGGTGCGGCCATCGGCGGATTGGACGCGACGGAAAATCAGATCGCCATCGTCATCGAGGCCATTTTCGCGAAGCATCAGACGGGCGGGATGCTCCATGCCGACTTCAAAGGTGGCAGTCACCTGCCCCTTGTCTTCGCCATGGCGCACAAGGCCACCATCGCCACGCCCGCCGAGCGCGAGCGACAGACTGTCGAGAAGAATGGATTTGCCCGCGCCCGTTTCGCCGGTCAGCACGGAGAGGCCGGCCTCGAACCCTAGGTCGAGCCGTTCGATCAGAACGATGTCGCGGATCGATAGCTGGACCAACATGTCTTATGCTCTGTTCTCAGGCACCCACAAGCTTCTTGCCGGCGCGGGAAATCCACGATTCCTTGTTTTCGCGTGGCTCAAGCCCCTGCCCCTTCAACAACTTGTAGGAATCATCATACCATTGGCTGTCGGGATAGTTATTACCGAGAACGGCAGCAGCGGTCTGCGCCTCATCCGTCAGGCCCATGGCGTAATAGGCTTCTGTAATACGTGCCAGCGCTTCTTCGATCTGGTTGGTGTTCTGATATTGTTCGATGACGATGCGGAAGCGCGACACGGCAGCAAGATATTCCTTGCGCTCGAGATAGTAGCGGCCAACCTGCATTTCACGACCAGCAAGCTGGTCACGAGCAAAGCGGATTTTCGCCTGCGCATCAGGCACATATTCGGATGTCGGATAATCGTTGACGACCTTGTTCATCGCCTCGATGGTGCGCTGTGCAGCACGCTGGTCCTGCGTCACGTCGGCAATCTGCTTGGAATAGGCAAGACCGATCATGTACTGAACGTAAGCGGCATCCTTGGCGCGTGGATATTGCTTGAGGAAGCGCGAACCCGATGCGATGGCGACTTCGTTCTTGTTTTGGCGCGTCGCGATGAAGGTGTTCATCACCAGCGCCTTCTGGCCCCATTCGGTAAATGGATATTGCTTGTCGATGGCGGAGAACTTGCGACCGGCTTCGGTCATGTTGCCAGCATTCATGTTGGCAAGGCCCTGCTTGTAGAGCACATCAGGGGGGTCGGTCTCGACGCCAAGCTTGGTGATGTCGATATCGGGATCAGACTGGCAGGCTGTTACCAGCGTTCCGGCGCCGATCAGCATCAGCGATACGAGCACTCCTCGCACCGTTCCATTCATCGCACCAGACACTACACGCTTCATTCGTCAGTTCCCACTTCCTGCGTCACTACAGAACATCGGCTTTACAGTGGCGTTTCTAGCCATAAAAGCGTCCGCAGGGCAACGCAATGATGACGCAATAACGCATTTTTATGGCATGAGGTCACGCAACTGGTGATTATCTTTACCGTAAAGCCGTCATTTTATTTTGCTTTTCAAAGTCCCATACGAAAAAGCCGCCCAGAAGGACGGCTTTTTGTTGAGTGATTTAAGAGATCACGCAGACCACGGTGCAAAGACCGGCTGCTGAACAGCAACGAATTCACGTACGCGAACGACGGGCTGGCGCACGGCCGGTGCCTCGACAATCTCGTAGGCGGATGGGTCGCTCAACAGGGCCTTCAGCGCGTTGGCATTGACTTTGTGGCCACCGCGATAGGACCGGTAGCAACCAATGAACTGAGCGCCTGCAAGGGCAAGATCGCCAACCGCATCCAGCGTCTTGTGACGCACGAACTCGTCCTTCTCGTAACGCAGGCCTTCCATGTTGATGACCGTGTTGTCGTCGGAAATGACGACCGAGTTTTCCAGCGACGAACCCAGCGCGTAACCGGCAGCCCAAAGGCGCTCGACATCACGCATGAAACCGAAGGTACGGGCACGGGACAGCTCGTTCTTGAATGTTTCCGGTGTCAGATCACCCTTCCAAACCTGACGGCCAATCAAGGGTGTGTCGAAATCGATCTCGACTTCGAAGCGCGTGCCGTCATAGGGGCGGAACTCAGCCCAGGATGCACCGGCATCGATTCGCACGGGCTTGATGACGCGGATATAGGGACGTTTCACGCCAAGGCTCTTGATGCCAGCTGATTCGATGGCTTCGATGAAGGGAGCAGAGCTGCCGTCCATGATCGGAACTTCAGGACCGTCGACTTCAACGATGAGATTGTCGATGCCCATGGCGTAGATGCCCGCCATGATATGCTCGACGGTCGATACGGATTGCGCAGCAGAACGTCCGATGACGGTGCACAGATCGGTGTTGCCGACGTTGGACGAAACAGCCTTGATGTCGACGGTGCTGCCATTTTCGTACTGGCGGCTAAAGACGATACCGGTACCCGCTTCCGCTGGCTGGAACGTCATGGACACAGGGTTACCGGAATGAACGCCAATGCCTTCAAGCTGAACAGAATTGGCGATAGTTGTCTGGAAACCGAGCAGTCCGATGGTCATGCTATTCAAGCCTTTACGTGTGGATCTGCCTTTGACACAGACACGATCCGAATTCAACCGAGGCAAATAAACGTCGCTTTATGTCCTCGTCTCATGGCCATACTTAAACCCAGTGCCGCGCTATCTCAAATCACTGTTGATTTCCTTTTGTAACAGACTCAACGCATTGAAAATGCTGGCGAACGGGCACCATTCTCCATGGCTTTAAAACAACGATACCCGGGCCTTTCGAGCCCGGGTATCGGTTGAATGCAGAATCACGAGGATCAGTTCGACTGGCGGCGAAGGAACGCCGGAATCTCGAGCTGATCGTCATCGTGCTGGCTGGCAGACGACGGTGTCTGACGGCCGTGATCGTCCAGATTGCCGCGACGCGGTGCGTAGAGGCTGGCTTCCTGAGACAGCGGACGACGCTGCTGAGTGGCCAGGCTTGGCGCATCCATCATCTCGGACGGAACGGTTTCTTCCTCTTCGCGGCGACCCAGCGAATTGGTTATGCGCTTCAGAAGACCCATTGGGCCACGCTCTTCCGGAACGGCAGAGGCCGGGTGGGCGCGGTGATCCATCTCGGCCTTAACAACCGGTGGGAAATCCTCGACCTTTGGCATGCGGACCGGCTCAGGCGCGCGGGCGACTGGAGCGGGCTCATGATAGACCGGAGCCGGAGCCTGCATGCGAGGAGCAGGTGCTGCCACCTGTTCTGGAGCATGGTAGGCAGGCGCAGGTGCGGTGGGCACCGGTGCTGCGGGGCGAGCAGCAACCGGTGCTTCCGCTGGAGCAGCTGCGAACAGCTTGCTCTGAGGCCGGAATTCGGCTTCTGCCTGGGCCTGACGAAGCCGCTGTTCAGCAGCTGCCAGTGCCATTTCCCGTTCCATGTCGGCGTCGCGAATGGTCTGGGCAATAGGGTCTACGGTCGTCTTTGGTGCCTGCATGACTGGGGCAGGCTGCACTGCGGCCGGAGCAGAAGCAACGGCCGCGGAAGGACGAATAAGCGGCTTTGCAGCAGCAGCCTGGCGAAGCTCTTCAGCGTTGCGTTCCATCTGGCCAGGAACGCGGTCGATGCCTGTGGCAACGACGGATACGCGGATGAGGCCTTCCAGAGCTTCGTCGAATGTCGCGCCGAGGATGATGTTAGCGTCCGGATCGACTTCTTCGCGAATACGGGTCGCGGCTTCGTCGACTTCGAACAGGGTCATGTCGCGACCACCGGTGATGGAGATCAGGAGGCCCTGTGCACCCTTCATCGATGTTTCGTCGAGCAGCGGGTTGGCAATCGCCGCTTCCGCAGCCTGCATGGCACGGCCCTGGCCGGAAGCCTCGCCGGTACCCATCATCGCACGGCCCATTTCGCGCATCACGGAGCGAACGTCGGCGAAGTCGAGGTTGATAAGACCTTCCTTCACCATCAGGTCGGTAATGCAGGCAACGCCGGAGTAGAGAACCTGGTCAGCCATCGCAAATGCGTCGGCAAACGTGGTTTTGTCGTTGGCAATACGGAACAGGTTCTGGTTTGGAATGACGATCAGCGTATCGACGGACTTCTGCAGTTCCTCGATGCCCTGTTCGGCCAGACGCATGCGGCGACCGCCTTCGAAGTGGAAAGGCTTGGTCACGACGCCAACCGTCAGAATGCCTTTGTTGCGGGCAGCCTGTGCGACGACGGGAGCAGCACCGGTACCGGTACCACCGCCCATGCCGGCAGTGACGAAGCACATGTGCGTGCCGTTCAGGTGGTCGATGATTTCATCGATGCACTCTTCGGCAGCAGCGCGGCCGACTTCCGGCTGCGAACCCGCGCCCAGACCTTCGGTAACGTTGACGCCGAGCTGGATAACCCGGTCGGCCTTCGTCATCGTCAGTGCCTGTGCATCCGTGTTGGCGACGACGAAGTCGACGCCCTGGAGGCCAGCCGTGATCATGTTGTTCACAGCGTTACCGCCGCCACCGCCAACGCCGAAAACGGTGATGCGTGGCTTCAGCTCGGTGATATCCGGCTTTTGCAGCTGTATCGTCATTTTAACATTCCTTCTTTCTCTGGCCGCATCGCCCCGCAGGCCAATTCTTAATAAACGTCACTCAGTCCCCTGCCCGATGGGCAGACAGAGGTCAGAAACTTTCCTTCAGCCATTGCCCTACGCGGGCTATCCGGCCACTACCTGTTCCGAACGGCGAGAACATTCCGTTCTGCGCCGCATGGATTTCGATGTCCGCGATCTGCGGATAAATCATCAGCCCGCAGGCTGTGGAAAAGGCCGGGCCTTTGGCCGCGACCGGCAGGCCGGACACGCCCATGGGGCGGCCGATGCGAACGTTGCGGGCAAGAATGCGCCGCGCCGTTTCCGGCAGGCCGGTCAACTGACTGGCACCTCCGGTCAGAACCACGCGCTTGCCGACGATCGGGGAAAAGCCCGATTTCTGGATGCGGTCGCGGATCAATTCCAATGTCTCTTCGATGCGAGCCCGAACAATGCGGCTGACGAGAGCACGCGACACCTGCGAAGGCTGGTCGCGGTCGTCCTCGCCAATCGGCGGAACGGCAATCATGTCGCGGTCGTCGGAACCGTTGGCCAGTGCCGAACCGTGAACGACCTTCAGGCGCTCGGCATCTTCGATACGGGTCGAAAGGCCACGCGCCAGATCGGTGGTGACGTGGTGTCCGCCAAGACCGATGGCATCGGTGTGAACCAGACGGCCCTCGGCAAAAACCGAAATCGTCGTCGTGCCGCCGCCCATGTCGATGGCCGCACAACCAAGCTCGACTTCATCGTCCACCAGAGCTGCGAGGCCGCTGGCATAAGGTGTCGCAACGATGCCTTCGACCGACAGGTGAGCGCGGTTGATGCACAGTTCCAGGTTCTTCAGCGCAGTGCGCTCGGCCGTCACCACATGCATGTCCACGCCCAGCATATCGCCATACATCGACAGTGGATCGCGAATGCCGCGCTCTCCATCCAGCGAGTAGCCGGTTGGCAGCGAGTGCAGAATGGCGCGATCCTGGCGCAGAGACTGCTGGCTGGCGGCAATCAGAACCTTGCGCAGATCGCCCGATTCGACTTCCTGGCCGCCCAGATCGATGCTGGCGGTGTAAATGTCGCTGGCGATGCGGCCTGCGGAAACATTGACGATCAGGCTATCGACGGTGAGACCTGCCATGCGCTCGGCTGCATCCACGGCCAGACGAATGACGCCTTCCAGCGCATCCAGATCGGCAATGACGCCGGATTTGACGCCGCGCGAACGCTGGTGACCGATGCCGATGACTTCGACCTTGTGGGTACGACCCGGCAGCACTTCGGTTTCCTCACGCGGTGTGAGACGACCGATCATGCAAACGACCTTGGTGGAACCGATATCGAGAACCGAAACCACATGGCTGCGCTTGGACGACAAAGGCTTCAACCGCGGGAGACCGAAGTGGGAAGAACCAAAAAAGCTCATGTGTTCTTCTCCGCCAACTTGATCGCTTTGGTGCGTGCTTCGACAGCCTTCTGGCGACGCTCGGCTGCACCTTCGGTCAGCTGCACGGTCGTGCGGTCCGAAAGACGCAGATCGACAGCAGCCACATCACGCGACAGAACCTTGTCTTCCATGTCCATGCGCGACAGCAGTTGCAGCGCCTTGGGCACGTTTTCTTCCGGCAGCTTGACGACGATGCCATTATCTAGATGCAGATCCCAGCGACGGCCAGCAACGCGAACATAGGCCCGCACGCGGTTGCGAATCTCTGGCCAGTCAGCGAGTTCATCAACGAAGCCAGCAGCACCCGTTTCGGCATCACGTCCGACGAACAGCGGCAGACCGGCATATTTATTGTCACGCAACGGCGCGATGACGCTGCCGCTCTTTTCGATCAGCGAAAGCTCCGTGCCATGCTGCCAGATGCCGAAGGCTTCACGCTCCTTGAGGCGCACTTCGATGGTCTTGGGATAAATCTTGCGAACATCCACATCTTCGACCCAAGGCAGTTCCGTCAGCTTCTTGCGCGCAGCATTCACATCGAGCGCGATCAGCGAGGTTGCACCATCGAGACCCAGAAGCTGGAACACATCGATTTCCGACGTCTGAATATTGCCGGAGACCTTTACGTCTTCGATTGCAAAGCCCGCAGCCGATGTCGTTGCCTGCGTCACCACATTCGTGTGACCGCCGAGCGACATGCCGTAGAGACCGACGCATGAAAAGAATGCAGCCGTTGCCAGTGTGCCGGTATGCGCGGGAATATGGACACGTCCCGTCGCCAGCGAAACGCCGAAGCGGAACACCTTGCGCAGCGGGCGCGGCAACACCATCCGCTCATCGACAGATGCCGAAGCGGATTGTTCGCGCTTTTTAACTGACGACTTTTTGCCTGTTATCGCGAACACGAAGCGTCCTCCACCATCCAGCGGACAAACTCACCAAAGGATTGTCCTGCATAAGCTGCCATTTCGGGCACGAGGGAGGTCGGCGTCATGCCCGGCTGAGTGTTTATCTCAAGCCAGATCAATTCGCCTTCTTCTGAGAAACGGTCGTCGTAGCGGAAGTCCGAACGGCTTACGCCACGGCAGCCAATCACCTGATGCGCCATGACCGCCAATGATTGGATTTTTTGGTAAATTTTTGGTGAAATTTCCGCAGGAATGACATGCTTTGAGCCACCTTTTGCGTATTTCGCGTCGTAATCGTAAAATCCGTGACCCAACGGTATCACTTCGGTCACGGCCATAGCCTCACCGTTCATGACCCCGCAGGTGAACTCGCGACCATGGATGTAGCGCTCGACCATTACGGAATCGCCGTAACGCCATTCGCTCGATCCCAGGATTTGCGGTGGATGCGACTGGTCTTCCTTGACCATCACAACGCCGAAGCTCGAACCTTCGCTGACCGGCTTGACCACGTAAGGCGGTGCAAGCGGATGCTCGTTGCCGATATCGAAACGGTTGAGAACTTTCTCGATGGCCACAGGAATACCGGCCGCAGCCGCTATCTTCTTGGACTGGGACTTGTTCATCGCAAGCGAAGATGCCGCGACGCCCGAATGCGTGTAGGGAATTTGAAGATATTCGAGAATGCCCTGAATGGTGCCGTCTTCGCCATAGGGACCGTGAAGCGCATTGAACACGACATCAGGGCGCAGCGCAGAAAGCGTCGCGGCAACATTCCGGTCCACGTCTACACGTGTCACCTGAAAGCCCTCGCCTTCCAGAGCCGATGCGCAAGCCTCTCCCGACGAGAGGCTGACTGGCCGCTCTGAAGAAAACCCACCCAAAAGAACAGCTACGTGTTTGCCGCTCATGACAACCTCTGACACCAAAATCACCTGAACGAGATCAGCCGAACATCAATCGGTTCTGCGATTCTCTCGTCCGCTCCGTTGCCAATCACTAAGCGCCATTAAGGTTAATGAAGTGTTTACTTTCGTTAACCGAATGCGCCGACGACATGATTTTTGTTAAAGAATCACTGAAGGCACGGATTCCTTCCTTGGAATCAGAGAGTTGCAGCCAATGCAAGATTCAGAATTTCAACGGGATGAAATAAAATCGTTGCGCGTGCTTCCGGCATCGGCCTGGAAAGCAAGTTCGATTCGTTAAGATTCACCGCTTTTCCCCAGCCATCTTCCGTGTGTTGCAGCTATGCGGCTGGCTCCATGCGGTAGCGACTTCGTCCTCAAATGACACAAGCGTGGAGCAGTGCAACGGCTCTCATCGAACCCAAATGAAAATCGTGCAACCGCAACTTGACAGGCAAACATCAGTTAACTTATGATTGCTATGCCTTATTAAGGCAACCTAAAGTAATAAGTTTATTTTTTCACACATTTTCAAAGGTGTTTTATCATGAAGATTATGTCTGCTTGTACCCTGCTGATTGCGCTGCTTTCTGCGCCAAATCTCATGGCAACCAACTCGTTTGCCAACGTCTGCAATCCCATCACGAAGAGCTGCTCGGGCGGTCATCCGGGATAATTCACTCGCTCAGCGGGACACCGTTGAACGATAAGGGCATCCCTCAATAACGAGGTAAGCGTGTCGCGGTCTGACCAAAGCGCGCTTACCTCACGTCTGCTGGAATGCGGGAAATTTCGCAACGCCAAGGCTGATCACGCAACCTGCTCAATTCGACCGTCAAAGCACCGCCCTATTCCTATAACGTCGCCCGTACATAAGTTTTTTCCAAGATATTGCGCTTTAACCGTTCCAAACGTTTGAAAATTGCTTTAACGCAACCTTAGCCCGGTAAAGGGTCATAAGTCTTACTTAACAATGGAACGAATATAATGTCCGACGCGATATCCAGAGTATCGCCGACCGCTGCAAATCCGAACGATGTAAAGACAAATTCGCCTGCACGAGTTCTTACTGCCAGCGTGGTCGGCACGACCATCGAGTTCTTCGACTTCTACGTTTATGCGACCGCAGCAGTGCTCGTGTTCCCGACGTTGTTCTTCCCCAACAACGACCCGATGACGGCGCTTCTGGCGTCTTTCGCCACCTTCTCCATCGCTTTCTTCGCCCGTCCGCTGGGTGCCGTGGTCTTCGGCCATTATGGCGACCGCGTGGGCCGCAAGACGACGCTCGTCGCTGCACTTCTGACCATGGGTGTTTCAACCGTCATCATCGGTCTGTTGCCATCCTATGAAACAGCTGGCGTTCTGGCGCCGCTGCTTCTGGCGCTGTGCCGTTTCGGTCAGGGCTTTGGCCTTGGTGGTGAATGGGGTGGCGCCGTGCTTCTGGCAACGGAAAACGCCCCTCCCGGCAAGCGCAGCTGGTACGGCATGTTCCCGCAGCTCGGCGCTCCACTCGGCCTCTTCCTTTCCTCCGGCGTCTTCTGGCTGCTGCTTCACCTGATGTCGCAGGAAGCCTTGCTCAGCTGGGGCTGGCGCATTCCCTTCGTCGCGTCGATCATCCTCATCGCCGTAGGTCTGTGGGTGCGTCTGTCGATCACGGAAACGCCTGCCTTCCAGAAGGCTATCGACAAGGAAGAGCGCGTCGCCGTACCCGTTGCCGAACTCTTCCGCCATCACAAGCGCAGCCTGTTGCTCGGCACCTTCGTGGCGCTGGCAACCTTCGTGCTATTCTACATCGGCACGGCCTATCTGCTGTCCTACAACGTCAAGGTTCTGAAAATTCCGTTCCTCGACGCACTGGAAGTTCAGCTCGTCAGCTCGGTCGTCTTCGGCATCTTCATTCCCATCGCCGGAAAGCTGGCCGAACGCTTCGGCCGTCGCGAAGTCCTGATTGCCACGACCGTGCTGATCGGTGCCTTCTCGTTCCTGCTGCCCGGCCTGATGACCGGCGGTGAAGGCTCGATCTTCCTCTTCGCAGCACTCGCCATGGCATTGATGGGCATGACCTACGGCCTCATCGGCACGGCCCTCGCAGCCCCCTTCCCGACGACGGTTCGCTACACGGGCTCGTCCATCACCTTCAACATGGCAGGCATCTTCGGCGCATCGCTGGCGCCCTACATCGCCACATGGCTGCAGGTAAATTACGGCATGGGCTACGTCGGCTACTACCTCTGCGTTGCCGCGCTGATCACCCTGCTGTGCATCATGCTGTCGCGCAAAGACGAAGTGTAAGCCGTCATCTTCACTTTTGAAATCAAAACAGCCGGATCAATCGTCCGGCTGTTTTCGTTTGTAGAGATCACCCGGCAAGACTTTGTTCGTCGTCTACGACAACATGATTGCGTCCAGATTGTTTCGCCCTGTAGAGCGCAACATCGGCACGGTGCATGACGTTCTCGAACGCCTCATCATTTCTGGGCGTCGAGATTCCAATCGAAATCGTGACATTGATGGAAACGCTCTCGGCCACAAAAGGCTGAGCCTCAACCGACTGTCGACAAGCCTCGCAATACGCAGAGAAATCGGCGAGCGGAATGTTTGACGTTGCAACCACGAACTCCTCACCGCCGAGCCTACTCAAAAGCGACGATGCCGGAAAGGCCTCAGCGATGCGCCGTGCGATGCCGGATATCACTGCATCTCCAGCAGCATGACCGTAATTGTCATTAATCGACTTGAAGTGATCGATGTCGAAGAAGGCTAGACAATAGTCCTCGTCCAGATGCTTTGCCTCGGCATGCAGCCCCGCCCGGTTCCGCAGACCTGTCAGACCATCCGTATGGCTGAGATGTTTGTAGCGCTCATGGGAAATGGAAAGACATTTTACCTGCTTGGCGATGATATGCGACAGCACGAAGGAGATCGGAAACGTGATGAAAACGGTCAAAGTGCTGCCAACCCATAAAGCTGTCTTGGGGTTGGGAACAAATCCTAGGACAATCAACGTGCTGAGTGCGGTTACGTTGAGGACAAGAGCGATCAACGTAACCGTTATTGAGAAAGCAGATGCAAAACGCAGCGGCTGGAGTGTAGTGCGATCTTTGGACGTGGCTAGACGAAACAAAAGCGGGGGCAACAGATAACTGCCCGGCATCGTTTCATTGTCAGCTACCAAGGAACGCCTCTACTTCTCTCCCCGGCATGAAAAGGCCGAGGCGCTTGATTTCCCACTCCAGGCGAATGCCTGCATGTTCGAACACGCGCTTGCGCACCGCTTCACCCAGATATTCCAGATCGTAGCCGGTCGCGTGACCGGTGTTGATCATGAAATTGCAATGCAGCGATGACATTTGCGCGCCGCCGATGACCATGCCGCGACCGCCAGCCTCATCGATGAGGCTCCAGGCCGAATGTCCTTCGGGGTTCTTGAACGTTGAGCCGCCAGTCTGCTCGCGGATCGGCTGAACCGTCTCGCGATGGTGGCGAACGGCGTCCATGTCAGCGCGGATTTTCGCCCGGTCTTCCGGGTGGCCTTCGAACAGGGCACCTGTGAAAATCAGATCCTTGGATGCTTCGGAGTGGCGATAGCTGTAGCCCATATCCGCATTGGACAGGGTGTGCTGATTGCCCTGACGGTCCACGGCGTAAACCTCGACGACACGATCCTTCGTCTCGCCGCCATTGGCACCGGCGTTCATGCGCAGCGCGCCGCCGATGGAGCCGGGAATGCCGTAGTAGAAATGGAAACCGCCGATGCCGTTATCCATGGCCATCGCAGAGATGTGCTTGTCCGGGCAGATCGCACCGGCCTTGATGCGGTTTTCGCCTGCCAGTTCCACCTGGCCGAAGCCTTTGGCGGACAGACGAACGACGACGCCGGGAATGCCGCCATCACGGACCAGCAGGTTGGAGCCGACGCCGACAACCGTCAGCGGAACGTCTTCCGGCAGGATTTTGAGGAAAGCGATGAGGTCATCCACGTCATGGGGCTGGAACATCAGTTCCGCCAGACCACCTGCCCTGAACCACGTTACGCGATCCATCGGCGAATCCGGCGTCAAACGTCCTCTGAGTTCCTTTACTCCGTCGCCGAGTTTCTCCAGCAACTTTACCCCATCCACCTGTCTCATGCAGACTTTCCTGAAATGCTATCCAATTCTGAGGGCAGCACTGCCGCCCACTGCGTAATATTACCAGCTCCCAAAAGAACCACGAAATCACCAGGTTTCGCAATGCCTGCAACTGTCTTTGCCAGATCGTCGCGGGAGGCGAGATGACGCGCATCCCGATGGCCCGCAGCTCTTGTGGCTGAAACGAGCGTCTCGGAGTTCACACCCTCGATGGCATCTTCGCCCGCCGCATAGACCGGAGCAAGAAGAATTGTGTCGGCATCGTTGAAACAATGCGCAAAATCTTCAAACAGGCTGGAAAGGCGCGAATAACGGTGCGGCTGGTGCACAGCGATGATGCGACCGCTGCATGCTTCACGCGCGGCCTTCAACACGGCTTTGATCTCGACGGGGTGATGGCCGTAATCGTCGAAGACCTGCACGCCGTTGGATTCGCCCGTCAACGTGAAACGGCGTTTGACGCCACCGAAGGAGGCCAGCCCCTTCTTGATGTCTTCGACAGAAATGCCGAGGCGATTGGCGACCGCAATAGCCGCCGTCGCATTCGAGACGTTGTGACGACCGGGCATTGGCAGCACGAGGTCGGTGAAAGTGAATATCTTGCCGGTGCGGCGACGGCGGATTTCCACGTCGAAAATCGACTTGGTTCCATCAATGCGCACATTGGAGAAGCGCACGTCGGCCTGTGGATTTTCGCCGTAGGTGATGACCTTGCGGTCTTCGATCTTGCCCACCAGCGTCTGCACTTCGGGATGGTCGATACACAACACGCCGAAACCATAGAAGGGCACGTTTTCCACGAACTGGCGGAATGCGGCCCGCACAGCGTCGAAATTGCCGTAATGGTCCAGATGCTCCGGGTCGATGTTGGTGATGACGGCGACATCGGCGGGCAGTTTCAGGAAGGTGCCGTCCGATTCGTCGGCCTCCACCACCATCCACTCGCCCTCACCCATGCGCGCATTGGTGCCGTAAGCGTTGATGATGCCGCCATTGATGACGGTTGGGTCGAGATTGCCTGCTTCCAACAGCGTTGCGACCATGGAGGTCGTCGTGGTCTTGCCGTGCGTGCCGCCAATGGCGATGGCATTACGGAAGCGCATCAGCTCGGCCAGCATTTCGGCACGGCGAACAATCGGCAGGTGCTTTTCACGTGCTGCCGCAAGCTCCGGGTTGTTCTTCTTGATCGCCGTGGAAACCACGACCACTTCGGCATCGCCGAGGTTTTCCGCAGCCTGTCCGACGAAGACCTCGATGCCCTTGTCACGCAGACGCTGCACATTGGCGCTGTCTGCCTGATCGGAGCCCTGCACGCGGTGGCCGAGATTGTGAAGCACCTCGGCAATGCCGCTCATGCCGATGCCGCCGATTCCGATGAAATGGACGAGTCCTATGGCTTTCGGCATCTTCATGGATGCACTCCTTCTTTATTTTTTGCTTTAAATTGCTGAACGGACTGACCAGCGGCAATCGCTTCCACCAGATCGGCCAGACGCTGCGCCGCATCCGGCTTGCCGGTGGCTTTGGCAGCCGCCGCCGTGTTGGCCAGACGATCAGGATCGTTCATGGCATCGCTCAGCAGGGATGAAAGTTTTTGCGGAGACAGTTCGGACTGCTTGATAACGCTTGCACCACCCGCTGCCGAAAGGGCTGCGGCATTGGCGGCCTGATCGTGGTCGAGAGCATGCGGATAAGGCACCAGCACCGACGGACGCCCGATGACGGAGAGTTCCGACACAGTTGACGCACCCGAACGACTGATGACGAGATTGGCACCCGCGATCCGCTCAGCCATGTCGCCAAAGAAGGGCGAGACGTCCGCTTTCACACCCAGCTTGGCATAGGAGGCGATGACACTGTCCTTGTCTTCCGGGCGCGCCTGTTGTGTCAACGAAATGCGAGAACGCATCTCGTTCGGCATCAGGCAGATGGCGGCGGGCACGGCGCCGGAAAAGAACTGCGCGCCCTGACTTCCACCAAACACGACGAGCTGGAACGGCTCACCGGCTCCAGACGGCGCGTAAGCCACGTCGGCAGCCGTCAGCACGGCGGGACGAACGGGGTTGCCGGTCGTCACGGTCTTGTCGGCATAATCGCCCTTGTTTTCCGGCAGAAAGCCACCGGCGATCGCCTTCACACGCTTGGCCAGCGCCTTGTTGGCGCGGCCCATCACAGCGTTCTGCTCATGGATGATCGACGGCACACCAAGACCCGTGGAAGCCAATAGCGGCGGCACTGTGGGATAGCCACCAAAACCGACGACGGCGACCGGCTTCAACTTTGTCACCAGACGGCGCGCAGCGCGAAGGCCGGTCCACAGCTTCAGCAGCGCCTTGGCAACGGAGATAGGGTTCTTTGAGCCGATGGTGGCGGATGGCACCACGTGAATTTCATCGGCTGGGAATTTGCCCGCGTAACGTTCAGCACGACTGTCGGTCACCAGATGCACGGAATAGCCGCGCGCCTTCAACTCATATGCCAGCGCCTCTGCCGGAAACACATGGCCGCCGGTTCCCCCGGCGGCTAGCAGAACGATGCCTTTGCTCATACTCTTTACTCCGCAGGAAGGCCTGCATTGACCCGGAAGAAACTGCGCTCCTGCGCACGTTTTTCAGGGCGATGGCGGGTCAGCGCCAGAAGAAAACCAGCCGTCACACAAATCGCCATCATGGAAGAGCCACCATAGGAAATCAGCGGCAGCGTCATGCCCTTGGCAGGCATCAGTTCCAGATTGACGCCGATATTGATCATCGACTGCATGCCGATCTGCAACACCAGACCAGCGACCGCAAAGCGGACGAAATCGTCCTTTTCCTTGAAGGCGTGGCTGAGGCCCCGCAGCACGATGAAGGCGAAGATCATGACCAGCAGCATGCAGAACAGAATGCCGAATTCTTCCGCCGCAACCGAGAAGATAAAGTCGGTGTGGCTATCGGGAATGATTCGCTTGACGATACCTTCGCCCGGACCCTGACCGAACCAGTTGCCGCGAATGATGGCTTCGCGCGCCGTATCCACCTGAAACGTGTCGCCCTCGCCCGTCCAGAATCGGTCGATACGACCGGCAACGTGCGGCAGCATCAGATAGGCGGTGATGATGCCACCGACGCCAAGGCCACCCAGCATGATGATCCAGAACCATGGAATACCGGCCATGAAGAACATGCCGCCCCACACGACTGAAGTCAGAATGGTCTGGCCGAAGTCAGGCTGGGCGATGAGAAGGGCTGCCACGATGCCGAAGGTGATGATGGCGAAGAGGTTGCCGGGAATTTCAGGATGGCGAGCGCGCTCGGCAAACAGCCATGCACAGACGATCACGAAGGCGGGCTTCATGAATTCGGACGGCTGAATGGAGAAACTGCCGATGGAAATCCAGCGGCGCGCGCCCTTCACTTCGATCCCGAAAAACAGCGCAAAGATCATCATCAGCAGCGCAACGATGAGCATGATGACGGCGACACGGCGCACTTGGCGCGGTGTGAGGAAGGACAGGCCGAGCATGATCGCCACTGATGGCACCATGAACATCGCCTGACGCTCCACGAAAAAGAAGCTGTTGAGGCCGATGCGCTCTGCGACAGCTGGAGACGCCGCAAACGACAGCATCAGCCCAATGCCCATCAATGCGATGAACGCAGTTAGGAAGAAACGGTCGATGGTCCAGAACCATTCCGCGACCGGCCCCCGGTCTATACGGCTTACCATTTCTTCATTCTCCCTTTTGAGAACCGACCAATATCGTCACGCCATCAAGTGCCGCAACGTGCGAAACGAACGAATCACCACGAATTTCAAAATTCTTATATTGGTCGAAGCTTGCGCAAGCCGGGGATAACATGACGATGTTTCCGTCTCTGCCATCCGCTTGCGCATCGGCTGCCGCATGCTCGACAGCTTTGTCCAGCGTTCCGGCGATTTCGTAAGGCACGGCCTCGCCCAGCGTCGCGGCAAATTCCGCCGCTGCTTCACCGATGAGATATGCCTTGGCAATGTGGGAAAACAACGGCGAAAGGCTACTGATGCCCCCCGCCTTCGGCAGCCCGCCAGCAATCCAGTAGATTCGATCATAGCTGGACAAGGCCGGTGCCGCAGCATCCGCATTGGTGGCCTTGCTGTCATTGACGAAGGTGACGTTGCCGCGGCGACCGACCGGCTGCATGCGGTGCTTGAGACCGGGGAAAGAATTGAGCCCCGCCTTCACCACATCCACCGAAACGCCGACAGCAAGGCACGCAGCAATGGCCGCAGCCGCGTTCTGTGCGTTGTGGCTGCCGCGCAGGGTCGCAATACCGTCGAGATCTACCAGAAGCGACGACGTGCCGTTCTCACCCTTCATGATCCGGCTTCCCTCGGCATAAAGACCATTGGCGACGACATTGCGTTTGGAGATACGCGATACCGTGACACCGGCGCGCTCGATGCGGTCGGCAATCAACGTGCAATAGCTGTCATCGACACCAACGACGGCCGTATCGCTGCCTGCAACCAGCCGCTCCTTGATATCGGCATAATGCTGCATCGTGCCGTGACGGTCGAGATGATCAGGCGTCAGGTTGAGCAGAATGCCTGCGGTCGGGTTCAGCGTCGGCGCGAGATCGATCTGGTAGGAAGAGCACTCAACCACATAGAGACGCTGTGCTTTCGGAGGTTCGAGGCTGAGGATCGCCGTGCCGATGTTGCCACCCAACTGCGTATCGCGACCAGACGATGTCAGAATATGTGCAATCAACGCAGTCGTCGTGGATTTGCCGTTGGTGCCGGTAATGGCGATGAAGGGGCAATCCGGCGCATGTGCACGGCGTTCGCGCACGAAGAGTTCGATATCGCCGATCACCTCCACACCTGCGGCGCGGGCCAGATCGACCGACCAGTGCGGCTTGGGATGAGTCAGCGGCACACCGGGCGCCAGAACGAAAGCGGCAAGCTTCGACCAGTCCAGTGTGCGAAGATCGGCTGTCGGTATGCCTTCGGCTTGAGCCTTGGCGACGCTATCGGGATTGTCATCGAATGCCGTGACCTCAGCACCACCAGCCACCAGCGCCCGTGCGGTAACGAGGCCTGAGCCGCCGAGACCGAAGAGGGCAACCTTTTGTCCAGCAAGTGAGGTGACAGGGATCATGCGATTATCTCAGTTTAAGCGTGGCAAGGCCCAGCATCGCAAGCCCAACGGAGATGATCCAGAAGCGGATAACAACCTGGCTTTCCGTCCAGCCCTTCTTTTCGAAATGGTGGTGGATCGGTGCCATCAGGAACACGCGTCTGCCGGTGCGCTTGAACCAGAACACCTGAATGATAACCGATAGCGTTTCCATGACGAACAGGCCACCGACGATGATCATGACGATCTCGTGCTTGACGGCCACTGCGATGGAACCGATCAGGCCACCCAGCGCCAGCGATCCTGTATCGCCCATGAAGATGGCCGCAGGCGGCGCATTGAACCACAGGAAACCAAGCCCCCCGCCAATGACAGCACCGACGATAACGGCAAGCTCACCTGTGCCAGGTACGAAGTTGATCTGGAGATAGTTGGCGAAAATCGCGTTTCCGACGAGGTAGGAAATGACGCCGAAGGTTGCGGCCGCAATCATGACCGGGACGATGGCCAGACCATCGAGACCATCCGTCAGGTTCACCGCATTCCCAGCGGCGACGATGACGAAGGCACCGAACAGCACGAAGAAATAGCCAAGATTGACCACGAACTCCTTGAAGAACGGAAAGGCGATCGAGCTTCCCAGCGTGCCGCCATGTGGCGCCGTTGCCAGTGCGACCTCCATCATGAAGAACACGGCAATCGCGGCAATGACGAATTCGATACCGAGACGGGCCTTGCCGGAGAATCCCTTGTCGCTCTGCTTGGTGACTTTCAGATAGTCGTCGTAAAAGCCGATGGCACCGAAGCCGAGCGTCACCATCAGAACCGAGACGACGTAAACATTTGAGAGGTCGCCCCACAGCAGCGAGCCGCCAAGGATACCCGCCAGGATCATCAAGCCGCCCATGGTCGGCGTACCGGCCTTCTTGAAGTGCGTCTGCGGACCATCGGCACGGATAGGCTGACCCTTGCCCTGGCGGATGCGCAGGGAATTGATGATGGCGGGGCCAAACAGGAAGACGATGAGGGCCGAGGTAAACAGTGCAGCACCGGCCCGGAAGGTAATGTACCGGAACAGGTTGAAGATTTGAACTTTGTCCGACAGTTCAACGAGCCAGATCAGCATGTTTGCCCTTTCAAAAGGCCGATTGAAGCGGCGGGCCGATAAGGTGAGCCCGCGCCGCTCCACGTTTTTGTTTCAGCACCGGATAGCCCAAGACCGCATTCGGTGATGGATATCGATGCTCTAGATTTGGCGTTCCGTCTCGGGGAATGCCGGATACTTGTCAAGAAGGGCCGTTACGATCTTGCCGAAACCGATGCCAAGTGACGATTTTATCATCAAGACATCGCCCGGCTGAACCCATTTCAGGACGAATTCATTCAATTCGGCGGTGGTGGGAAACCATGCAACATTGACGCTTTCCGGCAGTGCATCGCGAAGAGCCGCCATCGACTCACCTGCAAGCCACACATGCTCGATGCCAGCCGACAGAAGCGGGCCGGACAATTCCTCATGCACCTCGGCAGAGAACTCTCCCATCTCAAGCATGTCGCCCAGCACGGCCACACGCCGTCCATCGCCCTTAACCTCGGCTGCGGCCAAAAGCGCAATGGCAGCCCGCATGGAGGCCGGATTGGCATTGTAGCTCTCATCGATCAAGAGAAACGAGCCTTCGCCCACGGACAGGCGATGACGCTGCCCCCTGCCCTTCACGGCTTCCAAAGTCCCAAGCGCTGTAAAGGCCTTGTCGAGGTCCGCGCCCAAGACGGCAATCGTGCCGATGGCAGCCATGGCGTTTTCGGCGATGTGGCGGCCAGCAGCACCGATATGCAATTCGCTGGTTTCACCGTTGATGATGGCCCAGATGGTGGAGCCGTTGGGCGTGTTCTCATAATCGGCAAGGCGGAAGTCGGCCTTGGCATGTTGACCGAAGGTCAGAACATGCTCGATGCCCGCATCAAATGCCGCCCGTTCCAGCTGCTCGAACTGGGCATTGTCATGATTGAGAATGACAGCGCCACCGGGCAGAACACCCTCGAAGATTTCAGCCTTGGCAGCAGCGATCTCTTCTAGACTGTTGAAATTGCCCAGATGAGCCGCTGCGATGGTGGTGATGATCGCCAGATGCGGCTTCACCTGCTTGACCAAAGGGCTGATTTCGCCCGCATGGTTCATGCCGACTTCGAAAATGCCGAATTCCGTATCCGCCGGCATACGCGCCAAGGTCAGCGGCACGCCCCAATGGTTGTTGAAGGAAGACACAGCCGCATGGACCCGGCCCGAAGGTGCCAGAACCTGGCGCAGCATTTCCTTCGTGGTCGTCTTGCCGACCGAACCGGTGATGGCGATGATGCGCGCCGATGTCCGCTCTCTGGCAGCGATGCCAAGCTTGACCAAGGCAGCCAGAACGTCTTCCACCACGATCATCGGCACGGTCAGTCGTCCCAGCGCTGGCAGCTTGGATTCCGACACCACCAGAAGTCCGGCGCCATTGGCGACGGCGAAACTTGCATAATCATGGCCGTCCACCCGGTCGCCCTTGATGGCGAAAAAGGCTTCGCCTTCCTGCACCGTGCGGCTATCGATGGAAATGCCCGTAATGCCTTGCGGCAGGTTGCCGACCGGACGGCCTGCCATGACGGCGACCATATCCGGTACTGTCCATAACCAGTTCAAATCTTCAGTCCTTCCAGCGCAGTACGCACCTGTTCATGGTCCGAAAATGGCAGCGTCACGCCGCCAACAATCTGACCTTCCTCATGCCCCTTGCCCGCTACGATCAAAGTGTCCCCGCTGCCCAGCAGCGAAACGGCATGGCGTATAGCCTCTGCCCTATCGGCGATTTCCAGCGCACCGGGCGCCGCCGCCATGATTTCAGAACGGATGGTCTGCGGCTCTTCCGAGCGCGGATTGTCATCCGTCACGATGACGATGTCGGACAGACGTGTCGCGATTTCGCCCATGATCGGGCGCTTGCCCTTGTCGCGGTCTCCACCGCAGCCAAAAACCGTAATGATGCGACCGGATGTGAACGGCCGCACCGAGGTCAGCACATTTTCCAGCGCATCCGGCTTATGGGCATAATCCACATAGGCCAGCGCGCCGTTCTTCGTCTGGCCGATCAGTTCGAGACGGCCAGCAGCACCCACCAGTTTCTCGAGCGCCTTGAGCGCCACCGAAGCCGAAACACCGGTCGAGATCGCAAGCCCTGCGGCAACAAGCGCATTGGCCACCTGAAAATCACCGGCCAGCGGAATATCGACTTCGTAAATCTTGCCCTGATGATGCACTTCGATCATCTGCTTGTGGCGGAAATGTTCGACGCGCTTCAGCGTCAGATAATCACCCTTGCGACCGACGGTGCGCACATCATGGCCCGCGGCTCTCGCGACCTCGATAGCGCGGTCCGACCATGCATCGTCAGAGAAGATGACGACAGGCGAACCCTTCGGCAGAAGCGTATCGAACAACCGCATCTTGGCGGCCATGTAGTCTTCAATGGTGGGATGGTAATCCATATGGTCCCGACCGAGATTGGTGAACCCGGCAGCGGCAAGCTTCACGCCATCCAGACGGCGCTGGTCGAGGCCATGGCTGGAGGCTTCCATCGCCGCGTGGGTCACACCTTCGTCGGCCAATTCTGCTAAGAGCGCATGCAGCGAAACTGGATCAGGCGTCGTTAGCGAACCATAGTCCTCGCGACCCGGCGCGATCAAACCTGTGGTACCGATCTGCGCTGCCGCATGGCCCGCGGACTTCCAAATCTGGCGAATGAAGGAGGCGACGGAGGTCTTGCCCGCCGTGCCGGTCACGGCAATCATGGTTTCGGGCTGTTTGCCATAAAAGCGAGCGGCAGAAAGAGAGAGATAACGGCGCGGATTAGCGACAACGAGAACCGGTACGCCTGCATCCATGGCATGGCTGGATACGACAGCGACGGCACCCTTGGCCACGGCGTCCTGCACGTAAGTGCTGCCATCCGCCTTGGTTCCGGCCACCGCCACGAACAGCGATCCTGGCTGGGCCTTGCGGCTGTCAGCCGTAATCCCGGTAATATCCAGCGCTCCGGCGTCTGTCCGCAGCAACTCGTTCAGTTCGGGGAACTCAGCCCCCGAGAGGTCTCGCAAATTCATCGATATGTCCGTCTTGTCCCCCCGGCGCGATTCGCCGGTCCGTCATGAGATGTACCAATCAATAAGACACCAGCAAGGCCGAACCATCCTTGCCGAACTTCGGTTTCACGCCAAGAATGGCTGCGGAACGGGTGATGATATCGTGCACCATCGGTGCCGCAGACGTACCGGCCAGTGCCGCGCCATTGCCCTTGTCCGTCTTCGGCTCGTCGATGAAGGACAGAACCACATATTCCGGCTTATCCATCGGGAAGGCAGACAGGAAGGCGTTGAAGTTCTTGTCGTGAACATAGCGACCATTGACGACCTTGTCGGCCGTGCCGGTCTTGCCGCCCACGTTGAAGCCTTCGACGCGCGCATTACGACCAGAACCGTTGACGCCATTCCATTCGAACAGGAAGCGCATGTCCTTGCTGGCACCCGGCTGCAAGACTTGCTTGGCAACCTGATCGGCCTGCGCCACCGTGCGTGGCAGAAAGGTCGGCTCGATCAGCTTGCCGCCATTGACCAGGGCGGCACCGGCAATCGCCGTTTGCAAGGGTGTGGTGGAGACACCGTGACCGAAGGAGATGGTCACCGAGTTGATCTTTTTCCACACGCGCGGCTGCGATGGCATGGCGATTTCCGGTAGTTCCGTTTGCATCTTGCTCAGAAGACCAAGCCGCGTCAGAAACTCCTTGTGCCCTTCGATACCGACCGTATCGGCAATCTTGGCCGTACCAATGTTGGACGAATACTGGAAGATTTCCGGAACGGAGAGCATGCGACCCTTGCCGTGGAAATCCTTGATGGTGAAGCCACCGATGCGGATCGGCGCACGCGCATCGAACATATCGTTGATGTGGACTTTGCCGGAATCCAGACCCATGGCGATGGTAAAGGACTTGAAGGTCGAACCCATTTCGAACGTGCCGTTCGACATGCGGTTCAGCCAGCCTTCTTTTGCGCCTTCGGCAGGGTTGTTGGGGTCGTAATCCGGCAGCGATGCCATGGCGAGAATTTCGCCGGTATGAACATTGATGACGACAGCGCCAGCGCCAATTGCCTTAAACTTCTGAATGGCGTCGGCCACGACTTCGCGAACAATGGCCTGCACACGCAGATCGATCGACAGCTTGACCGGCTCCAGAGGCTGGTCCGAGGTCATGCCAAGAGCGGTCAGGTCTGCCAGACCCTGATTGTCGAGATAGCGCTCCATGCCAGCCACGCCGCGGTTGTCGATATTGACGTGACCGACGACGTGAGCTGCGGTATGCCCACCGGGATAGAAACGGCGCTTTTCGGGACGAAAGCCAATGCCGGGAATGCCGAGCGCCAAAATCTGGCTCTGCTGCTTGGGCGTCAACTGACGGCGCAGCCATTGGAAGCGCGATTCGGATTTCAGCTTCTGATAGGTGCCGCGCGTATCGAGATCGGGCAGAACCGTTTGCAGTTTCTCGATGGCTTCATCGACATCGACGATGCGATGCGGCTCCGCAAACAGCGAGACCGTGCGAATATCGGTTGCCAGCACTTCGCCGTTGCGATCCAGAAGATCGGGGCGCGAGGCCATCAGCCGGTCTGCGGGCGCGATGCTGGACACCGTTTCCGGCTGTGTCATGCCGTATTGAACCAGACGGCCACCGACTACGCCATAAAACGCGATGAAGCCGACAATCAGCAGACCGACGCGTGTCTTGGCCTGGGTGGCGCGGCGTTTGCGCGCGCCTTCAAAAGCGGCATGGTCGGCAAAGCCACTGGTGCTTGCGGAAAAATGAGCCCTGCTTTTCAGAACCATGACGCGAGACAGAAAAGACATCAGTCCACCGATCCAGTTATCGTTTCATCCATGTCACCAGTTTCGTCACCCTGCTGGGTACGCGCCACCGGCATGGGTTGTGACGGGCGAACCGCCCGCGCACGAGGCTGCGGCACCGGAACACCACCACTCACCGCAATCTGCCCGGCTGGTGGTGATTTGGGTTTTACACCACCCAATGTTGCGCCAGGCTTGGAGCCGCTCATCGCAGCCGCAATAACATCTTCAACGCTCATGCCGACAGGCTCCGGCGGCTGCGGCAATTGCGAGCGCAGCATCGGCAATTCCTTCGGCTGCGAAAGCTGCGTCGGCTGCGTCGGCGCCAGCGCCAGATCGCCCTGATAGGCGTTGACGAGACGGTGCAGACGGTTCGGCTGGGTCAAAAGCGCCCAGTCCGCCCGCAGTAGATCGATCGTGTCCTTCTCCAGCTTGATTTCGGCTTCCAGCTTGCGCACGGAATCCAGCTTCAAATCAGCCTGATGCTTGATGGAATAGGTCACGACAGCCGCAGCCACCATCACACCCATGAGAACGAAATCGAAGGTACGCAGCATATCAACCTCCCATCTTTGCTAGGCTGGCGAGATCAGGCAGCTCGAAGATCGACAGATCCGCAGGCCGAACCGGTGCCGTGGTGCGAACGCCTGCCCGCAGCTTGGCGGACCGGGCGCGCGGATTGATCTCCGCTTCCTCGTCGCTTGCCGCAATCATCGACTTGCCCACGGCGTCAAAAATCGCCGACTTTGCGGCCACCATCGGCATATGGCGCGAGCCCGTCGCACGGTCGGAACGATCGGCGAAATATTTCTTGACGATTCGGTCTTCCAGCGAATGGAAGGTGACGACCACGAGCCGACCACCCGGCTTCAAGGCGCGCTCGGCGGCAAATAAGGCCTGCGCCAACTCGCCCAGCTCATCGTTGACAAAGACGCGTAGTGCCTGAAACACACGGGTGGCGGGATGGATCTTGTCCTTGGCCTTGCGTGGCGTCACGATTTCGATCAATCCGGCCAAATCACGGGTGGTCCGAAACGGCTCTTCGGCACGCTTCTTTTCGATGGCGCGGGCAATGCGGCCCGGCTGCTTTTCCTCGCCCAGAAATCCGAAGATGCGAATGAGATCGGACACCTTGGCGCGGTTGACGACATCGGCCGCCGAAACGCCGGATGCCGACATGCGCATATCCAAAGGACCATTCCGCTGGAACGAAAAGCCGCGTTCGGCCTCATCGATCTGCATGGAGGACACGCCGATATCGAGCACAAGACCGTCGAGACCATCGGCCGGCACATGCGCGGAAAGATTGGAAAACTGCGACTGGATGAGCGAGAGGCGACCGCCATTGGCAGCAACCATGTCCTGCCCGCCTGCGATGGCGTTGGGATCACGGTCCAGCGCGATGACATTGGCGCCCTGGTCGAGAATGGCCTGGGTGTATCCGCCCGCACCGAAGGTGCCGTCGAGAATGATTTTGCCCGGCGCTGGCTCGAGAGCGCCCAGGACTTCATGGAGAAGAACCGGAATGTGGCGAACCGGTCCGCCACTGGCTTCAGAAGATCGTCCGCCAGAATTCGCCGTCATTCCGTTTCCCCGTCCTATACGGGGCGACCAGCGGTAAAACCGCGCCCCGTTCTTGCCGCCTTCTGCGCCTCGTGAAACGCGTCCGGCTGCCACAACTGAAAATGATCCGCTCGACCCACAAAGGTAACCTCGGTGGTGATGTTGGCGAATTCCCGAATGAAATCCGTCACCATCAATCGCCCTTCGGCATCGAGCTTCATGAAAATGCCGCCGCCGTGGACCAGCAGCGACATCGCGTTCGCCTCCGGCGAGAACGCATCCATGGAAGCGATCTGCCGTTCGTATCGTTCGAGCAAGTCCGGACCACCCACGCTGATGGCTGGAAATGCAAAATCCTGGAGACAATAAAGCTCCTGAATGCCACGGTCCGCCAGCACCGAGCGAAACAGCGACGGAACCGAAACGCGCCCCTTGGCGTCGATCCTGTTTGTCACGTTCGATAAAAAGCGACCCATTCTTAAACTCGCCAAAGCCGCCAAATGCAGAGCCAAAGCTTGCACCGACCGGCAACACCGTTACGCACGACACATCGCTGACCGGTAGGACGTAATGCCCATCGGACCCTTGCAGGCCTCTCCGTTTCAGAGATTGCGGGTCAAAAACACGACCCTTTGTGGTGTGCATTTGGGATACCATGGGACACTTTGGGCGTCAATGGGAGAAGCCGGCGGGATACCAGCCTCGGATCGAGTATTCATATCCCGTTAAGTTTAACGAATGGTTTACCGTGTTCATTCAAGGGCTTGAGCAACGACAATAAAAAATCGCCCCTAAAATCTTATTTTAGAAGCAATAACAAATACTTATATACGATGAGGGAGGTCGACTCCTAAGAGCCTGTATTAAAAAGGAATTTGCCAGTTGGCCTGTAAGCCGGGTTCTGTATGGCCCCGGTTTGACCCGGAACGTGGCAGCCATTCATCTGGGACGGCATTTGCACGCCGCCTCTCGCAACCCACCCGGATAACTCGCCCAAAAACCGGCTGTAGATACGCTTGCGCGCATCCCGCGTTATCCCTATTCGGTCTTGCTCCCGGTGGGGTTTACCATGCCACCCCTGTTACCAGCGGCGCGGTGGGCTCTTACCCCACCCTTTCACCCTTACCACTATAAAAGTGGCGGTCTACTCTCTGCGGCACTTTCCCTAGGGTCGCCCCCGCCGGACGTTATCCGGCACCGTGTTTCTGTGGAGCCCGGACTTTCCTCACCCTACCGTCTTTCGACATTGGTAAAGCGCGGCTGCCCGGCCAACTGGCAGGGGCTCCTTAGACGGGTTCAGAAACGAAAGCCACCGGAAAATCCGCGAACGGATCATTACGCAGAGAAAGCAGGCGCGAAATCCGCAGCATATTCCGTATCGATGATCCGCCCTTCGACCAGAAGCTCAGCGCCCAGCCGCCCGATTTCATCGGAACTCTTGGCCGCCGCGCCGCAGCCGCCGGTCAGAACGGCGATGCCTGGCGACGCCGTATAGCCGATCGCCGGAAAGCCGCTCGGCGTATAAGATGTCACGCAAGCCGCCATCGATATCCGCGAGCGATCAATGGAAGGGATCAGCGTTTCGATGATCTCGGAAAAATCATCGCGCACCTTGGCGCTTCCACCGGAGCGAAACCAGTCACGGATTTCGCGGTCGCCGTTCAAGACGATGTCGACAGGCTCACCGCCGATCTTGAGATAGGTCTTGCCATCGGGATAGCGCACCGGCGGCAAGAGATAGATGTGCTTGCGCGGATCGGCTGGCTCATAGATCAGCGATGGCATGCCCGCGTAGCGATGCAGTTCCTGGTCTGGAATTTCAAAGAATGCGACGGTGCGGCCATTGACCTGCATCTCAAGCTTCTGCGGCAACAACCCCTCGGCAACGGAAAAACCGCCCGCCGCGACGATTACTTTCTCTGCCGTATAGATATGGCCGGACGCGGTCGTCACCGTCGCAACACCGCCGTCTTCCCGCACGCTGACGGCAATGTCATCGATCCGCGTCACGCCACGCTTTTCAGCGCTGACGATCTGCGCCCGCACCATCTCACGCGGATTGACCCATCCGGCGTTGCGCCTCTCGAACACGCCTTCGCACCCACTCTCGAACGCAAAATAGGGAAAGCGATCCGCCAGCACCGAATCATCTAGAATCTCGATCTCGACACCCAGCGTCTCCGCCGCCGCGCAAACATTCTCGATATAGTCAAAGCCGGCGCCGCGTTTCTTGCCAACGATCAGGCAACCAACCTCACCGTAAAATTCCACGCCGCTCTCGCGCTCGATTTCGGCGTATCGGGCAATCGACCGATTGGCCAGCCGCGCCCAATCCGCATTGCCATCGATGGTACGGGTAATACGCGCCGCATCATAATGGCTGGCAAAAACACCGGTGTGGTTCTTGATATCCGCAGGCTCGCCGGGTCCGATCAGCGCGACGCCATCCGACTTTCCAGTCAGATGCCGCGCCGCAGCAGCCCCCATCATGCCCGCACCGACCACGATATATTTGAACTGAGTTGCCATGTTCGAGCTCACTGATTTTAGACTCTGTTACAAGGAGTTGTAGCGGTTTGCGGAATCGATTCCAGAGGTTTTGGGTTTGATGGTGAAGGTCGGTGGGTGTGGCTTACCCCCCTCTGTCCTGCCGGACATCTCCCCCACAGGTGGGGAGATTGAATCGCGGTTAGCTTTCGGCCAATTCGTACGTTGAGACTGAACAGAAGTTAGTGCGCCCAGCCGATCTCCCTCCTTGTGGGGAGATGTCCGGCAGGACAGAGGGGGGTGAGCCACACTCGCCGACCTTCACCATCGAACCCGCCTCAAACAAACACTGGCCCCACCTGCCCCGCAAAATCCTCTTCCGTCAGTTGTCCATCCAGCAGTAGCAATGCCCCCAACCGCCCGATCTCATCGGAAGACTTCGCCGAAACAAAGTTTCCACCCGTCAACACGGCAATGTTCGAAGACTGCGTATAGCCGATATAGGGATAGCCAGTGCGGGTAATCGACGCGACGCAGGAGCCTGACGTGACCGGGCACCCCTCCAGCTTCGGCATAAGCTCGACAGCCCGCTTCACCAGAAACGCCACCTCGCTCGCCGTGCCATCGGAGTGGAACCAGCGCACCGCCTCATCAAGCGTCTCCAGCCTACCCTTCTCGCTTTCGCCGCCGATTTTCAGGTAGGTCTTGCCATCGGGATACAGCACCGGCGGCAGGATATAGACGATGTCATCGGCATTTTCCGCCAGGACGATGGTCGATGGCATTCCCGCGAAATCGCGCTGCTTCTGCTCATCCAGTTCGAAAAATGCAATGGTGCGGCCCGTCGCCGCCATATCGACGTTGGACGGCAGCAGATCGGCCATATTGGTGAAGCCGCCCGCCGCCACGATCACCTTGTCCGCCGTGTAGCGTTGCCCCTCGTTCGTGACAACCTCCACACCGGAGGCCGTGTCATCGACGCTCACCACAGTCTCGCGAATCAGCGACGTACCCTGGCGTTCGGCGATCGCGACCTGCGCCTTCACCAGCGCGCGTGGATTGACATAACCGGCGTTGCGCGGCTCGAACCAGCCATCGTGATCTCTGGGCAAAGCAAACATCGGGAACCGGGTCCCGATCTGCGAGGCAGCATATTCCTCAACCACAAGCCCCAGCCGGTCCCGCGCCGCCATGGCCCCCGCTACGTAATCGCCACCAAGCCCTTTGCCGTTTCCGGTAAAGAGGCACCCCGCTTCGTGGTAGAAACGAACACCGCTCTTGGCTTCGATCTCGGCGTAACGGGCAATCGAGCGTTTCGCCAGTTCCGCCCAGACGGGATCACCATCGAAACCGCGGGTAATACGGGCTTCATCGTAATGGCTGGAAAACACGCCCTTGTGGCTTTTGATGTCCAGCGGCTCGGCAGGTCCGATCAAGGCCACGCCGTCCGTTCGCGCCGAAAGATGGCGTGCCGCAGCAGCCCCCATCATGCCAGCACCGACGACGATATATTTGAAATCCGCCATTTTTCGCGTCCCCACGGTCCCCGCCCAAACCCGTGGGCTGAAAAGACTTTTTACAGCCACGCAGACGCGCGTCTACCGTATTCCTGCGACGATCACAGGAATGACAGCGGTGGAATGCATCTAGCCTGCCAAAATCGCCTGCACCTTGCCGCAATAGCGCTTCGAAACCGGGTTCATCCGCGTGGCGCCATGGCCTGCATTATAGCGCAGAATAGTGTCGCATACCTGCCCGCCACCCAGTTGGTGCGCGGTTGCCAGATATTGCATGCCCCAGCGTATGTTGGTTTCGGGATCGTAAAGCGCTTTCGTCGTGCCGCGATAGCCCATCATCCGGGCCGTGGCGGGCTTGATCTGCATGAGACCAACCTCACCGGCACTGCCGCGTGCCCTGGGGTTGAACTTGCTTTCGACGGAAACGACGGCGTGGGCCAAATTGGTCGGCACGCCATAACGCTTGGCATATTTGACGATGAGATCGGAGTAGTTATTCTTCAGACCGGTTGGAAGCGTCTTTTCGGGGATGGGGTAGCCAGGCTTGCGGAAATAGGTCTCCAGAGTGACCGTCTTGGTCTTCACGTCGTCCTTGGCAAAAACAGGTCCGCTCTGTGCGGCAAGCATGGCGAGACAAGCCGAAACAGCAACAATCATTCTTCTCATTAGTATAAATGGTCTCCGACCGTGAAGACTGCGAAATTCGCCCGCAATAGCGCTCAAGTCAGGAAGATCATCGAAACGATCCGGCGCACGTCTTCATCATTGATACTGGCGACTTGGGTCTCTCACTGAAACCGGTCGCGGGTTGATGAGGCGTATTAAGTGGCGCATTAAGGATATACTGTGGCAAAGCGCAAAATATCGATTGCCGATCCACGGATATGGGAAGGATTTTCCGAAAATCGTGCCTAAACGGCGCGAAATTTCGGCAACTCGGAGATCAAGCGGTGCAACGTGTCGATGGTGGAAAAATCGGCAATGCCATCCACCAAAGCAGGCCGGAAATGGCGCTGGAATGCCGCCACCGCGCCTTCGGTTTTCTCGCAATAATGGCCTGTTATTTCAACGCCATATCCATACAGCGAAAGCATGGATTGCAGCGCCTCCACCGGCTGGCCGCTATCGCCCCGCTGAAAGAACCTGCCACCGCCAATGGTTGCTGGCAGAACCCAGTGGCCGACACCGTTCTGCGACAACACGTCCCACGGAAACTTTTCGCCTGGATCGATCTTGCGCACCGGCGCGATATCGGAGTGCCCCAGCACCCGTTCCGGCGCGATGGACCACCGCTCGCCGCAATCGCGACATAATTCGATAACGGCACGGATTTGCGCCTCAGGAAAGTCCGGCAACCCCGCCGGATGCCCGGCATTGGCAATCTCGATACCGATAGAGCGCGAATTGATATCGTTTGCGCCATCCCAGACGCTTTTGCCCGCGTGCCATGCCCGGCGCGTTTCCGGCACAAGTTGCATCACCCGGCCATCTTCAAAGACGAAGTAATGGCTGGAGACCTGACTTTCGGGATTACACAGCCAAGAGAGCGCGCTATCTGCGGTGCCCATGCCAGTATAATGCAGAATGATGATGTCGGGCGCGCTCACATCGATGCGTTCGCCATGGTTTGGCGAAGGCACGACGGTCGCGCCCTTATAGTCCGCAGTGAAGTCACTCATGCGACGCGGCGTTCTTTCTCGATGGCCGCATAGGCCGCATTCAACGCCGCCATGCGTTCATTGGCTGCCGCATGCAGTTCCATCGGCACGCCACGCGCAATCAGCTTATCCGGGTGGTGTTCGGCCACCAGCGAACGATAACGCTTGCGAATATCCATGAAGTCGTCGCCCGGCGAAACGCCCAGCACGCGGTAAGGGTCACGCCCTTCCATATGCACGTGCCGCGCCATGATCATTTCGAAATGATCTTCGGTGATTCTGAAAATCTCTGCGATGCGGCCCAGAAACGCCATTTCGCGCTCATGAATCAAGCCATCGGCCTTGGCGATATGAAACAGCCCGTCGATCACGCTTTCCAGCATGTCGCAATTCTGTTCGCCCGAACCGCACAGGCCGGACAGCCGCTCGGCATAGGCTTCGTAACCGGCAACGTCCTGACGTGCGAGGTTATAGAGCCGCGCAACGTTCTTGGCTTCCTCTTCAGGAAAGTCGAATATCTGACGGAAAGCTTTGACTTCGGCATCGTTGACCATGCCATCGGCCTTCGCCATTTTGGCGGACAGCGCGATGATCGCAACGGAGAAAGACACCTGACGACGGGTTTCCGGGTCACCTTCGAAGACGGTTCTGACAGCCTCGATCACGCGTCCAAGCACGTTGCCTGCTGCATCGCCGATTGCGCCGAGCAGCCGTTCCCACAGCGATGAAAGTTGCAAACACGCGAAATCGTACATCATTTCTCCAAGCATAAGGCCCGATTTGCTGAATGCAATATGCATAACGGTCGCATGCCATTAACTTTTCTTCATCTTGCGATCATATCGACTGACTTGAATTGCTAATACGTCGAGAACGCCAAATCGGTTTTCCACAGGCTGAGATGACCGCCGAAGGTCGCGCGTCAATTGAAACGATTATATCGGCTAACTCATTCAATCGCTTTGAAATTCCGCGATTTTCTTGAGAAATTCACTTTACATGCCACATTCTGTCACGCATCCATTTGCCACGACATCTTTGCAAAGAACTCGAAGGAGAGCCACGATGGCTAAACAGAAAGTCGCAATGTTGACCGCAGGTGGTCTCGCGCCCTGCCTTTCTTCCGCCGTGGGCGGGCTGATCGAACGCTACAGCGACATTGCTCCTGACATCGATATCGTGGCGTACCGCTCCGGTTATCAGGGCGTGCTCCTGGGCGACAGCGTCGAGATCACCAAGGATATGCGCGAGAAGGCGCCTCTCTTGCACCGTTACGGCGGCTCGCCCATCGGCAACAGCCGCGTGAAGCTGACCAACGCTGCCGACTGTGCCAAGCGCGGCCTCGTCAAGGAAGGCGAAAATCCCTTGGCTGTCGCGGCAGATCGTCTCGCGAAGGATGGCGTCACCATTCTTCACACCATCGGCGGCGATGACACCAACACGACAGCCGCCGATCTTGCGGCCTATCTCGGCGCCAACGGCTATAACCTCACTGTCGTTGGTCTGCCGAAGACGGTCGATAACGACGTCGTTCCCATCAAGCAGTCGCTGGGTGCATGGACGGCAGCCGAAGTCGGCGCGAACTTCTTCGATAATGTCAGCAACGAGCAGAGTGCCGCACCCAAAACCTTCGTCATTCACGAAGTCATGGGCCGCCACTGCGGCTGGCTGACTGCGGCCACCGCCCGCGCCTATATCCAGAAGACCAGCGGCAATGAATATGTCGAAGGCCTGCTAATGGGCGAGCAGCTCAAGAGCATCGACGGCCTCTACCTGCCGGAAATGGCCTTCGATATCGAAGCAGAAGCCGAGCGCCTGAAGAAAACAATGGAAAAGACAGGCTTCGTCACCCTATTCGTCTCCGAAGGTGCAGGCCTTGATTCGATCGTTGCCGAGCGCGAAGCATCCGGCGAAACCGTCAAGCGCGATGCCTTCGGTCACGTCAAGATCGACACGATTAATGTCGGCGGCTGGTTCCAGAAGCAGTTTGCCAGCCTCATCGGCGCTGAACGAACCATGGTGCAGAAGTCAGGCTATTACGCTCGCTCCGCACCCGCCAATGGTGAGGACCTGCGCCTTATTCAGGGCATGGTCGATCTGGCCGTGGAAAGCGCGCTGAACAAGGTCTCCGGCGTTACCGGCCACGACGAGGACCAGGGCGGAAAGCTGCGCACGATCGAATTCCCGCGCATCAAGGGCGGCAAGCACTTCGATCTGTCGACCAAGTGGTTTGGCGAGGTCATGGACCATATCGGCCAGCCCTATAAGGCAGCCTAAGAGCATAAAAGCGCCTCTTTACGCCGCATGATGCTGTCCATCGCAGACTGTGGCGTAAACACACCGCTCTCGACGTTATGAACCTATTGGCCCAGAAATGCGTTTCTGTTTCTGGGACGATACTGTAGGTTACAAAAAAATGACGTGCAGGGAGGGCTAGGAGGAAAGCATATGTCCGCACAAGTCTGGCTCGTGTTCTGCTTCGCCTGCGCCATCCTTTTCGCACTGCCTTCACCCGTGTCCTTCAAAGTCGCGAGCTACACCGCCATACGCGGCAAGCGCGCCATGATCGCTGCCGTCACCGGCGCGACGTTGGGCATCGTCACCACGGTCACCGCAGCCTCCATCATCGTCGTCGGCGCCGAGCTTCTTCCCTCCACTTTCGTTGATATTGCGCGCTGGGCAGGCACCGGCTGGCTGATGCTGTTCAGCCTGTGGACGATCGCCACCCCCGCCGCCCGTGAAGCCAATGCCGATAACGACAATCTGCGCGGAAAATCCTTCGGGACGATCTTTTCCGACTGCTTCGTGATGGCGGCGCTGCGCCTACGATACTTCGGCTTTTTCGTTGCCTTCCTCATGCAGTTCCTGAACGGCACCCGCGACGTGGTTGAAATGGTCACGCAGATGCAGGCGGTCCTCTTGTTGATCGCGCTGGTATGCCTTGGCCTGCAAGCGGCTTTTGCACGCTTTACCATAACCTCCGTCCGGCGCATGTCGGCGAATAAAAAGGTAAAGAATTCAAAGCGAAAGAGCTTCATTGCAGGCCGCGCCGTCAGCGCTGGATACCGCCGTATCGCTGCTTAAGACATTGCTGTTAAGTCGCCGCTTGCCCGAAACCTTACGATAGGTTAATGATCGCCGGATAGGGACTGCCTGCTTCGCTTGAATCGGCGGACACGAGAGACAGGCGCACTTAAGGGCGACAGCATGAAAATTTCAGGCAATTTTCGTCGAAGATCGGCGCTTTTTATGTCGTCCACGGTGGGCCTAGCGCTGACACTGGCAGGATGCACAAGCGTCGAATATTCGGCCAAAGGTGACCCATCACACCCAAAGATAGCCTCGGCTCCGGCCACACCTGATACAGCCACCCAAACGGCAAACGCCACATCCACCACGCCAGACGCCGCAGCTGCGGCAGGCACAGCAGCCGCCTCCACGCAGGTCGCCGCAAACACCACGACAAACACGCTGCCGACCGCCATTGCCCTAAAGGGTGGCCGTGTCGCACTTCCCCCAGCATCAGAAATCGCCGCCGCTGCTGCCATCGACACACAAATGCAGCCGCAGGCAGCCACCACCCAGGTTGCGCTCGCCGCACCGGCGGCAGCGACACCTGCAACGACTGCGGTCATGCATCAGGCCAACACAGCCGCTCTTCCGCAGGTCGTTGCGCTCAAAGGCAGCTTCCCGCCAGCGCCCGGTGCGCCCGGCACCCCATCGGCAGCTGCCATTCCATTGACCGAAGACATGATGAAGCAGCAGAGCGTCATCCCGGTTCCAAAGCCGCAGGGCGCTATGCTCGCCTATGCGTCCGCACCGCAAAACGCAGCCCTTGCCGCCATCAGTACCCGCGAAGGCCTCACGCCCTCGCTGGATGCACCATCCCTGGCAGGCCGCCAGAAGCTCAGCGGCCTCATCAGCAAATACGCCACCATGTATAACGTGCCGGAAGATCTGGTGCACCGTGTGGTCATGCGCGAAAGCCGCTACAATCCCAAAGCCGTCAACGGCGGCCATTTCGGCCTCATGCAGATCAAGCACGCCACCGCCCGTTCCATGGGCTTCGACGGCCCTGCCTCCGGTCTGTTCGATGCCGAAACCAACCTGAAATACGCCGTGAAATACTTGAGCGGCGCATGGCTGGTGGCAGACAACGACCGCGACAATGCCGTTCGTCTCTACGCCCGCGGCTATTATTACGATGCCAAGCGCAAGGGCATGCTGCACGTCTTGCGGAAGTAAAGGCGGCTCGGTGTTTTCTAGACGTTAATGTCTGCACTCGCAGCTTACCCCCCTCTGCCCTGCCGGGCATCTCCCCCTCAGGTGGGGAGATCGAATCGTAGCAAGCTCTCGCCCATCTTGAACGTTGCGGATGGGATTAGGTGCGCGCGCCCAGCCGATCTCCCCACCTGAGGGGGAGATGCCCGGCAGGACAGAGGGGGGTAAGCCAAGCCCGCCAACGTTTAATGCAGCATCCACCCCCCGTCATCAAACTGTTGCGTCTCATCGCTAAACGCCTCTCAACCGAATGAGAGGTGGAATCAGATGACGAGTGTCGCGCCGAAAACCGGTTTCAGCAAAAATGTAAAACTCAAGACCGCGTTGCTTCAACACAAGGCCCTGTCCACCAGCGGCCTGTCGGAGCGGCTGTTCGGTGTTTTGTTTTCCGGTCTCGTTTACCCGCAAATCTGGGAAGACCCT
Source organism: Agrobacterium rubi TR3 = NBRC 13261 (assembly GCF_000739935.1). Classification (GTDB taxonomy): domain Bacteria; phylum Pseudomonadota; class Alphaproteobacteria; order Rhizobiales; family Rhizobiaceae; genus Agrobacterium; species Agrobacterium rubi. The sequence continues at coordinate 37,848 of NZ_BBJU01000004.1, read as the reverse complement.
GAAGTCGATATGCAGGCGATGGAGCTGCGCGATGGCCACAGCATCGTCACCATCGGTTCTGGTGGCTGCAATGTGCTGGCCTATCTGTCGCGCAATCCATCCCGCATCGATGTCGTGGACCTCAATCCGCACCACATCGCGCTCAACAAGCTGAAACTGGCCGCTTTCCGCCACCTGCCGAACCATGGCGACGTCGTGCGCCAGTTCGGTCATGCCAATGTGCGCTCCAACAGCGAAGGCTACGATCGCTTCATCGCCCCGAACCTCGATCCGCAGACCCGCGCCTATTGGTCGAAGCGCCGGATGACCGGTCGCCGTCGCATTTCGGTGTTCAACGGCAATATCTATCGCACCGGCCTGCTGGGCCGCTTCATCGGCGCTGGCCACGTTCTGGCCCGCCTCCACGGCGTAAACCTTCAGGATATGGCCAACGCCCGCTCGATGGATGAGCAGCGCCAGTTCTTCGATGAGAAAGTCGCCCCTCTCTTCGACAAGCCGGTCATCCGCTGGCTGACGAAACGCAAGAGCTCGCTCTTCGGCCTCGGCATTCCGCCGCGCCAGTATGACGAACTCGCCAGCCTTTCCGACGGCAACACGATTGCACCGGTTCTTCGCCAGCGCCTAGAGAAGCTGGCCTGCGATTTCCCGCTGAAGGACAATTACTTCGCCTGGCAGGCTTTTGTGCGCCGCTACCCACAAGCGCAGGAAGGCAACCTGCCTGATTATCTGCGCACCGATTACTATCCAGCCATCCGCAAGAACGCCGCGCGCGTATCCGTCCACCACGCAACCTTTACCGAACTGCTAGCGTCCAAACCTGCATCCTCTGTGGATCGTTACGTGCTGCTGGATGCGCAGGACTGGATGACGGACACCCAGATGAACGAGTTGTGGTCACAGATCAGCCGCACGGCTGCACCCGACGCCCGCGTCATCTTCCGCACCGCAGCCGAAAAAAGCGTGATCGAAGGTCGCCTGTCGCCGGATATCCGCGCGCAATGGTCCTATCTGGAAGAGCGTTCGCTGGAGCTCAATGCGCGGGACCGCTCCGCCATCTATGGTGGCTTCCACATCTATCAGAGGGCGCAGGCATGAAGAGCATCGGCGACAATGTCAGCCTCGGCGATGTCAACCACGCCAATATGATGGACAAGATGTACCGCCATCAGCGGCACATCTACGACCTCACGCGCAAATATTATCTGCTGGGCCGCGACACGACGATCGAGAAACTTGATGTGCCCGAGAGTGGAAATCTGCTCGAAGTCGGTTGCGGCACCGGCCGCAACCTTCTCTACGCATCCAAACTGTTTCCAACCGCAAAGCTCTACGGTCTGGACATCTCTTCCGAGATGCTCACCACCGCCAGCGAGAATTTCGGTGGCCACCGCGAACGTCCGATCCTGCGCGTGTCCGACGCCACCACCTTCAAGCTCAACGAATTCGGTCGTAGCACCGGTTTCGACCGGATCATGATTTCCTATGCCGTTTCCATGATTCCCGATTGGGAAAAGGCTGTAGAGCGTGCCATGCTGGCGCTGGTACCGGGCGGCTCCCTGCACATCGTCGACTTCGGCCAGCAGGAGCAGTTGCCGCAGTGGTTCCGCAGCCTGCTTCAGGCCTGGCTTGCCAAGTTCCACGTCACGCCCCGCGCCAATATGCGTTATGTGCTGGAAACACTGGCGGGCAGCCACAATGCGACGCTGGAATTCGAGCCGATTGCCCGTGGCTACGCCTGGCGCGCCGTGTTGACGCTTCCGAAGGTTTGAAGTCGAAACATAGCCTACGGCAGTGGGTGTGGCTCACCCCCCTCTGTCCTGCCGGACATCTCCCCCTCAAGGAGGGAGATCGGCTAGGTACACGCTCGCCACTAGATCCGCAGCGTTCGAGATGGCCGAGGGCTCACCGCGATTCGATCTCCCCACCTGAGGGGGAGATGTCCGGCAGGACAGAGGGGGGTAAGCCACACCCACTGCCTTATGCGATACCGCTCTAAGCCACAGAATTTCTCCGCACACCATCTTGCCATAACCGCTTGTTTACCCTGTTATGGTAAACAGGAGTTTACAGCGCGTCTTGCAAGACGACTGGCGGGTAAATCATACATTCTGGGATCATCATGCAGCGGCTTCTTCCGGCTATCTTTTCGACCATGCTCCTGTTGAGCGGCTGCACATCCACCAGCTATGATTTCCTCGAAACGGCCTCCGTTGCCAAGCCACGCTTCAAAGACAATGACCCGCAGGATTTCGGCGCGCGCTCACCGCATAAGCATGAGGTGCACGGCATCGATGTGTCCAAGTGGAACGGCGACATCGACTGGAAGACCGCCCAGAAATCCGGTGTGTCCTTCGCCTTCATCAAGGCAACCGAAGGCACCGACCGTCTCGATGCGCGCTTTGATGAATATTGGCGCGAGGCGTCCGCCGCCGGTGTTCCGCACGCGCCCTACCACTTCTATTATTTCTGCGCGACGGCAGATGCGCAGGCAGACTGGTTCATTCGCAACGTGCCGAAGGAATCCATGAAGCTGCCACCGGTTCTGGATGTCGAATGGAACCCGGCCTCCCCCACCTGCAAGACGCGTCCGGCACCCGAAGTTGTCAGGTCAGAAATGCTGAAATTCATGCGTCGCATCGAAGCGCATTACGGCAAGCGACCCATCATCTACACCAGCGTCGATTTCCACCGCGATAATCTCGTCGGCCAGTTCAAGAACTACAATTTCTGGGTCCGCTCTGTCGCCGCCCATCCGACGGATATCTACAGCGATCGTCAATGGGCATTCTGGCAGTACACCGGCACCGGCGTCATTCCCGGCATCAGCACGCCCACGGATATCAACGTCTTTGCGGGCAGCGAAAAGAACTGGCGCCAATGGATGGCGTCCGCCAACCAGCCACGCGGCTAAATCCAAGATTTCAACTTGATTTTCCCCGTAATTCCGGCAGATGTGCTGCGAAATGATCGCACGGCTTGGAAACAAACCTTGTTCTCATGCTTTTCCAGGCTCTCGCCCACGCTTCTGCCACAAAACTTGGCGAACGCAGGGTCACCAGTCCATTTGAGGAATTCTGATGTTCAGCTTCTCGCCACGCAGCTTCGCACTTGCTGCAACCGTCTTCACATTGTCCTGCGGCTCCGCATTGGCCGTGCCCCTCGTAACCTCGCCGGATGACCCGAAGCAGGTTGCCTGCGGTGGCGATCTCGCAACGTTTCTGGCAGGTGTAAAGACCGAAGCCGTCGGCAAGGGCGTTCCCGCAGAGGCCGTCGATAAGGCGCTGGCTGGCGCACAGATCGACCAGAAGGTTCTGTCGCGTGACCGCGCCCAGGGCGTTTTCCGCCAGACCTTTCTTGAATTCTCCCAGCGCACCGTCAGCCAAGGACGCCTCGATCTCGGCCGCAAGAAGCTTCAGGAATACTCCGCTGCCTTCAAGCGCGCAGATGATGAATTCGGCGTGCCAGCCGGCGTCATCGCCGCCTTCTGGGCCATGGAAACGGATTTCGGCGCCGTTCAGGGCGATTTCAACACCCGCAACGCGCTCGTCACGCTCTCGCACGACTGCCGCCGCCCGGAACTCTTCCGTCCACAGCTGATTGCACTCACCGAAATGGTGCAGCACGGCGATCTCGACCCCGCCACCAACACAGGCGCATGGGCTGGCGAAATCGGCCAGGTGCAGATGCTGCCAAAGGACATCATCGCCTTCGGCGTGGATGGTGACGGCGACGGCCACGTCAACGTCAAGTCCAGCAGCCCGGATGCCATTCTGACGGCTGCCAAGTTCATCCAGCATCTTGGCTTCAAAAAGGGCGAACCTTGGATTCAGGAAGTCTCCGTTCCGGAAAACCTGCCATGGGAGAAATCTGGCCTTGGCGGCACCATGACGGCTGCTCAGTGGTTCGACCTTGGCGTGACCCCACGTGATGGCAACAAGACTTTCGCCTCCCTGCCCGCCGCCCTCATTCTGCCGCAGGGTCGCAAGGGACCGGCCTTCATCACCTATCCGAACTTCAACATCTATCTGGAATGGAACCAGTCCTTCATCTACACCACGTCGGCTGCCTATTTCGCAACCCGCTTCATGGGCGCCCCTGTCTATGCCAAGGGCAACCCAGAGCCCGGCCTTGACGATGCGGCCATGAAGGAACTCCAGACGAAGCTCGATGCAAAGACGCATGATGTCGGAAAGATCGATGGCATTCTGGGTTCCGGCACCCGCATCGCCGTTCAGCGCGAGCAGCAGCGCCTCGGCCTTCCCGCAGACGGCTGGCCGACCCGCGCTCTGCTGGACGCGCTTTAAGACGCTCGATACACAGATTCGAACTGATTAAGACAAACGGCCGTGGCATTAACCACGGCCGTTTACTTTTTTGGCATTTTGCACTGAGTTTTTCAGACTGTAATATAAGTTGTTTTTCAACGCATTGGCCGCAAAGCCTCAGAAATCATTGCCGTTTTCGTGTGCGACGCAATATAGATTTCGCTTTCCAAGAGACACAAAAGGGTCATAATGATTACTGTCAACGTAAAGGAGGCAGAGCATGGGACTTACAAATTCTCTTAATGCCTTAGCAGTCGGTGTGGCGTTCGCGTTTGTCGGAGTGATGTTGTTCATCTGACACGCACCTTGGGGTTTTCGATCACACCAAGCAGTTGATTATCATTTGCCATTAAAAAACGCAGGTTTTTCGAAACCTGCGTTTTGTTCATTCTGGAGATGTGACGCCAACCTTACGCCGCGGATTTCCGCATGGGGCGGTAACCGACATTCTCCAACACCGCATTCACCAGTGGCGCGCGGTTCATCGTGTAAAGGTGGAATTCGTTGATGCCGCGCCGTTGCAGGTCGAGGATTTGCTCGGCGGCAACATCGGCCGCCACTTTCGCCCGCCCCACAACATCGTCGTCGTAACCGGCAAAGCGATCGTCCAGAAACGAGGGAACGCTGGTGCCGCAACGACCGGCAAACCGCTTCAACTGTGTGAGATTCTGGATCGGCATGATGCCCGGCACAACGGGAATGGTAATGCCCGCCTTGGTCACGCGCTCCATGTACCGCTCGAAAATATCGTTGTCGAAGAAGAACTGCGTCAAGGCGCGCGTCGCACCATTGTCCGCCTTGCACTTGAGCATGTCGATATCGACGGAATCGCTTTCGCTTTCCGGGTGCTTTTCGGGATAGGCTGAAACCGAGATTTCGAAATCACCGAGCTCACGCAGTCCCCGCACCAGCGCTGCGGCATTTTCATACCCGTCCGGATGCGGCTTGTAGGCCGTGCCGGGACCTGTGGATGGATCACCACGCAAGGCCACGAAGCGTTTGACGCCGATGGCGCGAAGCTCCTCGACGACATCGTGGACCTCTCGCTTGCTGGCATCCACGCAGGTCAGGTGCGAAGCCGTCGGCAAACCGGCAATCGAGATCATCCGGTCGACCGCAACCAGTGTCGGGGCCTTCGTCGTGCCGCCAGCACCATAGGTCACGGACACGAAGTCCGGGTGCCAGCGGGAAAGCTCCTCCACCGTCTCCCACAGCTGCACGTCCATATCGGCATTCTTCGGCGGGAAGAACTCAAAGGACAGCTTGAAATTTTCAGTCACGTGGCGGTCTGCCTCAGTTTTTGTCATGTCATGCCCTCCCGGCGGAAAGAAGCGGTGCGTTCATCGGCTCCTCGCCGGCGATTAATAGGCGTGGATCGCGCGCAACCCATATTGTTACGTCGAGAGACTGGGCAGAGGCGTTGCCGGAATGCAGATCGACAGCCGTCTCGGGCGAAAGCCCCGCCTTTTTCAGCCACTCTTCCATGGTTTGGTGCGAGAAGCCGAGGCGCACATGCGCATGGTCTTCCCGCAGGTATTCCAGCTTGTGCGGCGCCAGATCGATGATTACCAGCCGCCCGTTCGGGCGCAGCATGCGCGCGGCCTCGGCAAGCGCCATTTCGGGATGATTGAGGAAGTGCAAAACCTGATGCACGACAACGAGATCGAAATCCTGACTTTCCAGCGGCAGGTTCAAAATATCGCCATGCCGAACGGAAGCATTCGCCACACCGGCCTTATCGAGATTGGAACGCGCTACCGCCAGCATATCCCGACTGGCGTCGATGCCGATCGCACGGCGATAGATGCCGCTGAACAGCTGGAGAATGCGGCCCGTACCAGTGCCAAGGTCGAGCATGGAATCCACCGGCGTCGTGCCGATGAGTTTCAAAAGCGCGCTTTCCACGGCATCATCGCTGACATGCAGACGGCGCAGCTCGTCCCACGCGGACGCGTTGCGACTGAAATAATCCTGCGCCCGCTCCGCTCTCACCCGCTTAACGGACGACAGGCGCTCGAAATCACGCAGCAGAACGGCGTCATTGGGAGATGCCACCGAAAGAAGCTGCTTGACCATCTCGGCAGACTTGCCATCCTGCTTCAAACGGAAATATGCCCAGGCACCTTCCTGGTACCGGTCAACAAGGTCTTCTTCGGCAAGAAGCTTGAGGTGGCGAGAAATACGAGGCTGCGATTGCCCGAGGATTTCGGTCAGGTCCGTCACCGTCAGGTCGCCCGCAGACAAAAGCGCAAGCAGCCGAAACCGCGTCGGCTCACCCGCCGCCTTCAAAAGCCCCACCAGATTATCAAGCCCTAGAGCCAACGCACAAACCTCAAGCCAATCAACATATAAAGATATGTTTATACGATTAGCGGAGATATGCAAGATGGGCGCGGCATTGAGCAGCACAAAATCGACACGCTGATCGTGGCGACCACTCTGTTTCGATGGTCGGCGAAACGGACATCGAGTGCCTATGGCAGAAGCACCGCCCCTGCTCTCTCGCTCCCCAGAATGTCACCGGGATTGCGCAACGGGCAATCCTTCACGGACAAGCACCCGCATCCGATACAGCCTTCCAGATCGTCTCTCAACTGCGTCAGCTTGTCGATACGCTTTTGCAGCTCTGAGCGCCATGAACTCGCCAGATTTTTCCAGTCCTCGGCATTCGGTGTTCTTCCATTCGGCAGTGCGGACAAAGCTTGCCGAATGTCCGCAAGCGGTATCCCCGCTTGCTGGGCGATTTTGATCACCGCCACGCGGCGCAAAACCTCTCGCGGATAGCGCCGCTGGTTCCCGGCATTGCGCGACGCCGTCAACAACCCCTTGGCCTCATAGAAATGGATCGTGGAAACAGCCACGCCACAGCGCCTGGCCACCTCACCAACCGACAGCTCACGATGAATATCAACCATGCCCTCTTGACCTCAACCATTATTGAGGTCGTATGAACCCGATCAACTCATCAATCAAGCGTCAGACGAAGACGTTCAGTACGACCAAAAGGAGTTGACCCATGATTTCCATTAACGGCCTCTACGAGGCACATCTCACTGTCTCGAACCTCGATCGCTCGATCGATTTCTACCGTGACGTCGTCGGCCTTGAGCTGGCCCACACCATACCGGACCGAAACGTCGCCTTCTTCTGGATCGGTGGGTGTGAGACATCCATGCTGGGCCTCTGGTCGATCCACAGTTCGCCCATGCAAATGAGGCTGCACATCGCGTTTCAGACGACACTCGATCAGGTCATCGAAGCGCCCACCTACCTGCGCTCCAAAGGCATCGTCCCCCGCAACGGCGCAGGCATGGAAATCAACGAACCCAGCGTCTTCCCCTGGATGCCATCGGCCAACGTCTATTTCAACGATCCCGATGGCCATCAGCTGGAATATATCGCGATTCTGCCGGGCAAGCCTCGGCCGGATATTCCAGGGATGATGACGCTTTCGGATTGGGACGGACTCGCGAAAGGCTAGCGCTACAGCATCAATTGACGATGCGAGATTCGTAGCAAAAGAGGCGGTCATCGCCGCCTCTCTCAAGTTCTCGTCTGCTAAATTCAGAATTCTTCCCAATCGGACTTAACAGCCAGCGCCGCATTGCCATGGCTCATTGGAGCGCTGCGACGTTCAGGGCTGGCGGCAGGGCGTGCTGGCTGAAGTACCGGGCGCGTCGCAGACGCCTGCCTGCGGGCATCCTGGTTGTCCAGCTGGAAGTTCGACAGAAGCCCGTTCAGCTTGGCGCTCTCCTGGGCGAGCGAGGCACCGGCGGCATTCATCTCTTCCACCATCGCTGCGTTCTGCTGCGTGGTCTGATCCATGGTGTTGACAGCATTATTGACCTCCACAAGTCCGGCTGACTGCTCCTGAGCCGCCGTGGCGATCGCCTCCATATGCGCATTGACCGATTGGACCAGTTGCGCAATTTCGGACAGGCCCGAGCCGGTATCGTTGACGAGGCGAACGCCCTCGCTGACGGCAAGCGCAGAATTGCCGATCAGTTGCTTGATTTCCTTGGCCGCCTTGGCCGAGCGCTGGGCAAGTTCACGAACCTCCTGCGCAACGACTGCAAAGCCCTTGCCCGCCTCCCCCGCACGTGCCGCTTCCACACCGGCATTCAGCGCCAAGAGGTTCGTCTGGAAGGCAATTTCATCGATTACGCCGATGATCTGGCCAATCTGTTTCGATGAATCCTCGATCCTGTCCATGGCAGCGACCGCGTTTTTAACGACCTCGCTGGAATTGCCCGCTTTCTGGCGTGCATCGCGCACCACGGCGCGCGCTTCCTCCGTCCTTTTCGAGGTGGAGGACACGTTGGCGGTGATCTGGTCCAAAGCCGCCGCTGTTTCTTCCAGCGACGCCGCCTGCTGCTCGGTGCGTCTGGACAGATGGTCGGACGCGGAAGAGACTTCCTGCGAACCGCCGGTAACGGTGGCCACGGATTGGCCGACGCCTGTCAACGTGTCGCGCAGCTGGCGAACCGCGCTGTTGAAATCATGGCGCAAGGCCTCGAACTGCGACGCCAAGGGATCGTTCATTTCGCACAGCATGTCGCCTGCCGCGAGTTTCTTCATGCTGGCGGCAAAGGTGCTCGTTGCCTGCACAAGGCGGGCTTCGGCATCGGCGTCGGCTGCCCGTTGCATGTCCACCCGCTGCTGTTCGGCCCGCATGCGGTTATCCGCCTCGGCGGCTTCGAGCTTTCGATTGCGAATGGCTGCCTGGCGGAACACTTCGACTGCCTGCTCCATCTCGCCGATCTCATCGCGTCGGCCAGACGAAACATCTGCGTCATCCACCTGTCCCGCCGCAAGACGCCCCATAGCTTTAACGATCTGGCGGATGGGTCGCACGACCGTCATTGCCATGACCGTGGAAAAAGCAATCATGAGAACAGCGCAGACAAGGGTAATGGCGATCATGAGAACGAGTGTGTTGAACGCCGCACTCGCATTCTGCTTTGCCAAAGCGGAAATGTCGTCGATGGTCTGGTTCTCGATCTGCTTCAACGCTTCGATGCGTTTCGTCGCCGCCGCAAACCAAGCTGCGCTATCGAGCCCACTGAGATCTGCATTGCCACCATTGGCCAGAAGCTTTGCGCGGAAATCCACGACGGCGCTCGACACATCGTTGATGAGAGTGGCAGCACTTTTCTGCAAGGCGGCATTCTGCTCTGACAGAAAGGCGTCGATCAGCACCTGCTGACCACCGGCCATGGATGCAAACTCCGCAAAACGGGCCGGGTCCATGCGCTTTGCCGCAATGAAGCCATTGGCGAGACCCCGCTCCTGACCGGCGATTTCCTTTGCGTGCATCAATTCGGCAAAGGCCGCAATGCGGCTGGAGACGTCGGGATTACCGGTCTCAACAGAAAGATCATCGGCAGTTGTGATGATGGTGGAAACGGCAGATGTGTAGGCCGCAAAGGCGACCCCTCCGGTCGTCGTCAGGCTGTCGACTGCGCTGCGGATGTTGACGGCAGCCGCCAGACTGTCCTTTGCTGCGGCTTGCTGGGCGGTCGAGGCGCCCCCCGTCAGGTCGTTTAACGCCGCCGACAGGGCAGGAAAATCATTCAGCACCGCATCGGTGGTCTTGCGGGCGGATGCAAGTTCGGTTGCCTGTTTCGTGCCTTTGGAGCCGATGAACCCTGCCGTCATGCCCCGCTCTACCTGAAGCGCATGGGCGATGCTGCTCAACTTTTTGAGCTGGTCGCCGATAACCACGACGTCGTTCATATTGTGATAGTCACCGAGACGCTCGGATATCTGCACATAACACAGATAGCCCGCGCCAAGCATGGGAAGAATAACAGCGGCCCAAAGCCTTTTGCTGATGGGGATATCGACGAGTTTCATGAGGCGGCTCCCAACGTGACCTCATGTCACAAACGTAACGCAACTCATAGGCGCACGAATATTAGTTACCGAATCCGTTAAGGAATATTGAAAAAACAGGTAACCATGGCGGAAAACCGCGCAGATGGAATGAAATCTAAAGTACAGTGCTGGAAGTAATAAAATAAAACAAAAATCGCCGCCTTAAAATAAGGCAGCGATCTCTTATTTTGCTCGTTTTGCGGGCAATTAACGCGTCAGGCGTTTGTAAGCCTGGCTGCCCGGGTTGAGCGCATCGGCACCCAGACGGCGGATTTTATCCTGTTCGTAGTCTTCGAAGTTACCTTCGAACCATTCGACATGGCCGTCGCCTTCAAAGGCGAGGATGTGGGTGGCAAGGCGGTCGAGGAACATTCTATCGTGGCTGATGATGATGGCGCAGCCGGCGAAGTTTTCGAGCGCCGTTTCCAGCGCGCCCAGCGTTTCCGTATCAAGGTCGTTGGTCGGTTCGTCGAGGAGGAGAACGTTGCCGCCGGCCTTCAGCATCTTGGCCAAGTGTACACGGTTGCGCTGACCACCGGAGAGGTTGCCCACCTTCTGCTGCTGGTCGCCACCCTTGAAGTTGAAGGCACCACAGTAAGCGCGTGAGTTCATGTCGAACTTGCCGAGCTTGATGATCTCGGCACCACCGGAGATTTCTTCCCACACGGTCTTGCTGCCATCCAGCGCATCGCGGCTCTGGTCGACATAGCCAAGCTGCACGGTCTCACCGATGCGAACCGAACCGCTATCGGGCTTTTCCTGACCAGTGATCATCTTGAACAGCGTCGTCTTACCGGCACCGTTGGGGCCGATGATGCCGACGATACCGCCCGGTGGCAGCTTGATCGAGAGATCGTTGATCAGCGTGCGGCCTTCAAAGCCCTTGACGATGCCTTCCATCTCGATGACCACCTGGCCGAGACGCTCAGATACCGGAATGATGATCTGCGCGTCGCCGGGACGCTGCTTGTCGGCCGCATCAACCAGCTGTTCGTAGGACTTGATACGCGCCTTGGACTTGGCCTGACGTGCCTTCGGGCTCGATGCGATCCATTCCTGTTCGCGAGAAATCGCCTTCTGGCGGCCTGCATCTTCGCGGGCTTCCTGCTGCATACGCTTGGCCTTCGCCGTCAGATACGCAGAATAGTTGCCCTCGTAAGGAATGCCGCGACCACGGTCGAGCTCGAGAATCCAGCCGGTGACGTTATCTAGGAAGTATCTATCGTGGGTAATCATCATCACGGCGCCGGGATAATCACGCAGGTGCTTTTCCAGCCATGCGATGGTTTCGGCGTCAAGGTGGTTGGTCGGTTCGTCGAGCAGCAGCAGGTCCGGCTTGGACAGAAGCAGACGGCACAGCGCGATACGGCGGCGCTCACCACCCGAAAGCAGGGAAACGTCGCTCTCCTTCGGCGGGCAGCGCAGGGCTTCCATCGCCATTTCGACCTGCTGCTCCAGATCCCACAGGTTCTGGCTGTCGATGATGTCCTGAAGCTTCGCGCCCTCATCGGCGGTCTCATCGGAATAGTTCATCATCAGTTCGTTGTAGCGCTCAAGCACAGCCGTCTTGTCTGCCACGCCCACCATGACGTTTTCGAACGCGGTCTTGGTCTCGTCCAGATGCGGTTCCTGCTCGAGGTAACCGACGGTCGCACCTTCGGCCAGCCACGCCTCGCCGGTGAATTCCTTGTCCTGACCGGCGATGATGCGCAGCACGGTGGATTTACCGGCACCGTTGGGGCCGAGAATACCGATCTTGGCATCGGGGTAGAACGACAGGTTGACGTTCTCGAGAATCTTCTTTGCGCCGTAAGACTTGTTCAGCCCCGACATGTGGTAGATGAATTGGCGTGCCATTGTAGCGAATGCTCCACGTCAGTTTGGGAAAGTTGCCGCTATGTAGGGTAAATAGGGCGTTGGAGCAACCTCCAACCAAGAATAAGCCACGCTGCGGAGACGGGAATGGTCGATATGATGTTTGGCGAAATCAACCGGCTGGAAAGCCCTTCCGGCGCCACCCTCGCCTACCGGCATCAACCCGCCACCGGCACGCCGTGCGGTGTGCTGATGATCTGCCACGGGCTTGTCGAGCATGCCGGTCGCTATCGCCGTTTCGCCGAGGTCATGTCCGCACAGGGCTTCGAGGTCTACGCCCACGACCATCGCGGCCACGGTCGCACGAAGGCGGACGATGCGCCCATTGGGCGCTTCGCGTGGAAGGACGGCGTTGGCAAGGTCATCGCCGATGTGATGGCGATCCGCACATTGGCCGCAGAACGCCACCCCGGCCTGCCCATCATCCTCTTTGGCCATTCCATGGGCGGCCTCATCGCGCTGAACACCGCCGTCAGCCACCCGGATGCCTTCGATGGCCTGTCGATCTGGAATTCCAACCTCAACACCGGCGTCATGGGCCGTCTGGCGCAAGTCGTTCTGCGCATCGAAAAAATGCTGAAGGGCTCCGATGTGCCCAGCGCCATCCTGCCCAAGGCAACCTTCCGCATCTGGAACAGCAAGATGCCGGAAAAACGCACCACGGCAGACTGGCTGAGCCACGACAAGGCAGCGGTCGATGCCTATGTTGGCGATCCTCTCTGCCAGTTTGAGGCCAGCGTCTCGCTGTGGCAGGACGTGTTCGACATGTCCTATCGCGGCCCGAAACTCATCTCCCGCCTCCCTAAAGCCCTGCCCATCCTCCTCGTCAGCGGCAACGAAGACGCCGCCACCAACAATGGCCGCGAGATCGTCTGGCTGGCCCAGCAGTTCCGGGCCGCAGGCTTCAGCAACGTCACCGACCGTATCTACCCCGGCATGCGGCACGAAACGTTGAACGAAATCGGCTGGGAGGTTCCGGCAGCAGATTTCGCGGCCTGGGCGCGGGAGGTCGCGGACTGATCAAAAGCATCCATTCTAAAAATCATTTGCATAATCGTTTTTAAACGAAGATAATCATGTTTGAGATTAGACATTATTTGACAGCGACTGGTGCAGACCCGATTGCCGACTGGCTGCGGGATATGCGTGACGCGCAGGCGAAAGTCGCCATTATCAGGCGCCTAAATCGTCTGGAACAGGGCAATTTCGGGGACTTCAAGCCACTGCGTGATGGTGTGCACGAACTGCGCATTGATGTTGGTCCCGGATACAGGGTGTATTACGCCCGGGCTGGCAAAGTGGTGATGTTGCTTCTGTGCGGCGGAAACAAACGGACGCAAAATACCGATATCGACCGCGCCTGTGAATATTGGCGCGACTGGCAAAATCGAACTGAGTAAGGGAGCTTTCCAATGAAAGATCGCAGTCATGACGATGCCATGGCCGATGTGTTTCGCGATGACCCGGCACTGGCAGCAGCCACCCTGGATGCGATCTTGGCGGATGGCGATCAGGGCGAGTTGATGGTGACTCTGCGGCAAATGGCCAGTGCATTTGGCGGCGTGTCGCACGTTGCAAGGGAAGCAAACCTCAACCCCACACAGCTTTACAGAACATTGTCGGTAACCGGCAATCCCGAATTGCGCAGCTTAAGCGCCATTCTGCGCACGATGGGCCTCCGCCTCGCTGTTCAACCCATTTCCGAAGGTGTCGCACACTCCTGATCTGACGACATTTCACTGCCGAAACGGAATGACGCCATGAGATTATTTCACATGCATGCAGAAGATGGCCCGTCTATAAACTTCTGAAATGTGTGAGACAGACATGGCAGAGACTTCCGATAAGAAACAGCCGCCCCTGAAGGGCATTCGTGTGATCGAGTTGGCGCGCGTGCTGGCCGGTCCCTGGGCCGGTCAGATGCTGGCCGATATGGGTGCTGACGTCATCAAGGTGGAAAGCCCCGAGGGCGGCGACGATACGCGCGCCTGGGGTCCTCCTTTCGTGGAGAGCAAGGATGGCGACAATCTTTCCGCCGCCTATTACCACTCCACCAATCGCGGCAAGCGCTCCATCACAATTGATCTGAAGACCGAGGAAGGTCGCCAGACCGTGCGTCGGCTGGTGAAAACCGCCGATGTCGTGATCGAGAACTTCAAGCGCGGCGGGTTAGAGAAATACGGGCTGGATTACCAGTCGCTGCGGGTGCTGAACCCCAAGCTCATCTATTGCTCCATCACCGGCTTCGGCCAGACCGGCCCTTACGCGGATTTTGCCGGTTACGACTACATCGTTCAGGGCATGTCCGGTTTCATGTCGATCACAGGCGAGCCGGATGGTCAGCCGATGAAGGCAGGCGTTGCGGTTGCCGATATCTTCACCGGCATCTATTCCGTCACCGCCATTCAGGCCGCCCTCATCCACGCCATGCGCACCGGCCAGGGCCAGCATATCGATATGGCACTTCTGGATGTGCAATCCGCCGTGCTGGCCAACCAGAATATGAACTACCTCATTTCCGGCAAGTCACCCGTGCGACTGGGCAATGCCCACCCCAACATCTCGCCTTACGAGGTGGTGCCCACCGCTGACGGCTTCCTCATTCTCGCCGTTGGCAATGACGGCCAATTCCGCCGTCTGTGCAAAATCCTCGGCATCGATGCCATCGCGGACGATGAGCGCTATGCGACCAACAAGGCGCGCGTCGCCCACAAGGTCGAGGTACGGCAGATCGTTTCCACCGAAACACTCAAATGGATGAAGCGCGATCTGCTGACGGCCTGCGAAACCAATGCCGTGCCCGCTGGACCTATCAATTCCATCGAGGAAATGTTTGCCGATCCGCAGGTTCAGGCCCGCGGCCTGCGCGTCGATCTGGAAGCCGCCGATGGCACCGTTATTCCCGGCGTGCGCACCCCCATCGTGCTATCCGAGACACCCTTGCATTATAATCGACCGAGCCCGCGTCTGGGCGAGCATCAGGACGAAGTTCTGGCCGAACTGGCTGATATTGAAAGGACCATTGCGCCATGAAGAGAACCGGCGGACAGTTGATTGTCGAAGCCTTGAAAGCCAATGGCGTGTCGCGCGTCTCCTGCGTGCCGGGCGAAAGCTATCTGGCGGTGCTGGATGCGCTCTACGAAAGCGGCATCGAAACCGTGGTCTGCCGCCAGGAAGGTGGCGCAGCCATGATGGCCGATACCTGGGGACGGCTGACCGGCGAACCCGGCATCTGCATGGTCACACGCGGCCCCGGCGCGACAAACGCTTCTGCAGGACTACACATTGCCATGCAGGATTCCATACCAATGATCCTGTTCATCGGTCAGGTCCAGCGCGACGCGCGTGAGCGTGAGGCCTTTCAGGAGGTCGAATACCGCCGCGCCTTCACGGAATTTGCCAAATGGGTCGGCGAGATCGATGACGCCCGCCGCATCCCCGAATTCGTCACCCGCGCCTTCGCCATCGCCACATCCGGTCGCCCCGGCCCTGTTGTCCTGAGCCTGCCCGAGGATATGCTGGTCGATCTGGTGGATGCACCGGAAGCCAAGCCCTACACGCCGGTCGAAAACCACCCCGGCCCGAAGCAGATGGCAAAATTCGCAGAGCTGCTGGGTAACGCCAAGCGCCCCATGGTCATCGTCGGCGGCACGCGCTGGACGGAAGACAGCGTCGCGAAATTCAAGACATTTGCCGAGACCTTCAAGCTGCCCGTCGGCTGCTCCTTCCGCCGTCAGGCTCTATTCGATCACCTCAGCCCATCCTATGCGGGCGATGTCGGCATCGGCATCAACCCGACGCTGTCGAAGGAAATCAAGGAGGCCGACCTCATCGTTCTCTTGGGCAGCCGCATGTCGGAAATGCCGTCTTCCGGCTATACCCTGCTCGACATCCCCTACCCGTCGCAGACGCTGGTGCACATCTTCCCTGACGCCGAAGAACTTGGCCGCATGTACCGCCCTGATCTCGCCATCTGCGCATCCACCAGCGATTTCGTCGATGCGCTGGAAAGCCTTGAGGCGCCACAGCACCCCGTCTGGGCAGACCGCACAGCCGCCATGCACGAAGCCTATCTGAAATGGTCCACTCCGCCAAAGACCGGCCCCGGCCCGGTACAGATGGGGCCGATCATGGAGTGGATCGAGGCCAATGTGCCTGTTGACGCCGTCTTCACCAACGGTGCCGGCAACTACGCCACATGGCTGCACCGCTTCCATCGCTTCCAGCGTTTCAACACGCAATCGGCCCCCACCTCCGGCTCTATGGGCTACGGCCTGCCAGCCGCAGTCGCCGCCAAGCACCTGTTCCCGGAACGCGAAGTCGTCTGCTTCGCTGGCGATGGCTGCTTCATGATGCACGGCCAGGAATTCATAACCGCCGTGCGCTATGGCCTGCCGATCATCACCGTGCTGGTCAACAACGGCACCTACGGCACCATCCGCATGCATCAGGAACGCGAATATCCCGGTCGCGTCAGCGGCACCGACCTCGTCAACCCGGATTTCGTTGCCTTCGCCAAAGCCTATGGCGGCCACGGTGAACTGGTGGAGAAAACCGAAGATTTCGGCCCGGCATATGAGCGAGCCCGCGCCAGTGGCAGGCCTGCGATTATCGAAGTGAAGCTGGACCCGGAGGCCATTACGCCTGCGCGGACGTTGACGCAGATTCGCGAGCGGACGTAATCTAGCCCTTGCTGTCCTCATTCCTGTGCTTGTCACAGGAATCTAGTCAGCCCAAGTCCTTGGGCTGAAAGGGCTCGTCCGCCGCGCAGACGCGCGGCACTGGATTCCTGTGACAAGCACAGGAATGAGGAAAGATAAATGGCAGAGCAGACACCAGCGGTCATAACCCCACGCAGCGCCACCATAGAACCATCCGCCGGTGCACCCTTCGAAGCCATCCGCGTCGCCCGCGATGTGCTCCACACGTCGCGCACCGCCGGTCTCGCCACGCTCGATCCACACAGCGGTTATCCCTATAACACTGCCACCAACATCGCGGTCGAACCAGATGGCACCCCCTTCTTCTTCACCGCCCGCCTCGCGCTCCACGCCCGCAACATCGAAGCCGACCCGCGCATTTCGCTGGTGCTCGCACCCTTCAACAAGGGCGACGCGCTGACATTGCCGAGGCTGACGCTGGTGGGAAAAGCCGAACTCATCGGCGAGAATGAGGTGCCGCTCGCCAAGACGCGCTACATCGCCCGATATCCAAAAGCCAAGCTCTATCTCGCGCTACCAGACACCCAGCTCTACCGCCTGAACATCGAAGGCGTGCAGATCAATGGCGGCCCTGCCCGCAATGCCAGCAACATCACACCTGCTGATCTGCGCACCGAGCTATCAGGCGCTGAAGACTTCATGACAGCGGCGGAGGCTGAAGCAGTTCGCCTCAATGCGATAAAGGGCGAGGCATCGCGTTTGGCAGCTCTGGCGGGGAGGAAATCCGGTGCCTGGAAAATCACGTCTATCGACCCGGATGGGATCAACCTCGCGTCCGCAGTTGATCTTGCTCGGCTTTGGTTTGACGAACGCGTCGTGGATTTGAATCAACTTTCGAAGGCACTGACTCAACCTCCGAAATTATAGAGGTAAGGGATTCAAAACGAAACAGAATCCCCTTCTTCCTGGACTGACGAAATAGCAAATGAAGGTGGGTGTGGCTTACCCCCCTCTGTCCTGCCGGACACCTTCCCCCTAAAGGGGGGAGATCGGTAAGACACACGCTCCACACTCCGTCCGCAGCCTTTGAAATGGGCGAGAGGCCTCAACGAGTCGATCTCCCCACCTGAGGGGGAGATGCCCGGCAGGACAGAGGGGGGTAAGCCACACCCACACCCACCAACATCAACTCAACACCCACCCCAAACAAAAAAGCCGGCCCAAAAGGACCGGCTTTCTCATCGAAAAATCAAACCACTCAAACAGCAGCTGTCACAATAAACTCGACCTTGTAATCCGGTGTCGCAAGCGCTGCTTCGCTTGTCGCACGGGCTGGTGGGTTTGCCGGGTCGATCCAGGCTTCCCAAACGGCGTTCATTTCGCCGAAGGTGGACATGTCGGAGATGTAGATGATGGTCTGGAGGATCTTGGATTTGTCGGAACCGGCAAGAGCCAGCAGGCGGTCGACTTCGGCAAGGGCAGACTTGCTCTGCTCGGTCACGGATGTGCCTTCACCGACCTGACCTGCGAGGTAGACCGTGTTACCGTGAACGACTGCGCCGCTCATGCGCTTGCCGGGTTCGATACGCTTGATGCTCATGCTGAAACTCCTGTTGGTACTTCGGATAGAAAACGGCGGCTGCGATCAGCCGCGGATATGATGGGTCTTTTCGTAGATCGCCGTGGAGCGCGCGCCGGAGCGGCAGAAGCCGAGCATGGGGCGCTGAAGTTCGTCCAGCGCATCGACCATGCCGGTGACGGCATCGGCATCAACACCGAAGCGTCCAACCGGCACATGCACAACGGCGATGCCGAGTTCTTGGGCTCGCTCTGCGATGTCGGCAAACAGGGGCTGGCCTTCTTCTTCACCATCCGGGCGGTGACACACGATGGATTTGAAGCCGAGCGCCTTGACCTCATCGAGATCGGCAACGCTGATCTGGCCGCTTACGGAATAGTCTTCGTCAATGCGCCTGATATCCATCTTCATGTCCTCCGGTAACGACGGCGATCCGGTTCGTTTCGAACCCGTGCCGTTTCAAAATCCGAACCCGGTGTAAGGGGTTAAATCCGGTGCGTCAATGATACGCCTTTCCAATTGAAAGGCGTTTTAGAGAATGGAAAACCGCAAACCGTAAGAGCGGCTTTCGCCCGGTTTCAGCATGTGAAACTCGCCGGCGGCCTCCAACTCTGCACGATCCACCCAGCGATGCGAGACGGGCTCGATGCCCATGACATGGGCCGGGTCGCTCTGGTTGCGCCACATCTGGAGATAGGGCAGCGTATCGGTGCGGAATGCCACCTTCAACGTGCGCCCGCCGATGGCCGCAATCGGACCCAGCCTCATCTCCGCCCAGCCTTCCTGGCTCTCGCCTGCCGGCACGCAGAAAACGCCGCCCGGCTCTTCGCCGAACCGCCAGCCGAAACCACCGCCATCAAACATCGCGCCAGAGAGTTTTACCCCGTCATCGAACAGCCGCGAACCGACATTCATGTGGTACATCTGGAAAACCGGCCGGGCGCTGTCACTGGTGTTGGTGACCACGTCGCTGAGGCTGACCTCGCCGCTTGCGCCATCGATCCGCCACTCGCGTTCCAGAAGCGCCGTGCCACCATCTGCAAGCTGTACGGGAACCCTTGCCGCCGCCCGCGCATTATCGTCCGAGACCACCCAATCGGTAATCTCGGCTGGGTGCGAGGAAAAAGACCCGTGTAAAGAATATTTTTGTCCATCAGCGCTGTTGGTCATTGGCTCTGGATGGCGAATGTGGTCGGGGCCGCAGGTGAACATAAAGCCTTCGAGAGAGTGGTCGATCCTGGGGTCGCCATCGTCAGGAATGGCCCTGCCCGGCGCGATGTCGATACCGTCTACGATGCAGGAGCCGATATCGAAAACAGAGGTCTCGTCTAGAAAAATCGTGGGGGATTTTCCGGCTTTCAGCGCGCGCATGGACTGTTCCTTCACTCACTCGATGACATGGCGATCACAAAAAAGCGATCGCCGCGTCGTAAAATTAAGATTGCGTTAACTTCGAATTCACCTTTTTCACAATAGGGTCAAGATTAACGTGTGTGTATTGGGCATGAACCCAAGGGATCGCAGAATCGTGAAACTTTTAATTAACGCAATGTTCTCTTTCGCTGTTGCGGCGACCCCTTTGCTTGCGCCCCATCAGGCCCTTGCCCAGCAGCCTATGCTGGTTTCGCCGGATGGCCGTGTCCTTGAGTTCACGCCCGACCGTGGCGATATTGTGATCAGCCGCGACCGGATCGGCCGCACGGTCTATTACGACCGATACGGCAATCTCGTTGCCACCGAAATGCCGAATGGTGCCGTGGCCCCGCGCCGCGAGGCCCCCCAAGACCCGTATTATCCGCAGCAGGATGACAGCTACTACCCGCCAGCGCCGGGGCAGATGCGCGAGCCGCAACCGCAATACGGCGCGCAGGGCAACCCCAACGGTAGTGATTTCAGAGAGTATCGCGGCGATGGCACCGATCCCGATGTCTATACCGGCTCTGTCGCAACCCGCCCTGGCGATGTCGAAAGCGGCCCGCTTGGCGAACCCATGCCCGGCGAAAGCACCACGGCCATCGTGCCGCAGCCAGATCACCTCGTCGAGCGTAACCAGCCGGTCACCGCACCGGTCAACCGCTCACGCCAGGAAATCGTGGCCCTTCAGGTCTTTCTCGACCGCGAAGGCATTTCGCCCGGCGTGATCGACGGCAAGATGGGCGACAACGTCAACAAGGCGATTGCCGCTTGGCAGGATATGACCGGCGAGCGTCTGGACCCTAATAACACCGACGACATTCTGGAGCGCCTGCGCAACACCGGTGGTCTGGCGATCGTCGATTATACGATTACCGCAGCAGACGCCGCAGGTCCTTACGTGGCCTCCATTCCCGATGACTACGCCGAAAAGGCACAGCTTCCGGCCATGGCCTATACCTCGACATCAGAGGCTTTGGCTGAACGCTTCCATATGGACGAGACCTATCTGAAGGAACTCAACCCCGGCGTCGATTTCACCGTGCCCGGCACCATCATCAAGGTCGTCAGCCCCGGCGATACGAAAAAGGGCCAAGTCGCCCGCATCGTTGCCCATAAGGGCATCAAGCAGGTATTTGCCTATGACGAAAGCGGCGTGCTGATTGCCGCCTATCCGGCGACTATTGGCTCCTCCGATACACCGTCGCCATCCGGGACGCACACGGTCGAGCGCATTGCGCTCAATCCGGGCTATACCTATAACCCCAAGATCAACTTCCAGCAGGGCCAGAACAGCCAGATCCTGCAGATTCCGCCCGGCCCCAACGGCCCGGTCGGCACGGTCTGGATTGCGCTTTCCAAGCCCACCTACGGCATTCACGGCACACCGGAGCCATCCAAGATCGGCAAGACCAACAGCCACGGCTGTATCCGCCTGACCAACTGGGATGCGACGGAACTGGCCAAGATGGTCCGGCCGGGCGTGGTTGTGGAGTTCGCGGAATAAGTGGTACACTCCGTCCGTCACCCCGCGCTTGATGTGGGGTTCAGCCGGCGTGCGTCTGCGCGGTATGAAAATTTCTTTCAGCCCAAAGACTTGGGCTGACTGGATCCCGGCTCAAGGCCGGGATGACGGTCGTGGGGTGCAGACCTACCCTCACCCGAGCTTAGGCACCCGCTTCTCACCCCTGCGCTCCGTCAGGAAGAACGCAAAAGCCATGGCGGGCAGCGCAAAACCAAGCCACGAGGCTGCTGCCCATTGGCCCTGCGCATAAGCCCAGCCACCAAGCGCAGAGCCGACAGCTCCACCCATGAAGAACGTTGCCATGAAGATGCCGTTGAGGCGGCTGCGGAACGCCGCACCCAGCGTGAAGATAGCGCGCTGACCCAGCACCAGATTGGTGGTGACTGCAAAATCCAGCACGATGGCCGCAACCACCAACAGCGCCAGCGACAGGTGAGAGCCCTCGGGCGCTATGTGGGTCATGAGGAAGGATGCCATGGCAGCCAGCAGCGCACAGAGAGTCGCTGCCCATGTCCAACCACGATCCGCCATCCGCCCGGCAATGGGTGCCGCAACGGCACCGGCGGCACCGGCCAGCGCAAACAGCGCGATTTCGCTTTGCGCCAAGCGGAAGGCGGGGCCGCTGAGATAGAGCGGCGTCACCGTCCAGAACAGGCTGAAGGCTGAGAACATGCCCGCCTGATAGATTGAACGGCGCTGCAAAAGCCGCGTGTTTACGGCCAGCTTGCCCATAGAGGCCAACAATGTGGTGTACGGCAGCTTCGCATCCGGCATGCGGCGTGGCAGCAGGCGGTAGAGCACGAGCGCCAGCACGGCCATGACACCAGCCGAAATCAGGAAAACACCGCGCCAGGAAACCAATTCCGAGAGAACGCTGGAAACAGGCCGCGCCAGCATGATGCCGATCATCAAGCCGCTCATGATGCTGCCAACGACGCGGCCTCGCGTGGCGTCAGGTGTCATATGCGCCGCCAAGGGCACGATCATCTGCACCGCAACCGAAGCGACCCCGACCAGAAACACGGCGGCGAGAAACTGTGCTGCATGCGGCGCGAGGGCAGCACCGATCAAGGACAGAACCGCCATGATGACGGTGATAATAATCAGCTTCCTGTTTTCGATGAGATCGCCCAACGGCACCACGAACAACAGTCCCAGGCCGTAACCGATCTGCGTCAGCGTCACGATCAAGCCTGTTGCAGCCGCAGACAGCCCAAGTTCTGCGCCGATGGGGCCGGCGAGCGGCTGGGCATAATAGATATTGGCGGCGATCAGCCCGCAGGCCGTGGCCAGCAGAAAAATCATTGCGGAAGAGAGTGTCTCTTCCTGCGCGGCCTCAGCGCCAAGCACCGTAGATGTCATTACCCGTCTCCAAATTAGGAAATACTCATTTCCCAAATACATATAAAAATCAGTCGAAAACCTTCATGGCAACATCGACCACTGAACTCAGTTCCGCTTTCGTCAGGCCCGTCTTGCCAACCACCCGCATGCCGTAAATGATACAGAGCGCCGTCTTCGCCAAAGCGGCTGCATCCTTAGTATTGGATACCGAGCCATCCGCCTGCCCCTCACGCACGAGGCGACCCAGAATGTTTTCGCGGGCATCGATGGCACCACGCACAACGCGCGCCATATCGTCATCCAGCGAAGCGAGATCGGCAGCGGCACCGACGACGAGACACCCCTGCCCGCCCGATGGGCCGACGCAGGCATCCGCATAGAAATTCATGCCCGCCAGCAGCTTTTCTCGCCCGTTCCTGCCGGTCTGAACAGCCGCCTCGAAACGCCGTGATTGCACCAGCTTGTAGCGCTCGACGGCGGCGATGTAGATGTCCTTCTTGTCCTTGAAGGCCTTATAAAGACTGCCCTGCGTCAGTTCCATGGCCTGCGTCAGATCACCCACTGATGTCGCGTGGTAACCGCGTTCCGAAAACACGCCGATGGCCTTGTCGATAGCGAGATCGACATCAAACTCACGCGGGCGGCCGCGCTGGCGTGTGTGGATTAAAGATGGGCTTGGCTGCGTCATGAGCGGCAATATAGGAAACGATCATTTCCAAATCAAGCACAAAATACGCCCGGACCGAATTTGTGCCGGGCGTATGAAAAAGGTTCAGGCGGCTCTGCGGCTGAAAAACTTGAGATCGCGACCGGAGCGAACGACACGTACAGGCATCAGGCGCATCACCTCATTGGCGAAATTGCGCACATTCTCCATGGCCTTATCGACGTTGCTCACCTTTTGACAGTCGAGCGCAGCCAGCGTGCCGCCATAGTCGAAGATGTCGCGGAACGCGGCGCGTTCGGCAATCGGCGTCGCCAGAACGCGGACGTTCTTGGCCGCCAGCAATGCCTTGACCACCAGCATAGAGCGTGTGCTGACCATCGCGTTGACGCGGGTGAGAACAACCGAGTGATCGATCGTGACGCCCATCTTGCGGTTCAGCAATTCGATATGTTCGAGAACCTCGGCAGCCCCGCGCGCATCCATGGCAGAACCTTGGACCGGGATAATGACGTGGTCCGAAATGCCCAGCGCCATCGTCAGCAGCGGGCTTTTGGTGCCCGGCAGATCGATGATGAAACAGTCCGTGCTGGCCTTGTTTTCGCGGATATGGGTTTCCAGCGATGCCATGGTGACATGCGAAATAACCGACAGGTTCTGGACAGTACCGGACATGTCCGACCAGCGCGAAATCCACAATTGCGGATCGGCATCGAGAACGGTGACCCGGTGACCGGTGCGCGCAAGTTCCGTGGCCAGCAGCAGAACCGCAGTCGTCTTGCCCGCGCCGCCCTTGGTGTTTGCAAATGTGATAACTGGCATAGGGCCCCCAATGCAGAGCCTGACTTCATCGCTCTTCAACGCACCGCGACATTCATGGTGCACTGTATATTGTTAACGAAGATGGTTAACGAAATGGAAATAAGCGTTGCGATTTGTTGTATGGCTCCGCTCGCGGTCTCAAGTTCAGCCCTTTGAAAAATCCGGCAGAGCTTGGAGACAAGCGTCGCCGTTCACGCCGCGCAGATGCGCCCGTGGTTTGCTGAAGCCCTTGAGAACACACGCAAATGCGGCAGTGTTTCAGGTATGGTCGTCGTCGGTACCGCATTTGCGTGGTCTCGAGTCTTACGAATTCTCAGGCCGGGCGTTGAATGCACCGGCCTGAGTTCAGTCTTCCGATGTACCTTTCCTCTTTCCATGTCCGAAAACCGTTTACGGAATTTCGAACATTTCATCAGTCAGGCCATCGGTCGTCGCATTTGATGATCACCCGCACGTCTACGGCCAATCACCAACCTCCGCCTGCCCCGACAGTGTCTCGCGAAAACACTCCAGCCGCGAAAGTGTGGAGATTGTAGGCATGGGGTTGGTGGCCATGGAGAAAAAAATTTGACTTTTTTTGGGATGGGAGATTGGTGGGTGAGCCGCATATTCCGCCCTCATGCATCATCCTGAGCCTGTCGAAGGAGAGGTGCTTGGCCGAAGGACAAAGCCTCGAAGCATCCGCTGCTCGCTCTGCCCTAAGCCCGCAACCCTCGTCCTTCGAGGCCCCTTTGGGGCACCTCAGGATGAGGGTTGCTGCGTTGCGGCCTGTCTCCGCCTACTTCAAAGTGAGATATTGCGTTGCGTCTAAAGCACCCTGCCCCTTCACAGCAGGTAGGGCACAATCACGTCAATCAAAAGCACTCCAGAAACAACGCCTTCGTATTCTCTGCCGTCATTTCCACCGGATTACCCCCGCAACTCGGATCCTTGATGGCCTCTGCGACAAGCTCATCCACACGGTCCGGCTTGATACCCATGGCCGTGAGGCTATCAGGCACGCCAAGCTCCTTACGCAACTCCAGCACATAATCATAAAACCCATCAAACCCGCCTTCGATGCCGAGATAAGCAGCGGCTCGGGCAATCTTGTCTTCGATAACAGGGCGGTTGAAGCGCAGGACAGCGGGCATGACGACGGCGTTGGTCATGCCGTGGTGGGTGTTGTAGACGGCGCCGATGGGGTGCGAGAGCGAGTGGATGGCGCCCAGCCCCTTCTGGAAGGCAACGGCACCCATGGCAGCGGCGGCCATCATGTTGGAGCGGGCTTCGATATCCGTGCCGTCCTTATAAGCGCGCGGCAGATATTCCTTGACCAGCCGCAGGCCTTCGAGCGCGATGCCCTGACTCATGGGGTGGTAGAAGGGCGAGGAATAGGCTTCCAGGCAATGGGCGAAGGCATCCATGCCGGTGCCTGCGGTGATGGCCTTGGGCATGCCGACCGTCAATTCAGGATCGCAGATGACCACGCCGGGCAGGAATTTCGGGTGGAAGATGATCTTCTTCACATGCGTCTGCGAGTTGGTGATGACGCTGGCACGTCCGACTTCCGAGCCGGTGCCCGCCGTGGTCGGCACAGCCACGATGGGCGCGATGCCATCGGAGTTGGCGCGGGTCCACCAGTCACCGATATCCTCGAAATCCCAGACGGGGCGCGTCTGGCCTGCCATGAAGGCGACGGCCTTGCCGAGATCAAGACCGGAGCCACCGCCAAAGGCAACGATGCCATCATGGCCGCCATCCTTGAAGGCTTTCACGCCCGCTTCGAGATTGGTCTCGTTGGGGTTCGGGTCCACGTCCGCAAAGATGGCGCGGCCAAGGCCTGCCTCTTCCAGAATATCCAGCGCGTGGCTGGTGATCGCCATATTGGCGAGGCCTCTGTCGGTCACCAGCAGCGGCTTCTTGATGCCGAGCGTTTTGCAGGCATCCGCCAATTCCTTGATGCGGCCGCGCCCCATCTTGATCGGGGTTGGATAGCTCCAGTTTGCGACGATGTTCATTTCGTGACTTTCTTCAGATGGTAGGATTTTGGACGTGTCAGGTTCTGGAAGCCTATGACCGACAGCGAGCCGCCGCGACCGGTATCCTTGACGCCGGTCCAGCACAGAGCGGGATCGAGATAATCGGCGCGGTTCATGAAGACGGTGCCGGTTTCGATCTCACGACCGATGCGCCCTGCCCGCTCAGCATCCTGCGTCCACAGTGATGCGGTGAGGCCGTATTTGCTGTCATTCATCAGGCGGATGGCCTCGTCGTCGTTCTTGACCTTCATGATGCCGACGGCGGGACCGAAGGTTTCCTCGGTCATGAATTCCATGGAGTGATCGACATCGATGAGGATTTGCGGTGCGACATAGGCGCTTTCGCCATCATCTGCGGCAAACTGCTTGGGATCGACCAGCGCCTTCGCACCCTTGGACACGGCATCGGCCACCTGCTTACGCACGACTTTAGCGAAGCGCTTGTTGGCCATGGGGCCAAGTGACGTCTCCTGCTCCAGCGGGTTGCCCAGCTTGTAATTGGACACCCATGCAACAGACTTCTCGACGAAAGCGTCGAACAGCGATTCGTTGACGTAGACGCGCTCGATACCGCAGCAGCATTGGCCGGAATTGAAGGTCGCGCCGTCCATCAGCGTATCGACCGCCGCATCCAGATCGGCATCTTCCATCACATAGCCGGGGTCCTTGCCGCCAAGCTCAAGACCAAGGCCGGTGAAGGTTCCGGCAGCGGCCCGCTCGATGGCACGACCGCCTTCGACGGAGCCGGTGAAATTGACGAAGTTGAACAGGCTCTCGGCAATCAGCGCCGATGTTGTCTGGTGGTCGAGGAAGAGGTTGATGAATACATCCTCCGGCACGCCCGCTTCCACGAAGGCCCGCACCATGCGCTCACCCACCAGCAGCGTCTGCGCGGCGTGTTTGATGACGACCGTGTTACCCGCCATCAAGGCAGGCGCGATGGTGTTGATGGCCGTCATGTAAGGGTAGTTCCACGGCGCGATGACGAAGACGACGCCGTGGGCTTCGCGCTCGATACGGCGTTCGAAATTGCCGCTTTCCTCGATGACGAGAGGTGCAAGAGCATCGGCTGCAATGGAGGCGACGTAGTTGGAGCGTTCGTTGAAGCCCTTGAACTCACCGCCATAGCGAACCGGGCGGCCCATCATATGGGCCAGTTCAGGCACCACCTCGTCCACCATCTCGTTCAGCCGGGCCACACCTTTCAGCACCAGTTGAACGCGATCTTCCAAGGGGCGGCGCGCCCAGGATTTTTGCGCGGCGCGCACTTTCGATACGGCAGCCCGTGCCGCGTCCAGCGACATCGCCTCGCGCTCGGCAAAAACCGAACCGTCAATCGGCGAGATATTCTGGATCATGACCATGATGGTTTTCCTATGATTTGTTATGCCCGTTCAAAACCGCGCGCGACTTCCCAATCGGTCACGCGGCGGTCGTATTCTTCCTGCTCCCATTTTGCGGCGCGAACATAGTGGTCGATCACATCATCACCGAAAGCGCTGCGCAGCATCTTGGAAGTGTTAAGGTGATCCGTCGCGTCCCGCAATGTCTTGGGTATCTCGCGGATGTCCTTGCCACCATAAGCGTCGCCTTCGAACTGCGGCTCAAGTTCCATCTTGTTTTCGATGCCGTCAATGCCTGCTGCAAGCAGGGCTGCCATTGCAAGATGCGGGTTGATATCCGACCCGCCGACCCGGCATTCGATGCGGATGCCCTTGCTGCCCTCGCCGCATAGGCGGTAGCCCGCCGTGCGGTTGTCCGTACTCCAGACAGCCTTGGTCGGCGCGAAGGTGCCTGCCATATAGCGCTTGTAGGAGTTGATATAGGGCGCCAGGAAATAGGTCGTCTCACTGGCGTGGGCGAGAAGCCCTGCCACGTAATGGCGCATCATGTCGGACATGCCGTGGTCAGCATTCTTGTCGAGAAACATAGGCGTCTTGCCATCCACACTCCAAAGCGATTGGTGGATGTGCGAGGAGCTTCCCGCCGCATCGTAGTTCCACTTGGCAAGGAAGGTCACGGCCTTGCCCTTGGACCATGCGATTTCCTTGCAGGCATTTTTGATGATCGCATGGCGGTCGGCCATGGTGAGCGCATCGGCGTAGCGGACGTTGAGTTCGACCTGACCTGCGGATGCCTCGCCCTTGCTGTTTTCGATAGGGATGCCAGCGGCTTGCAGGTTGTTTCTGATGGCGCGCATCACCTCTTCTTCTTTGGTCGTCTGGAAGATGTGGTAGTCCTCGTTATAAGGGCTGGCGAGATTGAGATCGCGGTAGCCACTGGCGCGGGCGGTCTCGAAACTCTGATCGAACAGGAAGAATTCCAGCTCGGTGGCCATAAAGGCTTTCAGGCCCATGGCTTCCAGACGTGCGACCTGCTTCTTCAGAAGCGCGCGCGGCGAGTGGGCGACTTCGGCGTGGGTGTGATGGTCGTAGGCATCACACAGAACAAGCGCTGTGCCTTCCAGCCACGGCACCCGCTTCAGTGTCGAGAGATCGGGCTTCAGCGTATAATCGCCGTAGCCCTTGTCCCAGCCGGTAGATTTGTAACCGGGAACGGTTTCCATCTCCATGTCGGTGGCCAGCAGGTAGTTGCAGCTGTGGGTTTCCTCATAGGCGCTTTCGACGAAAAATTCCGCCTGAAAGCGTTTGCCCATCAGACGACCCTGCATATCCACGAGGCATGCCAGAACGGTATCGATGCGCCCTTCGGCCACGTCTTTTTTCAGCTCGTCGAATGTGTAGGTGGTCGTCATGATCGTTTCGTTCCCTTTGTTTTATGGGGCGACCGTTGCCGGTCGCCCTGTTTATCGGTCAAGCCTTGGAGGCCGCCGCATTGAGTGCGGCCTGCTTGTGCTCCAGCGCAAATTCCTCTTCCGGCGACAGGATGAGGCGGTGACGGCCAACCAGCGCGAAATAGGCGATGGCGACGGCAAACCACAGCGCCACCCAGATCACGCCCTTGGTGAAGTTCGGGTCCTGCACCTGATAGAGCAAGGTTATGACAGCGATGATAATGGTCAAGACAGCACCGGGAATGCCGAGCGGCGAACGGAAGGGCCGTTCGATATCCGGCAGGTTACGGCGCAGCATGATGAAGGAGATGGCCTGCATGATGTAGGAGAACATCGCGCCGAACACAGCCATATTGAGCAGCACGCTGCCGATAATGCTGCCGCCTTCGGTGGCACCCAGTGCGAACCAGATGGTCATCATCACAGCAAGACCGACGATGGCACCCGTCAACATCGCGACATGCGGTGTCTTGAACTTGGGGTGGGTGACGGAAAGTGCTGTCGGGAAATAGCCCGCACGCGACAGCGAATAGATCTGGCGACCCTGCGCATAGAGGATCGTGTGGAAGCTGGCGATGAGGCCTGTGAGTGCCACAAAGCCCAAGAGAACAACGCCACCATCACCATAGACAGCCTTGAAACCATCCAGCAGCGGCTCCAGCGAGGAACCGAGATGGAAGGCGCCGATGCCGGGAAGCGAGGGGTTGAGCAGCACGATCATGAAGGCGGAAATCATCAGCGTGATGATGCCGAGAATGATGCCCTTGGGCATATCGCGCTTGGGATCTACCGATTCTTCGGCAGCCAGCGGCAATTGTTCGATGGCGAGGAACAGCCAGACAGCAAAGGGCAGTGTAGCAAGAACGCCGGAGAAACCGAAGGGGAAGAACGAGCCGTTGCCTTCTGGCAGTTCGACCGCTGCACCATCCGGCCCGACGCCGATGTTCAGTGCCCAGCGGGAGAAGTCCATATTGGGGATGGCGCTGACCCAGAAGAAGACGAGAACACCGAGCGAAATCAGCGTGATGACCAACGTTACCTTGAAGGATAGTTCAAGACCGAAGACGTTGAGCGCCAGAAAGATGACGTAGAACAGCACCCAGAGGAGCGGTGAATAGACCGGATCGAGCCCCAGAATGGAGTTCACATAGGCCGTGATGAAGGTGACGATGACGGCGGGGGTGAGGACGTATTCGACGTTCTCGCACAGGCCGGTGATGAAGCCGCCCCATGGCCCCATGGCCGTGCGCGCAAAGGAATAGGCCGCGCCCGTATGTGGCAGCGCCGGGCTCATTTCCGCAATCGAGAATGTCAGCCCCAGATACATGACGGCAATGATCATGCCCGCAACCAGCATGCCGCCCCAGCCGCCGGTGGCGAAGCCGAAGTTCCAGCCGGAAAAATGGCCTGAAATAACCGCGCCGACGCCCAGCGCCCAGAGCGACCAGACACCCGCATAGCGCGAGAGTCCTCTTTTTTCGAAGTAGGATGCGTCGGCCTTCTTATAGCTGACGCCTGATGATGAATTGTCCATGCCGTTCTCTCCTGATCAAGAAAAACAGGCCGTCAGCCAGAATGGCCGATTTTGCCCCAGTCTCGGCGCGATAGGAAAACCCGATCACGCCATGCACATCTGCTGTTCCCACGTTGCACCCCGGACCTGTCAGGCCTTCTTTGGATATGCAACGGCATTCCTGCCCGGCGGGGCAATTCCCGCCAAAGCGAATTCAGGGGCTGTGAGCGGCAATTGCCTTTGTCAAAAGCTCACTCAGAAAACCGGCAGCAGCCCGCTGCCCCTCCTCATTCTGGATCAGGTCATTTCGGACCTCGATCATAACGTTCAACAGCCCATTGGGCAGCGCATGGAGGCGCAGCGTGTGCGTCACACCATCCTCGGGGCCATAGGGTTCGTTGCGCTCGACCCGGAAATTTTTGTCCTCCACATGGTCCAACATGGCATCCACCAGCCGCGCATCCGTATCGTGCAGAAGGCCGATTTCGACCTCACGGCGCTTGCCGTGATAGACGGGCGTGAAGCTGTGCATGGTCACCAGAACCGTCTCGAGTCCCGCCTCTCGTTTGCTGGCGATGAGATCGCTTACGCGGGTCTGAAACGGGATGTAGAGCGCTGCCGTGCGGGCAAAACGCTCTGCTTCACTCAAATCCGCATTGCCGGGAATGTCGTAAATCTCGCTGGTAACAGGCATGGCCGAAGGCGATTCCGGCGGGCGGTTGCAATCGTAGATCAGCCGGGAATAGTTCTGGTAGATGACGGTGGCGTCGAGACTGGCTGACAAAAGACGGGTCACCGCGAGAGCACCGGGGTCCCAGGCGATATGACTTGTGCGCACATCTTCGCTGAGGCCAAGGGTGCCGAAGCGGGCGGGCAGCGTGTGAGAGGCGTGTTCGCAGACGAGCAGCACCCGGCCCTTGCCGAGCGGGTTTTCCACGACAACGGGCTCAGCCTCGTCGCTTGTGAAAAACTGTGCTTGCACCGTCATGGTGTACCCCGCTGTCAACATCACTGCCCCCCGACAGTTAGAAAAGAATTCTTCACACACGCCAAAGTGTCAAATGGTTTTTGAAATTTTCTCTTCATTTTTTCGATTGACTCCTTTTGCCCTCCGTATCTTAATCAGCGCTAACAGACCGGCGAAAAGCTCGGCTAGGGGAAAAATTTGCACAGTTCGGCCGCGACCGTTTCGGACGTTATCCAGGCTCAGTACGAGACCCTGACGCGTGCCGAAAAGCGCCTTGCGGAAAGTCTTCTCGGCAATTACCCGGTCTCGGGGCTGGGCAGTATCACGATAGTCGCCGAAAATGCCGGGGTCTCGACGCCGACGGTGGCGCGCATGGTGCAAAAGCTCGGTTTCAAAGGGTATGCAGAGTTTCAGGGAAGGCTGCATCAGGAACTGGAAGCGACGATTTCCAACCCCATTGCCAAGCATGACCGCTGGGCCAGCAACGCACCGGGCCTGCATATTCTCAACCGCTTCGCCGATGCCATCACCGGAAACCTGCGCGATACGCTGAGCGATCTCGATACCGCATCCTTCGACAATGCCGCCACCCTTCTGGCAGATAGAAAACGCAGCATCTACTTCGTCGGCGGGCGCATCACCGGGGCGATTGCCGAATATTTCTTCACGCACATGCAGGTCATCCGGCCAAAGACGGCGCTGATGTCTTCCAATTCCAGTTCATGGCCGCAATATATGCTGAACATGAACGCGGGCGACGTTCTGGTGATCTTCGATATCCGTCGTTACGAGCAGGACATGGTGACGCTGGCGCAGGTGGCGCACGACAACAATGTTCGCATTCTGCTGTTCACCGACCAGTGGACATCCCCCGTCTCGCGCTTTGCCGAACATACGTTTCGCGTACGCATCGAAGCGCCATCCGCATGGGACAGCTCGGTGGTGACGCTGTTCGTGGTGGAGGCGCTGATCGAGGCGGTGCAAAGCAATGGCTGGGATGAAACCCGTCAGCGGATGAATTCGCTGGAAGGCCTGTTCGAGCAGACCCGCCTTTTTCGAAAGCCGGGAAAAGAGGAGAACTGAAGAAAGCGTCTACCAGCGAACGAATGGCGCAACACGAATTTTTTATGTCGTTTCTCAAATATCATGGCGACGACAGGGCGCAATGATGGCAAGAAAACGGCAGGGACCATGATGAGGGCGGGAGACCGCCTGAAAAATCCGTCACATAACATTCATGCAACCCACGTACAGCGTCGTCAGACGCATCAGACACCAGAGGAGAACTAACCGTGATCTCGCACAGCCGCCGACTGCTATCGCTCACCACCGCAATGGTCATCGCATCCACTGCGATTGCTTCTGCCGCACCGAGCGAAGAACTCATCGCTGCCGCCAAGAAGGAAGGCATGCTGACGACTATCGCCCTGCCCCACGACTGGTGCGGTTACGGCGACGTCATCGCCTCCTTCAAGGCAAAATATCCTGAAATCCAGGTCAACGAGCTGAACCCTGACGCCGGTTCTGCCGACGAAGTGGAAGCCGTGAAGGCCAACAAGGACAACAAGGGTCCGCAGGCTCCTGACGTGATCGACGTCGGTCTCGCATTCGGCCCACAGATGAAGAAGGAAGGCCTTCTCCAGCCTTACAAGGTTTCCACCTGGGACGAAATTCCTGACAATGTGAAGGACGCCGAAGGCTACTGGTATGGCGATTATTACGGCGTCATGTCCATCTTCGTGAACAAGGACCTCGTCACCAATTCTCCAAAGGACTGGGCCGATCTGCTGAAGCCGGAATATGCCGGTCAGGTTGCTCTGGCCGGTGACCCACGCGCCTCCAACCAGGCTATTCTGGGTGTTCTCGCCGCCGGTCTTTCCACCGGTGCGAAGGACGGCAAGGAAGCCGGTGAAGCTGGCCTGAAATACTTCGCCGACCTCAACAAGGCTGGCAACTTCGTGCCTGTCATCGGCAAGGCCGGTACGCTAGCACAGGGCGCAACACCGATCGTCGTTGCATGGGACTATAACGCCCTTTCCTGGGCCAAGACGCTGAACGGCAACCCGCCGACGGAAGTCGTCGTTCCTGAAAAGGGCGTTCTGGCGGGTGTTTACGTGCAGGGCATCTCTGCCTATGCACCGCATCCAAACGCTGCCAAGCTATGGATGGAGCATCTCTATTCCGACGACGGTCAGCTTGGCTGGTTAAAGGGCTTCTGCCACCCGATCCGCTTCAACGCGATGGCAAAGGCAAACAAGATTCCGAAGGATCTTCTGGACGCCCTGCCACCGGCAGCAGCCTATGAAAAGGCCATCTTCCCGACACTCGAAGACGTCGATGCCAACAAGGCTGCCGTCACTGGCGGTTGGGACAAGGTAGTCGGCGCCAACGTGAAGTAACGAACGAAACAGCCGCCCTTATCTTTTTGAAGGCTGAGGCTTTTCAAAAGCAGGGGCGGCTGATTTTATAAGACATAAAGACCGCGATGATCGCGGCGTTTGGGAACATCATATGTCATCAAACACCCATGGCGCGCCACCGCGACCAGCAGCTGGGCGCCGCCTGAAGCTGGAATGGTTGGGCGTTCTGCCATTTGCAATTTTCATTCTTCTTTTTTTGATCATGCCAACGATGAAGATCGTCATTGGCGCATTTCAGACGCCCGATGGCAGTTTTACGTTTGAAAACATCGCTGGCCTGTTCACCCAATCCATTCTCTCGGCCTACTGGATTTCCATCAAGATCAGCGTTGCATCCGCCGCACTCGGCTGTCTGATCGGCTTTGGCGTCGCGACCGCCGTTGTTCTCGGTGGCTTGCCACAGAAAATTCGCGCGCCGCTTCTGACCTTTTCCGGCGTCGCCTCGCAATTTGCAGGCGTACCGCTCGCCTTCGCCTTTATCGCCACGCTTGGCCCTGTCGGCCTCGTCACCGTGTTTCTGAAAACGCAGCTCGGGCTCGATCTGCGCCTGCTCGGCTTCAACATTCTGTCCTTCTGGGGCCTGACGGTCACCTATCTGTTTTTCCAGATACCCCTCATGATCCTCATCATTACGCCAGCACTGGATGGCCTGAAGCGCGAATGGCGCGAGGCAGCGGAAATTCTGGGTGCCAGCGGCTTTCAATATTGGCGCATGGTGGCCTTCCCCATTCTGCTGCCCTCCATTCTCGGCACATTCTCGCTGCTGTTCGCCAATGCCTTCGGGGCCGTTGCGACTGCGATTGCGCTCACCGGCTCCTCGCTCAACATCGTGCCGATCCTGCTGTTTGCGCAAATCCGCGGTGACGTGTTGGGCAATCCCAACCTTGGTTATGCGCTGGCCTTCGGCATGATCCTTGTGACCTGCATTGCCAACATGCTCTATATCTGGATGCGCACGCGCAGCGAGAGGTGGCTGAAATGAAGCGGATTTTCGCCTGGGGCGCGCTGCTGTTCGGCCTGCTCTATTTTGCCCTGCCGCTGATCGGAATGACCAACTTCTCACTGAAAATGCGGCGCGGTGAATATTCCTTCGATGCCTATGGCAAGGTTCTCAGCGACCCGCGCTTTCAGGAGACGTTCACCTTCTCCATCGTGATGGCACTGTGCACCATTATTTTCGGCATCCTGCTGGTCGTTCCCACAGCCTATTGGGTGCGGCTGAAACTGCCGGCCCTTCGCCCGGTCATCGAGTTCATCACGCTTCTGCCGCTGGTCATTCCGGCCATCGTCATCGTGTTCGGTTATATCAGGCTCTACAACACCTCCAGCTGGTTGCCGCTGACGGGAACGACATCAGGCACCAATCTGCTTCTGGTGTTCGGTTACACGACGCTCGCCCTGCCCTATATGTACCGCGCCGTCGATACCGGGTTGCGCACCATCGACATCACCACACTGACGGAGGCCGCACAAAGCCTCGGTGCGGGATGGACGACGATTCTCGCCCGCATCATTTTGCCGAACGTGCTGGTTGCGGTGCTATCGGGTGCGTTTCTCACCTTTGCCATCGTCATCGGTGAATTCACCATGGCAGCGCTGCTGAACCGCCCGGCCTTCGGCCCATACATGCAGTTGCTGGGTGCCAACCGCGCCTATGAGCCTGCTGCGCTGGCCGTCATTTCGTTCGGCATCACCTGGGGCTGCCTGGGTCTGATCCAACTCGTCTCGCGCTATCAAAAAGGCGCGCCTCCCAAGGCCTGAGGACTTATTTTATGAGCTTTTTGACACTGCACAACATCAGAAAATCCTTCGGTCAGGTTCAGGTCGTCCATGATTTCAACATGGCGATCGAACAGGGCGAATTCGTTTCCTTCCTCGGACCATCCGGCTGCGGCAAGACCACCATTTTGCGCATGATCGCCGGTTTCGAAACGCCGAGCGAAGGCTCCATCGTCATCAACGGCAAGGACCAGACGACGCTGAAACCCAACCAGCGCAATATCGGCATGGTGTTTCAGGCCTATGCGCTGTTTCCCAACATGAATGTCTACGAAAACGTCGCCTTCGGCCTCAAGATCGCGGGCAAGCCGAAGGCGGAAATCAATGCGCGGGTGAAGGAAATGCTGGCGCTGATCCATCTGGATCATCTGGCCGACCGCTATCCCTACCAGATGTCCGGCGGGCAGCAGCAGCGCGTGGCTCTGGCGCGTGCGCTGGCCCCCAAGCCGCAGGTTTTGCTGCTGGACGAACCGCTCTCCGCACTCGACGCCAAAATCCGCGTTTCGCTGCGCGAAGAAATCCGTCAGATCCAGCGCAAGCTCGGCATCACCACCATTTTCGTGACGCACGATCAGGAAGAAGCGCTCTCCATCTCCGACCGCATCGTGGTGATGAATGCAGGACGCGCCGACCAGATCGGTTCGCCCTTCGAGATTTACAACAGCCCCTCTACCCGCTTCGTCGCCTCCTTCGTCGGCACGCTGAACCTCATCGACGCGACGGTCGTGGATTCGTCCGCCAACACCATCCAGATCGGCGACCAGCAGGTTTCGTTGAAGAAGCCACTGAACAAAGCCAACGGCGAAAAGGTAACCGTGGCGCTGCGGCCCGAGGCCGGTTCTCTGGGTGAGGCCAATGTCGGGGACGTCGCGATATCGGGCACGGTGACCTCCAGCCACTTCCTCGGCTCGGTCATTCGTACGCGTCTGGATGTCGGCGGCGCCACGCTCTCCTTCGACATGTTCAACGACCCCGGCACCGCACCACCGGCCATTGGTGAGCGCATCACGCTGAAATTTGCATCAGAAGATTTGATGATTGTAGCAGACTGACGCACTGTTTCCGACTGAGAGATCGGGCTAGAAAAAGCCATCTCAGGAGAGCCATTATGCGCGCATTATTCTACGAACGCTTCGGCGAAACGCCTATCATCGCCAACCTGCCGGACCCGGAACCGACGCCGGGCGGCGTGGTGATCTCGGTCAAGGCAACCGGCCTGTGCCGCAGTGACTGGCACGGCTGGATGGGCCACGACAGCGACATCCGCCTGCCGCATGTGCCGGGCCATGAATTTGCGGGCGTCATTTCCGCCGTCGGCAAAAACGTCATGCGCTTCAAGGTGGGTGATCGCGTGACCGTGCCCTTCGTGTCCGGCTGCGGCCATTGCCAGGAATGCCGCTCCGGCAACCAGCAGGTCTGCGAAACGCAGTTCCAGCCGGGCTTCACCCATTGGGGCTCCTACGCCGAATATGTCGCTATCGATTACGCCGACCAGAACCTCGTGCATATGCCCGACGAGATGGGCTACGACACCGCCGCCAGCCTCGGCTGCCGCTTCGCGACCTCCTTCCGCGCCGTGGTCGATCAGGGTCGGCTGAAGGGCGGCGAATGGCTGGCCGTGCATGGCTGCGGCGGCGTGGGCCTCTCCGCTATCATGATCGGTGCGGGCTTGGGCGCGCAGGTCGTCGCCATCGACATCGCCGAGGACAAGCTGGCGCTGGCGAAAGAGCTGGGCGCCACCGCCACGATCAACAGCCGCGAGGTTTCGGATGTGAGCGAAGCCGTACGCGACATCACCGGCGGCGGTGCCCATGTTTCCGTTGACGCACTCGGCCACCCGCAGACCTGCTGCAACTCCATCACCAACCTGCGCCGTCGCGGCCGCCATGTGCAGGTGGGCCTGATGCTGGCAGATCATTCCATGCCGCAGATACCGATGGCGCGGGTGATTGCCCATGAGCTGGAAATCTATGGCAGCCACGGCATGCAGGCCTGGCGTTATGACGATATGCTGGCGATGATCAACTCCGGCAAGCTCTCGCCGGAAAAGTTGATCGGTCGGCATATTACGTTGTCGGATGCGGTAACGGCACTGCCTGCGATGGATACGTTCAGGGATAGCGGGATCAGTATTATTGATCGGTTTGAGTAGGTGAATGGGCGGCAGTGGGTGTGGCTAGCCCCCCTCTGCCCTGCCGGGCATCTCCCCCACAGGTGGGGAGATCGACTCGTGGATACCTCTCGCTCATCTCTAGGGCTGCGGATAAGG
>NZ_BBJU01000005.1 GCF_000739935.1 Agrobacterium rubi TR3 = NBRC 13261 | reverse complement strand
AGCGGCATTCTCGGTCGCTCATGAGTGTCTCTATCATGAATCGAGAATCCCGCTCTCCCAATGAAACACCCGTCCGCGCGGGATAATATCTTGTATTTCGTGGTGCCGTATTTGGCATGCTCGTCGAACCAAGTCGAAAGACGCTCCTGAGCTTTTTCAATGCTCCAAGGTGCAGCACCAGAAAGGTAGCGCGTGGTTTCGATTGTTGCGTGGAGTTGCTGGATCAAATGACTGTCGCTCAGCTCCCACATGACAAGACGTAGCCGCGGCGTCTCAAGAATAACATACTGGCTCATATGTCACCCCTTCCCGTGCTGCACAAAAACCCCGCCCGTTACCGGCTCTTTCACCCCCGTCGTCCCAGGATAAGTCAACGGCAACCCTCTCAGCGACCGCACGGCCAAATACGCCCACGCCTCCGCCTCCATCGCCCCGCCATCAAAACCAGCCTCCTCAGCTGCGATTACTTTCGCACCCAGCTTCGCCGCCTGCTCAGCGAACTCAGCGATGATAACCGGGTTCAGCCGTCCGCCACCGCAAACAACATAGGTCTTCGCCCCCTCCGGCAGATAGCTCGCAGATTTGATAATGGCCGCACCGGTAAGATGCGCCAGCGTCCGCGCACCATCCTCCAGCGAAACCTCGCCCTTTGCAGGCGGCATAAAATCCGAGCGGTCGAGCGAGCGGCGGATATTCGCGGAAAAGAACGGGCTTTCCATATAGCGCGACACCAGTGACGGCACGACCGCACCGCGAGCAGCCGTGGCACCACCCTTGTCATAAGCCTTGCCGGTATGCGCCTCGATCCACTGGTCGATCAACATATTGCCGGGGCCGCTGTCGAAGGCTGCGAGTGTGCCGCTTTCACCAATATAGGTC
This sequence comes from Agrobacterium rubi TR3 = NBRC 13261, assembly GCF_000739935.1. GTDB lineage: Bacteria > Pseudomonadota > Alphaproteobacteria > Rhizobiales > Rhizobiaceae > Agrobacterium > Agrobacterium rubi. Next base: position 33,199 of record NZ_BBJU01000005.1, on the reverse strand, counting down.
AGGTTCGAAATACCGCCGATATTGACGAAAACCGCAGGCTTTTCGAACTGCTTTGGCAAATTGGCAGCCAGTGCTGCGTGGTAGATGGGGATCAGCGGCGCGCCCTGCCCGCCGTGTACCATGTCATTGGCGCGCATGTCATAGACCACATCTATGGCGACTTCTTCTGCCAGAAGCGGACCATCGCCGATCTGCACCGTCAACGCATCATCCGGGCGGTGCAGCACGGTTTGGCCGTGAAAACCGATCAAGTCGATGTTCTGCGCACTCAAACCGTGACGGTGGAGGAAGGATTTCACCGCGGCTGCATGCGCCAGCGTCAGCTTGCGCTCGACCTCACCCAGATCGTCGGGGCGCTCATCGCGCTGACGGATAGCCTTGGCTGTGACCAGCGCCTTTTGCCATGTCGCGCGCAGCTGCTGGTCGTAGGGAAAATATCCGCTCGGGCCGTGGTGAACAATGCTTTCGCCATCGGTGCGCAGAAGCGCGATGTCGATGCCATCCATGGACGTGCCGCTCATCAGCCCTAGCGCCGTTCTGATCTCGCCCATGTCGTTCTCCTGCCAGATGGAATCATCTTGTTATCGATTGCCGATATTCATGGCGCAAACGGGTGCACTTTTCAAAAAACAATGCTAAAGGCGCGGCATTCACTGGCATTTCAGTGAGCAGAAGACCCAACCAGAAAGAAAAAGGTTATGTCCAGGTTCAAGTCCGATTTCCTCCGCACGCTCGATGAGCGCGGCTTCATTCACCAGGTCTCTGACGAGGCAGGTCTCGATGAACTCTTCGCCAAGGAAACCGTGACTGCCTATATCGGCTTCGATCCGACCGCGCCCAGCCTTCACGTGGGCAGTCTGATCCAGATCATGATGTTGCACTGGATGCAGAAGACCGGCCACCAGCCGATCTCCCTGATGGGCGGCGGCACCGGCATGGTCGGCGACCCCTCGTTCAAGGACGAGGCCCGGCAGTTGATGACGGTCGACACCATCGAAAGCAACATCGCCTCGATCAAACGCGTGTTCGCCAATTACCTCGACTATGACCGCGCAACCACGCCCGCGATGATGATCAACAATGGCGACTGGCTGCGCGATATCAACTACCTCGAATTCCTGCGCGATGTCGGCCGTCACTTCTCGGTCAACCGCATGCTGTCGTTTGAAAGCGTCAAGACGCGGCTGGATCGCGAGCAGTCGCTGTCCTTCCTCGAATTCAACTACATGATCCTTCAGGCCTATGATTTCGTGGAGCTGAACAAGCGCACGGGCTGCCGCCTCCAAATGGGCGGCTCCGACCAGTGGGGCAACATCATCAACGGTATCGATCTCGGTCACCGCATGGGAACGCCGCAGCTCTACGCACTGACCTCGCCGCTTCTGACGACGTCGTCCGGTGCGAAGATGGGCAAGTCCATGAACGGTGCCGTTTGGCTGAACCCGGATATGCTGCCAGCTTACGATTTCTGGCAATACTGGCGCAACACTGAGGACGCTGACGTTTCGCGATTCCTCAAGCTCTACACTACGTTGTCAATGGATGAGATTGCGCGCCTTTCGGCACTGGGTGGTTCCGAGATCAACGAGGTCAAGAAAATCCTCGCGACCGAAATCACCGCCATGCTGCATGGCCGCGACAATGCGGAACAGGCCGCAGAAACCGCCCGCAAAACCTTCGAAGAGGGTGCGCTGGCCGACAATCTGCCTTCCATCGACGTACCGAAGGGCGAACTCGAAGCAGGCCTCGGCCTTCTCTCGCTCATCGTACGCGCCGGTCTTGCGACGTCCAACGGCGAAGCGCGTCGCCACGTTCAGGGTGGTGCGGTCAAGATCAATGACCATGCTATCTCGGATGAGCGTCAGGTTATCGGTGCTGGTGAAGTCACGGCAGATGGCGTGATCAAGCTGTCGCTGGGCAAGAAGAAGCACATTCTGGTGCGGCCTGTTTAAGGCTTCGAGCAGCCAACCACATGCAAAAAGGCAGCCTCTGGGCTGCCTTTTCTCGTTTTGATGATCAATGAAGAGATCAGTTTCTCAGCTTGTAACCCGTCTTGAACATCCAGCCGATTACGCCCAAGCATGCCGCGAGGAAGACCGCGATCATGCCGAGGCTGAGCAGAGGATTGACGTCTGAAATCTCGTAGAAGCTCCAGCGGAAGCCGCTGATGAGATAGAGCACCGGGTTGAAATGGCTGACCGTCTGCCAGAAGGGCGGCAGCATGCTGATGGAATAGAAGCTTCCGCCAAGGAATGTCAGCGGCGGCACGACCAGCATAGGAATGAGGTTGAGCTGTTCGAAATTCGTGGCCCACATGCCGATGATGAAGCCGAACAGGCTGAAGCTGATGGCCGTGAGCACGAAGAACAATATCATCATGAACGGATGGGCAATCGAAACGTCAACGAAAAACGACGCCGTGATGAGGATGATCGTGCCAATCAATAGCCCCTTGGTCGCGGCGGCCCCGACATAGCCCGCCAGAATCTCCGTCATGGCCACGGGCGCGGACAGGATTTCGTAGATCGTGCCGGTGAATTTCGGGAAATAGATACCGAAGGCGCCGTTGCTGATACACTGCGTGAGCAAGGTCAGCATGATAAGGCCCGGCGTGATGAACGCGCCATAGGACACGCCATCGACTTCCTGAATACGCGAGCCGATGGCCGTGCCGAACACGATGAAGTAGAGCGATGTCGAAATGACCGGCGACACCACGCTTTGCAACAATGTGCGGCGCGTGCGGGCCATTTCGAACAGGTAGATGGACTTGATTGCCTCGAAGTTCATTTTTGACCTCCCACCAGCGCCACGAAAATATCTTCGAGAGAACTCTGGCGTGTCGAAATATCCTTGAAATGAATGCCCGCAGCAGACAGCGCCGCCAGCAGATCGGCGATTCGGCTCTGCTCACCACTGCCTTCATACTCATACGTCAGGCAGCTGCCGTCTTCCGATAGCGAGAGATGAAAACCGGAAAGACTGTCGGGTAGGACCTTCACCGGCTCGATCAACTCCAGCGAAAGCTGCTTGCGGCCGAGCTTCTGCATCAGGGCGGTTTTGTCTTCCACCAGAAGCAACTCACCGCCATTGATAACGCCGACGCGGTCGGCGATCTCTTCGGCTTCTTCGATGTAGTGAGTGGTGAGGATGATGGTGACGCCGGTGGCGCGCAGGTCCGCCACCACTTTCCACATATCGCGCCGCAGGGCGACGTCGACGCCCGCCGTCGGCTCATCCAGAAACAGGATTTGCGGTTCGTGCGCCAGTGCCTTGGCAATCAGAACACGTCGCTTCATGCCGCCGGAAAGCTCGCGCAGCATGTTGTCCTTCTTGTCGAAGAGCGAAAGAGATTTTAGAATTTTCTCGATAAGATCAGGGTTCTTCTTCTTGCCATGCAGTCCGCGTGAAAAAGACACCGTGTTCCAAACGGTCTCGAACTGGTCGGTCGTCAGTTCCTGCGGCACGAGACCGATGAGCTCACGCGTCTTACGAAAATCAACGACGACATCGTGCCCGCCCACCAGCACACGGCCTTGCCCGGGATTGACTAGACCGCAGATGATGGAAATCAGCGTGGTCTTGCCAGCACCATTTGGTCCGAGCAGAGCAAGGATTTCACCTTTGTAGATATCGAGCGTGACACCCTTGAGTGCCTGAAAGCCATTGGCGTAGGACTTTGTGAGGTTCTGGATGGAGACGATTGGCGTTTGGGGGGAATTCATCGGACATCTTTCAACACAATCTTGCTGGACAGCATATAGGTTCCAGATTGCTTAAAAGCCATCCCCGCCGCGATATCATACTCCATTTAGACCGAAGCTGAGCCAGATATGCTCAACTACAATGGCGATAGCCGGATTTGCGCGTGCGCAAATCGAAATGGAAGTGGTTCCAATGGCTGGGGTCGCTTCCAGGGCCAAGCACCGTTGAGAAATATTTGCAGCTATCGCTGCGTACCGCTTTCAGAAGGCCTTTCTCACGGAATGCGAAAATGCTCTTTGAGCGAACGTCGATTTCCTTGCCGTTTTTCAACGTGATGGTGCCGATATCGATGGCGTTGCCACGCGCATGTTCCGACCATGGGTTGCTGGAGCGCGAATTCATCTTGCGGCACGAGTAACCGCCCATCGGCGTGATGCGCTCGACGCCCGACAGATACCGGAAGCGGGATGAAGGAACGAGTTCGAACTTCACCCATTTGGCGAAAGCAAGCGTAACCTGGCAATTGAGTTTGACGGCAGGGCGGATCGCCACACCGCTGGCAAGGCCGGAGAGCTCGATGGGATAATCGATACCGCAGGTCGGTCCATCGGAAACACGCGCGACATCGCGGAACGCCACGCCGAGCCTGCGCAACTCAGAACGGCACGACACTTCCGATTGCGGCATCATGCCCGGCGGAGACGACATACGGCGTTCCTGCGTCGGGTTATCCGGCATCAGCATTGCCACATCCTGCACCGGCTGGCGCTGACGTTGCCCTTCACCGGGTGGTGGAATAAGCCGAGATTGACCCGTAGGCTGCCGGCGCGGCGCGGGAGAGATCGGCATCTGGCTCTGCGCCTCGTCAACCATCGGGTGGCTGGATTGGGCTCCAGAGACTTCCATATCCTGCTCTTCGGCAAGACCACGAACCGGGGCGACACCCAATCCGTCGTCCATGTTGACGCCACCCTCGCCCTCCGCCATCTCGCTGGAAGTCTGCGGGGCAACAGTAGCATCCCCACCGCCAAGGCGCTGCTGCTGGGCATCCAGCGTCGAATATTGCTCGCCCGGACCGGCCTGCAACAACGGATCACGAGACGGCGTTACCTCGGCAGGCATCGGCTGCGACAGAGGCGCGTAATCGTTGGTGGGCTGGCTTTGAGCGCGTGGGGCCGAGGGCGCACTGTAGTTCTGCTGATGGGACGACCTGATAGAACTCACCCGAGTGGATCCATCCACCTCGGCGGGCGGCACAAGGCTGTCTGCAGAGCACGACACGATTACCGTGGACATCATCAACAACGTCACAACGCGACGCGGAAGGGAAACATACGCCATACCAGAACCTGCACCTTCAGCGGCCGCAAAGCGCGGCAGTTGAGTCAAATCTTAAAGAAATTTGGTAAACGAACCGTATGTGCGGTTACAGGTAAACTGAGGGACAAATGCTTGCATGCGCAGAACGCAAAAAGGCCGGGCATACATCGGTGCCCGGCCTTTTCAGCGGAAACAATCGCAATTCGTCAGTCTGAGAAGCGGCTTTGGAGCTGGACAATTCCGCCAACGGCGAAGACGCCATTTTCTTTCCTCCCGATTATAACATCGATTAAAAGTCAGAATGCAAAACTAATACGAGTGAAAATGAGGAAAAATTAAAGCTTGTGCGTGAAATATTGTGGCGGCCTCAAATTTTCGCGAAGCCACGTCCCACAACGAAAAACGGGCGCCGCAGAGCAGCGCCCGTCTATAAGGTGTGATATGGAGATCAAGCCGCACGCGACATGCCCTGCCCGCTGTCACCGAGTTGAAAGCGCTCAAGAAGCGAACGGAGTTGGCGGCTTTCTTCTGCAAGCGTTTGGCTGGCTGCCGTCGTTTCCTCCACCATCGCCGCGTTCTGTTGCGTCATCTGGTCCATGTGGTTGACGGAGGTGTTGATCTCGTGAAGGCCAGTGGCCTGTTCACGCGATGTCGTGGCAATCGTGTTGACGTGCCCATCGACGCGGTTGACCAGAACCATGATTTCATCCAGCGCATCACCGGTGGAGCGTACCAGTGACACCCCGCCCCCGACCTGTTCGGCAGAGCTGTTGATGAGAACCTTGATTTCCTTTGCAGCATTGGCAGAGCGTTGCGCCAGTTCGCGCACTTCCTGCGCCACCACCGCAAAACCACGACCAGCCTCCCCGGCACGCGCAGCTTCCACGCCGGCGTTGAGAGCAAGCAGATTGGTCTGGAACGCGATTTCATCGATGACGACGATGATCTGGCCGATTTTCTTGGACGATTCCTCGATCCGGTTCATGGCATCGACGGCATTGCGCACGATATCGCCGGAGCGGCCAGCGCTGGTCTTTGTTTCCGTTACCATCTGCCGCGCCTCATTGGCACGCTCGGATGCGGTACGCACGGTGGCAGTGATCTCGTCCAGGGCGGCCGCCGTCTGTTCCAGCGCGGCGGCCTGCTGTTCGGTACGCTTTGAGAGGTTGCCGGTGGCCTGGCTGATGTCGGCCGCGCTGTCGTTGACGACGTGGCTGGTACGGGCGATCGCACCGATGACCGTGTGCAATTCGCTCACCGCGCTGTTGAAATCGCTGCGCAGCTTTTCGTATTCGTGACCGATCGCACCGACCTGGACCGTGAGATCACCCTTGGCAAGGCGTTCCAGCGCATGGGCAAGTTCGGCCATGGCATGGGCCTGCTGATCGGACGCCGATCGCAACGCCTCTTCATTGCTGCGACGCGTTTCCTCAAAGGCGCGCTGCTGCTCCGCTTCGCGGATTTGCAACTGGCCACGCTCATTGACGGAGTTGCGAAGAACCAGAAGTGCATTGGCCATTCCGCCGATTTCATTGCGGCGATCGATAAACGGCACCTCGGCGTTGCCATCCCCATCGGCAATGCTGCTCATGCTCTGCTTGAGACGAGTGATCGGCCGGGTCACACCACCAACCACAAAGGTCGCAGCAGCCAGAACGATGATGGCGCTCAACCCGCAAAGACCGGCAATCCAGAGTGCCTCTGCCCAGAAGGTGGCCTTCAGATCATCCACATAGACGCCGGTGCCGACAATCCAGCCCCAAGGCGCAAAGCCCGCAACGTGCGAAAACTTCTCGACGGGGTCAGGCGAGCCGGGCTTCGGCCAGTAGTAGTCGACAAAACCCTTTCCGCCCGATTTGACCGTATTGACGAACTCGACAAACAAGTGCTTGCCGTTTGGGTCCTTATTGCCACTGAGGTCAGTGCCGTTCATTTCTGGTTTGATCGGGTGCATGACCATTTTCGGACCCATATCGTTGATCCAAAAATAGCCGCTGCCATTTTCATAGCGCATGGCTGCAATGGTTGCCTTTGCCTGCTGCTGGGCCGCATCTCGCGTCAAAGCTCCGCTTTGCTCCATGCGATAATATTGGTCAAGAATACCGACGCCCGTCTGCGTCAAGGATTCCAGTCCCGCCTTCCGCTCCCGCTCCAACCCCTGGTAACTACCAAGCAGGCTCGATGTAAGTGCACCAGCCATGATCACTAGAAATAGCGCGACCAGCGCGTATAGGCGCATCGAAATCGTCATATGCTTCATGTTGTTCACCCCCCATTTGTTACAACGTCGTAAAATGATAAGGGATAAATATTGATGAGGTATAAACCGCAATTAGAGGTTGCTAAGATAAACAAGATATCCGACTACGACAAATAATAAAGCGGAATCCGATGCAACGACATTGTTAAAAATTTTTCTAAATTGAATATTTCGAGAAAAACATAAAATAACTATCAAAAAACAAATATAGTCTCATAAAAATACTTTTGACCGCTGCTAAAAGGCCGAAACGAAAGGAAGCGTTAATCATCCACGCGTAGCCTTATGGGACACATCGACCATTGACGGGGTAACCCATGGCTACGCCAGCTTTCCGCTTTACCCATTACGACCTGAAGGAATTGCGCGCCGGCGCAATCATCGAGGTATCGCTGAACGCGGTCAACAATGTCCGGCTGATGACGTCGGGCAATTATATGCGTTTCGTCGAAATGCTCGATTTCAAATATCTGGGCGGTGTCGCCAAGACATCACCGCTGCGCGTCACCATCCCTGAAACGTCTCAATGGCATCTCATCGTGGATTGCGAAGGTCATCACGATCTTGCCGAGTCAGCTGTGAAAATATTACCGCCACGCGCAGTGGCGATTCTGCGTGAGAAGTCAGCCGTGCCGGCTTAAGCCTGTGCGGATAGCGGATTACTACCCGTTGCGCTCACGACGTAGCTTCGCCCACCAATCCAGACGTTTGCGGATATCCCGCTCGAAGCCGCGGTCTGGCGGGTCGTAAAACGTCGTGCGGCCCATTTTCTCTGGAAAATAATCCTGCCCTGAAAAGGCGTCGGGCTCATCGTGGTCGTAGCGATAGCCATCGCCGTAGGCTTCGCTCTTCATCAGCTTGGTCGGAGCATTCAGAATATGTTTCGGCGGCAGCAACGAGCCGTTTTCCTTCGCTGCCCGCATGGCTGCTTTATAGGCCGTGTAGACGGCATTGGATTTGGGTGCCGTCGCCAGATAGATGCAGGCCTGCGCCAAGGCCAGTTCACCCTCGGGCGAGCCGAGATAATCGTAGGCATCTTTTGCGGCATTGCAGATGACCAGCGCCTGCGGGTCGGCAAGGCCGATATCCTCCACCGCCATGCGCACGAGACGCCGCCCAAGATAGAGCGGGTCTTCTCCAGCATCCAGCATGCGCGACAGATAATACAGCGCGGCATCGGGATCGGACCCGCGCACGGATTTATGCAGCGCCGAAATCAGATTGTAATGACCATCCTGCGCCTTGTCATAAACAGGCGCCCGGCGCTGGACGATATGGGTCAGGCCTTCCGTATCGAAGGTCTCGTCCTTGCGCACGGCCCGCCAGACCTCTTCAGCCAAGGTCAGAACGGCGCGGCCATCGCCATCGGCCATCCGGATCAGCGAGGCGCGCGCGTCGTCCGTCAGCGGCAGCGGCTTTTCCTCGACACTTTCGGCGCGGGTCAAAAGCTCGGCAAGGCTTTCCTCGTCATGCGACTTGAAGGTCAGCACCCGTGCGCGGGACAAAAGAGCAGCGTTGAGCTCGAAGGATGGATTCTCTGTGGTCGCACCCACAAGGATGATGGTGCCGTCCTCCATCACCGGCAGGAAACTGTCCTGCTGGGCACGGTTGAAGCGATGGATTTCGTCTACGAACAGCAAGGTCTGCCGACCGTTCATGCGCCGGGTGCGCGCACCCTCGAACACTTTCTTGAGATCGGCCACGCCGGAAAAAATCGCCGATATCTGCTCGAAGGCCAGCCCCGCCTCACCCGACAACAGCCTAGCAACCGTCGTTTTGCCCGTGCCCGGTGGTCCCCAGAAAATCATGGAGCCCAAAGAGCCGCTTTCGATCATGCGGCGCAGAACGCCCTCGTCGCCCGTCAGATGCGGCTGGCCCGTAACCTCGGCAAGTGTGGTCGGGCGCAGCCGGTCTGCCAAAGGCCGCCGGTTGGCGACCTCTGCTGGAATCTGTGGGGCGAAGAGATCGCCGCTCATCGCAGGAATTGCCGGATGCGCTGACCGTCGCGAATGATCTCAAGACGCCAGAAGCCGGGATTGTCTTCCAGCGCCTTTTCCACGTCTGCCGTAGACGCCATATCGGCCCCGTTCAGCGAAACGATGATGTCCTTTGGCTGGAAACCGACCCGCGCCGCTGGCGAATTGCGCTTCACGTCCATGATCACAACACCGGTCGTGCTGGTCGACATCCGCAATTCGTCCGCAAGCTTGGGCGAGAGATTGGCAACCGTCGCACCAGCGAAAGGATTGCGTCCTTCCAACAGGCGTTCATCCCGTGGTGCGGTTTCCGGTGCGGTATCAAGCGCAATGGTGACGTTTTTCTCCTTGCCCTTGTCGATCAGGGTGATGGTGGCAGACTTGCCGATACCGGCTGTGGTCAGTCGATAGCCCAGCGCATCGGGGTGCTCCACCTCGATACCGTTGACTGCCGTCACCACCTGTCCGGGTTCGATGCCCGCCTTCTCAGCAGGTCCATCCTTGACCACACCGACGACGAGCGCACCGCGAGCGCGCTTGAGGCCAAGTGCCTCGGCCACTTCCGATGTCACCGGGTCGAAGGACGCACCCACATAAGGACGCTGGAAGGTCGTGTCACCCTTTTCGGCCGCAGCCAGGAAGACGCGCACCAGATTGGCCGGAATGGCAAAACCGATGCCGTTGGAGCCGCCACCGCGCGAGAAGATGGCCGTGTTGATGCCGATCAGCTCACCTGCCATGTTCATCAGCGCGCCGCCGGAGTTGCCAGGGTTGATGGATGCATCCGTCTGGATGAAGAAGCCGAAATCACCCTGTGTGACCTGGTTGCGCGCCAGTCCCGAAACGATACCACTCGTCACCGTCTGCCCCACGCCGAACGGGTTGCCGATGGCAAGCACGAGATCACCCACTTCGGTCGCGTCCGAGTTGCCAAGCGACAGAACCGGGAACTGCTCCTTGGCGTCGATCTGCAGAACTGCAAGATCGATGCGGTCATCCTTCAGCAGCACCTTGGAGGAAAACTCCCGGCCATCGGCCAGCGCCACCTTGATATCATCGGCACCATCGATGACGTGATTGTTCGTCACGACCAGTCCGCCAGCGGTAACGATAACGCCGGAACCGAGCGATGATTGTTTTTCCGTGCGGTTGGGCAATTGCTGCCCGAAGAACTGCTCGAAGAAGGGGTCGCCAGCAAAGGGCGAGCCGCGTTTCTGCACCATGCGCTCGGCATAGACGTTCACGACGGCACCCGCTGTGCGCTTGACCAGCGGCGCAAAGGAAAGCTGCATTTCCGCCGTGCTGGCAGGCACGGTTTTGCTGTCCTGCGCCTGTACGGGGATCGGCATAACCAGCATTGTCGCCAGAAGGCCGGTGGTTAGATACTTCAACATGCTTGGCATGTGATTCCTCATCCTCATCAATATGATGGAGTTATAACGCCTGAGCCTATAAATCAAAGGGCGGCAAGATAATGACGGGCCATAGGTCAAAACACGACAATGGAACAAGATACAGCCGTCGGGACTTTAGACGCCATATAAAGCCCGGTTCTGGAAAAGAGATCCACATGCATTTGAAGAAACACGTTCTTGCCGCCCTCCTTGTTGTCGCATCATATTCCCATGGCTCGCCCGTCGGCGCCGCCAGCTTCGATTGCACCAAGACAGACCTGAAAGCTGACGAAAAGACCGTCTGCGAAAACCGCGCCTTGAACGACCAGGACGTGCGTATGGCAACGACCTTCGATATTCTCACACAATTGATGGCCATGGGCGCGCGTGACACTTTACGCACCGAACAGAGCGAGTGGCTGAAAACCCGCGAAGCCTGCGCGGCAGACACCGAGTGCCTGACAAAATCCTATGACGAGCGCATGAAGAAGCTCGGCGAAGCGTTTCAAAACATCAACCGACCGCTTTAAACCACTGAAATGATTCCAGCCATCAGCCCGTGCAGCGCGTCGCGATAACCTGTGCGGGCGGATGGCGCGTCTTCGCGTGAGGTCATGACAACCGAGAGCTTTCTCGACGGCACAATGTAGAGCATTTGCCCGCCGTAACCCCAGGCGTAATAGACCTGTTCCCCAGCCATTTCCTTGATGAACCAGCAATAGCCGTAGCCGTCACCGTTGAAGACGGAATTGGTGCGCTGCCTCCACGACTGGTCGATCCAGCCTTGCGAGAGGATTCGCTTGCCATCCGGCGTCACCCCACCGCGCCGATAAAGTTCGCCGAAGGCAAGCAGCGACCGCGCCGTCATCGCCATCTGGTTTCCACCCAGATAGATGCCCTGCGGGTCCCGCTCCCACGAGCCGATGGAAAAGCCGTCGAGTGGCGAAAACCAGTCGCGCGCCAATGCTAGCGTGGATTTACCGGACGCCTTGGTGAGAATGGCCGACAGAAGATGTGTGGACCCGGTGGAATACAACATGCCACCGCCCGGCTCTCCGGCAAAACCGGAGCCTAGCGCCATGCGCACCCAGTTGCGGCTGGACACCCAGCGCCCATAATTCGGCCCCGACATCCGCTCCAGACCGGATTGCATGGAGAGCAGGTTGCCGATGGTCACCTGCTCCAGTCGTGGGTCGGGATTCTGCGGAAAGTCGTTACGCAGGATCGAGGCGATCGGCTGATCCGGGCCTTGCAGGATTTGTTTGTCGATGGCGACGCCCACCAGCGCCGAGACGATGGATTTGGACGCTGACTTGATGTTCGTGGAACCGTTCAGAGAGGCCCCATGGTAAGCTCGGCTCACGACCTCCTTGCCGTCCATACTGACGATAACGGTCTTGAGACTTTGCAAGTCATCCGCTTTTTCCAGCAAGGGACCGATCCCGCCGGACTGTGCGCGGGCGGAGTAAGCGAAGGGCAAAGCGGCGATGAGGATGAGTGCGGTGCGTCTTTTCATCATTTTGATTTAGTGAGCGGAACAGCACAGAAAAGAGTGAAACGCGGGTCTTCACTCCATCGTGACTTTCACCAAAGCAACCGAGGACACCGAAATGCTAATCAAAATCAGGGTTTTGCATCCATTATCGGAATCAAATTGCGAGCCTGCTGAATCGATTTCTGATCCGATCATTCCTCGTAGATCATCTTCTTCGTCATGCCGCCGTCCAGAACCAGCACCTGACCGGTCATGAAACCGGCCCCAGCCAGATAGGTGACCGCATCGGCGATATCGTTCGGTCTGCCAACACGTCCAACAGGGTGTTGCGCCATATCTTTCTTGCGAAGGTCTGTGTCATCGGTGATCCAGCCCGGTGCAATCGCGTTGACGCGAATTTTGGGACCCAAGCTGACGGCCAGCGCATGGGTCAGCGCCACGAGCCCACCTTTGGAAGCGGCATAGGCCTCGGTTTCCGGCTCCGACATAAAGGCGCGGGTCGAGACCATGTTGACGATATTGGCACCCTCATCCATCAGCGGCACCGAAGATCGCGTCATCAGAAACGCGCCGGTCAGATGGCTATCCGTCACCTTGCGCCAATCGGCTAGAGACAATTCATGGATCGGCCCATTGTTCGGCGAGGCAATACCGGCATTGTTGACGAGAAGCTCCAGCCCCTTCCACCCCAATTGTTCGAAGGCGGCCTTCACCGAGGTCTCGTTGCCGACATCACAAGAAATGTGCCGCGCTTTCGTACGACTCTCCTTGATGTCGAACGACGCCACCGTCCAACCACCCTTCAGCAGAGCCTCGATAATACCGGTGCCGATCAACCCGGCCCCGCCGGTCACGATTGCGCGTTTCATGTCGTGTCCAGTTCTGATGTCATCACTACCCAGCCAACGTGTTGGAGAAGAAGCAGTTCCGGCGCGAAAAGTCGCCCTTGGCATACATGGCCATATGGAACATGCTGCGACCTATGCGACAGGGAAACAGAACAGTTCCAAAATTGGCGTCGGGCCGCCTCATCCTTCGACCTTTCGACATCATGGATGCACCGGCGTTGGCCCGCATCACCAACGATCCGCTAGTCCTGAGCAATCTGCTCCGCACGTCATCTCCCTTCACGGTGCACGACGCCCGAACGAGGATACTACGCTTTCGGAAAAACAATCTGCCCGTTTGGGCCATCGATAACGGCCAACTGATCGGCCTCATTGGCCTCGCCGGTGAATTCGGGCTGTGGCTGGCTCGCAATGCATGGGGCAAAGGTTACGGCGAAGACGCCAGTCGCCTTATCATCGACCACGCGTTTACGCAGATGAAAATGAAAACACTTCACGCCAACCCCATCAGCGATAACAGAGCATCTTGCCATTTGATGGAGAAGCTTGGGTTCAGGGATGTCGGGAGGACGCAGTCATTCTGCCGGCAGCGGAAGATGGTGGTTTCGCTGCGCCGTTATGAGCTAAAAAACGTTCGGTGAAGAAGGCATAACGTCCTTTTCACCGTCATCCTCGGGCTTGTCCCGAGGATGACGATGAATGTCAGGTTTACTCCGGCAGAATCCGAACAGCACCCTTATCCGCGCTAGACGCAAATGCCGCGTAAGCCTTCAGCGCCGTCGTGACATTGCGCTTGCGGTGTTCGGCTGGCTTCCAGCCAAGCTGATCCTGTTCGGCGCGGCGTGCTGCAAGTTCCGCATCTGGAACCTTAAGGTTGATCGTGCGGTTGGGGATATCGATCTCGATGGGGTCGCCCTGACGCACCAGCCCGATGGCGCCGCCCTGAGCTGCTTCCGGGGACGCGTGGCCGATAGAGAGGCCTGACGTGCCGCCGGAGAAGCGTCCGTCGGTGATCAGGGCGCAGGCTTTGCCCAGCCCCTTTGATTTCAGATAACTGGTCGGGTACAGCATTTCCTGCATGCCCGGACCGCCCTTGGGGCCTTCGTAGCGGATAACGACGACATCGCCCGCCTTGACTTCGTTGGACAGAATGCCCTTCACGGCTGCGTCTTGGCTTTCATAAACCACGGCTGTGCCGTTGAATTTCAGGATGGATTCGTCCACGCCCGCGGTCTTAACGATGCAGCCATCCAGCGCGATGTTGCCGTAAAGCACGGCCAGACCACCGTCCTTCGAGAAAGGCTTTTCGACCGAGCGGATGACGCCGTTATCGCTGTCGGTATCCAGCTCATCCCAGCGCGAAGACTGGCTGAAAGCAACCTGCGTTGGCACGCCGCCGGGTGCTGCCTTGAAGAACTGGCGCACGTTCTCGCTGTTGGTACGGGTGATATCCCAACGGTTGATGGCATCGCCCAGCGTCGCCTCATGCACCGTATAGCAATCCGTGTTGATCAGCCCACCGCGTTCTAGCTCGCCCAGAATACGCATGATACCGCCTGCGCGGTGAACGTCCTCCATGTGCACATCACTCTTGGCAGGCGCGACCTTGGACAGGCACGGCACCCGCCGCGACATGCGGTCGATGTCTTCCATGGTGAAATCGACGCCGCCTTCATGCGCCGCTGCCAGAATATGCAGAACGGTGTTGGTAGAGCCGCCCATGGCGATATCCAGCGCAATGGCGTTCTCGAAAGCAGCCTTGGTCGCGATAGAGCGTGGCAGAACGGTATAATCATCCTGCTCGTAATGGCGACGCGCCAGATCAACGATCAGATGACCCGCCTCAACGAACAGCCGCTTGCGATCCGAGTGGGTGGCGAGCGTCGAGCCGTTGCCGGGCAGCGCCAGCCCCAATGCTTCCGTCAAGCAGTTCATCGAATTGGCCGTGAACATACCGGAGCAGGAACCACAGGTAGGACATGCGGCACGCTCGATGGTGTCGACTTCCTCATCTGTCATCTTGTCGTCAGCAGCAGCAACCATCGCGTCCACGAGGTCGAGCGCGACCGTCTTGCCGTGCAGAACGACCTTGCCCGCTTCCATCGGCCCACCCGAAACGAAAACGGCAGGAATGTTGAGACGCATGGCAGCACTCAGCATGCCGGGCGTGATCTTGTCGCAGTTGGAAATGCAGACCATCGCATCAGCGCAGTGGGCGTTGACCATATACTCGACGCTATCGGAAATGATTTCGCGCGATGGCAGCGAATACAGCATACCATCGTGACCCATCGCGATGCCGTCATCCACGGCAATCGTGTTGAATTCCTTGGCAACACCGCCCGCCGCTTCGATTTCGCGCGCAACCAGCTGGCCGAGGTCCTTGAGGTGGACGTGGCCCGGCACGAACTGCGTGAACGAGTTGACGACGGCGATGATCGGCTTGCCGAAATCGCCATCCTTCATGCCAGTGGCGCGCCAAAGGCCACGCGCACCGGCCATGTTGCGGCCGTGGGTTGTCGTTCTGGAGCGATAAACTGGCATGTGCTTAGTCCTCGATTTGTCTGTCGCGAAGGCTTTCTCCCGCAGAGCAAACTGCCCCGCTCTCCGCTTTTGCAAGGCTTTTACTCCAAAGCCGCGCGCCTGTCACTGTCACCTTGCGGCAAAACAGTACGGTTCGGTACGGTACGGTTTATTCCGCCGCGTTTCGCCGCTCCGGCGTATAGCTCGGTGCGATGTGGGCCAGGAACGTCTCGTGATCGGGGCATTGCGATAGGCGCTGCTCAAATGCGTCCACCAGCCATGTCGCCGCCGGTCCGCACGGCGTGTCCGTCTTGCGCAACGCATAAAGCGGGTATTCGCCACCCTCGTAGGAATCAAGCTCTAGCGCTTTCAGATCGCCATTGATGATGTCATTGCGCACTACGGATGCAGGAAGCCCGCCCCAACCAAGCCCACCCTTGATGAGCTGATATTTGGTGGCGATATCGCTGACCCGCCATTTCTTGTAGGACAGAACGTTGAAATCCTTGCCCTTGGTCAGGCCCGACGTGTCGGTCACGACAAGCTGAACCTCCTCGCGCACGTCGGCCAAGGTCAACGGTCTGTTCAGACGCACCAGCGGATGGTCTGCCGCCGCAACCGGAATCATGAAGGAATGGCCGACCTTGTCGATGACAAGACCATCGTCCTGATGAAACATGGCCCCGCCGATGCCAATGCCCGCCTTGCGGTTCAGCACCATCTCCATGACCATGCCGAGTTCGCCGACACTGAGGTTCAGCGTGACGGTCGGAAACTGCACACGAAAATCCCGCAGCACCTCGACCACCGCTTCGGCAGGCACCATGGTGCTGATGGCCAGCGAAACCTCTGCTTCCAGCCCCTGCTTCAAACCCTTGGCCCGGGCGCGCAAATCCTGAAGTCCGGCGACGATGCGGCGCGCATGTTCCAGCATCGCCACGCCTTCTTCCGTCAGCTTGGGCTGGCGCACGCCGTTGCGCTCGAAAAGCGTCACTTCCAACTGCGCCTCGAGATTGGCAATGGTATAGCTGACAACCGACTGCGCCCGGTTCAGCGCGCGAGACGCGGCTGAAAAGCTGCCGGTTTCGGCGACGGAGAGAAACACCTGCAATTGGTCGAGTGTGGGGTTGGCTTCCATGGTCCATCCAGTTTTTCGATAGGTGACTTCCAGATTATCACAGTTTTCTAGATGACAACATTGACCGATACAAGCGGCAACGATTGGGTTCCCCTGCCCCATCCGACCTCCGAAATTGAAAACAAGGATATTTCAAATGTCGAAGATTCTTCTCGTGACCTCCAGCCCACGCGCTGGTGAATCGCTGTCCAACAAGTTTGCTGGCGACCTCGCAGCCAAGCTTCAGGCACAGACAAACGGTACGATCACGCATCTCGATCTCGGCCAGAACCCGATCAAGCACCTCGACACGACAATGACATCCGCCATTCGCAAGGCACCAGATGACCGTAACGCTGAAGAAGCTGTCGCTGCCAAGTATTCCGACGAGCGCGTCCAGGAACTGCTCGAAGCCGACACTATCGTCATCGGCACCGGCCTCATCAACTTCAACATCTATTCCGGCCTGAAGTCCTGGATCGACGTGATCGCCCGCGCCGGCCTGACCTTCACTTACACCGAATCCGGCCCAGTTGGCCTCGCAACCGGCAAGAAGGTTTACATCGTTCTGTCGTCTGCAGGTGTTTATTCGGAAGGTCCAGCAGCACCTCTGGAACATGCTGTTCCTTACCTCAAGACCGTTCTTAGCTTCATGGGCATGACCGACGTTGAAGTCGTTCGCATCGAGGGTCTTGCCTTCGGTCCGGAAGCTGCAGAAAAGGCGCTTGCCGCTGCGTCCGCCAAGGTCGAAGAGCTGGCCAAAGCCGCCTGATATGGGAAAAGCGGCGTTTCGCAACGCCGCTTTTCAAAATCTTCATAACGGCTGCGAGCCTCTCGCGGCCGTTATTTTTTGTCTGCAAACAAAGAGGCACCGCTCTGGTCGATGATCAGCTGCGCCTTGCGCACGGTAAAATCCACCGCATCGTCAAGGCTGGTAAACACGTCCGCGCGCACGAATTCATGCGTGAGCGTTTCGTCGCCCACCTTCTTTTCGATCCGTCCCGCCAGGCGGTACTGCCCACCTTCCTTCATCGGCGTCGCATAGATCACGCAATCCTTGTAGGGATGTGCCTCTGCTGTCTCGGTCTTCTTCGGCGCGTCGTCCGATGGGGATGAGCCGAAAGCGGAAAAGAGTTTCGAAAAGAATGAAGCCATGGTTTACCTTCCTGGTTTCCTGTCCGCAGAATGACACCAAAACCACCCTGCCCGATCATATCTCGCCATCAGATGATGAGATTGGCGAGGATTTCGTTTTCAGTAATATCCTCGTAACCCAGTCCTGCCTCTTCAAAACGCTTGAACAGCCCGCTGAAATTCTCTGGCTCGGTCGTTTCGATACCGATGAGGATGGAGCCGAAATTGCGCGCCGATTTCTTCAGATATTCGAACCGCGCAACATCATCATCCGGTCCCAGAAGATTGAGAAAATCGCGAAGCGCGCCGGGACGCTGCGGCAGACGCAGGATGAAATATTTCTTCACGCCCGTGTAACGCATTGCGCGTTCTTTGACATCAGGCAGACGGTCGAAATCGAAATTGCCACCGGAAACGACGCAAACGACGCGCTTGCCTTCCAGTTTTTCCCGGCCAAGCTGTTCAAGTGCTGCAATGGCTAGGGCACCCGCAGGTTCCAGCACCACACCTTCAAGGTTCAGCATATCGATGATCGTCACACAGATGGCGTTTTCGGGGATCAGTTCCACCTGCTCTGGCGGAAAATGCTTGAGCGCCTCGAAGTTGAGGTCGCCAAGCCGCGCGACAGCAGCACCGTCAACGAAATTATCGACCTTATCGAGCGTGACGGCCTTACCGGCTTCAAGACTTCTCTTCAGGCTAGGCGCGCCCACCGGCTCACAAAAAATGAAATTGCTGCTGGCGACCTTATCCGCAAAAAATCCAGTCAGGCCAGCTGAAAGCCCGCCACCGCCAACCGGCATGACCAGCAGATCCGGTGCCTTGCTGTCTGGCAACTGGTCGACGATCTCGGCGGCAACAGTCGCCTGTCCCTCGATAATATCCTTATGGTCGAAGGGCGGCACCATATAGGCGTCGTGTTCTTCCACATAAGCGCGGGCGGCGGCATAGCACTGGTCGAAAATATCGCCGATCAGCTTGATCTTGATGAACTCGCCACCAAAAATGCGGGTCTTGTCGATCTTCTGCTGCGGCGTCGTCACCGGCATGAAGACCACACCATGCACGCCGAAATGGCGGCAGGCAAAAGCAAAGCCCTGCGCGTGGTTACCCGCAGACGCGCAGACGAAAACTTTATTCTTGCCCGTGGTGGACACCGCCTTGCGCAGAAAGTTGAACGCGCCTCTAATCTTGTAGGAACGAACCGGCGTGAGGTCTTCACGCTTCAGCCAAATCTCGGCTCCATACCGGCGGCTGAGATGTTCATTCAACTGCAACGGCGTTTCGGGAAACAATTCCCGAACTTCCCGCCGTGCGGCCTCTACAAGCAATTTATCCACGATTTTCAATCCATTGAATTTCACGATGGCAACCGCTATGCCATAGGAAAACGCCTGACACAAAGACTCTTTACGCGCTTTCGGTACGGCTCACTCCATGAAGGTTCCCTTTTTTGAACAGCAACCTTTTGCGCGCAGTCCTCTACATCGCTTCGGTCTTCGGGCTTTACATGGCAACCGCCATGTTCGTGCCTGCCATGGCAGACCTCTATTACGGCAACAACGACTGGGCGGTCTTTGCCACCTCCGGCTTCCTGTGCGGCGGGCTGTCACTGGCCTGCGCGCTGGCTACCCGCGCGCCGATGCCGACATTCAACAAGCGGTTCGGCTTCCTGCTGGTCAATGTCCTATGGCTGGTCTTCTCGCTGATTGGCGCCGTTCCGCTCTATCTGTCGGAGCTCAATCTCTCTTTCGGGCGCGCTTTGTTCGAATCCGTTTCCGCCATCACAACCACCGGCTCCACCGCCATTTACGGGTTGGACAAGGCGCCGCAGGGCATTCTCATCTGGCGCTCGCTGCTGTGCTGGCTCGGCGGTATCGGTATCGTGGCACTCGGCCTTTTCATCCTGCCGCTGCTGCGCGTTGGCGGCATGACCTTCTTTCGCATGGAATCCTCAGATACAGCCAACGACCGACCGTTCGCGCGCCTTGCCAGCTTCACCAAAGCCTTCGTCGGCATTTATGTGGTGATGACGCTGGCCTGCACCATCGCATTCGATTTCGCGGGCATGACGCACTTCGATGCGCTGAACCACGCCATGTCGACGGTGGCTACCGGCGGTTTCTCCACCCACGACGCGTCTTTCGCCTTTTTCGGCAACAACGTCGCGCTGCTGTGGATCGCCACCTTCTTCCTCATCCTCGGAAGCCTGCCCTTTTCCGTGATGATCCTGCTCGCCGTGCGTGGCCGCATGGATATTCTCCACGATCCGCAAATCCGCGTCTTCATCGGCTATCTCTGCGCCATCTCGTTGGCCGTCGGCATCTATCACCACATCACGAACGGCGTTCCGCTCTACATCGCGCTTAGCCATTCCTTCTTCAACATGACGTCGATCCTGTCCACCGGCGGCTTTGCCAGTGACGACTATACGCTGTGGGGACCTTTCGTCGTGGTCGTCGCCTTCTTCGCCACCTTCATGGGCGGCTGTTCCGGCTCCACCGCAGGCGGCATAAAGGCCTACCGCTTCGTCATCGTCTATAATGTCGTGAAAACCGGCCTGAAAAAGCTGCTCTACCCTGACGCGGTCTACACCGTGCGCTACGGCGCCCAGGTCGTAGACGCCGAAACCATCCGCAACGTCTTCCTGTTCCTGAGCTGCTTCATAGCCCTGTGGATCGGCGGCAGCCTGGTCATGAGTGCCATGGGCTACGACTTCCTGACGGCAACCTCGGCGGTGGCCACCTCCCTCGCAAACGTCGGCCCCGGCATCGGCCCCACCATCGGCCCCGCCGGAAATTTCTCAACGATCAGCGACCCGGCGCTCTATCTGCTATCGCTGATGATGCTGCTGGGTCGTCTGGAGATTTTGACGGTGCTGGTGCTGTTGATGCCATTGTTCTGGAAGGGGTGAAAAGCACTTTACACTTTAAAGACGCCACATCACCTTTCATCGAATAGTTAAAGAGCGTCACCAAAGAAAAGAGATTTCATTTTGCGCAAATGTGCAAACAGAATGCCTTTTAATTGCCTCCGAAATCTTTTGAAAGGCGACATATATTCGGGATGCTTCATCTTTCCGACATTCGGCCAGACAGGCGCTGCAGCAACAAACTTTGTGCCAAAAAGCTGGTTTAACGCGTCAAGCACTGGCTGCACATTTCGACTATCGATATGCACATTCCCATCGGATACGCGTTCATTCAGCCATCCGTCAGTGTCCGTAAAAAACGCACGAAAATCGACGAGCGGCGCCATCTTGGACAAGCGAAGATTGATTTGATCTCGGATCGCCTTTGCATCGTCAAAGCAGGCTTCCTCTGACGGATAATCTCCGAGTGCAAGCCCAATGCGAGCTGGAGGAAGAATGCAGGAAATGGCAATTTGAGCCGGACACTGGTTGCGGAACTCTTCAACAGCCAAAGCGAACCTGTCACACAGCAGATCGACCTGTTTTCTGGTCGTCGTACCCTGGGCAACTGCTTGTTTTATCATGTGCACACGGCAATCGATTTCACCGAACGACAAAACAAGAATATCTTTTTTGGTTGGACGGCAATTTTGGGGCATCACAGACTTTATTCCGTCTCTCGAAACCCGGTGCATTGTAACAGGGCCACGCCAGAATAACTTGGCACCAGCCACACCGGCAAAACTCCATAAGGAATGGCTGTCGCCCAATGTATAGAGTATCGTATGGCCCGACTGCTTTTTCAAAAAGCCTCCAATTTCTAATATCCAATGTAGTTTATCGTCGGCAACGCCCTCAAATAGCGGCACGTGATACCTATAAACGACGTTGGATCTTAACCATGACTTATGAAGCTGGTGCGGACGGCGGGACTTGAACCCGCAAGACCATGGGCCGGCAGATTTTAAGTCTGCTGCGTATACCGATTCCGCCACGTCCGCTTGCAGTTTTTATCTACACAGCGCAGGCGGGTCCGGTCAACGGGGGTGATGATACCGTGTGTGATTTAGCCACACCAGGATGGATTTGCAGCACCGGCGCGGCGCGCCAGACCTTCGCGCACCAACTGATCGGCAAAAGAGACGCCAGCTCTCGAAAGGGTTGAGGAACCGCCCGCAGATGCGACCTGGAAGCCGCCAGCGTTCAGCATGTCGCGCAGGCGGACCTTGGCGGTAAAGCCTTTCTGGCGTTCTTCGAGGCAGCGCGCCTGTTCCGTATTAGGCACGTCGATGCCCGAAAGCTTCATTTTCACGCCCTTCATCCAGAAGGTGTTGCCGTCAGCCACGCAATTGTTGAGACCGGAGCGTCCGCAAAAGGCAAAGGTACCGGGCTTTTCGGTCAGCGATACGGTCTGCACCTGCGGACGAGGCGCTGGCAGCGTAGCAGATGCCGTTTGCATTGCTGCTGCGCCGGAAGGCATGGCGATAGAGCGCGGCGGAATAGGTGCGCCACTGGCTGGCAGAGCGACCGTCTGTGTTGGTATTGGTCTTTGTCGTTCGGAAGCCACCTCGCGGGTTGCGGGCTTGGGCGGTGGCAGGACCGTTTTCGACACAGAAGCGATGGTACCTTTCAGTTGCGGCAGGAGACTATCGCGATGCTCGTATACCTGAATGCCGCCAATCGCCACGCCAAGCAGCAACATCCAGGACCACAAGCCTGGGCCGCCAGACTTGGCGGAAGAACGGCGACGGGTTGCGGGTTTTCTCTTGCTCACGGCGGAACTCCATGTCTGCGGCACGCTGCGATCCTGATTGCGCAACAGGCCGTGAATTCGCTTTCTCTGCGCGTGGTGGCACACTCGACTGCCACGCATGACACGCTTTGAAGCGCATTATCGGTCCAAGGAGTTTCCGAAAGGTTGGCATTTGAAATAAATGCCGATCAAAAATGGGATTATCCACAGCTTGCTTGGGGATCAACGCACTTGATCGAGCAGGCGCTTGCATTCCAGAAGGTCGAACAAAGCCTCCTGCAACAGGGCGCGGTCGTCCTTGCTGATGCTGGATTTGCCGATGGAGATTTCGGGCGTGTCGTCTCCGGCACCACCAAAGCCAAAAAAACGGCCGCTGGGCTTTGCCTTGGGGCGACCGACGACCTCGTCTTCTTCAGCGCTGGCAACGCGTGGTTCCGCAGTCTCCCCGCTGGCTGCCATGATGGCTTCCATCGTTGCCATGTCGCCCGAAGCGATGGCAGAGACGAAGCGATTGCCATTGGTCTTGAGCAGCTTCTGCACGCCCTTGATCGTATAACCATGGTCATAGAGAAGGTGGCGAATGCCCTTCAACAGATCGACATCATCAGGACGATAATAGCGACGACCACCGCCGCGCTTCATGGGTTTGATCTGCGGAAAACGCGTTTCCCAGAAGCGCAAGACGTGTTGCGGCAGGTCCAGATCATCTGCCACTTCACTGATCGTTCGAAACGCGTCGGGGCTTTTATCCAAGATCAACTCCCATCCAGACCGAAGGCAGGATTCTAAAACACGACGCAAGGTATGATGCGAATCGACTTTATTTCAACGGCTTGACGGTTGAAATTCAACTATTTTCACAGGAAGAAAGGAATCGCTGCGTGTAAAAATCAAAGCGATAGCGCAGACGAACGAGTCTCAGGAACCGGATTTCTGGGTTTTCTGCTTGGCCTTGCGCGCCGAGTGGGCTTTGAGAATACGTTGCTTGAGAACGTTGGAGGCCTTGAAGGTCATGACACGGCGCGGAGAGATCGGGACTTCTTCGCCGGTCTTGGGGTTACGACCGATACGCTCGTTCTTTTCGCGGATTTGAAACGTGGCAAACGAAGACAGTTTGACAACTTCTCCGCGTGTGATTGCATTGCAAATTTCGTCGATAACGGTTTCAACCAGTTCGGCGGATTCGGTTCGGGACAACCCCACTTTTCGAAACACAGACTCGGCTAGATCCGCACGTGTCACTGTTTTCCCGGCCATATTTCCCCGCACCGCTCTCTTTTATTTTGCTGAACCGCTCAGAGATTATTGCCCTTGTCGCAACCGGTCAAGCAAAGTTTCCAGAATCGTTTAGGCATTTCCATTAATAGTGGCAATGGTTTACCGGCGATCATAAAGCAAACTTTACCAGCGCAGCAGAACGGCACCCCATGTGAAACCACCACCCATGGCTTCAAGCATCACCAGATCGCCCTTTTTGATGCGACCATCGGCAGCAGCGGCAGCCAATGCAAGCGGAATGGATGCAGCCGATGTGTTGCCATGCTGGTCGACAGTGATGACAACTTTTTCGCTGGGAATACCAAGCTTTTTAGCCGAGCCATCAATGATGCGGCGGTTTGCCTGATGCGGCACAAGCCAGTCCAGATCATCCGCCGTCGTGCCGGTCGCCTCGAATGCAGCTTCGATAACGTCCGTAATCATACCAACGGCATGTTTGAAAACCTCGCGACCTTCCATGCGCAAATGCCCGACCGTGCCGGTCGTGGACGGCCCACCGTCCACGTAGAGCTTGTCCTTGTGTGAGCCGTCAGAGCGCAAATTGGATGTCAGAATGCCGCGATCGGAGGTCTTGCCCTCACCCTCGCCTGCTTCCAGAACGACAGCGCCTGCGCCGTCACCGAACAAAACGCAGGTCGTGCGGTCGGTCCAGTCGAGAATGCGCGAGAAGGTTTCAGCGCCGATGACCAGCACGCGCTTGGCCATGCCGCCGCGAATATAAAGGTCGGCAGTTGCCATGGCATAGACGAAGCCGGAACAGACGGCCTGCACGTCGAACGCAAAACCGCTGGTAATGCCAAGACGGTTCTGGATGTTTACCGCCGTTGCCGGAAAGGTATTATCAGGCGTGGACGTCGCTACGATGATCAGGTCGATCTCATCAGGCTTGATGCCAGCATTTTCAAGCGCCGCGCGCGCAGCTAGTTCACCCAGCGACGAGGTCGTTTCCCCCTCGCCTGCGATATACCGCTGCTTGATGCCGGTGCGCTGAACGATCCACTCGTCCGTGGTCTCGACGATCGCTTCAATGTCCTGGTTCGTCATGACGCGCTTTGGAAGCGCTGCACCGTAACCACGTATAATCGAGCGGATCATCTATAGTTCCTCATCAACCACGAGCGCTTCGGGTGCCGGAGGCGGAAGACGTCTTGCGTGGTATGCTTTCAAATCATTTTCTATTTTCGCGGTCAAACCGTTATGCGCCATATCATAGCCCACATCGATCGCCGATGCGAAACCGAGCGCATCGGTGCTGCCATGGCTCTTGATGACGATGCCGTTCAGACCGAGAAACACGCCGCCATTGACCTTGCGCGGGTCCATTTTCTCGCGCAGCACATCAAACGCACTTTTCGCCAGGATATAGCCAATCTTGGCAATGAAGCTGCGGGAAATCGCCTCACGCAGAAGCGTGTTGATCTGACGGGCGGTGCCTTCGGCCGTTTTCAGAGCGATATTGCCGGTAAAGCCTTCGGTCACGACCACATCGACCGTGCCCTTGCCGATGTCATTGCCTTCAACGAAACCGCGGTAATCGATGGTCCCGAGATCCGCTTCACGGATGAGACGGCCCGCTTCGCGCACCTCGTCCTGGCCCTTGACCTCTTCGACGCCGACGTTGAGAAGGCCGACCGTCGGGCGGTCGATATCGAAAAGCGCGCGCGCCATGGCGCCGCCCATGATGGCAAAGTCGAGAAGCTGTTGCGAATCCGCACCGATGGTCGCACCCACATCAAGAACGATGCTTTCGCCGCGTGTCGTTGGCCAAATGCCTGCAATTGCAGGCCGTTCGATCCGCGCCATGGTGCGCAGGCAGAATTTCGCCATGGCCATCAAAGCGCCGGTGTTACCAGCGGAGACGACGACATCGGCCTCACCGACCTTCACGGCCTCGATGGCACGCCACATGCTGGAAACGTAACGGCCGCGGCGCAAAGCCTGGCTGGGCTTTTCGTCCATGGTGACGGACACTTCGCAATCGAAAAACTGCGATTTGTCCCGAAGCGTTGGAAATTGCGCGAGAATAGGTTCACATATGGCCTTCTGTCCATAAAGCAGAAAGGTTACATCGGTATGCCGCTCCAGTGCCTTTGCAGCACCTGGGATGGCAACATCAGGGCCAAAGTCTCCGCCCATGACGTCAATTGCTATTCTGATCACTCGTCCCTGATCCTTCTTACCGCTGTGCGGTGGAATTTTGCGCGAAAATACCGTTTCCGCGCTCTCTTACAACTGAATTATTGGTCATAACCAATCGCATTCAGTCTTTTTTCCAGTCCTTGAGCGCCGCGAAGGGCGATGGTTTTTGGTCTTCTTCTGCCTTCTCTTCACCGAAACCAGCGAAATCGACGTCCGGCTTGCGGGGATAGGGATCGATGGCAAGGGCTGCAAATTCAGCAACGACGACACCGACATCGATGGTGTCGCCGGTGAACTGATCCGGGCTGTCTGGACCATCCGGGTCCAAGACGATCTCGCCTTGCTCGTTGGTCATCATACGGGCCAGTTTTGAGCCTTCCGGCACGAAAATCTGCTCGATCTTCTCATTGATCACGCTCGAAACCGGTTCGAGCGTTACCACGCAAGACTGAGTGAGCGCGGCTTTCACATCGCCCGTAATCCTCAATCCATCCCTTTTCCAACGCGTAACCTGCAATTCGCTTTTCAAATATTCAACGGATACGACATCCCACAATTTCGCCAGCCCAACCAATTCCTCAGGACTCGCGGTGAGACCAATCCTGACGGGATTGGCGGAAATATGGCCTACCTTCACAGGATAGGAAAAAGGAACGTCGTCATTGGCCGCATGTTGCGAATTCATCGAAACCTCTTCAAACCGGGGCGGGCAGCGTCACGCGCCCAGTCGCAATCAAGTCTTCCGATTGCGCGGACAACGCATCGGCGGCCACCATCATCCAATTGGCAAGTCCGCGCATATCGGGCGCGGACGCGTCTGCCTGGGGGTATATATTGCGTGCAAGGGCTGCCGCAAGGGCTGTCGCGTCCGAAGCATCGAGCGCTGCGGCATAGGCTTCAAGCCGGCCGTAGAACATTCCAGCGAATTTCTTCATGCGTTTGGGCACACCCTGGTCACCGATGCCAAGCTCGCGCATGGAGTGATCGAGGTCCTGAAAAAAAGCGTCGATGATCTCTTGCGCAATCTCCTGGCCGCTGGTCGTGGCGGTCTTCATCCGGCGGAAATACAGAATCATCACGATGGCCAGAAGCTCGAAGCGACCCATGACCGTATCCGGCACGCCAAGGTGAAGATAGAAATCCGGATGGCGAGCGGCGGTCGTCAGCGTGGTATATTGCCGATCAACGATGGCCTGATTGTTGTTTTTCTTTTTGAAAAGGCCGAACACCATCGAAATTTCCGAATATTGATCGACGAAATCACGTCTCGCCCATTGCACTTGTTGCATGATTGCCAAAGCTGGTTTACCGAAGCATCCGAGAATTGCAATGCCGTTCAGGTCAGCTTGATCATCGGCCAATCATTGCATTCCTTTGTGAAACGGGGATTTCATGTCCCCGGATTGACATAATCGTGTGTACAGAAGCGGTACAACACGCAATGCCGGAAGGTGCCATTCATGATCGCAGTCGGGGAAACGCAGGTGAGCAAGCAGAAATCCGGAACGCAGACCAAGTTTCTCAGCAAGACTGCCGTGGCGATCGTCATCGCATCCAGCCTGCTGACGGCCTGCTCCAGCACCACCGACGTTTTCCACAATGGTTACGTGGCCGACGAACAGTCCCTCCAGCTTATCCCTGTCGGCTCCAGCCGCGAACAGGTATTGCTGACCATGGGCACGCCTTCGACAACGGCCACCTTCGGCAATGAAGTTTTCTACTACATCTCCCAGAAGCGCGTGCGCAAGGCAGCCTTCATGAAGCCGCAGCTGGTCGAACAGACCATTCTGGCAATCTATTTCGACAAGAACGGCGTCGTTTCGCAAAAGGCGAACTACACGCTTCAGGACGGCAAGGTGTTCGATACGATTTCCCGCACCACCCCAACAGGCGGCAAGGACCTCACCTTCCTGCAACAGCTTCTGTCTGGCGGCACCGCAGGCGCGGGTATCGCAAAGAGCATTCTGGGCCAGAGCGGCGACAACGGCAGCGGCTTCTGATCAAGACAATGAACGATTCAAAAAGCCCGCGAGACGATCTCGCGGGCTTTTTCGTTTCAGACGTCAGTGCGCCAGCACAGCCAGTAACAACAACGCCACGATATTGGTGATCTTGATCGCCGGATTGACCGCAGGGCCGGCCGTATCCTTGTAGGGATCGCCGACAGTGTCACCCGTCACCGATGCCTTGTGCGCATCAGAGCCCTTGAGATGCGTGACGCCATCCTTGTCGATAAAGCCATCTTCGAAGCTCTTCTTGGCATTATCCCAGGCACCGCCACCTGATGTCATAGAGATAGCCACGAACAGGCCGTTGATTATGACACCAAGAAGCGACGCGCCGAGTGCGGCAAAGGCCGAGGCCTTGGAGCCGGAAATAAGCAGCACGCCGAAATAAACGACGAGCGGCGCCAGCACCGGCAGCAACGAGGGAACAACCATTTCGCGAATAGCTGCCTTGGTCAGGATATCCACAGCACGACCGTAATCTGGCTTTTCCGTACCAAGCATAATGCCTGGCTTTTCGTGGAACTGGCGGCGAACTTCTTCAACGATGGAGCCAGCGGCCTTGCCGACTGCCGTCATGGCGATGCCGCCAAAGAGGTAGGGAATCATGCCCCCGAATAACAGTCCTGCAACCACGTATGGATTGGACAGGCTGAAGGAAATGTCGCCGATATCCTTGAAGTAGGGATAGAGATCGCCGTTGGCCGCGAAATAGGCAAGGTCATTGGAATAGGCCGCAAACAGCACGAGAGCACCAAGACCCGCCGAACCGATGGCATAGCCCTTAGTGACAGCCTTGGTGGTATTGCCGACTGCATCCAGCGCATCGGTTGCCTTGCGCACATCTGGATCGAGCCCCGCCATTTCCGCGATGCCACCAGCATTATCCGTGACCGGACCGAATGCATCGAGCGCGACGATCATGCCCGCAATGCCGATCATGGCAGTCACGGCAATGCCGGTGCCGAACAGGCCTGCGAGTTGGTAGGTCGACAGAATACCGCCGACGATGACGATGGCTGGAAGGGCCGTTGATTCCAGCGAGACGGCCAAGCCTTGAATGACGTTGGTGCCATGCCCTGTGACGGAGGCCTGTGCGATGGAATTGACCGGACGCTTGTTGGTGCCGGTGTAATATTCCGTAATGACGACGATCAGCGCCGTGACCAGCAGACCGACGATACCGCACATGAACAGGTTGGTGCCGGTGATGTCCCTGCCCGCCACGGTGCCGATGGAGCCCCAGCCGATGGTCAGCGACGTTGCGACCGCAAGGCCCGCAACGGAGAAGACGCCCGTGGCGATCAGGCCCTTATAGAGAGCACCCATGATGGAATTGTTGGTACCGAGCTTGACGAAGAACGTCCCGGCAATCGAGGTCAGTGCGCAAACACCGCAGATGGCCAGCGGATACAGCATGGCACTTTCAAGCACCGGCGCACCGGCGAAAAAGATCGCGGCGAGAACCATGGTTGCGACTACAGAGACTGCATAGGTCTCGAACAGGTCAGCGGCCATGCCAGCGCAATCGCCGACATTATCACCGACATTGTCGGCGATGGTGGCGGGGTTACGTGGATCATCTTCCGGAATACCAGCCTCGACCTTACCAACCAGATCGCCACCGACATCGGCACCCTTGGTAAAGATGCCGCCGCCCAAACGGGCAAAGATGGAAATGAGCGATGCGCCGAAGCCAAGCGACACAAGCGCGTCGATCACCTCACGCGAACCGGTCGCGTGGCCA
Organism: Agrobacterium rubi TR3 = NBRC 13261; assembly: GCF_000739935.1. Lineage (GTDB taxonomy): Bacteria > Pseudomonadota > Alphaproteobacteria > Rhizobiales > Rhizobiaceae > Agrobacterium > Agrobacterium rubi. The sequence goes on along the minus strand of NZ_BBJU01000005.1, from coordinate 3,593 downwards.
AGCCCCGCTGTCAGCACGAGGTAGTAGATGGAAACGCCCAAGAGCGCGAGACCGGCCACCAGCATGCCGGTGATGGCACCGGATTTGAAGGCGATATCGAGACCTGCGGCAAGACTATGGGATGCGGCCTGCGCCGTGCGCAGATTGGCGCGCACCGACACATGCATGCCGATAAAGCCTGCGGCACCGGACAAGACGGCACCGATGATGAAGCCAATCGATGCTTCCGGCGACAGAAAGAACCAGACCGCGGCTGCGACGATGATACCGACGATTGCGATGGTAAGATATTGACGGGCGAGATACGCCTGCGCGCCCTCCCTGATATAGCTTGCTATTTCCTGCATGCGCTCGCTACCCTGATCGGCATCCAGAACGCTTTTCGTTGCCCACACCGCATACACCACGGACAGGACACCGCATAAAATTACCAATGCAATGACGGTCATTCGCACTTACCTCCAATGTGCCGGGCTCACTCCCTTCCCGGCGGGCGAAACCATGCGGGGCGAAAGGAGCTTAACCCTCACGCCAAGGTAAGCCGCGTCTTCCCCTCCAAGGAATAACGGCTTGCATGGCAAGGATGCGTTGGCGAAACCCGCCGCGTCAAGTCCGAAGATGACCGCGGGAAATCTTATCACTCTGATTCAGAGCGGTTTTTGCTTTTGTTTTAGAAAAAGGAAAAGAATGAGCAAAGACAGATGCCCACAAACTTGCCGACTGAGAAACTCAGCGGCCTGGCAGAGCCCATGATGGGCGCGCAATGGTCAAGCGTGAAGACATCGCGCTTGGTTCGTCCAGTTGGTGTTCGAGTCCCGGAACGGAAACGGCGCTCTGTCTTCCTAAGAGGGTTCTTAGCGTTTTGCCTCGCCGCGCACTTGCTTGGCAATACGGTCCAGAACCGCATTGACGAGCTTTGGCTCATCATGTTCGAAAAACGCACGGGCGATCTCGACATATTCGGTCACGATGACGGCAACCGGAACGTCCTTACGCTCCAGAATTTCAAACGTACCCGCACGCAGAATGGCGCGCACAGTGGTATCGAGGCGCGACAGCGGCCAATCTTCCTGAAGAGCGGAACGCACCAGCGGGTCGATCTTGGTCTGGTCGCGCACGACGCCCGCAACGATGGAACGGAACCATGAAGGATCGGCCTTCAGGTAGGTCTCGCCGTCCACTTCCTGACCCAGGCGATGCGCCTCATACTCGGCGACGACTTCCATCACGCCGGTGCCGCCGACATCCATCTGGTACAGCGCCTGCACGGCAGCAAGCCGCGCAGCACCGCGCTGGTTGACGGGCTTGGTCGACGGGGGGCGAGGCTCGGAGCCGTTCTCAGTGTTGCTCATAGTCTCAGCCACCCAGTTTTTTCTTCAGTTCGATCATGGTCAGCGCCGCACGGGCCGCAAAGCCACCTTTGTCCTTGTCGGAGCGGCGAACGCGAACCCAGGCCTGTTCTTCATTTTCAACGGTCATGATGCCGTTGCCGATGGCAAGCGATTCACTGACGGCCAAATCCATCAATGCGCGCGAAGATTCGTTGGACACGATATCGAAGTGGTAAGTCTCGCCGCGAATGACCATGCCGAGTGCGATGAAACCGTCATACTCCGTGCCGTCATTGTCAGCACCGTCGAGCGCCATGGCGATGGCGGGCGGGATTTCCAGAGCGCCCGGAACGGTAATGATGTCATAGGTGGCACCCGCTTCATCGAGCGCAAATTTCGCGCCGTCGAGAAGGGCATCGGCCATATCGTCATAAAAACGTGCTTCCACGATGAGAAGATGAGGCTTGGACATGGGAATTTCCTGAAAAGCTGCGCCGGATCATCCCGGCTTTTGGCGCGGTCAAACCATGGCTTGCACCGATTGGCAAGCATTTTTCGCGCATGGCAGGTCCGAGGTCTCGAACACCATCAGAAAATTTCGCAGTTTGATCGCAACAGGAATCTGTTTATTTTTGCGTGACAACCGCAGGAGCATCGCTTGCACAGCATCCCGATCATAGAAACCCCTCGCCTTATCCTCAGATCACATCACCTCGATGATTTCCCAGACTACGTGGCGCTGTGGGCTGACCCGGACGTCGTGCGTTATATCAGTGGAACACCAGCCACCCGCGAACAAAGCTGGACCAAAATGCTGCGCTCTGCCGGACACTAGCACCATCTAGGCTTCGGTTTCATGGCGATCGAGGAAAAGGAGAGCGGTCGTTTCATCGGCGAAGCGGGCTTCCATGAAGCGCGTCGAGAGATCACGCCCTCCGTCGAAGGTACATTGGAAACCGGTTGGATTCTTTTTCCCGATTGCCACGGCAAGGGTTATGCGTTTGAAGCCGTCTCCGCGCTGATCCAATGGGCAAAGGCAAACTTTCCGGACCTGCCGATGACATCCATCATTCATCCGGACAATCGCGCGTCGCTGAAGCTGGCAGGTAAGCTCGGTTTTGTGGAGATTGCCCGCACCAACTACAATGGCGAAATCGTCATTCTTTCGCGGACGGAAACTCCGCCAGCCTAGCGGCATAGCGCGCCATGGTATCAACTTCGAAATTCACGAAATCGCCCGGCTGACGGTCGCCCCATGTGGTTACAGATAGGGTGTGGCGGATGAGGAGAACGTCGAAATCCGTGCCGTTGACAGCGTTTACCGTCAGCGATGTACCATCCAGCGCGATGGAGCCTTTGGGAGCGACGAATTTCGCCAGATGTTCTGGTGCGCGAAGACGAATGCGCACCGCCTCACCTTCCGGCTCGATGGACAGTATCTCCGCCTTGTCATCCACATGGCCGGATACGATGTGACCGCCGAGTTCGTCGCCAATCTTCAGCGCCCGCTCCAGATTGACGCGCGTATCCTTCGTCCAGCTGGCAATGGTGGTCAAGCGAAGCGCCTCTTCCCAGGCCTCGACCTCAAACCAGCGTTCATTGCTGCCCTGTTCCGGCAGCTTCGTCACCGTCAGACACACACCGCCATGGGAAATCGATGCGCCGATGTCGATGGTTTTGGGGTCATAACTCGTCGCAACGCGCAGCCGCACGCCTTCCGGCAGCGCCTCAAGCTCGGACACGGTTCCGACATCAGTGACAATTCCGGTAAACATCAAAGCGGCCTTTCAAATTCAAAACAGCGATCCGGCCCGTAAGCAGTTTCGCCGACAAAGGTAAATTCCTCTGGGATATCGGCACGGGTGAGCGGGCTTTCAAGCCCGCCAGCGCCGATGACAACAGGGCTTTCGAACAGCAGAATACGATCCACGAGCCCAGCCTCAAGGAAGGATTTTGCGACGTAAGCGCCACCTTCGACCAGAAGCTCCGACATTCCGCGGTTGGCGAGAATGGTGAGGAGAGTGGCGAGGTCTGGGACTTCCAGGATTTCGACGCCCGAGGCTTCGAGGTGTTGGCGTTTGTGGGTGGCTTCGAGTTCGGACTGCTTGTGGGTGGCGCTACCCCCCTCTGTCCTGCCGGGCATCTCCCCCTCAGGTGGGGAGATTGGCTGGGCGCTTGCTTCGCTGGACATCTCACCCTCTGCGTCATCCGCTAACGACGTATCGAGCGCTGAAGAAGGGCGACCTGCCAACCACGAGCCGA
>NZ_BBJU01000006.1 GCF_000739935.1 Agrobacterium rubi TR3 = NBRC 13261 | reverse complement strand
TTTTATGTTAGAGCTTGGTGAAATTTATCATGCAGTTAGCACCGGTGTAAGAGGTCTGCCGATGGCTGACTACGATATAGAACAACTATGCGGCAACATACGGGGTACTTTCTCCAAATGCCACAACACGGCCAGCACAGGGGTCGTTGTTCTCAGTGGTTCCAGCGGACGAGTCGATACGCTCAGGGCGAATTTGTTTGCGGAGGCTGGAGCACATGCGCTTGCTCTTCAGTGGTTTGGTGGCGTCGATCAATCGCCCGGAATTTGTGAAATTCCCATTAAGACCTTCATAGATGCCGTCGACTTTTTGGTATCAAGAGGATGTCGACGCATAGTGTTCGTCGGGACATCGAAGGGTGCGGAAGCCGCGCTGCTTGCATCGACCATCGATAGACGTGTGAACGTGGTCATCGCTTTAAGTCCGACATCCGTAGTTTGGGGAAATATCGGGTCCGGACTCGACGGTACTGATTGGCCGGAAAGGTCGTCTTGGTCACTCGACGGCGTCCCACTCGAATTTATCCCTGCCGATCTAAACTGGCAAAAAGTGTATCGTGACGACCTCGTTTCTTACCGGTCGTTTTTTGAGACATGTCTCGCCAATGACATTGAAGTGAATAAACGAGCCCGTATCCCTATAGAAAAAACCTGTGCTGATCTCGTCCTCGTGGCAGGAGGTGATGATGCACTATGGCCATCCGACAAGTTTGCGCAGGAGCTTGTCCAAACTCGCCGAGCCTACGGTCTGTCAGTTGAAATGATTTTCGAGCAATATGCAGGGCATCGTATTTTGCTTCCAGGTGAGGTGACCGCTCGGTCGAAGCTTCACGCTCATGGTGGCACCGATGAAGCAGATGCAAGACTCGGACAGATTGCTTGGGACGCAATATCCGGGCTACTTTAGGCATGTACGCAGTGCGCTAAACAGCGGACATTGTGGCTGCCACAAAACTCCTTATTCCGCGACGTCGTAAAAGTCAGAAAAACAAGTGTCGCTTTAATTGGGATATTCGCGACGACTTGATGTCGGGGTCGGCCCAAACTGGAACATCACCATAATCGCCGGCCAAAGTATTCCCAGACATAATAGCAGGATTGACGACCAAGCCCTTGACGGGAGAAAGCTCGATGGACCGAATTTTCATCATAGGCAATTGCGGAAGCGGAAAGTCGTGGCTGGCTACAGAGTTGGCGGCCAAACATCGGTATCGGATCACCCACCTAGATGATCTGCACTGGTTACCAAACTTTGCAGGAGAGCGTCCACGCGATGAGCGTGATCGGCTCGTAGCCGAAGCGGCAGACGCCACCTCGTGGATCATGGAGGGTATATACGGTTCAGTTCTCAAGCAGGTCCTTCCCCGCGTGACAACATTGATTTGGCTCGATCTTGCCGACGACGAATGTATTTCGAACTTGGTGCAACGGGGGCAAACCGGTGGAGGAACGCCAGAGCAATTCGAAGAACTGTTGGAATACACTCGTGCTTACCGCCTCCGAAAGAACCATCTGAACTCCTTTGATGGGCACCAGTGGTTCTACGATCAACATCTCAACCAAAAATATAGGCTGTCGAGCCGGTCCGACATCGCCTATTTCTTGGCAAGCCTAGGAAGCTGAACACGGCCTATGATCCATTGCTGTCAAGAGGTCTAGTCGGGCATTTGAACAATATGACGTTTTGCCATGTAGCTACCGTCAGCCACAATATCCCGAACGGCTAATGGCCGCACGCCGGCTCGGCCGAACTGAGGCAGCGGTATCTAAAATTGCTTCAGGTGCGCTTCGACGTCTTGTCTATCCAACTTAACGAGGGGGTAAACCAAACCCCAAAACCTCAATAACAAAAATACTTCCCAACCAAATCAATACCTTACCCAAAAACCCGCAAAAACATCAAAAAATCCTCCGCAGTTTTCTCCACGGCGCGCGAATCACCCGCACAATTGTCCCGTTCCGCCCTCGGATACACCGCAAGGCGTTGCGGCGAGGCAGAACCGGCGCTGGTGGTGAAGGGGTACGCAACCCTTCATCGCCGGGGTCCGACAGCGAATCCCCCGGCGGCAACGGGTGGAGAGCGGCACCGGTTTCGGACCGGCTGGTGTTGCTCTTCCGATGTTCGAACCGGATCGGCGTGCCTGCCTCGAATACCCTACCCGGATTCGAGACCCAGGTAACGCCGCTCCGTTTCGCCAGCCGCCGGTGTACCGACAGCTCATCGTCCTCTGGTCGAACGCGACTACGGGGATTGAAGCGAAAGTCAGGCGGTACACAGGAACACGCTGCATCTGCTGCGCACCAGAGATGGTGCGGACGGATGCGGCCGAACTGGCAGGCGATGTTGCGGAAACGCAAGATTGCCGCCCGGATGGGAAGGGTCGGACCTTGAAAACGTCCGACCGGCTTTCCGGCAAGGCTCGCCCTTCGCCATCCGGGACATGCCAGCCGTGGCAAAGGGATCGCTGGCGGGCAACAACCGCCGAACGGGGCGCTGAAAGGTGCCATTCTTAAACTACCCAACGAGGCAGCTTGCAGCGCCCCGTCCGAATACCATGGCCGAAACCGGCGATGGACCCTGAGAATAACCAAGCCACGGGCAGATGCTGCCGCGTGAACGGCGAAGCTTGCGCAAGAGATGGCCGGGATTTTTGATAGGATTGGATTTGGAAGGTGTGGCTGGATGCTTCGAGAGTGCCGCGCACCACCTCAGCACGAGGGCGGCGGATGTCGCAGCCCTAGGCTTCGAGAGTGCACAGTCAGACGCTGAACATCGGCCGCAGCGGCAGCAACCCTCATCCTGAGGTGGGATCGAAGCGGCCCTCGAAGGACGAGGGTTGCGGGCTTAGGGCAGAGCATGCGGCGGATGCTTCGAGGCTTTGTCCTTCGGCCAAAGCACCTCAGCATGAGGGCGGTGGGTGTGGCAGCTCCAAGCTTCGAGAATGCACAGTCAGACGCTGAACATCAGGCGCAACTGGGCAACCCTCATCCTGAGGCGGGAGCGAAGCGACCCTCGAAGGACGAGGGTTTCGGGCTTGGGGCAGAGTGCGCGGCGGATGCTTCGATGCTTTGCCTTCGGCCAAAGCACCTCAGCATGAGGTTGGTGGGTGTGGCGGCCCCAGGCTTCGAGAGTGCACAGTCAGACGCTGAACATCGGCCGCAACGGAGCGACTCTCATCCTGAGGCGGGAGCGAAGCGACCCTCGAAGGGCGAGGGTTGCGGGCTTGGGGCAGAGCACGCGGCGGATGCTTCGAGGCTTTGTCCTTCGGCCAAAGCACCTCAGCATGAGGTTGGTGGGTGTGGCGGCCCGAGCCTTCGAGAGGCGGAGTAAGAGGCCGGACACAGGGTGCAACGTAGCAGCCCGAAAGGTCAGTGTACGCCGCCTGCCCCCCGAGCGACCCACCTGCCCCAAACGTCACCCCAACAAAAACGCCCTGAAGTCATTCACATTCGTCCCCGTCGGCCCCGGCACGAACAGATCGCCCGCCAGATCGAAGGCAGACCAGGCATCATGTCCCGAAAGCAGCGCCTGCGCATCGCCGCCAGCCGCGCGAATGCGGGTCACGCTGTCGCCATCGGCAAAGGCACCCGCATTGTTTTCCGAACCGTCGATGCCATCCGTATCCGCCGCCAGCGCCGTGACCCCGAAAACGCCTTGCAGGTCGAGCGCGGCAGACAGCAGGAATTCGCTGTTGCGGCCACCCTTGCCGTAACGCCCGCTGCCGATGGTCACAGTGGTCTCGCCACCCGACAGCAGCACCATCGGCCTGTCGAAGGCGGTGCTGGCCGCAAACTCCCGCGCCAGCGCGGCATGCATGCGGCCAATGTCCCGCGCCTCACCTTCGATGCTGTCAGAGAGGATCAGCGGATGCACCCCGTGGCTGCGGGCAAGTGCGGCGGCCGCTTCCAGAGAGACACGCGCCGAGGCGATGACGTGGACTTCGTTGTGGGCAAAAACCGCGTCATCCGGCTTTGACGCCACGGCCGTGCAGATGCTCTCGATGATGCGCTGTGGCAGATCGATGCGGTAATCGCGGATGGCCCGCAATGCGTCCTGCGCATTGCCTGCATCCGGCACGGTCGGGCCGGAGGCGACAAAGGCGGGGTTATCGCCGGGCACGTCGGAGACCACGAGGCTGATGACGCGGGCCGGATGCGCCAGCGCCGCCAGCCTGCCGCCCTTGATGCGTGAGAAATGCTTGCGCACCACATTCATCGCCGAAATCGGCGCGCCGGAGGCCAGCAGCGCTTCATTGAGCGCGATTTCGTCGGCCAACGCAAAACCATCAGGCGGTGCAGGCAAAAGCGCGGAGCCGCCGCCGGACACCAGCGCGATGACGAGATCATCTGCTGTCAGCCCGCTAACATGCGCCATCAGCGCCTGCCCCGCCGCAAGCCCCGCCGCGTCCGGCACCGGGTGGGCGGATTGCAGAATTCTGGTGCGCTGGCACTGCGCCACCGGCCCGTGGCGCGCCACCACCAGCCCGTCGAATGGGTGTGGCCAGGCGCGCTCGAAAGCCTGCGCCATCTGGCTTGCCGCCTTGCCCGCACCGATAACGACGGTGCGCCCCTTGGGCGGCGACGGCAGATGGCGAAGGATTGCCTCGTAAGGGTCGGCCGCCTTCACCGCAGCGAAAAACAGCGCCTCCAGAAACGCACGCGGATTGGAAATCAACTCTGTCCTCCCTCAAGGCAAATCGCTCGGCTTTCAGCGCACCATGGCCCGGCAACGCCACCTCGGCAAGTCTGCAAGCGGCCAAGCCGTTCGGTGATTGAACTTCTCACACCCTCACGCGTTGGCTTTAAGAGAGAGACAACGACATCGGAGGGAACCATGGCCGACACGGATAATCTGGGACCGGAATACAAAAACAAGAACCCGCTGAAGGGGCGACGCTTCGTGTGGTCTCGCCGCAAGTCCAAACCATGGATTCCAACCATGATCGTCATTGTCGGGCTGATCGTGGCGGCAGGCGGTGTCGCCGTCACCTACCTCGTCAGCTCGCATCCGGGCAAGCCGGAGCCGAACCCCGGCATCGAAGCGCCAGTCCAGCCACAATCTTGATACGTCAGACCAGAAGTTGCGCGCCGAACTGGGCGTCGTAAAGGCGGCTATAGGGACCTTTCGACTGAAGCAGCTCCTGGTGATTGCCGGTTTCGACGATGCCGCTCTCATCCACCACCACGATGCGCGTCGCATCGCGGATCGTGGCCAGCCGGTGGGCGATGACCAGCGTCGTGCGGCCCGCAGCCAACTCGCTGAGCGACGCCTGAATGGCGCGTTCCGTCTCGGTGTCGAGGGCCGATGTCGCTTCGTCCAGAATGAGGATGGGCGGATTTTTCAGGAACATGCGCGCAATCGACATGCGCTGTTTCTGCCCGCCCGAAAGCTTCACGCCACGCTCGCCGATGACCGTCTCCATGCCCTCGGGCATGTCGTTGATCACGCCATCCAGACGCGCACGCCGCGCCGCATCCCAGATGTCCGCGTCACTGGCACCCAAGCGCCCATATTCGATGTTCTCGCGAATGGTGCCGCCGAACAGGAACACGTCCTGCTGCACGATGCCGATCTGGCTGCGCAGTGACGACAGGGTCATCTTGCGGATATCGATGCCATCGATGCTGATCGCACCGCCGGTCACCTCGTAAAACCGCGGCAGCAGCGAGCACAGCGTCGTCTTGCCGGCACCGGATGGGCCGACAAAGGCCACGGTTTCGCCAGCGCGGATGGTCATGTCGATGTTGCGCAGCACCTGCTTGCCGTCGCTATAACCGAAGCTGACATTGCTATAAGCAATCTCGCCGCGCAGAGCCGGTGCCTCGATGGCGTCAGGCGCATCGGCGATATCGGGCGCGGTATCGATCAGCTCGGTAAAGCGCCGAAAGCCTGCAATGCCCTTCGGGTAGGTCTCGATAACGGAATTGATTTTTTCCACCGGGCGAAAGAACACGTTGACCAGCAGCAGGAAGCCGACGAAGCCGCCATTGGTCAGATCACCCGTCAGCACGAACCAGGCGCCGCAGATCATGATGATCATCTGCGTCAGGCGCATGCTCATGTAACTCAGCGATGTGCTGGCCGCCATGATCTTGTAGGCGCTGAGCTTGGTCTGGCGGTACCGCTGGTTATCGGCCTCGAACAGCGCCCGCTCATGGTCCTCATTGGCAAAGGCCTGAACCACACGCATGCCGCCGACATTTTCCTCGATGCGGGCATTGAACGCACCGACGCGGCCATAGAGCGCGCGGAAATTGTTGGTCATGCGACTACCATAACGGCTCGTCACCCAGGCAGTGACAGGCACGACCGCAGCGGTAACCAGCGCCAGCGGCACGTTGACGGACATCATCAACAGGAACGCGCCGAGGAAGGTCATGATGGCAATGAAGAGGTCTTCCGGCCCGTGATGCGCCACTTCCCCGATTTCCTCGAGGTCCTTCGTCAGCCGCCCGACCAGATGACCGGTTTTCTGGTTGTCGAAAAAGCCGAAAGAGAGTTTCTGAAGATGATCAAAGGCACGGCGGCGCATATCGGTTTCGATATTGATGCCCAGCATATGCCCCCAATAGGTGACGATGGCCATCAGCCCGGTGTTCATGACGTAGATCACCAGAAGGGCGATGGAGGCGAGCACGATAAGGCGCCAGTCACCTGCGGGCAAAAGCACATCCACGAACGCCTTCACCGCCATCGGAAACCCAAGTTCCAGAACGCCTGACAACACGGCGCAGGAAAAGTCCATGATGAACAGCCCGCGATAGGGGCGGTAATAGGAGAAGAAACGACGAAGCATGGCTTGTGTCCATGGCGGCATCGATAAGCCGCTGCGATTGTAATTTGGCCTCCAACTCTCACATTTAGGTAACAAGACCAAGGTGGGTTGCGTTATTTTTACCAAAATCGTCCAATAAGGCGTAGCAACACTATAAAAACGAAATGATGATGGACTATGACGTGGTCTGTCCGTTTAATGATGACAGACGGTGATCCGTTCGGGGAAGCGAAAGAGACGCGATTTTGAGCAAAATTGACACGCCGAGAAAGCCTTTAGAACCCCGCTGGTTTGGTCCCGCGGCGCATGGGCGCACCGCTCTTGTGCCGTCCATCTCAGCCGCGCGCTGGCTTTTGGTCCTCATTGTCGCTGCCGGTATCTATTTCTTTTATGGCTTTCTCGTCCCCGTGCTGGCAGCACTCGTCATCGGTTTTGCCAGTTGGCCCGTCTACCGCGAATTGTTGCGCCGCGTGGGAGGCAACACCTCCGTCGGTGCCACCATCGCGCTGCTTCTCATCATCACCTTCCTGATCGTGCCGATTTTCATCGCTGCCTCCTACACGGCCAGCGAAATCCGCGAGTGGTTCGGCTGGGCGGTCGAGGTCAACAAGGTGGGTGCTCCCGTACCCGCGTGGATTGCGGCTTTGCCCGGCGTCGGCGTGTGGATGAGCGAACAGTGGGTCCGCTATGTCGGCACCCCCGGCGCCATTGGCGAAGTCATTCAATTGGTCAGTGGTGCCAATATCGGCAATATCTACCGCGCCATCGTGGCTGCCGGTAATGGCGCCTTCCACCTGATTCTGACGCTGCTGTTCATGCTGATCGCGCTGTTTTTCGTCTACCGCAACGGTGTCAGCTTTGCAGCCCAGATCGATCTGATTGGAGAGCGCATTCTGCCGACCCGCTGGGAGCGTATCTCCCGCGTCGTGCCCGCCACCATCAGTTCCACCGTAACAGGCATGACGCTGATCGCTATCGGCGAAGGTATTATTTTGGGTGTGGCCTACTGGATCGCAGGCGTCCCCTCGCCCGTCACGCTCGGGGTGCTGACAGGCGTCATGGCGCTCATTCCCGGTGGTGCGCCGTTGTCGTTCACGCTCGTCTCGGTCTATCTCATGGCCAGCGGCTCGCTCACGGCAGGCATCGCACTTCTGGCCTGGGGCTCGATAGAACTCTTCATCGTCGACAAGACCATCCGCCCTCGCCTCGTTGGCGGCCCCATCAAGCTGCCGTTCCTGCCCACCTTCTTCGGTCTGGTCGGCGGTGTGAAGACCATGGGCTTTCTTGGCCTGTTCATCGGCCCGGTTCTGATGGCTCTGCTGGTTGCCGTGTGGCGCGAATGGGTGCGTGAGGTCGAGCTCGCGGCCATCGAGGAGGAGATCATCCCACCCGGCCCGGACATCGATCACGCGCCACCGCTGCGAAAGACGGCGTCCTAGATCAGAGCTTCAGCTCCATGAAGAGGCTGAGCGGATCAGGCTTATAGGGCGGAAACGGTTCGATATCCACGAAACCCGCCTTGTGGTATAGGCCAATGGCTTCCGGCTGGCTGATGCCGGTTTCCAAACGAATGGCCGTCACACCGCGCTGGCGTCCAAGCTCCACCAGCGCATCCAGCATCAGCTTGCCAATCTTCAGACCACGCGCCTGCGGGTCAACAAACATCCGCTTGATTTCCGCCGTGCCATCGCCCGCCTCAACAAGAGCGCAGCAGCCGACGATCTCGCCGTCATTACGCGCCGCGAAGAAAGAGACGTTGGGCTTTTCCAAAGTGGCGATATCGACCAGATGATTGCTTTCTGGCGGATAAAGAGACGCTGCATAAGCGTCAGACATTTCCAGAAGGCGAACGATCTCCGGTTGGCGGGGGCTTTCTAAGGTGATGGCAACTGGCATGCGTATTCCCGTTTATTTTTGTGGATGTGAAACGTCACGTCGCAATAAGACTGCAATTCCGCGAGATCATTCCTGTTTGTAAGATAATTCCCGTTCCAGAGGCAACAGAGCGACAATGAGAACAGCGCTTGTTTTGATGACCATTCTCGGCTGCGACGATAGCGCCACCGATTGCCAGCACATCGCAACCCTCCAGCAGCGCTGGACGAGCATCGAGCTTTGCTATGCCGAATCGGAAAAACAGCTTGGTCAATTCGCCAACGCGTCCTATCCGGTCGTGGTTGCCGTATGCCAAACACCCGATGCCCCGAAGGACGACGTAGCGAAGGCCGAAGGCCAGACGCCGGACGCAGCCACCACGACATCGCACGCACTGGAAGCCCAGGAAGAGCAGACGTTGACGGAGCGCGCCATCACCCGCGTGCGCAGAATCTTGCCGTCCACCGAAGGTGTCAAGGAAGTCTTGGGCAAACCGGTCCGGATGGTGGAAGACAGCTATTCCTGGATCGCCCGGCGTTTCGCGAAATAAGCTTTACGCGGCTTGCGCCACGAGATCGCTTGCGAGGGAGCGGGCGCGATTGCGCTGTTGAACCATCTGCAGCTTCTCGACCATGTGCAGCAATTCGCGCAGGGTGGCATTACCATCCACATCCGCGAACTTTGCCAAAAGGCCTGATGACAGGTCGGTGGCTGGGTTTGCATAGGGTGTGTCGGCAGCGTTGCGCCACAGAAGCGTCGCCTCCATGAACACATCCAGGACAGCGCCGAACAGGCCCGTCGACTGGAACATGGCCTTCAGCGCATGATGTCGTCCCGTTGCCAGAATCGAACGAACGCGATGGCTGTCGAGACCGGACAGGTTGGAGATCGATTCGGCAAAGAAATCGAGCTTGCCGGAGCAGAGCGTGTTCATCAGGAAGGCGGGCGTGAGCCCGCAGTTTTCGCGAAGATGTTCGACCATGACAGGCATGTCTTCACCGGCGACATCGCCGGCAATCATCACGGTCGCAGCGTCCGAGGCATCGCGGATCACGCTCTGGATACGGGCCGGTGGCAATGCGTAGCAAACGAGATCACAGGTCGCCAGCGCAGCACCAATATGCCCGACAATGGCGTAACGCACATCGGCTGGCAGATTATCATGCTGCAACAGGAGATCGCGAATCTCCGCATCGGCCACATAGCGTTCGGCAATGCGCCGCAGGGTGAAGGGCGTGATGCAGGCGCTGTGGTTTTCCAGAAGGATTGACAGTTCCAGCACGTCCCCCACTTCGGCCAAAGCAGCACAAGCGCCGGCCTGAAGATATGGGCGGGCGGCGATCATCGCCCGTGTCATGGACGTACCATTGCCAGCCAGATCGACCAGATCGGTTTCACGCAGCACCGGCGAATGAATGATGACGAGGCAGGCGATTTCGGGCTGGTCTTCTGCCAGCGCAAAAACGATGGCGTGCGGCGCATCCGTGGCATAGGCCAGTTGCTCTGCCAGAGCGAGTCGCACCTTGGGCGACGGATCGTCCAACAGGTAGGTCATCGCATCATAGGCGCTGTCGTAACGATCCTGCGGCAGGCGCGATTGCAGATAGGCTTGGGCCAATACGGTGGCCGCTTTGGAACGATCACGCGATCCAGCTTTTTCCGACCAACGAAGAAATGCTTGTACGATCACCCTGCGCCCCAACAACAGACAATTTCGACTGTTTGGAACAGGATCGATCGATATTCGAATCCAAACCCTGCCCTACACAGCAGACACTAGGAGCAAAAGGTTTACGATTGGTTCACCATATATCTTAACAGCCTGGAAAGGCGAAGTTTATTAGCCCGGGCGCTTGATCTGAAAAACGTCCACGCCGCCATCGCAGTAATCCATGTAACCCATGCGGGCTACGGGCCGTGCACGCGCCATGTCGATACGACCATTCTCGATCACCGCCTCGTCAATATGGATGCCGACCACCTGCCCGAAGACGATCCAAGAATCGGCCTCCACGCCATTAACATCGACCGGGCGCATGATCTGCGTAACCCGGCATTCCAGCGCCGCATAGGCTTCCGCGACATAGGGCGCATCGACCAGTTCGCCCTGCTTTGGCGTGAGCCCGGCAAGCTCGAATTCATTCACACCATACTCAACCGGCGCAGACGACGCGTTCATCTGCTCCACCAGATTGCGGCTGACTAGATTGGCGGTGAATACGCCGGTTTCCTCGACATTGCGCACGCTGTGCTTATGGCCGCTCGATGAAAACATGATGAGCTTGGGCGCATCCGCCACTGCATTGAAGAAGGAATAGGGCGCGAGATTGAGTGAACCATCCCTGCCCTTCGATCCGATCCAGCCGATGGGGCGTGGCGCGACAATGGCCTTGAAGGGATCGTGAGACAGGCCGTGCTGGTTTGTGTCTGTGGTGTAAAACATCAGGCTTCACCCACCCACGTCACCACATCCGACAATTGTGGGCGCGGACGCTCTACCGGTGGAAAGGTGGTGGAGCCGATATAGATGAAACCGGCAATCTTCTCGCCAGCTTTCACGCCCAGCTCAGGGAACAGAGCTTCGTCATAAGACACCCATTCCGTCAGCCAGTTGGCGGCAAAGCCGTTGGCATTGGCGGCAAACAGCATGTTGAGGCAGACCGCACCTGCGGACATGACCTGCTCCCATTCCGGAATTTTGACATGCGGCGCAGCCGTGCTGACCACTACGATGACGACCGGTGCACGGGTAAAGCGCGTGCGCTCGACTTCCTGGTAATCGGCACCGAGGTCCGGTGTTTTTTCAAGCGCCCGCTTCAATGCGGCCTCGCCCAGACGTTTTAGCTCGTCGCCACGATAGACGATGAAGCGCCAAGGGGCGATCTTGCCATGGTCGGGCACGCGAACCGTCAGCCGCAATATCTCCTCGATTTCGGCACGATCAGGGCCGGGCTCCGTCAGCTGCGGCGCCGGCGTGGACCGGCGAACATTCAGATAATCGATAAGTGTGATATTGTCTTTCATGTCAGAACCGTTCCATTGTCGTACATATCAAATCATGGGCCTTGAAATCGCCACGGCATTGCGTTTGAAGTGGTCCCAGAAAAACAAGAAGTCAATCCGGTTGAGCGTAATGACATCCATCAAAATTGCGGCAGGTCTTTGTGTGGCGATCGTTTCGATCGTCGTGCCGCAGGGTGGCGCTTTCTCGCAGGATGCGTTCAAGGACTTCAAGCAGCTTGGCGGCACACAGAAAATGCCCAAGCTCAATGCCTTCACGGCGCCTGCCCCACCCGATGCGGCAAATGCCACCTCCCGCGATGTCACCATGGAAGCCAAACTGACCACTGACGGTCAGCCCATGATGGAAGGACTTGCGTGGCGCGTTTTCAGCCCCATGCCCGGCCCTGATGGCAAACTGCCGATGCTGGCCAGCTCCGATGGCGGATCGGCGGAATTTCATCTGTCTCCCGGCGATTACTTCGTCAACGTCTCCTTCGGCCGTGCAGGCGTGACCAAGAAAGTCAGCGTTCCCTCCAGTGGCAAGATCGACAAGCAGGTGCTGATTCTCGACGCTGGCGGATTCGTGCTGAACGCCGTGACCGGGACAGACAAGCGCATTTCATCGGGCCAGCTGAAGTTTTCGATCTACTCATCCGATACGCAGGAAGATGGCGAACGCCGTCTGGTCATGTCTGATGTAAAGCCCAACACCATCGTGCGTCTGAACGCCGGGACGTATCACGTCGTATCCGAATATGGCGGCATCAACGCCGTGGTCCGCGCCGATATTCAGGTGGAAGCGGGCAAGCTGACCGAGGCGACGCTTCAGCACCATGCCGCACAGGTGACGCTGAAACTGGTATCGGAACATGGCGGCGAAGCGATTGCCGATACGGCGTGGTCGGTGCTGACAGGCTCTGGCGACATCGTCAACGAAAGCGTCAGCGCTTTCTCCACCATGGTGCTGGCCGACGGCGAATACACGGCCATTGCCCGCAACAAGGACAAGGTCTACCAGCGCTCGTTCAAGGTGGAAGCCGGCAGCGACTCAGATGTGGAAGTGCTGATGAAGGACCAGGCCCCGGAAGAGACGACGGGCGATTTTGAATGACTCCAGCGACCCTTATTCAAAATCCCTATCCGGTTCTTGATCGGGAACCAACGGTCGCATCCGGCCATGGCGGACAGCGACGATCTCGATAACATCGACTTTTCGCATATAGTCCATGAGATAATCACCGAAAACCCAAGTCTTGCATCCGGCGACAGGAAGATCGTTATTTTCTTGTCCGATATCTGGAAATATCTCGAGATTTCGCCTTGCCTCTGCGACTGCTTCAGTGAAGCGTATTGCCGCGGCTGGACTTCTGCTTTTCAGGTATCGAACCTCGTTTCGCAAATATGCCGCAGCCGAACGCGAAATGATGACGCGCATCAAGCAGCCTTTTCAGATGCGGTTCTCTTCAATTCCGCGATGACAGCGTCGAAATCTTCGTATTCTCCATTTTCGATCTCTTGCCGCCCCTGCTTGACAGCAAGAATATCGGCTCCCTCGTTCATGAGATATGTCTTGAGTGCTCGAACGATGATCCAACTGCGGGACCGCTCGGTCGTTTCGGCGATGGCTTCGATTTCTGCCAGCACTTCCTGCGGAATACGTAAGGTGATGGGATTGGAAAGAGCTTGCTTTGTCATTCAATCCTCCGGAAATTTGTATTTCATTGTAATACAAAGCAATGTGTCGGACCATCAAAAAATCACCCCCGGAATGCATTCCGAGGGTGACTGATCATAGCAGAAAGATTTCGCGAACTCGCGAGGGGTTACGCAGCTTTCGCCTTGGCAGCCTTCGCCGCACGCTTGCGTTTCACATCTGGCGGCGTTGCTTCATCCACGAGGTTCGCAATCGCTTCGTCGAGTGCATAGGATGTCTGGGCTTGTGAACCCAAGCGGCGGATGTTGACGGTGCGTTCTTCGGCTTCCTTCTTACCGCAGACGATGATGACCGGGACCTTGGTGACCGAGTGTTCGCGGACCTTGTAGTTGATCTTCTCGTTACGGAAATCGGTTTCAACCGAAAGGCCCGCATCGCGCAGGGCTTCGGCAACTTCACGACCGTAATCATCCGCATCAGACGTGATCGTGGCGACGACGACCTGCTGAGGTGCGAACCAGAGCGGCATGTGACCGGCGAAGTTCTCGATGAGAATGCCGAGGAAGCGTTCCATCGAGCCGCAGATGGCGCGGTGGATCATCACCGGCTGGCGCTTTTCCGACGCCTGATCGATGTAGAAGGCACCGAAGCGTTCCGGCAGGTTGAAATCCACCTGCGTGGTGCCGCACTGCCATTCACGACCGATGGCGTCTTTCAGCGTGTACTCGAATTTCGGACCATAGAACGCGCCCTCGCCCGGCAGAATGTCGGTCTTGATGCGCCCACCGGACTGCTCTTCGATGGATTTCAGAACGTCGGTCATGACGCTTTCGGCGCGATCCCAGACCTCGTCGGAACCGACCCGCTTTTCAGGGCGCGTGGAAAGCTTGACGACGATTTCCTCGAAGCCGAAGTCCTTGTAGACCGACAGGATGAGATCGTTGATGCGCAGGCATTCCGCCGCCATCTGCTCTTCCGTGCAGAAAACGTGGGCGTCGTCCTGCGTGAAGCCGCGAACGCGCATGAGGCCGTGCAGCGCGCCGGACGCCTCGTAACGGTGGACATTTCCGAATTCCGCAAGGCGAACAGGCAGTTCGCGGTAAGACTTCAACCCATGTTTGAAGATTTGAACGTGGCCGGGGCAATTCATCGGCTTTAGCGCAAAGACGCGGTTATCCGCTTCCTCGTCCTTCGGGTGGGTGAAGGCATAGGCCGATTTTACGGCGAACATGTTTTCCTGGTACCAACCCCAGTGCCCCGAGGTTTCCCACAGGGACGCATCCAGCACCTGCGGCGCGTTGACTTCCTGATAGGTGCCTTCAAGGTTGCGGCGCATATAGGCGGTCAAAGTCTGGAACATGCGCCAGCCCTTGCCGTGCCAGAAGACCACGCCTGGACCTTCTTCCTGAAAATGGAACAGATCCATTTCGCGGCCCAAACGACGGTGATCGCGCTTTTCGGCTTCGGCAAGAATATGGAGATACTGGTCCAGCTCTTCCTGCGTGGCCCATGCGGTGCCGTAGATGCGGGTCAGCATCGGGTTGTTGCTGTCGCCACGCCAATAGGCACCGGCGACCTTCATCAGCTTGAAAGCCGTGCCGATCTGTCCAGTGTTGGCCATATGCGGGCCACGGCAAAGGTCGAACCAGTCACCCTGATAGTAGATCTTGAGGTCCTGCCCCTCGGGAATAGCATCCACGAGTTCGACCTTGTAGTTCTCACCTTTGGCGGCGAACACTTCCTTGGCTTTTTCACGCGACCAGATTTCGCGCGTGAATGGCTTGGACCGACCGATGATTTCCTTCATCTTCTTTTCGATCTTCGGCAGATCTTCCGGCGTGAAGGGCTCGTTCTTGGAGAAGTCGTAGTAGAAGCCGTTTTCGATGACGGGGCCGATGGTGACCTGCGTGCCGGGCCATAGTTCCTGCACGGCTTCGGCCATAACGTGGGCTGCATCGTGGCGGATCAGCTCAAGCGCACGCTTGTCATCACGGGTGACGATCTCGATCTTGCCATCGACGATGGTGTCTGAAAGGTCGCGCACAGTGCCATCCAGCGCAATCGCGACGGCTTTCTTTGCAAGCGACTTGGAAATGGATTCGGCAACATCGCGTCCAGTCGTGCCGGGGGCATACTGGCGAACGGAGCCATCGGGAAATGTAAGGGAAACGGCGTCTGACATTAGAATTCTCCTGTCCAGTCCCGCCAACGAATGCGGGTGGTTTTCATGTAAAATCGGTCGGTCGATCGTGATTGACCGAGGCGGGTATTTAAACGTGTTCGCCGGATGGGTAAAGGCTCATTGCTGGCCGGAATGAGAACGAAAATACCGCCACGGCAAATACCACTTCTGCCGTGCTTCCAGTCTCTCCGCCACTGGATCAAGCCCACTGGTGCCACCCGGTCCACAGCGGGCGACACGAAATAGCGTCAACCATCCGCCAGCCCAGAAGCCATGGCGAGCGAACGCCTCATATCCATATTCGGAACAGGTGGGAATGTGGCGGCAGGAATTGCCGACGAAGCCGGAAAAGGCGAGTTGGTAGAAGCGGATAAGGCCCATGCCGAGAAGACGTCCCGGCGTTTTGGCAAAGGGGCCAGACCAGTTGCGGGTTTTCGGCGTCTTGTCGGAGTGCTGGCAGTTCGGGTCGTTGCACACGGCTTAAGCCGGAAGGCGCTGCTCGGCCTCAATCTGGTCGAGACAGTCGCAGATGGCATCGAAGGTGAGCATGGTGGAGGCGTGGCGTGCCTTGTAGTCCTTGACGGGTTTCAGGACGCGCATGTCCTCGAAGCGGCCTTCCGGGCCTTCGCCGCCTGCCGTCAGCATGGCCAGCATGTCGGCGCGTGCTTGGCGCAACTCGCCGCTGGTTGCGCCGACAACGTTGTTGGCCATGATAGAGGACGAGGCTTGCCCCAGCGCGCAGGCGCGGACCTCATGGGAAAAATCCGTAACCACACCATCGGAAAGCTTGACGTAAACCTTGACCTTGGAGCCGCAGAGCTTGGAATGTTTCTGCGCGCTGGCATCCGCATCCGGCATCGCTCCCGTCAACGGAATGTTACCTGCAAACTCCAGGATGCGGTTACTGTAGATATCGTCCATGTGATTATCCATGTGGGCAGGATTGGTTTTTCAAACACTGCGTCAACCAAGGCAGCACTTTTCTGCCACTTGTCATCTTTATATGTTATGAGACAGCCGCGTCATCAAGGTGCGGCCATTTTTCGCACGCCAAATTCATGACGACAGGCTTGCATAATTGCCTGAAAACAACCAGATAGCACGCGCGGCGCGTCAGCAATAGAGCCGTAACCCATATTCAGATGCGGCCTTGAACCGTATCGGAGATCAAAAGATGGATGCAATCGTGAAGAATTTCCCCGGTGCAGGCACACAGGACGGTGTAACCGCTGTGCGCCCCACGCAGGCTGAGGCTGAAGAAGCCGTCCGCGTTTTGCTACGCTGGGCGGGAGACAATCCCAACCGTGAAGGCCTGCTCGACACGCCAAAGCGCGTTGCCAAATCTTATCGCGAATTGTTCAGCGGCTATGCGCTGGATGCCAACGACGTGCTGGGCACGACATTCGAAGAGGTCGGCGGTTACGACGACATCATTCTCGTGCGCGACATTCCTTTCTATTCCCATTGCGAACACCACATGGTTCCGATCATCGGCAAGGCGCATGTCGCCTACCTGCCGGAAGGTCGTGTTTTAGGCCTTTCCAAGATTGCCCGCGTCGTGGAAATCTTCGGTCGTCGCCTGCAGACGCAGGAAACGATGACGGCGCAGATTGCAAACGCCATCGAAAGCAAGCTCAAGCCACGCGGCGTAGCCGTGATGATCGATGCCGAGCATATGTGCATGTCCATGCGCGGCGTGCAGAAGCAGGGCTCGACAACGCTGACGACCAGCTTCACCGGCACTTTCAAGGCTGAAGCCGCCCAGCAGGCTCGCTTTATGTCCATGGTCTACAACCGATAAAGCTACCTCCATCCGGGCGGTGAAAACCAATGGTTTTGCCGCCCCGGTACTCCTCCAAGCATCGCATGATCTCCAAGCCGTCGATGCTGACGGCTCCGGTCGCGCAATCGAGGTTCCCATGTCGCTGACATTTCCGACTGCTTCCAGCGACAAGAAAGAGCTTGAAGCTGCTGGCACCTTCACCCCGAAATTCGATGCCCATGGCCTCGTCACCGCCGTCGTAACGGACGTAAGGGACGGTGAGTTGTTGATGGTTGCGCACATGAATGCGCAAGCCATGGCGCTGACGCTGGAAACCGGCATCGCCCATTATTACAGCCGTTCGCGCGACACAATCTGGAAGAAGGGCGAAACCTCCGGCAATCTCCAGACCGTGCGCGAAATGCGCACCGATTGCGATCAGGACGCCATCTGGCTCAAGGTCTCGGTCGCCGGTCACGATGCCACCTGCCACACCGGTCGTCGCTCCTGCTTCTACCGCACCGTGACGCTGGAAAATGGCCAGGCTGTCACGACCATTACAGATGATACCCGCCATTTCGATCCGGCGACCACCTACGCATCCAAGCCCTCCCAAACCGACTAATTTTCGTTTCGTCTCATTTTGTTACGAATATTATAGGAAGTCCCCAGGTAGACTACAATTTCGTAGATTTGCTTGGGAGTGGATACCGATGTTGGGATGGGGATTGAACCGAGAAAATCCGGCGGCGGTCACGTCATTGGAAAAGATCGCGCAACCAGCCTCCACACCTGTCGCCTCTGTTCCACCCGGCCGTATCGCACTTGCACTGGGCGGAGGCGCCGCACGCGGGTGGGCTCATATCGGCGTGTTGCGCGCGCTGGATGAAGCGGGCGTCAAGATCGGCATGATCGCAGGCACTTCCATCGGTGCGCTTGTTGGCGGATGTTATCTGGCTGGCAAGCTGGACGAACTGGAAGAATTCGCTCGATCCCTGACATTGCGCCGTATCGCTGGCCTGCTGGACTTGACGATCGGCGGCGGCGGACTGTTTGGCGGCATGCGGCTGACCAAGCGTATGCAGGAACATCTCGTCGGCCTCAACATCGAAGATCTGGAGCACCCGTTCATCGCCGTTGCTACCGAACTGAAGACCGGTCACGAAGTATGGGTGCATCAGGGCGACCTGATCACGGCACTGCGCGCTTCCTACGCCCTGCCCGGCATTTTCGAACCGGTGCGCTGCAATGGCCGAACCCTGATCGATGGCGCTCTGGTCAACCCGGTACCGGTGTCTGTGTGCCGTGCTTATGAACAGACGCTGGTGGTGGCTGTGAACCTCAATTACGATATCTTCGGCCGCTCCGCCGTGGTCAAACATTGCGCAGGCACTGGCAGCATCGATACGGGCCGCAAGCCAACGGTCGATCCATCGTCACGGGTGGGGTTGCCAGGCGTAATGGTGCAGGCCTTCAACATCATCCAGGACAGGATCTCGCGCTCACGCCTGGCGGGCGACCCTCCGGATTTGACGCTGCATCCGCGCATCAACCACATCGGGCTCTCCGAATTCCACCGAGCCGCCGAATCCATTGAGCGCGGTTATGAGGAAACGCGCTCGCGTATTCCCGAATTGCAGCGCATGCAGCAGGTTTTTCAGCGCTGACTTGAGCCGCAGCGCGTTCGCTAACCCGCAATGTATGCCTTGATGTGCTCGGCTTCCGCTTCGATCTCGCCGATCCGGGCCTTCACCACGTCACCGATCGAGATGATGCCGACAAGGCGGCCATTGGCTTCCACCGGCAGATGGCGAAAGCGACCGCCGGTCATCAGTTCCATGAGGTCGTCGGTGCTGGATCCCTCGTGACAGCGTGTCACGTTTTTGGTCATGACGTCAGAGACCTTGGCCTCAAGGGCTGCTGAAGCATGGGAGGCGATGGCCTTGACCATATCGCGTTCGGTAAAGATGCCGAGGATAGCGCCGGTATCATCGGTGATCACGACGGCGCCGATGCGGTTTTCATGCAGCGTCACCGCCGCCTCTCCCAGTGACATATCCGGCCCGACCGTGACGACATCACGGCCTTTGAGATCGAGAAGTTCTTTCACAAATATCGGCATGTTTTCCTCCGCAGTAACAGTAATATCGAAACATGCGCCGTGTCTCCTCCACAGGCGCGGTTCCCTTACGCGGTCGATGGTGCGCTAGCGGTCCGTGGAAAGCAATATGTTTCCACGGACGTAAAGACTTCAATCGATTGAGTGAAATGACAGTGCCTTATGCGCGTCTGACATCGTTGCGGTCGAACAATGCGAAGAAAAGGAAGCCGAGCAGGAAACCGAAAATATGCGCATCCCACGCCACCTCGCCGCCGACATCACCAAACAGTGGAATGCCAACGGCAATGAGCACGTTTCCGAACAGCCACATCAGGGTGAAGATGAGAACTGTGCGATTGGTGAGCGATTGAATGATGCCCTGACGCGGCAGCATATGGCCGATGGCCGGGTGATACCGCGCGCCGTTGGACGGAAAAGCGAACCGGCAGGCGGCGCCCATCAGCGCGGAAACGACGCCTGACGCACCGATCAGCACCGTCGCATCGCCCCAATGCAGAAAGGCGTGCCCGAAGGCTGCGACTGCTGATGAAACGCACCAGAGCAAAATGAAACGCAATGTGCCGATACGGCGCAAAACAGGCGCACCGAAGGCCATCAGCCACAGGCCGTTAAACAGGATGTGCTCGATGCCGCCGTGCAAGAGCGAATAGGTGACCGGCGTCCACAGCCATTCCAGACCTTGCTCAGACAGCGGCACGGCGTAGCGTAATGGGATGAAGCCGAAGGTGTAGATGAACCAGCCGTAGCCCTCCTCTGACAAAAGATATGTCGAGATGAGATGGACGGCGATCAACAGAGCGAGGATGGCCACAAGGGTGCCAGGCAGGTTGAAAACCGGGGGTTTCGGTGGTGGCGATGGTCGCTCGACCTCTTCGGCTTCCAATGGGCCACCGTCTTGATGCGTCATGAATAAGAACCCTTCCCGAGCCGTTCCGCATTGTCTTATGCGAGCAATATAGGAACGATGCGGGAAAAAGAAGCGCCCTCGCCACAGATGATTTTCGGGGGATAAACGCACACGCCGCTCTGATGGTAACTGGCGTGGCACGGAATTCGCTTAGGTATCTCTTACCACCGCAAATGAGGGCGATGTTTGTATCGAAAAGACACAGATATCCCGCGGGTATGGAGAGTGAAGTCATGAAGACGAATACGAGTATCGATATTTACGCCTATTGGGATGCGCTGCGGGGCAACCGTGCGGCACCACTGCGTAGCGAAATCGATCCCTCGCACATACGCCACCTGCTTCCCGACCTGTTCGTGCTGACCGACACGAACGATGGATCACCCGTTTTTCGGCTGACCGGAACGCGGCTTTACAATCTTTTCGGTCAGGAACTGCGCGAGACGCCCTTCTCGGGCCTGTGGCAGGCGGATCAAGCAGCCGACGCCTGCCGTATCGCCAGCGGCGTGATGCAAAATGAACGGCCCGTTCTGTTCGACATCGAGGCGGAAAGCGAAAGCGGGCATCTTCGCCAGGAATTCGAAATGCTGCTGTTACCTTTGCAGGCGGAACCGCATTTTCCGGCACGCTTGCTGGGCGCACTTGTGTCGGACACGCCACTGGCCGATTTTGGCCAGCCATTCAAGCCGCTGTCACTAACGCGCAGCCGCTTGCTGGAGCCACAGTTTCCACGATTGCTGTCGAATACGGTGAGCAACGCACACTCGTCTCACAGTGGCGTCTCGATATGAAACCGCGTGCGAATATTCACGATTGATAACGGAACGGTCTGTTAACTCGCGGCATGTAAAGGATGAAGATCATCGCAAATTTGTAGTGCTGCCCATGTTTTCATCCCGCTCAACAACTGTCGCTTTTGCTGCCCGGTCTGCGGAAACGCCTGCCGTAGATGTCGTGACCGTGGGATTGACTGGGCGACTGATGGTGCCATCACATGAAGAGTATGATTGCACCGCCAATGAGATGACAGCCGAGACAGCGCGCATCACCTGTTTCGTGCGTCCACGCAACGGCGACCGCATCATTGCATACCTTCAGCATATCGGTCGCATCGAAGGTATCGTTCAGGCGCTGACGGCAGATGGTTTTACGATTTCCATCATGGCGACCGAACGAAAGCGCGAAAAGCTTGCGGCGCAATTGGCCTGGATTGCCAAGCGCCAGGCATTGGGTCTGCCGGAAGACCGTCGTCACGATCGTTTGACACCACGCCACCCGAGCGCCGACCTGACATTCAGCGATGGCACCATCGTGCCATGCCGCATCATCGACCTTTCACTCTCGGGTGCTGCGGTAGAACTCGAGATACGCCCGGCACTCGGTACCGACGTGCGCCTGGGCAATATGTCCGGCCGCATCGTGCGCCACTTCATGGAAGGCGTGGCCATCGAATTCGACTCCGTCCAGTCTCGCGACGCGCTGATCGAGTTTCTCTAAACCTTCGACCGCGACCACCACCAACCGGCAACGCCAGTGCGTCTGCCGGTTTTTTTGTGCGAAAATTCGACGTCGCGACCAACGCTGACTTTATGAACTGACGCCGTTACCGGATGAGCCTCAGCTCCAACAACTGTACCGTCTCGGGAAAATTCAAAAATAATCGAAAAAAGAACAAAATAATTCGCCGGAAAACCTGTTATCAGCACTCTTATTGCGAGAATTTTACACGCAAAAATTGCTTTTCGGGTCTTTTTTCGCGCATTTTGTCGATAGAAGTATAGTCAAAGAAGCGTTTAAATAAAGGATATCTGTCTAGCAGTGCTCATCACATTAACCGAACACGTCCATGACCCCATTTATTTCAATGACTTGCGAGGTCATCACACTGGAAATTCTAAATGGAACGATAAAATTTGAACCGATTTCCTACCGAGTAAAGTTAAAATAAAGCTCCGTTTTTACTAAACTTTGCGTCGAATTTGAGCACCGTTATTTCCGAGCGCTCAAAATATCGCAGGCATTGTTCTCCTCACAACGGGGAGACAAAAAAATGAAAAACATCAACCGTTTCGGTTTCTTGATTGCAGCACTCATCGTCGGCGCCTTCACAACGCAAGCCCACGCTACGCCAGCCGCCGCCATGCGCATCATGGGCAAGGCCAACCCACCGATTGGTCATTATGAATTTTGCCAGACCTATCAGAGCGAGTGCCAGCCGACATCTGCGGACCGTGGCCCTCTGAAGCTGACGGAACAGAACTGGCAGATGATCCTGGACGTGAACTACTCCGTCAACACCACCATCACCCCCATGACCGATATGGAAGTCTATGGCGTTGAAGAGCGTTGGGCCTACCCAACGACGGCCGGCGACTGCGAAGACTATGTTTTGCTGAAGCGCAAGATGCTGATGAACAAGGGCATCTCCCCGTCGGACCTCTTGATCACCGTTGTGTTGCAGCCGAACGGCTCCGGCCATGCGGTTTTGACCGTGCGCACCGACCGTGGCGATTTCGTTCTCGACAACCTGCGCAACAAGGTCATGGACTGGTCTGAAACCGAATACACCTACCTCAAGCGTCAGGACAGCAACAACCCAGGCCGTTGGGTCAAAATTCAGGATGGCCGCGCCGTCAACGCCGTTGCAGGCATCAAGGGATAAGAAGGACGGAGCCGTCTCCCCGGACGCTCCCCTTCATCATTGGACGATCAAGTTACCCAGTTTTTGATTTGATCGCGCCAAGAGCCGGTTCCCCGCCCCGGAACCGGCTTTTTCTTTGCCTGCAAGTCAGATGGAAGAGAAAATTGCTTTAGAGAAGGCCGAGTTCGGCCAGTTCGCGACGAAGGTCGGGTGGCAAGTCGTCCGACAGACCGCCGCCGCCCAGATCGCGCGGCGCTTCCTCATCCTTCAGATACCGCCAGCCCTGAAATGGCCGCTTGGGCGCAGGCGACGTCTCGATCACCTCCGGCCCCAGCACGAGATCACAGCGGCTGATGCCGTCATCACCCTTGAAGGACTTGATATCGAGGATCTTCTGGCGCGCCTGAACCTGGCCTTTGATGACCCAATAAAGCGAGCCGCCATCCAACAAGTCTTCGGTTCGCTTCGGAAACATGCGGGTGGTGTGGACGCTGTGGGGCTCCATGCCTGCTGCTATGGCAAGAAGAGACCGCTGGGAGACCCAACCGCGCAAATCTTCGATGGTGTCAGCGCCGACACAGAGCTTGATGAGATGTAGAGCCATGGGCGCTATCAATGCCGTTTCAGGCCTTGCGTCAAGCGCCTACAGTGCAAAGCTGGTCGGCACGGATCAACATTCCACGACATTCACCGCAAGGCCACCGGTGGAGGTTTCCTTGTATTTCTCGCTCATGTCGTTGCCGGTCTGGCGCATGGTTTCGATACAGGCGTCCAGCGGTACGAAATGCGAGCCATCGCCTTTAAGCGCGAGAGACGCAGCCGTCACAGCCTTGACCGCACCGAGCGCGTTGCGCTCGATACACGGCACCTGAACCAGGCCAGCGATGGGATCGCAGGTCATGCCGAGGTGATGCTCGAGCGCGATTTCGGCCGCGTTTTCGATCTGCGCAGGCGAACCACCCATCACAGCCGCCAAACCCGCCGCCGCCATGGCTGCAGCAGAGCCGACTTCACCCTGACAACCAACTTCGGCACCGGAGATCGAGGCATTGTGCTTGATGATGCCGCCAATGGCCGCGGCTGTCAGCAGGAAGTCCCTGATGTCATCGACCGTCGCATCGTCATGGAAGTGGCGGAAATATTTGACCGTCGCCGGTATCACACCCGCTGCACCATTGGTGGGAGCGGTGACGACGCGACCGCCAGAGGCGTTTTCCTCGTTGACCGCCATGGCGTAGACGCTCAGCCAGTCGTTCGCCAGAAGCGGATTGAGCCTATTGCTGCGCCATTCCGCATTGAGCTTGTCGTGAATGGAACGTGCGCGACGCTTGACCTTGAGACCGCCGGGCATGATCCCCTCGCCCTTCAGCCCGCGCTCGATGCAGCCGTTCATCGCCTCCCAGATATGGTCGAGCCTGTCGTCTAGTTCCTGGCGCGTCATGACCGTTTCTTCATTGGCACGCTTCATCTGGGCAATGTTGCGCCCAGAACGCTCTGACATCTCCAGCATCGCCTTAGCGGTGGCGAATGGATAGGGAACGCGCGGTCCTGTATCGATCGTCTTGCCACGCTGGCGCATCGCTTCCAGTTCGGTATCCGTCACGACGAAACCACCGCCGATGGAGTAATAGATTCGCCTCAGCAGCATGCGGCCCTGATTATCGTATGCGGAAAAACTCATGCCATTGGCATGACCCGGCAGTGGGGTCTTCTTGTCGAAGATCAGGTCTTCGGCGGGTTGGAAAGCATAGGATGGGTGGCCGGGTGGCGAAATGCGACCTGTCGATTCGACCGTGGCAATCAACCCGTCCATCGCATCTGGATCGACCTGGTCGGGCTGCTCACCCATCAGACCCAGAACCACGGCACGGCCGGAACCGTGGCCGATGCCGGTAAACGCCAATGAACCATGCAGGCTGACCTTGATGGCAGACACCACCGAACCGGATGGTCTGGGCCAATCACTGGACAACAGCGTTTCCAAAAAGCGGTTCGCAGCCGACATCGGTCCCATCGTATGGGAACTGGACGGTCCAATCCCGATCTTGAACACGTCGAAAACCGAAAGAAACATATCTGCCTGCCCTATGTATAGACTTATGACACCAGTCTATCCGAATGGGAAAAATCCGCCATATCAAAATGGGCATGAACTACGCTGAGCGCGACATGGACGCGCCGCAAACGAAAACAGCACGGTCCTGTGGGGGAACCGTGCTGCGAAGTCTAAAATTCTATGAGAGATTCTTACGGGCTACCAAATACGTAGGTCAATGCGAGAAAGGCGGCAAAACCTGCAAGTGCGCGAAATGTTACGGCCCAGCAGGATTTCTGTGCGGTTTCGTCCATGATTACTCCAGCGTGTTACTCTCAAGCCGTTCATGCGTCGGCCAGTGGGTGAAGCATTTATTAAAAACTTGTGACAAAGGCAAATGCTAAAAACGGCTAAAGCAAGGCGAATTTAGCCACCTGCTATTCACTCAATGCATAGGTGTAATAAAAAACAATGGTTTACCTATTCATCCTGAGACACTGAGCCAAGTCTGCCTGTCTCATTTTGGTCCAAAGTGTAAATTTGGTCGGATTTGGTTCACCGTGGCGCGCTGTGCTGTGTATAAGCCAGCCGAAATACAGGCTTTTGCCCCAGCGCTGCGCACGTCATATTGAACATCGGGCTCATCTGAATTATCGGGCAGATATCAAACAGCTGGAGCGGTGACACACGATGCAGGCGACGCCATCTTCTTTCCCGGACCGTGACGCGGTCGCAACGAAAATCAGTGGCTGGAGCGCGGAAGATCAGGCGTGGCTGACTTTGCTCCTGGAAAACGCTTTGCAGGACGAAAACCTGCTGGAAGGTTTGCGTCTTTTCCTCGACCAGCAGGCGCAAGCGCGGTTCCTGAACTCTTTGAAGCTGGAGAAATGCGGCGAATGGTTCGGCGAGAATGCGCCGGCGCGTTTGCAGATTCGCCTGCACGAGGTGTCCAAGAGCAGCCAGCATGCAGCGTTTACGGCATTTCGCACCGGCCTGACAAAATCCGGCGGGCTCGAAAAGGCCTACCCAAAAGCGCCGCTGTAACGGTAGCGCCTCAGTCCGGCACTCGCTCGACAACCGCAACGATCGGCCCCAGCGGAGACCAGCCGTCCCGACGCTTTGCGGCGGGAATGTCCACGCTGGAAATGCTGCCATCGAAATACAGCGCATTGGCCGTGTGCAGCTTGTCGCGGAACAGGGTCGCAAAATCATAAAACCGCACAGGATGTTCCGAGATAGCAAAGTGCACCATGCCGTCGGCCGATACACCCACGCCGTTGCGTGTGTTCAAGCTATCGCTGTCCGGCAGAAATCGCGGGTGCAGCTGCCCGTCAATGACCAGCATCGGACCTGACTGGGTGGCAAAATCCGGCGATCTATTGGCATTGAGATAAGCGCTGGTTTCCAGCACGCCCGCCCTTTTGCCCTCCATGAAGAACACGCCATTGGGCTGCATGTGAAAATTACCCCACCCGCCACCGGTGCTGATAGGTGCTGTCTCGACACCATGATCGATGAACAGACCGACCGGCGATAGGTCGCGGTGATACATTCCAGCATTCATGGCAAAGGTGACGAAGCTGTGCTGCCGCCATAGAGCTGACGACAAAGCCTCGAACGATCCATAGGGTTTCGAGGTGACATAATCCCAATGGTAAAGTCGGATGTCGCTTTTTGCAGGGTCGAAACTGCACACCGTATAGCGCCCACCCATATGGTCCAGCGATTGGCAAAAGTCAGGCAGGGGTGCCGCGATGGCTCCAGTGGGCAGCAAAGCAGCCAGCAAATATTGGATCAGTCTGCGCATCGTTCCCCAAGGCGGATCAAATTTCTCTTGTCCATTGTAGATCGCCTGACAGCGACGAGAATATGGCCTCTCGAGAGCGAATATGCATTTTGGACTGGACCGCCTTCACCGTGGCCTGACTACAAAAAAGCCGACGAAGGATCGCCGGCTTCTGCTTCAATGTCAGGACGCTGTATTGCGTCAATTAACGGCGCGCAGCGTGGTCAACGCTTCGTCCAGCAGCCTGTGTGCCTTCTACAGTGCCTGCAACATCCTTGCCGACGCCGCGAATGGTGTTGCCGCAAGAGCTCAGGGAAACGAGGGCGATGAGGACAGCGGCAGTTGTTGCGAAGAAACGTGTGGACATATGGAAACTCCCCTTAATGTCTGCGCATGAGCGCCAAAGACAATCTAATTAGCGCGCAGAAAACGCAGGCAATCGAAAGCGGTTCCGTGGCCCGATAAAAATAATGTGACAGCCTTACAGAGGCTGAGCAATGTCCTTGAACGCGTTGCGAATGCTGTCGGCAACCGCCTGCACGGGACGGGTCGGTTTATCGGCGACGATGAGGCGGATATCGAAGCAACCAAGCTCCGGCATTCCGTCCTTTTCACCCAGAATGACCATGTTGTTCTGCACATAGGAACGCGGCAGAGGTGCGACCGCCAGATCCGCCTCGATGGCCGCCTTTTGCGCCATTGTGTGACCGCTGAGATAGGCGACGCGATAGGGACGGTTCTGCTTTTCGAGCGACGATGTCGCCTCGGATCGCCAGATGCAGCCATCTTCCCAGATCGAAATGGGAATGGGATCACGCAAATGCGCCGTACCGCATTTGGCACCCGCCCAGACGAGCCGCTCGCGCATCAAGACTTCGCCGGTATTTCGCAGCGGCAGCGACGCGCAGTTGACGAGTGCGATATCCAGCCGCTGCTCATCCATACGCCGGTAGAGCTGCGAGCTCGAATCGATCACGACATCCACCATGATGGCGGGGAAGGCTTCGGCAAAGCGTTTGAGGATGCCGGGCAGCAGGCCGCGCTCGCCAATATCCTCCGGCGCACCCAGCCGCACCACGCCAGACAGCTCAGGCATGACGAAGCGCGCGACAGCCTCATTGGACAGCGCGATCATCCGCCGCGCATAGGTCAAAAGCGTTTCGCCATGGGCGGTGAGGGTGACCGACCGTGCATCACGCAGGAACAGGGTGGTCTTGAGCTGCTCTTCCAGTTTCTTGATCTGCATGGACACGGCAGACGGCGTTCGAAACACCACTTCGGCGGCGGTGGAAAAATTGCCGGTTTCTGCGATAGCCACGAAGGTTCGCAAGATGTCGTTGTCCAAAAGGGGCAGAGGCTGGCGGAAGGAAACGGTCATGGCACATGCCTTCAATTTTTCTGATCAATGGATCGATATCATTTCGTTTGATTGAATGTCAACAATTTCGCATTGTCAAAAACGAAGCCGGTAATGAGGCCGGGTTTCACACCGGAAATACATCACGCTTTGTCATTGATGGCATGAAAATCATTCAATTGATTGATGTGATTTTGCGGCGCATACCGATGATGTCGAAACCGAATATGGATCATGAAAGGAGTTCCAAAATGACCATGATCACCCACCACAGCCCCAGCCCTTCAAGGGGTCGGCTGTTTACCCGCAGGTGGCTATCACGCCTGACCGAGCTTGTTTTGGAGCTACAGACCGCATGGCGTCGCAAGCAGACACTACGCGCATTGGAAGCCCTGCCCGCAGACACGCTCAAGGATATTGGATGGCCAACGACAGACAGCAAGCAGACACGGATTGTTCGCAGATAAAATCCGTTTCCAATAAAGCATGAATGGCTCGCGAGACTGATCTCGGCGAGCCATTTTTTTGCAGTGCGGAACAAATACCCTGCCACCACATTTCCCCCTGCCCCTATCAAGCATGAGGATATCTATGGCCCAGTTCGGTTCCAGCATTTTGCCCGGCGACTTCACCCGCCTTGGCGCGAATTTCGACGGTGATGGTGTCAATTTCGCGATCTTCAGCGCCCACGCAGAACGCATCGAATTGTGCCTCTTCGATGAGAGCGGCAAAAACGAAATCGAGCGCATCACGCTTCCGGAATTCACCAACGAAATCTGGCACGGCTTTATTCCCGGCCTGAAGCCCGGCGCGCTGTATGGCTATCGCGTTCACGGTCCCTACGACCCGGAAAACGGCCACCGCTTCAACCCCAACAAGCTGCTTGTCGATCCTTACGCCCGCGAACTCGTCGGCGATATCGAATGGGGACCGGAACAGTTCGGTTACATTCTGGATGCAGAAGACAAGGACCTATCTTTCAACGACAGCGATAGCGCCGCCAAGATGCCGAAGTGCCGCGTGATCGATCCCGCGGATTACGACTGGTCGAGCGACAAGAAGCCGAACGTGCCTTGGTCGAAGACCATTTTTTATGAAACCCATGTGAAGGGCTTCACGCAGCTTCACCCCGGCATCGCTGAAAATCTGCGCGGTACATATGAGGGCCTCGGCGACAAGCAGATCGTCGATTATATGAAAAGCCTCGGGATCACCTCCGTCGAGCTTCTGCCGATCCACTCATTCCCCGACGATTCGCACTTGCTGGATAAAGGCCTGAAGAACTTCTGGGGCTACAACTCGCTCGGTTTCTTTTCGCCTGCTTCGCGCTATTACGGCCCCAAGGGCATGGCTGGTTTCCGCGACATGGTGCGCGCGTTCCACGACGGCGGAATCGAGGTCATTCTCGACGTGGTCTACAACCACACGGCCGAAGGCAACGAGCTTGGGCCGACCCTGTCGTTCAAGGGTATCGACAACTTCTCCTATTACCGCACCCTGCCCGACCAGCCGCGTTACTACATCAACGACACCGGCACCGGAAACACCGTCAACACCTCGCACCCCCGCGTGCTGCAGATGGTGACGGACTCGCTGCGATACTGGGCCGAAGACATGCATATCGATGGCTTCCGCTTCGATTTGGGCACCATCCTCGGTCGTGAGCCGGAAGGTTTCGACCAGCGCAGCGGCTTCTTCGATGCCGTCGGCCAGGATCCTGTTCTGTCCAAGCTGAAGCTGGTGGGTGAACCCTGGGATATCGGCCCCGGCGGCTATCAGGTCGGCGGCTTCCCTCCCGGTTGGGCAGAGTGGAACGACAAATACCGCGACACCGTGCGCGACTACTGGAAGGACGAAGACGGCACCGCCGGTGATTTCGCCGCCCGCGTTCTCGGTTCCGGCGATGTCTACGATCTGCGTGGCCGTCGGCCCTGGTCGAGCGTCAACTTCATTACCGCCCATGACGGCTTCACGCTGAACGACCTCGTGTCCTACGACGAGAAGCACAACGAGGCGAACGGCGAAGACAACAAGGACGGCCACGACCATAACCGCAGCTACAACTACGGCGTGGAAGGCCCGACCGACGACGAAGGCATCATTGCGGTGCGCGACCGCCAGAAGCGCAACTTCCTCGCCACCCTCCTCCTCTCCCACGGCACACCGATGCTGCTGGCCGGTGACGAGTTTGGTCGTAGCCAAATGGGCAACAACAATGGCTATTGCCAGGACAGCGAACTGAGCTGGGTGCATTGGGAAAATCTGCCCGACAGCGCAGAAACGCTCCGCAAGTTCACCGCCAAGCTGATCGAACTGCGTCAGAACCATTCCGTTCTACGCCGCGACAGCTGGCGCGACGGCACCCACATCACTTGGCTGAACCCAGGCGGTGGCGAGCAGACGCAGGCTCAGTGGGAAGATCCGGGCAGCACGTCGCTGGGCTTACGTCTGTCGCAGGATGACAACGGCGATGCGGAGGAATGGCGCGATGTGCTCATCCTCTTCAACCCGCATGACGGCATCGTGGAATTCAAGCTGCCGGACGCCGAGCACGGCTGGATGACGGAGTTGACGACCGCCGATCCTGAGGCAAATGCCGACAAGATCGCAAATGGCGAGACTTATTCGGTCGAAGGCCGCACGCTGGTCGTGCTGCGCGCCGCCTGATTTCGCGCATTCATCGACAGACATCAACGCCGGAGGAAACTCCGGCGTTTTTCGTTTCAGTGGCTGAATTGAAGGCCTTCAAGCCGCACGGCAATCTTTCGACGCACACTCTTCGTCTTGGCGGCAATGCCAGCGCGCAACGCAAAGAAGATGTCGTCGAAATGATAGGGCTTGCTGAAGAAGCGCACGTCTTCCGGCAGTTCCAGCGCATCGGGCGTATGCCCACCGGATGTGACAACGACGGCAATCTGATCCTGACACGATGAGAGCATGCGCACCAGATCCAGACCCGACAGGCCGCCTGGCATATCGATGTCTGTCACGACAGCTGAGATCGTGTCGACCTTGCCGATGATGGCGATCGCTTCGAGCACGTTGCATGCCTCCAGGACACGGTAGCCCGCCTCTTCGAGTGCATCCACAAGCGTAAATCGAATGATCGGTTCGTCTTCGACGACGAGAACAGTGTGACCAGCTTCATGCATACGCAATACTCCGCTCGAAAGCACCGGGCAGGAACGGCAGAGCCATTCTCGGGCAACCCGACACCGTAACAAAAGACGACCTTGCGACACCCTTTTAAGAGACGCCGCCATTCGTCACGTCGATAGAACGCGCAAGTGAACGATATGGCTGAAGGCTGCGCTTAAAAATTGAAAACAATATTAATAAAATGCAAAATATCTCCGTGCAGACGTCCAAGACTTTCACGTCTGCGTGCTTTCACTCGAACGCCTTGGCTCACAGGCGATTAAGTTTTTTGACAGCGCACCTACCACGTCGTATCTTGCGCCAAGAGTGTCGCAAATGCGATATACAGCGGACGATTTCCAAGCAAGGAATTGCGTTTCCGCAATGGAGCATCGTCGCCGTGAGCAAAACGCCTCCCAAAAAACGCACTATCGTGT
This sequence comes from Agrobacterium rubi TR3 = NBRC 13261, assembly GCF_000739935.1. Taxonomy (GTDB): domain Bacteria; phylum Pseudomonadota; class Alphaproteobacteria; order Rhizobiales; family Rhizobiaceae; genus Agrobacterium; species Agrobacterium rubi. The sequence goes on along the minus strand of NZ_BBJU01000006.1, from coordinate 49,984 downwards.
TTTTCATGGTGCCGGAGTTCACCATGCTGCCCTTCACGGCTGCGGTCGAAACGCTGCGCATTGCCAACCGCATGCTGGGTTATGCCGCTTATGAGTGGCGGCTGGCCTCCAGCGATGGGCAGAAGGTCGCCTCTTCCAGCGGTATCGCGCTGGAAGCCAATACGTCACTGGCCGAAGAGCGCAAATCGGTCAGCGGTGAAAATCGCCCAAGCATGGTGCTGATCTGTTCGGGCATCGATATCGAGCAATACAACAACAAATCCGTCAACGCGTGGCTACGCGAGTCGCACAATCGCGGCATCGCCGTCGGCAGCCTCTGTACCGGCGCGCATGTGCTGGCCCAGGCGGGATTGCTCAACGGCAAGCGATGCGCGATCCACTGGGAGAACCTGCCCGGCTTTTCCGAAGCGTTTCCGCAGGTCGAGGTTTACGCCGATCTCTACGAGGTGGATGGCAACATCTACACCTGCGCAGGCGGCACGGCGTCTCTCGACATGATGCTGAACCTCATCGGTCAGGATTTCGGCGAAAACCTCGTCAACCGCGTCTGCGAACAGCAACTGACGGACCGGGTGCGCAACCCGCATGACCGCCAGCGTCTGCCGCTGCGTGCCCGTCTCGGCGTGCAGAACGACAAGGTTTTGTCGATCATCGAGTTGATGGAAAGCAACCTGTCAGAACCGTTATCTCTGCTGGATATCGCAGACGATGCGGACCTTTCACGCAGACAGGTAGAGCGGCTTTTCCGGCAGGAAATGGGACGTTCCCCTGCCCGCTATTATCTGGAAATCCGGCTGGACCGGGCGCGTCATCTGCTGGTACAATCGGCCATGCCCGTGGTGGAGGTGGCCGTCGCCTGTGGTTTCGTGTCTGCCTCGCACTTTTCCAAATGTTATCGCGAAATCTACAATCGCACCCCGCAGCAGGAGCGTGCGGAGCGCAAGCTTGTTATCAGCGCGTCGCGCATGGCGGCCATCACCAGCCAGGGCAAACCGGTTCATTAACGCTGGAATGGCCTGACATCCGCCGCCAAATCCTCAGCCGTCAAGCCAGGACCCAGCCGCTGTGCGGTCTCGCCATGCAGCCAGACGGCGGCAGCGGCAGCTTCAAAGGCTGGAACCTGCTGCGCCAAAAACCCGCCTGCGATACCGGCCAGCACGTCTCCCGACCCGGCTGTGGCGAGATAAGACGGCGCGTTGGTGTTGACGGCAGCACGGCCATCCGGCGCTGCGATGACGGTATCTGCGCCTTTATAGACGATAACCGCATTGCTGAGCGCAGCCGCCGCCTGTGCCTTTTCGATCTTGCTGAGCGTTCTGTCCGCCGCGATGTCTGGAAACAGACGTCCAAACTCGCCCTCATGCGGTGTGAGGATACGCGGCGCGTCAGAGGCGAACAGATCGAAAAGCTGTTGTGGCTCATGTTTGAACGCCGTTATGCCGTCGGCATCTAGGACCATTGCCTTGTCTTTCAACAAAGAGACGAAACGGCGTGCGCGCTCCAGATCGCCGAAGCCGGGACCGAGAACATAGGTCGCATGGCGCTTATCTTCACGCCAGGCAGCGAGTTCCTCGTCGCTTTCGATGCCCGACACCATGACCACTGTCAGCGTTGCCGAGAGAACGCCGAGGGCATCGTGGGGTGCAGCAATGGTGACGATGCCTGCACCGGCCCGAACACTCGCCATCGCCGCCATACGGGCAGCGCCGGTCGCATGCGATGGACCGGAAAAGACAGTCAGATGCCCACGCTTGAATTTATGCGTGTCCTCGTCAGACCTTGGAAAGGCGCTCTTCCAGAGCGAAGGGTGGTTTTCGAAGACAGACCCACAATGCTCTTTCACAATTCGAAGCGGGATGCCGATATCGAACACTTCGACTTCTCCACACAGCGAACGTCCCGGCATCAAGACATGGCCCGGTTTGCGCGCCATGAACGTCACCGTTCGCTCAGCCTGAAACGCACGCCCGAGCGGAACGCCCCGCCGTCCGCACAGGCCGGATGGCAGATCGACGGCCAGCACTGGCACAGACGCCTTTTCGACACGATCGATCACAGCCGCCACTTCGGCAGGCACATCGCGGGAAAGGCCCGCACCAAAGATCGCGTCGATCACCACATCGCCGGACTGGGGCCGGTAGCTATCGAGTGTTTTCGGGGAAATGCCCAAAGCATCGAATGCCTGCGTCGCTGCCCCCTTCAATCGGGCAACATCACCGAAGACGTAGCCGGCAACCTCTGCGCCACTTTTCTTCAGGGCGCGTGCCGCGACGAACCCATCGCCGCCATTGTTACCGGTGCCGCAAAGGACGATATACCGCAGGGCTTGTGGATAGTGTCTGAGCGCGCAGGCCGAAACCGCCTGCCCCGCCCGTTCCATCAGGGAGGCGATGGAAAGACCGTTTTTTTCGGCACTCGCATCGATGCGCGCCATGGCGGCAGGATCGATCAAGACATGCTGGGCTAAAAATATCATGGCTGCATATTCAGCTCAAAAACAGGCAAAAGGCAATCGGTGCATAATTAGGCAATTTAGATTGCATAAATTATATGCAAAAGAGCAATAAATACGCAATTCATTGACACCATTGACCTGCGCGTAACAGCTCGGAAATTTGGCAAAATCGTGAAAAAATCATCATCTTGCGTGCTGGGAGCGGTATTTTTGTCCACGGAAACAGTGAAGATGCGCCAAATTTCGCTTTGTCCAGGCATTTTTCGAAGATTTTTTATTCAAAGCGACTTCCGATCTGGCACGATACGTGCATTCTTGTGGCAGAGCGGAAAGACCGCTTGAACGGGAGAAGCGGAGAGATATTTTCTCATGAAAAAGATCGAAGCGATCATTAAGCCTTTTAAGCTCGACGAAGTGAAGGAAGCCCTTCAGGAAGTCGGACTCCAGGGAATAACGGTTACAGAAGCCAAGGGCTTTGGTCGTCAAAAAGGCCATACGGAACTCTATCGCGGGGCAGAGTATGTCGTCGACTTTTTGCCGAAGGTGAAAGTCGAAGTCGTGCTTGCGGATGAAAATGCGGATGCCGTGATCGAGGCCATTCGCAATGCCGCCCAGACCGGCCGCATTGGTGACGGAAAGATTTTCGTGTCCAACGTGGAAGAGGTCATCCGTATCCGTACGGGTGAGACAGGCGTAGACGCCATATAAAAAGACTGAACCCGGGAAAGCCGGGACTTCACCTTGTTATCAAAACACTCAAGGAAAAGTTTCAATGACGACCGCAAACGATATTCTCAAGCAGATCAAGGACAACGACGTCAAGTTCGTGGACCTGCGCTTTACCGACCCAAAGGGCAAGCTGCAGCACGTGACGATGGACGTGGCCTGCGTGGACGAAGACATGTTCGCCGATGGCGTCATGTTCGACGGCTCCTCGATCGCTGGCTGGAAGGCCATCAACGAGTCCGACATGGTGCTGATGCCCGATACGGGAACGGTTCACATGGACCCGTTCTTTGCACAGTCCACCATGGTCATTATCTGTGACATTCTCGACCCGATCTCCGGCGAGTCCTACAACCGCGACCCACGCGGCACGGCCAAAAAGGCTGAAGCCTACCTGAAGGCGTCGGGTATCGGCGACACGGTGTTCGTTGGTCCAGAGCCGGAATTCTTCGTGTTCGACGACGTGAAGTACAAGGCAGACCCGTACAATACGGGCTTCAAGCTGGACTCGTCCGAGCTGCCATCCAACGACGACACCGACTACGAAACCGGCAACCTCGGCCACCGTCCGCGCGTCAAGGGCGGCTACTTCCCGGTTCCTCCGGTCGACAGCCTTCAGGACATGCGTTCCGAAATGCTGACGGTTCTCGGCGAGATGGGTGTTGTCGTTGAAAAGCACCACCATGAAGTCGCTTCTGCACAGCACGAGCTGGGCGTGAAGTTCGACACGATGGTATCGAGCGCCGACAAGATGCAGATCTACAAATATGTGGTGCATCAGGTTGCCAACGCTTACGGCAAGACGGCAACCTTTATGCCAAAGCCGATCTTCGGCGACAACGGTTCGGGCATGCACGTTCACCAGTCCATCTGGAAGGGCGGCAAGCCAACCTTCGCTGGTGACGAATATGCAGGCCTGTCCGAGACTTGCCTTTACTACATCGGCGGCATCATCAAGCATGCCAAGGCGATCAACGCCTTCACCAACCCGACGACCAACTCCTACAAGCGTCTGGTCCCAGGTTACGAAGCACCGGTTCTGCTGGCCTATTCCGCCCGCAACCGCTCCGCCTCCTGCCGCATTCCGTTCGGCTCCAACCCGAAGGCCAAGCGCGTCGAAGTTCGCTTCCCTGACCCCGCCCAGAACCCGTATCTCGGCTTTGCCGCGATGCTGATGGCTGGTCTCGATGGTATCAAGAACAAGATCCACCCCGGCAAGCCGATGGACAAGGATCTCTATGACCTGCCGACAAAGGAATTGAAGAAGATTCCAACCGTCTGCGCCTCGTTGCGTGAAGCCCTCGACAGCCTCGACAAGGATCGCAAGTTCCTGACAGCTGGCGGCGTGTTCGATGACGACCAGATCGATTCCTTCATCGAACTGAAGATGCACGAAGTCATGCGTTTCGAAATGACCCCTCACCCGGTCGAATTCGATATGTACTACTCGGCCTAATAGTGAATTTAAAAGGCGCCTCTCGGGGCGCCTTTTTTCTTTTGGGTGACGTGCCGGATGCAATCAACAAAATGCGGTGTTGCAACCCGATATCTTGATATTTTTTATCCAGCCCCCAAATTGTATGGGGAAAGGATGTGCATGCCATGAAACAAAGAGACGCAAAGTTTACGATTGGCGAGGTTGTTCGCCACAGGGTGTTTCCGTTCCGCGGTGTGGTATTCGACGTAGACCCGGAATATTCGAACACGGAGGAGTGGTGGAACGCCATCCCGAAGGAAATCCGCCCGGATCGCGACCAGCCATTTTACCACCTTCTGGCTGAAAACGACGAATCCGAATATGTCGCTTACGTATCGGAGCAGAACCTCGTTCATGACGAGAGTGACCAGCCTCTGCGGAACCCGAATATTTCCCGCATATTCGACACCACTCCCAACGGTGTGCTGCGGGCAAAGTCAGCGATGACGCACTGACCGTCAGATCTGAAATCTGAACAACAAAAAACCGGCCTGAAATCTCAGGCCGGTTTTTTAATGTCGAATGTCTTAGTTAGCAGGCTTGGACTTTGCTGCGTCCTGAGCGGCTTCGAGCTTCTTGCGAGCCTCTTCAGCCTTCTTCTGCATGCCTTCCTGGAGGGAACGCTGGCTTTCAGCAAGCTGCGACTGCGTGATCGGCTGGCCGTCATAAGCACCGGTGAAGCCGCTGAGAGCGATCTTGATCGGGTTTGGCGCGCGACGGAAGTTGATGGAGGTGAACACGATTTCCGTGCCCTTCTTCATGCTGGCAATCATCGCGTCCGTCAAAGGCACTTCAGCCGTGCACTTGTCTGGAAGGCAGACGGCGTAATCGAGCTTCTGGCCCTTGGCACCATCGATCTGCATCATGACGCCAGGAGGCAGCAGGCGTGCAGTTGGAACCGAAACCTGAAGCAGCTTGCGGTTGACCTTGCCTTCGACGCTGATGAGGCCAACAGCCGTGATCATCTGGCCGTTCTGGGCGAGAACAACGTTCTGCACAACGCAAACATCATTGTCTTCCTGCTTGCTGCAAGTCTTGAACCAGCCAAGCGGAGGTGCACCGGCACCACCTGCCGCAGGAGCAGCCTGCTGAGCCTGCGATACGGCTGGTGCAGACACGGCACCCAGCGAAAGAACGAGAGCAGACAAGCCTGCGCGGGTAAATGTGTTTGCGAATTGCATCATAAGAGTTCCGTCTCCTGAATTTTCTTATGCGAAGCAGAACGGGACGAACTGCTCAACATCATCGGTATCCGTCTGCCCGTTCCACTGTCGTTTAAATGAGGCAAATGCGTGACCCGACGGTTTCGGCAACCCTGTTACATCCCGTTGAGTGCGATATCCAGCACTTCTTTCAACTTTTCTTGAGCCCCGACAGATTTTCCGTGGTCGGATGCCTGCCATAGTTGGGTGTGATACATTCCCGCGGGAATCAATACAAGACGGGCGGCGTTTGGCCAACGTAGCAATGCCGTGATGAGACAGCCCGAATGTGACAGGACAATTACCATGCGAAGCCTTTTGGCGTTCATCCCCGCCCTTCTTTTTTCAGGTCTGGCGATGGCGGAACCACTCCACGGGATTTCGATGCATGGCACGGTCGCCCTGCCCGCCGACTATAAGAACTTTCCCTATGTGAAGCCGGACGTGAAAAAAGGTGGCCGCATTTCCTACGGCGTCGTTGGCACCTTCGACAGCCTCAATCCCTTTGTTTTGAAGGGCATGCGCACCACCGCACGCGGCGTGTGGGACCCGGAATTCGGCAATCTGCTCTATGAGCCGCTGATGCAGCGGTCCAACGACGAACCCTTCTCGCTCTATGGCCTGCTGGCGGAAACCGCCGAATGGGATGACGACCGCACCTACATCCAGTTCAACATCAATCCGAAAGCCAAATGGCAGGACGGCCAGCCTGTCACGCCCGATGATGTGATCTTCACCTTCAATCTTTTGAAGGAAAAAAGCCGCCCGCCCTTCAACAGCCGCCTGAACGGCGTGGCGAAGATGGAGAAGATCGGCGAGCACGGTGTGCGCTTTACCTTCAACGAAAATGCCAATCGCGAAACGCCACTCATTCTGGCGTCCTCGACGCCGATCCTGCCGAAGCATGCCATTGATCAGGCGACATTCGAGCAAGGCGGCCTTGGCCCCGTGGTCGGCTCTGGTCCTTACCGAATCAAAACCCTGCGCCCCGGAGAGCGTGTGGTTTGGGAGCGTAACCCTGATTACTGGGGCAAGGATGTGCCGTCCAAGGTCGGCTCTGATAACTACGACGAGATCAGCATTCTCTATTTCCTACAGGTCACGACGATGTTCGAGGCCTTCAAGAAAGGCGATATTGACATCTACCCCGAAGGCGATGCCATCAATGGTTCAGCCGACTCATCACATTGGGGTCAGGCTTACAATTTCCCGGCGGTGCATCGCGGAGACATTGCCCGCGACGTTTTCGAATCGCGCCTGCCATCGGGCATGTTCGGCCTCGTCTTCAACACGCGACGCGCCATCTTTGCCGATGAGAAAGTGCGCGAAGGTCTATCCTATGCGCTCGATTTCGAGTGGATGAACCGCAACATTCTGGGCGGTGCCTTCCAGCGAACGCAAAGCTATTGGCAGAATTCTGCGCTCGGTGCTTTCGGCAACGCGGCGGATGCACGTGAACTTGCGCTGCTGGGCGATGCCGCCAAGAAACTTCCGCCTGCATTGCTGGCTGGCACCTACGCCATGCCCGTGACAGACGGCTCCGGTGCCGACCGAAAGGTGCTGAAACTCGCCGTCGATAGGCTGAAAGAGGCCGGTTACACGATCAAAAGCGGCAAGATGTCGGATGCAAAGGGCCGCCCGCTGGCCTTCGAAATCATGACACAGAACCCCGCACAGGAACGGATCGCACTTGCCTATCAACGCTCTCTAAAGCTGATCGGCGTCGATATGGCCATCCGCTCCGTCGATGACGGGCAATATCAGGCCCGCTCCAACAGCTTTGACTATGACATGATCATCCGCTCGCTGCCCTCCTCGCTGTCGCCGGGGGCAGAACAGCTCAACCGCTGGGGCTCTGATTCGCGCGATGCCAATGGCAGCTTCAACTATGCGGGTGTTGCCGATCCTGACGTGGACCGTATGCTGGAGGCGCTTTTGCAGGCGCGCTCGACCGAGGATTTTCAGGCCGCCGTCCGCGCCTATGACCGGCTGCTGACCGCAGGCCACTACATCATTCCGCTCTATTACATCGGTGCGCAGTGGGTGGCGCGGTGGAAATATATCGAGCGGCCCGAGACCACGCCGCTTCTGGGCAACCAGAAAAGCACATGGTGGGATGCACGCGCTCAATGAGGCGCGCGACATGGTTCTCTTGAGGTAACGCCTTGCGCGAGCGCGGCAACGCCCCTAGATGAAGCGGATATTTTCGGGTCTGAAAGGGAAGTACCATGCAACGCATTGTTATCGACGTCGTCTCGGACATGGTCTGCCCGTGGTGCTATCTCGGCAAGGCGCGGCTCGATCTGGCGCTGGCCGAAATTCTCGATGAGGTCAGCGTCGATGTGAACTGGCGTCCCTATCGCCTGAACCCGGATTACCCTCCTGAAGGCGTTGACCAGAAGGCCGAGCTTGAAAAGAAGCTGGGCGGCAAGGAAAAGGTCGAGCAAGCGCACGAGATGCTGACGCAACTTGGCAAGGAAGTCGGCATCGCCTTCGATTTCGACGCCATCAAGGTTGGCCCCAACACGCTGGATGCCCACCGCCTGTCGCTCTGGGCCCATGCCGAGGGACGCGAGTTTCAGGACAAGGTCGTGAACGAACTGTTCCGCGCCAATTTCGAGGAAGGCCTCAACATCGGTGACCACACCGTGCTGGCCGATATCGGTGAAAAGGCCGGGATGAACCGCGACGTCGTGGAGAAGCTGCTCGCCTCCGACGCGGACAAGGACACGGTCGTTGCGGAAATCGACGCGGCCCAGCAGATGGGTGTTTCGGGCGTACCCTTCTTCATTCTCGACCAGAAATATGCGGTCAGCGGTGCGCAAAGCAAGGAAGTGCTGATTAATGCACTGCGGGATATTGCCAGAATGAAGCTGGAAGAGCATAGGGCAATGAACTGATCGTCAGCGCCTCCCCGCTGTCGATTTCCGGCCCCTAATAGTTCCAGGTGTTTCCGTGTCCGATAGCACGTTGAAGGGCATTCTGCTCGCATTCGCAGCCTTTGCGGCCTACGCCTGGAGCGATGCGAGCGTGAAGCTCATCGAAGGGCAATTGTCGCCCATTCAATCCGCCTTCTTCGGCGCGCTGTTCGGGCTCTGCGCCCTGCCCTTCATCCGCAAGCGCAATGACGACTGGCGCGACATCGTGCGCACCACCAACCGCCCACTGTGGCTGTTGCGTTTCGTGTCATCCGGCCTCGGCGCCATCACCTCGGTCACGGCTTTCACCCATCTTTCCATGGCGGAAGCCTTTGCGCTTATCTTCCTGTTGCCCGCTTTCGTCACCATGATGTCGGTTCTGTTCCTGAAGGAGCAGGTCGGTATCAAACGCTGGTCTGCCGTCATCATCGGCTTTGCGGGTGTTCTTGTCATCTTGAGACCCGGTTTCCGTGAGCTGTCGACTGGCCATTTCGCGGCCATCGTTGCCGGTCTCTGCGGTGCGATTTCCATCGTCATCTTCCGCGCCATGGGGCCATCGGAAAAGAACATCTCGCTCTATGGTGCGGGGTTGCTGGGAACGCTGGTGATTTGCGGTGTGGCGATGACATCGTCGTTCACACCGCCCAATGCGCAGCAGTGGATGTTTCTGGCCGGTTACGGCCTTCTCGGTGCTGTCGCCAACGGGCTGGTCATGTATGCGGCGAAATATGCGCCAGCAGCCGTCATCGGGCCGACGCAATATAGCCAGATGCTCTGGGCCATTCTGTTCGGTTATCTGATTTTCGGAGATGGTGTTGATGGCTGGATGCTGGTGGGCATCGCCCTCATCATCGGCTCCGGGCTGATCACGCTCATCCGCGAGCGTCAGAGACATGTCGCTCTGCCCACATCGATTGCGGCGGCAGACCAGAATGTTGCCGTCGCGATGACACCGGAGAGTGATGAGGATAAGACGGACTGATCAGCCCGTCCCCGGCTCCATCAATTGCAGACACGCACACGATACATGTCGCCATAGCCATCCTGACGCCATGCCAGATGGCAGCGGTGATAGACAGGCTCATAGACCACAGGTGGGCCGTAAACGGGCTGGCTGTAAACGGGTGTGTAGCTATAGGCTGGCGGGCCATAATAGTTGCGCGCGCCCGCAATCAACGCACCGCCAACGACGGCTCCAGCGATACCTGCGCCAAATCCGCGTCCGAAATTGTTACGTGCTTCTGCCTGGCTGGTGGTGGCAATTGTGGTGCCCGCAATTGTCAAAGCAACCAGACCAGCGGTGACAAACCTGTTCATGGTGGTCAACATAGTCCTGCTCCTTCGTTCAACGGCATCAGGCGAAACAGTGCCGTGCCGATGAGAACAAGATTATGCCTCTCAATCCTACAGCCAGATGTCCGTTTGATTAAATCGCCGTAAGAAACGGCGATCCAATATTGGTCAGGATTTCGCCAGTTCAGCCAGCTGCGTCATCACCATCGCAGCACCTGCCAGACGCTTCTCCGGAGTCGGCAGATCGCGGGTCAGGAACACGCTGTGATCTGGCCTGATCTTCGCCATGGAGCCCTGCTTGGCGATGTAGCCAACCAGTGCCGCAGGGTTCGGGAACTCCTTGTTGCGGAACTGCACGACGACACCCTTCGGACCGGCATCCAGCTTTTCGACATTGGCAGTTCGGCACAGTGACTTGACGTAGACGATCTTGAGCAGGTGCTGCACTTCCTTCGGCAGCGGACCGAAACGGTCGATCATCTCGGCGCCGAAGCCATCGATTTCGTTCAGATCGGTCAACTCGCCGAGGCGACGGTAAAGGCCCATGCGCAGGTGCAGATCCGGAACGTAATTTTCCGGGATCATGACCGATGTACCGACAGAAATCTGCGGCGACCAGCCGCTGTCGATGACGTCGTCCTCGCCCTTCACTTCGGCCACGGCCTCTTCCAGCATCTGCTGGTAAAGCTCGAAACCGACTTCCTTGATGTGACCGGACTGTTCTTCGCCCAGCAGATTGCCAGCGCCGCGAATATCCAAATCATGGCTGGCAAGCTGGAAGCCCGCACCCAGCGTATCGAGCGATTGCAGAACCTTCAGGCGGCGTTCCGCCATGGTCGTCAGTACCTTGTTGACCGGCAGCGTGAACAGCGCGAAAGCGCGAACCTTGGAACGTCCGACACGACCACGCAGCTGATAGAGCTGCGCCAGACCGAACATATCGGCACGGTGGACAATCAGCGTGTTGGCTGTTGGCACGTCCAGACCCGACTCGACGATGGTGGTGGAAAGCAGCACATCATATTTGCCGTCATAGAAGGCGTTCATGATGTCTTCCAGCTCACCTGCCGCCATCTGGCCATGGGCAACGGCGACCTTCAGTTCCGGCACGTCCGATTGCAGGAAGGCGTGAATATCGGCGAGATCGGCAAGACGTGGGCAGACATAGAAGCTCTGGCCACCGCGATAATGCTCACGCATCAGCGTTTCGCGGATGACCAACGCATCAAACGGCGAGATGAAGGTGCGCACCGCCATGCGGTCCACCGGTGCGGTGGTGATGAGGGACAGTTCCCGAACGCCCGTCATGGCAAGCTGAAGCGTGCGCGGAATGGGCGTGGCCGACAGTGTCAGCACATGCACATCGCTCTTCAGCTCTTTCAGCCGCTCTTTGTGTTTCACGCCAAAATGCTGCTCCTCATCGATGATGAGAAGGCCGAGATTGGCGAAATTGATGCCAGCGCCGAGCAGCGCGTGGGTGCCGACGACGATATCCGTCTTGCCCTCGGCCACTTCCTTTTTCGTCAGCGCCAGTTCCTTTGTGCCAACAAGGCGCGAGGCCTGCTGCACGCGGATCGGCAAGCCACGGAAGCGTTCGGAGAAGGTGCGGAAATGCTGGCGCGCCAAGAGCGTGGTCGGCACGACGACTGCCACCTGCACGCCGTTCATGGCAGCCAGGAAGGCAGCGCGCAGCGCCACTTCCGTCTTGCCGAAGCCGACGTCACCGCAGATAAGGCGGTCCATCGGGCGACCGGCACCCAAATCCTCGCGAACGGATTCGATGGCATTGAGCTGATCTTCCGTCTCGTCATAGGGGAAACGGGCAGCGAATTCGTCGTAAAGGCCATCGGGCGCAATCAGCGCGGGCGCATGGCGAACCATACGCGCAGCGGCAATGCGGATAAGATCACCCGCCATATCCAGCAGGCGCTTCTTGAGCTTGGCCTTGCGCATCTGCCATGCGCCGCCACCCAGCTTGTCGAGATTGGCTTCCGCCGCATCCGAGCCGTAACGCGACAGAAGATCGATATTTTCGACCGGCAGGAACAGCTTGGCCTCATCGGCATAGTGAAGCTCAAGACAATCACGCGGCGCACCCGCAGCCTCGATGGTGCGCAGACCGACGAACCGCCCGATACCGTGTTCGGCGTGAACGACGAGCGAGCCTTCATCCAACCCCGCGACTTCCGAGATGAAATCCGCCCCGCGCTTGCGGCGCTTGGAACGGCGCACCATGCGGTCGCCCAGAATATCCTGCTCACCGATGACGGCGAGATTGCCGGTTTCAAACCCGGCTTCCAGGCTCAGCACCGCAGCGGCGGCCTCGCCCTTGCCGAGCTTTTCGACTTCCTTGAACGACTGGATGGTCTTGATGTTCTCAAGCCCATGCTCGTTCAGCACCTGCAACATGCGGTCGAGCGAACCCTCGGACCAACCGGTAATCAGAACCTTCCAGCCCTTGGAGCGACGCTCGGCAATGTGCTTGACAGCAAGCGTGAAGACATTGATGCGTTCTTCGCTTTCACTTTCCGTCTGCGATTTTGCCCAGCGCGGACCGACATGGGCATCCAACATCGCGACCGGCTTGTCCTTGGAATCCTGCTCGTTGAACGGCGTCAGGCGCACCGCGTTGACGGCGTTCAGCGCCTCATCGAAGCTCTTGCCGCCGAGATAAATCTGGCTGGGCGAGACGGGCTTGTAGGGCGCGCCCTGCGTTGCGCCTTTCGTCTGGCCGGATTGTTGCCGTGCCTCGAAATAATCATGCACCAGCTTGGAGCGTTCGACAGCAGCCTCGCGCGCCGTGTGGTCGGTTACGATGCGGAAGCCCTTGAGATAATCGAAGGCCGTTTCCAGATGCTCGTAAAACAGCGGCAGCCAATGCTCCATACCGGCATAACGACGGCCTTCGGACACGGCCTGATAGAGCGCGTCATCCCGTGTCGCCGCGCCAAACAACGAGAGATAGTTCTTGCGGAAACGGCTGATCGTATCCGGTGTCAGCGTCACTTCGCTCATCGGGTTCAGATCGAGCGAACGCGCCTGGCCGATGGTGCGCTGGCTGGCTGGATCGAAGGTACGGATGCTCTCCAGCGTATCGCCGAAGAAATCCAGCCGCACAGGCTCTTCCGTGCCGGGCACGAACACGTCGAGAATGCCACCGCGCACGGCAAATTCGCCCACTTCGCGCACCGTTGCCACACGGTCGAAACCGTTGCGCTCCAGCCTGGCGGCGATGTCATCCATGCGGATCTGATTGCCGGGCTTGGCCGAGAAGGCCAGACTTTCGATCACATCACGCGGCGCCATCTTTTGCAGCATGGCGTTGACGGTGACGAGTACGATGGCCGGATGCGGCTTTTTCTGGTGATGGATAAGGCCGGAAAGCGTGGCAAGACGGCGCGCCGAGACATGCGCGCTGGGCGACACGCGGTCATAGGGCAGGCAATCCCAGGCAGGTAATGTCAGAACCGGAATGTCAGGCGCAACGAAGCCCAGCATCTGCTCCAGATCGGCCACGCGCTGACCATCGGAGAGCACATAGGCCACGGGCGTGCCCTGTCGTGCCAAATCCGCGAGCAAAAAGGCTTCCGTGCCGGAGGGCACGTTGCCAATGGTCAACGGCGTATCGGCCGATGCCACCAGCCTGACATCGAATCCGGCTATCATTTTGGGCTGTGTCCGTTCTGGGCAGTGACCAGATCGAAATCCGGGCGGTAGGAAACGATCGTCATGAACAACGGCGTCTGGAATTTTTCAGGAATGGCCTGCGCGCCCGTTACCATCTGCACGAGGTCCTGATCTTCCTCGTCCATGATGATTTCAAGCTCGTCCAGTTGCTCATCCGAGAGATCAGCAATGTTCTCTTCCGCAAACTGGCCGAGAACAAGGTCCATTTCCCTGATGCCACGATGCCAGCACCGATAAAGAATCCGCCTGCGCCTCGGATCGAGGTCGGCACTTGTGCGTACCAGTCCTGTCATCGCATTTTCCTTCCCTTTGGGACGACTTACGTTTCGACAGCCCACCTGTCGGTCCGCCTCCACCACCCTCATTCCTGTGCTTGTCACAGGAATCCAGCGACCTGACGTCTGTCAGGTCAAAGAGGCTTTTCAGCCCAAAGACTTGGGCTGACTGGATCCCTGTGACAAGCACAGGGATGAGGGAGAAGAAAGGATGGCCGAAGAAAGCGGGCCTCGTAATCGCGGAGCGTCCTTCAATCAAATTCATCTGTTGCCTTTCCTATAGAACAGGACAGGAACGATTGGGAACCGCTTTTTACGCAAATATCGCCACAGGCCGGAAAATCTGCCGGTGATAAACCGAGTTTCTCATCCCACCGCTCTTGCATTGCGCCCGCCCTTCCACGATTTTGCTCGCCATGCGCCCCGCCCTCCTCGATCCGCTGTTTGCTACCGTCGCCACGCTGACCGGCGTAGGGCCGAAGCTTGCCGATTTGCTGGCGAAACTTCTGGGCCGGGACAGCGTTGAGGAAAGCCGCGTTGTCGACCTGCTTTTTCATGCTCCCTACAACATTATCGACAGACGCAACCGCCCCGGCATCGCCCATGCACCACAGGGCGCCATTGTCACCATTCAGGGACGTGTGGACCGCCACCAACCGGCACCGCCCGGCAACCGGTCTGCCCCTTATCGGGTCTTCCTGCACGATGAAACCGGCGAACTGGCGTTGACATTCTTCCGCGCAAGAGGCGACTGGCTGTCCAAGGCATTGCCGGTGGACGAAGAGGTAATGGTCAGCGGCAAGATCGACTGGTTCAACGGTCGTGCCTCCATGGTGCACCCGGATTTCATGGTGAAGGTCTCGGAGGCCGAGAACCTGCCGCTGGTCGAGCCGGTCTACCCGTTGACAGCCGGGCTCTCGCCCAAGGTCTTGCGGCGAGCGATCGATGGCGCACTGACCAAAATGCCGGTCTTCCCCGAATGGATCGACGAAGCGCTGGCGGCACGCGAGAGCTTTCCACATGTAGCCGATGCCTTTCGCGATCTGCACGATCCGCGGGACGAGGCCGATATCGACCCACAAGCCCCTGCCAGACGCCGCCTTGCCTATGACGAGTTTCTGGCGGGTCAGCTTTCGCTGGCGCTGGTGCGTCAAAGGCTGCGCAAGGTCACCGGCCAACCCATCCGTGCCAAGGGCGATTTTGCCGCCAAAATTCTGGCGAACCTGCCGTTTTCAATGACGGCAAGCCAAAGCGCTGCGGTGAAGGATATTCTGACAGACATGGCGGGCGAAGACCGCATGTTGCGGCTGTTGCAGGGCGATGTCGGCGCGGGCAAGACGCTGGTGGCGCTGATGGCCATGGCCACAGCCGTCGAGGCTGGCGGCCAGGCCGTGCTGATGGCACCCACCGAAATTCTCGCCCGCCAACATTTCGCGACAATCTCGAAATTCGCAGCCACCGCCGGTATCTCCTGCGAGGTTCTGACCGGTCGCACAAAGGGCAAGGAACGCCGCGAGATCGAGGAGCGCATCGCGTCGGGTGAGGCGCAGATCATTATCGGCACCCACGCGCTGTTTCAGGATAGCGTCAGCTACAAAAACCTCGTGCTGGCGGTGGTGGATGAGCAGCATCGCTTTGGCGTGCACCAGCGCCTGCGGCTGACCGCCAAGGGCATCTCACCGCACATGCTCGTCATGACGGCAACGCCCATTCCCCGCACACTGGTTCTGGCCGCTTTCGGGGATATGGATGTTTCCAAGCTGACCGAAAAACCGGCTGGCCGCAAACCCATCACGACCGTGACAATCCCGACAGAGCGCATCGGCGATATCGTTGCACGGCTGAAAAGTGCGCTGTCCGAAGGCAAGAAAGCCTACTGGATCTGCCCGCTTGTGGAGGAATCGGAAGAATCCGATCTCATGTCGGCGGAGGAGCGCCATGCTGTTCTGTCCAAGTCACTTGGCGCAGATATTGGCCTCATCCACGGGCGCATGAGTGGACCGGAGAAGGACGCGGCCATGCTCGCCTTCAAGACCGGCGAGACCCGCCTGCTGGTGGCAACTACCGTCGTGGAAGTGGGCGTGGATGTGCCGGATGCGACGATCATGGTCATCGAACACGCAGAAAATTTCGGCCTTGCCCAGCTTCACCAGCTGCGCGGGCGCGTCGGGCGTGGCGATGAGGCCTCCACCTGCATTCTGCTCTATAAGGGGCCGCTCAGTGAAAACGGCAAGGCACGCCTGTCCATTCTGCGTGATAGCGAGGACGGCTTCCTGATTGCCGAAGAAGATTTGAAGCTGCGCGGCGAAGGCGAGCTTCTGGGCACCCGCCAATCCGGCACGCCCGGCTTCCGCATCGCCAGCCTTGAAGCCCATGCCGATCTTCTCGAAATCGCCCGCAAGGACGCCGCCTATATCATCGAACGCGACGCAGAACTGACCAGCGAGCGAGGCCGCAATCTGCGCACCCTGCTCTACCTCCATCGCCGTGACGAAGCGATCCGTTTCCTCCATGCAGGCTAACGACCATGAATGACATGCCCCTACCGCCAGCCGCCTTCAGCAAAGGCTATGCGCTGTGCTCACCAGACAACCTGCTGCTCCCGGAGACCTTCGCCAAAAGCGAAAAGAAGGCGATCGGCAAGAACTTCAAGAAACCGGGGCGCAAGAAGGCATGGGCAGACGCGCAGGAAAAGGGCTGGAGCGTGCGCTTCGTCTATATGCGCGTGTTTGTGCCGGTGTTTCACGCGACATCCACAGTTGGCGGCGAGGTTTTTGACGACGATTGATCGTCAAACCGGCGCAATCGCCTTCGGCAACTCGAAATCCGGGGCAACGAGACCGCCGGAGATCAACAGCTTTGCGCCATCTTCCGGTGACATATCCAGCATGATGATCTTGTCTTTGGGCACGAACAGCAGAAAGCCCGCTGTCGGCACCGGTGTTGGCGGCAGGAAGACCGCGACCATTTCCTGACCGATTTCGTTGAAGCGATAGGCCAGCTCGCCCTTGGCATCCGACGCCACGAAAACCATGGCCCATGTGCCGGGTGATGGAAACTCGATGAGGCCGACCTTTTTGAACGAGCTGGAATGTTCCTTCAGAACCGATTCGAAAAGCTGCTTGATGCTTTTGTAGATGGGCCGGACGAATGGCATATGGTTGAGCACCGACTCGCCAAAGCCGACGATCCATTTGCCGATGAGGTTGTTGCCGAGAAAACCGATCAGCGTAATTCCGATGACCGCCACCAGAAGACCGAAACCGGGAATGGCGACATCGAAATATTGCTCGGGATCGTACCGCGCCGGAATATAGGGCTTAACCCAACTGTCCACCCATTGCAGGAAGGTCCAGACCAGCCACATGGTGATGGTCACAGGTGCAAGGATGAGCACGCCTGTCAGGAAGCTGTTGCGCAAGCGCGTTGCGAAGGAAATTTTGACAGGAATTTCGGTCATGAGCCCGCGCAAATTCGAGAAACTTCAAGAGATGAAGACTTTCTTGAAACGGACAGTGGCGAAACGCGTTCCGCGTTTCAAGTGAATAATCGAGCCGGTGTGCACTGCGATACATAATCCTGTTCGCAGGTGCGTTATCGCCACGTGTTCATTGGAAGTCCAAAGAAAAAATCAGTGGAGGCAGATTACTCCACCGTCACCGACTTCGCCAAGTTGCGCGGCTGGTCCACATCTGTGCCCATGAAGACGGCGGTGTGATAGGCCAAGAGCTGGATCGGGAGCGAGAAGACCATCGGAGCGATGATTTCGTCCACGTTCGGCAGAACGATGGTGGCCATCGTTTCGAGCTTGGAGGCGGCAGCGCCCTTCTCGTCGGTGATGAAGATGATCTTGCCGCCGCGGGCTGCGACTTCCTGCATGTTGGATACGGTCTTGTCGAAGAAGCGGTCATGCGGGGCGATGACGATGACGGGCATGTTCTCATCGATCAGCGCAATCGGCCCATGCTTCAACTCGCCTGCTGCGTAACCTTCCGCGTGGATATAAGAGATTTCCTTGAGCTTGAGCGCGCCTTCCAGCGCCAACGGATAGCTGGTGCCGCGACCGAGATATAGCACGTCCTTGAAGCGGGAGAGATCACGCGACAGGGTTTCGATCTGCGGCTGGATGGCGTTGAGCACTTCGCTCATGACACGAGGCATTTCGATCAGGTTTCGGACGAGGTCCGTTTCCTGCTCAACCGTCAACGTGCCGCGAGCCTTGCCAGCGGCAATGGCGAGTGAGGCCAGAACGGCCAACTGGCAGGTGAAGGCTTTTGTGGATGCGACGCCGATTTCAGGACCAGCAAGAATCGGAAACACCGCATCCGATTCGCGCGCCATGGTCGATTCGCGAACATTGACGACGGTGCCGATCTTCAGTCCGTTTTCCTGGCAATAGCGCAGCGATGCCAAAGTATCAGCCGTCTCGCCGGACTGCGAAATGAAGAGTGCTGCCTGCGTCGGCATAAGCGGCATTTCGCGGTAGCGGAACTCCGAGGCGACATCGATTTCCACTGGCAAGCGTGCATAGCGCTCGAACCAGTATTTGCCGATGAGGCCGGACAGATAGGCCGTGCCGCAGGCGGAAATGGCAAGGCCGGTCAGCTTGGAGAAATCGATGGCCGGATCGGCATCCTTCACGCGCTTTTCGGCGAAGTCCACATAGTGGCTGAGCGCGTGGGAGATGACCTCTGGCTGTTCGTAGATTTCCTTTTCCATGAAGTGGCGATGGTTGCCCTTGTCCACCACATAGGCCGTCGCCTGCGAAATCTGGCGCTGGCGCTCGACGGGATTGCCGGAGAAATCGATGATCTCAGCACCCTTGGCGGTGATGATGGCGCAATCGCCGTCCACCAAATAGGTGATCTCGTTTGTGAAGGGCGACAGCGCGATGGCGTCCGAACCGAGGAACATTTCGCCACGCCCGTAACCGATGGCCAGCGGAGGCCCGGAACGTGCAGACAGCAGCGTCGTAGGGTCATCCTGAAACATGACGCCCAGCGCATAGGCACCGGTGACGCGGTTGAGCATGGCCAACATGGCGGCACGATGATCAAGACCATCGCGGGTGAATTTTGCCAAAAGCTGAGCGACGACTTCCGTGTCTGTCTGCGTGGTAAAGGTGGCACCTTCCGCCGTCAGCTCATCGCGCAACTCGGAGAAGTTCTCGATAATGCCGTTATGGACGACGGCCACGCCATCCACGAAATGCGGATGGGCGTTGGTTTCGTTCGGCACGCCGTGGGTTGCCCAGCGGGTGTGGGCGATGCCCGTGAGGCCGGGAAGCGGCTCTTCCGACAGCTTCTTTTCCAGATTGAAGAGCTTGCCCTCGGCACGGCGGCGGGCCAATGCGCCATCATGGATCGTTGCGACGCCAGCGGAGTCATAACCCCGATATTCCAGACGCTTCAGCGCATCCACAAGGCGCTCCGCAACCGGCTGCGTTCCAACAATGCCAACAATGCCGCACATACAATTCTCCGAGGTATTTTATGTTGACCGAAGTCCTAGCGATTTCCGCAAAAATCGCAATTGCAACCGCGGTCACTTTCAATGTCTATCCGTTACGATATCAGGACTTTTTCTTGGCATCCTTGATGGCCTGCGCACGGGCGCGCAACGCATTGGCGCGACCCTCCTTAATCTCCTGCCGCGCCCGGCCAAAGGCCAGTGCATCGGCGGGCACATCTTCGGTTATAACGCTGCCGGATGCGACATAGGCATCGTCACCGATATTGACGGGTGCCACCAGCGAGGAATTGGAACCGACGAAGGCGTTTTTGCCGATTCGCGTCTCGTGCTTGTTGATGCCATCGTAATTGCAGGTGATCGTCCCTGCCCCGATGTTGCTGCCAGCACCCACAAAGGCATCGCCGATATAGGTAAGGTGATTGACCTTGGCACCCTCACCGATCTCGGCCTTCTTGACCTCGCAGAAATTGCCAACCTTGGAATTGGCGGCCAGATTGGCACCCGGACGCAGCCGCGCGTAGGGACCAACCGTCGCGCCACCGCTGACATGCGCACCTTCCAGATGCGAAAAGGCATGGATGACGGCTCCCGATTCGATGGTGACGCCGGGCCCGATCACCACATTGGGTTCGATCAGCGCATCCTGCCCGATCTTCGTATCCCAGGACAGAAACACGGTTTCCGGCGCAATCATCGAGACACCATCGATCATGAACTGGTGACGGGCGCGTTCCTGCCAGAGCTTTTCGATGGTAGCCAGTTCGGCGCGGTTGTTGCAGCCGATCAATTCTGTCTCAGGCGCATCAATGGCGACGGCCTTACCGCCCAACGAGCGAGCGATCTCGACGATATCCGTCAGGTAATATTCGCCCTTGGCATTGTTGTTGCCGATGCGGGTCAGAAGATTCAGCGCACGACGACCATTGATCGCTATCAGGCCACTGTTGCACCAAGTAACCTTGCGCTCGTCCTCTGTTGCGTCTTTTTCCTCGCGGATGGCGACTAGCTCACCATTCTCGACCAGCAGACGACCATAGCCGGTCGGCTTATCGGTATGGAAACCGATAACCACGACATCGACATTCTCGCTCAGCGCCTGACGCGCCTTATCAAGCGTTTCGGATGTCAGCAGAGGCACGTCGCCATAGGCGATCAGCACATCGTCGTAACCGCTTTCGATGGCGGCGCGGGCAGCCAGCACGGCGTTGCCGGTGCCGAGACGCTCTTTCTGGAGATAGGGCTCGACGCTGACGCCAGCATTGCGCGCCGCATCCGCCACCTTGTCCGCATCACGCCCGACCACGAGTGCGGCAGAGCTGACTCCAGCCCCTGCGACAGCCTGCATCACATGCGCGATCATCGCCCGGCCAGCCACGGGATGCAGCACCTTCGACATGGACGATTTCATGCGTGTGCTTTCACCAGCGGCGAGAATGACGGCAAGGCAACTGCGTTCCATTGGTATCTCCGTAACAAACAAACGACGCGTACCAAAGCACGCGTCGGTCATTTAGCAGTTGCGCCATAAAGATCAAAGCAAGATCGAAAGCTTAGGATTTGACGGGGCCGTTTGCCTTATAGACAGCCAGAAGTTCGCTGATCTCGACCCCCTCGATGGTAGCACCCATCAAACGACACCCGGAGAACTGCGCACCGGTCAGATTCGCGTTCTTGATAACGGCACCTGACAAATTTACGGCGTTCATGGCCAAGCCAGACAGGTTGACGTCATTTACGGACCAGCCACTCATGTTGCTGTCATTGAAGGACGCACCTGAAAAATTGATTTGGTTGAAAGAAGTGCCCGAAAGATTAGCATCATTGAAAGTCGAGCCGGAAAGGTCGCTGTCGTTGACTTCAAGAATCTCTGTCGTCCGAAATAACTTCATCTTTTTCTCCAAAAAAATGCCGCGCATATTTCGATATGCGCGGCATGATAGTGATGAAGAATTTTAGACGCAACCGTTACTGCGGCAGCTTGTCGTCTACGCCTGCGACGTAGAAGTTCAGGCCGAGAAGGACCTTGTCTTCAGCCTTTTCGCCAGCCTTCAGCCACTCGGAACCGTCCTGCTTCTTGATCGGGCCGGTGAAGGGGTGCAACTCGCCGGACTTGATCTTGGCTTCGGTTTCCTCGGCCATTTTCTTCACGTCATCTGGCATGTTGGTGTAAGGCGCCATGGTGAGGATGCCGTCTTTGAGACCGTCCCAGATCGATTCGGACTTCCATGTGCCATCCAGAAGCGCCTGTGTGCGCTTGATGTAGTAAGCGCCCCAGGTATCGACGATGGCCGTCATCTGCGTGTTTGGACCGGCCTTGATCATGTCGGATGCCTGACCGAAGGCCTTGATGCCGCGCTCGGCTGCAACCTGCATCGGGGCTGTGGTGTCGGTATGCTGGGTCAGAATGTCGACGCCCTGGTCGATCAGTGCCTTGGCGGCATCGGCTTCCTTGCCGGGGTCGAACCATGTGTTGGCCCAGACGACCTTGACCTTGAATTCAGGGTTCACGGACTGTGCGCCCAGAACGAAGGCGTCGATGCCCATCACGACTTCAGGAATCGGGAAGGACGCGATGTAACCGGCGACACCCTTCTTCGACATTTTGGCTGCGATCTGGCCCTGAATGTAACGTCCTTCATAGAAGCGCGAATTGTAGGTCGCGAGGTTCTCGGCGTTCTTGAAGCCGGTCGCGTGTTCGAACTTCACCTTCGGGAACTTCTGGGCAACCTTGACGGTGGCATCCATGAAGCCGAACGACGTCGTGTAGATCAGCTCGCAGCCGGAACGGGCCATGCGCTCGATGGCGCGTTCGGCGTCTGGTCCCTCGGGAACGCTTTCAAGGAACGGCGTTTCGATCTTGTCACCGAAATGCTTCTGCAATTCCTGACGGCCGATGTCATGCGCCTGCGTCCAGCCGCCATCCGTCTTGGTGCCGACATAGACGAAGCAGACCTTTTTGGCGTCTGCGGCCTGGGCGGCTGGAACCACGCCGACGATTGCGGCGGCCGAGGCGGCCAGTGCGATGATGAGTCTTTTCATTTTTACCCCTGCTTGGTTAGGCGTGAACCTGGTTTTTTTAGCGGTCCGGCACGAACGGTTTGCCGAGCGATGCCGGTGTATTGATCAGCGTTGTGCGACGATTATGGGAGATGATGATGAGGACCACAATAGTCGCTATGTAAGGCATTGCTGAAAGAAGTTGGGACGGCACACCGATGCCGAGAGCCTGCGCGTGCAACTGGCCGATGGTGACGGCCCCAAAGAGATATCCGCCCGCCAGAACCCGCCATGGCCGCCAGGAGGCAAACACCACTAGCGCCAGCGCAATCCAGCCACGCCCGGCAGACATGTTTTCCACCCATTGCGGCGTATAGACCAGCGAAAGCTGTGCACCGGCGAGACCCGCACAGGCACCGCCAAACATGACGGCAAGGTAGCGCGTGCGGATGACGTTGATGCCGAGCGCATGGGCAGAGCCGTGATTATCGCCAATGGCACGGATTTTCAGTCCCGTGCGGCTTTTGAACAGGAACCAGCCGATGCCGATGACGAGCGCGATCGACATGTAGAAAATCAGATCCTGCCGGAACAGGGCGGGTCCGATGATTGGGATTTCGGACAGAACGGGAAAGACGATGGGCGGCAGCTTGACGCCGGGCAGACCCACGAATGTTTCGCCCAGCATGCCGGAAACGCCAAGTCCGAGAATGGTCAGCGCCAGCCCTGTCGCCACCTGATTTGTCACCAGTGTCAGCGTCAGGAAACCGAAGAGCAGCGAGAAGACAGCACCGGATGCGATACCAGCGACGATGCCGATATAGGGCGAGCCAGTGATGTGGGCGGCAGCAAAGGCGCAGACCGCGCCCATGATCATCATGCCCTCGACGCCGAGGTTGAGCACGCCTGCGCGCTCGGTTACCAGCTCGCCGAGAGCGGCAATGACCAGCGGCGTCGCAGCGGTGATGACGGTGAGAAGGATCGCCTGAAACATATCCATCATGCGGCTCCTTCGGTGCTATTGCCGCGCCCGAAACGGATGCGGATTTTGTAGATGATCAGCGTATCGCAGGAGAGCACGAAGAACAGCATCAGCCCCTGAAAGACGCGTGTAACCTTATCGGACACGCCGATGGAAAGCTGCGCCGCCTCGCCACCCAGATAAGTCAGCGCCAACACGAAGCCGGAGGCGATGATGCCGAGCGGGTTCAAGCGCCCCAGAAACGCAACGATGATGGCGGTAAAGCCGTAACCGGGCGAGATGGACGGCTGCAAATGGCCGATGGAGCCTGAGACTTCCGAAATACCGGCAAGCCCCGCCAGCGCGCCTGATAGCACCAGCGAAAACCACACCATGCCGCGCGAGGAAAAACCGGCAAAGCGTCCTGCCCGTGGCGACTGGCCCAGCACGGTCACTTGAAACCCCTTGAGCATAAAGCGCATCATGAACCACAGCGCGATGGCCGCGATGATGGCAAAGACGATGCCCCAATGGGCGCGACCGGATTCCAGAATTTCCGGCAGCACAGCGCTTTCGTTGAAGGCTGTTGTCTGGGGGAAATTATAGCCCGCCGGATCACGCCAGATGCCCCGCGTCAGCCAGTCCAGAAACAATTGCGCGACATAGACCAACATCAGGCTGGTCAGAATTTCATTGGTGTTGAAACGCGTTTTGAGCAGCGCCGGAATACCGGCATAGAGCGCGCCGCCGGCAGCACCCATGATGAGCATCAGCGGCAGGATCATGGGCGACTGCCACTGCGGATAGAGCACCGGCAGGATGGAACCCGTGATCGCACCGATGGTGAACTGCCCTTCGGCACCGATATTCCAGTTGTTCGAGCGGTAGCAGACCGACAGGCCGACCGCGATAAGAATCAAAGGTGCAGCCTTGATCGCCAGCTCATGCAGCGACCAGACTTCCAAGAGCGGATCGATAAAGAAGCTGTAGAGCGCGCTGAACGGGTTCTTGCCCAAAAGCGCAAACATGATCGCGCCGAAGACCAGCGTCAGAGCCAGCGCCAGCAGAGGCGAGAGAATGGCGAAGAGGTTGGAGACGCCGGTGCGTTTTTCGAGCTCAATGCGCATGTGCGGCAGCCTCCGCATGTCCCGCGTGAACACCGCCCATCAAAAGTCCGATCTTTTCCCGGTTCATCTCGCCCGCCGGATAGGATTGCGACAGACGCCCATCGGAAATGACAGCGATGCTGGAGGCCACTTCAAAGATTTCATCCAGATCCTGGCTGATGACGATAACCGCAGAGCCAGCCTTGGCCAGATCGACCAGTGCCTGACGAATGCGGCTGGCGGCTCCGGCATCCACTCCCCATGTCGGCTGGTTGACGACCAGCACGGACGGCTGGCGATCGAGCTCACGCCCGACGATGAACTTTTGCAGGTTGCCACCCGAAAGCGATCCGGCCAGCGGATCGTCCCCGCTCTTGCGTACATCCATCGATGTAGAGATGCGTCTGGCCGCATTCTTGATGGTCGAGCTGCGAATGACCTTCAGAAAACCGCCGCTAAGGAAGGCCTTTCTGTCGGAGCGACAGCGCGCCAGAAGCAGATTGTCAGAGAGCGTCATGGTCGGCACGGCGGCGTGGCCGTGGCGTTCTTCCGGCACAAAACCGGCACCCAGCAGGCGGCGGCCATTGATACCCATGCGCCCCACCGGCTTGCCACGCAGGAAGATCGAGTCGTCCTTCGCGACAGGATATTCACCTGAGAGCGCATCGAACAGTTCCCCCTGCCCGTTTCCGGCAACACCGGCAATGGCCAGAACCTCACCGGAGCGAACCTTCATGGAGACGTCTTTGAGCGAAACGGCGAACGGCGTGCGGGCCGCGACCGAAAGGCCGATCATCTCCACGCTCATGTCACCGATCGTACAGGTGTCATCACGCTGAATGCCTGCGACATCGGAACCCACCATCATGCGTGCCAGAGAAGACGGCGTTTCCTTGCGCGGATCGCAGGCGCCCGTCACTTGGCCATGGCGCAGAACGGTCGCGCGGTCGCAGATGCGCTGCACTTCTTCCAGACGGTGGCTGATGTAGAGAACGGAGCGCCCTTCCGCCTTCAGCTTTGCCAGCGTTTCGAAGAGACGGTCGGCCTCCTGCGGGGTCAGTACCGAGGTCGGTTCATCCAGAATGATGAGCTGCGGATTTTGCAATAGAGCGCGCACGATCTCGATGCGCTGGCGCTCGCCCACCGAAAGGTCGGCTACGTGGGCATAAGGGTCGAGCGGCAGACCATAGGCCTTGGACAGCGCTTCCGCCTCGCGGGCAATCTCTTTCAGCGAAATTTTCGGATCCAGCGACAGCGCGATGTTTTCGGCAACCGTCAGCGCTTCGAACAGCGAGAAGTGCTGGAAGACCATGCCGATACCAAGCTTGCGCGCCTCACCCGGAGAGGTGATGCGAACCGGCTCACCCTTCCACAGGATGTCGCCTGCCGATGGTTCCAGCACGCCGAACAGCATTTTGACCAGCGTGGATTTTCCAGCCCCGTTCTCACCCAGCAGCGCATGAATTTCACCGGGCGCAATATCGAGATCGATCGCATTGCAAGCGCCGAATGTTCCAAACAGCTTGGTTAGCTGGCGAACGGACAATAGAGGCAAGGCCCCAGACGTCACCGATCCCGTCACCTGTTCCCCTTTTCCAACCCGGTGCCGCACTTTCTACGAAGTGTTGAGCCGCCGGACCGATAACCATGCACTAAAATTGGGCAGTGCCCGTTATTGGTACTAGATACCCGTTTTATGGCTGCGCACAACTGCAAAACAGACCGGGCATGCAAGTTTTGAACGACTGTTTTTTCTATTCCGCGCGGGTGCCGAGTTTTGGAAACAATTGCATGATCCCACCGACGCAATAGAGGTAGAGCCCGGTAATTGCCACGCCCACGGCCACCCATGTCGGCGTGTCGAAATGCAGCAGCAGAGAATACCCTCCCAGCACGCACCATACGAGGAAAATCGTCATGTTAAGCGGGCGCAGACGCTTGACGCGCACCGGATGCAGAAAATTGATATTCAGGAAGGTCAGGATGACCGAAATGGTCACGACGGTCATGGCCGTGGTCGCGCTCGCATCTATGACGAACAGCGTGAAGACCACCATGTTCCAGACCACGGGGAAGCCAGAGAAGAAGTATTCGTCTGTTTTCATGCCCATATCGGCATAATAGATGGCGCTGGACACCACGATCATGCCTGCGGCAACGAAGGACCAGGGCTCGCCGATCATGCCGCTCTGATAAAGCGCGAAAGCGGGCAGCAGGACATAGGTCACATAGTCGATGATATTGTCGAGCGTATCGCCGGACCAGTTGGGCAGAACCTCTTTCACCCGAACCTTGCGGGCAATGGGTCCATCGATACCGTCGACGGCGAGCGCCAGACCCAGCCACCAGAACATATCGACGAAGCGATGCTCAGCAGCCGCCACGACGCCCAGAAATGCGAGGAAGGAACCGGATGCAGTCAGAATGTGGACCGAGAAGGCCCGCATTTCTGCATAGGGCACGCGCTTGTATTTGAATATCTTCATCAGCGCATGCGCCTCGCTTTAATCCGCAATATCCATTCCGGTATGCGACCATTCATCGCTGTTTGCAACCATTCCTCAAGGCTTATCCTAGGACTAATATGGATTTTACATCAGGATCATGGTCCCCACGACACATCTGCCGTCTGGATTTGCCGGGCTGAAAATCCTATGTTGGGGACGTGGATGCGCGTCAGAATTGGAACGACACGATGAAAAACGTCGAGATCGCTATCGTTGGTGCTGGCCTTGCCGGTCAAATCGCCGCCATTGCGCTGGCGCGTTCCGGTCGCAGTGTGGCGCTGATTGCCCCGAAAACCGAAAAGGTGGACAAGCGCACGACGGCGTTGATGGACCAGTCCATTCGCTTTCTCGACCGCCTCGGCCTCTGGTCGAAGATCGAGCCATCCGCCGCCAAGCTTTCCACCATGCAGATCATCGATGGAACCGAGCGTCTGTTGCGGGCGCCCACGGTCGCCTTCCGCTCCTCCGAAATCGGCCTAACCGCCTTTGGCTGGAACATGCCCAACGAAGCGCTGCTGACGGCGCTTGGAGAAGCGGTAGCGCAGGAAAACAACATCACCGTCATCGACGCGGTCGCCGAGACCATCGATATCGGTCAGCACGATGCCACCATCACGCTCGATAACGGTGAGCACATCTCGGCAAACTTTTTGATCGGTGCCGATGGCCGCAAATCCAGGGTGCGCGAGGTCGCCGAAATCGGCGTGCGCACGTGGTCTTACCCGCAGACGGCGCTGGTGCTGAACTTCGCCCACACCCGCCCGCACGGCAATGTCTCCACCGAGTTCCACACACCGACAGGCCCGTTTACGCAGGTACCATTGACGGGCGACCGCTCCAGCCTCGTCTGGGTGGTAACGCCGGAACAGGCTGCGGAACTCTCCGCGCTGCCGCTCGATCAACTGAGCCTTCGGGTGGAAGAGCGCATGCAGTCCATGCTCGGCTCCGTAACCGTCGAAGACAGCGTCCAGACATGGCCGCTTTCCAGCATGACCGCCCATCGCTTCGGCAAGGGCCGCGTAGCACTGGTGGGTGAAGCGGGACACGGCTTTCCGCCCATTGGCGCGCAGGGCCTGAACCTCAGCCTGCGTGATATCATTGTCTTGACGGAGCTTTCGGGCACGTTGACAGGCGGGCCTATTCCCGCCGATGCAGGCAACGCATTCGACCGCCGCCGCCGCGCCGATGTGGTAAGCCGCACCTTGAGCGTCGATCTGCTCAACCGCTCGCTTCTGTCCAGCTTCCTGTCGATGCAGGTGGCGCGCGCAGCAGGGCTGCATGTGCTTTCCAACGTCGGACCCTTGCGCGGTCTGGTCATGCGAGAAGGAATCGAGCCGGGCCGTGGGCTAAAGGCGCTGCCGTCTCTTCTGGTCGGCAGCCTCAGACGCTCATGGAACGGATGACATACAGCACGCCCGTTACGGTAAAAACCGAAAGCGCCGTGGAAATCAGGATGGTTGCCGAGGCGCGCTCCTGCCAGACCTGATATTGCTGGCCGATGACAAAGACATTCGTTGCCGTAGGCAGCGCTGCCAGAAGCACCGCCGTCGAGACCCAGACAGGATCGAAATTTCCAAACGACGACAGAATGGCATAGGCCAGCAACGGATGCAGAATGAGCTTGGCCGGGACGATATAGCTGACCTCGACCGGCACACGCTTCAAAGGTCGCAGCGCCAGCGTCACCCCCATGGCAAACAGGGCGCAGGGCGCTGCCGATTGCGCCAGATAATCCACCAGTTGCTGCACCGGCTGCGGCGGTGCCCAGCCGATGACAGCCGCCAGAAACCCAGCAATGACCGACAGGATGAAAGGATGTGTCAGCACCTTCTTCGTCACATCGCCCGCCAGTTTCAGCGGTGACCGCTTGTCCCCACCGGCCACCGCCATCAATGCGGGGGCCGTGATGAAATGCATGGCGTTTTCCAGACAGACAATCAGCGCCACCGGCACCGCCGCCCGTTCACCTAACGCCAGCAGCGCAAGGCCGGGACCCATGTAGCCGATATTGCCGTAGCTTCCGGCAAAACTCTGAATGGTGGAATCAGCCAGGCTGTTGCGGCGGATGACGTAACCAATGACGAACAGCAGCGCGAAAATGGAATAGGTCGCCAGAAGGCTCAGGCCCACGAAATCCATGCGCGCCAGTTGATCGACCGGTGTCTTTGCCACCAGCTTGAAGAACAGCGCGGGCAAGGCGGCATAGATGATGAAGGTGTTCAGCCATCCCATCGCTTCAGCGGGTTGGCGGGTGATGCGCCCTGCCAGATAGCCGATGAAAATCAGTCCGAAAAATGGAAACAGCAATCCGGCGATGTCGGCCATGGCTCCCCTCGCCGTATTTTATGCCCGGCAGCGTTTAGCCGATTTGCATGAGGATTGGAAAGCTTTCCTGAAACCAGATCGCCACGTTGGTGGCGAAACCGGACATGAAGGCGATGCCGGTCAGCACCAGAAGCACGCCCATGGCCTTTTCCACCACGCCAAGATGGCGGCGGAAGCGGGCGAGAAACCGCATGAAACTTCCCGAAAAGGCAGCCGCAATCCAGAACGGGATGGCAAGACCCGCCGAATAGACGGCAAGCAACATCGCCCCATCACCCACCGTGTCACGTGATGCGGCGACGCCCAGGATGGCACCCAGCACCGGGCCGATGCAGGGTGTCCAGCCAAAGGCAAAGGCGAGCCCCATGATATAGGCACCCGACAGCGTCGCAGGCTTGCCGCCGCTTTGAAAGCGCGCCTCGCGCGAAAACATGCCAATACGGAAGACGCCCAGAAAATTCAGCCCCATCAGAATGATGATGAAGCCACCGATTTTTGCGAGAATATCGAGATTTTGCCGCAGCACCATGCCGATGCTGGATGCCCCCGCCCCCAAAGCGATGAAAACCGTGGCAAACCCCAGCGTGAAAAACAGTGCCGCCAGCATGACGGCTTTGCGAACTTGCGGCTTTGCCTCGAACCGGTCATCACGGAACTGCTCGACGGAAACACCGGCCATGTAACACAGATAGGGCGGCACCAACGGCAGCACGCAGGGCGACAGAAACGAAAGTGCACCCGCCAGAAGCGCTGTGAAAAGGGATATATCGGCGATGGACAAGGCAGGACTCCGCGAGATTTCAAACTGCATTTAGCGCCGCCAACCCCTTACGACCAATCATCTTTTTGTATCAGCGACAAAAAAACGCAGGATGGAGAAATAATCGCATTTTTATGGGTTGACCGCAGACGTGCCCCTCCCTATGTTCCGCCCACTTCCGAGGGGCGCTTCGCCGCCAAGCGGAACAAGCGCAGTTTTGCCGATAAGGCAATTGAGACGCGCAGACGAAAATGGTGAGAGAGGCTAGCTCAGCTGGTAGAGCAGCGCACTTTTAATGCGCGGGTCGTGGGTTCGAGTCCCACGCCTCTCACCACTTTTCCAAACAATCAAAACATGCATCAATTACGCCGGAATACCTTTATGCGGGCTGTACTCAACCATGCCATGAGTTGCGTTCCTGGACATTTTATTAACTGAATAATCTTTCCAGTTGAAACCAATCACGCTGATACCACATTGTTATGAGGTCATCTGGAATGCCGATTATCGGCATTGTAGTGATTTTGGAGGAAGCATTCATGAACAATCGTACTTTGACAATCGTAATTGCAGGTATCGTCGTAGTCCTGGCACTCGCTTATTTTATGATGGGATCGAGCACACCCAGCACGACAACCGCGCCAGCAACACCGCCAGCAGCGACCACAACACAGCCTAGCACGCCTGCACCAGCGCCTGCGACGCCTGCCCCGGCAACACCGGCACCGTCTACGCCAGCACCTGCCCCTGCAACGCCGGCCCCAGCAACGCCAGCAGCACCATAATATTGGTGTAGGCCTACAAGACTGGACGTCATAACGACGTTTCATTCCAGAACGAACTCAGCGCTCCGTCACCTCGTGTCGGGGCGCTGAACGTTTGAACGGACATGGTTTTACGAAATCAGCAGCGGATTAAAGGCTTTTCGACGTCCGGCGGCAGCGCCAATTCCAGTCACGCGGCTCACCAAGATCCATGTGAACAGACTCGGTATGACAATAGGTGCCAACGCCACCACGATCTGGAATCGAGCGCAGATAATTGGCCAAATCCCACTTGGAAACGCCGCTGACCTGAATATCGGCAGCATCACAGGTATAATGCTTGGAGCCCTGTGTGGTGGCTCTGGGTGGCCTGTAACCGGAGGTGACCATGGCAGGACGACCGTAATGGGCCTCGACTTCCTTGATCCGCCGGATCATTTCCGGCTTGAAACAGCCGACATTGACCTGTTCCGTTTGCAGCAGCAGGCCGTTGGGCGCAACGCGGCTAAGGCCGGAGAGCGAGGCGAGTTTCATCAAACCGGCCGGTTTGCTGTCATCCTCGTCCGCATGACTGTCATCGAACCCATCATTCATAGTGGAGCGACCGGCCAGCGCAATGCCGACAGGCTGTGTGGACGCAGGCAAGGCAGCCATCTGCGTCAACCCTTGCGTCGCACCAACACCACGTTTCTTGGCGGCACTTGCGAAAAAGGCTGCGATCGGCACGCCGGATGGATCGGCAGGCACCTTGCCGCTCGCAGGCTCCGTTTGTGCCGCAACCTTCTGCGTTACATTAGGCATCGTGGCCGTCGCCGAATGCTCTTGAGGCACCGGAGAGGCGACGGGTGCGGGTTGCGGGGCGCCCGCAGGTGTCGAATAGACGCTGTTGAAAGCGGGAACGATTTTGGTAGACGCCGAGTAAGCCGGAATATTTGCAGTCGCCGCATTTCCGGTCTGCGCAGCCACAGGTGCCGCACCCGGCGCCGTGCTGGCATAGATGCTCAGCGAACTGGCAGAGATGCCGGTGGGCTGCGTCACGAGGCCTGACACCTGAGGAGCCTGCCCGTAAACCTGCGGCGCCCCTGGCACTTGCGCGGTGGCAGAAACTGCGGGTGATGCCTGGGCGGAATTGGCAGAAACCATGGCCGGGTCGACATAGCCCGGAACCTGACGCTGAGCAGCAGCAAGCTTGGCTTGGTCAGTGTTTGCAGTGCCAGCAGGCGTGGCAGCAACAGCTGGCGCAACGCCAGCCGACACATCCTTGTCTTCGGAGACGGCAGATACGCATCCAGAGAGTACCAGAAGAAAAAAGGCAGCGAGGCAGCGTTGAGCCCTGTATGCCGAACTGCCTTTAACGATTTTCAAGGCCAAGCCTCCGCAGATGCGTTTCAACCAGACCGACGCAGTCGCGTCGCGTTCCCTTTAAAGCGATGAGCATGTCGTACGTTTAAGGACGAAATGCTCATCTGGCAACGCTCATACGAAAGTGAGGAATTCCTGACGAACAGGAATCACCTCACCAGGAGCCGGTATTCTCCATGGATATCCACGGCTCGGCTGGTGCAAGGCTTGCGCCTTTTTGCAATATCTCGATGGAAATGCCGTCGGGGGAGCGCACGAACGCCATATGGCCATCGCGCGGCGGGCGGTTGATCGTCACGCCACCGGCCTGAAGTTTGGTGCAGGTTTCGTAGATATCGTCCACCTCATAGGCCAGATGTCCGAAGTTGCGGCCGCCGGTATAGTCCTCGGCATGCCAATTATAGGTGAGCTCCAGGCACGGCGCCTTGTTCTCGCGTGCTGCCGCCACGTCGTCCTTTGCAGCAAGAAACACCAGCGTGAAGCGTCCCTTATCGTTTTCGATCCGGCGAACTTCCGCCAGTTCGAAAAGATTACAGTAAAATTCCAGGGATTTTTCGAGGTCTTTTACACGAACCATCGTGTGCAGATATCGCATGTACTTCTCCTTTGAGTTCTAAACTTGCCGTAACGGCAGGTAAGTCAGCCTTGAGCAAGCCCAAAGCCATAAAAGCAGGTGGATAAATCAAAAACTAGGGCTTGCGCGAAACCGTTACCAAGATGTTAATCTACCGTTAGGGAATCAGTTGACCGGTAGTGGTGTGTGCGTAGAGGGGCTGGGGCGAAATGGCTGACAGAATGTCGTCAAAAAACATAGCGGAATTCGAAGACCTTTCGAGTGATGCGGTAGACCTCATCGAGATCACCGGCGTCGTCAAGTGGTTTGATGTGGCCAAAGGGTTCGGCTTCATCGTACCGGATAACGGCATGCAGGACGTTCTTGTACACGTTTCGTGCCTCAGACGCGACGGTTACCAGACAATTCTGGAAGGCACCCGCATCGTGGCACTCATCCAGCGCCGGGATCGCGGATATCAGACGTTCCGCATCCTCTCCATGGACCAATCCACAGCCGTCCACCCGTCTCAACTGCCGCCCGTGCGCACGCATGTTCAGGTCACGCCGTCGAGTGGGCTGGAACGCGCCATCGTCAAATGGTTCAACCGAACCAAAGGCTTCGGCTTCCTCAGCCGCGGCGAAGGCACCGAAGACATCTTCATTCACATGGAAACGCTGCGTCGCTTCGGCCTTGCCGAACTGCGTCCCGGACAGGTCGTGCTCGTGCGCTTCGGTGATGGCGACAAGGGCCTGATGGCGGCTGAAATTCACCCCGACAATCCCGCTCCTATAGGCATGGCCCACTGATGATCGCGAAATTGCTGTCTAAGTCTATCGTGAGCGCTCTGGCAGTGCTCACTTTTTGCGTTGCAGCCACTCTGCCGCTTGCAGCCGAAGAGACGTTCCCCTCGGAACCCCTGTCGATCCAGACGGCAGATGGAAAGGCGCATCAATTTACAGCAGAGCTTGCCACCACGGATGGTCAGCGCCAGCAGGGGCTGATGTACCGCAAGACGATGGCACCGACGAGCGGCATGCTGTTCGATTTTGGGACAGATCGTGAGGTCAACATGTGGATGCGCAATACGCTCATTCCACTTGATATGCTGTTCATCGCAAAGGATGGAAAAATCCAGCATATTCATCCGAACGCGGTTCCGCATTCGGAGTCCATCATCAGCTCGAACGGCGCGGTTCGCTACGTTCTGGAACTGAATGGAGGTGCAGCTAAAAATCTTGGAATAACGCGCGGCGATATCGTTCGCAGCAAACAGATCGGCAACGCAAACTAGCGACCGGTGGCCGGGCGAGCGCCGCCCGGCGATGCATCACATCAGTAGCAAGGCTCGATGTGGCTCAGAATACGGCAATTCGAGATGGAGGATGCCAGGCTGATAGCGATGTCGATGGCTTCGACGGAATCCGCCGTTCCTTCCAGGTAGATAACGTCGTTATCGACGGTCGCCAGGATACTGGACTTCTCGAGGCCCGACTCAAATGCCAGTGCCGAGGTGATAGCCTGGCATACGCCAGCCATACGGTCACCAAAGAAGCTTTCCTGAATTCCAGACATATTGAACATGATCGGATCTCCTACATCGTGAGCGGTAAACGCTTGATTCGTGTTTTCGTTCATCTTCAGTTCATTTAGTTGTTCATATTCCATTCATCTGGGAAAAAGGAAACCCCTAAACCGTTCACGTTTTACGTGAGCGGGAACTAATTCGTGAATCTGGGGTTTGCGATCCGGACGACGGGAAGGAGGATCCCAATGCTCATCCACAGAACCGAACCATGCCATCATGCCCGCTGGGTCAAGCCGGTGGCTATCCATCTGCCGCTCTGCGCGGCACTGGAAATCTATAGCCCATTGATCGCGCTCGACATACTGATGTATCGCTGGCCCAACGATCACGGCTCCGAATATGAACAGGCACGACGCAACTGCCTCGAAGCCATCGAAGGCAAATGCGATATAGAAAAAGCCCGCGAATCGTTTCTGCTTGCCAGCAATCATGCCCACGTTTTGAACGTGCACTGAGCAAGCTGACCCATTCAGCGGATTTACCAATCGCAAGACAAATAAAAACGCCCCCGGACGATGTCCGAGGGCGTTATGATGTTGGCGACCCCTGCAGGACTCGAACCTGCGACCTACTGCTTAGAAGGCAGTTGCTCTATCCAGTTGAGCTAAGGGGCCTTTGGTAATTGAATTAGTG
This sequence comes from Agrobacterium rubi TR3 = NBRC 13261, assembly GCF_000739935.1. GTDB lineage: Bacteria > Pseudomonadota > Alphaproteobacteria > Rhizobiales > Rhizobiaceae > Agrobacterium > Agrobacterium rubi. The sequence continues at coordinate 14,923 of NZ_BBJU01000006.1, read as the reverse complement.
TGTCCAGGGCTGGGTGCGGCTGTATTTGAAATTGTCCGTGTAGGACACGACTTTGCGCGTTGCTTCCTGCGGCAAGATCACCCGGTACTCGATCCCCTTGCGATGAGCGTAGGCTTCCGCCTGCTCTTGCGTTTCGAACGATAGCTTGACCTGCTGGTTCATGTCCGAGGACGACGTGTAACCCATGATCGGATCGATCTTGCGCGGAATTTCAGCGTCGAATTCCAGCACCCAGAGATTGGTCTTCGCCTTGCCGGATTGCATGGCCGTTTTTGCTGGACGATAAATTTTTGCAGACATCTCAAACTGCTCCGGTCTTGCGATCAAACGGCCTTCCGCTTTTTCTCGCCATCACGCATCATAGATTGATAACAACGCGATAGCAAAACTCAATTGGACCGACTCACCCTCGAAGTCAAGCCGCTCGCGACACGCATATTGCGGAAACCATAAAAGCCATCAACACGGAAAAGACCCGTCCCCGTCTTGCACGTTGCCAGCGAAGCATATTTTATCGGCCAGCAATTCAATGGGATCTCAGACATGAACGAAAACGTCATCAAATTCCGCAAACCGGAACCACCCAAACAGCCGCGCAAGCCCAACCCGCAACTGCGCAAACTGGCAATCGTCGTCGGCGTCATCGCCTTCTTCGCCGCGGCCTGGGCATACTTCCAGTATGTGGCATAAGGGAGAAGCAAAAAGCGCTACACGTGAATGGTGAGCGCTTAAATCTTCAATCAATTTCTTGGGGAAATTGCCGAAGTCATTGTAAAATATGACTTCCGAGAAAGTGGTCGGAGTGGAGAGATTCGAACTCCCGACCCTCTGGTCCCAAACCAGATGCGCTACCAGACTGCGCTACACTCCGTCTTTCGATGGTGGGGAGATACACGGTTCATCCCTGCCCTGCAACAGGTAAAATCATCTTTTCTTTTGTTTTTTTATCGAGGCATCTGAAACGGGCTGATACCGTTCCGCACGCCATTATTACGAAGTTTTCACTTCACCCGGCACCAAAGCTATGCGAAGCCGGGGATAATTGTGAGGAAACGCTGCCGAAAGACGCGATAACGCTTACGAGCGCTGCGGCTTTTGCAAAGGCCGCCCGCCTCCTTTGGCATTGTCTTGATAGGACCATTGAATGACGTCTGCCGACGATAAGAGCTCGATATCGACCACGCCGACACCGTCGCCGGATCTGCGTGACATTCTGGTTTCGGCCAAATCGGGCAAAAAGAAATCGCGTCGTTCTGTCTATGTCACCGTCGCGCTTTTGGCGCTGGCGGGTGCTGGCGCCTATTATTATGTCGCCGGTGGGTCGGGCGTTGCTTACACCTATACGACACAGCCGGTGAAGAAGGGCGAGCTGTCCGTCATCGTCACATCCACCGGATCGGTGCAGCCGACAGATCAGGTGGATATTTCCAGCGAGCTTTCCGGTACCATCCGCAAGGTCAATGTCACCTATAACAGCGCGGTCAAATCCGGCGATGTGCTGGCCGAACTGGATACCAACAAGCTGGAGGCGGACGTGCAAAGCGCGCGCGCCAAGCTTGCCTCCGCCAAGGCCAGCGTCCTGAAGGCACAGGCAGACCTGGGGTCTGCCAAATCATCGATGGACCGGCTGAGATCGCTGGTTCAAAGCCGCGTGTCCAGCCAGCAGGATCTGGAAGTGGCGCAGTTCAATTATGACGCTGCTGCCGCAACACTTGAAGTCAACAGCGCATCGGTTCTGTCGTCCGAGGCCGATCTGCGTCTGGCAGATCTTAATCTCAGCAAGGCGAAGATCGTATCCCCAATCGACGGGGTGGTTCTGACGCGTGATGTCGATCCCGGCGCAACCGTCGCCTCTTCGCTCAATGCACCTGTGCTGTTCACTATCGCTGGTGACTTGCGCCATATGGAGCTTCAGGTGGCCATCGATGAGGCGGATGTCGGCAAGGTGGAGACAGGGCAGACCGCGACGTTCAACGTGGATGCCTATCCGGAACGGAGTTTTCCCGCGGCCATCGAAACCGTACGATTCGCTTCGGAAACCGTCTCCAATGTCGTGACCTACAAAGGCATCTTGACGGTGGACAATGCCGAACTGCTGCTGCGCCCCGGCATGACGGCAACGGCCAACATCGTCGTCGAGCAGGTGAAAGACGCGATCCTCGTTCCCAATGCTGCGCTTCGCTATACACCTCCGCGCGAGCAGGCATCACGTGGCGGCGGCTTGATGGGTCTTTTCCGCCCACCGCGCATGAACCGCCAGCGTGGCGGTGGTGGTGGCGATCAGGCCGTAACGAAACGCAGTATCTGGGTGTTGCGCAACAATGCGCCCGTCTCCGTGCAGATCGAGACGGGCTCCACCGATGGGCAATTCACGGCCATCAAATCGGGAGAGATCACCGCGGACGATCAGGTTATCACCGATGCCACCCAGCGCAGCAACTGATGCGGGATGAGCCAATGACAGCCCAGCCCCTCATCGAATTTCGCAGCGTCATCAAACAATATGGCCTTGGCGAAGCGACGATCCGCGCGCTGGATGGCGTCAGTCTTGCTATCCATGAGAGGGAATTCGTCGCCATCATGGGCCCCTCCGGCTCCGGCAAATCCACGTCGATGAACATCATCGGCTGCCTCGATACCCCGACAGCGGGCGAGTATCTGTTTCAGGGCGTGCCCACCAGCGGTTTCGATAACGAGCAACTGACGCTGTTGCGTCGTCACATGCTGGGTTTCGTGTTTCAGGGCTTTAACCTCTTGCCACGCACATCTGCCGTCGAGAATGTGGAATTGCCCCTGATCTATCGCGGCATGAAGGCGGCAGAACGACGCCCGCAGGCCATGGAAGCGCTGGCGCAGGTTGGCTTGGCAGGACGCGAGCACCACACCACGCAGGAGCTTTCCGGCGGTCAGCAACAGCGCGTGGCCATTGCCCGAGCCATCGTGACACGCCCTGCCCTGCTTTTAGCCGATGAGCCGACCGGCAATCTCGATACCAAGACCAGCACCGAAATCATGGAGCTGATCACCTCGCTCAACCGCGACAGGGGCATTACCGTTGTCATGGTCACGCATGAAGAAGACATAGCCGCCTACGGCAACCGGCTGCTGCGCTTCAAGGATGGGCATCTGGAATCAGACAGCGCCGCCGAACGGCAGGAGGTTGCAGATGTTTCTTGAAACCGCGCGCCTCGCACTGCGCGCCATCAGCCGCAACATTCTGCGCTCGTTTCTGACCGTGCTCGGCGTCGTCATCGGCGTGGCCGCCGTCATCGCCATGGTCACGATCGGCAATGGCACGACGGCACAGGTGAAATCGGAACTGTCACGCCTTGGCACCAACATGCTGTTCGTTCGCCCCGGCCAGTTCGGCCCCGGCCGTGCTAGTACCGAGGCAAAGCGTTTCAACGACCACGACATACAGGCCATGCGCGATCAGCTGAGCGGCATCAGAGCGGTCGCGCCGGTCAACAGAAGCTCGGCAGCCACCGTGATCTATGGCGGCAAGAACCATTCCACCAGCGTCGTCGGCACCACCAATGATTATCTGGTCACGCAGGACTGGACGCTGTCACAGGGCCGCACCTTTCTGCCAGCGGAAGATCGCGGCGGGCAGATCGGCTGCATCATCGGCGAAACCGTGCGTCAGGAATTGTTCGGCTCGGCAAATCCGGTTGGACAGACGATTCGCGTCAGCAATATCGCCTGCCCTGTCATCGCTGTTCTCGCCCGTAAGGGACAATCCGGCCTGGGCGACGATCAGGATGACACCATCATCATGCCGCTGAAAATCCACCAGCGACGCATCGGCGGCACCACCACCATTTCAAGCATCATGGTGTCGGCGCAGGACGGCGTATCCACGGCCAAGGTTCAGTCCGATATCGAAAACCTCCTGCGCGAACGTCGTCGCATAGCGCTGGGCCGCGATGATGATTTCACCGTCAACGACATGGCGCAGATCGCATCCGCCATGACAGGCACGACGACGCTGCTGACCGGCCTGTTGGGCGCAGTCGCTGCCGTCAGCCTTCTGGTCGGCGGTATCGGTATTATGAACATCATGCTGGTGTCGGTGACGGAACGAACGCGCGAAATTGGCATACGCCTGGCCATCGGCGCGCTAGAAAAGCAGGTGCTGACACAGTTTCTGGTGGAGGCCGTCATGCTCTCTGCCTTCGGCGGCGTAGCAGGCATATTGTTCGGTCTTGGCCTCGCCTATAGCGTCGTCAGCTTCCTCGGCGTTCCCTTCGTCACCAGCCCGGCGATCATAGCGCTCGCCTTTGCCTTCTCGGCGGCCATCGGTGTTATCTTCGGCTACTTCCCGGCGCGCAGAGCCGCGAGCCTCAGCCCCATCGAAGCGCTGCGGCATGAATGACGCAGCCCGTTGTCATTCATCCATCCCCTCTCCATATAAGAAAGGTATGAAAGAGGAGTTTTGAAGTGAGCGTCGCCTTTGTCAAAGAAGAGAGTGCCGAAACCGCAGCAGAAACACAGCTGCCCGATCGCCCCGTCTCGCCACACCCAAACCTCGTCACCGAAGCCGGGCTGAAAGCATTGGCGGCGCAGGTTGATGAAGCCCGCAAGGCTTTCGACGAGGCAAACGCCATCGAAGATATCAATGAGCGGAGACGACTGGCGGCACCGCACATGCGCGACCTTCGCTATTTCTCGGAACGGCTGCACACGGCCCAGCCTATGCCAGCCCCTGAGAGCAACGACGTCGTCGCCTTCGGCAGTACGGTTACGTTCGACAGGGATGACGGGCGCGTGCAGACATTTCGTATCGTTGGAGAAGACGAAGCGGACCCGAAGGCGGGCTCGATGTCGCATGTATCACCCGTTGCCCGCGCCCTTCTGGGCAAGGCGTTGGGTGACCTCGTGCAAGTTGGCGATCAGGAGCTGGAAATCACCGCAATCGCCTGATTGGCGGGTTGCGGCGTAGGCACACAAACGGTATCTGATCGGTCATCACGCTCTGTCCGAACAATAAGGCCGGTCCTCCCATGTCAGTGGATTTTCTCGTCACCCATTCCGGTGGCTTCCATGCCGATGAACTGCTGTCCAGCGTCATCCTCACCCGGCTGTTCCCGCAGGCGAAGATCGTTCGTAGCCGCGCCCCGGAGTGGATCACGCCAAGCGAAGACCGCATCATCTATGATGTCGGCGGTGCCTATGACGCGGACGCACGCATTTTCGACCATCACCAGCGCGGCGCTCCGCTTCGGGAAGACGGCCAGCCCTACAGCTCGTTTGGGCTGATCTGGAAGCACTACGGCCATGCCTATCTTGCAGCCTACGGCATTCCAGAAGGTCACACCGAAACGATCCATCAGTCTTTCGACAAAAGCTTCGTTTTGCCCATCGATCTCACGGATAATGGCGCACTCAGCCCATCGATCGCGGGTCCTCTCGCAGGCCTGACGCTGCCGTCCCTGCTGGAAACGCTGAAACCCACCTTCGACAATGACGACCCGAAGGCCGACGATCTCGCGTTCCACGCAGCCCTCGCCATCGCCCGCAGCTTCGTTGAAGCCAGCATCGAGAAAAAAGCTGCGAAATTGCGTGCAGAAACGCAGGTGCTTGGCTCGATCGAGGCCGCAGGCGAAAGCCGCGTTCTGGAACTCTCCCGAGGCATGCCCTTCCGCCCCGCCATCATCAAGGCCGGCGCAGACCACCTGCTCTTCGTCGTCCACCCCCGTGACAAGGACTGGTGCGTGACCGGCATCCGCCGCGCCGACGAAGGCTTCGAACTGCGCGCCGACCTGCCCGCCGCATGGGCCGGACTGACGAATGGTGATCTGGAAACGGCATCAGGTGTGGAAGGTGCAACCTTCTGTCACAACGGACGATTTATTGCTGCGGCGAAGACGCGGGAAGCTGCGCTGGCCATGGCGGAGATTGCTGTGCGGGAAGCGGTTTAAGCAGCGCTATAAAGACGCAGACTACCCCTCTCGTCATCCTCGGGCCTGTCCCGAGGATCTAATCACGTTGCGAGAAATGAGACCTAGCAGATATCAGGGACAAGCCCGAGCATGATGAAGGTGAGGTTTGCGACCTACCGCAAAACAATTTCCTAAGCCCCAACTGCCTCTTGGCGTTGTTTCGCCAGTGCCGCCAGATCCGCAGGCTTCAACTCTACCGACTCTCCACAGCCACAGGCCGATGTCTGGTTCGGGTTCGTAAACGTAAACCCAGAGCGCAACGTCGTCGTCTCGAAATCCATCTGCGTGCCGAGCAGATAAAGCACAGCCGATGGTTCGATCCAGACTTTGGCGTCCTGAAACTCGATGAGATCATCCTTGGCGAAGGGCTCGGTCACCATGTCGATGGTGTATTCCATGCCAGCGCAGCCACCCTTTTTGATGCCTACGCGAAGGCCCTTGGCGTCTGGCCCGGAATTCTCGACGATTGCTTTGACACGGGAAGCCGCAGCCTCGGTCATCGTCATTACTGCAAAGCCCATGGGCCCATTCTCCTTCAACAATCGGGTTCAAGGCCCGATGCTTTCATGGATTGAATCTAGTCTCATCGTCAGCCGGTATCAAGGCTCAATACCAACCGACGGCAACCTGCGCTTCCTCCGACATGCGATCCGGCGTCCATGGTGGATCGAACGTCATTTCGACAGTCACACCGGAAACGCCTTCGACAGCACCGACGGCATTTTCCACCCAGCCCGGCATTTCCCCGGCAACGGGGCAACCAGGGGCGGTCAGCGTCATCATGATCTTGACCATGCGGTCGTCTTCCACGTCGATCTTGTAGATAAGACCGAGTTCGAAAATATCCGCCGGAATTTCCGGGTCGTAGACCGTTTTGAGCGCGGCGATCACGTCGTCGCTGATGCGCGCCAGTTCATCCGATGCGATTGTCGAAACCTTTGCCGGAACGTCTGTTACGGCTGGTGTCTGCTCGGTGATGTCAGTCGTCATGATCCTGATCCTTCAGGCGAAAAATGTGCGGGCGTAATCCAGCGCTTCGGCCAGAGCGTCCACTTCCGCGCGCGTATTGTAGAGGCCGAACGATGCACGGCATGTGGAGGTGACGCCGAAGCGTTTCAAGAGCGGCATGGCGCAATGGGTGCCAGCCCGCACGGCAACGCCGCGACGGTCGATCACCATCGAGACATCATGGGCGTGAATGCCCTCAAGCTCAAACGAGAAGATACCACCCTTGCCCGGCGCATTGCCGATGATGCGCAGCGAGTTGATCTCGCGCAGACGTTCCGCCGCATAGGCAGCCAGATCCGCCTCATGCGCCGCAATGGCTGCACGGCCGATGCCGTCCATATAATCCAGCGCGTAACCAAGACCGATGGCCTGCACGATGGGTGGCGTGCCCGCCTCAAAACGATGCGGCGGCTCGTTGTAGGTGATTTCGTCTTCGGAGACGTCGAGAATCATCTCGCCGCCGCCCTGGAACGGACGCATCTCTTTCAAGCGGTCGGCCTTGCCATAGAGCACGCCGATGCCCGACGGGCCGTACAGCTTGTGGCCGGTCATCACATACCAGTCGCAATCAATATCGCGCACATCGACCGGCATATGAACGGCAGCCTGGCTGCCGTCGACCAGCACCGGGATGCCGCGCTCATGCGCAATGCGGCAGATTTCCTTGACCGGCACGACGGTGCCGAGCGCATTGGACATATGCGTGATGGCAACCAGCTTGGTCTTTTCGGTCAGGCTCTTTTCGAAATCCTCGATGTGAAAAGCGCCATCATCATCCACCGGCACCCAGACGAGCTTGGCACCCTGCCGCTCACGAATGAAATGCCATGGAACGATATTGGAATGATGCTCCATGATCGAGATGACGATCTCGTCGCCATCCCCGATCTTCGGCATGCCATAACCATAAGCCACCGTGTTGATGGCTTCGGTGGAAGATTTGGTAAAGACGATCTCGTCCACCGAACCGGCATTCAGAAAGCGACGCACCTTTTCGCGCGATGCTTCATAAGCGTCCGTGGCGGCATTGGAGAGAAAATGCAGGCCGCGATGCACATTGGCATATTCGTTCGAATAGGCATTCGAGATGGCATCGATGACGACCTGCGGCTTTTGCGCGGACGCGCCGTTGTCAAGATAGACCAGCGGCTTGCCGTAGACCTCGCGCGAAAGGATCGGAAAATCCTTCCGCACGGCTTCAACGTCATAAGGGGCGGCCACGGCGGCGCGTTCGCGATCAGGCATGATGTTCCAGCCAGCTGGCGATGATGTCTTCCAGCGCTTCCACCAGTTGTTCGTCTTCCAGCTCTTCGATGATCTCATCGACAAAAGCATTGACCAGCACGGCCCGCGCCTTCGCCCGTGGCACGCCACGTGCCATCAGGTAGTAGAGATGGTTGTCGCTGATATCGGCAACGGTCGCACCATGGCCGCACTGAACGTCATCCGCAAAGATTTCGAGTTCCGGCTTGGCAGAAAACTCGCCATCGTCGGACATCAGCAGCGTATTGCAGGCCATCTTGGCATCGGTCTTCTGGGCATCGGGCGCAACCCGGATCATGCCCTGGAAGATGCCCTTGGCACGGTCGAACACCACGTTGCGGAACACTTCCGTCGAGGTCGTGTTCGGCACGTTGTGGCCGAGAACCATGGTTACGTCGGTATGCGTTTCGCCACCCAGCAGGTTGACGCCACGGATGGAGAGGTCGGAGCCCTCACCGTTCACATCGACGCGCAGTTCCTGACGTACCAGCTTGCCACCGGCATTGATGACGAACAGCCGCAGCGTGGCATCCGCACCCATGACGATGCGCAGTTGACCGAGATGCGTATCGGCTGCACCCTGTTGCTGGAGAATGACGTAAGTCGCTTCCGCACCGTCCTGAACCTCGATCTCGCTGACCGAAGACACGAAGGCTGCTTCACCAGTCACCGAAAGGTGACGTTCGATGATCGTTGCCTTGGAGCCCTTGCCGAAGGTAACAGGGAAACGGCTATGCACCTGCCCTGCACCGTGGATGGCCTGAAGTTCTAGCGGATTGACGAAAACGGAATCATCGGGAACGATGACGGACAGGCCATCACGCACGAAGCTGCCATTGATGCGACCGATCGCATCGTCCCTGCTCGCAGCAACGAGAGCTGCCGCAGCGGTGCCATCGGTGAGGCTCTCCGCATAACTTTCGATCCTGAAGCCTTCGATTTCGGAATCGATAGCCTTGCCGTGCATGACGTAAGCAATCGGCGCACCGGAAACGAGTGCGGCACGCTTTTCGATCATGGGTGCAGGCGCATCTTCAGGGATGCCACGTAGCAGTGTCTTCAGATCGGTATAGTGCCAGGCCTCGACGCGACGTGTCGGCAGGCCACCGGTCTTCAGATCATCGAACAGCACATCGCGTGCAGCGACGACGTTACCGTCGCCGGGCAGCGCGCTGAACTTGGCGGTGAAAGCGTCTGCCAGCGCAAGTTCCGCTGGCGTCTGCCGGTTGGTTGTTTGCATGTTCATCACATCACCTTTCCCAGCCAATCAGGCTGCTTCACCGATGATGTCGGCGTAACCGTTGGATTCCAGATCGAGCGCCAGGCTCTTGTCGCCGGAACGGATGATCTTGCCCTTGTAGAGAACGTGAACGCTATCAGGCACGATGTAATCGAGCAGGCGCTGATAGTGGGTGATGACGATGGTGGCGCGATCCGGGGACTTCAGCGCGTTGACGCCATCGGCCACGATCTTCAGCGCATCGATGTCGAGACCGGAGTCGGTTTCGTCCAGCACGCAAAGCTTCGGCTCCAGCAGCGCCATCTGCAGAATTTCGGCGCGCTTCTTTTCACCACCGGAGAAGCCGACATTCAGCGGACGCTTCAGCATGTCCATGTCGATCCTCAGATCGCCAGCAGCTTCCTTGACCTTCTTGATGAAATCAGGCGTCGTCAGCTCAGCCTCGCCGCGTGCCTTGCGCTGCTCGTTCATCGCAACCTTCAGGAACTGCATGGTGGCAACACCCGGAATTTCAACCGGGTACTGGAAGGCAAGGAAGATGCCCTTGGCCGCACGCTCGGCAGCGTCCAGTTCCAGAATGCTTTCGCCGTTATAAAGAATGTCACCGGAAGTGACTTCGTAATCTTCGCGGCCCGACAGAATGTAGGACAGCGTGGACTTGCCAGAGCCATTCGGCCCCATGATAGCCGCCACTTCCCCAGCCGCAACCTTCAGGTTCAAGCCCTTGATGATCTCGGTTTCGGTATCGGCGATCTTTGCGTGCAGGTCGATGATTTCAAGCATGTTCGTTCTCTTTCTCTTCGTCGCTTACGTCTGGTGGAGGAAGTCGTTTTTGATCCTCTTCCGATTTCGGCAGACTAGGCATAGGTTTGCTACCGTAACCAACTGCCTTCATGATGCGTTCAAACAACTCGATAGCTGGCTCTAACTTCTCTGCTGCCTCGCCTACAGCACCGCTAACTTGCACAAAAGCGGCAGTCAAAGCAGTGAGCTTGGTTCTGCTTTTGTCTAACTCATTTAAGAATAAATTGAGCTTTCCGAATAAGCTGTCGCGCTTCTCAACGCCGACATCGGCAGCGTCAATCCTAGCTTTAATTCGATCAACAAGATCTCGAATATTGCCTTTGTAGTGTTCATCAATTTCCACATATTCAAAAACTACAGAGTGCTTTTTACGAGATTCCGAAAGCATCTTGATGTCGCGCAAACCACTTATGCCGAACAAATATGCCTTTGCGGAGGCCCAATTATCTATAGCCGAATTAGTGTTCACGGCGAGAAGGGTCTCATCTGAAAGCTCAAACAACGAAGATACCTGGATAAGACGACTGCGGTACAACTCAACAGTCACAGGAATCGGGTCCCCGTCATTATCATAGGAAATTATCTCGTCTTTTACCTTTAAGGCGTATTTTATAAAAGCGAGCTCACCGTCTTCTGGCAACTCATCAAAAAATGAATCTTCGCCTGTCATAGACATCAACCCACACTACCTTCCAGCGAAATCCCGATCAGCTTCTGCGCTTCAACCGCAAATTCCATCGGCAACTGCTGGATCACATCCTTCACGAAGCCGTTGACGATCAGCGCAATGGCCGACTCCTCGGGAATGCCGCGTTGCAGGCAGTAGAACAGCTGGTCCTCGGAAATCTTGGATGTCGTTGCTTCGTGCTCGAACTGGCAGGACGAGTTCTTTGCTTCGATGTAAGGCACGGTATGCGCGCCGCACTTGTCGCCAATCAGAAGGCTATCGCACTGCGTGAAGTTGCGCGTGTTGGTCGCCTTGCGATGCGCCGAAACCTGGCCGCGATAGACGTTTTCCGAGAAACCGGCAGCGATGCCCTTGGCGATGATGCGGCTCGACGTGTTCTTGCCGAGGTGGATCATCTTGGTGCCGCTGTCGATCTGCTGATGGCCGTTGGAGACGGCAATCGAGTAGAACTCACCACGGCTGTCATCGCCGCGCAGAATGCATGATGGGTATTTCCAGGTGATGGCAGAGCCGGTTTCCACCTGCGTCCACGAAATCTTCGAACGGTGGCCACGGCAATCGCCGCGCTTGGTCACGAAGTTATAGATGCCACCCTTGCCGTCCTTATCACCAGGATACCAGTTCTGGACGGTGGAATATTTGATTTCGGCATCATCAAGCGCCACAAGCTCGACCACGGCAGCATGAAGCTGGTTTTCGTCGCGCTGCGGGGCCGTGCAGCCTTCGAGATAGGACACGTAGGCGCCCTCTTCCGCGATGATCAGCGTGCGTTCGAACTGGCCGGTGTTCTTCTCGTTGATACGGAAATAGGTAGACAGCTCCATCGGGCAACGAACGCCCTTGGGCACGAACACAAAGGAACCATCGGTGAAGACCGCCGAGTTCAACGTCGCATAATAATTGTCCGTCGTCGGGACGACCGAGCCGATGTATTTCTTCACCAGATCAGGATATTCGCGAATGGCTTCCGAGATCGACATGAAAATCACGCCGGCCTTCATCAGCTCTTTCTTGAAGGTCGTGACGACAGAGACCGAGTCGAACACGGCATCAACGGCCACGCGACGGTTTTCGACGCCAGCCAGAATTTCCTGTTCCATCAAGGGAATGCCGAGCTTCTCGTAAACCTTCAACAGCTCGGGATCGACATCCTCAAGCGATTTCGGGCCGGGTGTGCTCTTCGGTGCGGCGTAATAATAGAGATCGTTGAAATCGATCTTGGGGTAATTGACGCGGGCCCAGGTGGGCTCTTCCATCGTCAGCCAACGCTGGTAAGCCTCAAGACGCCATGCAAGCATCCATTCCGGCTCTTCCTTCTTGGCGGAAATGAAACGGATGACCTCTTCGGAAAGACCCTTCGGAGCCTTGTCCACTTCGATCTCGGTTTCAAAACCGTATTTGTACTGGTCCACATCGATCTGGCGGACCTGATCGATCGTTTCCTGAACCGCTGCCATAGTCGTTCTCCAATCTCGCCGGATCCAAGGTCCGGTGGCTTGTCAACGTATCAAGACGGAAGACCCGCCTTCATTCGTGTCCAGCATAACTTTCGTCGTCATGCCTTATTTAGTGTTCGGATGGCGCTTTTCACACTCTCCGGCAAGCGGAAATTTGACTTTCCGCAATTGTTTTTGGCCCTACGCTGCCTGCACGGCCAGCTTTCGCCGCCCGGCAATCTTGGCAAAAGCTGCTATGGCCTTGTCGATATCTGCCTCAGTCGTCGCCGCGCCCAACGATACGCGCAGCGCACCCAGCTTGGGATCATGCCCCATGGCCGTCAGCACATGGCTCTCGCCCACCTTGCCCGAAGAGCAGGCAGCACCTGCCGAAAGCGCGATACCTTCAATATCGAATGCGATCTGCCCCGTTTCGGATTTGAGGCCCGGCAGCGTGAAGAAGGTCGTGTTGCAAACCCGCGCAGCATCGGCACCATGAATAATGACATCGGGCGCCGCCACACGCATCGCATCTTCCAGCACGGCCCGCAGCCCATTCAGGCGCGCAGCTTCACCATCGAGGTTTTTCGACGCTTCAACGGCAGCCGTTCCAAACCCGATAATAGCAGAGGTATTTTCCGTGCCGGAACGATGCCCCTTTTCCTGCCCGCCACCGTGGATCAAAGGCTTCGGCATCATCACTTCACCACGCGAGATCAATGCGCCCATGCCCTTCGGGCCGCCGATCTTGTGGGAGGAGACAATCAGAAAATCCGCGCCAAGCGTCTCGATATCGACAGCAATACGGCCAACAGCCTGAACGGCATCGACAACCAGCAGACCGCCAGCAGCGTGAACCAGACGTGCAGCTTCTTCCACGGGCTGGATAATGCCTGTCTCGTTATTGACCAGCATCAGCGCAACCATCGGCAGACCTTTGGCGGCATCATGCGATGCCAGCGCAGCTTCAAGCGCCGCGAGGTCTAGAATACCATCAGCCGTAACTGCGATTTCGCTTACATCAGCCTTGTCGAACCGCCCGCCCTCACGAATGGCCGGATGTTCGATGGCCGAAACGTAGAGATGGCCGATGGAAAGCGCCGAACGCCCCATCTTGAAGGCAGGCGAAAGAACCAGATTGGCAGCTTCCGTCGCACCGCTGTTGAAAATGACTTGCGACGCCTGCGCACCGACCAGAGCAGCCACATCGCGGCGCGCGGATTCGATTGCGGCGCGAACCACGCGGCCTTCCTTATGAACGGAAGACGGGTTGCCGGACAAATCCAGCGCAGAGACGAGCGCATCCCGAACGGCGGGCAGCAAAGGTGCTGTCGCGTTCCAATCGAGATATGTGCGCATCATGCTGCCCATGGGATATCGGCTCTGTTTACCTATGATTGATGCGCCAAAGCGCATTTTCCTTGAAATTTCCGTCGTGCTTGCCTTATGACACGTCCAACAGTGCAGACAGCACACGAAGTTTCGAATAATTCTAAACTGGGTTTTAGAAAAGCTGACCATCCGCGTCAAGTCTTCTTGCGCATGGAAAAGGTTCAGAAACAGAAAAACACGACCGGAGTACATATGCCCGAAGTCATTTTCAACGGCCCTGCGGGTCGCCTCGAAGGCCGTTACCAGCCGTCCAAGGAAAAAAGCGCCCCGATTGCGATTATTCTGCATCCGCACCCGCAGTTCGGCGGCACGATGAACAACCAGATCGTCTACCAGCTGTTCTATCTGTTCCAGAAGCGCGGCTTCACCACATTGCGCTTCAACTTCCGCTCCATCGGCCGCAGCCAAGGCGAGTTCGACCACGGCGCAGGAGAGTTGTCGGATGCAGCATCGGCGCTCGACTGGGTCCAGAGCCTGCACCCGGATTCGAAGAGCTGTTGGGTGGCCGGTTACTCCTTCGGCTCATGGATCGGCATGCAGCTTCTGATGCGCCGCCCTGAGATCGAAGGCTTCATGTCGATTGCACCGCAACCCAACACCTACGACTTCTCGTTCCTGGCACCATGCCCATCGTCGGGCCTCATCATCAATGGTGATGCGGATAAGGTTGCGCCGGAGAAGGATGTGAATGTTCTGGTGGAAAAGCTTAAGACCCAAAAGGGCATCCTCATCACCCACCGCACCGTTCCCGGCGCAAACCACTTCTTCAACGGCCAGGTGGATACGCTGATGGCCGAATGCGAAGACTACCTCGACCGCCGTTTGAACGGCGAGTTGGTGCCAGAGCCTGCAGCTAAGCGGATTCGGTAGTTAGCTGCGCATCTGCGCAGAATATTCAAAAGTCGGGCATTCGAGCCCGTCAATTATCATCGGCATGCGGCAACGCATGCCAATTTTTGTTAAAACGTTTTGGGATGCGGCATTGTCTGGATGCGTGAAAGCAACGAACTTGGACGCGAGATTTTGATCGAAAAACCAGTCGCGTAGCGCTGAAGCGATTTCGGTGGCGTAACCTTGCCCCCATTCGTTCTGAGAAAGAGAATAGCCCAACTCGAAATCCGGTTCGGTGATTGACCCGGTAGTCGGCAGC
>NZ_BBJU01000007.1 GCF_000739935.1 Agrobacterium rubi TR3 = NBRC 13261 | reverse complement strand
GTATCATGATACTGTTACTGTAATCTCGATCCGCCTCGGTTAAGAACCCAAAAACCACCTGCTTCCCCTCCATTTTCCGTGCACACATAGTCAAATCCCCTCATTTATAGTCGATTCCGAGCTTTTCCGCTGGTTTCTGTCCAAAAATACGCGCGCTTATCCAGACCCATCCGCACGCTTGATTGCAGGTAATTTATATATTAACACGCAAGCTCGATCTGCAAATATATATTTATATATATGCAGTATTATGGATTTAGCGATTTTATATCTTTGTATTCTATCCCTCGATCTCACCTCTTTCCTTCGACAAGACACACCCATTCCCTTACGCAACTCATCGAGTTCGCGTTATCACCATTCGTTGCTCGTCCAACCATACGCTAAACAAGCCATTCAACGGGGCGCTGAAAGCTACCTCGTAACTGTATATGTGTGGCACCTCTCAGCGCCCCAACTATCACACCGCATTTCCAGCCAGCATCCGGGCCCGCACACCAGGCTGAAATCTAATCTTTCTCGTCTTCCTACTTCTCTGCCAATATCCGCATTCCAAACTCAGCCATGCGCGAAATACATCGATGCGCAATAAGAAAGCCCGTTCTGCCCATAGGGTCACCAACGGGTTATTCCGCCTGCACGGCGAGCATTTCATTTATCGAGTTCTGCTCAGACGACTGAGTACCCATCAAAACAAAACCCGCCACATTCTTCATCTGGTGCTGCCAGCACGAGAACGCGACTTCAAACACTATAAAGGAAAAATCTCTCGTTGTAAATCAAAATATGAATATTTTCCTAGTTATTGGGTGTCTTGATCCTAGCCAAGATGATAGAAATGACTGCAAGGTGCCAAGCCAGCTCCTCTTTCAGCCAAGTTTGACGTCAGTTTCCTTCGCTATCAGTTTCGCACCGCAGGCCGTAGACATTCCATCTGCGGCAATTTCAATGTTGTTAAGGGTTGGCCCCGGTCCTGGTCCAACGATTGGATAGGTCCCGCCACACTTCGGGCAACTAACCTGATGGCCCACCCCAGCGGGGATCCGTCCATTAACATCGGCATGAGGGAAACCTTCTATGACCTCGCCTCCATGTGAGGTTCGGTCTCCTATGCACACCACGGGCACGATCATGTTCTTTCTTTCTAAGCACGCGTCGCTTTGATAAGCCTCGGATTTTGCGATCATCTACAAAGGTAAATTTGTGATGCGTCCAGACGCATCTACACGAAACTCAGATACGCCAAGCGTCTCATCGAAATTGCGATTTCCGTTTAAATCTTCAAGCGGTCGAATGTTCAGATAAACCCCATACTTTCCTGCTGGCAATGAATTCGGACGGCAAATTTCTTCGTTTTTAAAGCCGCCATAGGAGCGGCATAAGCACAGTGGCTTATCCTTGCTGACGAGGGCTGCACCATTGAGTTTGCCTCCGTAAAAGGAAGATTGTATTGTCGATGAAATTCCAAAAGTAATCCGAGCTACAGTTATCCCGGTCACGTACATGCTCTTAAGAGAGGGGCTGTAGACTGAAATACAGTTAGCGCTATTTCCACCCACAATGACACGAGACTGGCATGGCAAAGTGTTCAACGAGCATTCGTCAAAGCGGTTCTTTTTGTCCTGCGCCTGCACTGAACCCATAATTGATGTTAAGAGACCTAAAACTATCAAAATGCGAGCTATCATAATTAGCTCCTCCTCCTATGGACGACGCCGGCGATCTTGGCCCTTGCCTTTTGCGTAGCTGGGATTTCTCAGAAAATTTCTAAGAAGGCCGTATGTCATTGAATCGTAGTAATCTTTCGTATAATTAGAAGCGGCATTCCTAGGCGATGCGCCATTGATGATCAGATAATAATCTTCAATGATCGCAGCCTGTTGCTCAAACCCGAAATCTGTCAGGTCTAACGCACCATCTGTGCTGAATGGATCATATCTGTAGTCATAAAGAAATTTCCCAGGCGTTTTGGTGTAGGGGCCCGGTTTTCCATATTCCCCCATAGACAGTATCCCAAGCCAACGAATATCTCCTGTGACACGGTTCTGATGTTGCCACACATGAACCATTTCGTGGATAAAAAATGACCTATTACCTAATGCAGTAGTCGAGAAGTCATTTTTATAGATACCTCCGGGAAAATACATATTCCCGTTTGGTGTCATCGCTGTATTCTGATCTTGACCTATAATAAAGTTTCCACGCTTTAGGGTGACAGCGTCGTAATTTACAGAATCTTTAAAGTATTTCCGAGCCATGGCGACTTCGCCCTGCGTAAGGTGACGTGCCTTGTTCCTCTCTATATTAGGAGGTTCAATGATATCTTGGCCTGAATCGGGTTCAATCTCGTCAACTGGACGAGAAAGCGGGATTGGAGGATTATTGACTCGATTGGATAGAGGTTCATCAAACTGTGGTCTAGGAGTCGGAATCGGGATCACTTCGCCTTCAACTTCGGGACCTACCATCACGCCTTCTCCTCGCCTTTGGGTTGCGCGCCCCCATTTCCTGTTAGAAGCGAAATTGTTTGGCCCTTTATCTCTATGTGTCCATCAGCAAGCGTGATTGTGGAAGTCCCGCATTTGAGCGTGATCTTTTCTCCAGATTCGATTGTGATTTCCTTTTCTGCAGTTGTTTTGATGCTTGTCCCAGATGCAATGCTCATGGAAAGGCCGGAACTGAGATGTAACAGGCCAACAGCCATCAGATCGGCAGAGCCATCGGCTTGCAGACTGACATCCGAGCCTGAAAACAAGCGATAAGATTCCCCTGAGAATATTTGGATGTCCCCCCTTACGTTCAACGTGTAGTTACCCGTCATAGGCATCGGTACCCGAGTGGCGTAGTTCGAGCTGAGCTTCATCAGCGCTGCAGTTTGATCCGCTTTAAAGAATAACTGCGCAACTGAGGGAATTGCCGCCAAAAGTCCGACTGACTGAATAAAGCTCCCGCCAACTGTGATATTATATGCGCCGACGATATCCGTGCTCTGCATCCCGTCGATGCGTAGTTCCTCATTTCCCCCGACGCGACTAAGGCGATCTTGTTTGATCAGACGTGTTTCATCATGCTCTATCACGGAGTTGAGGTCACGTTGAGCGTGAACAAATATTTCTTCGCGCCCCATCTCGTCTTCAAATCTCAGCTCGTTAAAACCTTGCCCCTTGTGGGTCTGTGTACGGAACACACTTCTCGTCTTGTTCGCAGGTAGCTCATACGGCACCTTCTGCCTTGCATTCGGCACGACACCCGTCACAAGCGGGCGATCCGGATCACCGTCCACGAAGGCCACCATCACCTCCATGCCGATGCGCGGTATGATCTGGCCGCCCCACGTGGAGCCAGCCCAGTTTTGCGCCACGCGCACCCAGCAGGTATCTGTCCCATCCTTCTTCGCCTTGCGGTCCCACGGGAACCAGAGCTTGATGCGGCCATATTGATCCGGGTGGATTTCCTCGCCCTCGGGGCCTGCAACGATGGCGACTTGCGTGCCCTCGATCTTCGGGCGCTTGGTGGTGCGATGCGGCGTCAGCGGTACGCGTGCAGGGATGGCCTCGAAGGCGTTGCGGTATTCCGGCTCGTTGCTGTTGGTTTCGTAGGAGCGATCCACGATGGTGTGGCTGGCCCGGATGATGACGTGTTCTTCATATTCATGCTCTGGATGCGCTTCCTCGTAAGGCGTAAAGCGACGGCCGGCTTCCAGAATGCGGGAGGTCGATCCGCCGAAGACGCGGTCATGATCGGCTTCTATCGATTGTGCCCGCAGCTTCTGGGCACGCTCTGCCTCTTCTACCGTCTTGATGCGGGCCGGGTATTCGTAGAGTTCGCGCTTGGTGGCGTCCGGCATCTGCACCAGCGATGGTGTCATCGTGCCCGGCACCATCGAAGGTGTCTCGAAATTCCAGTCGGCCCCCGCGCGCTGGCCTGGCACATAGGAAAAGCGGCGGGCCCAGTCATTGATGTGGTTGCGATCCGACGATCCCTGTGCAAGTCTCACTCTGCTTTCACCCTGTGCTGAAGGTGATGGTCCAAGCCATCCATTGGCAGTATCGGCCACATGCAGCTTGTGAGACCCGTCCTCATGGCTGAACCAGTAAAAAAGACCGTCTTCCTGAAAGCGACGCAACAGGTAATCGAGGTCCAGTTCATTGAACTGGACGCTGTATTCTTGTGCAGGCGGAGGTTTAATAACGCCGGACGTATCTGGTGCCGGAATGCCGTGTTCGGAAAAGAGCGTTTCGACGATATCGATAGAGGTCTTGTTTTGCCATATGCGGCAGTCGGAACGTCGCGACAGCAGCCACATCTGTGGACGGATGGTCATGGCGTAGGAGCGCAGGCCACGGGTGATGGGTGGCCCCTCATGCAGGTCTGTCACAAGCCCGTTGAAGGGACGGCGGACACCACTGCCATCCTGGCCATCGCCCTGCTGCACCTCGACCGAGACATCGACCAGACGACCGATCAGCTCTTCCGGCTTCACCGCTTCCTTCTTGGCACGGACATTCAGCTGTATCTCGAAAAGCTGGGATACGCCTTCACTGATCTCCATGCGCTCGGGCAGCAACTGGTCTTCACCCAGTGGCGACTTGACCTTCAAAACACGGCTGGCCTGGATGAAATCGGAGGACGAAAGCTGGTCGGTCATGGGGAACCCCGGTGATCGGAAATATCAGTCAAGTGTAAAAATCCGAACATAATGCAATCAATCATTGTGTCAACAGCGCTCATTTTGATGATATCATAAATATTATTCGCCTTGGTTGCACTGCGGTGTCGTGCTCGTATTCGCACGATCGTGATCAAACCAAATGGCAACACGGAACAGATCACCCCTCGATCGGTTCTCCTATGCGGGCCGTAAAGCCCGATACAAAAACATGGGAGAAGACTATGGATATTCCACAGAACACGGTCGTTGCTGTTGCGGATGGTGAGAAGTTGAGCCTTTTCAAGAATGATGGCGATGCGCAGAATGTGAAGCTGACGGCGATGCAGAACGCTGGTGTCGATGATACCAAGATATCATCGGGCGCTCGTCATTCCAGCAGTTCTGCCAATCCTGATGATAGCCAGCAGGATGAGGACGGCTTTAGCGCGGGCGTGGCGCAGATGCTGAACAAGCAGGTTCTGGACGGCAAGATCAAAGGACTTGTGATCATCGCTGCACCGCGCACGCTAGGCGAAATGCGCAAGGGTTATCACAAGTCTCTGTCGGACGTGCTGTTGGGTGAGCTCGACAAGGACCTGACTGGACACTCGATACAGGATATCGAAAAAGCGCTGGCTGCGGCCTGATCTTTGCGCGGCGGGAATGGACGGTTAACTCCGCTCCATTCAGCCGGCGCGACGACGTTTGAAGCGCCGCGTGACGCGTTCCTTCACGCTACTTGGCCGTTCGGGATCGGCTATGTCGGATTCGGCAAAGAGTTCTTCGTCTGCTGTCAAATCTCGCATGGGCACATCGACCAGCCCACGACCCTTTTCCTGGTTCAACACATCAATCGCGCGGATGACCGAACCGTGCTTCTCGATCTGGCGATGCAGATCCTTTGGATCACATCCCAGATGTTCGGCGATCAGTCCGTCACGGTGTTCGATGATTTTTGCGGCCAAGATATCCTGATCCGGGCGGGCTTCGATGATGATGTCGCACTCGGTATCGTAGCCCATGGAACGATTGTTGAGATTGGCTGAGCCGATCTTGATCAATCTGTTATCCGAAATCATCACCTTGGCGTGGACGTAGATCGGCGTTCTCTTGTCATTGACGGGATACATCAGCCGGAAACGGTTGTGATGGTCTGCGTCGCGGACGAGTTTCATCAGGCGTATGCGTGCGGAATCCATAGCCTTTGCTTCCAGCCAGCCTTCTGCACCTTCCGGGTTGATGAGGATAATCTCGGGGCCGTCGGCTTCCTGCAGTCTGGCGGCGATGGCTTCAGCGATTTTTCGCGACGCGAAATATTGGCTTTCGATGTAGAGGCACGTCTTCGTCGAGGCGATGATGGCGAGTTTGGCGGCCTCGATCTCCGATATCTGCTGTTGTTTGTCGAACTCCGGCAGTGTTCGCGCGATGGCGACCGAGATATCGCGAAAATCGACATCCAGCGCGTCGGGCCATGGATCGGATGATACGGTCACTGCATCCAGCTTCTCTTCCGTCGCCAGTTCCCACCGGGTTCTGGCAAGTTGCCCGAGTGCCGCGGCCGCATCGCCCGAGATACAGCTCGTCACGTCGTGCCATGGGCCTTGCGAAAAACCCAGCGGGGAGCGGCGGCGTTTGTCGTTTTCCAGATGCTCGCGCGTATCCCAACGCCCCACTGTCATATCGATGCCGCCGCAGAACGCGATGCGATCATCGATGACGAGGAGTTTCATGTGGTGGGCCGACAGAGGCGGATGGGCGCTATCGAGTTTCAACTGCACGCGCTTGGAAAACAACCAGCGGAGAATGTAAAACGGCGTCTCGCCTCGCGTGATCGAGTTGATGAGGCCGATGTCCCATTTGAGAATGCGCACGTCGAGATCATCACGGCGTTTTGCCAGCCAGTTCAGGAAGCTGCCGAGTTTCTCCGGCGCTTCGTCTTCGGCTTGGCCTGGGACGAGGTCGATGCGGCTGTCGAAATCCCAGCCGATCATGAAGATCGACCGCTCCGCCTTCAGCATGGCGCTGCGGGCATGCTGAAAAAAGGCGGCGGCATCGACGATGACGGTCACGCGATCCGCATCGGCAATCTTCCAGCACGTTTCGCCTTCGACAAGTACAGATGTCATTCCAAGCCCCATGCGTTTGCTGCTGTGCGGTATAGGCCAGAACGCAACCCGGCAATAGCGCAAATTTTCTCAAAACCTGTGTCGTCTGCCCTTATCTTTGTCTAATTTGCCCATTCAATATGTCGCTCGGCTTACAGCCGAACACGAAAAGGCATGCCAGCGCCGGGCTTGGCCGCAAATGATGGTCGGGGGCCCTTGGAAAGTTTTGTTCACGCGACGATGGAGCAGCTGGGTGTGTTCGGCATAGCCTTGCTGATGTTTCTCGAAAACATCTTTCCACCCATTCCCTCGGAACTCATCATGCCGCTGGCAGGGTATCTGGCAAGCCAGGGCAACACCTCGATCTTTTCCGTTATTGCAGCGGGGTCGCTGGGGTCTGTTGCGGGTGTCATCCCCTGGTATTTCCTCGGGCGCCTTCTGGGTGAGAAAAAGCTGATGGCCATCGCTGCCCGTTACGGGCGCTGGCTCACCATGTCTCCATCTGACGTCGAGAACGCCGGTCATCATTTTCGCAAACACGGCAGGCTATCGGTGCTTCTCGGCAGGCTGGTGCCGACGGTACGCACGCTGATTTCGGTGCCTGCTGGCATCGCCAGAATGCCATTCGCATGGTTCCTCCTATACTCTGCCATCGGCAGCGTCATCTGGACCGCCGCGCTTGCCTTCGCAGGCTTTGGCCTCGGGCAGGCCTATGGGGTGGTGAAAGATTATATCAACCCGGTTGCAACCGGCGTTCTTGTCCTGATGATCGCCTTTTATCTTTACCGGGTGGCAACATTCAAAGCCTGACGGCAACCAATCCAAGACCTAGAGGGAGGTATTATGTCTGAACGAAATATCGTGCTGGTCGATCCATTGCCGCGCACACTCGATCTCATCATGGAGCCGGATGTCCGCGCACGGCTGGAGAGGCTGGGAGAGGTGATCGTTTCGGAAGATCGGCAAATGCCGAACGAACAGGTGGATGCATTGCTTGCCGATACGGTGCTGATTTTCGGCCAGACTGACATGCCGAAGGAACGCCTCGACCGCGCACCGAAACTCAAGGCCATCATCAATGTCGAATCCAACTTCATGCCGAACATCGACTATCAGGCCTGTGTGGAACGCGGCATCTGGGTCATCACGCCGGCATCCGCCTTTTCGTCACCGGTGGCGGAAGCGTCCCTTGGCATGGCGCTTGATCTAGCACGCGGCATCACCATTGCCGACCGGCAGTTTCGCGATGGTGTCGAGGAGTATGGTCTTGCCGGAAACACGGATACCTTCCGATATGCAGGCGCACCCATCGGCATCATCGGCTTTGGAGACCTCGGCAAAGAACTGCGCGAACTGACGCGCCCGTTTAAAAACGAGGTCCATGTCTACGACCCCTGGCTGCCGAAAGAGATCATCGAACGGCTGGACTGCGTCCCGAGCAATCTGGACGATGTCTTTTCCCGGTGCCGGGTGGTCTATGTGTTTGCCAGCGTTACCAGTGAAAATCAGGGCTTCATCGGCAAACAGCAATTCGACCTGATGCAGCCGGGCTCCGCATTTCTGCTGATGAGCCGCGCCGCTGTCGTTGACTTCCCAGCCATGCTCGATGCGGTGAAGTCGGGCCATATCCGCGCCGCCACAGACGTATTTCCGGAAGAACCAGTGGCGGCTGACGATCCGGTACGCTCAATCCCCGGCTTGCTGCTGTCGGCCCATCGCAGCGGCGGAACACGTGATGCGTTCTACCAATTGGGATCGATGGCGGTCGCGGACGCGGAGCTCATCATGAAGGGCCTGCCGCCTCAGCTTTGCCGACGGGCCGACCCGGCAACCGCAAGCAGGTTGCGCTCCAAGCCGGTCAGCGTTTCATAAGAGGAAGGCCTGCGCGGTGACATCTCGGCTTTCACGGTAGGAGAGCCGAGCAATACGCCGCGCCGGCCAGCCTGTCTGCCAGTTCGTTGCCGATGTTTCCCTGATGTCCCTTGCACCAGGCAACATCAAGCAACGGGTTTTCGCAGAGGTATCGATGCAAAGCCGCCCACAATTGCCAGTCGGCGATACGACGGTTTCGGGTGCGCGGATTGGGACTGTAACGCCTCCAGCCATTGTTGCGCCAGATGGGCCGCCAATGGTTGCAACCCTCGACGACATGCATCGAATCCGACCAGATCGTGACCGGACACGAGCGCGCGTTTTCATGCACCCACTGTGCGGCGTTCAGTGTTGCCACAACTTCCAGCGCATTGTTCGTATCGGCGTCAAAACTGCCCGACTGGCTTGCAACAGTGTGATCGCCATCAAGCACCACGAATGCCCAGCCGCCCCTTTTCGACGCGACATCATAGGAGCCATCGACATAGATATCGAGGCGATCCGTGGTCGCAAGACGGGCTGCATCTGGTCGCTGCGAGATATCGTGTCCGGTCAATTCGGCATCACCAGTTTCGCTTTTCGAAAGAGGCCAACATGCTCAAAAGCTGTTTGCAGCACCCCATTCATGACTCTTCAATCCATTTATAGTCTCTTATGCGCGTAGCGTATTCATACGCACCTATGGAGCCACGGGCTATGCTCGCATTTATCGATCGTTACGTGAAGGAAGCGTGTTGCACAAACCGTTTCGAAACGCGTCGCGATGTCCTGTCGTTTGCGCTGACCGTCGCGATCTATGTGACGCTGGTGGCGGATATTCTCAACGTTATCGCGCATTACACGTTGGATGCGTTGGGGTTGTTGCCCTATGACGTCGTTCCGGCAGCGACCGTTGGCGTCATCATCTCCACGCTCGTGGCATCAAGCCTGACGTTTTCCATCGTCTATATTGTCGGCCTTGCCATCCATCATCTCACAATTTCGCGGGCGGCATTCGAGCACTTGAGCAAGACCGACATGCTATCCGGCTTGCTGAATAGAAGAGCGTTTCTGGAAGAGGCCACTCGTGCGCCGTCCAATTCGTCCCTCATCCTGTTCGACATCGATAAATTCAAGTCCATCAATGATCGATACGGCCATGATATCGGTGACCAAGCCATTATCTCGGTGGCCAACCAGCTTTCGGACATCTTCTCACACGGCGGAGCCGTTGCCCGGATCGGTGGAGAAGAGTTTGCGGTTCTGATCTCTGCGCTGAGCCGGACAGAGCGCCTTGCTCTGGCGCAGCGATGCGCGGAACTGATTGCCGCCAAACCGTTCTCTGCAGGCGGCAAAGGCTATCGCATCACCATCTCCGGCGGCGTTGCCGATCGGGAAGACCACACAACGTTCGAGGCACTGTTCAAGGCGTGCGATAAAGCGCTGTACCTTGCCAAGGCATCCGGCAGAAACCGCATCGTGCACAGCAACGATATCAAGCCTCTGGAACCGCAGGGCAGTGCGCGCGTCACGCGAAAACGAAGCCAGACCGGCTGATCTCGCCATAATCTCTTCAGACCAGCACCTGGTGTCCTGGCGAAACGGATCGATAGGTTCTTTCCGGCGAAACGTAGCCCGTCGGACGAATGGGGCTTTTCAGTTCATCGATCGGCGCGTTGCGGCGAAGGCCTCGCCGGGCCGGATCGGGCACCGGCACGGCAGCCATCAGCTTCTTGGTATAGGGGTGCTGCGGATTGGCAAAAATCGATGCGCGTGGGCCGATTTCGACGATTTCACCCAGATACATGACCGCGACCCTGTGGCTGACGCGTTCCACCACGGCCATGTCGTGGCTGATGAACAGGAAGGCGATCTTGAACTGTTCCTGTAGATCGAGCAGCAGATTGCACACCTGCGCCTTGATCGAAACATCCAGGGCCGACACGCTTTCATCTGCGATGATGACCTTCGGGTTAAGCGCCAGTGCGCGCGCAATGGCGATGCGCTGGCGCTGACCACCGGAAAACTCATGCGGATAGCGATCCATCATCGACGGCGACAGCCCGACCCGTTCCAATAGATCAGCCGCCATCTGCTTGGCTTGCGATGATGATGCGATCTTGTGTTTGATCATCGGTTCGGCCACCGCATAGCCCACCGTCATGCGCGGATTGAGGCTGGAAAACGGGTCCTGGAAGATCATCTGCACACTGCGGCGCATGTTGCGCAGCGCCACCTGATCAAGCCTCAAAACATCGAAACCATCCAGCGTCACGTTTCCACTGCGTGGTTCCACCAGACGCGCAATCGAGCGCCCGGTGGTCGACTTGCCACAGCCGGACTCGCCGACAAGCGACAGGGTCTCCCCCTGAAACAGATCAAACGAAATGTTTTCGACGGCGTGAACGGCACCGGTGGTGCGTCCGAACAGGCCGGAGCGGATATCGAAACGCGTCACGAGATTCTTGACCGACAGAACCGGCGTCAGGCCACCCTCCACGGTATCGGACACTTCCTTCGAATCAGAAATGACGCCGCTCGCCATATCGACCCGCGGGAAGCGCAAAGGCCAGTCATGCCCCTGCATGGAACCAAGCTTGGGAACAGCGGCAAGCAGAGCGCGGGTATAGGGGTGCTGTCCGTGATGGAAGATGTCGGCTGTCTCGCCGGTTTCCACCTGATCGCCCCGGAACATGACGATGGTGCGATCGGCAATTTCGGCGACGACGCCCATATCATGCGTAATGAAGAGAACGGCCATGCCCTCTTCTTCCTGCAACTGCTTGATGAGATCGAGGATTTGGCCCTGGATCGTGACGTCGAGTGCGGTTGTCGGCTCATCGGCAATCAGGAGCTTCGGTTTCGACGCCAGTGCCATGGCGATCATGACGCGCTGACGCATGCCGCCGGAAAACTGGTGCGGATATTCATCGAAACGACTTTCGGCGTTGGGAATGCGCACCTTCTCCAGAAGCCTGATGGTTTCAGCGCGCGCCTGCGCCTTGGTCATGCCCTTGTGACGCGTCAGAACTTCGGAAATCTGCCGTCCGATGGTGAAGACGGGGTTGAGCGATGTCATCGGCTCCTGAAAGATCATCGCCATGTCGTTGCCGCGCACGCTGCGCATGTCGTTCTCGGAAATGGCGAGAATATCCCGCCCCCCGAGCAGCACCTTGCCTTCGATGCGGCTGGAGCGCGCTTCCAGCAGGCGCATCACCGACAAGGAGGTGACGCTTTTACCGGACCCACTTTCCCCAACAATGGCAACCGTTTCCCCAGCCCTAACCTCGAAGGAGAGGTCTCGCACGACACTCTTCCACTCTCCATCCACCAGAAAAGAAGTGGTGAGGTTTTGAACCGTAAGAACGGTTTCGCGCGGTGCTGCTTTTGCGGCTTCGGTCATGACGATTATCTTCCCACTGCGTAGGCTTGCATGAGACGTGGCGTAGCGGCGGCCCTCAAAAGACCATCGGCATCCCGCCGTGCGGCGGTCAGGCGACCCACGGTCCAAGGATCGGCTGCGGTAATGTCATGTCCACGGGACTTGAGATCGGACAGCGCCTGCTCGCCAATGCTGCTTTCGATCATGACATTGCCGGGCTGGCGTGTGCGTGGATAAAAGGAGCCGGGGAAATGCGTGGTGTGGAACAGCGGCAGGTCGATGGCTTCCTGCAAGTTCATGCCGAAATGCGCATAGCGCAGAAAAAAGGCCAGTTGCCACTGGTCCTGCTGGTCACCGCCCGGCGTGCCGAAGGCGAGCGTCGGCTTGCCCTCGAAAAGGCCGAGCGATGGCGTCAGCGTCGTGCGCGGGCGCTTGCCGGGTGCGAGAGATGTGGGTAGACCCGGCTGCATCCAGAACATCTGCGCGCGGGAATTGAGGCAAAAACCGAGGCCCGGAACGATCGGCGAGGATTGCAGCCAGCCACCCGATGGCGTGACCGACACCATGTTCCCGTCACGGTCGATGACATCGATATGCACGGTATCGCCGCGTTTTTCGGTAAGGTGCGACATGGTGGGTTCATAGACGGCACCGATGCCAGCCATGGAATTGAGCATGGTCATGGTGAGATCATGCTGCGCATCGAAGCCGGGAATGCGACCGGGGCGCAAATCCATCGAGGCCTTGTCGGTGATCAGCTTGCGGCGCTCGTCATTATAGCCATCCGAAAGCAGCGTCTGGATCGGGATTTGAGAAAATTCCGGGTCGCCATAATAGACTTCACGGTCTGCATAGGACAGCTTCATGGCTTCCACGACCGTGTGGACGAAATCGACGCCTGCCGGGTCCATCGAAGCGATATCGATGCCCTTCAATAGTGCTAGCGATTGCAACAGAACCGGCCCCTGCCCCCAAGAGCCGGTCTTGGCAATCGTCCAGCCGTGGTAATCATAGGTGGTGGGTTCTTCGATCGTGGCCGTCCAATTGGCCATATCCTCGGCGGTCAGCACGCCCTTGTGACGGGTGCCGCTGGCATCCATAACCTCTGCCGTCTTGAGATAATCGTCGATCGCCTCGGCCACGAAGCCGCGATAGAAAGCGTCACGGGCGGCATCGATGCCTGCCTCGCGGCCAGTCTTCGCCTCGGATTCGGCAATGATGCGTTTCCATGTTTCGGCGAGAACAGGATTCTTGAAGCTCGACAGCGGCTCGGGTGCAACGCCGCCCGGAAGCCACGTCTCATAGGATGTCGGCCATTCCTTCTGGAAGAAATCGGCCAGATCCTTGATGGTTGCAGACACACGCGGCAGCATCGGGTGACCATTTTCAAGGTAATAGATCGAAGGTTCCAGAACCTCGCGCACGGTCATGGTGCCGTAATCGCGCAGCATCAGCATCCAGCCATCGAAGGCACCGGGAATGACGGTTGATAACAGGCCATCGCCGGGAATGAGGTCTATGCCTTCGGCGGTATAGTGCTCGATGGTGGCAGCCGCAGGAGCCGTGCCCTGCGCACAGATGACCTCGACCTTGTCCTTTTTCTTCGAATAGATGATGGCTGGCATATCGCCGCCCGGTCCATTCAGATGCGGCTCCAGAACCTGCAACACGAAGCCAGTGGCAACGGCGGCATCGAAGGCGTTGCCACCCTTTTCAAGGATGCTCATGCCCACGGCAGAGGCAATCCAGTGAGTGGAAGTGACGACGCCGAAGGTACCGAGAATTTCCGGGCGAGTGGTGAAACTGGTCATTGTTGTATCCTTCTGGAATTCTCAGTTTTCGCGTGGGTCGAGCGCATCGCGTAGCCCGTCGCCGAGCAGATTGAAGCCGATCACGACAAGGAAGATGGCTGCACCGGGCCACATCGCCAGCCATGGTGCCTGTGTGAGGAAGTTCTTTGCGACGTTCAGCATCGAACCCCAGCTAGGCGCCGGTGCCTGCTGGCCCAGTCCCAGGAACGAGAGGCTGGCCTCGGCAATGATGGCGGTTGCGACCGTCAATGTTGCCTGCACGATGATGGGAGGGATGATGTTCGGCAGAATGTAACGCAGCATGATATCGCCATGGCCAAGGCCGATGGAGCGTGCGCCCTCGATATAATCTTCGGTCTTGACGGCCATGACCTGCGAGCGCGTCAGCCGCACGAAAATGGGCATGGCGGAGAGACCGATGGCAATCATCGCGTTGGTGAGGCTCGGCCCCAGAAAGGCGGCGAGCGCAATGGCCATGATGAGGAACGGCATCGCCAGAAACGCTTCGGTGATGCGCGAAATCACCTGATCGACCCAGCCACCGAAATAGCCGGAGATAAGCCCGAACGGGACACCCAACAAGACGGAGATTGCCACAGAGACGACGCCGGCCATCAAAGAGGCCTGCGCGCCCCAGATCATTCTCGATAAATTGTCGCGGCCGATATCGTCGGTGCCGAGCCAGTGCGCTGCCGACGGTGCCTTGCGGATGGCGCCCCAGCTCGTGGCGATCGGATCGGCCAGCGGCAGCAAGGGTGCAGCGATTGCCAGCAAAGTGAAAAAGGCGATGATGACGAGACCGGCAATCGCACTGCGATTACGTTTCATCTTCTTCCACGCCCGGCTTTGGCGCACCTTTGGCTTTTCGGCGGGAATAGCCTGTGCGGACACACTCATATGGCTGCCCTCATGCGTGGATTGAGAAGAACGGTGACGACATCGGCCAGCAGGTTCATGAAGATGAAGCCGACAGCCGTGCACAGCACGACACCCTGCACCACCGCATAATCACGGTTGAACACCGCATCGACGATCAGCTTGCCGAAACCGGGAATGGTGAAGATTTGCTCGGTCAGCACGGCGCCGGCCAGCAGTTCGCCGAACAGCAGTGCCGTCAGCGTGATAACCGGCAGAAGCGCATTGCGGAAGGAGTGGCTGAGCACGACTTCGCGGGTGGACAAACCCTTGGCGCGTGCCGTGCGGATGTAATCGGACTTCATCACCGACAGCATGGATGAGCGCGTGTGGCGCATCAGCGTTGCTGCCAGCCCCGTTCCCAGCACGAAGGACGGCATGATCATGGTCTGCAACGACCTGACTGGATCGATGAAGATGGACTCGTAGCCGGAGGCCGGAAGCCAACCGAGTTGGACGGAAACGAGCAGGATGAGCATGATGCCGAGCCAGAAATTCGGGATCGACAGGCCCGACAATGCGACGATATTGGCGACGTAATCGATCCAGGTATTTTGCTTGACCGCAGCCAGAATGCCCATGGGCACTCCGATGGCAAATGCGAAGATCATCGACATGATCGCCAGTTGGATCGTGACCGGCAGTTTTTCAGCCACCAGCTCCAGAACCGGCTGGTTGGTGCGTAGCGACACGCCGAAATCGCCCTGAACCACAGATCCGATCCAGTAGAAATACTGGTACACGATCGGGTCGTTCATCCGGTATTTTTCGCGCAGCAGTTCGATCACGGCGGGGTCACGTTCTTCTCCCGCCATGGCGAGAATGGGATCGCCCGGCAAAAGCTTTTGTAGCGAAAAAACGAAAACGGATATGATCAGCAGTGTCGGTATCGCTACCAGCAGCCGCTTGGCGATGTAGATATGCATGAAAGCAAATCCTTATACGGGCAAGGCTTTGGACCGGAGGTGCGGGACGCACGCCAATGGCTGCGTCCCGCAAGTTGCTCGAGGCTGGTTTAGTCGGCTTTCTTGACACCTGTCAGGCGGATCATGCCGTCGCCGGATGGAGTAAAGCCGGTGATCTTTTTGGAGTAGGCGTAGAGATAGGCCTGATGGCCGAGATAGATCAGCGGCAAATCCTCATCCAGGATTTTGGTGGCGGCATCGTATTTGGTCTTGCGCACGGCATTGTCGGTAGACGCACGCGCCTCGTTCAGCAGCTTGTCGACGTCCGGGTTGCAATATTTGGTGTCGTTGATGCCGCCCTTGCAGGTGACGAACTGGTGGATGTTGCCATCCGGGTCGGAACGGCCGGACCAGTCGGAACGCGACAGGACGTAATTGCCCGCGGTCTGCTCGGACAGCAGCGTTGCAAATTCGGTGGACTTCAGCTTCACATCGAAACCGGCTTCCGCAGCCATGGACTGGATGACCTGCATCATCTGGGTCTGCGTCGTGTTGTTGGCATGCTGGAGTTCGATTTCGTACTTGTCGAAACCGGCTTCCTTCATCAGGGCCTTTGCCTTTTCCACGTCGCGCGCAGGAACGGGAATGTCCTTGTTGTACCAAGGGCTCGTTGGTGGCCATGGCTGGTTGCCGGCCATGGCGGTGCCTTCGAACACCACCTGATTGATGGCTTCGCGATCGATCGACAGGGAGAAAGCCTGGCGCAGACGCTTGTCCTTGCCGAACGGATTGTCGGCCTTGGCGCCATTGCCGATGTTGACATACATCGCCATGTAACCGGGTCCGACGATCTCGCCGTAGTTAAGTTTGGCATCCGCCTTGACCGACGCCACGTCAGAGGCAGAAATGCGCTCGGCAAGATCGAGATCGCCCGATTGCAGGTTGGCCAGACGCACGGTCGTATCCGGAATTGGCAGGAACGTGACCTTGTCGATGAAGATATTGTCCTTGTTCCAATAGTCTGCAAACTTCTCCAGAACGATGCGGTCCTGCTGGACGCGCTCGACGAATTTGAAGGCACCGGAGCAGACCGGTTTGGTGCTGAATTTCGCGCCCAGTTCTTTCCCGGCTGTCGGCGAAATCATCATGCCGGCGCGGTCAGAAAGCTGTGCGAGCAGGCTGGCATCCGGGCTTTTCAGCGTAAATTTGACCTGATATAGCCCGGTCGCCTCGACCTTGGCGACGGAGGCAAGCTCGCTCTTGCGGCGCGATTCCGGCATCGTCATGTTGCGGTCGATGTTGTAGACGACCGCTTCGGCATTGAACGGTGTGCCGTCATGAAAGACCACGCCTTCGCGCAAATCCATCGTCAACGTACCGCCATTGTCGCCCCATGCCCATTTGGTGGCCAGCTGCGGAATGACGGCGAGATTGTTGTCGAGATCGACCAGCTTGTCGCACAGGCTGGTGTAAACGATGCGGCCGACGAAAGTCCGTGACTGGGCGGGGTCGAGCACATCGGCATCGTCCATCAACCCGATCCGCAAATCGGCAGACAGCGCTGGCGTTGCCAGCAGGGTGCCGAGGAGAAGCAGTCCGGAAAGTCTAGCAAGTGGTTTCATTGTCTCTGTTCCCTTGATGGTTATATGAAATCGGCCGGTTTTCCGGTCTCTGATCTTGGTTCTGTCAAACGTCAGTGTGGATCGGTCTCCTGAACGGTGACCGCGCCATCTTGCGAGGCCATCGATGTTTGGCGGATCAATCGCTCTTGAAGCGTCAGAAGATGGTTGCGCATGGCTTCACCCGCGCGCGCCGGATCTCGCGAAGCGATGGCCTCGATGATATCGGTGTGCTGGTCGCGGGATTCCTTCAGCGTCTTGTCCTGCTTTCGGGCACGCTCGCGCACCGACTGCCAGACCGGGTCCTGGCGAACACGGTTGATGACATCGAAAAGCGAAAGGAATAGCTGATTGCCAGCCGTCTGCGCGATCAGCCGGTGCAAAGAACCATCCCACAGCTCGCGCCAGTCCGCATCGGTGCGCTCGTAAATCTTGTCGCGGAGTTCGCGCATGCGGTCTATATCGCCATCCTTGGCGCGCATGGCCGCCAGTTGCGCCAGCTGTGGCTCCAGCCGCAGGCGAACCTCCATGATTTCCATGAAATTGGTTCCGGAGACCAGACTGGCTGCGTGATCGCTCCAGCTATCCGGTTTCTGACCGAGAAATGTGCCCGCCCCCTGCTTACGCCAAATCAGCCCTTCTGCTTCCAGAACTTCTAATGCACGCCGTATTTCCCGCCTTCCAACGCCAAAACGCTCAGATAACAGCCGCTCGGTCGGCAACTTCCCATCTGACGACAGCGTGGTGACACGCAACAACTCCCGCAATCTCTCAAGCGCGTAGTTGGAATTCTCAGGTGCCTTGAGGTCGGTTTTCTGATCCAATGGTTCGTACCAATTGCGAATTGGTTCAATGAAAACCTAAATGCGGGAGCCGTCAAGCCACTTTTTCAAGCAGCAGAATACCTGATGAAAAATGAGGCAAAGGGGAGTTTTCATGTCAGCCATCAGGCGGTCGCTAAAGGCTTACTCACCTAACGTTAATGCGAAAATACGATGCCGTGGAATCACAACTCTGCCTAGTATTTAGGCATTAACGACTATTTTATGGGCAAAAATAACCAATTCTCAATGGTTTTTTTTTAGGTTGCCAACACAACTTCTTCTTTACACGCATAGGCATTCGAACCGCTTGATGCGCTTTCCCCCAAACAGAGGCCAAATTGAGCACATTCGGAAATCTAAAAATTCGGACACGTATAATTCTCGTTGCAGCCATTCCAACCATCGCCTTGGTTGGAATGGCTTTGCTGGACAATATCGAACGCCTGAAAGCCGCCTCAGAAGCGCAATCTGTCGCTGAAATTGCATCAATGGCGCCCGTCCTGGGTGCCACCATTCATGAAATTCAGAAAGAGCGCGGCGCCTCCGCCGGGTTTATTGGCGCCAAGGGACAGGGTGAGTTTGGGTCCTTGCTCGACAAGCAGAGAGTTGTCGTGGACGCCGCAATCGCACGTTTCGATGCATTGGGGCTGACCAACGATAGCGATACAACAGCCCCAGCCTTGAAAGCACTTGCGGCTGATGCCCGAACCAAGCTCAATAAGCTGACAACCATTCGCCAGGACGTAACGTCTCTCAAGGCCGGAGTTCCGGATATTGCCGCTTACTTCTCCGACACGATAGGCAGCCTTATCAAGATAATCGAATCCATGAGTTCGATGACCACAGACAGCACGATATCCAACCGGATCGTGGCCTATTCTGCGCTTCTACAGGGCAAGGAGCGGGCTGGACAGGAGCGGATGATTGGAACGGCCGCCTTCACCTCCGGCACTTTCAGCCCTGCGAACTACCAACAGTTCGTACAATTCGGTGCGATGCAAAATGTCTATTTTGCGGACTTCAACAGTTACGCGGCGGCTGGCGAGCGCACGGCGCTACAGGATGCCTTGAACAGCGATGCAGGCAAACTAGTCGAAAGCCAGCGTAGCATTGCGTTGAACAGTCCCTTCGGTGGATCGCTGAGCAGCGTCAGTGGCGAGCAATGGTACAAGGCTTCCACGAACCGCATCAACGCGCTGAAAGCTGTTGAAGACCAGACAGGTCTCGATTTGCGAGACTATGCCGCCGCCTCGGCAGCGCAACAGCATAACAGCCTGCTCATCTCCATCCTGACATCTCTGGGTGTGCTCGCGCTCGTGACTGTGCTGGCAACGATTGTCACACGGTCGATTACAAATCCCGTGACCCGTATCGTCAAGACAATGCGTGAGCTTGCGGATGGCAATTCGCAGGCCGAACTGAGCGTCGTTCCCGACCGCAGTGAAATCGGCGACATGGTGAAGTCAGTCGCCGTCTTCAAGACCAACGCGCAGGACCGCGCACGACTGGAAGCGGAAGCAGAAGCAAACCGGACATTGTCGGAACAGGAGCGGCTCGAACAGCAAAAAAGAGAGGCGGAAGAAGGCGCCGAAGTGCAGTTCGCGGTTGACACTCTGGCTGCAGGTCTGGGCGCGATGGCCAATGGCACGCTGAACTACCGCATCAACCAGACCTTTGCGACCCGTCTCGATAAAATCCGGGTGGACTTCAACGGCGCCATCGAACGTCTTGAGGATGCCATCATCGATGTGAGCGGCAATGCGCAGGCCATCTCTGCCGGATCCAACCAGATCCGCGCCTCGGCGGACGATCTCGCCAAGCGCACCGAACAGCAGGCGGCATCCGTCGAAGAGACCGCCGCTGCGCTGGAACAGATCACGACGACTGTTGCCGATACCAGCCGCCGCGCTGAAGAAGCCGGTCGCCTCGTGACCGCAACGCGTGAGAATGCCGAACACTCCGGCACGGTGGTGACGAAAGCCATCAATGCGATGAATGCCATCGAGACGTCGTCCAACGAAATCTCCAACATCATCGGCGTCATCGATGAGATTGCATTCCAGACCAATCTGCTTGCCCTGAATGCGGGCGTGGAAGCGGCAAGAGCCGGTGAGGCCGGCAAGGGCTTCGCCGTCGTTGCCCAGGAAGTTCGCGAACTGGCCCAGCGTTCGGCAAGTGCCGCAAAAGACATCAAGGCGCTGATTGCCAAATCAGGCGATCACGTCAAGAGCGGCGTTGGTCTTGTCGCACAGACAGGAGAATCGCTCGGCAAGATCGTCGAACAGGTCAAGGAAATCAGCGTCAACGTGCTGTCTATCGTCGAAGCATCGCGCGAGCAGACGACCGGCATCAAGGAAATCAACCAGGCTGTGTCCCAGATGGACCAGGGCACCCAGCAGAATGCCGCAATGGTGGAAGAATCCACCGCCGCAAGCCATGCGCTTGCACGAGAAGCGGAAGCCTTGTTTGTTCTGGTCGGAAAATTCGAGACCGACGCCAAAACCGAATCTGCCTTTTCGTCCGCAGCAGACCGGCAGCCCGATCAAAACCGGTCGCCTGCCCGCCAGTTGATAAACCGGGTGAGCTCGTCTTTCTCCGGCAATACAGCCCTCAAAACCAAAAACTGGGAAGAGTTTTAAGCAAACCCAGCTTTGATCGACGTCGATCAGGTCACCTCCCCTTCAGACAAGGGAGGTGACCTGTCATTTATTCAGCCGCAATCGCCGTGTGACCTTCATTCAGCGCGATCAGTTTCTTCGCCCTTGCAAGGCTTTCCGGCTGTTCGGCGTGATAGCGACGACCGACTTCCATCATCAGGACGGTGTCAGGCAGGAATGTGAGCTCGGAGAAGATTCCGTCCCAATCCATGTCACCCCAGCCGAGCGGCATATGCAGATCGCCAATGCCGAGTGCCGTGTTTTCCTGAATGTAGTGCGGTTTGTAGAAGGCCTGTGGGCGACCGAAGCTATCGTGGACGTGCAGATGGCCAGCGACCGGCGCCATGGCGCGAAGCTCTTCACGGAAATTCAGTCCGCGATAGGTGGATTCGATATAGGCATGGCTGAAATCGATCAGCGCCACGAGATTGGGGTGACCGACTGTTTTGACGGTTTCCGCAATCTGCGTCGGTGTCTGGCGGTATTGCCCAAGTTCCGTGGTGAAGATGTTTTCGAACGCGATGCGCACGCCGTAAGGTTTGCAGAATTCTGCCAGCTCATGCAGAGCCTCGCGCTCGCGTCGGTCAGCATCGGCGCGTTCAGCCAGTTGGTCTGCGCGCAGGCAGCCACCGTGCTGAACCAGAATACGCGCGCCGATACGGTCGCAGACAACGGCCAACGCCTTTGCCGCATCAATCTGGTAGCGGCAGGTCGCCGGGTCCATGAAATTGGACGAGACGAGGCTGTGGACGGTGTAGCGAAAGCTGAACTGTTTCGTCAAAGCGACGAGCCGTTCGGCGCGTTCCTCGATAATACGTCCCCGGCGATAAGGTCGAGGCTGGTAAGCGCCAGCTCGACGGTATCGACGCCCATATCGGCGAGAACGCGCAATTCCTGTTCGAGGCTTGCCAGTTCTCCGTCGGTAGAGCCGGCATTGAAGCCTGTGCCAATGATATTACCCATGTTCGTCTTCCTCTTCAGGTCGGTTGCATTTGGGAGTGGATGCCGCGATGGAGCCGCAGCACAAGGTCTGGGCTGTCGGATGTGAGATGACCGATTTTGCGCTCCAGCCAAGGCCGGATCAGCGCCTCGTCATTCAGCGTCCAGACGCCGAGACGGTGGAGTGGCAGTGTCTGCGTGATGAGTGTCCATTCCGCCGCCATGAGTTCATGATGGATGGCGACGATATCAACGAGCCCGTCGACGCTGTGCAAAAAGGTTTCAAGGCCGCCCTGCTTTGCCGCCCACTCGGCATTGACCGAAACCAGACGCGCGATATGCGGCGCAACCCGGCGGCATTCTTCCAGCACGGAAACATCAAACGATGTGAGATGGCAGCGACTGGCGAGGCCAAAGCGCTCGATCTCTGCGACGACCTTTTCCGTGATGCCGGGATAGGGCCGCTTCGCCTCGTCGGATTTGATCTCGACATGGAGCTGCTTGCCATCGGCTTTCGCCAGAACGGCGAGAACGTCGCCGAGCGTCGGCACGGTGTCCGCTGAACCTTCCAGATATGTCGTTTCACGGTCCTGCGGCGTCAGCGTACGGACATGTCCGGTCATATCGGTCGTGCGGTCAAGCGTGGCATCGTGGATGACCACCAGTTCGCCAGCGTCCGTCAGGTGCACGTCGAATTCGACGGCATCGACATCCAATGCCAGCACGTTGCGAAAGCCAGTGAGCGAGTTTTCGGGCCAGAGGTTGCGGGCGCCGCGATGGCCAACGATTTTTGTCATGGGACTGTCCTTTCAGCGAAGTGTCGGGTCGAGCTTGTCGCGCAGCCAGTCCCCGACCAGCGAGATGGAGAGCGTCGTCATCATGATGACGAAGGCCGGGGCCAGCATGATCCAGGGTGCGCGGGTCAGATATTCGCGACCGAAGCCGACCATGTTGCCCAAGCTTGTCTCCGGGGGCTGGACGCCAAGGCCGAGGAAAGACAGCCCGCTTTCCATCAAGATGATTTCCGGGAAGGTCAGCGTCATGGAGACGATGAGCGTTGCGGCGACATTGGGCAGGATGTGGCGCATGTAGACACGTGCCGGTGTAGCACCCAGCTGCACGACAGCCGAGGCATAGCCCTGCGCACTGGCCGAAATGGCCAGGCCGCGCGCGATCCGAGCGTAGCGCTCCCAGCCGTAAAAGCCCATCAGGCCGATCAGGAGAGGCATGGAGGAGCCGAAAAAGGCGAGAACCGCCAGCGACATGACAAGGAAAGGTAAAGCAGCCTGGAAGTCGGCCAGCATCAACACGAACTGCTCGACCACACCACGGAATTTGGCAGCCAGAAACCCGAGTGTCGTGCCGAACACAGCAGAAATGATCGTCGCGCCGAAGGCGATGGTGAAGGAGACGCGGATGGACTGGATGAGACGCGACAGCACGTCGCGCCCGAGCTCGTCGGTGCCGAGAAAATGCGCCGGGTTGCCCGGCAGCGACAGGCGAGCCCGCAAATCCATGGCCGTGATGCCAAAGGGACGGATCGTGTCTGCGAAGACGGCAACCAGGATCATGGCCGCAAGCCAGCAGATGCCGAAGGTAACGGAGAATGGAATTTTACGCAGCTGCCGGATGAACCTAGTAAAGATGGAGGTTTCAGGTGCGGGCTGAGGCTTCGTGTCAGCGATGGTCATCACTCAAATCCTCAATGGGCTGTCTGGCTGCGCAGGCGCGGGTCCAGCCAGCCGTAGAGCAGGTCCACGATCAGGTTGGACACGACCATGGTGGCGGCAATCAACAACAGGATGCATTGCACCACGGCGAGGTCGCGGTTGGTGACCGACACCACCAGCAGGCGACCGATGCCCGGCCAGGAGAAGATTGATTCCACGACGACGGCACCGGCAATCAGCGTGCCAACCATGAAGCCGACGATGGTGACGATGGGCACGGCGGCGTTGGGCAGCGCATGTCTCCAGACGACATCCTGCCACCGCATGCCTTTGGCGGAAGCGGCGCGGATATAGGGCTGGCCCATGACCTCGATCATGGCGCTGCGCGAGAAGCGGGCGAGAATGCCGATACCGCCGATGCTCATCGTCAGTGTGGGAAGAATACCGTGTTGCCAGGTGTCGTGGCCACCCGATGGCAGCAGTCCAAGCGTGATCGAAAAGATCAGCACCAGCAGCAGGCCCATGACGAAAGAGGGAATGGTGAAACCGAATATGGCTGCCAGAATGACGCCGCGATCAACCGCGCTCTGGCGATGCAGCGCTGCGTAAACGCCTGCGGGTATGCCGATCAAGACCTTGAGGAACAGTGCGGGGATCGTCAGTTGCAGGGTGGCCGGGATACGTTCGATGACCAGCTGCATGGCAGACGCCTTGTCGCGCATGGAAACCCCGAAATCGCCCGTCAGGATCGACTTCATATAGGCGAAATATTGAACCCAAAGCGGCTGATCAAGGCCCCACTCCTTGCGGAACGCATCGACGGCCTCTTGCGGCACATCGGGACCGAGCATGATCTGGGCGGGATCACCCGACAGACGCAGCACGACGAAGGCAAAGGTCATCACCGCGATGATGGTGACGAAGGCGCGGAGAAAGCGGACGGAGACGTAACGCAGCATGGGATGTTCCTTACGCCGCAACCGGCTGATCGGCACCGGCCACCAGATGGCACGCAGCGGTGCGGCCACCCGACACCGGCTGCAATGGCGGAACGCTGGTGCGGCAGAGATCGACGGCGACAGGGCAACGCGGATGGAAAGCGCAGCCGGATGGGCGATTGGCCGGGTTTGGCGGCTCGCCTTGCAAGATGGTGCGCCCCTTCAGCATCGTGCCCGGCACCGGCACGCTGGATACGAGCGCCTTGGTATAGGGATGCAGCGGCGTGGCGAAGATGACGTCGGACGACGCCTCCTCGACGATGCGCCCGAGATACATGACGGCGACGCGGTCTGCGATGTTGCGCACGACTTTCAGGTCATGGCTGATGAAGACCATGGCGATGTGGTTCTGTTCCTGCAAATCGCGCAGCATGTTGACCACCTGCGCCTGGATCGAGACATCGAGCGCCGACACGGGCTCGTCGCAGACCAGAAGCTTGGGCCGCGAGGCCAGAGCCCGGGCAATGACGACACGCTGACGCTGGCCGCCGGACAGCTCATGCGGATAACAACCCGCCTGATCCGGCCTCAAGCCCACCGCAGACATCAGTTCGGCCACGCGGGTTGCGCGATGCTCCTTGGGCACGAGATGATGGATGGCGAGCGGTTCGCCGATCTGTTCAGCGATGGTCAAACGCCGGTCGAGGGCTGCCAGCGGGTCCTGGTAGACGAGC
The DNA here is from genome assembly GCF_000739935.1 of Agrobacterium rubi TR3 = NBRC 13261. Classification (GTDB taxonomy): domain Bacteria; phylum Pseudomonadota; class Alphaproteobacteria; order Rhizobiales; family Rhizobiaceae; genus Agrobacterium; species Agrobacterium rubi. Next base: position 685,648 of record NZ_BBJU01000007.1, on the reverse strand, counting down.
TGCATCTTTGCACGCAGCGCCCGCCATTCCGTCGTGCCAAGCTTCGGCATCGGCTGACCCTCGAAAACCATCTCTCCCCATTGCGGCGTATCGATGCCGAGCAGCATGCGTCCGAGGGTGGATTTGCCCGAGCCGGATTCGCCGACGATGCCAAGCGTTTCACCCGGCATGACGGTCAGGTCGATACCATCGACGGCGCGCACCGGCGCAGATTTGCCGAACATGCCCTGGCGAACCTCATAGGTTCTGACCAGGTCTTTCGCCTGAAGAAGAGGCGCGGTCACGATACCGCCTCCAGAACTCGGGTTTCCGATGGAGACCGGACGCCAACCGGGTGGTGGCAGGACAGGAGACGGTGATCATCCAGCGCGGTCAATTCAGGCTGGCGAATACGGCAATCCAGCGCGACATGGGAACAGCGCGGCGAAAACGCGCAGCCATGCGGCAGATCACGCGGGTGCGGCACGGTGCCGGGAATGGGGATCAATCGCGAGCGGGGACCATCCAGCCGGGGAATAGCGTCAAACAGACCGCGTGTGTAGGGGTGACGGGGATTGCTGAAAAGTGTCGCAATCGGCCCCTGCTCCACGATACGCCCGGCATACATGACGCAGGCACGTTCGCAGACCTGGCTGACCGCGCCCAGATCGTGGCTGATGAAGATGGTCGCCATGCCGGTCTCAGCCCGAAGGGCGATCAGCAGATCGAGGATTTGCGCCTGGATGGTGGCGTCGAGCGCCGTCGTCGGCTCGTCGGCCACCAGAAGGTCGGGTTCTCCGGCCAAGGCCATCGCAATCATCAGGCGCTGGCATTGCCCGCCGGAAAACTCATGCGGAAAAAGGTCGAAGCGATTGCGGGCATCGGGAATGCCGACCATATCGAGAAGGCGCAGCGCCTCTTTTTTCGCAGCATCACCCATCAAACCACGATGAATGGCGAGCGTCTCGATGATCTGTCTACCGATCTTTAGAACCGGGTTGAGCGAGCTTGAAGGGTCCTGAAAGATCATTGCGATGCGTTTGCCGCGAATACCTTCCAGCACGGAACGCGGTGCGCCCAGAATTTCCTTGCCATCGAGTTTGACCGAACCGGAAACCGTCGCCTTACCCGGAAGAAGACCGAGTGCCGCGAGCCACGTCACCGATTTACCGCAACCGGATTCACCAACGAGGCCGATTGCTTCGCCGGGGGCGACATCGAGATCGATACCGTGCAGGACCTGGATGCCATCGAAAGCGACTTTGAGGCCGCGCAGTTCCACGAGATTGGAAGCCATGGGAGCTCATCTCCATTTTCAAAAATAAAGACGCCGGCCGTATGAAGACGGCCGGCGCATAAGGGTAAAAAGATCAGGAATTCCAGTTGGCGGTGCGGAAATCCATGGCGAAGGCAGGGGCGGCCTTCCATTTCAGCGAGGACTTCATGCCGGTGAAGACGGCGTTCTGGTGCAGAACCTGATAGGCCGGGTCTTCGCGCTCGCAAATCTCCAGCATGCGGGTAATGGCCTTCTTGCGCAGAGCACGATCCGTGGAGGTTTCCATGACAACGGAGAGCGTGTTCATCTCCTCGTTGGTCCAGTCCTTTTTCTGCTGTGCTTCGCCGTTGGGGCCAAACTGCACGACTAGAGGCGTGATCGGATCGTTGATCGAGTTACCGGCAGACCAGTCGCGAACGCCCTTGACGCCTTCGGGATCGTGGATCTGCGCCCAGTTTTCCTTCATCTGGATCTCGACGTTCAGGCCAACCTGCTTCCACATCTCCACCATGATCTGCGCCGTCGCAGTTTGGTTGGTGTAGTAATTGTTGAGCAGCCGGTAAGGAATCGGATCGCCCTTGTATCCGGCTTCTTTGAGGAGTTTCTGGGCCAGTTCCGGGTTGAACTCGGGTGTCGTCCAGCCATCCACAAACATGTTGGTGGCCTTGAAAGATTCAAATTGCAGGCCGGCGGGAACAACGGTCTGGCCTGCCCACAGCGCGTCAACGATCGCCTGACGATCGATCGAATGCGTCATGGCGCGACGCACCAGCGGGCTTTTGAGGATTGGGTTTTGGGTGTTGAAGGTGGAGATACGGTGATTCCAGATGGTGGAGTTCTGCACTTCGAGACCTGGCGCGCCCTGAATGGCGGAAATCTGGTCCGGCGGAAGATCGCAGGCGAAATCATATTCGCCTGAGAGCAGACCGTTGACGCGGGAGGCAACTTCCGGGACTTCGACGAAACGGATCTGCTGCAAAGGTGGACGACCACCCCAATATTCATCGAAGGCAGCCAGCGTCAGCGAAACGTCCGGTCTATAGTCAGCGACCATATAAGGACCCGTTGTCACAGGTTTGCGCGCCCAGTCGATATAGGTCTTGGCTTCGTCCCAGGAGCGGCGGCTGGTGATCTGGCTGCCGAAGGAATAGAGGCGGCCTTCGAGCGTCACGTCGGGTGTCGCGTTGTGAAAACGAACGGTATATTTATCAACGGCTTCGACACCGGCCAGTGCAGGCCAGAGGCGACGGCCAACGCCGGGCACGATTGCTGGCAGTTCCTTGGCGGTCACGGGCTTATTGTCATCTTCGAAAACCGTCTTGCCACCCTTCGGCTCGGTGTTGCCGAACACGCGCTCCTTGGAAAAGGAGAAGGCTACGTCTTCTGCCGTCAGCTCATCGCCGTTGTGGAACTTCACGCCTTGGCGCAGCTTCAGCTCTAGTGTCTTGTCATCAATGCGCTTCCACTCGGTCGCAAGACCCGGCACCGGGCCCTGATCACCCATCCAGTTGCGGTCGATCAGACCTTCCCACAGGTTCGGGAAGAAAACGCGCTCGCCAACGTTCGACTGCTCGTTCCAGATATCCAGTGTGTTGTTGTTGGTGATCTTCTGCACTGCGATCGTCACAGACGGACGAGCGCCCTGGCTGAATGACATGCGCGGGAGAATGATGCTGCCCGCAGCGGCGGACATGAGCCCCAGCGCGTGGCGGCGATTGATGGAAAGCATGGATCACTCCTGTTGAGCAAAGGACGATACGGACGCGCAGACACATGCGCAGGGCCACAGGGCACCGCGTCAGGTTCCGTTCAATGAGACAGTCGATTTCGTGGCGAGCGACGGGTAAATCTAAACGTCTTTACCGGCCTCTCGACTTCGATTACCTCTATGTTACAAATGTTACGCTGTTGTGACATTTGGGAGAGGGAGCATATGCCTTATCAGCAGAGCATGGTGCGCGCATCGTGGCTGTACCACGTGGAGGGATTGACGCAGGCCCAGATCGCCGAGCGCATGTTGCTGACGCGACGCAGGGTCAACGAACTTCTGGCGGCGGCTCTGGACCAAGGGGTTGTGAGGATCAGCTTCAACTCTCCGCTGACGGAAAATGTGGAACTGGAAGCGGATTTGCGTAGCCGCTTCGGCCTGACGGATGTCGTCATCGTTCCAACGCCATCGGACAAAAGCCAGATCGCAACCGTCATCGGCCGTGCCGCTGCGATGTATCTCGAGCGATTGATACAGGCGAGCGAACCCACCGCGCTGGGTGTTGGTTGGGGCGCCACGCTGCGGGAAACCGTGCACCACATGGCGCCTGCCAATGCACCCGATGTGAAGGTTCGCTCGATGATGGGCGGTCTGACACGCGGCTCGGAGATCAACACATTCGAAATCGTGCAACGCTTTGCAAAGGTGATGAGCGCCGAGTGCCACTATCTCGCGGCACCGATTTACGCCGACAGCCCGCAGTCACGTGACACGATCGTCGCTCAACCGGTTTTCGACAGCCTGCTGCAAGAGGCAACCTCCGTGGATGTATCGATCCTCAGCGTCGGTGACGTGTCCTCCCAATCACTCCAGGTGCGCTACGGCCTGCCGCCTGGCACCGACATCGGCGATATCACAGCCGCAGGTGCTGTGGGCGATCTTCTCGGTCGGTATTTGGACAGAAGCGGCGTCGAGATCGATCATTCCCTCAACCGGCAGGTCATTTCGCCATCGATCGACGAATATCGAAAAATTCCCACGCGCATCATCGCCTCAGGCGGCGACCACAAGAAGGATATCCTGAAAGCCTGTATCACCGCAGGCCTCGCAACGACGCTGATCACCGATGCGGACAATGCGCACCATCTGCTTGGGCGGGGCATCACGTGAAAGAAGCCCTGCTCCGATGAAAACGAAGTACCCGCTTATCGTCACGGCTCATGTCGCTGACGCCGATCTCGCGCCATTTGCAACGCTTCGGGAAAAGCATTTTCCACCGGACAGGAATTTTCTGAGCGCCCATGTCACCATGTTTCACCGTTTGCCCGGCGAATATATCGATGCGATCACGGATGTTTTGAAAACGGTCGCCGCCGCTACCGATGAGATAGAGGCGAGCGTCAGCGGTATTCGACATCTAGGCTTCGGCGTCGCCTTCACGATTGAAAGTCAGGAGCTTCAGGCAGCCAGGGCCAGACTCCGGAGCAGCTTCGCGCAGTGGCTGAACCCGCAGGACAAACAGCCATGGCGACCGCACATCACCGTTCAGAACAAGGTCTCGAAACAAGCGGCGGACGTGCTATTTGGAGAGCTTAAAGCCGATTTTCAGCCGAGTCCGCTCCGCGTCGTTGGCTTCGATCTGTGGGCCTATCTCGACGGACCATGGTGGCTCGAAACGTCGGTGGGTTTCGAGCGCTCCGCGTGAACGACCTCAACCCAGATCGGGACGCGCAATGCCAAGATGGTCGCGCAACGTATTGCCTTCATATTCCGTGCGGAACAGGCCACGCTCCTGAAGAAGCGGCACCACGTCGCGGTTGAAATCATCCAAGCCTTCCGGGAAGAAGGGCGGCATGACATTGAAGCCATCGGCGGCACCGTTTTCGAACCATTCCTGCATGCGGTCGGCAACCTGTTCGGCGGTGCCGATGACGATGTGGTGGCCGCGACCGGCAGCGACGCGCAAGGCAAGCTCGCGGATTGTCAGGCTCTCGCGGCGGGCCAGATCGCGCAGCAATTCGGCGCGGCTGCGAAGCTGGTCCGAAAGCGGGAGATCCGGCAGCGGGCCGTCTAGATCGTAGTCTGCAAGGCTGTGGCCGATGCGCTCTTCCAGAAGCGGCATGGCGCTGGCAATTTCGGTCCAGTTGTCCAGCTCCTTCAGTTTGGCGCTGGCTTCCTCGAAGGTCTTGCCGATGACCGGCATAAAGCCGGGCATAACCGCGACGGTCGATGGATCGCGACCGAATTTGGCGACGCGCTCCTTCAGGCTCTTGTAGAAGGTCTTCGCTTCCGTGATGCTCTGCTGGGCGGTGAAGACGACATCCGAGATACGAGCCGCAAGATCCTGCCCCGGACCGGACGACCCTGCCTGAATGAGAACGGGATGGCCCTGCGGCGCGCGCGGAATGTTCAGCGGGCCTTTGACCGTGAAATATTTGCCGGCATGGTCAAGAATATGTACCTTGGCAGGATCGACATACGCGCCGGTTTCCTTGTTCTTCTGGAAGGCGTCATCATCCCAGCTATCCCACAGACCACGCACGACGCTGACGAATTCTTCCGCCACGGCATAACGTTCGTCATGCTCAGGGTGGCTCCTGTTGAAATTCGCTGCCGTGCGGGCATAGGAGGTGGTCACAACGTTCCAGGCGGCACGACCGTGGCTGAGGTGATCGATGGATGCGAAGGCGCGGGCCACATGGTAAGGCTCGCCATAGGTCGTGGACGCTGTTGCGGCGAGACCGATTTTCTCCGTCACCATAGCCAGCGAGGCCAGCAAAGTCAGCGGCTCGAAACGGGCCATCATCGATGGATGCGCATCCACGCCGCTGGTGAGGCCATCGGCCAGAAACACCATGTCGAACTTGGCCGCTTCAGCCGCCTGCGTGACGCGGCGCAATAGATCGAAATTCTCGCTACCAGCTTCGGCGCGCGGGTGGCGCCAGCCGGAAACGTGGTGACCGGCACCTTGCAGAAACAGGCCGAGATGCATTTTACGGGTGTTGCTCATGAACTTACGCCTTAATGTCGAATATCAATTCGGTGACTGTCCCAACATGTCGAGGAGACCATTGAGGTCTGCCACGCTGTGCATGTTGCGGACGAGATCGGGTATGACGGACAAGCGCGGGTCGTTGCCTGTCGCATCCCGGAATTTGTCTGTTGGATCGGTCACGCCGGGCAGCCCCTTGAACGCGCGGCTGACTGTGCTGCCGTCTTTCCGCTGAAGATCCACCACCACGAACCGCGTCGTCGGATCGCTGGACATGCGCGGTGCCGTGTCGTCGTGCTGGCGGCTGACAAGCCTTGCCACCGCCACCAGGTCCTCTCGCACCGGCACTTCGGCGAAATGATCAATGCGCAAGGCGCCGTCGATCAAGGCTGTCGCAAAGACGTATTCGGCGCTGAAACGGGCATCGATCCCGTTTGCCGGGTTCGTCGTCGTCACCAGCGCTGCGTCACCGCCGCGCGGAAAGGTGATCGTGACACTGTCGATATCTTGCGCCTTAAACCCTTCCTGATGCAGTTGCAGGCCCACCACCGCCACCGGATGGCTGGCGGTGCAGCACGGAAACGCTTTCAAGGTCAGGCCCGGCGAAACGATCTGCCAGGGCGCACCCCAGCCATCCACCGCTGCCTGCGGCTTTTCCTGACCGAAGGCGAAAGCGGAGAAGAAGCCGATGGGGCTATCAAGAAAATCATCCGCACCGCCAATGCCTGCCTTCGCAAGCCTTGCCGACAACAGGCCGGATCGTGCGGCCATACCTGCGTGGTAGGGTTTGGCATCGTGTCCGAACTGAAGCCGCAAGCCGCTGGAATGGGTGGCAGCAAGGCCCAACGCAATAGCCGTCTCTTGCGTGGTGTAAGACAGCACATGCGCCACGGCAGCAGCAACGCCGACGGTTCCCAGCGTTGCCGTGGCGTGAAAGCCGTTCTCGTAATGCTTCGCGCCCAGCGATAGACCAAGACGCGCCATCGCTTCCAGACCGACGATGTAACCGGCGATCAGTTGATCTGCGGAAAGCGCGTGCTCGGCGGCCAGTGCCAGAAGGGCGGGAATGATGACCGTGGTTGGATGGCCGCGCACGCTGGAATGCACGTCATCATAATCCAACACATGCCCGGCATGGGCATTGATGAGGGCAGCGGTCAGGCTATCGGTTTTTGTCGGTTGCCCGATAACGATGGCGTTGCCGGATGTACCTTTCGACAGTTGCTCCAGCAGGATAAGCGTCGTGCGATCATGAGCGCCGCCCAGCGCACAGGCCAGCCAGTCTATGATAGCCGTGCGGGCTGCGCGGACCGCCGCCTCATCATCAAGCGGGTGCGAAGAGAGGATCGCTTCAGCGAAGGCCGTCGTGAGTGTCGCAGTCTTCGTCATCACTCAGATGCCCTCGCCATGCACAAGTGTGGTGCGCGCACCCGCCAAGCCATTGACGAAGCGCTTGATGCGCGGGTTTTCGGATTTGTGGAAAATGTCATCGGGCGAACCCTTGGCCACGATCCGTCCTTCCTCTGTAAAGACGACCATATCGCTGATTTCTTCCGCAAAACGCATTTCATGCGTCACCAGAATGCTGGTCATGCCTTCTTTGACGAGGTCACTGATGACGGCCAGCACCTCGCCCACCGTTTCAGGGTCGAGCGCCGATGTGACTTCATCGAACAGCACAAGATCGGGCTTCATGGCCAGTGCGCGGGCAATGGCCACGCGCTGTTGCTGCCCGCCGGAAAGCTGGCCGGGATAAGCACCAGCCTTTTCCGTCAGCCGCACCTTTGACAATAGGTCACGCGCGTTGCGTTCCGCCTCGGCCTTGTCGACGCCCAGGATGCGAATGGGTGCCAGCGTGATGTTGTCCAGAACCGAAAGATGCGGGAACAGATTATATTGCTGAAAGACGATGCCGATCTTCTGGCGCAGCTTGATGCGCTCGGCCTCGCTCTGCAATTGGTCCACACGCGTGCCATTCACGGTGATGCGGCCCGATTGCGGCATGACCAGCGCATTGATGCAGCGCAGGATCGTGGACTTGCCGGAACCGGACGGGCCGATGATCGAGACCGTCTTGCCGCGCTCGACGGTGAGATCGATGCCTTTCAGGACTTCTGTCTGGCCAAAGGCGAGATGCACATCCGCCAGTTCGACGATGGGATTGACGACGGTATCATTCATATCTGTCCTCACGACTTGAAGCGACGCTCGAGGCGGCGCGTCAGGCTCGAAATGGGATAGCAAAGGGCAAAGAATGCCGACATGACCACGAGATAGGCCAGCACGGTGAAATCGAGACGGCGAACCGCGGTGCTGGCATCCGTCGCCGCATGCAGAAGTTCATGAACGCCGACCAGGGAGGCCAGTGCGCTGGACATGGTGATGGACGCAAACAGGTTCATCCATGGTGGCAGCGAGCGGCGGGCGCATTGCGGCAGAATGATCCAGCGCAGGGATTGCAGCCGCGAAAAGCCCAGACCTTTGGCCGCTTCCCATTGCGTGGTAGGAATGGACTGGATCGCACCACGGGTGATTTCCGCGACATAAGCGCTGGCGGGAATGGCCAGACCGATGACCGCCTTCACCCAATCCGGAAACGGCAGGTAGTGGCCGAACACGACGATTTCGAACGGGAAGATGTAGGTGGTGGCAAAGATCAGCACCAGATGCGGCGCATTGCGGAAAATCTGAACATAGGCAATGACCGGATAACGCACGATCTTCAACGGCGCCAGTTCCAGAATGCCCAAGATGACACCCAACAGCGTGCCGCCTGCCATGGACAGCAAGGCGATAGTGATGTTCATCATAAAGCCGCTGCCGAGATAAGGCAGCCACTCGACGAGAATCCAGAACAGCTGCGTATCGGCTGCCAGCCAGGCGATGATGACGGCGGTCACGAGGCCGAAAAACAATGGCAGACGGCCAATGGCGAGAATCTTTGTGGCTGTCATGACCCGACCCCAAACCCCGGCACGGCCAGACGTTTCTCGATCCAGTGTCCGATGCGGGCAACGGCCAGATTGATGGCGCTGAAAAACAGCAGGAGAACGATCATCAGTTCCACGACATTGTCACGCTGCGTCCAGATCATGATGGACGCATAAGTGATTTCGCTGACCGCAATGGCATTGCCGACGACGGTGAGCTTGACCAGATTGATGAGGTTGTTAACGAGCGCAGGCAATGAAGCACGGAGCGCAAGCGGCGCCTCGACAAAACGCAAGATTTGCAATCGCGTAAAACCGATGGCGCGCGCCGCCTCCCGCGTCTGTTCCGGCACGGCCTCGATGCCCGCACGCAGCGCGTCCGCATGGAGCGCTGCGATGTGCAGCCCGACGACAGCAACCACCCAGAAGAACGGCGTCAGCGGATTGTTCTGCGCACCGCCCAGGAGATCGGACACGATCGTGTTCAGCACCAGAAAACTGAACATCAGCTGCACCAGCGTCGGCGTGTTGCGGGTAATTTCGATGAACACGCGGACGGGGGCCGACAGGAAGGTTTTGCCAGATGTCAGCATGCCGGCGAACAGAAATCCGAAGGCGAGGCTGATGGGTATCAAAAGCGCAATGAGGTACAGCGTGGTGACAAAACCACCACGCCAAATCTGAACCTCATAACCGCTGGCAAGAAACTCGTAATTGAGCCCAATCTTGGCCGACCAGTCTATGAATGTCTGAAGCAGAGAATTCTCCACGGCATGCTACTTTCAGAAGATCAGGCGCTTACTTGCCCTGACCTTCGAGCTTTTTGTGCTGTTCTTCAAGGTAGGTGACATTGAGCAAGCGGTTGGCTTTTGCAAACTCCAGAAGCTTGCCATTGGCATGCTCTTCGCGAATGATCTTGTCGAGCGCTTCGCTCGTGTCTTTCTCGCCCTTGCGCAGCCATACCACGGAATCGGAAGGAACCAGCTCGGTCGGGAAGAGGATGGCGTAATCCTTCCACTCTTCCGGACGATCCTGAATGAGCAGACCGACCGTCGCGCCCACATGCACGGCCACAACGCAATTGCCGCCCTGCAAAGCCAGAAGCGATTCCGGCTGGCTCGGCAGCGCCTTCACGTCCGCGCCATATTCCTCGATCAGAGGCTGGGTGTAGTTGGAGCCCTGAGACACGCAGACGGGCTTGCCCTTCAGGTCAGCCCAATCCTTCAAGCCGCTATCCTTGCGACCGACGGCAGCACCACCGCTGCGGTCATAAGGGGTCGGCACGAAATCAAGGATTTTCGCGCGGTCTTCCGTGTACTGCATGTTGGCGATGAGAATATCGACTTTGCCCTGCTGCAGGAACTGAACGCGATTGGGTGGCGTCACCGTTACCGTTTCCAGCTTCACGCCCAGCTTTTCCGCCAACGTCTTGGCGATATCGACATTGTAGCCCTTCTGTTCCTGGGTCTTCGGTTCGATGTAACCGAAAGGCGCGCCGGAGAGGATGACGCCGACGGTCAACGTGCCCTTCGCCTTGATGCGGTCCAGCGTCGCATCCGCATGGGCGGCGGCGCTGAAAAGCGCGCCGATCGAAAGTGTTGCGGCAAAAAGGGCGGTCGAAGTGCGCTTGGCAAAATTCATGGATCAGGTCTCCTGGTTACCGCGCAACCTAGTGAGACCGCCCCACCCTAGCGAGGAATCGATTTCTCATTATCGGCAAAAAATTAAACCAGATATCCAACCAAGGTCGGTCTTTGAGAAAAATCACGTCAAGACATGAGCGAATGGGATGATCGCATTGCTGTTGAGCGAACGCTTAGATTTTCCGCATGATGCACGTGATTGATCGCCGCGTCATACGGGCGGGAACTCCTGCGTATCGGCTCCGTTAGGAGATCGTGAAAAACACAAAAACCGGAGGAAACACAGATGAAAAAGTATCTTATTGGAACAGTCTTCGCACTCGGATTCGTATCTCTTGCCGCAGCGCAAGGCACCGGTACCGGCGGCACAGGTGCAGCCAGTGGCGGCGCAAGCGGTGCAGCGTCTTCTTCTGGTAACAATGCCAGCGGGACCAATGGCACCAATTCGCAGAATTCTGGCACCAATGGTTCTGGCCAGTCACAGACCAATGGCGACACCAACAACACAAAATGCTCTGCCAGCGGCGAAACGGCACAAGGCATGGGAACGACACCAACAACCGGCGCGCCCTGCCCCGCAAAGTAACAGACTACCAAGGCACGAGCCCGGCCCAGTGCCGGGCTCTGTCACAAAACCAAGCTAGGTCGCAACCTGCGGCTCATGGTCCTTCTTCGCCTGACTGGCCCGCCGCTTCCATCCGCATCTTTCGCGTCCCCAGCTCTGCTCCGGTCACTGCGTCGATCGCCGTCGGCTTGATCTGGCCGCCAGTTTCAACGTCGACATAGCTGGCGATGCCCTCGCCACAATGACGCTGGGCCCACGCGCCGATCATCATCAAAACGGGCAGAAAATCTCGTCCCGCTGCGGTCAAAACATACTCTTCGCGCGGCGGGTGTTCTGAATAGAGCCGCTTTTCCAGCAGCCCGTCCTCAGTCAACGCCTTCAGACGCTTGGTCAACATGGTGGGGACAATGCCCAAGCTCTTCCTGAACTGATCAAAGCGTGTAAGCCCTGCATGGGCATCCCGCAAAACGAGAATACTCCAGGTGTCGCCGACGGATTGCATGGCGCGGGCCACGGGGCATTGCAGAATCGCAGTCTTTTTCATTTCGTATCTTTTCGATAGTGACAAAGTATCAAAATGATAGTAACACGCTTTCAGTTGATGATCCACATCCTTGAGAAAGCAAATGCTATGAGCACAACAAATGGCCGCGTCGCACTCGTCACCGGCGCATCATCCGGCATCGGTCTGGTGACCGCGCAGGAACTGGCCAAGGCCGGATATCGCGTGTTCGGAACAAGCCGGAAGCCATCGCCGCCGTCGCACGGTGTCACCATGCTGGTGTGTGATGTCACGGACGATGTCTCCGTTCAGGCCGCTGTCGATGACATTCTGGCTCAAACCGGCCGTATAGACCTCGTCGTCAACAATGCGGGGATAGGCCTTTTAGGGGGTGCGGAAGAATCGTCCGTTTCCCAGGCCAAGCGGCTTTTTGACGTCAACGTCTTTGGCGTCGTGCGCGTCGTCAACGCCGTGTTGCCAACCATGCGCAAGCAAAAAAGCGGGCGTATCATCAATATGAGCTCCATCCTGGGCCTCATCCCCGCGCCTTACAACGCATTCTACGCCTCCACCAAACATGCCATCGAAGGTTATTCGGAATCACTGGATCACGAAGTGCGCGTGTTCGGCATCCGCGTTTTGCTGGTAGAGCCTGGCGTGACGCGCACTGCCTTTGAAGAAAACCTGACCCGGATCGACCAGCCCCTGCCCGTTTACGAGGCCGAGCGGCAGCGCAGCGAAACGATGATGCGCAGTTGGATCGAAAAAGGCGATGATCCCAAGGTCGTTGCCGATGCGGTGGTGACGGCAGCAACTGCTGACAAGCCGAAGCTTCGCTATTCCGCTGGCAAACAATCCGCTCAGGCGCGCTCAGTCCGCCGCTTCATGCCGGAAAGACTGGTCAACAGATTGTTTAGAAAAGCCAATGGCTTCGCGTCGTAATGCGATGAGACACATCAAGACGCTCCCAACGCGCTTCTGTTCAGAAGCTTCGCCAGCCAATCCACGAAGACGCGAACCTTGTTGGTGACGTGTCGCGTTTGCGGATAGACGATATAGATCGGCATGGGCTCGTGGTTCCACTCGGGCAGAATGCGCACAAGTTGGCCTTTGGCCAATTCCTCCCGGATCGTGAACGGGGCGAGTTGGCCGACGCCCATTCCGGCCAGAACCGCGTTCTGGTAGGTGCGGCTATCATTGGCCGAGACGATGTATCGAGGGTTGACCTCAACCGATCTGGTGCCGTTATCAAAGGCAAAGGTCATGATGTGCCCGGTGGTCGCGTTCAGATAGCCGACACTATAGTGGTCAACCTCAAGGTCCTCGGGCTGCTGCGGCATGCCGAAGCGTTCGATGTAGCTTGGCGCGGCAAAGGTCACGAAATCGAGCTCTGAGACCTTGCGGGCAATGAGCGACTGGTCGCGCGGCGTTCCGACCCGCAAGGCGCAATCCACGTTTTCCGCGATGTAGTCCACCAAGCGGTCCCCCACACCGATATCGAGGCGGATGAGTGGGAAACGTTCGTGAAAGTCACACAGATTGGGTATGATGATGTTATCCGCAAATGCCCCCGCCATCTCGACGCGAAGCCGACCCGACGGTTGGACGTTGGCATTGGAAAGGCTCGCATCCAGCTCATCGACTTCGGCGATGATCTGGATGGCACGCTCATAGTACAGCGCACCATCGGTCGTGACCATCACCCGGCGCGTGGTGCGGTTCAGCAGCGTGGTGCGCAGATGTGCCTCCAGCCCCTGCACCATATTGGTAACAGTGGTTTTTGGCATGTCCAACGCGCTGGCCGCCCGGGTAAAGTTTCCCGTCTCCACCACCCGCGCGAAGACGCGCATTGCCGACAGCTGATCCATAATGACACCTTCGAGCCGATTATCCGTGATTTTGGAATAGTGTTTTCATTTTTGCATGCTTGCGCAATTTCTCTCGAACAATCATATCTGCTTTAGACATGACTGCAAGAGCAGGTTCTTTTTTAAGACCTGCTGAGGAAGCGCAATGAACACGCAATGGCATACGATGGAGAGCAGCGGCACAACGCAGCCACCTCTGTTGGTCCGTGTCTACAAAGGCGAAGGTGAAAATCGCACTCCACCTTTGGTTCTGTATCTGCGTGGTGGTTCGTTTCTTGAGCAAGGCGGCCAATGCAAGGAATTGCCGGTTGCAAGGGCATTGGCGGACAAGGGTGCCGTCGTGATCGAGGCGGATTACAGCACCTCGTCTCGCAACGAGTTTCCGGCGGTGATCGACTGTGCGTTCGAGGCTTTGGATTGCCTCAGCAACAGCCGCAAGCATTATGGCAGCGCAAAATCGCTGTTGTTTGTGGCGGGTGAGGAGGCAGGCGGCAACGTGGCGGCGGGTTTGGCGCTGAAGGCGCGGGACCGGATGCCCGGAAAATTGGCGGGGCAGATTCTGCTCTCGCCGATGATCGACCCGTTGATGGCGTCCACGTCCTTTCGTGACGCCGACAAGATTGGAATGCGACAGCGCTGGGCGGAAGGTTGGAGCCATTATCTGGCAAAGGCCTGTGGGTTTGCCCACCCCTATGCCGCACCCTGCCAGTGTACGCGGCTGAACCGCGTGGCACCGGCGCTGATATTTACAGCCGAGGACGATCCTCTGCGCGACGAGACCGTGAATTATGCCGGTCGTTTGAGCGAAGCGGGGGTACACGTTCGGCAGCATGTATTCCCTGCCGGTTCCGGCTGGACAGGGCTTTATCGCGGTGAAGGTGGCAAATGGCTTTCGGCTGTTTGCACCGAGTGTTCGGATTTCGTTCAAGACCTGAAGCAGTAGCATTTTTCGACATAACTGACCGGCTCCCTGTGGGCCAAGGAGATACCCATGACGCTCAAGAACAAGCGCCGTGCCCTTGCGGGTGCCGGCATCGGCCTTGCCGTGTCCGTCGCAGCGGCGGCATTTCTACTCGACCTTCCCATGACCACCGGCGCCGTGGCGGCATCCGCTCCTGCGGAAACACCGGCTGTTCCGGTGACTGTCGCGACCGTCGAAAGCCGCGACATTACCCACTGGGAACAGTTCTCAGGCCGTCTGGAAGCGGTCGAGCGAGTTCAGATTCGTTCCCGTGTCGCAGGCCAGATTCAGGCGGTTCACTTCCGGGAAGGTGCACTTGTGAAAGCGGGTGACGCCCTGTTCACCATCGATCCGGCACCGTATCAGGCCACAGTTGCCGGTGCGGAAGCACAGGTCGCCTCTGCCGAAGCCAAGGTGAGCCTTGCCAGAACCGAACTCGAGCGTGGCCGCAGAATGTCTGACAACCGCACGATTTCGCAAAGCGATTTCGACCAGCGGCAGAGCAATCTGGCAGATGCCGAAGCACAGGCACGGGCAGCACGCGCAGCGCTGACGACTGCTCAACTCGACCTCAGCTACACCGAACTTCGGGCTCCGGTCTCCGGCCGCGTCGGCAAGCTGGAAATCACCGTTGGCAACCTCGTTGCCGCAGGCTCCACATCACCTGCGCTGACAACACTGGTTTCGGTAGATCCAATCTATGCCAGCTTCAACGCCAGCGAAGAGATGGTCGCAAAGGCTTTGTCGCAGCTTCCCGTCTCGGACGGCGCGCTTCAGGCTCTGGAGCAAATCCCCGTCGAAGTCGGTACGCTGGCCGATGAAGGCACGCCGATCAAAGGCACCTTGCATCTCATCGACAATCAGGTCGATAGCGCAAGCGGCACGATTGGGGTGCGGGCCGTGTTCGCCAATACGGATGGGCATTTGATTCCCGGCCAGTTCGTGCGGGTTCGCATGGGTGAGCCGAAGTCTGAAAACCGCATCGTCATCACCGATCGCGCCATCGGCACAGATCAAGACAAGAAATTCGTCTTCGTCGTGGACGGCGAAAACAAGGTCAACTATCGGCAGATCAAGCCCGGCCCCTCTGCGGATGGTCTGCGCGTGGTCGAAAGCGGTCTGACCGCAGGAGACAAGATCGTCGTCAACGGCCTTCAGCGCATCCGCCCCGGCGCCATCGTCGCCCCGCAGACCGAAGACAAGGTTGCGACCTCGCAGTAAACATTCCGGCGGACCATCTCCAAGGCCCGCCGACCCATTGATCAGAACGGGATGACACGACCTGCCGGTGGCCAATGCCACCGGAATGGTCTCTCGCATTCAAAATTCACCCGGAGAGGGCTTACCTCATGAACATCTCCAGATTTTTTGTGGACCGGCCAGTCTTTGCTGGCGTGCTATCGGTCCTTATCGTGGTGGCAGGCCTCATCGGCATGCGCGCCTTGCCGATTTCCGAATATCCTGATGTCGTGCCACCATCCATCGTCGTGCGCGCCACCTATCCCGGCGCCAATCCGAAGGTTATCGCCGAAACGGTAGCGACACCGCTGGAAGAGCAGATCAACGGCGTCGAAGACATGCTCTATATGTCCAGTCAGGCGACATCGGACGGCGTCATGACGCTGACGGTGACGTTCAAGCTGGGCACGGACCCGGACAAGGCCCAGCAGCTGGTTCAGAACCGTGTCTCGCAGGCCGAGCCGCGCTTGCCAGCGGAAGTCAGAAGCCTTGGCGTTTCCACCGTCAAAAGCTCGCCCGACCTGATGATGGTCGTGCATCTGGTTTCGCCCGGCAACCAATACGACCTGACCTATCTGCGCAACTACGCGGTCCTGAACATCAAGGACCGTCTGGCGCGCATCGAAGGTGTGGGACAGGTGCAGATCTTCGGCGCTGGCGATTACTCCATGCGCGTCTGGATCGATCCACAGAAAGCCGCCGAACACAATCTGGCCGCCAGCGATATCAGCAATGCCATTCGCGAACAGAACGTGCAGGCCGCAGCCGGCACCATCGGCGCCTCGCCAAGCCTAACGGGCGTCGATCTTCAGCTCAACGTCAATGCGCAGGGCCGCCTCTCAACACCTGAGGAATTCGGCAACATCATCGTCAAGAGTGGTTCGAATGGCGAAATCACGCGCCTGCGGGATGTTGCTCGCGTCGAGCTCGGTGCTGCGGATTACGCGCTGCGCTCATTGCTGGACGGTGAGTCTGCCGTTGCCATTCCGGTCTTCCAGGCCCCCGGCTCAAACGCCATCACCATTTCCGACCAGGTGTCGGCCACCATGCAGGACCTGCAAAAGGCGATGCCGCAGGGCGTGAAATACGAGATCGTCTATGACACCACGCAGTTCGTGCGTGCCTCCATCGACAAGGTCATCGATACGCTTCTGGAAGCCATCGCGCTTGTGGTCATCGTCGTCATCCTGTTCCTGCAGACATGGCGCGCTTCGATCATTCCGCTAATTGCCGTGCCGGTATCGATCATCGGTACATTCGCAATGATGTATGTCTTCGGCTTCTCGATCAACGCACTCAGCCTGTTCGGGCTGGTGCTGGCCATCGGTATCGTCGTGGATGACGCCATCGTGGTGGTGGAAAACGTCGAGCGCAACATCGAGAACGGATTGTCTCCACGTGACGCAACCTACCGCGCTATGAAGGAAGTGTCAGGCCCTATCATCGCCATCGCGCTTGTGTTGGTCGCCGTGTTCGTCCCGCTCGCCTTCATCTCTGGACTATCTGGCCAGTTCTACCGCCAGTTCGCGCTGACAATTGCAATCTCGACGGTCATTTCGGCCATCAACTCGCTGACATTGTCGCCAGCCTTGGCAGCACTGCTGCTGAAAGGCCACGACGCGCCGAAGGATTGGCTGACGCGCGGTATGGACAAGGCGTTTGGCGGCTTCTTCCGTGGCTTCAACCGCGCTTTTGGTGCAGCCTCGAACGGTTATGGCAAAAGCGTCGGCGGATTGCTGAACCGCAAGAGCATAGTCATGATCGTCTATGTGGTTCTCGCAGGTGCGACCTATGGCATGTTCAATTCCGTACCGGGTGGTTTCGTGCCCGCACAGGATAAGCAGTATCTGATCGGCTTTGCGCAGTTGCCGGATGCCGCCAGCCTCGACCGCACGGAAGACGTCATCAAGCGCATGAGCGATATCGCCATGAAGCAACCGGGCGTCGAGCATGCGATTGCATTTCCGGGGCTCTCCATTAACGGCTTTACCAACAGCTCCAATGCCGGTGTGGTCTTCGTGGCGCTCAGCCCATTCGAGGAGCGCACGACACCCGAACTCTCTGGCGGTGCCATTGCCATGGCGCTCAACCAGAAATTCGGTGCCGTTCAGGACGCTTTCATCGCCATGTTCCCGCCCCCACCGGTCAACGGTCTCGGCACCACGGGCGGCTTCAAGATGCAGATTGAGGACCGCGCTGGCTTTGGCTATCAACAACTTGACGAGGTGACCAAGGCCTTCCTGGCGAAAGCCTATCAGACGCCTGAACTGGCGGGCCTGTTCTCAAGCTTCCAGATCAACGTGCCACAGCTCTATGCCGATCTGGATCGCGCCAAGGCTGAACAGCTCGGTGTTTCCGTCACCGATGTGTTCGAGACGTTGCAGATCTATCTCGGCTCTCTCTACGTCAACGACTTCAATGCCTTTGGCCGCACCTATAGTGTGCGGGTGCAGGCAGACGCGAAGTTCCGTTCGCAAGCAGACGATATCGGTCAGTTGAAGGTGCGCTCCGCCAACGGCCAGATGATACCACTCTCAGCACTGCTGAAAGTAGATGCCACGACAGGACCGGAACGCACCACACGTTACAACGGCTTCCTGGCCGCCGATATCAATGGCGGTCCGGCTCCGGGCTTCTCATCCGGAGAGGCACAGGCCGCCATAGAACGCATTGCTGCCGAAACGCTGCCATCCGGCATCGCTTACGAGTGGACAGATTTGACCTATCAGCAGATCCTGGCTGGAAGCTCAGGCTTCCTCGTCTTCCCGCTGGCCTTGCTGCTGGTCTATCTGGTGCTGGCTGCGCAATATGAAAGTCTCACGCTTCCGCTTGCCATCATCATGATCGTGCCGATGGGTGTACTTGCGGCCATGACCGGCGTCTGGTTGACGGGGGGTGACAACAACATCTTCACCCAGATCGGCCTCATCGTCCTTGTCGGTCTCTCGGCGAAAAACGCGATCCTGATCGTGGAATTTGCCAGAGAGTTGGAGTTCGAGGGACGAACGCCCGTTGCCGCAGCCATCGAAGCAAGCCGTCTTCGTCTGCGTCCGATCCTGATGACATCACTGGCCTTCATCATGGGTGTGGTGCCGCTGGTCATCTCCACCGGCGCAGGTGCAGAAATGCGCGCAGCCATGGGTGTTGCGGTGTTCTCCGGCATGATCGGCGTCACGATCTTCGGCATCTTCATGACGCCGGTGTTCTATGTGCTCGTGCGCAAGCTGTCGGGCAACCGCCCGCTCATCCAGCACAAGGAAGAGCCTGCGAACACCGACTACAAGATGGACGAAGCCGTGTGATCTCGCCTTCATGACAAGGAAGCCCCAAGACGATGTCGCCTTGGGGCTTTTTTCGTTTCGCGAGCAATGAAAAGGACTGGACAGAGGCCAAGCGACAGGTCACGTTCGGCGCCTCCAATATTCGGTCAAGATTGATCCTCGAAACAAGATGAGTAGCACACGTGCAATCTCCCATTTCGATTGAACAGGGCGTGAAGATGGCGGGCGTGGGCACGTTCCAGCGTCGGCTCTTCGTCATTTTCGGCCTCGTCTGGGCAGCCGATGCGATGCAGGTTCTGGCCATCGGCTTTAGCGCGCCATCCATCGCCAAAAGCTTCGGCATCACGGTGCCGGAAGCGCTTCAGACCGGAACGATCTTCTTTCTGGGCATGCTGATCGGCGCTTTCGTCTTCGGGCGCCTGGCCGATCGCATCGGCAGGCGACCGGTTCTCTTCGCAGCCATCATTCTCGACGCCGTGTTCGGCGTGGCCTCCGCTTTCGCGCCTGACCTTCACTGGCTCTACGTCGCTCGGTTTCTGACTGGCGTGGGTGTAGGCGGAACTCTGCCCGTCGATTACGCGATGATGGCGGAATTTCTGCCTTCGGACCGGCGCGGACGCTGGCTGGTTCTGCTCGAGGGCTTCTGGGCTGTCGGCACGGTTGCGCTTGCTGTTCTGGCACTGGTCGCCGGTAGTCAGGGCGGCGAAGCGTGGCGGACGATCTTTTTCGTCACCGGATTGCCAGCACTTATCGGCATTGCTCTGCGCTTCTATGTGCCTGAATCGCCACTCTATCTCAACCGACAAGGCCGTTCAGAAGAGGCAAGAGACGTGTTGCGGCGTATAGCCAAAACGAACGGCGCATCTGACGAGATACCGCCGCTCTTGCCGCAAAGCCCCGAGCGCAAGTCCATCGCTTCACTTCTGTCACCCGAATTGCGACGTCGCACCACTTTCCTGATGCTGGCATGGATGTTGATCTCGATCTCCTATTACGGCGTCTTCGTCTATCTTCCGGTCAAACTGGCAAGCGATGGCTTCGTCTTCATGCGCGGCCAGTCGTTTCTGGTCATCTTGGCCATCGCGCAATTGCCCGGCTACGCGCTGGCGGCTTATGGTGTCGAACGATGGGGCCGCAGGCCGACATTGATCGGCTTTCTGCTCTTGAGTGCCGCATGCACTCTGGCCTATGGCCTGGGCCAAACGGTCGAAATCGTGGTTGCTGCGTCGTTGATGATGAGCTTTGCGCTGCTCGGCACATGGGGCGCGATCTATGCGTTCACGCCTGAGATTTACCCAACCAGCCTGCGTGCAAGCGGCATGGGCACGGCGGGGTCTGTCGCCCGTTTCGGCGGACTTCTGGCGCCGTCTATCGTCGCGCCTGTCATGGCGTCCAGTTTCGGGCTGGCGCTTGGCGTCATTTCCGGCCTGCTGCTGCTGGCAGCCTTCAGCGTCTGGTTGATCGACGCTGAAAGCCGCAATGAAGCCTTGGCCTAGCCGATCAGTGTCGGCTGCGCAGGCTCCAGATGACCGACCAAGGACCGAATTTAGCGGTTTCTGTCTCGCCCAATGTGAAAATCCTGTCACCGTCCGGCATGGTGTCAGCCGTTGCCGGTTTGCCGGATAAATTGGCATCGAGACGAAGCAGCGCGCCATCTGCGAGCCTCCACGTGGCGGTGACGACCCCACCCTTCATTTGAAACGAACCGGGTCCGAGGTTTTGCGCCTTCAACAAGGGGACAATGTACTGGTGCCGGATGTCGGTCAACGACCGATAAAATGCTTGCATCTCTGCGCCATCTACAGTGTCGGCCTTTGACCAATCCAGTTTCGCAGATGCGAAGGTTTCATAGGCGACGGGATCGGAAACCGTGTCTCCGTCAAAGCCCGGCAGACGGGAGAGTTCTTCGCGCCTGCCCTTGCGAACCTTTTCGTTCAACGCGTCGTCGAATTCGCAGAAAAACGGAAACGGCTCTTTTGCACCCCACTCCTCGCCCATGAAGAGCATGGGAATCTGTGGGGCCAGCAAGCAGACTGCCGCAATGGCTTTGAGCGGCTCGGGCGGCGTGTAAGACGACATCCTGTCGCCATTTGCCCGATTTCCGACCTGATCGTGGTTTTGGGTAAACGAGATGAAGGCCGTTGGCGGCAAGTCTCGGGTCGATTTGCCGCGCTCTTCACCGCGATAGGGCATGTGCTGGCCCTGGAACACGAACCCCTCGGCCAAAGCGCGCGCGAGATTGTCTTCGTCTTCGACATAGTCCTGATAATAGCCGAAGGTTTCTCCGGTTGCCGCGATGTGCAGCACGTGGTGAATATCGTCGTTCCACTGCGCGGTGAAATGCTTGGCACTGCCGTCTTCCAAGCGTCCCAGCAAATCGCTGTTATTGTCTTCGTTCTCAACCACGAGGTGGACACGGCGAGACCCCGCCGCCTGCCGAACACGTCTGGAAAGCTCGTGCAGCACGTGCTCATCGCTGTCGTCCTTGATCGCGTGAACAGCGTCGAGCCGCAGGCCATCCAGCCTGAATTGGGTGATCCAGTAGATCGCGTTTTGAATGACGAACTCGCGCACCGGCTTGCCACCCTTGTCATCATAATTGATGCCCTTGCCCCATGGCGTCATATGGTGATCGGTAAACAGCGGCGCGTAGTTCGGCATATAATTGCCATCGGGACCAAAGTGATTGTAGACAACATCCAGAAACACGCAGATGCCGCGGGCATGCGCCGCATCCACCAGCGCCATCAGCTCTTCCGGGCGTCCATAGCTGCTGTCCGGCGCGTAGGGCATGACACCGTCATAACCCCAACCGTACCGGCCGGGAAAATCGCTGAGCGGCATCAGCTGGATCGCGGTGACACCGAGTTTCTGTAAGTGGTCGAGCTTATCGATCGCGGCCAGATACGTGCCTTCCGGCGTGAAGGTACCCAGATGCAACTCGTAAATGACCATCTCTTCCCAAGGGCGACCGGTCCACTCCGGTGTTTTCCAGTCGTAAGATGAGAGATCGACGACTTCGCTGGGGCCGTGAACGTCCTGCGGCTGAAAGCGCGATGCCGGGTCCGGCACGACAAGGCCATCCGGCTGCTGAAAACGATACAGGACACCCGAACTGACATTGGCCAACTCACAATGGTGCCATCCGCCCTCCATGGCCTGCATCGCGTGCTGTTCGCCCGTTTCCAGCTTCAATATCATGCTGTCTTGCAGCGGGGCCCAAATGCGAAAGAGAGTTGCGTTGTTGAGAATGCGAGGTCCGAAATCGAAATTATCTGACAAAAATCTGACGCCTGTAATGGAGCTGAGAATATCGATCTAACTTGCCCGCGGGAAAAAGGTTTCACACCTGACATATGTCAGTGCATCACCACCACCGGCAACACCAGTGTTCACCGGAGCGTTTTTCATTCGTGACAGGTGGAACCAGATCGGCGCCATCAGGTTTCGGGTGTAGTCCCACTGGAAGCCCCGCATGACCATCCCGACAGCCACCTATCGCATTCAATTCCGCAACGGCATGACCTTTGATCGAGCGGTAGCGCTCGTGCCCTACCTCAAGCAACTCGGCATCAGCCATTTCTATGCCTCGCCGATTTTTACGGCCACGAGCGGTTCGACGCATGGTTATGACGTTACCAATGCCAACGAGATCGATCCGGCCATTGGTGGACGAGACGGGTTCGACCGTTTGGTGAAAGCGCTGAAGAGCGAAAAGATTGGCCTCATCCTGGATATCGTGCCGAACCATATGGCTGCATCCCTGGAAAATCCCTGGTGGCGCGATGTGATCGAGCACGGCGAACAGAGCGCCTACGCGCACCACTTCGACATCGACTGGAGCAGGCGCATGACGCTGCCCGTCCTTGGACAGGATTTCGATGATGTGGTGAGTGAAGGCGACATCTCGATTGCGCTTGATCCTGAGACGGGTAAGCCCGCGCTGCGCTGTTACGAAACCCACTATCCTCTGACGCCTTCATCCTATGCCGGGCGAGAAGCTGAGATCGTCGGTACCGCCGACAAGGCCTTGATTGCCGAACTGCATGACAAGCAATCCTACCGGCTGATGAACTGGCGCGATGCCAGCAGCGAGCTGTCATATAGACGGTTCTTCGAAGTCACCGGTCTGGCGGGTATGCGCGTCGAAGATGCTGTTGTCTATGAGGATACGCATCGCCTGATTTTCGAATTGGTCCGCAACGGCGATGTCGATGGCCTGCGGGTGGACCACGTCGACGGTCTTGCGGACCCAAATGAATATCTCGAGCGCCTGCGCAGAGATGCCGGTCCAGACTGCTATCTGACCGTCGAGAAGATCCTCGGCGAAGGCGAAACGCTGCCACCGGAGTGGCCGGTGTCTGGAACGACGGGTTATGAATTCATCGCCGCCCTCAGCAATGTCTTCGTTGACGATGCCAAGCTGGCTGCCCTGCGCAACGCCTATGAAGATACGATCGGTCAGTCGCTGGATGTGCGCAAGGAGCTTCGCTCGGCAAAACTTCTGATGGCAGACAAGAATTTTGCTGGAGAGTTTTCGACACTGCTTCGCCTGAGCATGGACATCATCGCCGCAGATGGCGAGGTGGGGCATCTGAGCGAAGACGATGTGCGGCCAGCACTGCGTGAACTCGTCGTGTCATTCCCGGTCTATCGGACTTACGGCACCACCCAAGGCATGCCGGTGGAAAGCCAGAGGGTGCTGGCACGGGTCGTGGATGGCATAGCCGCGAGCGACCATGCCCCCGATCTCGATGCGCTCCACAAACTGCAAAGCATCCTCAACGGCGAGACAACGGATCAAAACGTCAAGGCATCGGAATTCAGAACCCGCTTCCAGCAATTGACGGGACCGCTGATGGCGAAATCCGTTGAAGATACATTGTTTTACAGACAGAACCTCGTGCTCGCTCTCAACGAAGTGGGGGCTGAGCCGCTGTCGCGCAGCTATTCCGTCGAGCGCTTCCATACTGAGATGAAACACAGGCTGGAGACGCAGGCCGATGCGCTGTCGACCACCTCCACCCACGACACCAAACGGGGCGAGGATGCCCGAGCAAGGCTTTACGCGATTACCGAAGTGCCGGACCTTTGGAACGAATGCGTCGAACGCTGGCAGGCTCAGAATGTTGATTTTCGTGAGACAATCGCCGATGGCGTTGCGCCAGAGCCGCTGATCGAGTGGATGCTTTATCAGGCACTGGCTGGCGTCTGGCCGCACAAGCTGGCACCAACAGATACCCAAGGCCTGAAAGCGCTGGAGGAGCGCTTCATTCCCTATGTCGAAAAGGCACTGCGCGAGGCCAAGTTGCGCACGAATTGGGGCGACAGCAATGAGGTCTATGAAAATGCGGTGCTGACTTATGCCCGCAAGCTTCTATCGCCTGATAACGAGGCCTTCCTCAGCGATTTCACGCAAACGCTTCAGCCTTTCATAAAGGCAGGCGCTTCAAACAGCCTTGCGCAGACGATCATAAAGCTGACCGCACCCGGCGTCCCGGATATCTATCAGGGCTGTGAAGATTTCGATCTCAGCCTCGTCGATCCCGACAATCGTCGCGAGCCGGATTTCGAAGCATTGGCGGCGCAATTGTCGGCACTCCCAGGCCATCTGGACGAGAAACGGGAGCAGACGGACCCGAAGCTGAAACAACATCTCATCAAACTGCTGCTGGACCTGCGCAAACAGAGATCCGACCTGTTCCGCGCGGGTGACTACCTGCCGCTCGATGTGACGGGCGAGAGCGCGGCTCATCTGGTTGCCTATGCGAGAACCACCAGCGACGACGCCGTCATCGTCATTGTTCCTCGGTTTGCAATGACAGCGATTGCCGAAGGGAGACCACTCCTCAAAGCAGCACATATCGATCTGCCACCCGCCTTGGCGCAGAGCCGCTATGTCAATGTCTTGACGGGTCAGGAATTGGATTTCGATGGTGCCATCGACGCCGTCACGGTCGCGGGCACTCGAGGCTTTGCCGTCCTGCAGCGGCGATAAATGTCTTACTCGAACCGTGATCGATGATCACGGTTCAGGACATCACGCATTGCTGCGCATGCGCGCACGATATTGCTTCGGCCGCATGGCAAATCGTTCAGAAAACGCCTGATAGAAGCGGGAGACCGAACCAAATCCGGATTCGAAGGCCACATCGGTGATGGGTATGTCGGTTGCGATCAGCAACGACTGCGCCGTGTCGAGACGGTGACGGATGATGGCCTGATTGATGGTCATGCCGACGGCGCGCTTGAACACGGACATCGCATAATTCGGGTGAAGCCCCGCATCCCTGCCGACATCTTCCGACGAAATCTCGCTCAGCGCATTTTCGGCGATGTAGCGCAGCATGCGCTCCACATGCTCCATGCGCTCGCTGTCATTGGCGCCGAGGCTTGCAATGGCCGAGCCTTCTTCGCGCAGATCGCGCCAGCCATCGCGCTCGATACGAAGCACGCGCGCGCTCAACTCGTTGCGCACGATCTCGATGAGACCCTCGTCACCCGAGCGCAACTCATCGCGCCAGCGCTGAAAGATTTCGTGGTCGTAGGAGCGCAGTTCCAGCGCCTCGATCATCGCGCCGCGAAACACGGCGTCCCGAAAATGGGTGAGGCTCGCAAGGCCGAGAAAGAATGACATGGGAATGTAGAGGCAGATGAAGGATGTGCCCTCTGCACGCGCGATCACCTGATGCGGGATCATCCCCCAGAACAGGCACAGCCGCCCCTTGTCGATGGAAAGTTCACGCCCGTCGAACCAGTAGGTCATCTGCCCCTCCAGCACGAAATTCAGCTCGACTTGACTGTGCATGTGTGGCCCGGCCATGACCTGCACCAACGACGCTTCGCCAGCACAAAAGCGATGGTCGCCGAAGACAACCAGCGGATGTCGCGGATCGTGCTCTGGATGTACCGGCACGGATTCATCACGCTGAGTAAGCTGTATGGACACCATAATCTTAGAATCCTAGAGAAACTATCCGGAATTTCGGTAGCTTATTGCGGGTTTCGGTCAGATGTTCAAGCCGAACTTGGATTTGGCTTGGGAGGGCGTGCGTATGGTTCACAGTCTCCACGGCGACGTGTCACGGTCATAGGGAGGAAAACATGACCCTTTTTAAAAGCCTCAGCGGAATTGCCTTGTCGGCAGCGCTGTTTTCGTCTGCATTTGCTGGCGAGATCACCATCAATTCCGACCACTCGGACCCCGTACCGAAGAAGGCCATGGAAGAGCTGATTGCAGATTTCCAGAAAGCCAACCCGGATGTGAAGGTCAAGTGGAACAACTTCGACCACGAGGGCTACAAGTCCGCCATCCGCAACTTCCTGACAGCCGATGCGCCTGATGTCGTTGCCTGGTATGCGGGCAACCGCATGGAGCCTTTCGTCAAGGCTGGTCTCTTCGAAGATGTGACGGACGTGTGGACGGCCAACGGTCTTGAAGATCAGTTGAAATCCGCCTCGCCTTCCATGACCATCGACGGCAAGAAGTGGGGCGTTCCCTACACCTACTATCAGTGGGGCATTTACTATCGCAAAGACATCTTCGCGCAGCAGAGCATCACGCCGCCCAAGACCTGGGCCGAGCTGGTTGCAGCCTCCAAGAAGCTGAAGGATGCAGGCATAACGCCGTTCACTATCGGCACAAAGGCGCAATGGCCAGCCGCTGGCTGGTTCGATTATCTCGACCTGCGCGTCAACGGCTATGATTTCCACATGCAGCTGACATCCGGCAAGATTCCATACACCGACCCGCGCGTGAAAGCCGTGTTCGAGAAGTGGGCCGAGCTGGTCAAGCCGGGTTACTTCATCGAAAACCATGCCGCTATCGATTGGCAGGATGCCGTGCCACAGCTCGTGCAGGGCAAGGCCGCCATGTATCTGATGGGCAACTTTGCGGTTGCGACCTTCAAGAATGGCGGACTGAAAGAAGAGCAGATCGGTTTCCTGCCCTTCCCGGAAATCACCGCTGGCATTCCTGTTGCTGAGGAAGCGCCGACCGATACCTTCCACATCCCAAAGGGTGCGAAGAACAAGGACGATGCGAAGAAATTCCTCGCCTATGTTGCGTCTCCTGAAGCGCAGACGAAAATGAACGCGACGATGGGGCAGCTGCCGGTCAACAACAAGGCGGACAAGCCGACCGACCCGTTCCTTGAGGCTGGCTTCGACATGCTGTCCAAGGCAACGGCCATCGCGCAGTTCTATGATCGCGATGCGCAGGCGGAAATGGCCAAGGCCGGTATGGAAGGCTTCCAAGAGTTCATGGTCAAGCCGGACAAGATCGACGCCATTCTTGCGCGCCTCGAAAAGATCCGCGCCCGCGTCTACAAATAAGTCCCGCTCCTCCCAGCGCCGGGTGCCGTAAGCGGCATCGCCGAAGCACCCGGCTGCTATTTTATATATATTTTCAAAAGGTGCCGCCGTGAGCAACGCCGTTTCACCATCGCCCAGTTTCTGGAAGCGCAATCAGCAAAAGCTAGCACCCTGGCTGTTTCTCGCCCCGGGCCTGCTGATGTTCGTCATCTATGTTCTGGTGCCCATCTTCGAGTCGATCTGGATCAGTTTTCACGACTGGGACGGAATGGGCGAGATGAACTGGATCGGTTTTGGCAATTATGCCGAACTGCTTCAGGACGATACCTTCTATGTCTCGCTGAAAAACAACATCATCTGGCTGGTGCTGTATCTCCTGTCCATTCCGGCGGGCCTAGCGGTCGCGCTGTTTCTCAACCAGAATGTGCGCGGTATTCGGCTCTACAAATCGCTGTTCTTTTTCCCCTTCGTCATCAGCCAGGTCGTCGTCGGCCTGATGTTCACGTGGTTCTATGCACCGGATTTCGGGCTGTTTTCCAAACTGCTGGAATGGCTGACTGGCCAGCAGATCGCCATCCTCGCCGACGAAAACTACGTGACCTACGGCATCATCGTCGCGGGACTGTGGCCACAGACGGCCTATTGCATGATCCTCTATCTGACCGGCCTCAACAACATCAATCCCGAGCAGGTGGAAGCAGCGCGCATGGATGGCGCCAAGGGTTTCAAGCTGTTGTGGAACATCATTCTGCCGCAACTGGCACCCGCAACCTTCATCGCCATGGTCGTCACCGTCATCGGCTCGCTGCGCTCCTTCGATCTCGTCTCGGTCATGACGGCTGGCGGCCCATACGGTTCAAGCTCTGTGCTTTCCTACTTCATGTATGAGCAGGCGCTTTCGGAATATGGTTTCCGCATGGGCTATGGCGCAGCCATCGCCGTCGTCCTCTTCCTCATCATGATGATCTTCATCACGCTCTTCATCGTGCGCATGCTGAGCCAGGAAAGGAATTCCTGATGTTCCCCGCACCCATTCAGACAGCCTCACCCTTCATTCGTTGGGGCTATAAAATCATACTGCCGATTGCGCTTATTCTCTGGCTGCTGCCATTGATCGGCGTGGCGATCACCTCCGTCAGACCCGCAGGCGACTTTGCCGCCGGCAATTACTTCGGCATTCCCTCAGGCTTTGCGGGCGTTGAGAACTACACGGCTGTGTTCCGGGATTCGCCTATTGGCCTTTATATCCTCAACTCGTTTAAGGTCACGATCCCGACTGTGATCGGCGCGGTCGCGCTGTCATGCCTCACCGGCTTTGCGTTGGCGGTCTACAAGTTCAAGGCCAACCTGCTGCTGTTTTTCATGTTCGTGGCTGGCAATTTCATCCCGTTCCAGATTCTGATGGTGCCGGTTCGTGACATGACACTGCGGGCCGGGCTCTATGACACGACCATGGGCCTCGTACTGTTCCATGTCGCCTTCCAGACCGGGTTCTGCACGCTGTTCATGCGTAACTTCATCAAGGGCTTGCCCTTTGCGCTGATCGAATCCGCCCGTGTCGAAGGCGTTTCGGAATGGAAGATTTTCCGCCACATCGTGCTGCCGCTGATGCGCCCAGCCATCGCTGCCCTGTCAGTCCTCGTCTTCACCTTCGTCTGGAATGACTACTTCTGGGCCACCGTTCTGGTGCAGGGACAGCATGCCATGCCGGTCACCGCCGGTCTCTATTCACTAAACGGACAATGGGTCGCCGCCTGGCATCTGGTTTCCGCAGGCTCGCTGGTGGCTGCGCTGCCACCTGTCGCCATGTTCTTCATCATGCAAAAGCACTTCATTGCCGGACTGACACTGGGAGCGACCAAGGGATGAGCCTTATCATCACAATCGGCCAAGGAAGCTTTACGCTCAACCTTCGCCTGCCCGAACTCGGCATGCCGGAAATCCTGTCTTTTGCAACAGCCGCAACGGCACCCGGCACCCTGTTCGATATCGAACGCTCTAGCCGCATTAACGGCATGGACGTCGCCGTCCCCTCATCGGTTCTGCTGCCAACCGGAGGCATGGGCTTCTTCGGCTGGCCAGCCATCACCGGCCACCGCCAGGGACGCGATTTCACATTGCAGTTCGGTTCGTGGACGGTGGAAAGTAATGCGAACACAACGATGCTGCGCGGCCACGATACCGTTACAAAGATCGATATCGCTATCACCCTGACCGAGCATGTGTCCGGCCTGATCTCCATGTCCACCGCGCTGACCAACCGCGCAGACACCGACTACCAGCTGGACCGCTGTATGGCGGCCACCTTTGCGTCACCGGCGGGCGAAACGGAACTGACCAGCTTCACCGGCATGTGGGGACGTGAGTTCCAGACCCGTAAAGAGACGCTCGGCAACGGCATCTGGTCTCAAGAAAGCCGTCGTGGGCGCACGTCGCATGATCGCTTTCCGATGGTCTTCATCGAGACCGCCGGACAGCGTTTCGGCGTCACCCTCGGCTGGAGCGGCAACCACCACGTCGCCATCGACCGCACCGATGACGGCCAGCGGCTAATCCATATGGGTGAATTGTTCGAACCGGGTGAAGTCATTCTCGCATCCGGCGAAACCTATCAGAGCCCCGTTGCCTATGCGGGACCGGATACTGAAGCATTTCATGCCTTCGTGCGTGGCGAGCTTTTGGATTGGCCTGATGGTAAAATGTCTCCCCGCCCGGTGACGCTCAACACCTGGGAAGGCAATTATTTCGACCACAAGATGGACTCTCTGAAGGCGCAGGCAACGGCTGCGGCAAAGATCGGCATCGAACGTTTCGTGCTGGATGATGGCTGGTTCGGCAAGCGCGATGACGACACCACCAGCCTTGGTGACTGGGATATCGACGCCCGTAAATACCCCGAGGGTTTGAAACCGCTCGTGGACCACGCGACCGGTCTCGGTATGCAGTTCGGCATCTGGTTCGAGCCTGAAATGATCAATCCGGTGTCGGAGCTTTACCAGAAGCACCCGGATTGGGCCTTGCAGATCGATGGTCGCCCGCTGCTGCAGTCGCGCACGCAACTCGTGCTCGATCTTACGCGGAAAGAGGTTTCCGACTATCTCTTTTCCAAGATCGACGCAGTTCTTGCCAACCATTCCATCTCCTACATCAAGTGGGACATGAACCGAGACCTGACCCATGCGGGCGGGCGTGACGGCAGGGTGAAGACTTCTGCCCAGACGCGCGCCGTCTATGCGCTGATGGACCGCGTGCGGGCCGCGCATCCTACTGTCGAAATCGAAAGCTGCGCCTCTGGCGGCGGGCGTATCGATTTTGGCGTTCTGGCCCGCACTCACCGCGTCTGGACATCGGATTGCACGGACGCACTGGAACGGCTGGAAATTCAGCGCGGCGCATCACTGTTCGTGCCGCCGGAAATTCTCGGCAGCCATATTTCCGCCTCCCCCAACCACCAGACGGGCCGCCGCCACACGTTAGCCTTCCGGGCGCTGGTGGCGATGGCCTATCATCTCGGCGTCGAGCTAAGCCCGCTGGAACTGACGGCGGACGAGAACGACGAGCTCAAGCTCTACATCGCGACCTACAAGCGCTTGCGGAGCGTTCTGCATGCGCTGGGCGCCAATTTCCGCATGGAGCCTGTCGATGGCCGCTATGTCTGGGGCGCAGCCACGGCGGAAAAGATCGTCGTGATCGTGGCGCAAGGACCGCAGATGGTGGGAGAGCAACCGTCACCACTCAAGCTGCCAGCCAGCGTGACCAAGCTGGGCGGCACGTGGACCATCACCAACACGCTTCCGGCCAAGCCGGAGTTCATTCGCATCTCAGAGGGCCAGAAAAAGCTGCTCTCCGGAAACATCAGCTTCGAGCTTTCAAGCGTGGGCCTTGCAGGCTTGCCATTGCCGATGCTGAAACCGGAAAGCGCGCTGCTCCTCGAACTGGAACCTGTCAAGGGAGGCAAGACCAATGGCTGACGTAAGCCTGCGCAACGTCAAGAAAGAGTTTGGCGCACTCAGCGTCATCAAAGGCGTCGATCTCGACGTGAAAGACGGCGAGTTCTGCGTCTTCGTCGGCCCCTCCGGCTGCGGAAAATCAACGTTGCTGCGGATGATTGCCGGTCTCGAGCAGATCACCTCCGGCGCGCTGTCCATCGGCGGGCAGGACATGACCAAGATCGGCCCATCCGAGCGGGGCGTCGCCATGGTGTTCCAGTCCTACGCGCTCTATCCACACATGACCGTGGCTGAGAACATCGGCTTCGGGCTGCGCATGACCGGCCATTCCAAGGATATGATCGCCGAGCGCACAGCCCATGCAGCCAAACTGTTGCAGCTTGAGCCGCTGCTGCAACGCAAGCCGGGCCAGCTTTCCGGTGGTCAGCGCCAGCGTGTCGCCATCGGTCGCGCCATCGTTCGCAACCCGGAAGTCTTCCTGTTTGATGAACCACTATCCAACCTCGATGCCGCCTTGCGTGTGCAGATGCGCGGCGAACTTTCCAAGCTGCATCAGGACCTGAAGGCGACGATGATCTACGTGACCCACGATCAGGTGGAAGCCATGACCATGGCCGACAAAATCGTGGTTCTCTCTGCGGGCAAGATCGAGCAAGTTGGCACGCCGCTGGAACTCTATCACCGTCCCGCCAACCTCTTCGTGGCAGGCTTCATCGGTTCGCCGAAAATGAATGTGCTGAAAGTCCCGGCAAAGAGCGAGAGTGGCAAAATTATTGTGACGCTGCCCGGACACGTGACGCTTGCTCTTGATGGTCCAGACGGTTCCGCACTCACGGACGCGTCCATCGGCATTCGCCCAGAGCATATCAGCGCGACTGGTGAGGGTGATGTCGTTCTCGAAGGCACCGTGAAGCTCGCAGAGTATCTCGGCTCAGAAACGCTGTTCTTTGTCGAGTTGGCCGATGGTTCGGAAATATCGGTGAAGGCCGATGGTCTGGCCAGTGCCAAACCGGGCGACACACTGAAACTCGGCATCAATGCTAGGGCCTGCCACGTGTTCGACGGGCAAGGCCGTGCCATCATCAACGGGGATTTGACGCGATAATGCTGGGTGTATGTTACTATCCCGAACACTGGGACGAAAGCCGCTGGGCTGAAGACGCACGCCGCATGCGAGAACTCGGCATCTCCTTTGTGCGCATCGGCGAATTCGCATGGTCGCGGCTGGAATCATCCCGCGACAACTTCCATTTCGAATGGCTGGACCGCGCCATGGATGTGCTGCATGCCGCAGGCCTGAAGGTTGTGCTGGGAACGCCCACCGCCACGCCCCCGAAATGGCTGGTGGATGAGCATCCTGACATCCTGCCCTATGGCGAAGACGGCAAGGTTCGCGGCTTCGGCTCGCGCCGCCACTATACGTTTTCCTCGCAAACATGGTGGCGCGAAAGCGCGCGCATCGTCGAGATCATCGCCAAGCGTTATGGCGAGCATCCCGGCTTGGTTGGCTGGCAGACGGACAACGAATATGGCTGCCACGACACCACCGCGTCCTGGGGCCCTGAAGACCTGAAGCAGTTCAAGCAATGGCTGCGCCTGCGCTACCAGTCGCCGGATCAGTTGAACGAAGCCTGGGGCTCGGTTTTCTGGTCGATGGAGCTGAAGAGTT
The DNA here is from genome assembly GCF_000739935.1 of Agrobacterium rubi TR3 = NBRC 13261. GTDB lineage: Bacteria > Pseudomonadota > Alphaproteobacteria > Rhizobiales > Rhizobiaceae > Agrobacterium > Agrobacterium rubi. Next base: position 652,772 of record NZ_BBJU01000007.1, on the reverse strand, counting down.
TCGATGATGTTTCGCTGCCGAACCTGACGGTGACGGAACCCAACCCGGCGACGCGCCTCGATTTCTGGCGCTTCCAGTCCGATCAGGTCGCCGCCTATGACAAGATGCAGTGCGACATCATTCGCAAGCATTCGCCCGGTCGCTGGATCACCCATAATTTCATGGGCTTCGTTTCGGATTTCGACCACTTCAAGGTCGGCGATAATCTCGATCTCGCATCCTGGGACAGCTACCCGATCGGCTTTGTCGAGAAATTTCCGTTCACGGAAGAAGAGCGCAATCGCTGGGCCGAAACCTCGCATCCCGATATCGCGCCTTACCACCACGACCTTTATCGCGGTGTCGGCAAAGGTCGTTTCTGGGTCATGGAACAGCAACCCGGCCCGGTCAACTGGGCACCGTGGAACCCGGTGCCGAAGCCCGGCATGGTACGTTTGTGGACATGGGAAGCGCTGGCCCACGGCGCCGAAGTCGTCAGCTACTTCCGCTGGCGTCAGGCTCCCTTTGCGCAGGAACAGATGCATGCCGGTCTCAACATGTCCGGCCTGGACGAGCTTTCCCCCGGTGGGTTGGAAGCGCAGCGGGTTGGTAAGGAGCTAGCGGCATTCGGTGACTTGCCGGAAAGTGGCAAGGCGCAGGTTGCGCTTGTGTTCGACTATCAGAGCTATTGGACGACGAATATCCAGCCACAGGGCAAGGATTTCCGTTACGAGGAACTCTGCTTCCGCTGGTACGAGAGCCTACGCCGCCTTGGTCTGAATATCGATTTCGTGCGTCCAGGCGATTCCCTCGAAGGCTATCCTCTTGTCGTGGTGCCCTGCATGACGGAAGTCGATGAGGCGACGCAAGCGGCTCTTGCCAAAGCGACTGGCCAGATCCTTATCGGCGCGCGCACCGGCTCACGCGACCGCAACTTCGTCATCCCGAAGAACCTGCCGCCGGGACCGTTGGGTGAGCGCACGGGCAACCGTGTCATTCAGGTGTCCACTCTGCGCCCCGGCCTATACGACGCCGTGTCTGGAGACGTCTCCGGCGCGGCCGTCCGTTGGCGCGAAACCGTCCAGACATCCTCCAATGTCGTCGCCCGCTTTGCCAATGGCGATCCAGCCCTGACGGAGAGCGGCAATATGCTCTATCTCGCCTGCTGGGCGGATGAGACGCTGCTGTCCAACGTGCTGGCACTGGCGGCTAAAAAGGCGGGTCTCAAGACCATAGCCTTGCCGGACACCATCCGCATCCGCCGTCGCGGCAACCTCACCTTTGCGTTCAACTATGGCACTGAGGACTGGACTGTACCGGAAGGTTTAACAATGGCGCTTGGCAACAAGGTGCTGGAACCGCAGGCCGTATCCATTTGGAAAGACTGATATTTCAACAATTTAGAAGGCTGCATTCCCTCTAGCGGATGCAGCCTTTTTCCGTTTCATACCCGCTTACCCAAACGCCTGGCTGGCAAGCGCCCAGGTCTTCGGCTCAAGGCCCTGCGCGTCTTCGCTCTCCCGCATCCAGCGTCCACCCAGGGACATGGTGGTCACCGTATCGAAGACGGCAATGCCGGAGCGTGCGAGATATTGCGGGAAAGCGCCGCTTTCCTCTCGCGTATCGAGCCGCAGAAACTGCCCGGCATGATCCACCACATGCGGGTGGGTGACGGCGATGGCATCGGCTTCATTGAGCGCCACTACCGGGCCGATCAATGCGCCACGCCCGAAACGGCGACAGAGCGAGAAGGCTTCGATGCGCTGGCCACGCACCAACACCACACCTTTGGAAACCGGCAGCAGCGAGTTGAAAAGCGTCTCACGACTGGCACCAAAAGCCTTCGCATCGAGTGCAAGGATTGCCGCGACATCGCCTGATGTCAGTGCACGCAGCGTGGCCCCGCCCGAGAGCGGTGGAGCGGAAACCGGCGTCGCCTCCCCCTGACACTGAAACACGGTTTTTTCGATTGCAAAACCCATAGACTGATAGAGACGCTTGGCCGCACGCGTGGCGTTCAGCCCGAATTGCCGCTTCCCCGCCTGCTGCATCACATGCAGCATCATCCAGCTTCCCGCACCTCTGGCCTGAAGCCGGGGCGGGGTGATGACCATGCCGATCGTGGAAAAACTAGCGCCGAAATCGAACCACATGGCCGAGCCTGCGAGACGACCGATGGAATCCACGGCGACCACACCGTTGCCGTTATCCAGAAGCATCTGCCAGTCCTTGGGACGGTGCGGCCAGCCGACGCCGACCGACAGAGCATGCAGCTTTTCAATATCGGCACCGGCGATATCGTCGAGCGTCAGTTCAAAGGCTTCAAGCTGTATGGTGTCGTGATGATCCACCGCGCCCCCTTGTACAGGCTTCGTGCGCCATGAGCGTCCCTGCATGTTAAATCCGTCGTCCAGAATTACGGCATCCACACCAAATATTTCAGCCGAATTCGCCGGACTTTCAGCAGTATCCACTAAAGCGAAGAGGCTTTCGGCGTATTTTGGTTCGCAAAGTCTCTAGCTTGTCTGAAAAGAGCGCGGAGCTGATATGACGGAACTCGATATATTGGAACGATTGGTGTCGTTTCCCTCGGTGGTGGGGCAGCCCAATGCGGATATCGTGCAGTGGATTGCCGAATACGCCAGAAGCCACGGTGCGGAGGTGACGATCGCTTTGGGGCCAGAGGGTGATCGCTCCAACCTGTTCGCCACTATCGGCCCGAAGGACGTGCCGGGTGTCATTCTCTCCGGGCATATGGATGTCGTTCCGGCTGCTGAAGCTGACTGGTCGAGCGACCCCTTCGGCCTGCGTGCCGAAGGCGACAAGCTGTACGGACGCGGTACCAGCGACATGAAGGGCTTTTTGGCCTGCGCTCTCGCTGCTCTGCCTGAGTTTGCGAAAATGCCATTGAAACGGCCCGTACATCTTGCCTTTTCCTATGACGAGGAAGCGGGTTGCAAGGGCGTGCCGCACCTCATCAAAATCATTCCCACACTGTGCGCGCTTCCGGAGATGTGCATCGTGGGAGAGCCGAGCGGGTTGCACGCCATTCGCGCCCATAAGGGCAAGGCAGCAGCGCGTATCACAATCCACGGTCGCTCGGGCCATTCGTCGCGGCCCGATCAGGGCCTGAATGCCATTCATGCCATGAGCGAGATCCTGACACGTGCCGTGAAGGCGGCAAATGCTCTGACCCAAGGCCCTTTCGACAGCAATTTTGAGCCGCCCTACTCCTCGCTTCAGGTCGGCACGATCAGCGGCGGACAGGCCGTCAACATCATTCCCGATCTGTGTGTCGCAGATATAGAGGCAAGGGCGATATCAGGTGTTTTGCCGGCTGAGCTGCTCGAGCCATTGCGCAAAGCGACAGAGGCGCTGCGGGCTACCGGTTTCGATGTGACGCTCGACACGTTGAGCGAATATCCGGCTCTGTCTCTTGCCGCTGATGCTTCGCTCACCGCCCTTATGCATGAGTTGACCGGCATCGAGCCGTTGCCAGCGGTGAGCTACGGCACGGAAGCGGGGCTTTACCAGGCGGCCGGTATCGACAGCATTATCTGCGGTCCCAGCGATATCGCCCGCGCCCACAAGGCTAACGAGTTCATTACCCGCGATGAACTCACTGCCTGCCGCAGCATGCTCGTGAGCCTTGGAGCTCGGTTGAGTGGCTGAATCGGTCAGATGTGCTGCGAGCCATCGCCGCTTCAGTGCATCCTGCCGTTGGAAATACGCCACCTTTGGACGATCGAAGACGAGGGTTGCCCATGACATTTCTGTTCAATTCCGACGCAGCAAGGGCGAAAATCTTCGCCGAGCTTTTCGCACGGGAATTGCCAGAGGTGCCGTTTGCGTCCGATCCGGCGTCCGTCGATCCTGAACGCGTGCGTTACATCATCACCTGGACGGCGCCATCTGATCTTGCGCGCTATACAAACCTCGCGATTTTGTTTTCCATTGGTGCCGGTATCGACCAGTTCGATACGTCAGCGCTGCCCGCCCATGTCAAGCTGGTGCGCATGGTGGAAGACGGCATCATCAGGATGATGCAGGAATATGTGACGCTCGGTGTTCTGGCGCTCCACCGCCGTCTGCCCGACTATCTGGCGCAACAGAAACGCGCGGAATGGACAGCGCAGCCGGTCAAGCAGGCGCAGGAGCGACGTGTCGGCGTGCTGGGCCTCGGCCATCTCGGCAAAGCGGTTCTGGAGCGGCTGAAACCCTTCGGCTTTCCTCTCGCCGGCTGGAGCCGCAGCGCCCACACCATAGACGGCGTGACCTGCCACCATGGCGCAGATCAACTCGACGGTTTTCTGGCACACATAGACATTTTGATCTGCCTGCTGCCGCTGACGCCTGAGACGCGCGGGTTTCTGAATGCCGACCTGTTTGCAAAGCTACCAACTGGAGCGGCCCTCATCCATGCCGGACGCGGCCCGCAGCTTGATCAAGCCGCGTTGATCGACGCACTCGACAGCGGCCATTTGTCCGGTGCCATGCTCGACGTGACCGACCCGGAGCCGCTGCCAGCTGACCACCCGCTTTGGACGCACCCCAGCGTCATCATCACCCCGCACATCGCCTCCGTCACCCAGCCGGAAACGGCAGCGATGGCCGTCATCGACAACATCCGCCGACACACAAACGGCCTTGATCCCATCGGCCTCATCGACCGCAGCCGCGGCTACTGACCATCACAGAAAGGACATTCCATGTCGCTGATTACCCGTATCGATACCAACCCGCAGACCACGCCGAAGGAGGCAAAGCCGACGCCGGAGCGGCTTATTTCCGGCAATCCATCCTTCAAGACCTGGGCGCTGGATGATTGCCGCGATGGCACCGTTCACACCGGCATATGGGAAGCCACGCCCGGCGAGACGCATTCCATCAAAGGTACGACCTACGAGTTCTGCCACATCATTTCCGGCGTCATCGAGTTGGAAGAAAAAGATGGCGAAACCGTTACCTACCGCGCCGGAGACAGTTTTATGATGAAGCCCGGTTTCGTCGGCGTCTGGCGCACCATCGAGACGGTTCGCAAGATTTACGTGACCGTGACGGACCCGGCATAGGGGGCGCAAAGCCATGACGCTCAGTTTTGATCCCGACACGATTTCGCTGCCGCATTATCATTTCATCGGCGGGGAAAGGGTGGCCGCCAGCGAAGGCATTGCCATGCGCCGCCCGTCGGATGGCGCAGCATTCGGTGATTGCCCTGTGGCCAGCGCCGATCTGTTGGATCAAGCGGTTCAGACCGGCAAAACGGCACTCAAAACCAGCAATTGGGGCGGCGTGCGCCCGCGCGACCGTGTCAGAGCCATGCAACGTTGGGCCGATCTGATCGAGCGGGATGCGGAATATCTGGCGAAGCTGGAGGCCGTATCCTCCACCCGGCCCGTCGGGCATCTGGTGGCGGGCGATATTGCTGTGACCGCCGAGCAAATCCGGTTCTTTGCCGAATTTGCGGATAAGGAAGGCAGCGATCTCGTCCCCACCTCCGACACCAGTCTCGGCATGATCATGACCGAGCCCTATGGTGTCGTGGGCGCCATCACGCCGTGGAATTTTCCGCTGTCGATGGCCGGGTGGAAGCTGGGGCCAGCGCTCGCGGCAGGCAATGCCGTGGTGCTAAAGCCATCCGAAATGACGCCGTTTTCGACGTTGCGCATTGCCGAGCTTTCGGTCGAGGCGGGTATTCCTGCCGGGCTCATTAACATCGTTCTGGGCGATGGCTTGGTGACCGGCACCGCCATCACAGGCCACACGGAGATTTCCAAGGTCAGCTTCACCGGCTCAACCGCCGCCGGTGCCGCTATCATGCAGAACATCGCCCGCACCGGCATCAAGCCAATGACTTTGGAGCTAGGCGGCAAGAGCCCGCAGGTGGTCTTTGCCGATGCCGATATAGAGCGCACCGCCAAGGCTGTCGCACAAAGCATCATTTCCAATGCGGGCCAGGCCTGCGTGGCAGGTTCACGGCTGATCGTCGCCAAGGAGATTGCGGAGAAACTCATCGCTGCGATCACCACTATTATGCGCCGGGTCGAGACCGGTCCGACATGGGATGAGACAACCCAGTACAGCCCGATCATTTCGCAAAAGCAGATCGAACGGATCGACGCCATCGTGCGTGCAGCGATCGGTGCCGGTGCGGAATGTCTGACGGGCGGGCAGATCATGGATCGCGACGGCTATTTTTACGCGCCGACGCTGCTCGGCAACGTGACACAGAATTCCCCTGCCGTGACCGAGGAAATCTTCGGGCCGGTGTTGACGTTGCAGACATTCGAGGATGAGGAAGAGGCTTTGGCCCTGGCCGATCATCCGACATACGGTCTGGCGGCAGGCGTTTTCACGCGTGATCTGTCGCGCGCCATTCGCGTCACGAGGCGGTTGCAGGCGGGCACGATCTGGGTCAATCGTTATGGTCGTTCTCGCGACCATATTCTGCCAACCGGTGGCTATAAAAGCTCCGGCATCGGCAAGGATTTGGGGCGTGAGGCCTACATGGCGAACCGGAAGTCCAAAAGTGTTCTCATCGATCTCTAAAGCGGATATTGCATATGAAAAACCATTCCATCGCACTCATTCCCGGTGACGGCATCGGCACCGCCGTGACGGACGCCGCCTGGGCTGTGTTGCAGGCTGCCGCCAAGAAGCACGGAACGTTCACGCTGACGGGCAAGACATTTCCATGGTCCTGCGCCTTCTACAAGGAAACGGGCGCAATGATGCCATCAGATGGCATCGAAACTCTGCGCAGCTTTGACGCCATTTTATTGGGTGCCGTTGGTTGGCCAGCCGAGGTGCCGGACGCCGTTTCGCTTCACGGTCTGCTGCTGCCCATCCGCAAGGCCTTCGTGCAATATGCCAATATCCGCCCCCACCGTCTGCTGCCTGGCGTCGAGGGTCCCTTGAGGAAAGAAGGCTTCGATATTCTTTGCATCCGTGAGAACACGGAAGGGGAATATTCCGGTGCCGGTGGCCGCGTCCATGTCGGCACGCCGGATGAAGTCGCTGTCGAAACCTCGATCTTCACCCGTGCAGGTGTGGAGCGCATTCTGCGTTTCGGCTTCGAGCAGGCACGCTCCCGTCGTAAGAAACTTGCGTCCATCACCAAGTCCAACGCCCAGAAATATTCTATGGTGTTCTGGGACGAGATGACGGCGAAGATTGCCGCCGAATATCCTGACGTGGAGGTGACGAATTATCATATCGATGCCATGGCAGCGCGCATGGTCATGGCACCGGAAAGCCTCGATGTCGTCGTCGCATCCAACCTGTTCGGCGACATCCTGACCGATCTGGGTGCGGCCATTCAGGGTGGGCTTGGCTTTGCGGCCTCGGCCAACATCAACCCTGATCGCACGGCACCCTCGATGTTCGAGCCCGTACATGGCTCGGCGCCCGACATCGCCCATCTCGGCATTGCCAATCCCATCGCCGCTATCTGGTCCGGCGCGATGATGCTCGACCATCTCGGCGAAAGCCAAGCCGCAGCCGATATCATGTCGGCCATCGAAGCAACAACGGCCAGGGGCATTGGCACCGTGCCCGGCAAGGACAAGACGGACACCATTACAGCCGCCGTGCTGGCAGCGCTGGTTTAAAAAAAGAGGAGAACCGCATGAACTTTCTGAAAGATTCTGATCTCTTCCGGCAGCATGGCCTTGTCGGCGGCCAATGGCTGGATGCGGCATCCGGCAAGACGGTTGATGTGATAGACCCGGCAACGCAAAACGTGCTGGGCACCGTACCGGATATGGGCGGCGATGAAACCCGAGCTGCCATCGATGCTGCGGCAAAAGCCTTTGGCCCATGGAAAGCCAGAACCCATGCCGAGCGCGCAGCGCTGCTGGAAAAATGGCACGCGCTGATGATCGAGCACGAGGACGATCTCGGGCTCCTCTTGACCATGGAACAGGGCAAGCCGCTGACCGAAGGCAAAGGCGAAATCCGCTATGGCGCATCCTTCGTCAAGTGGTTTGCCGAGGAAGCCCGTCGCATCAACGGCCACACCATTCCCGCGCCCACCGCAGACCGGCGCATCGTGGTGATGAAAGAGGCAGTTGGTGTTTGCGGCATCATCACGCCGTGGAATTTTCCCAATGCAATGATTACCCGCAAGGTCGCGCCCGCGCTTGCCGCCGGCTGCACCGTCGTCATCAAACCCTCCGAGTTCACCCCCTATTCGGCGCTGGCACTGGGCGTTCTGGCAGAACGGGCAGGCATTCCCGCCGGTGTCATCAACATCGTCACCGGCATGCCGACGGAAATCGGCAACGAGCTGCTGTCGAACGAAACGGTGCGCAAGATTTCCTTCACTGGATCGACCCGTGTCGGATCGCTTCTGATGCGCGGTGCTGCAGACAGCATCAAACGTCTGAGCCTGGAGCTTGGCGGCAATGCGCCTTTCATCGTGTTTGACGATGCCGATCTTGACCTCGCCGTCGAAGGCGCCATCGCCTCGAAATTCCGCAATGGCGGCCAGACCTGCGTCTGCTCTAATCGCATTCTGGTTCAGGCAAGCGTCTATGATGCCTTCGCGGAAAAACTTTCAGCGCGGGTGTCCGCCATGACGGTCGGCCCCGGCACGGAGGCGGGCGTCACGATCGGGCCGATGATCAACGCCGCCGCCATCGACAAGATCAACCGCCATATCGAAGACGCGCTCTCAAAGGGTGCAGAAATTCTCTCGACGCCACCGAAATTGCCTGAAGGCAATCAATTCACCGCCCCCATCGTGCTGGGGGGCGCCACGACAGACATGCTGCTTGCAGGGGAGGAAACCTTCGGACCTGTCGCGCCGCTTTTCCGCTTCGAGACGGAAGACGAGGCGCTTGCCATCGCCAACGGCACACCGTTCGGCCTTGCCGCCTATTTCTACACGGAAAGCCTGAAGCGTTCCTGGCGGGTGGCGGAAGCGCTGGAATTCGGCATGGTGGGGCTCAACACCGGGTCCGTTTCCATGGAAGTCGCGCCTTTCGGCGGCGTCAAGCAATCCGGCCTTGGCCGTGAAGGCGCGCAGTGCGGCATCGAGGAATATCTGGAAACCAAGGCCTTCCACATTGGCGGCCTGAACTGAAACGAAGAGGCCCGCAAAAGCGGGCCTTTTGCCTTTACTGGAACTTGTCGAGCATCTTGTAATAAAAGCCGACGACCGGCAGGAACCAAGGCTTGCCGGAATAGCCGGGCACTGCATTCCAATCCAGACCCTTCAGCGGGTTGCGATCCGGCTTGCCGAGCAATTTATCGGCAATCAGCATTCCCATGTGGATCGACATCTGCGCGCCATGGCCGGAATAACCCATGGCGAAATTCAGGCCGTCGACTTCGCCTGCGCGCGGGAAGCGGTCGCTGGTCATGCCTACCAGACCGCCCCAGCAATAGTCGATATCGACACCACGAAGCTGCGGAAACATCTCGGCAAGGCCGTTCTTTAGGATTTCACCGCTTTTGGCGTCTGAGCGCGCATCCGATGTTGCGGAAAACCGCGCCCGCCCGCCGAAGATCAACCGGTTATCCGGTGATAGCCGGAAGTAGTTGCCGATATTCATTGAGGTGACGCAGGTGCGGTTGCCGGGCATGACGGAGGCGACCTCGGAATCGCTCAGCGGTCTCGTCGCCACAATGAAGCTGCCGACCGGGATGATGCGGCGCTTGAAATAATCGAACGGGCCGGATGTATAGGCATTGGTGGCAACGACGACATTGCGCGCTTCGACAAAACCGCGTGGTGTCGTCAAGCGGTTTATACCGCCCTGTTCGCTGCGATGCGTCACCGGTGTCTTTTCGAAAATGGTTACGCCATGGCGCACGCAGGCTTGCGCGATGCCATGCACGAAACGGCCCATATGCATCATGCCGCTTTTCTTGGATAGCATGGCCCCGTGGAAATCATCCGACCCGATTTCCGTTTTCAGATCGGCCTTGGAGAGAAGCGCGGTATCAGGATCGATTTCGCGATGGACGACCTCGAAATTTTTCGCAATCGCATCCATATGGGCAGGCTTCGATGCCAGCTTCAGCTTGCCGGCCCGCCGGAAGCTGCAATCGATACCCTCCTCGGCGACGATTGCCTCGATCGTATCCACCGACGCGTCATAGGCACGGTAGAGGGCGCTGGCACGCTCCACGCCCAGATGTTCCTTCGCCGAGATGAAACTGTGGGCGATGCCGTTGTTCAGGTGGCCGCCATTGCGGCCCGAACCGCCAAAGCCAACATGCTGTGCCTCCAGCACCACCACTTTCGCGCCGCCCTTTGCCAGACTGCGCGCTGCCGACAGGCCGGTAAAGCCGCCACCAATGATGGCGACATCGAACGTGCCTTCGACCTGTCCCGGTGCCGCAGAGGTAAAGACGGGTGCCGTATCGTGCCAGTAGGATTTGAACTGCATCGTCCTCATTCCCCTTAGAGAGTTACATCAAAGTCCGACGACGCCGGGTAGACCCGAGATATCCTTGATCTCGGTATAGCCGTAATAGGGATTGGCCGGTTCGTGGCCTCTGTTAACCCAGACCTTGTTCTTGATGCCGAGATCATGCGCAGACATGAGATCGTAGCGGAAGGATGAGGAGACGTGCAGAATGTCTTCCGGATTGCAGCCCAGCATATCGAACATATATTCGAACGCCTTGAAGCGCGGCTTGTAGGCATTGGCCTGCTGCGCGGTATAGACCTTATGGAAGGGTGCGCCGAGTTTCTCGACATTATGCATGATCTGTTCATCCATGGCGTTTGACAGAATGACCAGCGGAATTTCCTTGGCGACTTTCGCAAGTCCGGCGGGCACATCCGCATGCGGACCCCAGCTCGGCACCTGCTCGTAAACGAAACGACCGTCCTCATCCTTGAAGGTAACACCGTTCTTTCGGCAGGCCCGCTCGACTGCGTTGTGAACGACTTCATTATAGGGCTTCCAGTCCCCTAGAATTTCATCCAGCCGATAGGCCGCAAAGTTCTTGATGAACTGCGCCATCTTTTCCGCATCCAGCCGGTCGCCATAAAGCGTCTGCGCCGCCTCTGCCATCTGAAAGTTGGTCAGCGTACCGTAGCAATCGAAGGTGATGTACTTGGGGCGAAACTGGGTCATGTCGATTGTCCTCATGGATTGGCCGTGCGGCTGCGCTGTTTAGAGCATCATAGGCGTGAGAATTCGGCTGCGGTCACCGCAATCACCGTGCGGCAAAGCAGATTGTTGCGTATCGATGCGCGGCTTTGGCAGAGAGTTGTGCAGAGCAGCCACGAGGCAACGCTGAGAGGCCTGTGACTCCTGACCCGCAGCATAAGATGCGGCGCACCCCATCACAGACAGATGAAACAGAGCGAACCAATGCCGAGGTCAGGACGATGTTCTTTGCTTGAGGGGCTATCAAAGAGAAAAGCAAACATGCCGCGAGGGAATACGCCATGCTGGCGAGCCAGATCGATCTCGTTGAACTGACCCACGACCATCTGGAAGGTGCACATGCCCTATCACAACAGGCGCAGTGGCCGCACCGGATCGAAGATTGGGCCATGGCTTTGTCACTCAGCAAGGGTGTCGCTGCCGTTCACAAAGGTCGCGTTCTGGGCACCGCGATGGCCACGCTGTATGGGAACGATGTCGCCACCATCAATATGGTCATTGTCGACGAGGCCATGCGCGGATTGGGAATCGGCAAGCGTTTGATGGATTTTGCGCTCGATGCCGCCAGCGGTCGCGAATGCCGGCTGGTCGCCACGCAAGATGGATTGCCGCTTTACCAGAAGCTCGGTTTTCGCGAAACGCATCGCATCGTCCAGCATCAGGGACCGGTTTCCGCCATCGCGCCAAGCGAGGGCGTGGAGTGGGCTGATGCAAAAGACGTGGCAGAATGCGCCAGCCTCGACCTAGCCGCCTGCGGCATGGATCGCCGCAATCTGATCGAATACCTTGCCGAACATGACCGACTGGCCGTCATTCGTCGCAATGGACAAATCTCAGGCTTTGGTGCCATCAGACGCTTCGGGCGTGGCGAAGTCGCTGGCCCCGTCGTGGCAGAAAATGCCGACGATGCAAAAACGCTGCTGTCTTTTCTCATGGCCGAGCGCGAGGGGCAATTCCTGCGCGTCGACACCAGCGAACACACTGGTCTTGCGCCATGGCTGACCGAAGTGGGCCTCTCCCATGTTGGCGGCGGCATTGCCATGGTTCGCGATGCCCACCCCCGCGAAAACACCACCATTCAAACTTTTGCATTGGCCAGTCAGGCCCTCGGTTGACCCTGGAGATCACTATGCTCAGCAATTCCCTCATCGAACTCGACCGCGCTCATCTGGTCCATCCTGTCGCCTCCTACAGAGGCCATGAAAAGCTCGGTGTACGGGTGTTGAAATCCGCCAAGGGCGCAACCGTTACCGACATGAGCGGCCACCAGATGATCGATGGCTTCGCCGGTCTGTGGTGCGTCAATGCGGGCTATGGCCATGAAAGCATCGTTGAAGCGGCTGCAAAACAGATGCGCGAGCTTCCATACGCGACGGGCTATTTCAGCCTTGGCTCGGAAGCCGCGATCCGGCTGGCCTCCGAACTGGCAGACCGCGCGCCGGGTGATCTCAACCATATCTATTTCACGCTCGGCGGTTCTGATGCGGTGGACAGCACCGTGCGTTTCATCCGCTATTACTATCATTCCCTCGGTACTCCGCAGAAAGACCAGTTCATCTCGCTGGAGCAGGGGTACCATGGTTCCAGTACGGTCGGTGCGGGCCTGACAGCACTTCCGATCTTTCATGCGGGCTTCGGCCTGCCATTCGACTGGCAGCACAAAATTCCGTCGCATTATGCCTATCGCAACCCCGTCGGCACCGACCCGCAAGCCATTATCGCCTCTTCGGTTGCGGCATTGCGGGCGAAGATCGAGGAGATCGGTGCGGAGCGTGTTGCGGCCTTTTATGTCGAACCCATTCAGGGTTCAGGCGGCGTTCTTGTGCCACCAGATGGCTGGCTGAAAGCGATGCATGCGGTTTGCAAAGAGTATGATGTGCTGCTTGTTGCCGATGAAGTCATCACCGGCTTTGGCCGTACCGGCCCGCTATTTGCTTGCGAGCAAGATGATGTCGTCCCTGACTTCATGACAACGGCCAAGGGGCTCACCTCCGGTTACGTGCCCATGGGTGCTGTGTTCATGTCGGACAGGGTCTATAATACGATTGCAGATGGTGCAGGGAGCGCCGCCATCGGTCACGGCTATACCTATTCCGCCCATCCGGTTAGCGCCGCTGTCGGTTTGGAAGTGCTGAGACTTTACGAAAACGGGCTTCTCGAAAACGGTGTCAAAGCGGGCGCGCGTTTGATGGCGGGGCTTCAAAGCCTTGCAGACCACTCGCTGGTGGGAGATGTGCGCGGTCGCGGCATGCTGGCGGCCATCGAGCTGGTGACGGACAAGCAGAAGAAGACGCCCCTGCCCGCTGCTGCCGACCCATCCCGCCGCATTTTCGACCGTGCCTGGGACAATGGCCTCGTCATCCGTGCCTTCGGCAACGGCGTTCTTGGCTACGCACCGCCGCTGTGCTGCACGGAAAGCGAAATCGATGCCATTATCGAGCGTACCCGCATGACACTGGATCAGACGCTGGAAGACCCGGACGTGCGATCAGCCATGGCGTAAGGCTGCGCTGGATATACCGCTTTGGCAGCATATTCGGAATATTCTGCCGCATGGGTCTGGTCTTTCAGCTGATGCCACGAGCAATTGTTGCGATGATGGGTGAAAGACGGCGGAAAACAGCGATATCGGATAGAAACTGACAGCACAGAATTCTGTAGAGATAACCAAGGTCATCCGCGATCCGCATTCAAACAGGAGCACGACATTGCCGAAGAGTTTAGCAGACTTCAAATATCTGAGCTTCGACGTGGTTGGAACGCTGATTGATTTTGAGAGCGGCCTGACGAATTGCCTGAAGCAGATTGGTGAAGAGCACGGCGTCACTGTCGACGGCGAAGCGGCGCTGACGCTCTATCGCGCAGCGCGTTACCTGCCGGATGTCGGCCTGTTCCCGGATGATCTCGTTCGCGTCTATCTCGTCATCGCGCCAGACCTCGGCTTGCCTTCTGACCGTGCCCTTGGTGAACGGCTTCGCGATTCCGCCAAAAGCTGGAAGGCCTTTCCTGACAGTGCCGCAGCACTTGCGCAGCTAGCAAAGCGCTACAAGCTGATCGCTATGACGAATGCCCAGCGCTGGGCTTTCGAGTGCTTTTCCGAAGAGCTCGGAAACCCGTTCTATCAAGGCTTTACCGCCGACGACACGGGTACTGAAAAGCCAGACCCTGCCTTTTTCGACTATGTCTTTGAATTCGTTCAGTCCGAAGGCAACAGCAAAGACGATATTCTCCACGTCGCCCAGAGCCAGTACCACGATATCGGAATCTCGCGAAAGCTGGGCATGACGAACTGCTGGATCGAACGGCGCCATGCACAAAAGGGCTATGGCGGAACGATCGAGCCTGAAAACTTTACGGAGCCGGATTTCCACTTCACCTCAATGGCCGCACTTGCCGATGCCGTCGAGGAGAGAGCCAACGCCTGAACTGCCCTCGATGGGTAAAAAGCGGCGTCATAAGCCGTTCGACCCGCATGAACTCAACAAAAAGGGGAATGAACATGACCGATAATTCCATGATGAACTGGACATCCGCCGACGATGCGATGGTTGAGAACGCCATTCGCCGCGGCGCAAGCCGTCGCGACCTTCTCAAGATGTTGATGGCCGGTGGCATTGCCATGTCTGCTGGCTCCGCCATTCTCGGCCGCGCCGGCCAGGCACTGGCCGCAGCACCGGTGTCCGGCGGCTCCCTGAAAGCGGCCGGCTGGTCTTCCTCCACAGCCGATACGCTTGACCCTGCCAAGGCATCGCTTTCGACCGACTATGTTCGCTGCTGCGCCTTCTACAACCGCCTCTCGACCATCGATCAGGCAGGCATGACGCAGATGGAACTGGCCGAAAGCATCGACAGCAAGGACGCCAAGGTCTGGACCGTTAAGCTGCGCAAGGGCGTGACCTTCCACAACGGCAAGTCGCTGACATCGGCAGACGTCGTCTATTCTCTCAAGCGGCACCTCGATCCTGCCGTCGGCTCCAAGGTCAATTCCATCGCCAAGCAGATGACGGGTTTCAAGGCCGTCGATGACCTCACCGTCGAAATCACCCTCGAAAATGCAAATGCAGACTTGCCGACAATTCTGGCACTGCATCACTTCATGATCATTGCCGATGGCACGACAGACTTTGCCAAGGCCAACGGTACCGGTGCTTTCGTCTGCGAGGTTTTCGAACCGGGCGTTCGCTCTGTCGCCACGAAGAACAAGAACTACTGGAAGTCTGAAGGGCCTTATCTCGACTCCTTCGAATTCTTCGCGATCTCAGACGATACGGCCCGCGTCAACGCGCTTCTGGCCGGCGATATCCAGCTCGCCGCATCCGTTAACCCACGCGCCATCCGCTTGATGGAGGGCCAGCCGAACGTCGTTATCTCCAAGACGACCTCCGGCAACTACACCAACCTCAACATGCGCCTCGATATGGCACCCGGCAACAAGGCCGATTTCGTGCAGGGCATGAAATATCTGGTCAATCGCGAGCAGATACAGAAATCCGTTCTGCGCGGTCTGGCCGAAATTGGCAACGACCAGCCAGTTTCACCAGCCAACATGTATCACAACAAGGATCTGAAGCCGAAAGCCTTCGACCCTGACAAAGCGAAGTTCCATTTCGAAAAAGCCGGTCTCATCGGCCAGTCGATCCCGATTGTCGCATCGGAAGCCGCTGCATCCTCGATCGACATGGCGATGGTGGTGCAGGCCGCGGGCGCACAGCTTGGCATGAAGTTCGACGTCCAGCGCGTGCCGTCTGACGGTTACTGGTCCAACTACTGGCTGAAGGCACCCGTCCACTTCGGCAACATCAACCCGCGCCCGACACCGGATATTCTCTTCTCGCTCCTTTACGCATCCAACGCGCCTTGGAACGAAAGCCAGTACAAGTCGGAGAAATTCGACAAGATGTTGGTGGAAGCCCGCGGTCTGCTCGACATCGAAAAGCGCAAGACCATCTACAACGAGATGCAGGTGATGATTGCGGAAGAAGCCGGCACGATCGTCCCAGTCTACATCTCCAACGTCGATGGCATCTCCTCCAAGCTGAAAGGCCTTCAGCCCAGCCCGCTTGGCGGCATGATGGGTTATGCCTTTGCGGAGCATGTCTGGCTCGAAGCCTGATCCGGAAACTTTGCCCGCTGCAATTGGCGGCGGGCAACATCCGTTGGCTCCCGACGCATTGCTATCCGCAGCCTTTGGCCGGACAATGCCGTGCATGGACGCCGAGATCGTTTCCGAAAGAGAGGCCGCATGAACAAACATGTCCTTGCACTTGTGGTGAACCGGCTATTTATCGCGATCATCACCCTTTTGATCGTCTCCTTCACCGTGTTTTTCGCGACCGAGATGCTGCCAGGCGATGTCGCGCAGATATTGCTCGGGCAATCCGCCACGCCCGAGGCTGTTGCCGGTCTCCGCACCGCCATGCATCTGGATGATCCAGCTATCCTGCGGTTCCTGCGCTGGCTGGGTGGTCTTGCCATGGGTGATCTTGGCAAGTCCTACGCCAACAACATGGCTATTGCCGATCTGATCGGCGGGCGTCTGGCAAACACGTTGAAACTGGCTGCCGTCACGGCGCTGTTTTCCATTCCCATCGCGCTCACGCTCGGCATTACGGCCGCCATCATGCGCGGCACCGTTTACGACCGCATCGTCACCACGGTTACGATTGCCGTGATTTCGGTGCCTGAATTCATGGTCGCAACCTCCGCCGTCCTCTTTTTCGCGGTGTACCTGAAATGGCTGCCAGCCCTTGCTTTTGCCAACGAGGTCCACTCGTTCGGAGAATTGCTGCGGGTTTTCGCGATGCCGGTGATCACCTTGAGCTTCGTTATCTCAGCGCAGATGATCCGCATGACACGCGCAGCCGTGATCGAAACGCTGGATACGCCCTATGTGGAAATTGCCCTTCTGAAAGGTGCGTCTCGCTCTCGCATGGTGCTGCGGCATGCGCTGCCCAATGCGCTCGGCCCCATCGTCAACGCGGTGGCGCTGTCTGTGTCCTACCTGCTGGGGGGCGTCATCATCGTTGAGACCATCTTCAACTATCCCGGCATCGCCAAATTGATGGTGGATGCCGTGTCGACCCGCGACCTGCCCCTCATCCAGACATGCTCGATGATTTTCTGCCTCGGTTATCTCGTCCTGATCACCATCGCCGATATCATTGCCATCGTCGCCAATCCGAGGCTTCGCTGATCATGGCCCGTTTCGCGCTTTCTCCCCGCAGCTTCGGTTATCGATTCAATGCCATCGGCATCGCGGCCTTGACGGTCATTCTTCTTTGGGCGCTGATTGCCATCTTCGCGCCGCTGCTCATTCCCTACCCCGTCGGCGATATCGTAGATTTCGACTATTTCGGTCCCATGTCCGAAAAGTTCATTATGGGCACGGATTATCTGGGACGTGATATCTTCTCGCGCATCCTCATGGGCGCACGTTACACGGTCGGCATCTCGCTCGCTGCGGTCGCCATCGCCTGCTTTTCCGGGGTAACGCTTGGCATGTGCGCGGCGGTGGCAGGTGGCTGGTTCGACCAGTGCATGTCGCGCTTCCTCGATGCCTTGATTTCCATTCCCAGCAAATTATTCGGCCTGGTCATCGTTGCGGCGCTGGGCCCTTCCATCCCGATCCTCATCATGACGATGGCGATCATCTACATGCCGGGCTCCTACCGCTTCGCCCGAGCGCTTGCCGTCAACATCAACACCATGGATTTCGTCACCGTGGCGCGGGCGCGCGGCGAAGGCGTCTTCTACATCATCCGTGCCGAAATCCTGCCCAACATATTGGGCCCGGTGCTGGCCGATTTCGGGCTGCGCTTCGTGTTCATCGTCCTGCTCCTCTCCGGTCTGTCTTTCCTGGGCCTCGGTGTGCAGCCACCCAACGCAGACTGGGGTGCGCTGGTGCGGGAAAATATCGGCGGCCTGTCCTTCGGCGCACCGGCGGTGACGTTTCCCTCGGTTGCCATCGCGACGCTCACCATCAGCGTCAACATGCTGATCGACAACCTGCCGCAGAAAATTCGTGACCGGAGTGCATGATGGCCAATCTCGTTGAAGTTCGTGACCTGATGGTCGAGGCCAAAACCGATACTGGTCGTATCGTTGAGATCATTCGCGGCGTGAGCTTCGACATCGCTGATGGCGAAATCGTCGCCTTGATCGGCGAGAGCGGGTCCGGCAAGACGACCATCGCGCTGACGATGATGGGCCACACGCGCCCGGGCTGCAAAATCGTTGGCGGCTCCGTTCGGCTGGGCACAACGGACATGGCAGCGACATCGCAAAAGGCCCTGTCGAAATTGCGCGGCACCGATGTCGCGTATGTCCCGCAAAGTGCCGCCGCTGCCTTCAATCCCGCACAGCGGATCATGGATCAGGTCATCGAAGTCGTTCGCATTCACGGTCTGATGAGCGATGCAGAGGCGAAAACAAAAGCCGTCGAGCTGTTTCGTGCGCTGGCTCTGCCCAATGCCGAAACGATCGGCGAGCGTTATCCGCATCAGGTTTCCGGTGGACAATTGCAGCGACTGTCTGCTGCCATGGCACTGATCGGCAATCCGCGTCTGGTCATTTTCGACGAGCCAACGACAGCCCTTGATGTGACCACCCAGATCGAGGTGCTGCGCGCCTTCAAATCCGTCATGAAGGCGGGCAATCTGGCAGGCGTCTACGTTTCTCATGATCTGGCCGTGGTCGCGCAGATTGCCGACCGCATCGTCGTGCTGAAAGGTGGCGAAGTCCAGGAGATCGGCACCGCCGACCAGATCCTCAACCACCCGAAACACCCCTATACGCAGGAGCTGCTTGCTGCCTTTAGGCCCCGCATTCACGCAAGCGCTGTTGATCCGGATGCTGCAGTCAGCAAAAAGCCTTTGTTGGAGGCGCAAGGCATCATTGCTGGTTATGGTCCCATCCAGCCGAATGGCATGCCACTGGCATTGGCCCTGAAATCCGTGGATATCTCACTGGAAGAGGGCCGCAATCTTGGCATTATCGGCGAATCCGGCTGCGGAAAATCCACGCTTGCCCGCGCCATCGCAGGCATCCTGCCGCCTGTTTCGGGCCATGTCATTTTCGATGGCAGGGAATTGGCACCGAATGCGCGGGATCGTCAGCGTGAAGACCTGCGCAAATTGCAGATCGTGTTTCAGTTTGCCGATACCGCGCTCAACCCATCCAAGTCGATTTCCGATATTCTCGAGCGCCCGCTTGCCTTCTATTACGGCATGGACCGGCGTGGACGCGAGGCGCGAGTCGACCAGCTGCTCGACATGGTGCAACTGCCTCGTGCCATGAAGTTCCGGCGTCCAGCCGAACTCTCCGGCGGGCAGAAGCAGCGCATCAATCTGGCCCGCGCGCTGGCCGCCAACCCAAAAATCATCCTCTGCGACGAGATTACTTCGGCACTCGACACAGTCGTGGCCGCTGCCATCATCGATCTGCTGAAGGAGTTGCAGCGAGAACTGAAGCTTTCCTACATCTTCATCAGCCATGATTTATCGGTGGTGCAGGCGATTTGCGATGAGATTGCCGTCATGTATGCCGGTGAAAAGGTCGAGCAGATGCCACCATCTGCCATCGGCAACACCAATGCGCACCCCTACTCCAAGCTGCTGTTTTCATCCGTGCCGAAACTCGACACGGGCTGGCTAGACGGGTTGGAGCGAGACCCGGAACTGGTGCGTGCTTTCGCGCAGCGCTAAACGCTTGCTTGGTTACATCGGGAACAGGCTGGTCAGGGGCATGTGTGGCTTGACGATGGGAGATTTCAGCACGACGAAGCTGAAATACTTGTCGATTCCGATATCCATGTCGATCAAGCGCTCCATGATCGTCTGATACTCGCCGATGCTGCCGGTGACGAATTTGAGCAGATAGTCGTAGCCGCCGGACACGAGATGACATTCGATGACGGAATCCAGCTTTTCGACAGCGGCGAGAAAGCGGGCGAAATCGATCTGACGGTGGTTCTTCAAGGTCACTTCGGTAAAGACGGTCAGCGTCTGGCCAAGCTTGCCGATATTGATCTGCGCCGAATAGCTCGTGATGTACCCTTCCGACTGCAATTTCTTGACGCGCATCAGGCACGGGCTCGGCGACAGATTGACCAGTTCCGCCAGCTCCACATTGGTGATGCGGCCGTTCTTTTGAAGTTCATGGAGAATCTTTACATCGATCCGGTCAAGCTTCATGGCGCCACACATCCCGCTGGGTCATTGTCACGCAGCATAATATGCGGCGCATCTAACAGCGCAAGCAAAACTGCCGGAATACCGATGCTCCAGCGGGTCTACATGCAAATTTGGCAGATAGATGCGGCGGACGGACGCGCTACAGAATAAAATTCTGTCGAGACCACGTCCTGCGGCAGGTGCGAAAGAGTGTTTCCAGTAGTATTGGAGCGTCCATAGGAGAACGCAATGCCTGCACCGCTGTACCGCATCGAGACCACGTCGCAACTGCCGAAAGAAGCCGATGTCGTCATTATCGGTGGTGGTGTCGCAGGCGTGTTTTCTGCCTATTATCTGGCACAGCGCGGCTTGAAGGTGGCACTGGTTGAAAAGGGTATGATCGGTGCCGAACAGAGCAGCCGCAATTGGGGCTGGTGCCGTCAGCAGAACCGCGATGCCCGCGAATTGCCCATGTCCACATACAGTCTGGCGCTTTGGGAGCGTTTTGCGCAGGACACGGGCGAAGACACCGGCTTTCGACGTTGTGGATTGCTCTATCTCAGTAACAATGAAGCCGAACTCGAGGGGTGGGCGCGCTGGCGTGATTTCGCCCGCACGGTCGGCGTCACCACCCACATGTTGAGTGCGGATGAAGCCAGTGAGCGCGGCCGCGCCACCAACCGGGATTGGAAGGGCGGCGTGTTTTCACCGACAGACGGCATTGCCGATCCATCACGCGCCGCACCCGTCGTGGCACGCGCTATCATGAAGCTTGGCGGCACCGTGCACCAGATGTGCGCCGCGCGGGGGCTGGAATTGCAGGCGGGTAAGGTTTCCGGTGTCGTCACCGAACACGGGACGATCGCCACCAAAACCGTGGTGCTTGCTGGCGGGGCATGGGCATCGTCCTTCTGCCACCAACTCGGCATCCGCTTTCCGCAAGCCGCCGTTCGCTCCTCCATCCTGTCGGTCACGCCGGGCGCCCAAGATCTGCCGGATGCCTTGCACACGGCAGAGGTTTCCATCACCAGCCGTAGCGATGGTGGCTACACACTGGCCATCAGCGGCATTGCACGTGTCGATCCCACACCGCAGCAGCTGCGCTTTTCCCGCGAATTCGTACCGATGTTTCTCAAACGTCGCAAAAGCCTTGCACTTGGCGGGTTGGAAGGCTGGAAGGCGGGCCATGAGACGCTGAAGACGTGGCGCATGGACGAGATCACCCCGATGGAGAAAAACCGCATTCTCGACCCCAAGACAGACCAGACCCAGATCGATGAAACCTTTCGTCGGGCGCAGGATTTGCTGCCCGAGTTGCGCAAGACGACCATCGCCAACGCATGGGCCGGTTTCATCGACAGCACGCCGGATGGCGTACCGGCGATCGGCGAGGTAGAACCCATTTCCGGCCTCATCCTGGCCGCAGGCTTCAGTGGTCACGGCTTCGGTATCGGCCCCGGTGCCGGGCATCTCGTCGCCGATATCGTCACCGGGACAACGCCGATTGTCGACCCGGTGCCCTACCGCCCTTCCCGCCTTAACGCCTCCGTCTGGGGCAAGGTGGCCGAGTTTTAAGCCCTCGAAGCGCGCAGCAATCGCAGGGCATTGAGCGTGACAAGAACGGTCGCGCCCGTGTCGGCCAGAATCGCAGGCCAAAGGCCGGTGATCCCGATGATCGTCGTGACCAGAAACACGGCCTTCAGACCCAGCGACATGGCAATATTCTGGTGAATGTTACGCATGGTGCGTTTTGACAGATCAACCATACGCGCGACATCGGCAACGCGACCGTGCAGAATGGCGGCATCGGCGGTTTCCAGCGCCACATCCGTTCCGCCACCCATGGCGATGCCGATATCGGCAGCGGCAAGAGCTGGCGCATCATTGATGCCATCGCCAACCTTGCCGACCACGAAGCCTTCCTGCTTCAACTCACCGACAATGCGCTGCTTATCTTCCGGCATCAATTCGGCGCGGACATCGATGCCCAACGTCTGGCCGATTGCCGTTGCCGTGCGCTTGTTGTCGCCGGTCAGCATCACGATCTTGATACCGCGATCCTTCAGCAGCTTCAGCCCGCTGATGGCATCCGCCCGTGGTTCGTCACGCATGGCGATAGCACCGGCCAAACGGCTACCGACGACGAGAACGGAGACGGTCTTACCGTCATCGTTGAGCGCGGTAATCGCCTGTTGATGTTGCTCTGAAAGCGTCACGCGCTCAGCAGCTGCCTTCGGAGAACCGAGGAATATCTCCTGCCCGTCGACAACCGCTGTCACACCTTTGCCACCCAGCGCTTTCGCCTCGCTGGCTGGTGGAATATCGATGTTCTGTTCGGCAGCTTTTGCAAGAATGGACAGAGCAAGCGGATGGCTCGAGCCCGTTTCAAGTGCTGCGGAAAGCCGCAAGACCTCTACCTCAGAGAATTCGAATGGCACGATATCCGTGACCTTCGGCTTGCCCTCGGTCAATGTACCGGTCTTGTCCAGCGCGACTGCCGTCAGCTTCCCGAGCCCTTCCAGAACGGCCCCACCCTTCATCAACAGACCCTGACGCGCCCCTGCTGATAGGGATGCGGCAATGGCGGCGGGAGTGGAAATTACCAGTGCACAAGGGCAGCCGATCAACAGAATGGCAAGGCCCTTATAGATCCATTCATTCCAGTCTCCACTCATGAGGAGCGGCGGAATGACGGCGACCAGCGCGGCAACGACCACGACAGCCGGTGTGTAGTATTTGGAGAAACGATCGATGAAACGTTCGGTCGGCGCCTTTTTCTCCTGCGCCTCCTCCACCAGCTTCACGACGCGGGCAATGGTGTTATCCTGCGCCGTGGCGGTCACCTGCACGCGCATTGCGCTGTCACCGTTGACGGTGCCTGCGAAGACAGTGTCGCCGGGCTTTTTGTGCACCGGCACGCTCTCGCCCGTCACGGGCGCCTCGTCGATGGCGCTTTCACCCGACAAGATCACACCATCAGCTGAAATACGATCACCGGGGCGCACAAGAATGACGGCGCCGAGGGCGAGGCTTTCGGCGGGCACTTCGCGCGTCTTGCCTGCGTCCTCGACAAACGCCGTTTTAGGAACCAGCGCGGCAAGCGATTTGATGCTGTCTCTGGCTTTACCGGCGGCAACGCCTTCCAGCAACTCTCCGACCAGAAACAGGAAGACGACGGCTGCCGCCTCTTCCGTGGCATTGATGACCAGCGCACCCAGGGCCGCAATCGTCATCAGCATTTCGATGGAAAACGGCGTTCCGGCGCGGGCGGCCATGAAGGCACGCCGGGCGATGGGAACGAGACCGACAAGCATCGCGGCGGTGAAAGCATAAAACTGGATAGGCGGAAACAGATGGCCGATACCGTAAGCCACAACCAGGGCCACACCGGCCAGAATGGTCGCCCGCCCCTTCTTGCTTTTCCACCATGGGCCGACGCTTGGACCGTGGTCGTGACCATGTAGGCCCTCGACCTCGACCGCCACTGGCGCCGCACCTGCTGTCTTATGCTCATGATGGTGAGCATGGCTGTGCGTGCAAGCGGCACCATGCTCGTGCGGCACGTCCGGCTTGCTGGAAACGTCTGCGGACAGCTGTTTGACGTCGTAACCGAGGCCGCTCACCTTTTTGCCGATGGCAATCAGGTCGCTGCTGTCATCATGACTGACGGTCATCGTACCGGCAGTCACGGAAACCGAAACGTCCGCCACACCGTCCATGCGTCGCACGGCCGTATCGATCTTGGTGGCACAGGAGGCGCAATCCATGCCCTCCACTCGAAATCTGGTTTGCAAAGCCGTGCTCATGACGTGGTCCTTTTCATTCATGACCACAGTCCTACGACCTCAAGTCACTAGAGCTACAAGAGGAAAAATTCATTTTCCTAAATGGGAAAAAAATAACGCTGAAATGCGCCCCCATTTCTGGATAAAGCTGCTGTGGGGAAATTCTTTTCCCTAGAGCGGCCTGCGATGGATCGTTTGCCTCTTGCCTGTGAGAACGCCTGTGTCCTATGTTCAACCTGTTCTCAGGGCGGGGTGCAATTCCCCACCGGCGGTATCGGGTTTACCCGGAGCCCGCGAGCGCTTTCGGCGCAAGTCGAAAGGTCAGCAGATCCGGTGAGAGGCCGGAGCCGACGGTATAGTCCGGATGGAAGAGAACAAGGTGACAGAACCCGCGCACAGCGGGCGCTGCCGCGTTGTTCGCCCAAGGGAGATTTGGCGTTTTTCCAAAAACGCGAAAGTGCCGGAAACGGCATAACCCTTGAAAGGCAAGACATGACGATTTCTAAAATAGACGATGCGATTGACGCCATTGCACGCGGTGAGATGATCATCGTCGTGGATGACGAAGACCGCGAAAACGAAGGCGACATCATCGTCGCTTCCGACAGCATTACGGCGCAACACATCACATTCATGATGAACCACGCGCGGGGTCTCATCTGCGTCGCCATGCCGGGCGAACGGCTGGATGAACTCGACATACCACTGATGGTGCCGCGCAACACCGAGTTTCACAAGACGGCGTTTACCGTGTCAGTGGACTATATCCCCGGCACCACGACCGGCATTTCCGCAAGCGACCGTGCCAAAACGGTGCGCGCGCTCGTGGCACCGGATACCAAGCCGGATGATTTCGCCCGGCCAGGCCACATCTTTCCGTTACGCGCCAATCCGCTCGGCGTTCTCGGTCGCACCGGCCATACGGAAGCAGCGGTCGATCTGTGCCGCCTTGCGGGCAAGTTTCCCTCCGGCACCATCTGCGAAGTCGCCAACGAGGACGGCACCATGGCACGCCTGCCGCAGTTGCTGGTCTTTGCAGAGCGCCATGGCCTGCTTGTCGTAACGATCAAGGATCTGGTCGATTATCTCACCTTGCGTGAGCAGAGCGAGAGCGCTATCGCTGAAAAGCAGGTTGCTTGAACCAAACAAAAAATGCGCCCTGTGGGGGCGCATTTTTTAACGATCGTCAGTTTCAAAACAGTGTTAGTTCGCATAGCGCGATGCGTACCAAGCCTTGAACAGCGCATACTGCGTCTCGAGCTGGCGGCGCTGCGAGGCGCTGAGTTCGTCGCTTTCGTTGAAGTGCAGCGTGTATTCCGTGTCCCCATTCAGCACCATCAGATATTTGTAGTGCAGCACGAGGTCCGGACCTTCGTCATAGGTGGACAGCATGGTCAGCGCTTCCTCGAGTTCCAGCGCGTCACGGCGAGCGGTCGCATCACCTTGTGCAGCCTTTTCGCACAAGGAAACGAGGTGGAGCACTTCCTTCGGCAGCGCATTGCCGATGCCGGTGATGGCACCGCCTGCACCGCAATTGACAAAGCCGTGGTAGACGCCGGTATCGACACCGACCATCAAGGTCAGATCGTCATCGCCAGCGGTGATGTTTTCAGCAGCATAGGTCATGTCTGCCTTGCCGCCGAACTCCTTGAAGCCGATCAGGTTGGCGTAGCGCGACCGCAGGTCGAAGAACAGGTCAGCGCGGGTGGCAAAGCCGTAATAGGGGCTGTTATAGATAACCGCAGGCAATCCATCGGCTGCTTCGAGAATGGCCGAGAAATGCGCCTTCTGGGCAGATGACGACGAACCACGTGACAGAACGCGCGGGATCACCATCAACCCCTTGGCGCCCACCTTTGCAGCATGGGCGGCATGGCTGACAGCCGATTTCGTGTTGATGGCTCCGGTGCCGACAATCACCGGAATGCCAGCCTCGGCCAGACGACGCACGCCTTCTTGGCGTTCCTCATCGGTCAGCAAAGGCCAGTCGCCCATGGAACCGCAATATACCACCGCAGACATGCCAGCGGCGATAAGGTCCTTGCCCTTTTTCACCAGCGCATCGAAATCCGGTGTGCGATCCGCCTTGCATGGGGTCATAAGAGCAGGAATGCAGCCGGTGAAAATCGTATCTGCCATCGTCGTCGCCTTGTTCAAAATCAATCGTGATCTGCTCATTAGCAGGAAATCATAGACATGTCGACAAATAAAATACAATGCTGCGCCGCGATCTTTCCAGTCGGGTGAGCTTGCTTTGTGCCAACCCGTCTAAAGAGCGATATCCACGCTCTGGCGCGTATCGGCGGTGATATAAGAACGGATTTGCTCAACGATCTGGTCGGCATGAACAACAGCAAGTTTGTCCGCCTTATCCACGTTCCGCTCGATGATCGCCTGGATCATGTCCTCATGCTCGCTGACATAATGGCGCGGCAGCACATCGTTGAAGGAGGAGTAGTAGAGGCGGAGAATACGGCGCCCCTCGTCCAGCAGCCGGGTGAAAAGCTCGGCGTAATGCCGATTGCCGCCCGCATAGGCGATCGCCAGGTGGAAATCGCGATTGGTGGAAATCATCGCCAGCACGTCGCGCTCATCGACAGCTCTTTCAAACGATTTCTGAAAGGCTTTGATCGTCACGATGTTGTCCGCCGTGTGGTTTGCGGCGGCAAGGCGGGTGGTGACGCGATACATCAGTGTCAGCGCATCGAAAAATTCCGGCAGACCCAGAAAATCGATCTGCGACACGATGGTCGCCCGGTTTGTCAGGGTCGTGATCAGGCCTTCGGCAGACAGTTTGACGAGCGCCTCGCGAATCGGCGTGCGGGAAAGCTCGAAACGTTCGGAAAGCTGCACTTCATCGATGGGGCTGCCTGGAGCGAGCTTCAGCTCGATGATCTCGTTGCGGAGCGTCTCATAGACCGTGGACACGCCGAACCCCCGACGGGGCGTCTGCCGCTCCTTGTCATCCACCTTATCATTCGTATTCATCTGCGCCCGTATCCCACAACCATATCGATATGTTCACTTACGACATTCAACGGGATAACGAAATCCCCATACGAAAACCGCCCGCGACGAGCGCGGGCGGTGTTTATGATGATCGTATCGGTTCAGGTCATTCAAACCTTTCGGCTCAAAACTCTTCCCAATCCGATTTCACAGCGGCATTGCCGTTGAAGGCAGAGGCCACCTTGCGGCCCAGCGCACGGGCCGGAGACTGAACCGGACGTTCCGTCTGCGTGGCCTGGCGCGGTGCCTCGTATCCGCCACCCAGCTTGAACTGGCCAAGCAGATGGTTGAGCGAAGCGGCTTCGCGGGCCAGCGTATGGCTGGCTGCCGTCTGCTCTTCGACCATCGCCGCGTTCTTCTGCGTATCCTGGTCCATCTGGTTGACGGCTGTGTTGATCTGCTGCAAGCCGGAAGACTGCTCCTGCGCACCATCGACAATCGCCACCACGTGACGGTTGATTTCCTGCACTTCAGCAACGATGGTTTCCAGAGCACGACCTGTCTCGCCTACCAGCTGCACACCCTGCTGAACCTGACCGTTGGAGGTGGTGATCAGTGCCTTGATGTCCTTGGCGGCATTGGCAGAGCGCTGGGCCAGTTCACGGACTTCCTGAGCCACGACCGCAAAGCCCTTGCCTGCTTCACCGGCACGTGCCGCTTCCACACCGGCGTTCAAGGCCAGAAGGTTGGTCTGGAAAGCGATCTCATCAATGACGCTGATGATGTTGGAGATTTCAGACGAGGACTTCTCGATCTGCTCCATGGCAATCACGGCCTTGCGAACCACATCGCCGGACTGTTCGGCACCGGTGCGGGCCTTGGAGACCAGCTGACCGGCTTCCTGTGCACGCTTGGTGCTGTCCTTCACCGTCGTGGTGATCTGCTCGAGAGCCGCTGCGGTTTCTTCGACCGATGCTGCCTGCTGTTCGGTGCGCTTGGCCAGATCGTCGGCAGCGGCGCGGATTTCATTGGCACCGGCGTCGATACCACGAGCGTTGTCGGCCACGCGGTTCAGTGCAGACTGCAGCTTTTCGGCAGACGAGTTGAAGTTGGCGCGAACCACGTCCAGATGCTGAACAAACGGCTGGCTGATGCGGTAAGAAACATCGCCATCGGCAAGACGCGACAGGGCATCGGCCAGATTGTCGACGGCAAAGCTGGTGTCTGCGGCTTCCTTGGCCTTCTGCTCTTCGCGGGCAATCCGTTCTTTTTCGGACATGGAGCGATTGGCATCGGCTTCCTGCTCGAGGCGGATACGCTCAAGCGCACTGTTGCGGAACACGGCAACCGCTTCGGCCATCTGGCCAACCTCGTCACGACGGTTGAGACCATCGACTTCGGCCTGCGTTTCGCCACTTGCCAGCGACACCATACGGGTGCGCAGACGATCGATCGGGCCGGTGATGCCGCGGGCCGACACGAACAGCGCCAAGATGATGGCAGCCATGAACAGAAGCGCAAGGACCACCAGAGATGTCAGGATCGTGGAATTCGTCTGGTCCGTCAAACCATCGGACTTATCCAGAACGATTTTGAGGTTACCTTCGCTGAGAACGCGAATGTCACTGCGCCACTGGTCGATCATCGGGTTGACGGACATCAGCGTCTTGCGGGCAGTCTGGAAATCGCCAGACTTGGCATCCACCCAGACCTTATTGGTCAAAGCAACGATCTGGTCGACACGGCCAGACAATTCATCGACCTGACCCGTCAGATCCGGCAGCAGTTTCTTTGCGTTTTCAAGACGCCGCATCGTTGTCGCGATGTCGCTCTTGTAGGCTTCTTCAACCTTCGCCGTATCGGCAGACTGCTCACGCATCATCAGGCCCAGCGTCGCATCATAACCGATCGATACCAATGCCGTGTTTGCCCGAAACAATTCCGTCGATCCGACAGCGTTGTTCGAAATGAAATCGGAATAAGTGTTATCGGCATTTTTGTAGTTGTTGGAGACAACGCCGAGACCCACTAAACCAATGAGTGCGACGGGAATGATGAGAGAAAGTACCTTGGTGCGGATTTTCGCGTTTTGCAGGAAAGACATAGGCCCTCGGAAAGCGTTTAACAAACCGGCAAGACACATCCGCAACGCTCGCGAAATCGTGAACGTTCACCATCGTGGTGCCAGAGAAGAACGCACTTCTTCATGAAGCGCCAGTGAGTGTTCACTGTTGAACGAAAACAATTTAAACGAGGTTAATTCATTCACGAGCGTAGAAAAATAAGCCAATATAATCAGTATATTTACGACATATCTCTGGA
This sequence comes from Agrobacterium rubi TR3 = NBRC 13261, assembly GCF_000739935.1. Lineage (GTDB taxonomy): Bacteria > Pseudomonadota > Alphaproteobacteria > Rhizobiales > Rhizobiaceae > Agrobacterium > Agrobacterium rubi. The sequence continues at coordinate 623,438 of NZ_BBJU01000007.1, read as the reverse complement.
GTCGTTTCTACTTACGTAACGTAAGTTGGCAACCACGCGCGGACATGAAAACAGTCAGATGTGGTATTCAAAACGCTACCTGACAGAATACTGACATTACTCTTCGCGAAAGGCTCTATTGATCTGGTCGGACAGCGGTTTGACGAGATAGGACAGTGCGGTCCTGTCTGCGGTTTGGATCATAGCCTCGGCGGGCATACCGGGAACCAGCTTCAAACCCTTCAGCTTTTCGGTTTCACCATCCGCAACCAAGAGACGCACCACGTAATAGGAGGCGCCGGTCCTTTCATTGGTGGCGAGATCGGCGGCGATGCGCGTTACATGTGCATTCAATTGCGGTGTCGTTCGCTGGTTGAAGGCAGACATGCGCAGCCGCGCGGCATGGCCAAGGCTGATCTGGTCGATGTCCTTGGGCGCAATCTGGACTTCCAACGCCAGAGCATCCTCTTCAGGCACGATGGACATGATGACCTCACCGGGGCTGATGACCCCGCCCACCGTGTGAACCGCTAGTTCATGAACCACACCCGATTGCGGCGCGATGATATCGACCCGCTTCAGATTGTCTTCGGCTGAAATCTTGCGCTCGACATATTCGCCCACCTGCGCCTGAACATCCTTGAGTTCGCTGCTGACCTCGGATTTGAGATCCTGATCAATCTGAAGAATTTGCAGGCGGGTTTCGGAAATCTTGCCCGCGACCTGCGCCTGATAAGCGATCTTCTCTCCCCGCTCTCCGCCGAACGTTGCGATCTGTGTCTTCAGTCCATTTAGGCGCTGGTCCGAGACCACGCCATCCCTGCGCAGCGTTGTGAGAGAAGTGATCTCCTGCTGGAGCACGAGCATGCCATCATTATAGGCGGTCTCCTGCGCTTTCAGGCCATCGATCTCGTGGCCGAACTGAGTGATGCGCTCCGAAAGCTGCGCTTTTTTGCCCTCCCTCGCTTGACGGCGGAAGTCAAACAGACGCCTTTCGCTGTGGATGACCGAGGCGACGTCCGGCTCAGTCTGACGGGCCAGGATGGCGTCTGGAAAGCGGATGTCCGAAAGATCGTCACGCTCGGCCTCAAGCCGCGCCAGCCGCGCCGTCAACTCATCCAGCCTCTTGGTGACGATGGCCAGATTTGCCCGCGTTTGTGTGGCATCCAGCCGCATGAGAACATCGCCTGCCTTGACCGCGTCGCCCTCTGAAACCAGAATGTCACCCACCACGCCGCCGGTTGGGTGCTGGACCTTCTTGACGTAGGAACCGACCACGAAATGGCCCTGCGCAACCACAGCCCCCGACAGGGACGTGACGGACGCCCACGCCCCTGCACCGCCCACCAGAACGGTGCAGGCAGCCAGTCCCGCCAGCAGGTGGCGACGGATGGAGCGGGACACATCGAAACCATTGCCGCTAGACATCACGTCCGTCCCCCGCATCGCCACCCACCGTTTCCAACTGTTGTGCCACGGCACGAAGCGGACGCACGCCGTAACCGGGAACGGAAAAGCTCTTTGGCGGTGGTGCCGCCGGTTCGGCACCTTTCAAAACCTTAGAAAGCACCTCGTCACGCGGCCCGAACGCCTTTTGTCGTCCGGCCTCCATCACCAGAACCAGATCGACCGCACCGATGGCACTGGGGCGATGCGCCACGACGATGGCGATGCCACCCCGGGCGCGCACCGACGCAATGGCGTTCATGACGGCGGCTTCGCCCTGCGCATCGAGATTGGCGTTCGGCTCGTCCAGCACGACCAGAAACGGATCGCCATAAAGCGCTCGTGCCAGCCCGATACGCTGCCTTTGCCCCGCCGAAAGCGCCGACCCGTCCTCACCGATGCCGGTCTCGTAACCGTCCTCCAGACGCAAGATGAGATCATGAGCACCGGCCGATTGTGCAGCCGATATGATAGCCTTCGGATCGGCCCCCTCTTCAAATCGGGCGATATTCTGAGCAATCGTTCCGTCGAACAGCTCCACACCCTGCGGCAGATATCCGATGTGCTGACCGAGCGCGACACTGTCCCATTGGTCGATACTTGCGCCGTCGAGACGGATTTTTCCCGATGAGAGAGCCCATGCATTGACGAGTGCCCGCGACAACGTCGTCTTTCCAGAGCCGGATGGTCCTATCACGCCCAGCGCACTGCCAGCGCTGAGCGAAAAGTCCAGTCCCATCACCGTCGGTTTCTTTTCGCCCGGTGGCACGAGCACGATGCCTTCGACGCGAAGGTCTCTGGTCGGTGTCGGCAAAGCGGTGACGGATACGTCGTCAGGGATGGTCACCAGCAATTCTTTCAGCCGCCGCCAGCTATGCCGCGCCATTAGAAACGGCTTCCAGTTGGCGATGGCAAGATCAACAGGTGCCAGCGCCCTGCCCATCATGATGGAACTTGCAATCATCACGCCGCCCGTCACCTCCTGACGAATGACGAGATAGGCACCAACGCCCAGAATGGCCGATTGCAGCATGACACGCAGCGTCTTCGAAATGCTGCCAAGCATGTTGGAGACGTCGCCTGCCGATCTGCTGGCGGTGAGGTAATCGCTGTTGGCGCCCGCCCAACGCAAGCCGACACGCTTTCCCATGCCCATGGCGCGAACCACCTCGGCATTGCGCCGTGCGCCGTCCAGCAGCCCGTTGCGTTTCATATTGTGCCTCGTCACATCCTGGACGGGCTTCTTCGACAGAGCATTCGTCAGCAAGGTGAGCGTGACCAGAACGATCGCACCCACCAGCGCGGTCATGCCGATCCAAAAGTGGAAGAGAAAGCACAGGCTAAGATAAAGCGGCATCCACGGCAAATCGAACAAGGCGGTCGGCCCCTGCCCCGACAGAAAACCACGCACATTGTCCAGATCACGCAGCGGCTGCAAACCATCGCCCGGCATGCGCGACGACAGAGGCAGGCGTACAACGGCATCATGCACCCTGCCGGACAGGCGATTGTCGAATGCCTCACCGATCCTGACGAGGATGCGTGCGCGTATAATTTCGAGGATGGCCTGAATGGCGTAGAGCCCGATGGCAAGGATGGCTAGCCCCACAAGCGTCGGAACGCTGCCACTGGACAAGACGCGGTCATAGACCTGCAACATGAAGATAGGCGATGTCAAAGCAAGCAGGTTGACCACACCGCTGATGATGCCGATGCCGAGCGCAGCCCGGGAGAAGGCCGACATGCCTGTCGAGCCAAGAAGCTGCGCCGGCGCTTGGTGTTGGGCGCGCGACATGTTCCGTGTCCTCTGCTGTGTCCTGTGTTCACACCTGGCGTCACGCTCACCCTCCGGCAAGCCTCAGAGCACGACAGAGACCATGGTACTGGCAGTCGGTATTTTTGAAATCCTTAGAAATCGCACCAAATCTCACACTGCAAGAAATCACCGGTAAGACTTGAATGCTCTCATTCGATCAATATCTATCAGTTGATAGAAAAGGAACGTCTCCATGCAGAAGCGACAGTTTCATCCTGCTCTGTGGCAGCAGATCGAACAGCAGGCACATCAGGTCCCGGCGATCTACGGAAAAATCGATTTTTCCAAAATGCCGGAACGCTTCACCGTCGATGGCGATGGCGAGAGCCTGCCGGGCCTCGATGCAATGAAAGCCGAGATATTGGCGAATGACGCGCTGGTGGAACAGATGGCGGCCTACACGCTGATTGGCGATACGGTAGCCGATGCCTACGCGGCCCGCATGGGAGACTTCAGTTTTCGCCAGTTGATCGATATGCTGCAACTGGCCTGCGACAAGGGCCTGGATGCGGTACCCGATGCCCCACCGGAACTGTCGGCCTTCATCGGCGCGATGGAGGCAAGGCCGGACTGGATCGATATGGCTCTGGTGAATGAAGGCGCGCGGATCGAGCGAAACCAATATGCGCATCTCGTTCCCTTCGCCATCCGGGGTGCGTTTCTGGCGACCTTCATGAACCGCTATTCCGCACTTCCCATGGCGCTGACTGGCAATTTGTCCGATCAACTTGCGGCAAAGCGGGTTCTGGAAACGGCAACTTTCTTCACACTGACCGTCATGCCCGGCGCGCTGGAACGGCACGGTGCAGCCTTCAAGGCCGCCGCCATGGTGCGGCTCATGCACTCCATGGTACGGGTCAACGTCATGCGTCGCGAGGGCGTGTGGGATACCAGCGTCTATGGCGTGCCCATCCCGCAGGTCGACCAGATGCCCGCCGGGCAGATCGGTTCGCTGCTGATCGCCGCGCACGCACTTCAAACCAACCGGCCATTTACGGCAAACGAGCAGGCCCGCATCGAAATCGCCCGCTATCGCTGCTTTCTGCTTGGTCTGCCAAAGGAACTGCTGGGCGAAACCCCGGAAGAGATCGTGCGGTTGATGCTGGCGCGTCAGGCCACATTGCGCAGCGGCTTTGACGATGCCACCTGCGGCTCGCTGGTGCGTGGCACTCTCGAAGCGGAACTGACCCACGAACCCACACCACTGGGCAGGATCGACCGTGAACTTGAACGCAGTTTCGCCAAATTTTTCTTCATCCGCCATTTTCTGAAAGGCGACACGGCACGCGCGAAGGCCATGGGTGTCAGCTACACCTTCCGGGATCGCAACCTTGCCGTGGTCACGGCGGCGCGCATCTTCTCGCAGCTTCGACTGTTTCGGACGCTCTCCAACATACCCGTCGTACGCGATGTTGCCGACCGACATCTGGTCGGCAAGCTGCATGGCCTGCTCAAGCGATATGGCCACGCGGAATTTGCCAGTGACGGCTCGAAGGTGGGACGTCCGCATGGCTGACGGGTCGGGCGAACTGCCGCGCAGCGGCTACGCCAAAAGCGAAGTCACCCGGCAGGCCATTCTGACGGCTGCGCTCTCCGAATTCGGATTGAAGGGTTTTGGTGGTGCAACGACGCGTGCCATAGCCGATGCCGCCGGTGTGGCGCTTCCGGCCATCGCTTACCACTTTGGCAACAAGGAAGGGCTCTACCGTGCCTGCGCACAGGATATCGTCGCGGCCTACCAGGCCTCGGCGATCTCGCTGATGAGCGGCGCGGCGCATCTGTTTCAATCCGGCCAGCCATCGCCCCAGCAATGCCGCACACTGTTATCCGACACGTTGAAGATGGTGCTACGCCTGTTCCTGGACAGCAAGACCGGAGAAGCGCAGGCGGATTTCGCTATGCGTGAACTGCGTGACCGGGGACCGGCCTTCGACATTCTCTACGACAGGCTGTGGCAGCCGGGTGTCGAGGTGGTGGCGCAACTGATCTGCGCAATCAGAAACACGCACACCGTATCGCAATCCGACCGGGCCGATGCCTTGATGTTAATATCCAGCCTGCTGGCCTTTGGGACAGGTCGGGATGTTTCACTGCGCATTCTGGGGCTTGAGCAAGGCCAATCGCACACCTTCGACGTTCTCGACACGGCAATCGAGCGCGCCGTTGCAGGTCTGTAGCGGGGATTACCGGAAGGCAGCAAGCTTGTCAGCCGGTGCAGGTCTGCCGAGCAGATAGCCCTGCATCTGGTCGCAGCCAAGCTTTGTCATGCAATCGAATTGCTCTTGTGTTTCAATGCCTTCGGCAATGGTCTTCATGCGAAGGCTCTTGGCCATGCCGACGATGAATTCGACGATGGCGAGCGCATCCGGGTCGGTATGGACGTCGCGAAGGAAAGACTGATCAATCTTGATCTTGTCGAAGGGAACGCCCTTGAGATTGCCCAGCGACGAATAGCCGGTGCCGAAGTCGTCCATGGCCAGTTGTATGCCCACGCCTTTCAGTTTTTGCAATGTCTCCAAAGTCTGATCGTTTTTGTTCAGCAGCACGGACTCGGTGATTTCGAGCTCCAACCGGCTCGGATCGAGACCGGTTTTCTCCAGCGCATCGACGATATTCTGAATGAGGCTGGTGCTGTGGAACTGGAGGGGCGACAGGTTGATCGCAACCTTCATATCCTTTTTCCACGTCTTGGCTTCCTGGCAGGCTGTGTCCAGGGCCCATTTCCCAAGGGAGTGGATCAGCCCGGTTCGCTCAGCGACGGGAATGAAGGCTGAAGGAGGAACCTTGCCGCGCACGGGATGCGTCCAGCGCAACAACGCCTCGAACCCGCAGATTTCGCGGGTCTTGGTCAGCATCTGCGGCTGGTAGTAGACTTCCATCTCGTTGTTCTGCAAAGCCAGTTGCAAGTCTGCCTCGAAGGAACGGCGCTCCATAAGCTGCTTTTGCATATAGGCCTGAAACACACTGGCGCTGCCAGGGCCCTGTGCCTTGGCTTCATAGAGAGCCAGATCGGCGCGCTTGAACAACTCGTCGGCATTCATCACGTCCTGCGAAACGGCAATGCCGACACAGGTGCCGATCTTGATTTCCATTTCGCCCAAGATGTAAGGCTTGCTGATGGCCTCGATCAGCCGTGTTGCGAACGCCATCGCATCATCTTCACGCATTCCGCTCGAAATGACCGCGAATTCATCGCCACCCAGTCGGCACACCGTATCGCCTGTTTTGTTGAGCGATGACAGGCGCGCGCCCACCGCCTGAAGCAGCGCATCGCCGACATCGTGTCCGAGCGTATCATTGATGTCCTTGAAGCCATCGAGATCGAGCAGCAAGACAGTGGCCGCGCGTGACGTGGGGGCGGCGAGCCTGGCGTCCAGTTCCTGACGGAACAACGCCCGATTGGGCAATTCGGTCAGGGCGTCATGATAGGCATCATGGGCCAGCCGAACGTTGTTTTCTTGCAATTCCAGCGTGGCTGCCCGCAATTCGTCCGTCAGTCCGCGCATGTCTTTTTGCGCACGGTCCAGCAGATTGTTGTGCCGGTTGAGCAGCAAAATGAGTGCAATGCCGCAAATGATGAGGCCACCTGCAAGGCAGGTGTAGATGATGTGGAGCTGGCGCACTTCCGCCTGGGCTGAATCGATCAGGTCCACGTCAAAGGCGAGCGACGACGATGCAAGTGTGGTCAGCGGCCCGTCGAGTGCGCCCATGGTCGGCAACAGTGCGCGCACATAGTCCGGCCGCATCTGGTCGACATTCTTGTCGAGGTCGACCAGTATGTCATTCAGTTTGGACACGAGATCGCGCCATTCCCGGCGCTCGGTGATGAATGCGCCGAGCTTGCCGTGCTGCAAAAGCTCAAGCCTGCCCAGCATGATATCGAGCCGCAGATGAAGATCGTCGCGGCTCACACTCTCGGGGGCCAGCGCAAACTCGTAGAGTGTGTTTTGGAGACGCAGATATTCGGCGACTGTCTGGCTTACGGCCCAGCTATCATTGTATCGCGAGAATTTCTGCAGGGCGTTTTGCCGTTCGGCGATGACATAGGCGATATAGCCGGTTGCCAACACGAAGCAGCAAATAATGACCGCCAATACCTTTCGCAATGTGCACCTTTACTCGACGATCAGCTTTGCGACCTGCCAAGCGGAACGTGCATAATATGTCTGTGTTTGAAGCTCCGGCGTACTGTCATAGGGGTAGATCACAAAAAGCGGACCCTTTTCACGAACTTCCATGTACGTCCCGTTTCGCTTCATGGCGAGAATAACGTTGAACTTCTGGAAGTCCGCGAGCGGAAGCGTGCTTGAATAATCGTTCAAAGCCACCGCCGTCACCGTCGTGCCACTGGCACCGACATACTCCATCAATTTCTTCAGCGAAACCCCCTCGAAACGAGTCCGCCCGTCATACCATGGCGAACTTGTCTCCACCGTGACAACGCCCAGTCCCTCAAGCATGGCCCGGTCAAATTGTGCGGAGCCATCCGAATTGGTATTGGTTATGTTGCCGGAGATCGTCAAGATGGTTTTGCCAGATGGCAACGGTAGCGAACCGGCGCTGGCACCTGAGAGCCATGCGAGCGACAAAAAGGCACTGAGAACGAACTGCGCAGCACGCATTGTTGTTGTCCTTCGAAACACGCTGGCCAATCACCCGCCAATATTGCGAGCTCTTAAAAAACCTTATATCAGGATTCGATACAATACTCTTGGCGAGTTTTTATCCGTATCTGTTGAAGCCGTGGCTGATCGAGGAAATGAACAGCAGCGCCAGATGTTACAGAAGCTGCCGCATAACATCGGTTTATCCAATGTTTTGAGAGATCGTTAGCAAAATCGGTAAAATATTTGCAAATGGTTTCGAAATTTCAAAGGCCTATATACCGGGCGTGGCAGGAGCCACGCCCGGTACTATCAGGGGTTCATATTTCTGTATCAGACCAGATCGAAACGGTCTGCATTCATGACCTTGTTCCAGGCCGAAACGAAATCCGTGACGAACTTCTGCTTTGAGTCTGACGAGGCATAGACCTCGGCCAGAGCACGAAGCTGCGAATGCGAACCGAAGATCAGATCGACGCGCGTACCCGTCCATCTGATCTCGTTGGTCTTGCGGTCACGCGCTTCATAGACGCCGTCCTTGCCGGAAACAGGTGCCCATTGCAGGTCCATGTCCAGCAGGTTGACGAAGAAGTCGTTCGTCAGGGTTTCCGGACGGCGCGTGAAGACACCATGTTCCGGCTCGCCGACTTTGAGCACACGCAGACCACCGACCAGAACCGTCATTTCAGGTCCTGTCAGCTTTAGCAGCTGGGCGCGGTCCACCAGGGCCTCTTCCGGCTTCATGAACTGGTGGCGGGTCTTGCTGACATAGTTGCGGAAGCCATCGGCGCGGGGCTCAAGCGCCTCGAACGAATGCACATCCGTCTGCTCCTGAGACGCGTCGGTGCGACCCGGCGTGAACGGAACAACGACACCATGACCACTGGCCTGAGCCGCCTTTTCGACACCGGCAGCACCGGCCAGCACGATGAGGTCCGCCAGCGAAATCTTCTTGCCGGATTGTCCAGCATTGAAATCTGCCTGGATGCCTTCAAGAACGCCGAGAACCTTGGCCAGCTGTGTCGGCTGGTTGGCTTCCCAGTTCTTTTGTGGCTCCAGACGGATGCGCGCACCGTTGGCGCCGCCACGCTTGTCCGAACCGCGGAACGAGGATGCGGATGCCCATGCCGTCGACACCAGTTCCTGAACCGTGAGACCGGTGGCGAGCACTTTCGCCTTGAGGCTGGCGATATCGGCGTCATCGACGAGCGGATGATCGACCGGCGGAATGACATCCTGCCAGATCAGGTCTTCTGCCGGGACTTCCGGTCCGAGATAGCGAACCTTCGGTCCCATGTCGCGGTGCGTCAGCTTGAACCATGCACGCGCAAAGGCATCGGCAAACTGATCCGGGTTTTCGAGGAAGCGGCGTGAAATCTTCTCATAGGCTGGGTCCATGCGCAGCGCCAGATCCGATGTCAGCATGGTTGGAAGATGCTTCTTGGATGGATCATAGGCATCGGGAATGGATGGCTCGGCATTCTTTGCCACCCACTGCTTGGCACCCGCCGGGCTCGTGGTCAGTTCCCATTCGAAAGCGAAGAGGTTTTCGAAGAAGAAGTTGCTCCACTGCGTCGGTGTTTGCGTCCATGTGACTTCTGGGCCGCCGGTGATGGTGTCCTTGCCGATGCCGGTGCCGAACTTGCTGTGCCAGCCCAGACCCTGCGCCTCAAGCTCACCGCCTTCCGGCTCGGCACCGATCAGCGACGGATCGCCAGCGCCATGCGTCTTGCCGAATGTGTGGCCGCCAGCGATCAGAGCGACGGTTTCCTCGTCGTTCATCGCCATACGAGCGAAGGTCGCGCGAATATCGCGGGCAGAGGCCAGCGGATCGGGATTGCCGTTCGGACCTTCGGGATTGACGTAGATGAGGCCCATCTGCACGGCACCAAGCGGTTCCGCCAGTTCGCGCTCGCCGCTATAGCGTTCGTCGCCCAGCCACGTGCCTTCCGGACCCCAGAACAGCTCTTCCGGCTCCCATACGTCGGCACGACCACCAGCAAAACCAAAGGTCTTGAAGCCCATGGATTCCAGCGCAACGTTACCGGTCAGGATCATCAGATCCGCCCAAGAGATGCTGTTGCCGTATTTCTGCTTGATCGGCCACAGAAGACGGCGGGCCTTGTCGAGGTTGGCATTGTCAGGCCAGCTGTTCAGCGGTGCGAAACGCTGCTGACCGGCACCAGCGCCACCACGACCATCGGTGATGCGGTATGTGCCGGCGCTGTGCCAGGCCATGCGAATGAACAGGCCACCATAGTGACCGAAGTCGGCTGGCCACCAATCCTGCGAATCGGTCATCAGCGCGTGGAGGTCTGCCTTGACGGCATCCAGATCGAGCTTCTTGAACTGTTCAGCGTAATCGAAATCGGGCCCGAGCGGGTCGGAGAGCGACGATCCATGGTGGAGGATCTGAATATTCAACTGGTTTGGCCACCAATCCCTGTTCGAACGAACGGATTTAGGCGTCTGGCCGTGCGCGACCGGACATTGGCCTGCGCTATCGGTTTTCTGGTCCATTTTATACTCCATGTCACTTAATCAGTGGGCGATTTCAAAAAGAGAGTCGTGCAGTCAAAAAATGCATAATGTCGGTCCGGCCAGATCGCAGCCTCACAAAATCGTGCCCGACCAGCGAGATATAACCTCTCCTGACGACCTTTTAGCGACTAGCTGCCATAAATTTAAGTTGGATTTACTGATCGTTGCGATAAGCTGGAGTTATGAAGAATATCACCTTGAAACAGCTTCGCTATTTCGAAGCCTTGGCCCGCCATCGCCGCTTCAGGATCGCAGCCGACGCCTGCGCTATTTCGCAGCCGGCACTGTCCATGCAGATAAAGGAGTTGGAGCAGGAACTGGGCAACGAACTGTTCGAGCGCAGCGCGCGGGAAATCAAGCTGACGGCATTCGGCCAGGCCTTTGCGGTGCGCGTGCGTCAAATCCTGCAAGGCATGGACGAACTGGGCGAACTGGCACGCACGTCGAAGAACTCGTTTCTGGCGCGCCTGCGCATCGGCGTCATCCCAACCGTCGCACCCTATCTGCTGCCCACCATCATCAATGATCTGAACAAGGCCTTCGACGGCATCGAGATACAGATCAGGGAAACCCAGACGGCCAAACTCATCGAGGAGCTGAAACAAGGCGCTCTGGATCTTGCCATCGTCGCACTACCCATCTCGGAACCATCGCTGACCGAGTTGAAGCTGTTCGATGAGGAATTCGTGCTGGTTCGCCGACAGCAAGATCATGACAAGCCCGTGCCGGAGCGCTCGACCTTGCCGAGAATGCGGCTTCTGCTCCTGGAAGAAGGGCATTGCTTCCGCGATCAGGCCCTCTCCTTCTGCCATGTCGGCTCCACCCAGTCCCGTGAGGTGATGGAAGGCAGTTCGCTATCGACCCTGGTTCAGATGGTGAGCGCCGGTATCGGTATTACCCTGATCCCGGAAATGGCGGTGCCAATGGAAACGCGCTCCGCGCAGGTCTCCGTATCGCATTTCGAGGCACCCGCGCCGGTGCGCTCGATCGGCATGATCTGGCGCAACGCAACGCCGCTTGCCAAGCAACTTCTGCAGATTTCAGAGGTGATCAGGCGCTCGACCGAGCGCGTGAGAGCTGTATCCGTCTAGACGGACGCCGTCAGCAATTCGGCTCGTTGGCGTAACCTTCGACGATGCAGACCGAACCCGGCATCGGCTGCGTCACGCTGCGACGAATGCTGTAGGTCTTCTTGGACGGCTCGTTGCTTTTGATGGAACCCGTGCTGAGCATGTCGAAACTATCCGGCACCTGCGCGAACCGCGCCGGAGGAGTTTTACCGGCAAGCATCGGGGTAACGATCAAGGACAGGGCAATCGCGATCATGCCAAACAGCAGAGCGACGTTCAAAACACCGATTCTGCGCGACTTTTCGGAATAGGTTTGGCGATCCTCTACGGTTTTCCAGAAATCCTCGTTCATGTCAGGCCTCGCTACGCGCCGTTTACCAATTGTTCAGCCTGTGACGTTGACAGAGGGTGCTAAACGAAAGGTTAAAGACGCCCCGTTTCGGGACAAACGAAGCTGTGGAAATCCCTGATTCACCGAATTATTTTAAAATGCGCTGTTACAGCAAGTCCTGGAGATATGGGATCAGCGGCTCGTCGGCTGGCGGCATGGGGTACTCACGTAACGCCTGCGGCTTGACCCACTTGATCGCCTGCCCCTCGGCCCCGCGCGGAATGCCCTCATAACGACGGCAGACATAAAGCGGCATCAGCAGATGAAACGTTTCATAGCTGTGGCTGGCAAATGTTAGAGGCGCAAGGCAAGCGACCTTCGTCTTAATGCCCAACTCTTCCTCAAGCTCGCGAACCAGCGTTTCCTCGGGCGTCTCCCCGCTCTCCACCTTGCCGCCGGGAAATTCCCAGAGACCGGCCAGCGATTTGCCTTCCGGTCTTTGCGCCAGCAGAATACGGCCATCGGTATCGACAAGAGCACAGGCTGCGACGAGGAGAATGCTTCGCCCGGTTTCAGCCATCAGGCGGCATCCTTGCGCCAATAACGATAGGTATAGGCTGTGGAAAAGCCGAATTTCTCGTAGAGCGCCACCGCCGGAACATTGGTCGAAACCACTTGCAGCCAGGCGGTTTTCGCCCCGCTGATGCGTGCCCAACGAAGTGCGGAGGTCAGGATTTGTGTCGCCGTTCCCTGCCGTCGGATCGATGCGGCCACCTCCAGCGACAGGATACCCGCCAAGTCGTTATCCTGAACGCAGATCACGGTCGCCTGCGGCTCGCCTTCCACTTCCTCCTTGGTGAAAAGACCAAGGGTGGGTTTGATCGAGCTGACGATCTCGGCGATGGCGGAGCGCAGAGACGGGTCGTCACCGCTCACCTTCAAACTCGCCTCAACGAAACGGCCGATATCGTGGCTGGGAAGATGCGCCATGGTTTCCGGCAGTTCGGCGGAGGCGAGATCGGATGTCATGACATCGACCTCCTCAAACACCGTCCAGCCATCATCGAACATATGCGCGCGCAACTGCGGCGGCATCAATGTCGTTTCACGCACGATCAGCGGACGCCCGAAGTCTTCGAAACGCTTGCGGGCCTTTTCAAGCCGCTGGGCGCAATTGCCGTAATCCGATGGGTCCAGCGGCACGACGCAATTGATGCGCTTGGAGGGATGCGAACCCGTCAACCGGATTTGCCAGCTTCCATCGTAAAGCACGGAAGAGGCTGGCCAGGCACGAAAGCTCACCGCTTCCAGGCGACGCACGAGAGGAAGATTGGCAGGAACACTGCGCATATCGGACGCCTCCACCATTAGCTCCGGTAGTCGCCGTTGATTTCGACATACTCCTTGGTCAGATCGCAGGTCCACACGGTTGCGGTGCCGCTGCCCAGACCGATGTCGACTTTGACCGGAATATCCTGGTGTTTCATCACGGCGGATGCATCGGCCTCGGAATAATCCGGATCGCGCTCACCATTAACGGCAACACGCACATTGCCGAACCAGATAGCAAGTCGGTCGCGATCCGCCAGTTCACCCGATTTACCGACGGCCATCACGACACGACCCCAATTGGCGTCTTCACCGGCGACAGCTGTTTTGACCAGCGGCGAGTTGGCGATCGACAGCGCGATGGTCTTGGCTGCCGCATCGCTTTCGGCGCCGGTAACGGTGATTTCCACCATCTTGCGCGCGCCTTCGCCATCGCGAACCACTTGCAGGGCCAGGTCCTTCAACAGATCGTTGAGGGCATCGCGGAAGGAAGCGAGTTTCGGATCATCTGCGGTTTCGATGCGGGTCTGTCCGTCGTCACGGGCAGCACCGGTGGCAAACAGCATCAGCGTATCGGAGGTGGACGTGTCGCTATCCACGGTTACGGAATTGAAGGTCGGGCCGACGCCTGCCGCGAGCAAGGCCTGCAAGGCGGGCGCTGCGATATCGGCATCCGTTACTACGAAGGAGAGCATCGTTGCCATGTCAGGTGCGATCATGCCGGCACCCTTGGCAATACCGTTGATGGTAACGGTCACGCCATCGATCTCGGCGGTGCGTGTCGAGACTTTCGGGTAGGTGTCGGTCGTCATGATCGCCTTGGCGGCTTCCTGCCAGAAATCGCCAGTGGCATCTCTATTCATCTGACCGATAACGCCTGCAAATTTGGTTGCGTCCAGCGGCTCACCGATCACGCCCGTGGACGCGAGGAACACTTCGCTTGTCGAGCAGCCGATAGCGTCAGCCGCAGACTGTCCCGTCAGCTCGGTCGCCGCCCTGCCCTTGACGCCTGTAAAGGCATTGGCATTGCCGGAATTCACGACCACCGCGCGGGCAACACCGCCTGCAAGGTTGGTGCGGCAGAAATCCACCGGGGCGGATGGGCAGCGCGATTTGGTGAACACGCCTGCGACAGTGGCAGGCTTGTCGAACACCATCAACAAAACATCGGTGCGGTTCTTGTATTTGATGCCAGCGGCAGCCGTTGCCATTCGCACACCGCGCAAAGCGGGCATGTCAGGGTAGGATTTTGGCGCAAGTGGAGAAACGGCAGCGGACATTGGCAAAGAACCTGCATTTTTCGGGAAGAGATAAATGAAACAGGGCGGCTCATCGCCGCCCCGTCAACTGTACAGAATTATGGCTGTGCAGGCGGCTCGGCAGGGGCTTCTGCCTGCTGCTTGCTGGCTTCTTCGTAAGCCTTGCGCATCGCCTCATCGGGAATGTCGATCTTCTGCTCGGCCTTCGCCTTTTCGATCAGAGCAACATACTTGTCGCGCATGACGAGCTGACGAACCTGAGCCTCGACCTGCTCGTAAGCCGGTGGCGGTGCAACGCGCTTGTCTTCCAGCTTGATGACGTGGAAGCCGAACTGCGACTTCACAGGCTCCTTGGTGTAGGCACCCTTTTCAAGCTTGAAGGCGGCTTCTTCGAATTCCGGAACCATACGGCCCTTGCCGAACCAACCGAGATCGCCACCATCATCCTTATTGGAATCGGTCGACTTTTCCTTGGCCAGCGCTGCGAAATCCTTGCCGCCGTCCAGCTGCTTGATCACGTCCTTGGCTTCCTCTTCGGTCGCGACCAGAATGTGAGCAGCCTTGATTTCTTCTTCCTGCGGCAGGGCAGCAACTTCCTTTTCGTAGCGCGCCTTGACCTCTTCATTGGTCACGGCATCGACAACATGCTTGCGGAAGTAGGCGTTGTGCAGCTCGCGATCGGTGATGAAGGCAAGGCGCTTCTTGAAGTCTTCGGTCTTCTCAAGACCTTCGGCCGTGGCGTCCTTCACCAAAAGCTTCACGTCGATGGCGCCGGACAGAGCAGCAACCTTCTTCTGTTCGTCAGGAAGCTGGGCAAGCTGCGGATCGAGGTTGCTCATGGCAAGATCGAGTTCGGACTGGCGGATTTCCAGATCGCCGACCTTCGCAACAACGGCATCTTCCTGCGCGAAAGCAGGAAATTGAAGACCAAGCGTTGCTACGATGACAGCAGCCGCAATTCTATTATAGCGCAACATATTAAACCTTTCGGAGACAATGCCGGCTCCAGACGTGGTTTTCCGGCTGAAAAAACTTCCAAACACCGGAATGTGGCCATTCTGTAACGGGCAGAACCGTTGACATCATTTGCCCCCCCTCTTATCTGTCGCTCAACCTCGCGTCCAGATACGTTTAAGGGTCAAGTCTGTCATTTGTACGTAAATGCGATGCCAGACCGCAATGCCTTGGCAAAACGGAATTTCAGAAAGGGCCACTAAGATGGTCAGTCTCGGCGGAATAGCCCGCAAGTTGTTCGGTTCGGCAAATGAGCGCCGTGTCCGCTCCTATCGAAGCAATATCACGGCAATAGGTGCACTCGAGGAAGAGATGAAGGCGCTCTCCGATGAGGCGCTGACAGCAAAGACTGTCGAATTCCGTCAACAACTTGCCAATGGCAAAACGATTGACGACATTCTCGTTCCGGCCTTTGCCGTTGCACGCGAAGCCTCACGCCGTGTTCTCGGCATGCGCCCCTTCGACGTTCAGCTGACGGGGGGCATGATTCTCCATTCCGGCGACATTGCCGAAATGAAGACCGGTGAAGGCAAGACGCTGGTTGCGACCCTTGCCGTGTACCTCAATGCCCTGGAAGGCAAGGGCGTTCACGTCGTCACCGTCAACGATTATCTCGCCCAGCGCGATGCCGCCACCATGGCACGCCTTTACGGTTTCCTCGGTCTGACGACCGGCGTCATCGTTCATGGACTGGACGATGATCAGCGCCGCGAGGCCTATGCCTGCGACATAACCTACGCGACGAACAAC
Source organism: Agrobacterium rubi TR3 = NBRC 13261 (assembly GCF_000739935.1). Lineage (GTDB taxonomy): Bacteria > Pseudomonadota > Alphaproteobacteria > Rhizobiales > Rhizobiaceae > Agrobacterium > Agrobacterium rubi. The sequence goes on along the minus strand of NZ_BBJU01000007.1, from coordinate 607,299 downwards.
GAACTCGGCTTCGATTATCTGCGCGACAACATGAAATACGACAAGCCGCAGATGGTTCAGCGTGGCCACCACTACGCCATCGTCGACGAAGTCGATTCGATCCTGGTGGATGAGGCGCGCACGCCGCTCATCATCTCCGGTCCGCTGGACGATCGCTCCGATCTCTACAACACCATCGACGCCTTCATCCCCATGCTGTCGTCCGAAGATTACGAGATCGACGAGAAGCAGCGTTCTGCCAACTTCTCCGAAGACGGCACCGAAAAACTCGAAAACCTGTTGCGCGATGCCGGTCTTCTTAAGGGCGAATCACTCTACGACATCGAAAACGTCGCCATCGTTCACCACGTCAACAACGCGCTGAAGGCCCACAAGCTGTTCCAGCGCGACAAGGATTACATCGTCCGAAACGGCGAAATCGTCATCATCGACGAATTCACCGGCCGCATGATGCCGGGCCGTCGCTATTCGGAAGGTCAGCACCAGGCACTTGAAGCCAAGGAAAAGGTACAGATCCAGCCGGAAAACCAGACGCTGTCGTCCGTCACCTTCCAGAACTATTTCCGCATGTACAAGAAGCTCGCCGGCATGACCGGTACGGCATCGACCGAAGCGGAAGAATTCAACAACATCTATTCTCTGGACGTGATCGAAGTTCCGACGAACCTGCCGATCCAGCGTATCGACGAGGACGACGAGGTTTACCGGACCGGCGAAGAGAAGTTCAAGGCGATCATCGAACAGATCAAGGCAGCCCATGAGCGCGACCAGCCGGTTCTCGTCGGCACCACCTCGATCGAAAAATCCGAGCTTCTGGCCACCATGCTGCGTCAGACCGGCTTTGAGAACTTCCAGGTTCTGAATGCCCGTTATCACGAGCAGGAAGCCTATATCGTCTCGCAGGCCGGTGTGCCGGGTGCCGTCACCATCGCCACCAATATGGCCGGTCGCGGTACCGACATTCAGCTCGGCGGTAACGTCGATATGCGTCTCGAGCGTGAGCTTGAAGGCGTGGAGCCGGGTGAAGAGCGCGACGCCACGGAACGGAAAATCCGCGAAGAGATCAAGGTTCTGAAGGACCGGGCACTGGCCGCCGGTGGCCTTTTCGTGATCGCGACCGAACGCCACGAAAGCCGCCGTATCGACAACCAGCTGCGTGGTCGTTCCGGCCGTCAGGGTGACCCGGGCCGCTCGAAATTCTACCTCTCGCTTCAGGATGACCTGATGCGCATCTTTGGTTCCGACCGCATGGATTCGATGTTGCAGAAGCTTGGCCTGAAAGAAGGCGAAGCCATCGTCCATCCGTGGATCAACAAGGCGCTCGAGCGCGCCCAGAAGAAGGTCGAAGCCCGCAACTTCGAAACCCGTAAGAATCTTCTGAAATATGACGACGTTCTTAATGATCAGCGCAAGGTCATCTTCGACCAGCGCCTGGAGCTGATGGAAGCCGATAATATCGGCGAAACCGCCTCCGACATGCGCAACGAAGTGATCGAAGCGCTCGTCACCAAGCATGTGCCGGAAAATGCCTATGCCGAGCAGTGGGATATTGCAGGCCTCAAGGCTGGCCTCGAACAGTCCCTCAACCTCGATCTGCCCGTCGATGAGTGGGCGAAAGAGGAAGGCATTGCCGAAGACGATATTCTTCAGCGCATCACCGAAGCGGCAGACAAGGCCGTGGCGGAGAAGACCGAGCGTTTTGGCGCCGAGGTCATGACCTATGTCGAGCGTTCGGTGATCCTTCAGACCATTGACCACCTGTGGCGCGAGCATATCGTCAACCTCGATCACCTTCGCTCCGTCGTCGGTTTCCGCGGTTACGCACAGCGTGATCCGTTGCAGGAATACAAGGCGGAAGCCTTCGAGCTGTTCCAGGCGCTGCTGTCCAACCTGCGTGAAGCGGTCACGGCACAATTGATGCGTGTCGAACTGGTTCGCGATGCACCGCCGCCAGCCGAACTGCCGGAAATGACAGCGCATCATCTCGATCCGCTGACCGGCGAAGACGAGTTTGCGATGCAGGAGGCGGCTGGCGCATCCGCAGCCTTCGTTCCACCGGAACAGCGTGACCCCAACAACCCCGCCACATGGGGCAAGATCGGCCGTAACGAAGCCTGCCCTTGCGGTTCCGGCAAAAAATACAAACATTGCCACGGCATTTTCGATCAGGCTTGATCGCTTTTCGAGCACGTTAAAAAAGACCCGCAGACATCGTTTGCGGGTCTTTTTGTATTCAACAATATCCCTGACACATTTGCTGGGCCAAAAATGGTCACGTCGGCACGCCCGCAGCCACTTACTCCCAAACCATTTTCCGCCTAAGAGCACGTGATGTCCTCGTACCGCTCTGGACACAGACGACGGGGTTGTTTGAGCGGAGCCACCACCGTAAAATTCAATTGACGCTTGGCCGTCGCTCTCGTATCGCTCGCCGAAATCCCCAGTCCGGACACCGCGCATGAAACCCTCCGAGCTTGCCGCCTATATCTTTCTTGCCGTGGCATGGGGATTGTCGTTCATGCTGGTGCTGCATGTCGTGGCTGCCTTCGGCTGGATCGGCGCGGTGACCCTGCGCTGCTTCATCGCGAGCTTTACGCTGCTGATTATCGCGCGCGTCACGGGGCGGAAACTGAATTTCAGTGCCGGATGGCGGGCCTTTGCCGTTGTCGGAGCCACAACGGTTGCCGGGCAGCTCATCGGCCTGTCCTACGCCACACCTGTTATCGGCACCGCCATGGCCGCCATTCTGGTGGCCAGCATCCCCTTGTTTTCGATGTTGATCGGCCAACTCTGGGGGCTGGAGAAAATCTCCCTGCAAAGCCTCTTCGGCATGGTGCTGGGGTTCAGCGGCATCGTCATTCTCGTCGGCTTCCCGGCAGTTCCCGCCACTCCGGCTTTCATTATCGGATGCGTCATCTGCCTGATCGGCTGCATCTGCGCGGCTTTCGGCAGCAATTATGCAAGCCGCCATCTCAAAGGGTCCGGCGCCTGGGAAATCACGATCGGCGCATTTCTGGCTGGCGGCATCATGACGTTGCCCTTGCTTTTCGTCGTTCCCATCCCCTCGCCGCCGCCGCGGGCAATTGATTTCGCCTATCTCTTCGGGCTTGCCATCGTCATGAGTTCGCTCACCTACATCACCTATTTCCGCCTTGTGTCGTTGATCGGCGCAACCAAAACCATCAGCGTGGAGTTTGTGGTCACGGTCATCGCGGTGATTGTCGGTGCACTGGTGCTGGACGAGCCATTGTCGTCGCTTCAGTTCGTCGGTGCTGCGATCATCATTCTAGGTTGCGCCCTCGTTTTGGGCCTTTATCCGAAGCGCAGAATAACACCTGTTCTTCCATAGACATGCTACTGATACGACAATGCGCTAGAGATCGAATAGCATTTGGTTAACTGTCTTCACGTTTCGATGTATGATTGAATTTCTGCGAGCAAAAGACGATAAATATGATACAGATCGGTTCTCGCTAAAGAAGTCATACCTCATCAGATGAGGCACCATGACAGATACTTGTCACGAATAGGCATAGGAAAGACGGTTCAAGACGGGCATGGCAAGCGATCCGAACGATCCAGATATGCGAGATGACCGTTTCGCAAGGCTGATAGCAAAAACAGTGCCTGACCGTCCCGCCGCCGACAGCAGTGTCCGCGTAGGCCGCGCCGGGCGTGAATTTTGCATTTACCCGGCCCAACTCGGATATGATCTTCAGGAAGAATTGGACTTTCTGTCGAACCGTGTCGTCGAGCCGAATATTTTCTTCACCGGAAAGCTTTTGGCGCCCGCCATGCCCCGCGTTGATAACCGCGCCGTGCGGTTTGCGCTAATGCGCGATGAAAACGGCGCGCGCTCGCGCATGCGTTTTCTCATGCCGTTCACGATTGAAAAGCCAGGCTTTTCCGTTGGCCCATCGATTTTGCGCGCATGGTCCAATCCGTTCGGCCCCCTCGGCACGCCTCTGGTCGATTCGGAAGGAGCAGCCGAGACGATCGACAACCTCTTGGATGCACTATCCCAGCCGGAACTGCGTCTGCCCGATGTGCTGGTGCTTCCGACTCTGCGGCTGGACGGCGCTTTCACGCGCATGATCAAGGCCATCGCGCTCAGCCGCAACCTGCCACTGGCCGTCGCCGAGCCGCATCGCCGAATGATGCTGGAAAGCGATACCGACGCCAGTCTCTATCTGCAAAACAATCTGTCGGCGGGGCAGTTGCAGGAGCTAGAGACCCATTGGCAGCACCTGAAAAGTGTCGGCACGCTCACCCACGACATCGCCAGACAGCCGCAAGACATCAGATTGCGCACGGAAGAGTTTCTCGCGCTCGAAGCCAGTGGCTCGAAAGGCCGCAAGCGCTCGGCTCTCGTCAGCGACCGGTATCGTGCAGCCTTCGCGCGTGAAGCGATTACCAATCTGGCCGAAATCGATGCGGTGCGTATTCATACGGTCAACCTCAATGGTCAGGCCATTGCCTCCGCCGTCGTCTTCATGACCATGGGCGAGGCCTATGTCTGGAAACTCGCCGTCAATGAAAACCACTCCCGCCACGCCATCGAGCGTCTGCTGATGCAGAAATTGACGGAATGGCATCTCGATGACGCCAATATTTTGCGCACCGACAGCTGCGGGGCTGACGAAGACGGTTCCTTGAAGGGGTTCTGGAGCGAATCGGCTGAAATGGGCACGCTCGTCATCGGTCTTTCGCAAAACAGTGACCGCGACGTGCGCCAGGTGGCCGCACAGGTGCATATGTATCGCAACACCCGTAATCTCGCAAAAGTGCTGCGTGAACGCATTATGTCGCTCGGTCGCAAGGGTAGTGCTGGCAACTGACGGGCATCCATATAGTGTTGCCCATCCAACCATGCTTTAAACTTCCGAGTCTTGCGCATTCATACGGAATTCGACCATGCCCAATCGTGACTGGAGCCACCTGCTCGATATCCCCTCATTCCCGGCGGAAAACTATGCAGCGCTTGCCGACCGGCTGGGCACCCTCATGGGCACGAAAAACGATGTCCTGCTGATCCAGGCGGAAGCTGTTCTGGCGCTGGAAGCCACGGCAACCAGCCTGGCGCATCCCAGCCTCAAGGCGCTCAACATCGTCACCAGCCCCTATGGCACGTGGTTTGGTCGCTGGCTGGAGCGCGGCGGTGCCGATGTCGTCAATCTGAGCGCAGAACCGGCACACCCCATCACGCTGGAGGCGGTCAGCCACCATCTCGACGCCAATCCCGACATTGCAATCCTGTCCCTCGTCCACGCCGAATCGGCCAGCGGCATTCTCAATCCGCTGGAAGAAATCGTCGCTCACGCTCGACAAAGGAGCATCCTCACCATCGTCGATGCCGTCGCCTCCATCGGTGGCCATGCACTCGAGGTGGATCGGCTCGGCATCGATATCGCCGTCATCGGCCCGCAAAAGGCGCTGGCTGGGACAGCCGGACTGTCGGCGCTTTGCGTCAGTCAAAAAGCGTGGGAATTTTTGAAACGTGCCGACGCCCCGCGCATCTCGATGCTGTCATTGCTCGACCAGAAAGAGCAATGGCTGGATGTGGGACGCCATGTCTTACCCGGAACACCGGCACCGCTCGAATTTTTCGCGTTGCAAGCCGCTCTCGACCGGATCGAATCGGAGGGCATCCAACAGGTGCAGCAGCGCCACCAGCTTGCAAGGGACGCGACACGGGCCGGACTTCTGACGCTCGGTGCACAGCTGTGGGCGCAAGACCCATCAGCATCCGCCCTCGTCACCACCGCCGTTCTACCACTTGGGATGAACCCTCAGACCTTCCTGCCACGCCGCACCATTGCAGGCGCCGATATCACCCCCGCCGTCGGCCCTGGCACCGAACGCCTCGTTCGCCTCAACCACACTGGACAACGCGCCACCGAAGAGGCGGTGCTGGCCAACCTCACCGCCTTTTCGCACGCCCTTGCGGCGCACGGACACGCAAACGATCTCGGCGCGGCACTGAAGACAGCCACCGGCATCTATCGCAGGTCTTGGAACGTCTAAACGGCTTGTGTGTCACCATGAAATAAAGCTTCGGATTTGCGCTTATTTGAGAAATGAATTTCTCAAATCCATCCACAGCCGTAACAGACTAATTCCCTCAGCAATCTTGACGAAATCGTGGCAACGCGCGAATATTTACACCTCGTTAAATATTGTGACAATGAGGGACAAAATGGTAGCTGGCTTTAACATGCTTTCCTTCGACCTGTTCGGTCTCGGTCGCAAGGCGCAAGAAGACAAACTGAAACGCGAAAGCGGCTTCACCTCGGAACCCAGAACCAAGGACGATTCCGAGCAGCACGACCGTGATCAGGAACACGAGCTGTTCTTCTGGTCGCTGTATCCGGTGATTTAGGTCGTTTTCGTTAGAGAGCTTGGGTAGTGGGTGTGGCTCACCCTGCCCTTCCGGGCATCTCCCCAACAAAGAGGGAGATTGGCTAGGCTCAAACTGCGCAATCAATCCGCAGCGTTGAATTTGGGCGAAGCCTCACCGCGATTCGATCTCCCCACCTGAGGGGGAGATGCCCGGCAGGGCAGAGGGGGGTGAGCCACACCCAGCAGCCCTTACCGTTATGTGACCCACCACCTAGCCAATTGCCTTACAACTTCACCCAACCACCATTCTGCTTCGACGAAGCAATACACGCCTCGACAAACGCCACGCCTTTGACGCCATCATCAATGGTTGGGTAAACCACCGCGCCATCCAGCGCCGTGCCGTTGCGCCGTGCATCAATGGCGTTTGCGGCTTCGGTGTAGATTGTCGCAAAGGCTTCGAGGTAGCCTTCCGGGTGACCGGACGGGATGCGGCTGACGCGGGCGGCAGATGCACCGGCACCGGCTCCACCACGGGTGATCAACTGCTTAGGCTCGCCAAGCTTGGTGAACCACATGTAGTTCGGATCGGCCTGCGTCCACTCGATGCCAGCCTTGCTGCCATAGATGCGAACCTTAAGGCCGTTTTCATTGCCCACGGCCACTTGGCTGCACCACAGCAGGCCCTTGGCAGGCGCTTTGCCATCCCTGGCCTTGAAGCGCAGCATGACGTGGGCGTTATCATCGAGACGACGACCGTCAACGAAGGTGTGGACGTCTGCGGCGAGTTCTTCGGTTTCGAGACCGGAGATGAAGCAGCCGAGATTATAGGCATGCGTGCCGATATCGCCGGTGGAGCCGCCTGCGCCCGATTGCGCCGGGTCGGTGCGCCATACGGCCTGCTTGGCACCGGTCTGTTCGACGGGTTCTGCCAGCCAGTCTTGTGGATATTCCATCTGCACCAGCCGGATATCACCCAGCGCGCCGCTTTCCACCAGTTCCCGCGCATGGCGCACCATCGGGTAGCCGGTGTAGTTGTGGGTCAGGACGAACAGTGCGTCGGACGTGTCTGCCACCGCTTTCAGCTTTTTCGCATCGTCCAGATTGGAGGTCAGCGGCTTGTCGCAGATGACGTGGATGCCGCGTTCCAGAAACGCCTTTGCTGCCGGGTAGTGCACATGGTTGGGCGTAACGATGGCGACGGCCTCGATGCCGTCTTCGCGGGCCGCTTCCTTTTCGGCCATCTCCTCGAAGGAGCCGTAGCAGCGGTCCTCGTCCAGTCCAAGTTCCAGACCGGAGGCCTTCGATTTTTCAGGGGTGGAGGACAAAGCGCCTGCCACCAGGTCGAAGCGGTTGTCCAGCCGTGCCGCCATGCGGTGCACGCCGCCGATGAAGGCGCCTGCGCCACCACCCACCATGCCAAGGCGAATGCGTTTGCTCGCCTTGTCGGTCGTCTTTCCTTCAATAGCCATGAAATGTCCTCGAAATGATTTATAGGCCCAGCATGCGGCGGTTTGCGGCATCGTCCGTGCCGCTGGAAGCGAAGTCGTCAAACGCTTTTTCGGTGACGCGAATGATGTGCGCCTTGACGAATTCAGAGCCTTCGGCAGCGCCATCTTCCGGGTGCTTCAACGCGCATTCCCATTCGACAACGGCCCAGCCATCAAAATCATTGGCGGCCATTTTCGAGAACACGGCGCCGAAATCCACTTGCCCGTCGCCCAGCGAGCGGAAGCGACCGGCGCGGTTGACCCAGCCCTGATAGCCGCCATAAACGCCCTGACGACCAGTGGGGTTGAACTCCGCATCCTTGACGTGGAACATCTTGATGCGGTCTTTGTAGATGTCGATATTGTCGAGATAATCAAGGCATTGCAGCACGTAATGCGAGGGATCGTAGAGCATGTTGGCGCGGCTGTGGTTCTTTACGCGCTCCAGGAACATCTCGAAGGTCACGCCGTCATGCAGGTCTTCGCCGGGGTGAATTTCGTAGCAGACGTCCACACCCTGCTCATCGGCATAATCGAGGATCGGCGTCCAGCGCTTGGCAAGTTCATCGAAAGCGGCTTCCACCAGACCGGCAGGGCGCTGCGGCCATGGGTAGATAAAGGGCCATGCGAGCGCCCCGGAGAAAGTGGCATGTGCATCGATGCCGAGATTGCGCGATGCCTTCAGCGCCAACTTCACCTGCTCGACCGCCCATTCCTGACGCGCCTTTGGGTTGCCGCGCACTTCGGGTGCAGCAAAACCATCAAAGGCTTCATCGTAAGCAGGGTGCACGGCCACTAGCTGGCCTTGCAAGTGAGTGGAAAGCTCCGTCACCTCGACGCCGTTACTCCGGGCCACACCGGCGAACTCGTCGCAGTAGTCCTTGGATTCTGCTGCTTTTTTAAGGTCGATCAACTGCCCGGCCCATGTGGGCACCTGCACACCGAGATACCCTTTATCAGCCGCCCATTTGGTGATGCCGTCCCACGTGTTGAACGGTGCAGCATCGCCCGCAAACTGACCGAGAAAAAGCCCCGGTCCCTTGATCGTCTTCATGAATTGATCCTCCTGCATCGATACAGATAAGTGGTTTGAGCCTCCACTCGCCACCGGCGCTCAAGCTAACCGCTGATTATTTTCGTGCAACCCTCAATCAGCCGCCAGGCATGATAATTTGCATCTTCACTTCACCAGCAGGGGCAGATGCGGCTAGATCGAAGGCCTTGATGCTGTCTTCGAAATCGAAGGTGCGGGTGATGAGTGCGGAGACATCGATGGCACCGGATGCCAACATATCGACGCAGCGGCCAAAGACGTTGGCATAGCGGAAAACATGCTCGACACGCGCTTCACGAATTTGCGCTGCCACCACGTCATAGGCCACCAGCTTGGTCGGCATGCCGACGAACACCACCATCCCGGCAGGTCGCAAGGGCTCGAACACGCGGGTAATGGCCGCTTCTGCACCGGAGCATTCGAAAATGACATCCGCACCCCAGCCGCCGGTGGATTTCAGCACCTGTTCGGCAAGATCATGCTCGCGCACATTGACGGTTTCGACTGGGCCCAGACCACGCGCCATATCCAGCTTCACCGGATCGACATCCGACACGATCACGCGTGCGCAACCGGCAGCAAGAGCTGCCAGCACGGTGACGAGGCCGATGGGGCCAGCGCCGATGACGACAGCGATGTCGCCCGGCTTGACCTTGGCCTGCGTAGCCGCCTGTACGCCGACGGCCAGCGGCTCCACCATGGCGCCTGCCGCGAACGACACATTGTCCGGCAGCTTGAACGTATAGGCCGCCGGATGAACGACGGACGCGCGCAAAACGCCGTGGATTGGTGGCGTGGCCCAGAAGCGCACGGCAGGATCGAGATTGTAATGGCCGATGCGGCTCGCGCGGCTGATCGGGTCGGGAATGCCCGGCTCCATGCACACGCGGTCCCCCACCGACAGGTTCGTTACGCCGGAGCCAACCTCGGTCACGGTGCCGGAGGCCTCGTGTCCCAGAATCATCGGTTCGCGCACCACGAAATTGCCGATGGCGCCGTGGGTGTAATAATGCACGTCGCTGCCGCAAATGCCGACGGTATGGATAGCGATGCGCACGTCGTGCGGTCCAACCTGCTCCTCCAGCGGAAACGGACGCAGCGACAGCTTGCCCAACTCTTCCAGAACGAGCGCGCGCTCTTCACTCGATCTAGATACTCCTTGCGACTGCATGCGGTCCTCCTCGACCTTCAACGGTACATTTGCGATAACAAAACCGGGAACGGATTGAATAAGCAAGATCGAAAAGAAACTTTTCTCCCACCAACCGGTTTGCCTGACTTGGACATCAACCGGGAGAATGAGACATGTTAATGACGAGACGCGCCATCATGGCGGCCACAGCGGCAACCGCCGCAGTCACCACGCTTTCCGCACCATCGATTGCAAAAGCGGCACTGCCGTTGAAACAGCCCGCTCTGCCCTTTGCAGAAGACGCCCTCGCCCCACATATCTCCGCCAAGACCGTTGCCCTGCATTACGGCAAACACCACAAGGCTTATTTCGATAAGCTGAACACGCTGGCCAAGGGCACGCCCTACGCCGATATGGAGCTTGACCAGATCGTCAAGTCATCCGCTGGCAAGACAGCCGACAAGAAGATTTTCAACAACGCAGCCCAGGCCTGGAATCACGTCGCCTATTGGGAACAGTTTACGCCCGGTGGCCCGAACCGTCCGGAAGGCAAGGTTGCTGACGAACTGAACGCAGCATTCGGCGATTACGGCAAGTTCATCGAAAAAGCGGTTGCCACCTCGGATGAAGTCTTTGGCACCGGCTGGGTCTGGCTAACGCGCGATGATCAGGACAAGCTGGCGCTGGTCGGCTACGAGGACGGCAACAACCCGGTTGCTGTTGGCCGCCCGGCCTATCTCGGCATCGATATCTGGGAACACGCCTATTACGTCGATTACGAAAACCGCAAGCCGGAGCACATCAAAGCTGTGCTGGAAAACCTCATCAATTGGCGAGTCGTGGGCGATAAGATCGCTTGAGTGTAACAATAAAAGCTGTTTCACTATCAAAGGCGTCCTGAGCCTTCAGGGCGCCTTCTTTATTGCCTGGCTTTTGGGAAGAAACGCATGGTTTTTTCCACCATTTCCAAACAAACATTCTAATTCCTTCGCCTAAATTAGTATCAAAATCGCGCGAAGTTGAACTTTTGATCAAAAACCTCTGAATTGGCGCAACTTGCCCGCTTGAGTATGTGCAAGGTTTCTTATAACCACGTTGCATCGGTAGTCGCAGAATAAGCGAGCCGGATACAAAAATTGGGAGCTCTTTGATGAGATACAAACTTGGCCTAATCGCTGCAGCCTTGCTTTCGGCGACGTGCTTTGCACCTGCTGCTGCAAGCGCAAAGACATTCGTATATTGCTCGGAAGGTTCGCCGGAAGGTTTCGATCCGGGCCTCTACACCGCCGGCACCACATTCGATGCCTCGGCCCACACCGTTTACAGCCGTCTGCTGGAATTCGAACCCGGCACCACCAAGCCAGTCGCTGGCCTGGCCGAGAGCTGGGAAGTTTCGGAAAACGGCACCGTCTACACATTCAAGCTTCGCAAGGGCGTCAAGTTCCAGACCACGGAATTCTTCACGCCAACCCGTGAACTCAATGCAGACGACGTCGTCTTTTCCATCGAGCGCCAGATCAAGACCGACAATCCATGGCACCAGTATGTCACTGGCACGTCCTGGGAATATGCCGAAGGCATGGGCTTCCCCAAGCTGATCAAGTCTATCGAAAAAGTCGACGACATGACGGTCAAGTTTACCCTGAACCGCCCTGAAGCACCGTTCCTCGCCAACCTTGCCATGCCATTCGCTTCGATCATGTCGAAGGAATACACCGACAAGCTGGCCGCTGAAGGCAAGCAGGCACAGTTGAACCAGATGCCAGTCGGCACCGGTCCGTTCGCCTTCGTCGCCTACCAGCAGGATGCCGTCATCCGCTTCAAGGCCAACAAGGAATACTGGGGCGGCGCACCGAAGATCGACGATCTCGTTTTCGCCATCACCACAGATGCAGCCGTTCGTTTCCAGAAGCTCAAGGCTGGCGAATGCCACCTGATGCCTTACCCGAACGCTGCCGACGTCAAGTCGATGAAGGAAGACAAGACCCTGACGGTTCTGGAGCAGGAAGGCCTCAACGTTGCCTACCTCGCCTACAACACCACGCAGGCTCCTTTCGACAAGCCGGAAGTCCGCAAGGCGCTGAACAAGGCCATCAACAAGAAGGCCATCGTTGACGCCGTGTTCCAAGGCATGGCCACGCCTGCCAAGAACCCGCTGCCGCCAACCATGTGGTCTTACAACGATAAGGTTGAAGACGACACCTACGATCTGGAAGCAGCCAAGAAGATGCTGACAGACGCTGGCGTCAAGGACCTGTCGATGAAGGTCTGGGCGATGCCGGTTTCGCGTCCATACATGCTCAACGCCCGCCGCGCTGCCGAAGTCATCCAGGATGATTTCGCCAAGATCGGCGTCAAGGTAGAGATCGTGTCCTACGAATGGGCCGAATATCTCGACCGTTCGAAGGCAAAGGACCGTGACGGTGCCGTGTTCCTCGGCTGGACCGGCGACAATGGCGACCCGGACAACTTCCTCGACACGCTGCTCGGCTGCGATGCCGTTGGCGGCAACAACCGTGCTCAGTGGTGCGACAAGAACTTCGACGCTCTCGTGAAGAAGGCCAAGATCACCACCGATCAGGCAGAACGCACCAAGCTCTACGAAGAAGCTCAGGTCGTGTTCAAGAAGCAGGCACCTTGGGCCACCATCGACCACTCCCTGTCCGTCGTTCCGATGCGCAAGGAAGTCACTGGTTTCGTCCAGAGCCCGCTGGGTGACTTCACGTTCGAAAACGTCGATATCGCCGAGTAATATTCGACGCATCTGAAAATGCCGCGTGTCTTGTCTCAAGGCGCGCGGCACTTGCGTTCTGAAGCATCTCTAAACAACAAAGAAGCAGACCGAAAAGGTCGCTACTGCCAGCGCATAGGTTCCAGGCGGAACAGATCGAAGGTTTTTCATGATTGGCTTTCTCGTGCGGCGCATTGCCGTGCTCATCCCGACATTCATCGGGGTTTCTATCATCGCGTTCATGTTTATCCGGCTTTTGCCAGGCGACCCCGTCGCCCTGCTGTCGGGCGAACGTGTCATGTCACCGGAGCGCCATGCGCAGATCAGCGCAGCCCTCGGCATGGACCGACCCATGGTCATCCAGTATCTGGATTACCTGAAGGGCATTCTGTCAGGCGATTTCGGAACCTCCATCGTTTCCAAGTCACCGATTATCGACCAGTTCTTCGCGCTATTCCCAGCCACCGTCGAACTGTCGCTCTGTGCCATCATCCTCGCTATCGTCATCGGCGTTCCCGCCGGCGTGATTGCCGCCATCAAGCGTGGGTCGTTCTTCGATCAGACCATGATGGGCGTTTCGCTCGTCGGTTACTCCATGCCGATCTTCTGGTGGGGACCGCTGCTCATCATCCTGTTTGCGGGCATTCTGCAATGGACACCGGTGTCCGGGCGCATCTCCTTGATGTTCTACTTCCCGCCCGTCACCGGCTTCATGCTGATCGACTCGTTGCTGTCTGGCCAGAAGGGCGCGTTCTCCTCGGCTGTCAGCCACCTCATCCTGCCGTCCATCGTGCTGGCAACGATCCCGCTTGCCGTCATCGCCCGTCAGACCCGCTCGGCCATGCTGGAAGTTCTCTCAGACGATTACATCCGCACCGCCCGTGCCAAGGGCCTCTCGCCCTTCCGTGTGGTGGGGCTGCATGCGCTGCGCAATGCGCTGATCCCGGTCATCACGACGATCGGCCTTCAGATCGGCGTCATGCTGGCAGGCGCGATCCTGACCGAAACGATCTTCTCCTGGCCGGGTATCGGCAAGTGGATGGTCGATAGCGTCTTCCGCCGCGATTATCCCGTGATTCAAGGTGGCTTGTTGCTGATTGCCGGTATCATCATGTTCGTCAATCTGATTGTCGACGTGCTCTACGGCCTGATCAACCCGCGCATCCGCCACTAAGAGGTGAGTTATCCCATGGCTGAAACCACTCAGAGCCAGCCGGTCAGCAGCGCGGCGATGCGCCGCCAGATGCTGTCCGAATTCTGGCACTATTTCTCCGAAAACCGCGGCGCCGTCATCGGCCTTTACGTTTTCACCATCATTGTGTTCGTAGCGGTCTTCGCATCGTTCATCGCGCCGCATTCGCCGTTCCAGCAGTACCGCGATACCATCCTTTTGCCGCCGGCATGGCTGCAAGGCGGCAACTGGAGCTTCCCGCTCGGCACCGATCCGCTCGGTCGCGATATCCTGTCGCGCCTGATCCATGGTGCGCAATATTCGCTGTTCATCGGCGTCTTCGTGACCACCCTGTCGCTCTCCACCGGCATCATCATCGGCGTCATCGCCGGTTATTATCGCGGCTGGCTGGACACGGTCATCATGCGGTTGATGGACATCATCCTCGCCTTCCCATCGCTGTTGCTGGCACTGGTGCTCGTTGCCATTCTCGGCCCCGGCCTCACCAACGGCATGATTGCCATCGCGCTCGTTCTTCAGCCGCATTTCGTGCGCCTGACGCGCGCCGCCGTGATGACGGAAAAGGAACGCGATTATGTCACCGCCGCGCGTCTGGCCGGTGCCGGACCGCTGCGTCTGATGTTCAAGACCATTCTGCCCAACTGCATGGGTCCGCTCATCGTGCAGGCCACGCTGTCGTTTTCGAACGCCATTCTCGATGCAGCCGCCCTTGGCTTCCTCGGCATGGGTGCACAGCCGCCCGCGCCTGAATGGGGCACCATGCTTGCCGAAGCGCGCGAGTTCATTCTGCGCGCCTGGTGGGTCGTCACTTTCCCTGGCCTTGCCATCCTCATCACCGTTCTCGCCATCAATCTGGTGGGCGATGGTCTGCGGGATGCGCTTGACCCGAAACTGAAGAGGTCCTGACATGGCACTTCTGCAAGTCGATAATCTGACCGTCGAGTTCGAAACCGCCAGCGGCTGGTTTCGCGCCGTGGACGGCATTTCCGTCTCCGTCGAGAAAGGCGAGGTTCTCGCCATCGTCGGAGAATCCGGTTCCGGCAAATCGGTCTCAATGCTCGCCGTCATGGGCCTTCTGCCCTGGACAGCGAAGATCACTGCCGACCGCATGCTGTTTGAAGGCAAGGATATCCAGAACATCAGCGCGTCGGAACGGCGCAAGCTGATCGGCAAGGATATCGCCATGATCTTCCAGGAGCCGGTGGCCAGCCTCAACCCGTGCTTCACGGTGGGTTTCCAGCTCGAGGAAGTCCTGCGCATCCACATGGGCATGGACAAGAAGACACGCCACGCCCGCGCCATCGAGCTGTTCAAGCTCGTCGGCCTGCCCGACCCGGAAGAGCGCCTGAAGCACTTCCCGCACCAGATGTCCGGTGGCCAGTGCCAGCGCGTGATGATCGCCATTGCCATCGCCTGCAATCCGAAGCTCCTCATCGCCGACGAGCCGACGACGGCGCTCGACGTGACCATTCAGAAGCAAATCCTCGATCTCTTGATGAAGCTTCAGGCCGAAAACGGCATGGGTCTCATCATGATCACCCATGACATGGGTGTGGTGGCTGAAACGGCTGACCGCGTGGTGGTTCAGTACAAGGGCAAGAAGATGGAGGAAGCCGATGTGCTGTCCCTGTTCGAAAACCCCAAGAGCAACTACACCAAGGCGCTTCTGGCTGCCCTGCCCGAAAACGCGACGGGCGATCGTCTGACCACCGTGTCGCAGTTCTTCGACGGGACACCGGCGCCTGCTGCGGGAGAAACCGCATGACCGACAAGAACACCATGCTCGAAATCCGCAACATGAAGCGTGACTACCGCCTGCCCGGCGGCTTCATGAAACAGGACAAGATCATCCATGCCGTCAAAGGCGTGTCCTTTGCGCTGGAAACCGGCAAGACGTTGGCCATCGTCGGCGAAAGCGGCTGCGGCAAGTCCACGCTCGCCCGCATGCTGACCTTCATCGATGAGCCGACCTCCGGCGATCTTCTGATCGACGGCCAGAAGGTCGATACCCGTCCCGGCCATCTGACAGCCGAAATGCGCCAGAAGGTGCAGATCGTGTTCCAGAACCCCTATGGGTCGCTCAACCCGCGCCAAAAGATCGGTGACGTCTTGGGCGAACCGCTGCTCATCAACACCAAGATGTCCTCGGCAGAACGTCGCGAAAAGGCCAACGACATGCTGGTGCGAGTCGGTCTTGGGCCGGAACACTATAACCGCTACCCGCACATGTTCTCCGGCGGCCAGCGCCAGCGTATCGCCATTGCGCGTGCGCTGATGCTCAATCCGAAGCTCTTGGTGCTGGACGAACCGGTATCGGCGCTCGACCTTTCGGTGCAGGCGCAGGTGCTCAACCTGCTGTCCGACCTTCAGGACGAGTTCGGCCTGACCTACGTTTTCATCTCTCACGATCTGTCGGTGGTGAAGTACATCGCCGACGAAGTCATGGTGATGTACTTTGGCGAGGCAGTCGAATACGGCACCCGCGAAGAGGTCTTCGCCAACCCGCAACACAGCTACACACGCTCGCTGTTTGCCGCCACGCCAAAGTCCGACGTGGACTCCATCCGCGCCCGTGTCGCTGCGAAGAAACTGGCGAAAGCGAGTTGATATCGAAGAAAAAGCCCGGTTCTCCGGGCTTTTTTATGCCCGAGATAGGGTCGAGATTGCACTCATAAAAATCTGCAAAAAATATTCGATATTTTCTCCACGCGCCGCGAATCACCCGCACAATGCTTCCACTTCCGGCGTCTTCCTGTTTTCGCGAGACAGTAAGACGACGGGGGCTGATGAAGGATCGCAGACGTGCGGGCAGTCATCAGGAATACCATGTCAGGGTAAGACCGGTGGCACCCGATTTTTCTCGACACGAAAGACCCTTAACGGCTTTCGGACTGGGCGAGGCGAAACGGTTCACTGGACACTGCCTGTCACGCTCAGGCCGGATTATTCACGGTCCGGTCTGGGCAAGACATGGCTGCAAGAACGAAAGACCAGAGGCCACGCGGATGCGGACGCCCACAGACTAAACCATACCAGAGACATGTCCGCATCTGCGTGCGCTCTCCGGGTTGAACGACTGCCAAACCACGGACGCGACAGCGCCGCGTGAACGGCGAAGCTTGGCCAATGCCACCTATCCCGGCTTGCGCCCGGATACGGCATAGCGATGCTGAATGCCACGGGCCGCTGCCTTCAGCACGTTCCAGTTTTTTGCCTGCGTCCTGTGAATGGCGCGCAAATCCGTATCGACAACCACGTCTTCGAAACCGGCGTCCCGCAGCAGGGCTGCGACTGCTTCGGCGCGCGCACCTTTCGAGAAATAAACGCGGGAGAGAATGCTGTTATGTGTGCCGGCCATGTCCGCGGGCATATGGACAGGCTCTTCCTTCAGCAGACCGAGTTTAAGCAGTTTTGCAGCCAGACTCTTGAGCAGCTTTTCCACGACGCTGACATTGACGAAATCGCCATCGACGATCAACACCCGGCCACCCGGTTTCAACACCCGCAACCACTCCAGAAACGCCGCCTTCGGATCGACCAGCGTCCAGACGAGATGGCGGTTGATGATGACGTCGTGGGTGGCGTCCGGCTCCATGGTGTTTTCGGCGTCGCCCATGCGGAATGTGATCGCGCGTTTGCGGCTTTTGGCTTTCGCCTTGGCGCGCTCCAGCATCGGCTCGGCCCAATCCAGACCCGTGACGCGGTAGCCTAGATCATCCATCAAATGCGAGATGACGCCAGTGCCTGAGGCTAGGTCCAGCGCGGTTTTGCCCTCGCCGCGCCCGAGGTGTTTTTCCACCAGGCGATGCCAGGCTGCACGCTCTTCTTCCGAGAAGATTTCATGACCCGGCGACAGGTCGAAGGTGGCGGCACGGGCCGACCAGTAGGCCTTGATCTCATCGCGAAGACCAAAATTGTTCCCGTAATTGTTTGCACTATCCATGACGTCCAACCTTCACGACTGCCAGTTTCGAAATGGTCTAAAAGATAAAACTTGACTAACGCAATCATAAAACCATAAAGCGCGGACAGTTTTACTGGAGAACAATTTCGATGCGCATTACAGGCAAATCCGCCGTTCTTGCAATGGGTCTTTTCGTTTCTACCGTACTGCCCGCATTTGCCGACAAAGTGACGATCAAGGATGTGACCGGGCGCGATGTCGAGGTGAACGTTCCCGTAAAGCACGTCATTCTGGGCGAAGGTCGTCAGATTTACTTCCTCGCCGCGCTCGATAAAAACAACCCCTTCGAACACGTCGTCGGCTGGCGCGACGATCTGGCCAAGGCAGACCCGGAAACCTATGAGGCTTATCTGGCGAAATATCCTGAGGTCGCCAAGCTTCCAACCTTCGGCGGCATGAAGGATGGCACTTTCGATGTCGAACAGGCCGTTGCCCTGAAGCCCGACGTCATCATCATGAACATCGATGCCAAGACCGCGACCGAAGAGGCCGGTTACATCGAAAAACTCGGCAAGGTCGGCATTCCCTTGGTTTATGTCGACTTCCGTGAAAAGCCGATGGAAAATACCGAGCCGAGCATGCGCGTTATGGGCAAGCTGATGGGCCGTGAAGACATTGCCGAAGACTTCATCACGTTCCGCTCCGACAGCATCAAGCGCGTGACCGACGTTCTTGAGAAGGAAAAGCCCAAGCGCCCGGTCGTTTTCGTTGAGCGCGCCGGTGGTTACTCCGACGATTGCTGCATGTCCTTTGGCAACGAGA
This sequence comes from Agrobacterium rubi TR3 = NBRC 13261, assembly GCF_000739935.1. Classification (GTDB taxonomy): domain Bacteria; phylum Pseudomonadota; class Alphaproteobacteria; order Rhizobiales; family Rhizobiaceae; genus Agrobacterium; species Agrobacterium rubi. The sequence goes on along the minus strand of NZ_BBJU01000007.1, from coordinate 588,635 downwards.
ATTTCGGCAAGATGGTCGAGATTGCTGGCGGCATCAACATGGCCAAGGACATCATTCCCGGCACCTTTGGCACGGTGAACCCTGAGCAGGTCATCGCCTCCAACCCCGACCAGATCATCATCACCGGTGGCAAGTGGGACGCATACGTTCCTGGCGGCAAGTGGGTGGGCGTTGGTTACGGCGCAGACCTGAAGGAAGCCCGTCGTAAGCTGGAAGACCTGACCAAGCGCCCGGCCTTCACCGGCGTCAAGGCTGTCGAAGACGGCAATGTCCACGCCATCTGGCACCAGTTCTACAACAATCCGTACCAGTTCGTGGCCATTCAGGAAATTGCCAAGTGGCTGCACCCGGAGCTGTTCAAGGACCTAGACCCGGAAGCAACCTTCAAAGAATTGCACGCCCGCTTCCTGCCGCTCGATTACAAACCTGGCTACTTCGTGTCGCTCAAGGACGACAAGTAAGACGAAACGGCGCAGGGGGAGCGCTGATCGGACATAGGGCGGAGCCGCAATCGCGGCTTCGCCACAATGCATTTAAGACCGAAAGGATTGCCCATGCCGTTCAGGAATTTCAAGCGGATCGCCGCCCTCATCCTCGCGTTGATTGCCACGCCAGCACTTTCAGCCGAAATCATCGATTCCGCCGGTCGCAAGGTTGAGATCGACAGCCCCGCGAAACGCGTCATCGTCGGCGAGGCACGTCAGGTGCATGTGATTGCCGCGCTGAAGGGCGACAAGACCTTCGACACCATCGTCGGCTGGCGTGATGATCTGATCAAGAAAGACCCTGATAGCTACGCGGCCTATGTGGAACGCTTTCCACAGATCGCAAAACTACCGCTGTTCGGCTATTTGCCGCAGGGCGAGTTCAGCCTCGAACAGGCCATCTCGCTTTCCCCCGATGTGATCACGCTCAATCTGGAGGTGGAAAAAACTGCCAAGGAAAGCGGGTTCGAGGAAAAGGCCGCAGCAGCCGGCATCAAGGTCGTCTATCTCGACTTCCGTCTCGACCCGGAAAAAAACAGCGAAAATTCCATTCGCATTCTCGGCACGATTTTCGGGGCCGAGCAACGTGCCGAAGAGTTCATCGCCTATCGCCGCGCACAGATCGCGCTGGTGACGGACAAACTGGCGTCTGTGAAAGATTTGAAGCGCCCGGGCGTTTTCATCGAGCGCGCGCCAGGCATCTCAGGCGAAGACGCCTGCTGCCGCACCTTCGGTCCTGTCAATTTCGGCACCATGGTCGAACAGGCGGGTGGGCACAACATTGCAGCGGACGTGATCAAGACCACCTTCGGTGATCTCAACCCCGAGCAGCTGCTGGTGTCCAACCCGGACCATGTCATCGTGACCGGCTCCAATTGGGCAGCCGAATCCGACATCAACCAGTTCGTGCCCGTTGGTCGTGGTGCAGATATGGCTCTGTCACGGCAGCGTCTGGCCAAACTGATGACGCGCACGCCGTTTCCTGAACTGGATGCGGTGAAGAAGGGCAATGTCCACGCCGTCTGGCACCAGTTCTATGGCGCGCCTTACGAGTTCTTCCCCATCCAGCAATTTGCAAAATGGTTTCACCCGGACCTGTTTGCCGATTTGAACCCGGAAAAGAATTTCGAAGAGTTTCACCAGAAATTCCTGCCGGTGACCTATAAGCCGGGATATTTCGTTTCACTTGAAAAAGGCTCGAACTAAATGGCACCCATCGTGGAAACACAGGTCGAGACGACGGGGCGCGATCAATATCGCGCCCTGGCCGGTCGCCGTATCCTGATCCTGATCGGCCTCGTCGTGGCGCTGTGTCTCAGCGTCGCAACCGATATGGCGCTGGGCCCGGCGCGTTATTCGCTGTCGGAAGTCATCGGCGCGATCTTCGATCCGGCCGCCGTCGCCAACCAATTGCGCGTCGTCATATGGGACATCCGCATGCCGATTGCGCTGATGGCCGTCACCGTCGGTGCCTCGCTCTCGGTAGCGGGTGCGCAGATGCAGACCATTCTGTCCAACCCGCTGGCCAGCCCGTTTACGCTCGGCATTTCGGCAGCGGCGAGTTTCGGCGCGGCTCTAGCGCTGGTCGGCGGCGTGGCGATTTTTCCCGGTGCCGTGGAATATATGATCCCCATCAATGCCTTCCTGATGGCGATGCTGGCGGCCATGTTCATTCACTTTGCTTCCACCATGCGCGGCGTCTCGGTAGAGACGATCGTGCTTTTGGGCATCGCGCTGGTCTTCACCTTCAACGCCGCTCTGTCCCTGCTGGAATATCTGGCCTCGGAACAGGCGCTGGCCGCCGTCGTGTTCTGGACCATGGGCAGCCTGACCAAGGCGACATGGGCGAAGGTCTATGTGACCGGCGCCATTCTGGTGTTGACCGTGCCGCTGTTCATGAAAAACGCCTGGGCGTTGACCGCGTTGCGTCTGGGTGACGATAAGGCCGCGAGCATGGGTGTCAATGTACGCCGCCTGCGTTTGCAGACCATGCTGACGGTCAGCCTTCTGGCCGCCATTCCGGTCTCCTTCGTCGGAACCATCGGCTTCGTCGGCCTCGTCGGTCCGCACATCGCCCGCATGGTGGTGGGCGAAGACCAGCGCTTCTTCCTGCCGGGATCGGTGATCTGCGGTGCGTTGCTGCTGTCGGTCACCTCCGTCGTCAGCAAGATGCTGATCCCCGGCGCTATCTTGCCCATCGGGGTCATCACCGCACTGGTCGGCGTACCCTTCTTCTTCGTTCTCATCTTCTCCAACAGGAGACGCGCATGGTAGCCCTCGCCCTTCAGGATGTCGGCGCCAAATACGGGCGCACGACGGTTCTTTCCCATGTCACGATGGATATGTTGGAAGCCGGAAGCGTAACCGCTGTCATCGGTCCCAATGCTGCGGGAAAATCCACGCTGTTCAAGCGCATCGCAGGCCTCATCAAAGGCCCCGGCGTCGTGACGCTTTCGCAGACCGAACAGGGTCCGCGCACCATTTGCTACATGCCGCAGGACACCGGCGCGAATGCGGTTCTCACCGTCTACGAATCCATTCTTCTGTCTGCCAAACAGGGCAGCAGCTGGAAAGTGCATGACGATGAACTGGCCGAGATCGATGCCATTCTGAAAGCCCTCAACATCCATGATTTGGCGTTTCGAGGCCTCGGCGAGTTGTCGGGCGGTCAACGGCAATTGGTTTCGCTGGCGCAGGCGCTGGTCCGCAAGCCGGAAGTGCTGTTGATGGACGAACCAACCTCGGCGCTGGATCTTCACCGCCAGGTCGAAGTCCTCGACTTCGTCACCCGCCTTGCCCGTAAAAACGGCATGATCATTTTGATCGCTTTGCACGACCTGAACCACGCGCTTCGCTACTGCGAACACACCATCGTCATTGCGGATGGCGCCATGGCGGTGAGCGGCCAGACGGCGGACGTGATCACGCCGGAGATGCTACGAACGATCTACAAGGTGGATGCCCGCATCGAGACGTGTTCGCGCGGGCAGCCGTTTATTTTGGTGGATGGCACGGCTTGAGATTGGTGGCGGAGCGCGTGGCTACCCCCCCTGCCCTGCCGGGCATCTTCCCACAGGTGGCGAGAATGGCTGTGCCCGAACTCCGCTTTCATTTGCAGCGGAGTGGCTTAGCGAGAGTAACGATATAGAGCAAACGGTAGCAGCCCTCGCCCTGAGGTGCCCTGCAAGGGCCTCGAAGGGCGAGGGTTGCGGGATGAGACGGTAGAGTATGTGGCGGATGCTTCGAGGGCGCTGCGCGCCACCTCAGCATGAGGACGCAGGGTGTGGCAGCCGTGCAGCCCTGCCTGCCGCAAAACGCCGTAAAACATTGACTTCCTTACTCCACAAAAACCCGCACGCTCGACGCCCGTCCATCCGCATCGATCACCGTCAGCGTCGAAAAACCCTGACCTTCCGGCAGCCATTCGCTGCTGCGGCGGCGGGAGGGTTCTGGCAGTGGCTTACCGTTGGCGAGCCAGTGAAACGGTGCGCGACCGCCTTGCAACTTTAACACCAGTGGCGACAGATCACCGCTCTGGCTGGTGAGTTCGATGCGCGCACCTTCGGGGGGATAGACGATCTGTGGTGATGCTTCGCGATGATTGGTCGACAACAGGCCTGCGCTGGTGACGCTGAAACGGCGCTGGTTTGCGGGCAAATCCTTATAGGCAAGCCGGGAGACGCCGGAGGGTGCTGCGGGGAATGGGGTGATGGCGACGCCGGATTTGGTGAAGGCTTCGAACAATATCGGCGCGGCAGAGACGTAGCCGGCGAGACCCGGAACCGAGCCGTTATCGGCACGGCCTGCCCAGACGCCGATGACGTAACGGCCATCGTAGCCTACCGACCACGCATCGCGATAACCATAGCTGGTGCCGGTCTTGTAGGCGATGCCGCGCTGTTTCATGCCAAGCGGCGGAAGCACGCCGGAAAGGACATCGCTGATGTTCCAGATCGCAGCCTTGGACAACAGCGGGTCTACCTCCAGCACCTGCGGCTTGGCGCGCACGCCATCGCCCAGCTGCACCGGCTGACCGCCATTGGCAAGTGCTGCGTAAAGCTGGACGAGATCGACGAGCGACAGGCCAGCGCCGCCCAGCGCAATGGCGAGCCCCGGTGCTTCGGCTTTGGGCAGCACCATCTGGACAGAGGCGCGGCGGAAGCGGACCATCAGCGCAGCAGGGCTGACGGCATCCAGCAGGCGCACGGCAGGGACGTTGAGCGAGAGTTGAAGGGCCTGGCGGATACTGACATCGCCCTGATACTGCATGTCGAAATTGCGCGGCCGGTAACCGGAAAAATCCGCCGGGCGGTCTTCGATGATGGTTTCCTGCGCAACGAGGCCGTTTTCGAAGGCAAGGCCATAGATGAAGGGTTTGAGCGTCGAGCCGGGGGAGCGCACCGCGCGGGACATTTCCACCCAGCCGCGGCGGTCATTGTCGAGAAAATCCGACGAGCCGACGTCTGCGATGATGTCCCCGGTGGTGCTATCGGCCATGACGATGGCGACAGAGACCTTGTCGCCCAGCTTTTCAGCGGAGCGCTGCGCCAGGGCTTCAAGTTCCCTTTGAATGGGCAGGCGCAGCGTGGACGCTATCGTAACGGATTGCGGGAAGCGAGCGCGGGCGGCTTCAGCCAAATGCGGGGCATAGGATGGCAGATCGAGCCGTTTTGCTGGGATGGAAGCGACAGCGGCGCGGGCCGCTTCGCCCTCCCCGACCACTTGAGAGACGGCGAGACGTTGCAGCACGCGTTCGCGCGCAAGCTTTGCGGCCTCGGGAAAGCGATCCGGGCGGCGTTTTTCCGGCAGCTGCGGAAGCGATACCAGCAGGGCGGCTTCGGCGGTTTCCAGGCGTTTCGGCTCCTTGCCGAACCATGCCAGACTGGCGGCGCTGATACCTTCCAAATTGCCGCCATAGGGCGCGATGTTGAGATAGAGGTCAATGATCTGCTGTTTGGTCAGCCGACGCTCGATCTGCCATGCCCGCGCCATCTGGAGAAATTTGGCACTGAAGGAACGATCCCCGCGGGGCTCGATCAAACGCGCCACTTGCATGGACAGCGTGGAGGCGCCCGAGACGATGCGGCCGTTGGTCAGCAATTGCCAGGCGGCGCGGCCCAAGGCCGTAAAATCGACGCCGCCGTGATCGAAGAAGCGTTGATCCTCATAGGCGACCAGCATGCGAATGAATTGCGGATCGACATCCACAGCCGACGTTTGCAGACGCCAGCGTCCGTCCGGCGTTGCGAAGGCACGCAGCAGCTTGCCATCGGCATCCAGCACTTCCTGCGAGACGATGCGGGCATTTTGCAGCGGTGGCGGAAAGGCGCGGTCCAGACGGTCAAGGCCATAGACGGCAGCACCGGTCAGCACTGCCGAAACGACGAAACCACTGACAAACGCCCGCCACCTGATCATTGCTGCGCTGCGCGGACCTCCATGCGCCCGGTTGCGGTGCGGGCTGAGAATTGTGGCCGGTACATATCTTCCACCGATGCTGCCGGATTATCATAGACACCGGGCGTGACGGCGCGCACGACATAGGCAAGCGTCATCTCGGAACGATCGCCAGACGCACGGTCGAAGGCCGCGACGAAACGGTCGTAGCGGAATTCGGTGTGCGCGGCTTCGGTTTCCGGCAGCCAATCGAAATTGGAGAGTGCTGCGCTGTTGACGAGGCTTGGATTGTCGATCTCGAAGCCGGAAGGCAGGAGATCCGTGACCATGATGCGCGATTGCCAATCGTTCTTCGGGATAACAGTGAGGACGACGACATAGCGTTCGTTCTGGGTCGCTTCGCTGATATTCACCTCTTCGCCATCCATCGAATAATAGGTCTTCTGGATGTCGAAGCTTTCGCCGCCCGCCGGCAACGGCTGGGCGGGTGGAGCCACGGTGGTGACAACAGCCGTTACTGTGTCTTTCGAGGCATTGGTGATCTTGATGGGCGATTGCAGCAGCTCATCACCGCTGATGCTCTTGCTGTAGCCGCCCTGTTCCAGCGTGCCATTGATATCGAGCTTGACGTCCTTGTCTTCGCCCTTCAATGCGCGGGCGGCAAGCAGCATCCAGGCCTGTTCCTGCGTGCTGGTATAGGGCTTGGCATCCCAGGCCTTGGCCACCGCACTGGCCAGTTGCGGAACGACCGCGGGCACTGGACGACTTTCGGCGGCAAGTGCCAGTGAAGCCGCACCATCGCGCAGGACGGAACCGTAATCTGCCCGCGAGAGGCTGACCTTGGTGTTGGACGCCGCCATGCTGAGCGAGGCGCCGAAGACGGATTTCGCCCGCGCCGCATCGCCATAGAGCGACAGGGCCGAGGCCAGTTGCGCCTTGGCAAGCGGCGTCGGGAAATCCTTTAGAGCCGTATCGGCATAATAGCGCAAATCGTTGACGGCAGCCTTGCGATTGCGGGCGAGAACATAGAGCGAGTAGGCGATCTCGTTGCCGCGATCCCTAACGTTATTGTCATAGGCCAGACCGTTTTGCAGGTTGGTGAGCGCCTGCACCATGGCCGCTTCGGGCACATCGAAGGATTGCTCGCGCGCACGCGTCAGGAAGTCGGTGATATAGGCATCCAGCCACAGATCGCCCTCGCCCGGACCCCAGAGGCCGAAGCCACCGGAGGAGGACTGGAAGGACAGAACGCGGTAGATCGCATCCTGCACGCGCTTGCGGATATCGGGATCGTCGGCACCGCCGCGCTGCTTCATCAGTTCGGACACATACAGCAACGGCAAGGCGCGGCTGGTGGTCTGCTCGGCGCAGCCATAGGGGTATTTGTCCAGCATCATCACCAGACCCGGCACATCGAAGGCGGGCGAGCGGGTGACATTGACGGCAACAGAGGAGCCGAGCAGCATGCTCTCGGCCAGAAGATTGCCATCCACCGTGAGGCTGCTGTTGGGCGCGATTTGAATGTTTCGTCGCGTGGTAACCGGCAGCATGGCGGGGCGAACCGGAATGTTCAGCACTTGTTGCAGCGACAGACCGCTGGCGTTGGCGAGCGTGATGGTGATCGCGCCATCACCGGGATTTTCACCTGTCAGCGGCACGGTCAGCGATGTCTTGCCGCCCTTTTGCAAGGCGAGCGTTTGCGAGACTTCGCCCTGATCGACGGTGAGGGCCATGTTACTGGCGATGCCTAGCGTGTAATCGCCCGCCTCGCCATCGGTATTGGCAATATCGATGCGCATCTGCGAGGCATCACCGGGGCTCAGGAATTTCGGCGCACTGGCGGTAATGACGACGGGATCGCGGATAACCACGTCAGAGACAGCATGGCCGACACCGGTTTTTGTCCAGGCGACGGCCATGACGCGGGCGGTGCCGTTGAACTGTGGGATGTCAAAGCGGATCGTGGCCTTGCCCTGCGCATCAAGCTCAACGGGACCCGCGAAGAACGCCACCAGCTTTTCCTTGGGCGGGCTGCCCTGCAGCGCCACCTGCCCGCCGTCACCGCCGGTTCTGAGACGCCCGGTGGCACCGAGCGAACCATCGATCAGACGACCATAGAGATCGCGGATTTCCAGACCCAGACGCCGCTGGCCGAAATACCATTCATCCGGCTTTGGCGGTTCATAACGGGTGAGGTTGAGAATGCCCACATCGACTGCGGCGACCGTAACATAGGCCTTATCGCCCGCACCGGCACCGGACACCTGAACGGGGATCTCCAGCGGCTGGCGTGGCAGTGTCTGCTTTGGCAAGGTGAGCGCGATGCCGAGCCTGCGTTCACCCGGATCGACCGCCAGCCATTTGATGCCGATGGCGCGCATGGGCATGCGGCTTTCCTGCGCATCACCGGGACGGAACAGGGTGGCGGTGACGTAGGAACCGGCGCCCCAGTCTTTCGTGACGGGAATCTCGACCTCGCCGCCGTTCTCACCGATCTCGACATTCTGAACGGCGATCAGCTTTTCAGAGCCGGATGTGACCATCAGCTGGCCTGCATAGCGTGACGTAACCTGCAATTTGGCGGTCTCGCCGATCTTGTAGCTTTGCTTGTCGAGCGCGATTTCCAGCGCATCGGGTGTTTCGGTTGAACTTGCCGACACGTACCAGCCGGCATCGAATTCGACGCTGGAGGTGGGGCCGTTGTTTTCCGCGGACTCGACTTCGAGGCGATAGCGACCCCACGAGGCGGGTACGGAAATCTCGCCGCCATTGGCATCGATATCAAGCGTGCCCGTCTGCACCTGCTTGGTGTAGACGACGGGCTCATAGCGCCATGCATTGCCCTGGCGATACCATTGATAGTTCCGCTCGACCTTGATGAGCTTCCAGGTGAGGCCGTTCATAGCCTGTTTGCTGCCATCAGGGCCAAGGCTGATGACGTGGAAACGACCGATGGAATTTTCAGCCAGATCGCCGGAGAATTCCGGCTTGATGCCGATCATGGCGCTATCGGATTTGACCGGCATGGTCAGCGCCCGCTCGACCGCACGGCCACCGGCTTCCTTCATGCGGACGGTGATGTTGGCGGAGAGATACTGCGTGGTGGAGGGCATATCGGCCAGCGCCACCTTGAAGGTTGCCTTGCCGTTTTCATCCAGAGCCGGAAGGTCGGAGAGCGTCGTGCGGCTTTCCTCTTCCGTTTCCTCATCGGCAAGGCCGAACATATAGCCTTCAAAGCCCGGATGGATGCGGGTGGGCTTGAGCGCGATTTCGCCTTCGAGTGTCAACCCGGCGGCGGGTGCGCCATAGAGATAACGGCCATCAACATCAATGGCGTTGTCTGCGGCTGGATCGATTTCCTTGGCCTTGCTGGTCAGATCGAATTCGGTACGATCAGGCACAAAGTCATCGACAAGGAAGGATTTCTGGCTGATCGCTGCCGTCTTCGGGTCCGTATGGATGGCCAAGGTCCAGGTGCCGCGCATGGCATTTTCCTGCAAGGCCAGATCGACAGCGTAACCTCCCAGCGACTTGCCATCGCTGACGAAGCGGCGATCTTCCACGCCATCGGGCCGCGAAAAGATGAAGGTGAGCGGCAGGTTCTCCACCGCATTGCCTTCGATATCGCGGGCGAGCGCCGCCGCATGCACGGTTTCACCGGCACGGTAGATGCCGCGTTCCGTCCAGCTGAAGACATCGATGGCACCGGGGGCGGCACGACCTGTGACGCCCCGGTCGGACAGATCGAAGCCTGCGCGGGTCATATCGAGAAAGACATAATCCTTGTCACCATTGCGCGCCGTGATGATGGCAGGAGCCTGACCGGCAGTGCCACGCATGAGGCCTGCCGAAAACACTGCACGGCCCTGATCGTCCGTCGTGGCGGTGCCGAGCACCTCATTGTTCTTGGCGAGAAGCTGGAGCGCCACACCCTCCAGCGGCTTTGCGGTGCTGAGCGCGCGAACGAAGACATTCAGCCCGTCCGTCCCGGCATAGGTGGTGATGCCAGTATCGGAGACCAGGAACCATTGCGTGGCGCGCGAATCCCAGCTTTCCGGCGCGGTGCCGGGCGGAACGGCGGTCAGCACATAGATGCCGGGCTTGCGCTGCGGCAGCGCCTCATCCACCGGGAAGCTCGTGACGACATCCTTGTTCAGCTCGTTCTGGATATCGATGCCGCCCTGCCAGACGAGTTCTCCGATCTCGTTTTCGATGCGCTCTGCGCCATAGCCATCCATTTGCGTCAGGAACTGCGAGTTGGAAAGCAGCGTGGTGATGCTGCGGTCGCCCACGCGATAAAGCTTGAGGTCGGCGTGATCGATATTGACGGAGACGAGCGGAATGCCTCGGCGGGCGGTGCCCGGCAGAACGAAATTCTCGCCGGTAAAGCGCACAGAGCCGGACCGGTCGCGCACGTATATGTCAAGATCGACCTGCTTTTCCAGCGGCTCTTCAACAGAAGACGGCAGACCGGCGCGAAGCGCGATCTTGTAGCGCTGGCCGTGGGTGAGGCCTTCCACGCAAATCTCGCTACCCTTGGCTTCGATGGCCTTTGGAGCAGCACCATCCAGCGTGACGAAGGAGGAGTAATCCACACCGTTCTTCACCAGCGGTTCTGAAAACTGGATGCAGGCACGTGGGCTGACGCTATCGGTATCAACAGTGTTGTTGATGACGCGGAAGCCCTGGCGCGTCTTGAGATCGGCGTAGGTAGCACGGGTTTGCGGATCGTTCGACAGCGCAAGGCTTGCCTTGTAGCTGTTGAGCGCTGCCCGATAATTCCGGGTCTTTTCAAACCCAACCGCCAGCGCATCGAGCGCGGCTGTGCGGGTCGATATCGTGCGGCTCAGCGAATAGGCGTTGAGCGCAGCCTCGACGGCCTGGCCCGCCATCTGGTAATTGTCCTTGATATTCGCTGCAGCATGCGCAAGTTCAGTCCAGACCGCACCGTCGTTTGGGTTCAGCCCCAGCGCGACCTTGAACCCACCCGATGCCTGAACAAAATCGCCGCTGCCGGATTGCTGTCTGGCCAGGGAAAGTACGCTGTCCAGTTGCTGCCCGTTCGCGTCGGTGGACAGGCTGGCCTTCAAACGTCTGGCCTCCTGGTAAAGACTGTCGTCCACAAAGGCGAGTTTCTGCGGAGCGCCGATATCCGGCTCGCTCGAGACGTCCACGACCTTGCCCGCAACGGCGCCGGGGAAGGCGTTGAGCTGGTTGAAATCCGATTTCAGGAAGCACCATTGCACCTTGGGATTATAGGTGAAGGCCTTGCAGGCCTTATCGTTGATGCAGATGGTTTCGCATTGCGGCTGGGATACGTTCTGTTCGGTGCGAAGATCGAAGCCAAAATAATCGCCATTTTGCGTTGTGACGACCTTGCGCGTCGTTTCCTGCGCAAGAACGGGCTGGACGGCCAGCGCCGCGACAACGAACAACAGGCTCTTCAAAACAGCACGCATGGACATCAGTCCCTCCCCGGTACGCATGACCGAGGCGACTGTGCTCGCACTTGACGGCAAATGTCAACGCGAAGTGATCTGGCGTTTATGAAGTTTTGAAGACCTGCCCGATGCTCAGTCTTCGATGCGTCTGGCTTCCGACATCAGCATAATGGGAACACCATCGCGGATGGGATAGGCGAGTTTGGCGCTCTCGGAAATCAGCTCGTTGGCGTCGCGATTGTACGACAGGCGGCCCTTGGTCAGCGGGCAGACGAGAAGCTCCAGAAGTCTCGGATCGACATTGCTCAGTTTCTCGTCCATTCGCCCGGCCCTTTACTGCAATGTCGTGCCGCTGGGGGTATCACCCTGGGCCAGCAAGATTTCGGTGATCGCGATCAGCGTATCAGCCCGCGATTTGAGATCCGGTGCTTCGAGCAGCGCCTGTTTTTCAGCGGCACCGAAGGGCGACATCATCGAGAGCGAGTTGACCAGAACGCGATTTCCGGCGCGCTCCACGCTTTCCCAGTCGGCTTCGAGCTGGTTGGCATCCAGAAATGCTCGGAACACCCGCAGGAGGTTTTCGCGATCGACGGCCTCTTCATCGCTTTCGCCCGAGAGATCGGCGATGAACGGGGCATGTCTGAAGCTGCGGTAGGGCTTGCCAGCCGTCGCCTCTTCCAGCAAGCGGAAACGGCAAATGCCGCTCAATGAAATCATGTAGCGACCATCGCCCGTTTCCGAAAACGAGGTGATGCGGCCAAGGCAGCCAATCTGGCTCAGCTGACCTGCATCGGCACCGCCATCCAGCGAGGTGAGCGACGGTTGGACCATGCCGATCAGCCGATGTCCGGCAAGCGCGGCATCGATCATCGCCAGATAGCGCGGCTCGAAAATATTGAGGGGAAGCTGCCCTTCCGGCAGGAGAAGCGCGCCAGGAAGCGGAAACACGGGTACCACATCCGGTAGATCGGTGGTCTTCAAATATCTCGCATTACCGACTTGCATGGAAATGTCCTCAATTTCGAGACGTCTGGCAGGCCCGGCTCTATTCTGCCGTCGGGACTGCCAGACTTCGCAGATACCCTCTATAGATGTGTGCCGCGTGCCTGCACCGCAAGGCGAGCCGTCAGGAAAACAGGATCGAGGACAGTTTTCGACGGCCTGTTACCGAGGCCGGGTCCTTGAAGCCCCAGCTTTCGAAAAACTCGACCAGTTGCTTGCGGGCGCCATCGTCTTCGAAGGTGCGATCCTTGCGCATGACGGTCAGCAGCTGTTCAGCCGCTTCGTCGCGTCTGCCTTGCGCATTGAGGATTTTGGCCAGCTTCATGCGTGCCTCGTGATTGTCGGGATTGGCCGCCAGCTCACGCTCCAGCGCTGTGGGATCGCCCAGCGCTTTCGCCTCTTCATATTGGGCAAGCTTCTTCAAGGCGGCCTGAACGGCGGCATCGGCACGCAGCTCATCGGACAATGCGCCCAGCAGATCGCTGGCGCGCGGATAATCGCCAACGGCAATCATGCATTCGGCGATACCGGCAACGGCCTGCGGATTTTCCGGGTCCACCTGCATGACGAAGCCGAAGAGCTGCGCGGCACCCTGATGATCACCATCGGCGAAAAGCTGTTTGGCCTCGGCCAGAGCGGCATCGATCTCGGCCTGCGGATCATTGCCAGCAGGGCCAGCGATCTTGTCGATGAATTCCTTGATCTGGCTTTCTGGCACCGCGCCCATGAAACCGTCCACGGGACGGCCATCCTGAAACGCGACAATGGCCGGAATGGACTGGATGCCGAGCTGGCCGGGAATGGAGGGATGATCATCGATGTTGAGCTTGACGAGTTTGACGCGTCCGCCTGCCTCGTTGACGACCTTTTCCAGCACCGGCGTCAGCTGTTTGCACGGGCCGCACCATGGCGCCCAGAAATCGACCAGAACCGGCTGGCGGCGCGATTCCTCCATCACATCCTTGGAGAAGGCGGCGGTGGTCGTATCCTTGATGTAGCCACCGGCTGGGGCTTCCGCAGTCGTCGGCGCATTTGCATATTGCACGGAGCCGGTCATCTGTCCGCCCATGGACGTTCCGTAGGGGTTGTTCGTACCGCTCATGTCTGGTCTCCGTTCATTTTGCATGTGTCGCTGGTCTGGCGCAAAGATCGTACTTTATTCCGTCACTTTCAAGATGAGCGGCGTGTGACCCGTCGCCTCCAGAAAGCGAACAAGGTCATCGCGACCGATCGTCGTCGTCGCATCGTTGGACAGCGGGTGGCCGTTGATGAGATCATGTTTCATCAGCTCGCTGTCGAGAACGAAGGTGACGTTGTGATCCGTATCGTTGATGGCACCGAAGACGGTGACGGAACCCGGGACGACGCCGAGATATTCCAACATCTTTTCCGGCTTGCCAAACGACACCCGGCTGGAAGCATCAATGGTCTTATGAACCGTCTTCAAATCCACGACGGCGTTTTCTTCGACTGTCAGGACGAAATACTGATCCTTCTTGTCCTTCACGAAAAGGTTCTTGGTATGGCCGCCAGGAATGCGGTCGCGCAGCGATTCCGACTCGGCAACCGTAAAGACGGGCTCATGCTCCATCGTTTTGTGTTCGATGCCGAGACTGTCCAGCAAGGCAAAAAGGTCCTGCGCCGTTTTCGGGGATTGCTCCGTCATGTCTGCCCTTTCGCGTCATCGTTCCCAGTGTTCGATGATATCGTCATTAGGCGCTCAAGATGGGTTTTGCAATCACCTTTGGAATTTAATCATCAAAAATACTCAATGTTTTCCGTAACTTGTATGCTTTTTGGAATTTTTCTGAGTGTTTTTGTCATTTCCCTGTTGCATTTAAAAAGCGGTTGAGCGATATAGCCCTCGTCGCCGCAACGCAGCGACCCGCGGTTCAGCGATCTACCCCGAACCAGCGGATTTGAGCGGGTGTAGCTCAGGGGTAGAGCACAACCTTGCCAAGGTTGGGGTCGAGGGTTCAAATCCCTTCGCCCGCTCCAATTTTCCCTTACCATGAAAATTGACCACAGGTTCTGACATGAGAACCTTACTTTTGCCTATGGTTGTCGTCGTCGTAACGACAGTGCGCACCGCGTCTAACTTTCTAAAAAATCGAATCTCTTGCGACTGCATCTGGTGATTCCAGCGCAGTTTTTTCGATCACTCATCGAGAATCATTCAGGTGGGCATGGAGAACGTGAAACGCGTCTCATCAGCGTCGGAGTGGACATCGATCTTGCCATTGTGCGCTTTGGCAATCTCCGAGGCAATGTAAAGGCCAAGGCCGAGACCCTTCATGCCTGGACGCATATCGCCGCGTCTGAAGGGTTGAAACAGCCTTTCCAGCATATCCGGTGCGATTGGCTTGCCCTGGTTGCTGACGCTGATGGTGAGGTGCCCCTGCGCGATGGCGCCATCGATCCTGACGGCACCGACATCGGTGCCATGGGTGAGCGCGTTCGACACCAGGTTGGACAGCATTTGCGCCATGCGGAAACGATCGACCAGCACGGGGACGGGAATATCAAGATTGACGTCGATGCTGCGGGCGGGATGAGCGACTCGCAATTCATCCACGACATGGAACAGCGTCGTGCTCAGATCGTCCTCGAACAGTTCCAGCGAGATGCCACCGCCAAGCCGTGCGCGGGCAAGGTCCATGACATTGTCCACCAGACCGCCCATGCGGGCAATGCTGGCTTTCATGAGGTTGAGAACCAGAGGGCTGCGTTCGGTCCAGCCTTCCTTCAACAGGCGAGACGTTCCCGCATCGACCGCTGCAATGGGATTGCGCAGATCGTGGCCCAGCACGGCGATGAACTGCTCGCGCAGTTCGGCAACCGTGCGCTCACGCTCCAGCATGTCCTGCGCGACTTTCAGACGCTCGCCGGAATCCAGATGCTGGCCGATGAGTTCTGCAAAAAGCTTGAAGGTGCCGAGAACCTGCGGGTTCTTGATCTTTGCCGGGTTGGGATCGATGGCGCAGAGCGTTCCGAAGAACTGGCCGTTCGACAGGATGATCGGCTCGGAAATATAACTGCGCAATCCGTAGACACGTGGCGTGTGGTGGTCGCGGTAGACAGGATCTTCTGCCGCATCGTCGAAGACGATCGTTTCGCGATGGTCACGGATTTCGTTGCAGAGCGTGCTTTCGACCGGCAGTTCGTCGCCCGGTTTCAGGCCAAAGCCGACATGATCCAGTGCATGGCAGGTGATCCATCTGTCTTCGGTGACCCTTGCCACGGCGGCAAAGCCCATGCCCGTCATGCGCAGCACCACGTCCAGAATGGTGGGAACCGCAGCGATGGCGGCGACGCGGGCGATATCAGCGGAAAAATCGCCCTGCCCTTCGCTGGCCTGTGATGAGAAGCGGCGCGACTGCGCAAGGTCGCTCGACAAGGAGCCGATCAGTTCGATGGTTTCGAACGCGGAGGCTGCTGCACTGGCCAAAGCTTCCAGCGTCTCGATTTCCCACTGGCTCGGCTCATAGGTCTGCGCCCAGTAGGCGGCGATCACGCCAACGGGGTTTTCGGCGCCCACCGGCGCCATGGCCAAGGCCTTGACGAAGGTGCCCTCGTAAAGCTCATAGGGAACGCGGTCGTCTTTGGAAATATCGCAAATGACCGTGGTCTGCCGGTTGAGCATGGCCCAACCGCTGACGCAGGCCATCATCGGGAAGCTCTTGCCCTTCCACAGCGGGCCAATGGCGTCTTCTTCCACATAGTGGCAGAGATCACCATCGCGGCGAATGATGGCAATGCCCTCGCAGCCTATTAGAAAGCGCGCGGAGGTACGGATCGTTTCCGTCACGTCGTCCCAGCTTCTGGCACGAACGATGCGCGCCATGGCATCGGTCAGCTTAGATAGGGACGTCAATGGAACAGGCGAGAAATCATGCAATGCCATGTCGTTCTTCTTTCCCGGAACTATGGCCGTGTTGCATCGAAGACCCACTCTCGCACAAATTAGCATGTTGCGCAAATTTATCATGCAAAGGGACTTTGGCCGGTTACGGCTGCGATGGATGCGCAACCGGCTCGTGGTGGCCTTTCTTCCAGAACGACTTGATGAAATCCGAGAGCCGCTCGATTTCCACGAAAATCACCGGCGTCATGAACAGCGTCAGGATCTGGCTGACGATGAGGCCGCCCACCACGGCGATGCCGAGCGGTTGGCGCAATTCCGAGCTCGCACCGGTGCCGACCGCGATGGGCAGCGCGCCGAACAATGCGCAAAAGGTCGTCATCATGATGGGTCGCAGGCGGCGCACGGCAGCCTCGTGAATGGCCTCCAGCGTCGGCATATGCTCCTCGCGCTGCAAGGTCAGTGCAACATCGATCATCATGATGGCGTTCTTCTTGACGATACCGATCAGCATCAAAAGCCCGATCAAGGCGATGATCGACAGGTCGAAGCCGAAGAGCTTCAACGTCAGCAACGCGCCGAAGGCAGCAGACGGTAGGCCGGACAAGATGGTGAGCGGGTGCAGGAAGCTTTCATAGAACACGCCGAGCACGATGTAGATCGTCAGGATCGCAGCGCCGATCAGCAGGCCGGTGCTATCGCTGGTCTGCTTGAAGATTTGCGCGGCACCGGCAAGATTGGTGGTGACAGTCGATGGTACCTGTATCTGCTGTTTCAGCTCATCAATACGCGCGGTGGCCGAGCCGAGGGACACGCCTGCTGGCAGGTTGAAGGATAGCGTCACGGAGGTTAGCTGTCCCGTCTGGTTGACCGTGACAGGTCCGGCCGCACGGGTGATCGTCGCGAAACTGGCAAGCGGAACGAGCGCGCCGGAACTGGAACCGACCCGCAGCGCGCCGAGCGTCTGCTCGTTCCATTGCATCGACTGGTCGTATTCCAGAATGACATCGTAGCTGTTGCCGGTGGCCTGGATTTGCGCGGCCTGATAGCTGCCGAACGCCGCCTCCAGCGTCTGGCGCAGCGACTGTGAGGTAACGCCGAGCGTATTGGCCCGGTCATTGTCGATGGTGAGATGCGCCTGAAGCGCGTTGTCCTGCAAGTCGGATGCGACATCGACGAAATAGCTGCCATCGGCACGCATGGCATCGCCCAGGGTTTTCGACCATTGGCGGGCGAGCTTGGCATCGATCGACTGCAAGACGACCTGATACATGCTCTGCGAGTTGCGACCACCAAAACGCAGGCTCTGCTGCGGCGTGATGAACGTCTTGAGACCCGCAATGCCCGACAGCGAATGTCTGAGCGAGTTGAGCGTCACATCCAGCACCGGCCGCTGTTCGAAGGGCTTGAGCTGAACGAGGAGAGAGCCTGCGTTCAATGCCGAGCCGCCTGGGCCGGCACCAAGCGTGGAGGTGACATGGGCAACGGCCGGATCGGCCGACACGATGGCGGCGGCCTGGGCCTGAAGCGCGCTCATGGCTTGGTAGGAAATATCCTGCCGTGCCTGCGTGGAGACGGTCAGCAAGCCAATATCTTCGGTGGGGAAGAAGCTGCGCGCGAGGCTGGTAAACATCCAGCCAGAGCCGACGAGCGTCAGCACGAACATCACCATGATGATAAAGCGATGTTTCAAGCACCAGCCGACGGACCTGCCATAGGCGGCGGTTGCCCGGTCGAACAGTGTCGGTTTTCTGTCCTTCTCCTCTGGCTTGTGCGGCAGGCGGGCGGCAAGCATAGGGGTGACGGTGAGCGAGACGACAGCCGACGACAGAATGGCGAGTGTGACGACCACGCCGAATTCATTGAGCACGCGCCCGACGATGCCACCCATCAATAGGATGGGCAGGAAGACAGCGACGAGTGAAATCGACATGGAGATGATGGTGCCTGTGACTTCGCTGGCGCCTTCGATAGCCGCCTGGAAAGGCGGCATGCCCTCTTCCACCTTGCGCACGATATTTTCGAGCATGACGATGGCATCATCCACCACCAGACCGACTGAAAGCGTCAATCCGAGAAGAGAAATGTTGTCGATGGAAAAGCCGAGCGCATACATGGCGCCCAGTGTGGCGACCAATGACAGAGGCACGGCAAGGCCGGGAATGAAGGTGGCCCAGACCTGGCGCAGAAAGAGGTAGATGACGAGAATGACGAGGCCGAGCGTGATCATCAGCGTCACCTCGACATCGTCCACCGCCGCGCGGATGGACACCGAGGCATCGTTGACGACGTTGATGTGCATGTTGGCAGGCAGGCTTTTCTGCAACTCCGGCAATTTGGCCTTGATCGAATCGACCACGGCCACCGTATTGGCGCCTGGCTGGCGTTGAACGGCCAGCACGATTGCCGGCGTGCCATCCAGCCAACTGCCCTGATTGACCACCTCGACGCTATCCTTGACGGTTGCCACATCTTCCAGCCGCACGATGCGACCGTTGGGTCTGGCAATGATCAACGTGCGAAAGGAGGCCGCATCGGTGCGCTGGGTGGTGGCATCAATGGTCAGCGCCTGCGAGCTGTTCTGCAACGTTCCGACCGGCGACTGGTCGTTGGATGCAGCAAGCGTGTTGGAGACATCGTTGAGCGACAAGCCACGGTTCGCCAGTTTGGTCGGATCGACCTCGACACGCACGGCATAGGTTTTCGCGCCGTAGACCTGCGCCTGTGCCACACCAGAAATGGTCGAAAGCGCGGGAGAAATGATGTTCTCCGCGATATCATCCATCTTCGTCAGATCAGCCGCGTCGCTTGTCAGCGCCAGAATGATGACGGCGGCATCTGCGGGGTTGGACTTGCGATAACTGGGGGGCGAGGTCATGTTATCGGGCAATTGCCGCTGCGTACGGGCGATGGCCGCCTGAACGTCAGCCGCCGCCGCATCGATGTTACGCGACAGGTTAAACTGGATGGTGATCTGGGTGTTGCCGAGCGACGAGCTTGCGGTGATCGTATCGATACCGGCGATGGTTTCGAACTGCTTGATGAGCGGCGTGGCCACCGAGCTCGCCATCGTGTCGGGTGCGGCACCGGCCAGCTGTGCCGAAACGTTGATGGTCGGGAAATCCGCTTGTGGGAGTGCCGCGACGGGCAGGTTTTTATAGGCTGCGACACCGCCAATCAGAACTCCCATGATGAGCAGGATCGTGGCGACCGGACGACGAATGAAGATTTCAGAGATATTCATGTCGCGTCACCCGTCACGGGTGCCGTGGCTGGTTTCGTGTCGGCTTTGTCCTTGGGCTGGTTGACGATGACATGGCTGCCATTGATGAGGGATGCCTGCCCTTCCGTCACGACTGTTTCGCCGTCCGCCAGACCCTTCGAGATGCCTGCGACATCGCCATTGGTCAGCGCCAGCGTGACTTGCCGCTGCTCGACCGTTTTGTCGTCGCGCACGACGTAACAGACGAAGCCGCCGCCTTGCGGTTGGAGGGCCACGAGCGGAACGGTCACCAGATTGTCCATCTGACCTGCTTTGACGGTGACCTTCAGGGATTGTCCTGGCCAGAAGGTTTCGGGGTCGTTGTCGAGGCGCATGCGAAGCTTGAAGGTGCCGGATGCCTGATCGACGGTGTTGTCGATGAAGATGATATCGCCTGAGCCTGTTGCCTGACCATCCTTCTGCTGCGCCTGGGTGGAAAAGACATCGGCGGTCAGAATCTTCTTGGTCATGGCGGCCCGCACGAGGTCCAGATCGGGCTCCGGCAAGGCGAACTCCGCCAGCACCGGCTTCATCTGCGTGAGCATGACCACCTCGCCACCCGGCGCGACATAGGCACCCGGTGACAGGAGCACGGCGCCCAACTTGCCATCGAAGGTCGCGCGTATCTGCGTTTGCGACAGCGTGACATTGTCGGCTGCGATGTTCGACCTGTCGACGGACAGCGTGGCGTTTGCCTGTTTGACCGTCGCATTCGCATCGCTGAACTGTTGCTGCGTATCGACACCCTGCTTGCTCAGCGATTCGACGCGGGCAAGCGTTGCCTGGGCCGCTTCCAGGATGGCCTGATCCCGCAAAAGAACGGCTTCGTCGCGTTCTATGTTCGCCTTGATCGTGCGGTCGTCGAGCTGCACCAGAAGGTCGCCAGCCTTCACCTCCGCACCGTCATTGACCAGAATGTTGGCAACGATGCCTGAGATCGGGCTCGTCAATGCCGTAGATGCTACGGGGACGATAGCGCCGATCGTCTGGCGTGTGACCGGCAGAGACCCTGCTTTTGCCGTCGCAACCGTCACCGCCGATGGCCGCCCGCCTGCCTGCCCCCCGCCGCCGCCGCCGTGTTTCCCACCACTTCTGGCTTGGCCTTCACCGGCAGCCTGCGTCTGGGTGGTTGCCGAGGTTGGCTTGGCCCAGGACGGCAAATAGGCTTCCACGGCATCGCGGTTGACGAAAAGCAATGTGGAAATGGCAATGATGACTGCGACTGGTATGATATACCGCATGCGGAAGTCCTTTGAAGGCATTCGAGCCGATGGACAGAAGACGTTCTTTCTAACGCGCACAGCAAACGGGATTGGAAACTCCGCTGGCTAAACGTGTAGACTTTCAAATTGCATGTATAGTTTTAGTAATAGTCCTGCCGGGAGCGCTCCAGCGGCGTCATCATACTTAGCCCGCACTTCCTAAATAAACGTTATTCAGGAAAGGTCGACCGATGACGCAGCAGCCATCATTCCCTTTCCAACACTTAACGCGTCAATGTACGAAAACGGAAGACGATGTAATATTAAATTACTGTAATATTTAAGCTATTTCAAAAGTATCGATGAAAATGCGTTTGGAGATCACGGCTTTACAGGACCGAAACCGTCAATCCAGCAGCTTGAATTCCAGCATCACATTTCGTTGCAGAAACGAGTGATTGTCGTCGGACACCAGAATGAGATGCAGCGCGCCATCCGCTGCCTTGATGATATCCATGCCTTCCATATTGTCGATATCGTTGGACATTCCCGCCTCGATCAGGATTTCCCCATCCACGACCGCACCCGGTTTGATGGCATCTGCCTTGATGCGGCGAATGCGCATGCCGATGCCGACGGACAGTTCGAAGCGCCGCTCCAGCAACAGCAGGTCGCCATTGGGCAGAAATGCGCCATCGGTCACGGAAAAGGAATGGTCGTGGGTAACCGCGAAGAGGCCTTTTCGCGGGCCTTCCAAAATGGCGGCAAACAGGTTTCCATTGTTGTCGAGGCTTGCTTCCGCAACCACGACCATCGAACCGCGCAACGGGCCATCGGCGGGAGACAAGGCAAGTGTTTCCATTCCAGCGTTGCGGCGAAACTCGTTGTCGGGGATCAGGTGCGGCAACTGCCCGATCGGCTTTGCCGTTTCCAGAGTGTCGGTGGAATAGATCATGATGCGGGGCCGCTGCTCATAGCTGACGAAGGCGCGATTGCCCCGCAGCGCCAGCCCTTCCGAATCCATATCGCGCTTTCGCTTCGCCTCATGACCGGTCTCGTCCAGCATGGGATCGATCCGCACGTTCGACAGGCCTGATAAAAGGCCAGCGGAATTGCGCTCGATGGCACCCGCCATAAAGTGGCCGGTATCCAGAACCGCGAGAAAATTGCGGCCATTAGGCAGGAAGCGGATGCTTGAGATGGCACCGAACAGCGGTTCGGGAGACCGCATCACCAGACCACCGACGAATTCCAGATTGCCGAACTGCTTCTGGGGAGAGCCGACTTTGAACTCGGAAATCAGCCGCGCACTGACCGGCACATCTATGGTACCGGCGGCAATGCCGGACGGGATGAGGGTTGCAGCCAACAGCGCAACGCAGGCGGCAAAACCGACGATGCTTCGTTTGGCTGCTGCCACGACGCTGCGTCTGCCGCGCAGCTTACCCTGCACGGCGCATCCTGCCGGACCGGCGCGGTGCGGTGCTGGTGTCTTCAAACAGGGCGGCGAGCTGTTCTGTCATCGCGCCCGCCAATTCGTCCGCATCCACGATGGTGACGGCACGGCGGTAGTATCGGGTGACATCATGGCCGATACCGATGGCCAGCAGTTCCACGGATGAGCGCGTCTCGATCTGCTCGATGACGGCGCGCAGGTGGCGCTCGAGATAGTTGCCCGGATTGACCGACAAGGTGGAATCATCCACCGGCGCGCCGTCAGAGATCATCATCATGATCTTGCGCTGTTCGGGGCGATTGATGAGGCGATTATGCGCCCACATCAGAGCTTCGCCATCGATGTTTTCCTTCAGCAGGCCTTCACGCATCATCAGGCCGAGATTGCGACGTGCACGACGCCATGGCGCATCTGCGGATTTGTAGACGATGTGGCGGAGATCATTGAGGCGACCGGGAGATGGCGGCTTGCCACCGGCCAGCCACTGCTCACGCGATTGTCCGCCCTTCCAGGCCTTGGTGGTGAAGCCGAGAATTTCGACCTTGACGCCCGAACGCTCCAGCGTCCGTGCGAGAATATCGGCGCAGGTAGCGGCAACGGTGATCGGGCGGCCACGCATGGAGCCGGAATTGTCGATGACCAGCGACACGACCGTATCGCGGAACTTGGTATCGCGTTCCTTCTTGAAGGACAGCGGCTGCATCGGGTCGATCACCAGACGGACAAGACGTGCCGGATCGAGGTAGCCCTCTTCCAGATCGAAATCCCAGGAACGGTTCTGCTGCGCCATGAGGCGGCGTTGCAGGCGGTTGGCCAAGCGACCGACCGCACCCTGCAAATGCGCAAGCTGCTTGTCGAGGAAGGCGCGAAGGCGATCCAGCTCGGCCTCATCGCAGAGTTCTTCTGCGGAAATTTCCTCGTCGAATTCCTCCGTGAAGATGCGGTAATCGACCTTCTCGTTGAAATCGTCGAAGGGGCTGTTGGGGCGGCGGGTTTCGCCGGGTGTCTCGGAATCCTCATCGAGATCGTCGGACATTTCGTCCTCCGACATCTCAGCGCCATCCATTTCGCCGTCTTCCATCTGCTCCTGAGAGGCTTCGCTCTCTTCGGCGGGGGCGGCATCGGAACCGGCTTCTTCTTCGACCTGCTCGTCCTGCGTTTCATTGCTAGCGGGCTGGTCTTCCTCGGATTCCGTTTCCTGGCTTTCGGGCTGATCTTCTTCGTCGCCGAAATCTTCCGCCATCTGCATGGAGGTCAGCATTTTGCGGATGAGTTTCGAAAACGCCTTCTGGTCTTCAACGACCTTCGACAAATCCTGAAGGTCGGCGGAGGCCTTGTCTTCGATGAAGGAGCGCCACAGATCCAGCACCTTGCCGGCGCTTTCCGGCGGCTTTTCCCCGGTCAGCCGCTCGCGCACCATCATGGCGATGGCTTCGGCCAGCGGCGCGTCTTCCTGGGTGTTGATATTGACGAAATTGGCCTTGGCGTATTTCTCTGTGTTCATGGCGCGCATATTCGCGGCCATGCCGGGCATGCGCCGCGCGCCGATGGATTCGACACGTGCCTGTTCCACCGCATCGAAGATCAGCCGCGCATCTGGCCCCTGCGGGGCCATGGTGGCGTGAACGTCGCTATCGTGGCAGGCAATGCGCAACGCCATGGAGTCACCGAGACCACGGGTAATCGCGATTTCCTGGGCAGTCGGCTTCTTGGAGATTTCCGGCAGGCGCATGCGCTCACCGGCAAGACCCGGTCGCTCATTGGCGAAGGTGACTTCGACTTCCGCATCGCCCGCAATCGAGCGCACGCATCCCGTAATGGCCTGACGCAGCGGTTCTGCATCGATCATCATTCCGGATTTGGGTCTCACATTGTCGCCACGGCCTGCCATTGTCTTTCCTGTCGATTCCAGGACGTCACCCCTCCAACGAAATGGCAGGGTGACGTCTTCAACTCATGGGTGATATCATCCGGAAAAGCCGGGGAATATCATGCGCTGAGAACGATGTTCGCAGCGCTTTCCTTCAACTCGACGCCGAATGCGCGCTGATAATGCTCGGCCACCAGCGTCCGCTCCAGCTCATCGCACTTGTTGAGGAAGGTGACGCGGAAGGCAAAGGCGACATCGCCGAAGATATCGGCGTTTTCAGCCCAGGTGATGACGGTACGCGGGCTCATGACCGTGGACAGATCGCCATTGACGAAGGCGGCGCGGGTGAGGTCGGCAACGCGCACCATCTTGGACGCGGTTTCGCGACCCTTGGCGTTGTCGAGACTTTTGACCTTGGCAACGACGATGGCCACTTCCTGCTCGTGCGGCAGATAGTTCAGCGTCGTCACAACCGACCACCGGTCCATCTGTGCCTGGTTGATCTGCTGCGTGCCGTGGTAAAGACCGGTCGTATCACCGAGACCCACCGTGTTGGCGGTCGCGAAAATGCGGAATGCAGGGTGCGGGCGGATAACCCGGCTCTGGTCGAGCAGTGTCAGGCGACCAGACGATTCCAGCACACGCTGAATGACGAACATCACATCCGGGCGACCTGCATCGTATTCGTCGAACACCAGCGCGACATTGTGCTGGTAGGCCCAGGGCAGAATGCCGTCCTTGAATTCGGTGACCTGCTTGCCGTCTTTCAGAACGATGGCGTCCTTGCCGACGAGGTCGATACGGCTGACATGGCTATCGAGATTGACGCGAACGCACGGCCAGTTGAGGCGGGCAGCGACCTGCTCGATATGGGTGGATTTACCGGTGCCGTGGAAACCGGAGACCATGACGCGGCGATTGTGCGCGAAGCCCGCGAGAATGGCGAGCGTCGTATCGCGGTCAAAAAGGTAATCCGGGTCTAGGTCCGGCACATATGCGTCGCCCTTCGAATAGGCGGGCACGCGCAAATCCGTGTCGATACCGAAAACATCACGCACGGAAACGGTGGTATCCGGCAGGTTGGTAATATCCAGGTCAATTTTGCTCATAACGTCTCCAAGGCGGGTAGCAGCCACCCGGCCACATATCTATCAGGCGGTCACAGGAAAGGGCTTAGCAGAAACCGGATTGCTTTAACAATTGGTAGGCTTGAATAACAGCCCGAAAACGCTCTTCCGATCCGCGATCACCACCATTAGCATCAGGATGATGCTTTTTGACAAGGTCCTTATAGCTGCGTTTGATCTGTTCTTGCGTTGCGTTGACGGTCAATCCCAGCGTATCGAAGGCCTTCTGCTCCAGTGTCTTGAGCTTGCGGGCCTGCTGATAACGCGGGCCGCCCGAGCGCCCCTGCCCGGCAAAGCCGAAAGGATCGCGAATGCGCGCATTCGCCGCGCCCGAGCGAAGCGTCGAATGCAAAGGGCTGTCGCTGGCTGTCTTGTTGACGCCGACGGTCCAGGTGGGGCGGTGGCCGGTTATGGCCTCTTTCTGGTAGCGGGCAATCTCGTTGTCGGAGAGCCCGGAAAAGTAGTTGTAGCCCTTGTTGTAGTCCTTCACATGCTCGAAACAGAACATGAAGAATTGCCCCTCGGCATTGCGGCCGACGGGAGCGCGGTGAACGCCCGGCTTGGCACACCCATCCCACTGACAGGTCGGCGCCTTGATTTCAGGCTCCGGATCCCGTCTGCGGCGTGTGCGAATGCGGTCGAAGTATTTCGAATCCAGTTTCATGGTATCCTAATTATGGGGCGCGAAAGCGCGCCAAACAAGAATTGACAAAGTGGAATGTTGCAGGCTTCTAGAGAGCCCCTTCGACACGCAATACTGATTTGGAGACCGAACAGATGGCCCTGCGAGAGCGCATAGAAAACAAGCTCAACGAGACGTTTTCGCCAGTCCGGCTGAATGTGATCGATGAAAGTCACCTGCATGCGGGTCACCAGCCGGATATGACCGGCACCGGCGAAACGCATATGCGGGTTCAGATCGTGTCCGACAGCTTCTCCGGCAAGTCACGGGTGGACCGCCACCGCGCCATCAACGCACTGTTGAAGCCGGAACTCGACGCGGGCCTGCATGCGCTGGCGATAGACGTGGCAGCGCCGGGCGAAACGACCCGGTTCTAAAACTGCTCAGCCGGGGTGCTTTTCGCTCAGGAAGGACTGCACTTCGGACGCCGCGACATCGTCGGCCACAAAGGATTGGCCGATGCCATGGGTAAGGATGAAGGTGAGCTTGCCGCCCTTGACCTTCTTGTCCTGCGCAATGGCCGCCATCAGCGTTTCCACCGGCGGCAGTTCTCCGGGAATATCCTTCATCGTCGTCGGCAGACCAACGGCCTTCAAATGCGCTTCGACGCGGGCCGCATCGTCAGGGCTTGCCAGGTTGAGACGAGCCGAAAACTGATGCGCCAGCACCATGCCGATGGCGACGCCCTCGCCGTGGACGAGGCGTTTGCTGTCATAGTCTGTCGCAGCTTCCAACGCGTGGCCGAAGGTGTGGCCGAGATTGAGAAGGGCGCGGACGCCGTTTTCCTTCTCGTCGGCCACGACCACATCGGCCTTGGCCTGGCAGCTCGTCGCAATCGCCTGAATGCGCGCGGGGCCGCCCTTCAGGACATCTTCCCAGCTTTTTTCCAGCCAGGCAAAAAACTCCGGCTTGTCGATGAGGCCATATTTGACGACTTCGGCATAACCGGCACGAAATTCGCGTGGGCTCAGCGTGTCGAGGACCGCCGTATCGGCCAGCACCAGATCGGGCTGGTGAAAGACACCGACGAGGTTTTTGCCGTGGCGTGTGTTGATGCCCGTCTTGCCGCCGACGGACGAATCCACTTGCGCCAGAAGTGACGTGGGGATTTGCACGAAGCGCACGCCGCGACGAACGATGCCGGCAGCAAAGCCCGCGAGATCGCCGATGACGCCGCCGCCGAGTGCGATCACGGCATCGTTACGTTCGATGCGCGCCGACAGCACCGTGTCGCAGACCGTCATCAGATGGTCGAAACTCTTGGTCTTTTCCCCAGCGGGCAGCGTCAGCGACACCGCCTCGATGCCATCGGTCTGCAACCCATCCACCAGCGCTTCGAGATAGAGCGGGGCGACATGCTCATCGGTGATGATGGCGGCGCGCTTGCCCTTGAGGCGGGATGAAATCTCGCCACCAGCACGCGCCACCAGACCCGGTCCGATCAGAATATCGTAGGCACGTTCGCCCAGCGGCACGTGAACGAGGCGTTCGTCGGTGGACATGTCGGGAGATGTCATGGGGATCAGGCCTTATTGTTCCGTACTGGCGATGGCTTCCAGCACTTCTTTCACGATGATTTCCTTGCGGACATCCCGCGATTCGATGGTTATGTCGGCTTCCTGGTAGATCGGA
This sequence comes from Agrobacterium rubi TR3 = NBRC 13261, assembly GCF_000739935.1. Lineage (GTDB taxonomy): Bacteria > Pseudomonadota > Alphaproteobacteria > Rhizobiales > Rhizobiaceae > Agrobacterium > Agrobacterium rubi. The sequence continues at coordinate 561,217 of NZ_BBJU01000007.1, read as the reverse complement.
TAGCGTCGTTCCATGAGTGCCAGTAAAGTGGCTTTTGGGTTTTCGGTCTTCAAAAGCGGGCGGTGCTCGCGTTTGCTGACCCGCTCCCACAGAACCTCCAGATCGGCCTTGAGCCACATGGAAATGCCGCCGCGCTTGATGTGCCTGCGGGTGTTATCATTGACGAAAGCGCCGCCGCCTGTCGAGACGACCTTCGGCCCGCCACGCAGCAACCGCTTGATGACCCGCATTTCCAGTGCGCGGAATTCGTCTTCGCCATAGGATGCGAACAGTTCGGAAATGGTCATGCGCGACACGCGTTCGATTTCGGCGTCGGTATCGACAAAGGGAATTCTTAGCTGTTGCGCGACAAGCCTGCCGATTGCGGATTTGCCAGCGCCCATCAGGCCGACGAAAATCACGTTGCGTCTTCCAAGCTTCGCCCGGGCTCTTTCACCGATAGTTTTTTCACCCAAACCAGAGTGAGTCGTTGTGCTGGTTTCGCTCATGAATGATGGCCCGTTTGGCATCGGTATCTGCAAATGTTTACCAAGCGTCAAGCCTAATTGCGCCTTATAGAAAGAGAATCGCTTTGGAGACGCATTTCACGATCAAGACACTGGCCTTGTCGTTGATCGAGCCGCCTCTCATATAGTGTACGAGACCTGCCCGGAGTATCCATGCCAACCCTTTTACGTTTCATCTTCGTCCTGGCTGCCATCGCGGGCATCATCTATGGCAGCATGATTTCGCTGGTGATGCTGGTGCAGCCAAGGGAGCGCGAGGTGACGGTGCGCATACCCTCCGAAAAGCTGAACCCGCCCACGCCATGACCGAAAGAAAGCGCGCCTGAATGGCTGGACAGGATACGGCACGGCTGGAGAGTTTTCTGGAGATGATGAGCGCCGAACGTGGCGCGGCACTCAACACGCTGACGTCCTATGACCGCGATCTCAACGATCTCAGGGAATTTCTAAGGGCCAGAAACACGCCTGTCGCGGACGCGACGACATCGGATATCTCCGCCTATCTCGGCCATCTCTCAGCGCAGGGCTTTGCCGCCTCGTCGCAGGCGCGGCGTTTGTCCTGTCTGCGGCAATTCTACAAGTTTCTGTATTCGGAAGCGCTGCGGGGAGACGACCCGACGAGCATTCTGGACTCGCCCAAGAAGGGTCTTTCGCTTCCCAAGATCATGAGCGTTGCCGATGTCTCGGCCCTTCTTGCGCAGGCGCAAAAGGAAGCGCAGACGGAAGGCGCCGGGCAGCTGTCACGCATCCGCATGCATCTTTTGCTGGAGCTTCTCTATGCCACGGGCATGCGCGTGAGCGAACTCGTTTCGCTGCCCGCGGCCGTGCTGCGCCATGAGGGACGGTTTCTGATGATCCGTGGCAAGGGCAACAAGGACCGGATGGTTCTGCTGTCACGCACGGCGATGGAAGCGATGGACAGCTATGACCGCGCCCGCAAGCTGCTGGCACCCAAAGTGGAGGGAAAGCCGGAAAGCCCGTGGCTGTTTCCATCGAACGGCAAGCAAGGCCATCTGCCGCGGCAGGTGTTTGCGCGTGATCTGAAGGACATCGCCATCCGGGCCGGGTTGTCGCCCTCTGCCATCTCGCCGCACGTCATGCGGCACGCCTTTGCCAGTCACCTGCTGCAGAACGGCGCAGACCTTCGCGCCGTGCAGGAATTGCTGGGCCATTCGGACATTTCCACGACACAAATCTATACGCATGTGCTGGAAGAAAGGCTGCAAGAGCTGGTACAAACGCACCACCCTCTTGCCAAACAGGCCAAAAACCTTGAATAGAGCGACCGGAACCGCCGGGACCACCCGGTCAAACCTTGCGCAAAACGATCGGAAACGGATCTCATGCACAGCTACCTCGACTTCGAAAAACCTATCTCGGACCTTGAAGGCAAAATTCTGGAGTTGAAGAAACTCGCAGCCGAAGACGAGAGCATAGATACGTCGGAGGAGATTTCGCGCCTGGAATCGCGCGTCCGGGACGCGATGCTGGACATCTACTCCAAGCTGAACGCCTGGCAGAAAACGCAGGTCGCACGCCATCCGCAGCGCCCGCATTTCGTCGATTATGCCAAGGCACTGTTCACCGACTTCACGCCGCTGGCCGGTGACCGCAAATTTGCCGAGGATGCAGCAATCCAGGCAGGCCTTGGCCGTTTCAATGGCCGGCCGGTTGCGATCATCGGACAGGAAAAGGGGAACGACACCAAATCGCGCCTGAAGCACAATTTCGGTAGCCCACGCCCCGAAGGATACCGCAAGGCGATCCGCGTGCTGGAACTGGCTGACCGTTTCTCGCTGCCGGTGATCACCCTGATCGATACCGCAGGCGCCTATCCCGGCGTTGGTGCGGAAGAGCGCGGCCAGGCGGAAGCCATCGCCCGCTCGACCGAAATGTGTCTGAATGCAAAAGTTCCGATCGTCTCGGTGGTGATCGGCGAAGGCGGTTCGGGTGGGGCAATCGCCATTGCCACCGGCAACCGCGTTCATATGCTCGAGCACGCCATTTATTCGGTCATCTCGCCGGAAGGTGCGGCTTCCATTTTGTGGCGTGATTCGACGCGTGCCAAGGAAGCGGCCACCAATATGAAAATCACATCAGAAGATCTGAAGTCGCTTGGCGTGATCGATTCCATCATTCCCGAGCCGCTGGGAGGCGCCCATCGTGACCCCGCAACGGTGATCGAAGCGACCGGCAAGACGATCGAGGCGGCGCTGGCGGACCTGACACCTCTCTCCGGCAGCCAGCTTCGCGCCGAGCGTCGCCAGAAATTCCTCGATATCGGCCGCAACCTCTAAACAGGACCTGCGCCTGACGAAAAAAGCCCACCAGCGATAACCGCGGTGGGCTTTTTTGTGTATCCGTTCAGCCTCGCACCAGCGCGTTGTTCGATAAAAGTGAACAACTTAACCATTAATGCGGCAACGCCTTGCATATGGCATATCCGCTGGATTACTTACGAACCAACTTAAAAGCTACGGGGTTTGGGGTGGCAAAACTATCTGCGTTCGTTCAGCGAACAATGATCATGTTCGGGTTGGGGATCGCACTGCTTCTCGGCATGGTCGGGACGTCGCTGTGGCTTGTGCAGGCGAACAACAAATACTCGCAGGAAACCGCCGATCTGCGCCGGGTGCGTGCTGCTATTCTAGACGTGCTGACCACGATACAGGACGCCGAAACGGGCCAGCGTGGCTACCTGCTGACGGGTGACGAGCGCTACCTTGCTCCCTATCAGGACGCGTTGAAAACCCTGGACGAAAAACGCCAGCGGCTGGTTGAGCGTATCGGCGACAGGCGCGAATATCTTAACGACCTCCCCGCGCTTCAATCCAACCTCGACGCCAAGATGGCCGAAATCGGACGCGCCGTTCAGCTGATGAACGAAAACAAGACGTCTGAGGCCATCGACTTGGTGCGCAGCGACACCGGTCTTGCCTATATGCGCGATATCAGGGCCACGCTTGGGCGCTTCCAGGAAACAGCCGACAATCGGCTGCGCATCATCGTTGCCGATCAACTGGCCGCTGCGGAAAATCTGCGCTGGGTGACCATCGTCGGTGCTGTCGCCATCCTGGCCGTGCTGGGTGGAGCGCTTGCTCTCATCTCCAAATATATCCGTGAACTCATGCGGTCGCGCGAAGAGGTAGACGAGCTGAACAGAGGTCTGGAAGAACGCGTCGACGAGCGCACCAGAGACCTTGTGCGTGCCAACCAGGAAATCCAGAAATTCGCCTATATCGTGACCCACGATCTGCGCGCACCTCTGGTCAACATCATGGGCTTCCTGTCGGAATTCGATACGTCTTTGAAGCCCGTCCAGGCCTTCGTTCTGGCAGACGGCAAGCCCCTGTCCGAAAACGACGTGCGCGATGCAAGGCTGGCCGTGGAAGAGGATTTGCCGGAAGCCATGCGCTTCATCCGCTCCTCCACCCGCAAGATGGACCAGCTGATCAACGCCATTTTGAAGATTTCGCGCGATGGCCGCCGGAAGCTGCAGGCTGAAAAAGTGGATTTGAAGGACCTGCTGCTCACGGCGGGCGCCAGTGTGCAGCATCAGGTCAGCGCCGTCGGTGGCAAGATCGATGTCGACGTACAGAGCTTTACCGTCGTCACCGACAGGATTTCGATCGACCAAATCCTCGGTAATCTCTTCGATAATGCCGTCAAGTACCAGATGCCCGGACGCCCCCTGGAATTGACCGCCCGTATTCTGCCGCAAGGGCGCGGTACCGTACGCATCGATGTGAGCGACAATGGTCGCGGCATTGCCGAAGACGATCTGGAACGCGTTTTCGAACTCTTCCGCCGTGCGGGCATACAGGACCAGCAGGGTGAAGGCATCGGACTTGCCCATGTGCGCTCGCTGATCAGAAATTTGGGTGGAGACATCACGGTCGCGTCCGAGCTCGGCAAGGGAAGCACGTTTCACCTGACATTGCCGACCGATCTTAGAAAAATAACGCGAGGGAACGACATATGAAAGCAACCGGACAGGAAGTCACGATCGTGATGATCGAGGACGATGAGGGCCATGCGCGCCTTATCGAAAAGAATGTGCGCCGTGCCGGCGTCAACAACGAGATCGTGCCCTTTACCCTTGGTCACAAGGCACTGGATTTCATCCTCGGCCCGGAACGAGACGGTCTCGTCAGCAAGGACCGCTATCTGCTCATTCTCCTCGACCTGAACTTGCCCGACACATCGGGAATCAAGATTCTCGAACAGATCAAGAGCAACGAATACACCAAACGCCTTCCGGTTGTGGTATTGACGACGACGGATGACGAAACCGAGATTCAGAAGTGCTATGATCTCGGCGCGAATGTCTATATCACCAAGCCGGTGGACTATGAGGGGTTTGCAACCGCCATCAGAAATCTCGGTCTGTTCTTTTCCGTAATTCAGGTCCCGTGAACGCTTAATGACTTTAAGAATACTCTATGTCGATGACGACCCTACCCTTGCAAAGCTCGCACAACGCGTGCTGGGTCGGCATGACATAAACGTTATTCATGCATCCTCCGTTGCTGCCGGACTTGAAGAGTTCCGTGCAGGCAGCTTCGATGCCGTGGTTCTGGACCATTATTTCCAGAATGGTACTGGCCTTCAGTTTCTGGCGGCGATTGGCGAGGCATGCCGGGATATCCCGGTTCTCTACGTCACCGGTGCCAGCGAAGCCCAGATTGCCATCGATGCCCTGAAAGCGGGTGCCGCCGACTACGTCATCAAGAATGTTGCCGACGATTTCTTTCCGCTTCTGCTGAATTCCATTCACCACGCGCTGGACAACTTCCAGCTTCGTCGGGAAAAGGAAGAGGCGGAACGGCAATTGGTTCAGGCTAAAGAGCGCGCCGAGCTTATTTCCAAGGAAATGAACCACCGGATCGCCAACAGTCTGTCGCTGGTGTCGGCCATGATCCGGATGCAGTTGAACGCCGTGACGACGGCTGAGGCCCGTACTGCACTTCTGGAAACGCAGAGCCGCATTTCCGCCATCGCCGGTGTGCATCGCAGTCTCTACACGGCCTACAATGTCGGCGAGGTCGAGCTCGACTCGTATCTGTCATCGATTATCCAAGATCTTGCCAAATCGGCCCGCGACAGCGAAAAAATCCAGATCGCAACACATATGGACCCGGTCAAGGCGTCGCCCGATCAGGCCGTGGCGCTGGGTGTTATCGTGACCGAATTGACCACGAATGCTTTGAAATATGCCTATCCCGATGGCGTCGGCGAAATCCGTATTCTGCTGAAAACGGACGGAAGCCTCGTGCGCCTTGTGGTCGAAGACGACGGCATCGGCATGGACAGCGCCAACCCGCCTAAGGGCACCGGCCTTGGTACCCGGCTGATCACAGCCATGGCGCAGAGCCTCAAGGCAAAGCTCACCCAGTTTCCGACCGAATCATCCCAGGGCGCATCCGTTTGCGTCGAATGGGAAGGAAACATTCCCTCCCATTAGAGCGTTTGCGCTCAATAATACGGGTCCGGGTAGGGCTGGTCCCCCATGGGTGCCAGACCTGGTGCAACGGCCACAGATTGCGATGCGCCTGCACCCGACATCACGACAATCGGCGTGCCATCTGGGACGCGATTGTAGAGATCGACGATGTCCTGGTTCATCAGGCGCACGCAACCCGACGACACCGACTTGCCGATGCTCCACCACTCCGGCGAGCCGTGCAGACGATAGATCGTGTCCTGGCCATCCTTGAAGATATAAAGCGCACGCGCACCGAGCGGGTTCTTGAGACCGGGCTCCATGCCGCCATTGGCGGAACTGTAGGGCGCTAGCTCCGGCTGGCGTGCAACCATCTCGTCCGGCGGGGTCCAGCGCGGCCATTGGCGCTTGTACTGGATGACGCCCCTGCCCGCCCATTCGAAACCGGCGCGGCCCAGGCCAACGCCGTAACGCATGGCCTGATTGCCTTCATAGGTGAGATAAAGGAAATGGTTGGCGGTATCGACCACGATCGTGCCGGGGCGTTCGCCCGTTGGGTTGTCCACCATCTGGCGATAAAAGCGCGGGTCGATTTTCTCGTAGGGTATGGCGGGAAGCGGGAACTGCTCATCCGGCTTTGGACCATAGATTTCCGCGTAGAAAGGATCGGCGACGGGACGAACATTGCGCTGTGTCACCTCGCGCGGCGTGGTGTTACACCCGGCAAGCGCCGTCATGGCCAAACCTCCGGTACCCAAGAGGAAAGACCTGCGCGTCGTAGAGTCCATTTTCAATCGGTATCCTTGTCAGATATATGTTATCGCGAGCCCGCAAACGGGTCTGCGAGGGCCGCTTCGGGGCGGCTGATAGGGTATTTCGTGCCGGACACCTTCTCCGCCATGCTCTTTGCGCCATTGTTTTTCAACAGGGCGCGGAAGCTGGGGTGCATTCCGCCATCGACATAAGAGTTGACAGCGCTGGAGGTTCCCTGGCTGAGCGCTGCGGCAAGCTTTTGGTTCTCGGCGCTGAGCTTGGCGGCAACCGCCGGTTCCGGCTGGTTGACGACAGCAGGGCACGTTGCGAGCGGATCGCTGGGTTCGCCACCGGAAAACTCGCTGTTGAAGACATAGCGGCGACCACAGACCGAGACTTTCGGCTGACGTCTGGTCAGTTCGAAACTGTCATAGCCTTCCTTCAAAGTCTTCCAGAACGGGAAGTTCGGATCGTCCTTATAAGATGCCATGTTCTTGGCCGTCATGCGGAACGGATAGGCTTGGACCTGGAACTGGTTCTGGCCGCCTTTGAGCGCCCGATCGACAATCGCGTAGATTTCGCCGATCTGCTGATCGGTCATGGCGTAGCAGCCCGACGAGGAGCAGGCGCCGTGCACCATCAATGCTTCACCGGTGTAACCCAATGCGGATTCCAGGCGGTTCGGATAGCCCAAATTGAAGGACACGTAATATTGCGAGTTCGGGTTCAACATGCCGGCCGAGACGTGATAAAAACCTTCCGGCGCCTGTCTGTCGCCGCTCTTGGTCTTTGGGCCGAGTTTCCCCGACCAGCGGCACATGGGGTACGACTTGAACAGCGCGTAGCTGCCGGATTTATCAACCTTCCAGACTTCGAGTTCGCTTTCCTGCTTGAAGATGCGAACGAGCACGGGGCTTTCAGGCTTCATTCCCTTGGATGCCATGGATGCGGCAACTTTGGACGACAGCTTCGGCGGCTCCTTGGAGGCGGTATCGATGCCCATGGATGTGCAGGCCGCCAGCGCGCCGCAAAGCGCTGCCACTGCCGCCACCCGCATGGATGAATTCATGAATTTCCGCAGCCTCACGGGTACGAACCCTAGAAGATCTGAATATGCCATAAAATGCCTTGCCCGCCTTGTTCAGCAAACCCGTACATAAAGAAGTTGACCGCATGACGGCAACCGCACCGAAACACAAAGCTTCGTGAATTTGCGTTACGGTTTCGTTAACCGTAGGAACACAAGACCGTGACGCCGTTACCTGTCAGGCTTGAGCGACAAGATGACCGCTCGATACTTCGCGGAAACGTGCGGGCTGGACTTGGTAATCTACGGGACGGATCGGGCTTTTCAATTCCTCGATGGCGGCGGCACTTTTGAGCCTGCGACGATCCGGGTCCGGCACGGGCACCGCTGACATGAGACGTTTCGTGTAGGCATGTTGCGGATTGCCGAATACCGCCGCGCGTGGTCCGATTTCCACGATCTCGCCCAGATACATGACAGCCACCCGGTGGCTGACCCGCTCCACCACCGCCATGTCGTGGCTGATAAATAGGAATGCCAAATCCAGGCTTTGCTGCAAATCCAGCATCAGATTGATGACCTGCGCCTTGATCGACACATCCAGCGCCGAAACGCTTTCGTCCGCAACAATGACCTTCGGTTTCAGCGCCAGTGCACGGGCAATGCAGACACGTTGTCGCTGGCCGCCGGAAAATTCATGCGGGTAGCGTTTGGCCATGTCGGGCGTCAGCCCGACCTTCTTCAGCATGTCGGCAACGACGTCCTTCGCCTGCTTTTTGTCGCCCATCTTGTGTTCGAGGAAAGGTTCGGCGATGGCGGCGCCCACGGTCATGCGGGGGTTCAGAGAGGCGAAGGGGTCCTGAAAGATCATCTGCACGGACTTGCGCATCTCACGCATGTCTTTTTTGTCCAGCTTGAGCACGTCTCGCCCTTCAACGAGAACCGAGCCGCTGCCGGGTTCGATCAGCCGCATGATGGCGCGACCGGTGGTGGACTTGCCGCAACCGGATTCGCCGACCAGAGACAGCGTTTCGCCAGCGTAGAGATCGAACGAGACATTTTCCACTGCATGCACGCGGCCCGTGACTGTGCCGAACAGGCCGGAGTGGATATCGAAGCGCTTGGTAAGGTTTTTAACCTGCAACACCGGTTGCCCCTTGGCCACCGTATCACTAACCTCCACGGGAACATCGGATTCGCCCGTCAACACATTGACGACCGGAAAGCGCCGAGGCCTTTGATAATCCTGCATCGAACCCAGCACCGGCACTGCTGATAGCAGCGCGCGCGTATAAGGATGCTGGCCGCGGTGGAAGATGTCCGTCGTCGCGCCGGTTTCCACCTGCTCGCCCTGATACATGACGACGGTTCTATCCGCGATTTCCGCGACCACGCCCATATCGTGAGTAATGAACAGAACGGAGGTGCCCTCTTCCTCCTGCAACGTCTTGATGAGATCAAGAATCTGGCCCTGGATGGTCACGTCGAGAGCAGTCGTCGGTTCGTCGGCGATCAGCAGCTTAGGCTTTGTCGCCAATGCCATGGCAATCATCACGCGTTGACGCATGCCGCCGGAAAAGCGGTGCGGGTACTCATCGAAGCGCGAAGCGGCAGAGGGTATCCGCACCTTTTCGAGAATGCGGATGGTTTCGGCCTTGGCCTCGCGTTTGCTCATCGGCGAATGGCATAGCAAAGCCTCGGAAATCTGGTCACCGATGGTGAAAAGCGGATTAAGGCTCGTCATCGGCTCCTGAAAGATCATGGCGACATCATTGCCGCGCACCTTCCGCATTTCGTGTTCGGGTAATGCGAGCAGGTTGCGACCTCCGAGCATGACCTTGCCTTCGATGCGGCTGGTGTCTGGCTGTAACAGCCGCATGATCGACAAGGAGGTGACCGATTTGCCCGAGCCGCTCTCCCCGACGATAGCAACCGTTTCACCGGGTCCAACCGCAAAGGAGATATCGCGAACGACCGGCTTCCACTTGCCATCGACCACGAACGACGTCCGCAGCTTTTCAACCGACAGGACCGGGTCGTTGGCTGCTGACGCGAAGGGCATGGTCTGGGTGTTTGGCGTGTTCATGATCGTTCCCTTGTTTTTGTCTGAGGGTGGCCGGTTTTAGTCCGGCCAGCGTAGTGTGCCGTTAAAGCGGTGACGGCTCAGATCCTCGAAGGGGGTCGCGATGATTTCGTTGGAGGCGCGGGCCTTGTCCAGTTCCTCGGCTAGCCGCGATGCGACGACAGTTTCCTGACCGGGGTGCAGGTTACAGGGGTCGAGGTAGAAGTAGTGATGCTCGACCTCATGATCGCGCACGATGATCGGCTGCGGGCCGGAGCGCAGTGCAGCGGCCAGATCCCAGGCGGTGATGTGGGCTTCCTGCGCGGAGATGATCACGCGCATGCGGTCCAGCGGGTTGTTGGTCGGATCGGGTTCAATCAGAGCTGTGACGCCTGGGCGGTTCGCCAGTGTCTGTGCCCACAGGTTCAGATAGCTAGTTTCGCGTTCGCGGACGCCCGCATGGTCGCGCTTTTCCCAGGCCTCAAGGGCGGCCATAACGCCGTAGATGCTTTCCTTGCCGACCTTCATCCCACGGCCAACACCCATGTTTTGCAGGAAGGCATTGCGAACAAGCTCCTTTTTACCTGCAACGATGCCCGATGTCGGCCCGCCCAGAAACTTGTGGCCGGAGTAAAGCGCGATATCTGCACCCTGCTCGATGAAGAGCTTGAGATCATATTCGGAAGCCGCATCGACGATGACCGGCACGCCCTTGGCGTGAGCGATTTCCACGAACTCCTTGAGGTGGAGCAGGCCGTAATTCACGACATGGTGGGAGACGACGTAGACGGCAGCTGCCGTGTTTTCCGTAATGGCGTTTTCCATGTGATAGCGGTGCGTGGATGTTGCCTGCCCGATCATCACCACCTTGCCACCCGCAAGGCGAATGGACTGATCGACCGGAGCGCCGTAGCTCACCACATGGCCCATCTGAATGAGAACCTCGTTCTTCGGCGTCGTGGTTTCGGGAAGTCTCTCGATCGCCAAAAGGTCTGGGCCGGTAATGGTACCCGCAACTGCAAGGCTGATGCCGGAGGAGCAAGACGCCGTCACGAACCCGGCTTCGGCACCTGTCAGGCGCGCGATGATGGCACTTGCCTTGCGTTGAAGATCGTTGATTTCGACGAATTGCGGCAGGATCGCTGCCATGGCGGCAACCGCTTCCGGCACGACGATGGATGCCCCAAGGCTGGTCATTGTGCCTGAGACATTGATGACCGGGCGAAGGCCGAGCTTTGTTCTGATATCGTCGGACATTATCATTCTCCAGTCTGGGAACCGGCGCTTCCGGTTCTGATTTGGGTTGCCCTGCACAGGCCTATGCCATAGTAATGCAATAGGTTCTTTAACGTGCGGGAGCGTTGTCTTGGGTTTGAACACATCATTGGACGTTGCCTCCGACGATCTTCCTGCGGTGGAAACCGAGGGCAAAGCGCGTCGGTCGCGGGTCAGCGGCATCGACAGAGCCTTGCAGGTGATCGATTATCTCTACGAGACAGGCGCGCCCGCCGGCGCCTATGCGATTGCCAAGGCAGTCAAGGCGCCGCTGTCTACCGTCTACGTCATCATCGATGACCTCGTGGAAAAGAACATGCTGGCCCGCAATGCCGATGGCATGATCTGGCTCGGCGCTCGCCTCTATCATTATGGCCTTGCCTACGCCCGCTCGCTCGATTTCATGAGCGTGGCCACCCATGAGATGCACGATCTTTGCCGCGAAGCCGGTGAGACCGTTCAGGTTTGCGGTCGCGATGCCGAGCATATGCTGGTGTTGGCCATGGCCGAGGGCCCGAGCCATTTTCAGGTCGCGTCCCGCGTCGGTACCCGCGTGCCACTGAACTGGACGGCGTCCGGTCGCCTGCTTGTCGGCCATATGCCCGAGGCAGAGCGCATCGACCTGTTCAAACGCGGCGCCCGCATCTCTCCCACCGGTCGCGCGACGATCGATGCGGCATCCCTGTCGGATGCGGCCCGCAAGGCGTTCGAGGAGCGGTTGTCGATACAGGCGGGTGAGTCCGATTATTCCGTTGCCTGTATTGCTTCGCCGATTGTCGACAGCAGGGGAGACTGCGTGGCGACGATTTCCATCGTGCTTCCCGAGCAGAAGATCGTTGCCGACAAGTCCGGCTATGCCGACCGCGTCAAGGCGTCTGCCGCTCGTATCGAAAAGCTGATGGGCTGGCGTAACCACTGACCGTCTCCCTAAGCGTGCAACGCGACGATCGCTTCGATCTCGACCGTGATATTGCCGGGAAGCGAACCGAAGCCGACGGCGGAGCGGGCATGCTGGCCTGCCTCACCGAAGACAGCGTTGAAAAGATCTGAACAGCCGTTGATCACCAGCGGATGGTCCAGAAAATCAGGCGCGGCATTGACCATGCCGAGCAGTTTCACGACGCGCCTAACGCGGGAGAGATCACCCAACGCATCATGCATGACGGACAGCAAGTTGATGCCGGTCAACCGCGCATCGGAATAGGCTTTGTCAGACGAAACATCCGTGCCGACCTTTCCGGTGTGCAGGAAACCACTCGCCTCGCGCGGACCTTGGCCCGACAGGTAGAGCATATTGCCTTCGATGACATGCGTCACGAAGTTGGCAATGGGAGGTGCTGGTGGCGGCAGTTCGATGCCGAGCGCGGCAAGCCGGTCATAAGGCGTTTGCGCCTTCGCTTCTGACTTGATCGGGGACTGGGTCACGCAAACTCCTGTGTCATGCAAAATACTCTTCATGTCTGGCAGCACTCAGCGGTAGGAATAACCGTGGCTGTGGCGAACCAGTTTGCGGGCGCGGGGAATGTAGCGGCTGGCGACGGTCGCTTCCGCACCGATCACCGCATATCGCGGCTCGAACAATTGCTTCAGCTGCGAGACATCGCCGTTGGAATCGGTCGCTTCGAGATCGCAATCGATGACATCGAAGATCGTGAAATCGGCGCGCGCACCGACCGATAGGCGGTTTTGCATGTCGAGCTTGATGACCTCTGCCGGCGCATGGGTCACCGCGTTGACAACCTTGTCGAAGGGCATGCCGACAGACATTAGCTTCGACATCGTCGTTGCCAGATCCCACACCGGGAAGTTCATGGAATGGCCGTGCAAATCGGTCGAGATCGAATGCGGCAGCAGACCACGGGCAATGGCCGCTTCCGCAACCTTGAACGAAAAGGATGCACCGCCGTGGCCGATATCGAGCCGCACACCTTCGGACGCACAGCGTTCGGCCAGATTGAAGAGGTCTTCGTCTTCCATAATGGACGAGCCAGCCTTGCCGTTGAAGCAGTGGGTGACGACATCGCCGGGACCGAGGATTTCCAGCACTTCGTCATAGAGCGCAGGCGGCTCACCGACATGCACCATCATCGGTATTTTGAGGATTTTGGCGATCTTCTTGCCGAGCTTGACCGGCGTCACGCCCCAAGACCCGGTGATGACGTGGCTGGCGCGCACCTTCAGGCCGACGATATGCTCGCTGTTTTCGGCGTAGCATTCCAGAATGCGATCAAGGTCGATGTCTCTGATATCGCGCAATTCCGCCACGCGATTACAGGCAACGAGACCGATGGAACCGAGGTTCAGAAACGCTTTGATGCGCTCCTTGGAGGGTTCGATGATATATTCGCGGAAGCCATGAAAATTGGCTTCACCGGCAGAACCTGCATCAACCAGCGTGGTGACGCCACGTTCCGCACCGCATTCGGATGGACGGATGGAGATATCGGTGCCGCCGTGCCAGATGTGAACGTGCAGATCGACCCAGCCGGGAGAAACCCAGGCGCCTTTGCCGTCGATGCGGGTGGCATCGGCAGGCGCGTCTATGGACTGGCCGATGGCGGCGATCTTGCCGTCTGCACCGACTAGAATATCGGTCGCGCCTGAGTGTGCGGTTTCACCGAATGCCATCGGCTTGACGTTGGTGAGGAGGAGCGGCTTTACAGTTTCGCCGGTCATATTACAAATCCCTTCGCAGTCTTGGATCGAGCATGTCTCGCAATCCGTCGCCCACCATTTGCAGCGACAGCACGGAAAGAATGATGGCAAAGCCGGGGAAATAGGTCATCCAGTCGGCCTGCCCGATATATTGGCGGCCAGCGGCGATCATGGTTCCCCAGGTTGGAATTTCGGGGCTGACACCCAGTCCCAGAAACGACAGGCCCGCCTCGGCCAGCATGGCGCTGGCGAACAGGAATGTTGCCTGCACGAGGATCGGTGAGAGCAGATTGCGCAGCACGTGCCGCGTCATAATGTGGAATGTCGAGATGCCCAGCGCCTGTGCGGCTTCCACATAGGGCAATTCACGGATCACCAGTGTCGAGGCACGAACGATACGGGCCAGACGCGGCGCGTAGACAATCGATAGCGCGATGATGACGGTCGTCAAGGAGGGTCCGAGGGCCGCCACCAGCGCGATGGCCAGCAGAATATCGGGAAACGCCATCATCGCGTCGATCAGCCGGGCAATCGGCGTATCGAGCCGCTGGAAGAAACCTGCCAGCAACCCAAGCGTTACCCCAATTGCCGCCGACAGGACGACGACGGATGCGCCGATTAGAAGAGACAGGCGCGCTGAGTAGATCGTGCGCGAGAAAACGTCACGACCGAACTCATCGGTTCCGAACCAGAACATCTCGCTTGGCGGCTTCAGCCGGTTGACGATGGACAGTTTGGATGGCGAGTAAGGTGCAATCCATGGGGCGAGCGCCGCCAGCAGGACGAAGACCACCAAAATGATAAGGCCGAAGGCCACAGTCTTGCGCTTCAAGAACCGGCGAACGAACTTCGAGCCTTCGCTGGCGTCGGGCTGCGCGGGTGTTGCTGCAATATCGACCATCTGTCGCGCCCCCTTAATAACGAACACGCGGATCGATCGCCAGATACAGCATATCGATTGCGAAATTGATGAGGACATAGAGCGCAGCGATCACCAGCAGCGCCCCTTGGATGACCGGATAATCCCGTCGCAGCACGGCTGACACCACCAGACTGCCCACACCCGGCAGACCGAACACGGTTTCGGTGACGACCGCACCGGAGATCAGCACAGCGGCGGTGAGACCGATAACCGTGAGGATCGGGATCAACGCGTTTTTCAGTGCATGTTTGAGAATGACGCGCCGTTCGATCAAACCTTTGGCGCGCGCCGTGCGGATGTAATCGTCACCCAGAACATCGAGCATGGAGGCGCGAGTAAAGCGCAGGATCAAGGCGGAGGAGACGATACCGAGTGCGAAGGCAGGAAGCGTCAGATGATACATCCGCTCCGCGAAGCTGGCGCCCGGCCCGCCATAGCCCGAAACGGGGAAGATGTTCAGCCGGACCGCGAAAAACTGCATGAGAATGAGGCCAAGCCAGAAACTGGGAATGCTCGCAGCCAACATGGCTATGGTCGTCGCGGCCTGATCGACGAAGGAGCCACGGCGATAGGCGGCGTAAATGCCGATGGGCAGCGCGATGATGGTGGCGATAGCGAGCGAAAAGATCGTCAGGAAAAAGGTGGGCTCGGCACGATCCAGCAGCGCTGAAGTAACGGGCATGTTGAGAAAAATGGATTGTCCGAGATCACCCTTCAGCATCTGGCCGAGATAGAGCAGATATTGCACGACAAGTGATTGATCGAGCCCCAGCCGCATGCGTAGATCGGCAATGTCCTGAGCGGAGGCATCCGGCCCCAGCATGACGGCGGCAGGGTCGCCAGGGGTTACGCGCACGATGACGAAGACGATTGTCAAGACGAGGAACATCACGACGATCATGCCGAACAGGCGCTGAAGAATGTAACGGATCATCTATTTCTCTTTCCATGCTCCAGAAAGGAACGCTTTCGAAGCCGGATGCCGCCGCCAAGGGGCATCCGTGCACGATCGAAAAGGGTTACTTCGTGATGGATGCATTCCAGAAATACGGCCATGGAGCCGGGTCGACACCCTCGACCTTCTTTGCCTTGGCCGTCAGTCCGTTAAAGTCGCCGATCTTCATGTAGGGAATTTCCTCATACATGGCTTTCTGAACATCGGCCCAAAGTGCGACCCGCTTTTGCGGATCGGATTCGGCGGAGAAAGCCTCGACCGTCTGCTTGCGCAAAGGCGTGTCCCACCAGCCGGGAGAGGTGGGCGCGAGCGAACCGATCAATGCTGGCTCCGGCAGGAACGGGCTGTGAGTGATGTAGATGTCCCACAGAGCCTTGTCGGCACGGCGTTGGGTCAATGTTGCCCAGTCCACGACCTGAAGGTCGACTTTTAAGCCTGCGAGTTTCAGATATTCCGCAGCGACCTGCGCCATCTTGTAATGGAATTCATACTGGCGGCTGGTGAGAATGCGGATGGGCTTTTGCCCGTCATAGCCCGCAGCCTTGGCAGCTTCGGCGGCACCTTCCGGGTCTGCGAGATTGTAAGCGCCCTCTACACCGGCGTCGGTGTTCCAGACGTAGTTCTTGGGATAAATATCACCATCGACGGAGTAGAAATCAGTGCTGCCGAAAGCGGCGGCCAACATGTCTTCCATGTTCAGCGCCTGACGGATTGCCTTGCGCATGGCGACATCCTTGGCCACGCCTTCCGCCGTATTGAATACGAAGACCGGATAGCCGAATGGCTTCAGGACGACAGGCTCGGTGACGGAAGACGCCTTGACCTTGTCGAAGGATTCGACCGGCAGGCTGTCTACATAGTCGTATTGCCCGGAAACCGCAGCCTCTACGCGGGTGTTTGCATCGGGCACCGGCACAAAACGGATTTCATCGAGATACTGATGGCGCGCGCCGCCGTAACCGTTGCTGTCGCCTTCCCGGGACTTGTAGCCATCAAAACGCACGAGCTGGATATACTGGTCGGCCTTGCGCTCTTTCAGCATGTAAGGACCGGTACCGATGAACTCCTTCATCGGCTCATCCTGCTTCTCCGCAGGCAGGACAATGGCTGCCGAATTGTTGAAGGCCAGCAGGGACACCAGCGGCGCATAAGGCTGCTTCAGCGTGATGGTGACCGTCATCGGGTCGGTCGCTTCGATCTTCTCGAAGAAGGATGCGGCCTGCTTGCCGCGAGAGGCGACTTTCACCCAGCGGTTCAGCGAGGCGACGACGTCGTCGGAGGCCATATCGGAACCGTCATGGAACTTGATGCCGGACCGGAGCTTGATCGTGTAGGTTTTCCCATCGGCGCTGATGTCCGGCAGGCTTTCGGCCAGAAGCGGTGTCGGCTTCCAGTCCTTGTCGAAGGTGTAGAGCGTCTCGAAAATATGCTGCGTAACGATGCCGACAAGGTCAGCCGTCGATGCCATAGGGTCGAGTGTTGGCGGCTCGCCAATCGTTGCAACGTTGATGACGCCACCCTTTTCCTGCGCAAACAGAAGCGACGGGGCGGCGACCAATGCCGTGGCAATGAGGAATGCTAGCTTGAGTTTCATGCAAGGCTCCCGGTTTTAGATGTTCCATTATTATGTTATATAAGACTTTATAACAGAATATCGGAATGTCTCCGGGTGTCAATCGCGTTCATTCAAGAGTTTGCTCACAAACAGAAGCGATGGAGATTGCGTCCGGTCACTTAGCCGCTCTTGCCCTCGATCAACTCCATCGGCCAAACCTTGCGTTTGATGGCATTGGGATAGTGCGCCTGGTATTCCGGCATGATCGACAGCAGGCTCTCGGCAAGGCTGATGCCGAGATCGCGAAGAGACAGGCTGAAGCAGGTGAGACTTGGTTGAAGGAACTGCGCCTGCAAACTTTGCCGCCCGATTATGGCGATATCCTTTCCGGGCATTAGGCCGACTTCTTCGAGCCCCCGGTACAAGCCTGTCACGAGCGTTTCGTTGACCAGCACCACGGCCGTCGGGCGCACATCACACGCCATGATCTGACGCGCCATACCGTAGCCACCGGTTTCGCTCGGCTTTGCACGGAAGATGTGCTCGTCTGCCAGAGACAACCCATGTTGAGCCAAAACCTCCCGCGATCGCTGGACGAAAACGTGGCCGAGATTGAGATCGCCGTGCGGCCAGATCAGGCCGATGTGACGGTGACCGTTTTTCACCAGCCGCTCGATCGCGACCTCCGCCATGCCCTCGAAATCCAGATCGATCCAAGGCTGACCGACATCCGTCTGGCTTCGTCCCAATGTAATGAAGGGGATGTCGTGGCGGGCAAGCAACTCGAATCTCGCATCGTGGAGACGAGTGGCAGAGAGGATGATGGCGTCGGCAAAGCCGCGTGCTACGACACGCTGGAGATAGGCATCCGGGTCTTCGTCGGATGAACAGAGCAGCGCCACAAGATCGAGTTTGTGGCGGGCAAAGACCGTCTGCACGCCATCAAAAACGGTCATGAAGAATGTGTCGCCCTGTCCCGTAATTTCCGGACCGGTCTGCATCATGAAACCGATGACGCCAGTCGACCCCTTGCGCAAAGAGCGACCAGACTGGTTGGCAACGTAGCCTAACCTGTCGGCTGCTTCGAGCACTCGACGACGCGTTTCCTCCTTGACATCGGCCTTTCCGTTCAAGGCTCGGGAGACTGTTCCTATCGATATATCAAGATGTTCTGCCAGTTGGCGAATGCCCTTCATCAAGTGCCTTTCCGCATCTCTTAAAGTGATCTCTCAAACAGTATTGACAAAAACGGACGGCTGTCCATAGTATCGTAAACGTTTACGGAAAACCGGAAGAGGAGTTTCGGTTGCCGTAGGAGGAGGATTTCAGTGACATACAATGCCGTTTTGTGTGGTTGCGGAGCTATGGCCAAAGGCTGGCTCCGAGCGTTGCAGACCACACCGAAAATGCAAGAGGCCGTTAGGATCGTTGGTCTGGTTGATCTGGACCGGGCGACAGCCGAGGCGCTTGCTAGCGAATTTCATATCGAGAACGCCGTCATCGGCACCGATCTGGACGCCGTTCTCACGGAGACCAAACCAGATATTCTGTTCGATGTCGTCATCCCCGTCGCCCGCCACTCTGTGGTCAAAACGGGCCTTGCTCATGGCTGCCATGTGCTGAGTGAAAAGCCGATGGCGACGTCGATGGAAGAAGCACAGGATTTGCGCCACGCCGCAAAGGATGCCGGACGTATTCACGCTGTCGTCCAAAACCGGCGGTTCATTGCAGGTGTGCGCCGCATGCGCAGGCTGGTGAAGAGTGGCGCTATTGGAACGGTAACCGGCATCCACTGCGATTTCTTCCTAGCCCCTCATTTCGGTGGCTTCCGCGAGAAAATGGACAATGTCCTGCTTCTCGATATGGCCATCCACACCTTCGATGCCGCAAGGTTCGTATCGGGCAAGTCACCGCTTTCGGTCTATTGCCTGGAAACCAATCCGGCAGGCTCCTGGTATGCACATGGTGCCGCGGCCAATGCTATCTTCCGGTTTTCGGACGATGTCGCATTCACCTATCGCGGCTCCTGGTGCGCCGAGGGTGAACGCACCAGCTGGGAAAGCGCATGGCGCATCGTCGGCTCGAAGGGCATGTTGACCTGGGATGGCGAGGAGACCTTCAAGGCCGCCGTCGCTGGAAGCGAGCCCGGTCTGCTGCACGGCTTTACGCCCGTGGACGTGCCGCCTCCTGATAACGATGAGGAAACCCACGGCCACGCCAGCGTGATTGCCGATTTCCTCGATGCCATCCGCATGGGCCGTGAGCCTGAGACAGTCAGTCACGACAACATCAAAAGCCTGGCGATGGTCCTTGGCGCGATTGAAAGCGCCAAGTCTGGCCAACCGGTCGATATTGCAGCATAGGGACGACAACAGTGAGCAATCTACAGGGACAATCCATTCGCATCGGCACCATGGTCAGCGCCACCAAGGGACAGGCAGCCGAGCGTATTGCGCAGATCGCCGATATGGGGTTTGAGAGTTTCGAGCCGTTTTTCTGGCAGACGACCGGTGGCCAGGACATCGCTGATCTCGGCAAGCGCTGCAAAGACGCCATCGGTGACCGCGACATCACGATCTCGACCATCGGCATGTTCGGCAATCCGCTGGAAGAAACCGATATGGACCTTCAGACCTTGCAGGGTTGGAAGGATTGCATCGACAACGCCCACCATTTCGGCGCGACCTGCGTTGCCGGTTTCACCGGTCGCATCCGCAACAAGCCGCTGCCCGACAGCTTGCCACGCTACAAGCAGGTCTGGAGCGAGCTTGCCAAGCGCGCCGCCGACAAGGGGGTGAAGATTGCGTTTGAAAATTGCGCCATGGACGGCAACTGGGCGACTGGTGACTGGAACATCGCCCATAATCCAGATGCCTGGGAACTGATCTTCAATGAAACACCGGATGACAACATAGGTCTCGAATGGGAGCCCTGCCACCAGATGGTCTATCTGATCAACCCGTTGCCGCAAATCCGCAAATGGGCTTCGAAAATCTTCCACGTTCACGGCAAGGATGCGACGATTCGCTGGGACGTCATTCGCGAACACGGCATCTTCGGCAAGCATCCCTTCGTCCTCATGCGCACACCGGGTTTCGGCGACAGCAACTGGACGGACATCATCTCGGAACTGCGGCTGGCGGGCTGGTCGGGCTCCATCGATATCGAAGGCTGGCATGATCCGGTCTACCGGGACACGCTGGAAATGACGGGGCAGGTTCACGGGCTCAACCATCTGAAGCAGGCCCGTGGCGGCAGTTTCGTCGTCGACCCCGTGTAAGTTTGCAGGCGCGGCAAGGAGGAGGCCAAGCCGCGCCATTTAAGAATTCTGGATAACCACAAAGGAGGAGACTATGGGTATCCGCACATATACGATTGCTGTGGCAACGGCTCTCGCAACGAGCGCATCGCTCTTTGCTTTCGGCGCACAGGCAGAGGACGTGAAGCTGACGCTGTGGTCGCTGGACCGCGACATTCAGCCTGCCCCTAATCTGATCAAGGAATTCAACGCTCAGAAGAACGGCATTCAGATCGAGTATCGCCAGATCCAGTTCGATGATGTGGTGAGCGAGGCGATGCGCGCCTATTCGACCGGCAATGCGCCTGACATCATCACCATCGACAATCCCAACCATGCGATGTTTGCGTCGCGCAAAGCCTTTCTCGACCTCACCGACATGATTGCGAAGTCGACAACGATCAAGCCGGAGAATTACTTCCCCGGCCCGCTTGCCTCCACCACCTGGGACGGAAAATATTACGGTGTGCCGAAAGCCACCAATACGATTGCGCTCTATTACAACAAGGACCTGTTCAAAGCCGCAGGACTGGACCCGGAAAAGCCACCGCAGACCTGGGACGAGTTGCTGGAAACGGCCAAGAAGCTGACGGACCCATCCAAGAATGTTTACGGCATTACCTTCTCGGCCAAAGCCAATGAAGAAGGCACCTTCCAGTTCCTGCCCTGGGCACAGATGGGTGGCGCGACCTACAAGTCCATCAATAGCGACGGCGCTGTTCGCGCACTGACGATCTGGAAGCAATTGCTGGATGGCAAAATGGCGTCTCCTGATACGTTGACGCGCAGCCAGTGGGATGCAACCGCGACCTTCAATGCGGGCAATGCTGCCATGGCCATTTCCGGCCCTTGGGAAATCGACCGCATGTTGACGGACGCTAAGTTCGACTGGGGAACGGCGTTGTTGCCCGTGCCACAGCAGGGAGCCGAGCGTTCGTCGGCCATGGGTGATTACAACTGGGCGATTTTCTCCAATACCAAACATCCGCAAGAGGCTTTCAAGGCGCTTGAATTCTTCGCCTCCAAGGATGCCACCATGTACAAGGATTTTGGCCAGATCCCTGCCCGTTCTGATCTGCCGATCCCGCCAACCGGCAATGCGCTCAAGGATGCGGCGCTGAAGACCTTCGTGGAGCAGCTGAAATATGCCAAGCCACGCGGCCCCTCGCCCGAATGGCCAAAGATTTCCAAGGCCATTCAGGATGCCATCCAAGCGGCGTTAACCGGCCAGATGGAGCCAAAGGCGGCCCTCGATCAGGCGGCCGAAAAGATCAAGCTCATCGAAGGCTAGGGCTTCCAAGCCTGCTTCCAGAAACCGATGGCATCAGTGCCATCTACCTTTCCTCCCGGAGAGAACTGCTTGAGGCTTCGGCGTCGGGCAGTTCTCCACCGGCGCATATGGGGCTTCCATGAAAAGGATATTTTCCAGCATCACGGATGGGCGCGGCTTCGACATTGGTCTGGTCGGCGTACCCTTCGCCTTCCTGTTCATTCTGGCCGGTTTGCCCCTGCTCTACAATATCCTGATGAGCTTCCAGGAAGTGGATATGTTCAGCCTGGGAAGCATCATCAGACCGTTCGTGGGCTTCAAGAATTACATCGATCTTTTCAAGCAGCCCGAAACCCTGCCCATTCTCTACAACACCGTCATCTTCGTCGTCGGCTCCATCGCCGGTCAGTTTCTTGTCGGCTTCGGGCTAGCCCTGTTTTTCTGGGTCAACTTTCCGGGTTCTTCATGGCTGCGCGGCCTGTTTCTGGTGTCCTGGGTCATGCCCGGTCTGGTTGTCGGCGCGATCTGGAACTGGATACTGTCAGGCGACTTCGGCGTACTGAATTTTTTCCTTCGGGAAAGCGGCCTGATCGACAGCAACATCTTCTGGCGCTCCGATCCACATTTCTCGCTTTGGGCGGTTATTCTTGCCAATATCTGGCTCGGAACCTCCTTCAACATGATCCTGCTATCGGTGGGACTGTCCGCCATTCCCGACGACCTCTATGAGGCGGCGGAACTCGATGGCGCCAATGCCTGGCAGCGGTTCTGGACGATCACCCTGCCAATGATGCGCTCCACGATAGGTGCGATCATTTCGCTCGGGCTGATCTTCACCCTGCAACAATTCGACCTGTTCGCCGCCATCACCGATGGCGGGCCAAACAACTCTTCCAACGTCGCGCAATATTGGGCCTGGGACCTGTCGTTCCGGCAATATGACTTTGGCAAGGGCGCGACGATCTCGGTCATCATGACCGTGTTCGTGATGGTTGCCGCCATCGTCTATGTGCGCTCCACACGTCATGAGGTGCGCGGATGACTGAAACATCTCGAAATCGCATGATGCTCGCCATCGCTATTATCATGGCAGCGATCTATCTGTTTCCGCTGTACTGGATGTACATCACCGCGCTGAAAACAGGCTCGGAGATGTTTGCCAGCCCGCCAAGCTTCTGGCCATCGACAGCACAGTGGAGCACCTTCGTCTATGTCTGGGAAAGCCGGAACATGGGGCGCTATCTGTGGAACTCGACACTGATTGCCTTCGGCTCTGTGGCGCTGATCGCCATTCTCGGCACCGGCTGTGCCTATGTTCTGGCGCGCTACCGCAACGGCTGGGTGGATATCGGGCTATTCCTCATCCTGATGCTTCAGGTTCTGCCCGCATCCCTGATGATCACGCCGATCTTCGTCGGGTTCTCGCAAGTCGGCTTGCTGGACTATCCCCGCTTCGCCGTCATTCTGGCGATTGCGGCCAAGAGCATGCCGTTCTTCGTCGTGCTGGTGCGGGCGACCTTCATGGCGGTACCGATGGAGTTGGAAGAAGCAGCGTTGGTCGACGGCAATTCCCGCATCGGTGCTTTCTTCAACATCGTGCTGCCGCTTGCCCGCAACGGCATTCTCGTCAGCGCCATACTCATCTTCATGCAGGCCTTCGGAGAGTTCGTCTATTCCAAGTCGATGATCCAGAACATCGAATTGCAGCCCGCAAGCGTCGGCCTCAACTCGTTCATGGGTCCAAACACCAGCGAATGGAACAACATCATGGCCTACGCGACCATGTATGTGACCCCGATCCTTGCCATCTTCGTCCTCTTGCAGCGCCGCATCGTTTCCGGCCTCACATCGGGAGCTCTCAAATGACCAATCAAATCGAATTGTCCGGCGTCAACAAATATTACGGTGCCTATCACGCGCTGAAGGACATCGACCTTACCATTCGCAAGGGCGCCTTCGTGGCCCTCGTGGGACCATCGGGCTGTGGGAAGTCTACGCTTTTGCGCTCTTTGGCAGGGCTTGAATCGATCTCGGCAGGTGATCTGGTGATTGCCGGTGAGCGGATGAACAACGTGCCGCCGCGCAAGCGGGATCTGGCCATGGTATTCCAGTCCTATGCGCTTTATCCGCACATGACGGTCGAGGAAAACTTGACCTATAGCCTGCGCATTCGCGGGACCAAAAAGGCAGAAGCGAGGAAAGCGGCCGAGGATGTGGCTGCCATCACCGGTCTGTCGGACCTGCTGCATCGCTATCCACGGGAGTTGTCCGGCGGGCAGCGCCAACGCGTGGCGATGAGCCGCGCCATTATCCGCAACCCCAAAGCCTTCCTGTTCGACGAGCCACTGTCCAACCTCGATGCCGCCTTGCGCGTGCATATGCGCAAAGAAATCCGGGCGCTGCACGACCGGCTGGGCGCGACATCGGTTTATGTCACGCATGACCAGATCGAGGCGATGACCATGGCCGACCATGTCGTGGTGATGCGCACAGGCGTGATCGAGCAGCAGGGGCAACCGCTTGAACTTTACGACAGGCCCGTGAACCGCTTCGTTGCAGGGTTTATCGGCTCACCGGCGATGAACTTCATTCCGGCGACAGCAGGACCGGACGGAGCAAGCCTCGTGCTTGATCTGGGCCAGCCACAGACCATCCGTCTGGACCGCGCCATCCCTCCCACTCGCAAGCTTGTCGTCGGCTTGAGGCCCGAGCATCTGACCATTACCGAAGATGGCGCAGGGGCGTTGAACGTGCCGGTCGGTCTTGTCGAATCCACCGGCTCAACGACCTACATCACGACCGCAACGACACCCGAATGCGTCGTCGTCGTGAATGGACGTGCTGCCGTTACCGGTGGCAAGACCATTGGGTTGGATTTCCGACAGGAGCATATTCACCTCTTCGACGCCGAGACGAATATGCGGATCGAATGACTTAAACGACTGCCGACTGTGTCGACGCCACAATCTCTTGCCAGGCCTCATAGGCTGAGATGACCGTCTGCATCTGCGCGGTATGACCGGCAACGAAGCTGTCTCCGTAGATCGTTTCATCCGGGTATTCGGTGATCAACGTCACCGGAACGGTGTTGCTATCATCGAATGACGAAAAGCATGGAAAGCCATTGATGGTGCGGAAACCGGTTTCGCCGGCGTGGATTTCATAGAGCCCGATCTGGCGGTTGGTACTCTTCAGAAGGCCAGGAATGGCGCTGAGATGGCGGGTGACTTTGTCGAGCAACGCTTCCGCCTGCTCGGCCCAACCATGGTGATACCGCACGATCAGGAAAAATCCTTTCGGCAATGTCCACATCTCGAAATTCCGGGGCACATAACCGGAGAGTGGCCGGGTCCATTCATGCGATGGGTAGCCGTGCAGATTGAGATGCAGGGTGGCTGCGCTCAACGCCTGCGCTTTGAAGCGTATGTCCTTCTCGTTCAGATGCGCTCCAGAATTTTCGACCGTCCGATATTCTAGATCATCGCCCAGCGCCGTATAACGTGCGGCGTGGTGCATGTGGCGGGGATTGTCGACACGGAGTCGCTGGTGGATGGCGTAACCGTCAGGATTTTCGAGCGGAGAAATCGTGAAATGAGCCCCTGCCCTCGTTTTCAGCTGACCAGCGGCGCGGAGCGCTCCAACGATACCTGTCGTCTCATTCGGGTGCTGTCCACCGCTGATCATCACGGGCGCATCGCTTCCACGCACGTAGCATGCCGAAACCTTTCGGCCTGATCGCGCATGCGCCGTGAACTCTTCGCCACCGATCTCTGCCAGCAGATATGCAATCTGAGCGACAGCAAGCGGCGCGGTGGCAGTATCAATCGCGTGATCCGTGCCATCCAGAAACGTCGTGCCAAGTGGACGGGTTTCGATGCGAACAGAAATCTCCGCGTCGCTTTTGATGACTTCGGGCACAATCTGGCCGGGTTTGAGGCCACGGTCGCCCAGCGGCCGACCGGATTTTTTCTGAAAGAATTCGAGCAGTGAGAAGTAGACGTCCTCGTGCAGCGCCTCGCGCAGGCTGACCACCTCATCGCCAATGGCAAGCGGAAAATCGTCTGAGGGATAGAGGATGCGGATGTTCAGCTCATTGAAATAGGGCTCGTAATGTCCCCAATCGTGCTTTGCAACGGCATCGATCGCACGTTCGAACAGACGCTCGTAGTCCGTCTCCAGACGCTCCCCGGCCTCATCTTCGTCACGGCGCAGCCAGCCCGTGGGGGAGACATTGGTTTCGCCGACGATATCGACATGGACTCGATTGGGAGCCAGCACCTTCAGCGTTTCGGTTCCTGAAGCGCGTTTCAGAACCACGTCGTAGAAAAATGCATCATCGTCTCGCAGGACGAAGTCGATTTTGGCCTCTCTGACCAAAGCCGCCAGGGGATACGCTTCGAGCCGGAAACGATTTGCCGGTGCC
The DNA here is from genome assembly GCF_000739935.1 of Agrobacterium rubi TR3 = NBRC 13261. Lineage (GTDB taxonomy): Bacteria > Pseudomonadota > Alphaproteobacteria > Rhizobiales > Rhizobiaceae > Agrobacterium > Agrobacterium rubi. The sequence goes on along the minus strand of NZ_BBJU01000007.1, from coordinate 535,073 downwards.
GCAGTGTGGACCGGATATGCGATTTGAACACTCTCGACGCCCGTCAGGTCGATCTCCTCCAGAAAAGCGTGGAGCAGAGGTTTGTAAGCACTGCGAATGCGGGCGTTGACGCCTCTTTCAGACAGGCGCCGCTCGGCTTCTCTGCGGCTTTGGACATCATCGAACGTCCATGCCTCAAAGGACTGGCCGGAAACCGCCTGCTTGACCAGCGCATCGAGCGTGCGCTCAAATGTCTGACTGAAAATCTCGGTCATCTCTGTTACCTCGCGGTTCTGCCAGTTGGGTCGAGGCGGTCGCGCAGCCTACCGCGCCAAGCGGATCGGTGCTTCTAGCGAGGCGCACAAAGCACATCAGATCGAGAACAAGTCTGCGGATGCCTTGAGCTTTGGACTGACAAGATCATACTCCGACTGAACAATCCCTCTCAAGGCAATTTCAGCCATGGCCACCTTGTAAGCATCCATCTTTTGAGTGGTGACCGGCTCACAGCGGGGCAGGATAATGCCTTCCCAACCATCATAGGGTATGAGCCAGTTGCCCGGAACCATCGTTGCGTTTTCCAAATAGCACTGGAGCACGAACAGCATCTCCTGATGCAACACGTCCATTCTTGATTCCGCTTCCTCACCAATCTCGTCATAGCCTTCGGCACTCCGGGTGACAGGCACGTCAAGTGCCCGCGCCATGTCGATCTCGAAATGCACGAAATCGCCATAGGGTCGCTTGCAATCGACCGTGCTCGAGCGCCAGTTCGTGGTTTGCAGCAGCCTTATATGCTCCGTTGTCACCTCAAAGCTGCTGCGACCATTCAGAGGCTTTGCCAATGTGTATGGCCCCGGCCCAAAGCGGGCATGAAGGAAAAAAGCGCATGTGACTTTTTCCAGTCTTGCGAGCGCGGTGGATGCCGGATTATCGAATGCATCCCAATATGTCGCCTCGTCCATGCCATCTGGAATGATTGCCGGTGCGCCGGATTCGCAATCGATCCAAGTCGATCTTGCGTGACGAAACCAGGCGATGTCCTCTGCGGATATACCGACCGGCTGTGGGTAACGCCACTGGCCCGCAGCCGCAGGACGCACGGAGAACGCAGCAAGCGACACGGCAATCATCGAACGTCTCGTCAATCGCATCGTTTCAAACTGGCCCATCGGTTTCTCCACAAATCAAAGGGACCTAAAATCTGTGTCTGCCACGGCAGGGGCAGACACCTCGGCACGACAAAAAAGCCAATTCGCGTCCTTTGTTGCTTTGCTCCCATACTGCCAAAAGTTTGAGCGAGAGCAAGTAGAAGCGAAACCTTTCCGCAGCCGAAACAGCCATCCCGAGCTCACGGCGAGCAAGATCGCCAAGGGCAAGGTCTTCCTCTTTCTTCGCACCATGCCCAACGACTTGTTTCTTATAACTGCGGCAGATGCAGGTCATCGCGAGCACAAAAAGGCATCGGGCCGGACTGAAATTGATGCTTTTCGAGCTTCGATTCATCTCTTACGCCTGCATGGATAGATGGATGAAGGCGGGGACGAATGGGAAAGCCGTTTTACTGGAATGAACTGAACACGCTCGATTTCGCGGGACTGTCCGTAGACCGGACGATTGCCGTGTTGCCGATCGCCTCGACGGAACAGCACGGCCCGCATCTGCCGGTGGCCACGGATGTCGCGATTGCGAATGGGATGTTGGCAGAGCTGAAAACGCAGCGACCTGATGATCTCGATTTCCTGGTCTTGCCGACACAAGAAATCGGCAAGGCCAACGAGCATGTTTACGGTCCTGGCACATTATCCTTCGGACCCGAGATCCTCATTCCGGCCTGGACGGCAATTGGCGCCAAGGTTGCTGAGGCGGGTGTTCGCAAGCTGGTAATCGTCAATTCCCATGGCGGCAATGTCGATATCATGAGCATCGTTGCGCGTGAGTTGCGTGTCGCACATCGTATGGCGGTCGTCAGCACGCAATGGGGTCGTTTCGGAAATCCTGACGGTATGATCTCCGAACACGAGCAGAAATTCGGGATTCACGGGGGTGAGGTCGAGACATCCCTCATGCTTCATTTCCGCCCTGACCTCGTGCGGATGGAGCACGCCCAGAATTTTACGTCGAAGGCCGAATGGATGAAGGAACAGTCGCGCTTGTTGCAGCCTTTGCCGCCCCATTCCTTGGCGTGGATTGCTCACGATCTCAATTTGCACGGCGTCGTCGGAAATGCGGCAGCGGGCACCGCAGCCAAGGGGGCAGCCATCTGCCGCCATCAGGTCGCGGGCTTTATCGAGCTCTTGCGCGACCTGTCCGACTATTCGCTGGACAATCTCTATGTGAAGTGAACGCCATCGGTCTTGTCCGGTTGACGCTGCGGCGGCACGTGCCCCTTCGCTTCCAACTCCGCCACGAGCTCTGCCAGTCGCGACAGCAGAAATTCGACGAAAAGGCTTGTGACCGTGTCGAGCGAAGACCGCGAGCGCGCGAAGAGCTTCATGGGCTGATGTCGAGGATGTGGGCCAGCCAAAGGGCGAAACACGAGTTCGCCCCGTCGGCATTCTGCCAAGACGTCAAGCGGATTAAGCAGCGTCAGCCCTGTGCCGAGCTTGACCAATTGCTTGAGCATATCGGACGCATTGCTCTCCACGACGGGTTGAACCGCAACGGAAAGCGGAGCGAAAGCCAAATTGATGACATTGCGAAGACTGGTGCCGGACTGCGCGAGAACCAAAGGTTCCTGAGCGACGTCTGCGAGGTCGATCGGCCCTTCACCCGCCAGACGGTGTCCTGGCGGCATGACGACGCCAATCGGTATGTCGAAATTGGCCAGTGTGCGGATGCCAGGCGTGGCGGGAATGTTGAAGCCAAGGCCGATATCCACCTCACCGGCAAGCACCGGTGAAATCGTGTTCGACGGGCCGTCATTGCGCAGATGGACATGCACTCGTGGATGCTGGGCAATAAAACTGGCGACGATCTGCGGCATCGGCCCGGCGGCAAGACCCACCGTCGCAACCATCGAGACTTTGCCGGCCTGCGGTGTTTTCAGCCCGCGAATGCGTGCTTCCATCCGTTCATAGGTTTTGAGAACCTCGCGGATATGCTCGATGCACAATTCTCCGGCTGCCGTGAGCCTCAGTCCACGTGGCATCCGCTCAAAAATCGGGGCTCCCAACTCCTCCTCCAACGCCAGGATTTGCCGGTTAACCGCGGATGACGCAACATTCAGTCGCGCAGCCGCCTTGCGGATCGAACCGCATCTGGCGATCTCATCAATGTAACGCAGTTTTCTGGAGTGCAGCACCGGCACCCTCCTTTGCTCAATTTTAAGGCGCGCTGCCATTTTCAGCAGTCTATTTTGCAAGTGATGCCGTAAAGGCATCAATGCGCACGAATTTTGATGCTTTTCAAAGATCATGGCAACCGCTCAAATGAAAGAGAACGGGCACGCCTACGATGCCGGTAACAGGGGAACGGATCGAAATGTTCAGATTTTCAGAGACAAAGAGCTGCCTGGCCGCGTTGGGTCTGTGCGCTGCGACGTTATCGGCCCAGCCGGCATCGGCGCTTGACGAAGTGCGCTACGGAACCAACTGGCTGGCGCAGGCTGAGCATGGCGGTTTTTACCAGGCCATTGCAGATGGCACTTACGAGCGGCACGGTCTCAAAGTCACAATCGTCCAAGGCGGTCCGAACGCAGCCAATCGAGCTCTCCTTTTCGCCGGAAAAGTCGATTTCTACATGAGCGGCCAGTTGGGCGACATGGATGCGCGAAAGGAAGGAATTCCGGTGGTCAGCGTGGCCTCGCTCTTCCAAAAAGACCCGCAGGTCCTGATGGCGCATCCCGATGTTGGCGTCGAAACCTTCGGGGATATGAGCAAACTCACCACCGTGTTCATGGGCAAGGAAGGGTTTGCCACCTATTTCGAATGGATGAAGAAGAATTATCCCGGTTTCAAGGAAGAGCAATATAAGCCCTACACCTTCAATCCGGCACCCTTCATTGCAGACAAGCAGTCCGCGCAACAGGGGTACCTGACGTCGGAACCCTATGAAATCGAAAAGCAGACCGGCTGGACGCCCAAGGTCTTCCTGCTCGCTGATGCGGGGTATTCGCCATATTCGACGATGATCACCGCCATGCAGAAGACGGTCGATGAAAAGCCCGACATGGTCCAGCGCTTTGTCGATGCGACATTGGAGGGTTGGTACAACTACCTCTACGGTGACAACAAAGCTGCCAATGCTCTGATCAAGAAGGACAATCCGGAAATGACGGATGGCCAGATCGCCTATTCCATCGCGAAGATGAAGGAGTACGGCATTCTCGAATCCGGGGAAGCGGCGACAAAAGGCATCGGCTGCATGACGGATGAACGATACAAGAAGTTCTTCGACGATATGGTCGCGATCGGCGTCGAACCTGCCGACCTGGACTACAAGCAAGCCTACACGACAAAGTTCGTCTGCAAGGGCGTGGGTATGGCGCTCAAGAAATAAGGAGTGCGCGGAGCACGCACTTCGGTCCTGCATGTCAGCCGTGGAATTCACGGAAAAATCAACGCCACTAGGACCCAAGTTCTTAACGCCATGATGTTTGCCAAGGCCAAGTAATGACCCTATCGCCCGTTTCGACGCTACCCATTCAAAAAGAAGGTCGCAAACGCCCGCTGGTCAGCATGATGGGTGTTTCCAAACAGTTTTCGAACGGAACGCTGGCGCTGACCGACGTATCGCTGACCATCGAGCAGGGTGAGTTTGTCAGTCTTCTCGGACCGTCCGGCTGCGGAAAATCGACGGCGTTGCGGATCATTGCCGGGCTGGGCAGTGCCACCTCCGGCACGATCGACTGGCCGAGTTCGCGCATCAATTCCAAGGGTCTGCCGGAAGGCGACATTTCCTTCGTCTTTCAGGAACCGACACTGATGCCCTGGCAGACGGTGTTCGGCAATGTCCATCTCCCCCTGAAACTGCGGGGCGTATCGAAAAACGCTGCCAAAGACGATGTGGCGCGTGCACTCGCAACCGTCGGCTTGACCGATTTTGCCAATGCCTACCCGCGGGAGCTTTCCGGCGGCATGAAGATGCGGGTCTCGATCGCGCGTGCGCTGGTGACGAAGCCAAAGCTGCTGCTGATGGACGAACCCTTCGCAGCCCTTGACGAAATCACGCGGCAAAAATTGAACGATGATGTGCTAACCCTGTGGAAGCAAACCGGCATCGCTGTCGTTTTCGTCACCCATTCGGTTTTTGAAAGCGCGTATCTGTCCAATCGTATCGTCGTCATGAAGGCGAGGCCTGGCCGCGTGCATGCAGATGTCCCGCTCGTCACCAGCCTTGAGCGCGATGCCCATTATCGCACCTCGGAGGAATATCGTCAGGCCTGCGAAAAAGTGTCCAACATGCTGATCGAAGCCATGGATGGTAAGGAGCACGAATGACCGTCAATCGCGACATGGCTTTGCGCATAACCATACCGATCGCGGTGGTGATCTTCATGATCCTGATATGGCAAGCCATCATCAGCGCCTATGCGATCCCGCAATACATTCTGCCGGGGCCGATTGCGGTGGGAAAATCGCTTTACAATGACTGGGGCACGCTGTCTCCGGCATTGCTGGTGACCACCAAGATCACCCTTCAGGCGCTGGCGCTGGCCTTGATTGGCGGGGTGGGCATTGCCATCATTCTCGTGCAGTCAAAATGGATAGAAATTGCGCTTTACCCGATCACCGTCATTCTTCAGGTGACGCCGATCGTCGCGATTGCGCCGCTGATCCTGATCTATACACCGACGACCCAGGTCGCACTGCTGATCTGCGCCTTTCTGGTGGCATTCTTCCCGATCCTGTCGAACATGGCGCAGGGTCTGAAAAGCGTCGACCATAATCTGTTGAACCTGTTCGATCTCTACGGCGCCTCGCGCTGGCAAACGCTGATCTACCTCAAACTGCCATCATCGCTGCCCTATTTCATGACGGGCCTGCGGATCGGCGGCGGGCTTGCGTTGATTGCCGCTGTGGTGGCCGAATTTGCAGCGGGTTCAGCCGGTGCTGGCTCCGGCCTCGCATTCCGGCTGCTGGAATCGCAATATCGGCTGAACATCCCTCGATTGTTTGCAGCCCTGGTGCTGTTGTCGCTGCTGGGCGTCGTCATCTTCTGCATAACCTCCTTAATTTCCTGGCTCTTCCTGCATCGCTGGCACGAGAGCAGCCTGAAAAGAGAAAATTGATGACCGATGGATTTGTGGTCCTGCCACAGGCGGACCGTTTCGCACTCACGAACGCCACCTTGCCTTCGGTTGTAGTCGAAGGGTTTCAAGCACAGGCTAGGGATGGCCTTGTTTCTGCGGACATCGTGATCGCCAATGGCATGATCGAGGCGGTCTTACCCGCGGGTTCCGCCCGTTCGGACATGCCACAGGCCGACCTTCGCGACGGCATGATTTTCCCGTGTTTCGTCGACATGCACACCCATCTGGACAAGGGCCATGTGTGGGAACGTCGGCCGAACCCCGATGGCACATTTATGGGCGCACTCGAGAACGTGCGCGCCGATCGCATCGCCCATTGGTCGCGTGATGATGTCCGCGCACGTATGGAGTTTTCACTCAAGGCAGCCTATGCCCATGGTACGAAGCTAATCCGCACGCATCTGGACAGCATTCCACCGCAGACGGATATCTCCTTTCCTCTGTTTGCGGAAATCCAGGACGAGTGGAAGGACCGCATCGCCCTGCAGGCGGTTGCTCTGCTGCCGCTTGAAAGCGTGCTCGACAAACCGGTGTTCGATGCCATCGTCGCCACCACCAAACGCCATGGCGGATTGCTGGGCGGCGCAACCCGCATCCTGCCGGATTTCGATAAAATCCTCGACACCATGTTTCGCAGCGCTGCCGATAACGGCCTCGACATCGATCTGCATGTCGATGAGACCGAGGACCGGGAAGTCTTGACGCTGGAGGCCATCGCCGACGCAAAACTTCGTCATGGTTTTCAAGGCGCCGTCACCGTGGGGCATTGCTGCTCGCTGGCGCGCCAAAACGACGACACGATAAAGCGGGTGATCGACAAGGTCGCCAAGGCGAACATCTCGGTGGTGTCCTTGCCGATGTGCAATATGTACCTTCAGGACCGCCACGCGGGCAGAACGCCGCGCTGGCGTGGCACGACTTTGTTCAAGGAACTCACCGCCGCCGGTGTGCCCACCGCCGTCGCCTCCGATAACACCCGTGATCCGTTCTATGCCTATGGCGATCTCGATGCCGTTGAGGTGTTGAGAGAAGCGGTGCGCATTCTCCATCTGGATCACCCGATCGATGAGGCCGCACGCATCGTGACCACGACGCCTGCAGACATCCTCGGACGCCGCGATATCGGCCGCATCGGCGCGGGCCTGTCCGCCGATCTCGTCCTGTTTACGGCGCGTCGGTGGAGCGAATTCCTGTCCCGTCCGCAGGCAGACCGCATCGTGATGCGCAATGGCAAGGGCATCGACCGTCGCCTGCCGGATTACCGAGACCTCGACCCCATCCTGATGAAAGAGTGACCTATGGCCGACTACGCGCAGATCAAGAGAGAACTCGACGGCATTGCGACGGAAGACAATCCGGCCCTCGTGCGCCAAAAGAGCCGGGATTTTTACTGGTACTCCCCCGTTCTGAAACGGCAGCTGGACAATGTCACCGCCGACCTCATCGTCTCGCCAAAATCAGTCGAAGAGGTCATCCAGACACTCAAGGTTGCCTATGCCCATTCCGTCCCCGTGACGCCACGCGGCGCCGGGACCGGCAATTACGGACAAGCCATGCCGCTATCGGGCGGAATCGTCCTCAATCTCATCAACATGAACGCGGTCAAGGAAATCCATCCCGGCCGCGTCATCGCTGAATCCGGTATTATCATCGCTGAGCTGGACCGCCAGACGAAAGCACATTCCAACCAGGAACTGCGCTTCCATCCGTCCACCGCCCAGTCAGCAACGATCGGCGGTTTTGTTGCGGGTGGTTCAGGCGGCGTTGGTTCCATCCACTGGGGCGGGCTGCGTGACCTTGGCAACATCCTGCGCCTGCGCGTCGTGACCATGGAAGCGGAGCCACGGGTGCTCGACCTCACCGCATGGGACCTTCAAAAAGTGACCCACGCCTATGGCACAAATGGCATCATCGTCGAGGTCGAGATGCCACTGGCACCCGCCTATGATTGGGTCGACGTTCTCGTCGGTTATGACGACTACATGGATGCGGTCCGGCTCGGCGATGCGGTCGGTCACAAGAACGGTATTCTGGTCAAGGAGATCGCGCCGATAGCAGCACCGATCCCCTACGACTATTTTCCGCGCCACAAACCGTTCATTCGCCATCGGGGTCAATCGATCTGCGTGTTCATGGTCGCACCCCAATCCATGGATGCCTTTACCGCTTTCACCGAACGTCAGAAAGGCGAGATACTGTTTCGCTCCGACAAGGTAGAAAGCATGAAAGGCATACCGCATGCCTATGAGCTTGCCTGGAACCACACGACCTTGCGCGCGCTGAAGGTCGATCCGAGCTTCACCTATCTGCAAGTGCAATATCCCGGCCCGGATCACGTCGCCAAGGTTCAAAAGATGACCGAGATTTTCGGAGATGAAGTTCCCGGCCATCTCGAATTCCTCAAATTCGATGGGCGCATTCAGTGCTCCGGTTTGCCGCTGGTGCGTTTCACGACGGAAGAGCGCCTGGAAGAGATCATCAAAATCCATCAGGACAATGGTTGCCCGATTTTCAATCCGCATCGCTATACGCTGGAGGAAGGCGGCATGAAACAGACGGACACCGTCCAGCTTGCCTTCAAGCAGGAAACCGACCCGAAGGGTTTGCTCAATCCCGGCAAAATGATCGCTTGGGAAAACCCCGACTTCGATTTTAAAAGCGGTGAGAACTATCTCTTCCCCGGTCTGGCGGAAGCAGGTGGCTGATGAAGATTTTGATCCTTCACGCCCACCCGGTGGAATCGAGTTTCGGTGCTGCCCTACACATCGAGGCCCGCGAGACCCTGCTCAAGGCGGGGCATGAGGTGGACGACTGCGATCTCTATGCGGAAAATTTCGACCCTGTGCTGACCCGCGATGAGCGCCTTGGCTACCACACGGTTCCGGCCAACATCGAGCCCGTACGCTCTTACGTCGATAGATTGCGGGCGGCCGATGCGCTGGTGATCGTGACACCCGTCTGGAATTTTGGCTGGCCAGCCATTCTGAAAGGATATTTCGACCGCGTCTGGCTTCCCGGCGTCACGTTCGACATGGATGAGGGCGACCGTGGAAAACTCACGCGCAAGCTCACCAACATCAAGAAAATCGTCGTGCTGACGACCTATGGCGGCAACCGCTTGCGGGCATTCCTTGCCGGAGACCCGCCCCGAAAGACGGCAACCCGGGTGCTGCGCGCGGTGGCCAGACCGGCAAGGGGCGTCAGCTATCTCGCCCACTACGATATGAACAACTGCACGCCTGAGACCCGCGCGAGATTTCTGGCGAAAGTCCGCGCAGAGATGCAGCGGCTGTAGACGAGCTATTGTCAGAAACGATGCGCTTCGGCTGATCCGTTAAAGCCGATCAAAAGACCTTTGCGGCAGTCACCTCGACCTCGACAAGGAATTCTTCCCGGGTGAAGCCGCCGACGATAATCAAGGTCGAGACTGGCTTCGGGTCGAGCGTAAAACGGTCGCGAACCGCCATATAGGCGGGGAAGTCCTCGCGCTTGGTTACGAAACCGGAGATGCGGATGACGTCGGCATAGGTCATGCCGGCCTCCTCCAGAATAGCGCCAATTGCCGTGAAGCATAACTCGGCCTGCGTGGTAACATCGAATGGGATCGTCTCATCCGGGCCGATCCCCAATTGGCCGGATGTGACGAGCAAGCTGGCACCAGCTGGCACGAGCAGTCCGTGATTATAAGCGCCAAACGGCTGACGAACGGAGGATGGATTGAAAACACGCTTCATATCGTACTTCTTTCAGATGACCGTAAGACACCAGCATATAAGGGTTGGTCTGTGGTTCAATCCGCTTTCACGTGTGATGTGACAGCAACCAAGTAGATGAGGCTAATCACGAAGGCGCTTCTTGACTTTACATTTAGCAAACAAGCAAATTCCATGAAATACATACTAAAATTAACTTTTATTTTCTTTCGTAAAAATTAAAAATATTCTATGCTATGGATCGGCGCAGATACCGATTAAAATTAAACATAAAATATAATTTAGTCTTACCTCACGCACACTTACGGAATTTTAACTCACAATCACACAATTGTGAGAAGTTAATACAATATTGGCTAATAACGATCATCTTGCCGGGCATTCGTCTTCGAAAGGCAAGTCATGTTCTATCCGCAAGGCAAAAGCCCCTCCTTTAGCGGTGAAAAGTTCACGCAGCGGATTGTCGTTCCGATGGCGGGTATTCTTATCATTGCTATTATCGTGGTCATTGGATTTCTTTTTGTCGCCGCAGACCGACAGAACAGTCTTGAGGTCGAATCTTCGACTAAACTTGCCCAGACAGCCCTTGCCGTCAAAACGCGCGAAGTCGCACGCAATCTCAAGGACTACGCGGTCTGGGAGGATGTCTACAACAATTTACATCTGAAAGTGGACACGGAGTGGGCTGCGACCGACGGCAACATAGGCGCAAATATTTTTGAAGGCCTTGGATATGAGGCCGCTTTTGCCATCAATCCAGCGGGTGAAACCGTCTATGCCGTCATCGATGGCGTGCCGGAAAAAATCGATGCATTCACTCTGGTTCCCGATGGTCTGCGCGATCTGGTGATGCACTCGCATGGCCAGGTGGAGCCCGTGACAGGTTTGCTACGGTCAGGCAACGACGTGCTTCTTGTCGCCGCCACGTCCATTCTTCCCCCATCTGTCGACCGGGCATCTGTTGACCCGGCAACGCTCACCTCCATCGTCTTTGCGAAGAAACTGAACCATTCTTTTCTCGAAAAAATGGGCCAGGACTATCTTCTATCAAGTCTGCGGTACGATGACGTTGCGCCAGCCGGTGCGCAAGCTGCTCTCAATCTCACCTCATATGATGGCAAGTCGTTGGGCGCCATCACATGGATTCCCGCTAAGCCGGGCTACAAGCTGCTGCCCGTTCTGGCGCCGCCATTGGCGATCTGCGTGATTATCCTTGGCGCGTTCTCTCTTCTTGTCGTGAGAAATATCCGCAGATCGACAAATGCACTGGAAGAGTCTGCGAAGACCGTGGAAGCCTATGCGCAGACGATACAGGAAAGCGAGGCGCGCTTTCGAGACGTCGCCGAGGCTTCTTCGGACTGGATATGGGAGTGCGATCCGCAGCTCCAGATGATGTTTCTATCGAGCCGCTTTTCCGATGTGACCGGTATCGCCGCAGCCAGCGTGCTGGGCAGGACCCTGCCGCAATTCTTCCAGAGCGATAGCGACAATGACGGATGGACACGGCTTCTACAGGAAACATCCGAAAGACATGCGTTCCGGGATTTGCGCTGCCTCTACAAGGATTCGTCCGGGACAGCCCGTGTCTGCCGGCTTGCCGGTCGGCCCAATTACAATGTTGCGGGACATTTCGTCGGCTTCCGGGGCACTGCAACGGATATTACCGAAGAAGTCGAGGCGCAGGCCCGTGCCAGCCACCTTGCCCTTCACGATGCGCTGACGGGACTGCCCAATCGCGTCCTGTTCCGGGAGCGCCTTAATTCCGCGCTTGCAAGCAGCGGTGCCAAACCCTCGCGCGTATCTGTCATCTGCCTGGATCTCGACCACTTCAAGGAAGTCAACGATACGCTGGGCCACGGCGCCGGGGACATCCTGCTGAGACAGCTTTCACAGCGGCTTTTGGGCTGTGTTCGCTCCACGGATACTGTCGCGCGGCTAGGCGGCGACGAGTTTGCCATCATCCAGACCGGCGTCAGCCAACCGGCGAAATCGGAACAACTCTGCCGCAGGCTCATCGAGGTGGTACGAGCACCTTTTGAAATTGACGGAAACGAGCTTCATGTCGGCGTGAGCCTTGGGATCGCATTGTGCCGAGAATCGGGCAACGACCCTGAACGCATTCTCAAGAATGCAGACATAGCGCTCTACCGTGCAAAACAGGCTGGCCGAGCGACCTATCGTATTTTCGAAGCCCACATGGATCAGGAATTGCAGGATCGCAAATCACTGGAACATGATTTGCGCCAGGCAATGCTCAAGAACCAGCTGGAGCTTCACTACCAGCCGCTTATCGACATCAGCACGAAAAAAGTTGTTACCGTCGAAGCCCTGATCCGTTGGCGCCACCCAGTCCGCGGGATCGTGCCTCCGATCGATTTCATTCCGCTGGCGGAAGAGACGAACCTGATCGTCCCCATCGGCGAATGGGTTCTGGAAACGGCGTGCAAGCAAGCCTTGAGTTGGCCGGATCTGCGGGTCGCCGTCAATCTGTCGCCGGTTCAGTTCCGAAATCGCGAACTGGTCGAGGTGGTCAAGGATGTCCTCAAACGCACCGGCCTGGAACCGTCGCGTCTTGAACTGGAGATAACCGAAAGCGTCCTGATCAACGATGTCAGCTCGGCACTCGCGACGTTGACCGCCCTCAAGGATTTGGGCGTGAAGATTGCCATGGATGACTTTGGAACCGGCTATTCCTCGCTGGGTTACCTGAACTCCTTCCCCTTCGACAAGATCAAGATCGACAAATCCTTCATCGGCGACATGAGCGACAAGGACAAGTCCGGAGCAATCGTCAAGTCGGTCATCAGTCTCGGCCAAAGCCTCAACATGGTAACGACAGCTGAAGGCGTGGAGACTGCCGAACAGGCAGCCTTCCTGAAGGAAGAGGGTTGCGATCAGTTGCAGGGATACTTCTTCAGTCGGCCGATCACGGCAATCGAATTGACGAGTTTCATGACCGAGTGGAACGAGCGCGACAGCGACAGAGAACTCAACGTCAGCGTTGCGGCCTAAAAAACGATAACAAACAAAACGACCACAGGGACAGACTATGAACGCGCAGAGTTTACGCCTCCTCGACCTCGAGCCGGCCAACGATACCACGACGCTTGAACCACACATCGATACAGCTCTGCCGCAGATAGAGCGGGCCCGTCGCATCGGCTCGCCTTTGGAGGTTTTCGAAAGCGTCGATGCGATCATCGCCGACCTTCGTCCCACGGAACCGGTCTTTTGCCTGGAGCCTGCGAAAATCAGGCAGGCGGCCAAGCGCTTCAGTGTGTTTCCCGGTCGGCCGCTCTATGCCGTAAAATGTAATCCGCATCCGTTTGTTCTGGAAACGCTCTTCAAGTCCGGCATCACCGACTTCGATGTCGCCTCCCTTGAAGAAGTTCGCCTGATCGACAGCCTGTTTGGCAGTTCTGCCGGACAGTTCTTCAACAACCCGGCCAAATCACGCCCGGCAATCCGCACGGCCTCGTTCAATCACGGCATCCGTTTTTATACGGCCGATTGCGAAGAAGAGATCGAAAAGATCTTCCAGGAGGCGGATTTCGACAGTGACCTCATGGTTGCCGTTCGCCTGGCAACCAAGCCAGCCGATGCGCGCTATGTCTTGTCTACCAAATTCGGTGCCCAGCCGGATGATGCTGCCCGGATGCTGAAAATCATCCAACAGCGTGGGGCAAAGGCGGGAATTTCCTTCCACGTCGGATCGCAATGCCTTGCGCCGGAAGCCTTTTCGGCAGCTGTCACGCTTGCCGCGAAGGTCTCTCGTACCGCAGGCGTGCCTTTGAGTGTGCTCAATGTGGGTGGGGGCTTCCCCGCAGCCTATCCGGGAGACCGTGTGCAAGGGTTGGAACACTATTTCGCGCAGATCGTCCACGCCCGCCGCGGGATCGACCTGCCGCATGGCTGCATCGTCCTGTGCGAGCCGGGACGCTCCCTTGTTGCGGAAGCAGGAACGACCATCGTTCAGGTGGTGGTGCGGCGCGACCGGGCGATCTACATCAATGATGGCGTGTTCGGCACCTTGCAGGAACTGACGCATCCCAAAGAAACACGCCCTGTCCGATTGATCCGTCACCACGCCCGACCTGCTGCCCCGATGGGCAGTTTCAAGGTTTATGGTCCGACATGCGATTCCAACGACGTTCTCGGCGCACCCTTGACCCTTCCCAACGATGTTCAGGAAGGTGACTGGATTGAAATCGGAATGATGGGTGCGTATAGCCTTTCGATGCGGACCCACTTCAACGGGTTCCACACCGATAAAATCGTTTCGCTGGGCGAATAGGCTCATCAACCCATGGTCAATACTCCCAAACGCGCCGGTCGTTTAACCGCGTCCTTGATCGGAGCCGTGGGAGTTATTCTGTGGGCGACGGAAACGATGCTCGTCACCCTGACGACATCGATCCCGCCGCTTCAGACCGTCGCGCTGGCATTCATGTTTTCGGCGGCCATGTCGCCTGCCGTCTGGTTTTTGACCGGAAGCCACCCGCTTGAGGCCTTTCGACAGCCGCTGCGCGTCTGGGTGTTTACCGTGGTTTCGCTCGTCGGTTATCACAGCTGCATCTACTACGCCACGCAGCAGGCGCCGCCAGCGGCGGCGGCCTTGCTCCAGTCCACCACGCCTTTGATGATCGTTCTGGGCTCTGCGTTTCTTCCCGGCGAACGTCTTCGATGGTGGCACGTCATCGGGGCCTTGTTGGGCTTTGTCGGCGTCACGCTTCTGGTCGAAACCGGAGGCGAAGGTGCCTCGGCCAGCTCGTCGTTTTTCTATCTCGCCCTGATTGGCGTGGCCGCTGGCCTGTGGGGTCTTTATTCCGTCGTCGCGCGGACGTTGCCGGATGTGCCTTCGTCTACGCTCGGAATGTTCTACGCCGCCTCAGCCGTGATCACATTTGCGGCGCATCTTCTTCTGGAAAGCTGGGTACCGCCTCAGCCAACGGAGTGGTTGGCGGTTGCGGGTCTCGGGATTTTTCCGATGGGCCTTGCCATCTATTTTTGGGATTTCGGCCTCAAACGCGGGGATATTCAGGCGCTTGGCGCATTCTCCTATGTCGAGCCCTTCATTGGCGCCGTCTTGGTCGCCCTGTTTACCGGCGCGACACTGAGCTTGTCTCTGTTCTGGTCTGGACTTCTGGTCGTGACCGGTGCGGTGATTGCCAGCGCGGGCCTTTGGAGAAAAACACAAGCCACATACCCGATTGCCACTCCATCACCCCTGCCCCAGAGTTGGCTCAACTGCGTGAGTGCAATCAGCTCTCAAGCCGATCTTGATCATGCAACGAACTGCGTCATCGAGCGCATAGTGGTCATTGGTCGCGACTATGGTGACCCACGCGCCCATGATCGCGAAATGAAGGAACTGCTGTTTGCACTCGGCTGCCTGGTGCAAATCTGGGATGCGTTGCAGTCTGAGCCGGAAGACAGTACCGAGCCGAGAGCCGCGTGCACGCTGGTGGCATGACGAGAAACACGGTGTAGCCTGTTACACGCGTGAGCAAACGCCCTCATCAAGGACACAAAGAACTCCAATAACTGAAGGTCTTTGAAGTGAACCGGAGGCGTCAGTGAACAGATCTATCTCTGGTATGATTGCTTTGGCCATCGCCATCTTCGCGATGCCTTCGCTCGCATCGGCCGCGATTACAGCGCCGTTCACCCAACGCGCGCCCAGCGATGCTGCAATGTCATCGGATTGCACTGCACCACCCGAGGCGATCGTCAGTCTTGCAATCACCTCCAAGTATGGCGGCGATGGGCCTCAGCGAGACACGATCGATCCAGAGGCTGATCGCACCTTCAAAAAGCAAATGAAGCCTATCAGAGCGTTTTCCCAGCAGGTGGTCAAAATGGCGAACCGCTATACGTTGCGAGGCAGAATTGCCGATGCGCAATGCGCGCTTTCATGGCTGGATGCCTGGGCGCAAGCTGAGGCCTTGTCCAAGATGGATAACCCCAATGCGGAGTTTGAACGTGCCCAAACGCTCGCTGGGCTCAGCATCGCGCTGTTGCAAGTCGAACCTGCTATGCGCGATGATGCCCGCTTTGCGACCGTCACCAGATGGATGACCGGCTTGGCCACATCGACCAACGCATTCTTCGATGCCACGCGCGATCAGCTCAAGGGTTCGCGCAACAACCACGCCTATTGGGCCGCGCTGGCTTCAGCCGGAGTGGCAACTGTGGCTGACAACGAAGCTCTGCTAGACTGGTCTGTGCAAACCTATCAGCGTGGCGTCTGCGGAGCGACCGCGCAAGGCGGATTGCCGCTGGAACTGGAGCGCGGTAAGAAGGCTCTCGAATACCACCTGTTTGCGCTGAATGCCCTGGTGCCTGTCGCGGCATTTGCCGAGGCCAATGGCATTTCGGCTTACAATATGTGCGGCGGCGCATTGCACAAAATCGTCAATTTCACCTTGCAGTCAATCCGCGATCCAGCAGCGATGGCCTCTGCCGCTGGCAAGGAACAGGAGCCTTTTGTGAACGGGATGCCCTCAGCCCAAGATTTGGCATTTCTGGAAATCTATCATCGTGCCTTTCCGGATACAGCTCCGATGGAGAGCGAATTCTTGAAGCTGCGCCCGTTTTTTGCCACCCCTTTGGGCGGAAATCAGACCTTGCTTTACCAGAAATAGTAAAGCCTTCGGCTTGGTCGCTACAAGACCGCCAATTCTGCATTGACACGATCCCGCCACGCTCGATTTTTAACGAGCTCCGGTGGGAAAAGGCCTGCTACCTCAAAGAAGGGCGCAGAAGGGTCCAAACTGACAGCTTTTTTGGATGCCGCCAGTATCTCTGGCTTTCTTGGATCATTTAAATCTCCACGCTTGTGGATGGACGCGATCCAGACGGCGACGGCATAGGCGAATTCTGCCGCATCGTCACCGGCGGCAAGCGTCTCGATCGCGGCAGCCAGAATGCGCTGCGGCAGTTTCTGGCTGGTGTCCATGGCAATCTGTTCGTTGCGGTGCGCGATGGTCGGGTTTTTAAAACGCTCGATAAGCTCGTTTCGATAGGACGGCAGATCGATGCCGGGAACGCTGTCCAAGGTTTTGGCGGCAGCATCCATATGGCGCTTCACCTTGTCCACGAATGCCGGTACCGCCATGACATCGCGGACGAATTCCAGATCGTGCAGAATGCCCAGATGCGCAATCAGCGTGTGCGAGCCGTTCAGCAGCCGAAGCTTCATGTTTTCATAGGGTTCGACCGATGGCGCAAAGACAGCGCCTGCGGCCTCCCACTCCGGACGACCGGAGATGAAGTCATCCTCGATTACCCATTGCAAGAACGGCTCGGTTTCGAGGGCGAGATGATCGTCTACGCCGAGCAGACGAGCGGCGCGTTCGCGTGTTTCATCCGTCGCCGCTGGTACGATGCGGTCGACCATGCTGCACGGAAACCGACCTTCCGCGGCAATCCAACGCGCCAGTTCAGGGTCACGCCGCTCTGCCATGTCGAGGACGAGGCGACGCACCACATGGCCATTAGACGGCAAATTATCGCAGCACAGAACCGTGAAAGGCGCGATGCCCCGCTGCTGGCGTCTGGCAAGACCTTCCACCAAATAGCCCACGGCACCGACGGGAGCATGCGGGTTTTCAAGATCAGCGGCCACGGATGGATGTTTGAGGTCAAGTCCACCCGTCATAGGGTCCAGCCCGTAGGCTTTTTCGCTAACGGTGAGTGTGACGATGCGGATATCCGGGCTGGCGAGGTAGGTGAGCACATCCTCGCCCGCGTCTGCGGCGCACAGCCAATCGACCGTCGCTCCGATCACCTCAGCGCGATCGCCGTCTGCGCTGCGGACGATAACGGAATAGAGGCCGTCCTGTTCTGCAAGCGCTTGAACGGGGTCGCGAGAGCGCAGATTGACCGCGACGATGCCCCAGGGACCAAAATTCTTTTCGAGGGCTCTTTGCGTGAAGACGGCCTGATGTGCCCTGTGAAAAGCGCCAAGACCGATATGCACGATTCCAGGCTTCAAAGCCTTGGCGTCATAGGCTGGCCCGGAAACGCTGTCCGGCAGGATGGTGGAGGACGATAGTCTGTTCATGGTGCTATACTCGACCGTATCGTGGATGAAGAAGGGCACGTTCTATGCCGCGCAGTTCGGCCAAGCCTTTGAGGCGGCCGATTGCGGGATAACCGGGCTGCGCATCGCGCGTCACGTCGTCCAGAATTTCCTGCCCGTGGTCAGGGCGCATGGCGATGCGGTGGTCTTCGCGACCTTCCGCCCGCCTGCGTTTTTCCTCTTCCAACAGCGTTGCGATGACCGCGACCATATCGGTCGCCCCCTCCAGATGCTCATCTTCGAAGAAGGAGCATGGCACGGTGTCTGTCTCGCGCGTGACGTTGCGCAGATGGACGAAGTGGATTCGGTCGGCAAATGTCTTTGCGATAAACGGCAGGTCGTTGTCCTTATGCGCGCCAAGCGAACCGGTGCAAAGGGTGACGCCATTGGCGCGACTGTCCACCTGCCCCAGCATATGCGCGTAATCCTCTTGCGTCGAGAGAATGCGCGGCAAGCCCAGCAATGGCCAAGGCGGATCATCGCCGTGGGCGCAGATATTGATGCCCACCTCTTCCGCGACCGGCACGACGTCAGACAGGAAATCCACCAGATGGGATTGTAGCCGCGTACGGTCCACGCCTTGGTAGGTCCGCAGCTTTTCCAGAAGCTGTTCGAGTGTGTAGCCATCTGCCGAACCCGGCAATCCCGCGCTGATGTTGAGGCCAAGAGCGATGATCTTGGTATCCGGCATCTGCGAAAAGCGTTTGGCAGCTTCTTCCATCAGCCACTCTGGATAATCATCCCGGGCGTCGGGGCGCTTCAGGATGTGAATGTCGAAAGCTGCAAAATCCGTGAGGTCGAACCGCATGGCTTTCGCGCCGTGCCGAGTCTCCCAACGCAGATCGGTGCGTGTCCAGTCCAGAACCGGCATGAAGTTGTAGCAAACGGTACGGATACCGCTGGCCGACAGGCGTCGTAACGTTTCCTGCCAGTTGGCGATATGGGATTTCCAGTCACCGGTCTGGGTTTTGATATCCTCGGAAACCGGCACGCTTTCCACAACGTCCCAATAAAGACCACCAGCCTCGATGGCTTCGTGGCGCTTGGCAATCTCATCGACGGGCCAAACGGCACCGGTTTCGATGTGATGAAGGGCGCTGACGATACCCTCCGCGCCCGCCTGGGCGGCATCGCGCACAGTGACCTTGTCGATCGGCCCGAACCAGCGCCATGTGTGCTTCATCTTTAAACCCTCTCGACATGAACAGGCTCAGCCAAACGCATGCGTTCAGAAGCTCAGAGCTCCTCACCCCTATCGCTCGATAATGATTTTCAGCGCGCCGGGATGGTCGTTCCAGTATGGCAGCGCTTTTTCAGCCTCATGAAACGGAAAGACATCGGTAATGAGCGCATCGGCAGTATCACCAATTGTCTCGAGGTGGGCTATGACCTCGTGGAAATCGGCCATATTCGCGTTGCGCGACCCCATGATATCAAGTTCCTTGAGATTGAAGAACTTGGAATCGTAGGTGACCGGTGCTTTCGAATATCCGATATAGACGACACGTCCGCCATAGCAGGCAAGATCAATGGACTGGGTGAAGGTCTGTGGCAAGCCGACGGCCTCAAACACGACATCTGCACCGTCACTATCGGTCCATGCATCGATCACGGCGGAAACGTCTTCTGTCAGTGGATCGATGGTTTTGGTCGCGCCAAAATCGGCAGCAAGCGCCCGTTTTTCCGCACTCGGTTCAATCGCGACGACCTCGGCACCCTGTTTGACGGAGGCGATGACGGTTCCCATACCGATCATGCCGCAACCAATGACGACCACGCGGTCTGCTGTCTCGACACGCCCGCGTCGGACGGCATGAAAACCGACGGACAAAGGCTCGACAAGGGCGAGCCTGCGAGGCGGAAGAGTGTCGTTGGCAATCAATTTGGCCTCTGGCAGCACAATTTCTTCGGCAAGGCCGCCATCCTGCTGCACGCCAAGGGTCTTATTGTAACGGCAAGCGTTGACACGACCCTTGCGGCAGGATGAGCACGTGCCGCAACTGGTGTAGGGCATGACGATGACACGAGTGCCTGCCCGAAGATGGTCTCCAACGGCAGAACCGACCTCGACAACTTCCCCGCCGATTTCATGCCCGGGAATGCGCGGCAGAGATACGAGAGGGTTCAATCCCCTGAACGTGTTGAGATCGCTGCCGCACAATCCGACATGGCGAACGTTGACCCGAACGTCGTTTGCACCCAACGTCTTGCTGTCTATCGTGTGAAACCGCGCGACCTGATTGCTTTCTATCATCAGAGCCTTGATCATCGTGGTGGTACTTTCATAACTTGTCGCCAGCACGACCTGCGGGCGTTGACATATTGACTGAAAATCATCTGTGCGGTCGCTTACATCACGGCACCGATTTGCCACGGTACGAACTCGTTATCGCCAAGCCCCAAAGTCTCGCTGCACGTATGCTCGCCAGACGCAGTCCGCAGAATGAGATCGAAGAGGTTTGCCCCTGCTTCCTCAAGCGTCGAGGTCCCGTCAACGACGACGCCGGCGTTGAAGTCCATGTCAAGTTCCATGCGGCGGTAAAGCCCGGTGGTGGTGGCGATCTTCAAGGATGGGGTCGGCTTGCATCCGTAGGTCGAGCCGCGTCCGGTGGTGAAACAGATCAGATTGGCCCCACCGGCCACCTGGCCTGTGGCCGAGACCGGGTCGTAGCCGGGCGTGTCCATGAAGACGAGGCCCTTCTGTGTCACGGGTTCGGCGTATTGATACACCTCCATCAGGCCCGTTCGCCCAGCCTTGGCGACAGCGCCAAGCGACTTTTCGAGAATGGTCGTAATGCCACCCGCCTTGTTGCCGGGTGACGGATTGTTGTTCATGTCACCATGATTTTCAGCCGTATATTTCTCCCACCAGTCGATACGCTCCAGAAGCTTCGCACCGACCTCGGGCGTGGCGGCACGGGCCGTCAGCAGATGTTCGGCACCGTAGATCTCCGGGGTTTCCGACAGGATCGCCGTTGCGCCATTTGCCACGAGCATGTCAACCGCAACGCCCAGCACGGGATTGCCGCTAATCCCTGAATATCCGTCTGAGCCGCCGCATTGCAAACCGAGTGTCAGCTTGTCTGCGCTCACGCTTTCACGTTGTTGCGCATTGGCCGATGGGAGCATGGCGTAAACCGCCGCAATGCCCGCGTCGATGGCCGCCTGGGTTCCACCGGAATCCTGAATGGTCATCGAGCGGATCAACCCCTCTGCGCGCGGTGTGACCCCACCCATCAAAGACTGTATCTGATTGACCTCGCAGCCGAGGCCAATGAAGACGACGCCTGCGAAATTGGCGTGGTTGGCATAGCCGGACAATGTGCGCCGCAGAATGTCAAAACCAAGTCCCAGCCCCATGCCACAGCCGGTCCCATGCACGATGGCGACCACGCCATCGACATTTGGATAGGCCGCCAGCTTTTCCTTGGTGAATGCGGCTGCGACCATGCGACAAACGGTGGCCGAGCAGTTCACACTCGACATGACAGCAATATAGTTGCGGGTCGCAACCTGCCCGTTGGCGCGCTTGTAGCCCTTGAAGGTTGCCTTCGCATCGATGGTCGTCGGCACGTAGTTCTTGCCGATACCATGACCAAGGTGGAGAACGGCCATGCCGAGATTGTGGACGTGGACGTGTTCCCCCGCTTTGATCGGCGCAGTGGCGTGACCGATGATCTGGCCGAACTTCAAGACCGGCTCATCCGCTTGAATGTCACGCAGCGCGATCTTGTGGCCGTTGGGGATATCGTTGACAGCTTGGATGGTCTTACCACCCGCAAGCACGCTGGAACCAGCGGGCACAGCGCTGAAGACAACTGCCACGGAATCGATATCTTGCAGTATGATGGCCTGTGATGTCTGGTTCAGCATGTCCTCAAGGCTCCACGGCTGTTTGCTGGCTGGCGGACAGCCGATAAAAGGATTGGGCATTGTTCCCGAAGACCGCCGCCTTGTCGGCGTCGGGTACAATATCTTGGCATTGCGCAAACCAGGATTGGTAGTCGGACACCAGCGTCAGAACCGGCCAATCACTGCCCCATATGGTTTTTTCGGCACCGAAAAGCTCGACTATGGTTTCGGCATAGGGCCTGACGGCGGCAATCTGCCGCTCGCCACCGGCCTCGGTCAAAAGGCCGGAGAGTTTGCAGTGGACGTTGGGCAACGCAGCCAGCTCCGACATTGCCCGCCGCCATGCCACGAAATGCCCCTGTGCGATCAGCGGCTTTGCGCCGTGATCGATGACGATGCGCAGACCTAGATGGCGTTGTGCGAACTCCAGGAGAGGTCCGAAATGTCTGGGTGTGATGAGAGCATCGAATGCCAGATCATGTCGAACCAGTGCCTCGATTGCGGGCGTGGCGCGTCGATCAAGAATCCAGTTGGTGTCATCGATATCCTGAAGCATCGGGCGAACGCCCTTGAACTTCGCATGCGTCGCGTAATGGTCGAGGCGGGTGGCGGCGGAAGGATCGAGAAGATCGACCCAGCCGACTACACCCAGAATGGACGGTGTCGCTTGCGCAAGATCAAGGAGATAGTCGGTGTCTTCATTGCGATCGAGTGATTGCACGACGACTGTCCCGTCAACACCCGCCGCCTCAAGGCATGGCTGCAAATCATTCGGCTCGAAGTCACGATGGATCGCAGCGAGTTCGGCCGGTGGCCATGCGCCTTTCCGCGCGCTCATCAACCAATAGTGCTGATGCGCGTCGATAATCATGGCATCTCACCCGTGGGGAGCGGCGTGCCGTCTGCGAAAATCCCTCGTTCTTGAAGGTTCCGCCACACGGACGCGGGAATGTCCTCCTCGAACCAGTCGATATTGCTTTTTATCTGGCTAGCATTGCGCGCGCCTGAGACAACGCTGACGACGGCGGGGTGAGCGGTCACGAATTGCAGGGCGACGGCTGGCAGCGAGACGCCAGCATCTTTGCAGATAGTCTCAAGCACCTCGACACGCTCCAGCAGATGTGTTGGTGCGTCGGCATAGTTGAACTTGCGGTTTCCTGCCAGCAAGCCGGAATTGAACACGCCTGCGACAACGATGCCAACGCCGCGTTCGGCGCAGGTATCGAGAACGCCGAGGCTTTCCTGCTCCAAAGCAGTGTAGCGGCCTGCAAGCATCGCGATATCCAGATCGAAAACGTCCATCGCCTGGCGGATGATACCGGCATCGTTGACGCCCAGCCCAACGGCTTTCACCGATCCTTCGCGGCGGAGATCATCGAGCGCGCGGAAGCCTCCGCCTGTGGTGATCTGATCCCAATAGTGTTGGTGTTTGTCACCGTGCTGGACAGGGCCGATATCATGCACGAAGAGAATATCCGGCGCGAGAATTCCAAGCCGAGACTGGCTGGCTTCAAACGACCGCATGATGCCATCATAGCTATAGTCGAACACCGGTCTGAACGGCAGCGGATCGACAAAATCGCTCTCATAGGCACCGACAGTCGCATCCGGCGTCATCAACCGCCCGACCTTGGTGCTGACGACGTAGTCTTTACGTGGATGCTCGCAAAGCATGGTGCCAAGGCGCAGTTCGGAACGGGTAAATCCGTAATAGGGTGCCGTATCGAAGTAACGCGCCCCGGCCTCCCAGGTCGCATCGAACGTCGCTTTGGCGTCATCATAGGGTGTAACGCGATAAAGGTTTCCCATCTGCGCGCAGCCAAGGCCAAACACGGTGATATCAAGATCCACTCTGGGAAGTTTGCGTCGGTCCGATACTTTCATGTCCTGCCTCTTTCCACGCCAGAAGGCGCCCGGCCTCAAGACCGGGCGCAGGAGGTTGATCCGCTCAGTAAAGAACGTTTTTCGCTTCAGGTTTGTCGATGTTGTCCTTGGTCACCATCACGACGCCGGTATCGACGAACTTCTCGACCTTCTGCTTGTCGATGACTTTCAAGATGGTCTGCACGCCGCGCTCGCCCATCTGGTAGGAGCCCTGAACGACGATGGCGGCCAGAGTGCCGTCCTTGACGAAGCCTTGAAGGTCTTCATTGCCATCAAAGCCGATGGCGACGATCTTGCCAGCTTTACCGGCCTGAACGATGGCACGGCCCATGCCGATCGCGGTCGGTTCATTGGCCCCAAAGATACCCTTCAGGTCCGCATTGGCGGCCAGAACATCGGTGGTCTGGTTGAGCGCTGTCGCCATTTGCGATTGCGAATAGAAAGGGCCGACGATTTCAAGCTTGGAATTCGCCTTGATATAATCAACGAAGCCACCGACACGACCAACCTCAGAACCTGCACCTGCAACATAGGACATGACGGCGATTTTGCCGTCCTTGCCGACCTTGTCGATCAGCGCCTGCGCCGCCAGTTCGCCAGCCTTCTTGTTATCGGTCGCCAGGAACGACTGATAATACTGCTCTGCACTGGCTGCGAGCTGCGAGTCGATCAAGATGACGGGAATGCGCGCTTCCCAGGCTTTCTTGACGGCAGGGGCAAGCGCATCCGGATCGGACGGTGCCAGCACGATACCGGCCACCTTTCGGTTGATCGCATTTTCGACCATGTTGACTTCATCTGCGATGGCAGACTCGGACGCTGGCCCCTGGAAGGTGATCGTGTGCTTTCCCTTGGCTTCACCAATCGCGGCATCCGCACCCTTCTGAACGTTCTGCCAGAAGGTCGAGTTGACGGTCTTGACGATGACGGCAATTTCGCCAGCATTTGCGGAAACGGCCCACAGGCTTGCAACGGATGCAAGCGCAGCAATGGTCATTTTTCTCACGGTATTCCTCCAAAATCGTTGTTTATCTCAAACCGGGAAAGTGCTCCTCTTTTCCCGGCTATGGGCCCATGGGCCTCATCACGTGTTATCGGCGGTTCCGCAACTGGTCTATCCAGACCGTTCCGAGGATGACGCAGCCGATGATAATCTGTTGGGTGAAGGCGGAAACGCCGTTCATATTCAATCCGTTGCGCAAGATACCGATCACGAACGAACCGATGAAAGTACCCGAAATCGTGCCGACGCCGCCGATCAGAGATGTGCCGCCGATAACGGCACTTGCGATGGCATCCAGCTCATACATCACGCCTTCATTCGGTTGCGCCGTGACCAGTCGCGACATCAGCACGCATCCGGTCAGCCCCGCCAGCGTGCCTGAGAGAACATAGGTAAAGCTGGTGACGCGTGAGACGTTGACGCCAGACAGCCGTGCCGCATCAGCATTCGAGCCCACAGCATAAATATGACGCCCAAGCACGGAGCGATTGAGCATGTAGGCCACAGCGATGGCAATGACGATCATAAGAATGACCGGATACGGAATGCCGGGAAAGACGACCGTCGGGAAGCCGTCATCACCGATATCGACGATACGAAACAAAGCGCCATTGCCCAGCACGCCAAAGGATTCGCCGAGGCCAGAAACCGCTCTTGCACCGGTGATCTGAAGCGCCACGCCTCGCGCAATCAGCATCATGCCCAGTGTTGCGATGAAGGGCGGAAGCTTCAGCTTGGTGATGAAGAAGGCATTCAAAAAGCCACAGAGCGAACCCGTCAGAATACCGCCGGCCATGGCCAATGCGACGGGAAAGTTGGCATCCTTCACGAGCAAGGCTGCAACGACCCCGGACAGGGCGAGAACGGAGCCCACGGAAAGATCGATGCCGCCGGTGATAATCACGCATGTTGCGCCGATACCCAGCAAGGCGATCGAAGTTACCTGAAGGGCGATGGTCATGGCGTTGTTGACGGAGAAGAAGGCTGGGCTCGTTGCCGAGAAGATGAGTGTCAACAGGACGAGACTGCCCAGCGCCGCAAACTTCTGGATAATATCTTTTTGCCGATCACTCAGCCGCGATGACCGCTTGGCCAATCCTTTGGTCGTGTTATCCGTCATGGCTGCTCCGCTTCTGCACCGATGCATAGTGTATGATGTCTTCCAGACTGGTCGTGCGCGTATCGAGGATCGCGTTGATGCGCCCCTCGCGAAACACGGCGACGCGGTTGGTCATTCCCAGGATTTCCGGCAATTCGGAACTGATGAGGATCACGCCAAATCCCTTCGCGGCCAGTTCATCCATGATTTTATAGATGGCGTATTTCGCACCCACGTCGATTCCGCGCGTCGGCTCATCGAAGAAGAATACCTTCGCATCGCTGAACAGCCATTTTCCGATGATGATTTTTTGCTGGTTGCCGCCTGACAAAAGCCGCACGACCTGCTGCGTGCTCGGCGTTTTGATGTCGAGAAGGTCGATATATCTTTCGGCGACGGCATTATGCTTGGCGCGATCAATGATGCCGAAACGGTTCGAAACGCCGTCCATATTGGCAAGGACCATGTTGGCGGCGACGGACATTTTGACCGCCAGTCCGTTGCCCTTGCGATCCTCTGACAGATAGGCAAACCCTTCGGCAATCGCATCGCGGGGCGAACGGATGGAAAGCTCGCGGCCCTTGAAACTGATCGTGCCGCTGTCCGGCAGCTCTGCGCCAAACATCGAACGCGCAAGCTCTGTTCGGCCAGCACCCATGAGGCCAGCAAAACCGAGAATCTCACCCTTCTTCAGGGTGAAACTGATGTCGGAGAATACGCCCGCGCGTGAGAGTCCCGATACCGAAAGCAGAACTTCCTCCGTAGGCACCGAAGTCCGTTCGGGAAACTTTTCTTCCAGCGATCTCCCGACCATTCGGGATACGATTTCATTGATATCCGTCGCGGCGAAGTCATCGGTTGATACATACCGACCGTCCCGCAGGATCGTGACCCGATCAACGATCTGAGACATTTCATCCAGCCTATGGGAAATGTAGATAATGCCAACGCCGTCGGCCTTCAGGTCTCGGATGACCTTGAACAGGACAGCCGTTTCCTGCTCGGTCAGCGACGATGTTGGTTCGTCCATGATCAGGACATCGGCGTTGAGTGAAAGCGCCTTGGCGATTTCGACCATCTGGCATTGGGCAACGGACAGGTTGCGAACGACATCGTCCGGCTGGATGTTAAGCCCAAGGCGATCAAGACAGCGCTTGGCGTCCTGGCGCAGTTTTTTCCGGTCGACCAGAAATCCTCGCCGTGGCTCGCGCGCCAGATAGATGTTTTCTGCGACAGTGAGGTGCGGAACGAGATTGAGTTCCTGGTGGATGATAGCGATGCCAACCGCTTCGGATTCCCGTGGCGATCCGAAGGTAACGTCTTTGCCCTTGTAGCGAATCGCGCCTGATGTCGGCTGGTACACACCGCTGATGACCTTCATCAGCGTCGATTTTCCAGCGCCGTTTTCACCGCAGACGGCGTGAACTTCGCCTCGTCTCAGGTTGAATTGCACGCCCGCGAGTGCGACGACACCCGGAAATTCCTTGGTGATATCGTCGAGCTCAAGAATAACATCGTGAGGGCTGGCGAAAGCATCCCTTTGCAAATAGGCCTGACCAGTCGCCATGCTCGTCTCCTCCCGTGACTGAAACAGTCGCCTCCCGGCTGTTCAGTCGTCACGGTTTTAGTTACGGCAATTAAATTGGTCAAGCCAATTGATGTTTTCATTGGTGGTAGTCGACATTTAGGTCTATAAAGGTCTGCATTCAGGCCGTAATGCAAAGCCGCTTCGTATTTTTATGAATTTTGGTCAGACCGATTATCGGGAAAAGATGGTGATTGCCCTTTGAGCAGCGTTGAACCCAAAAAACTCTATCAGCAAATTGCCGACCAAATCAGAACGATGATTCAGGATGAAACCTTCCCGGTTGGTGCAAGACTGCCCAGTGAGCGGGAGCTTGCCCAGCAGCTTGGCGTTTCCAGACCGTCGCTGAGAGAAGGGCTGATCGCGCTCGAGCTTCAGGGGCTTGTGGAGATCAAGGTCGGCTCTGGCGTGTATGTTCTGGCAGAGCGGTCAGCGACGCCACCGGCCGTTCCCTATATGGGCGATAGCCCGTCCGAATTGATGAAGGCCAGAGCGGTGTTGGAGGGAAGTGTTGCAGCACTTGCTGCCGGTCAATTCAGCGACGAAGCGCTTGGCAAGCTCAACGACATCATCGGCGAGATGGAAAGCGCGATCAGTCAAGGCACGAACCCGTTGGAGCATGATCGCCGCTTCCATCTGATGATTGCCAGTCAATGTGGAAACAGCGTTCTGGAACGGATCGTGGCGAGCCTGTTCGATGAACGCCACAGCCCCATGTCGGAGCGGTTACAGGACAGGTTCGGAAGTCCGGAAACCTGGATCATGGCGCTTCAGGAGCACAAGATGATTTACAACGCACTGTCGCGGAAGGACATCGTTCTTGCTGAAGCGTCCATGCGGGTTCATCTGGAAGCATCCCGGCTGCGTTGGACGGAATCGTGACAGACAGCCGGATAAAGATTACGTCTTGTCCGCCACAGGTTGTTTTCTAAAGCGTTGTGGCAGCAGCGACTTTATCAGGCGCCACGTCGGCGACACGATGTAGGTCGCAGCTGGGATGGCGATCAAACCAACGATGATCCCGAAGACACCGGCACCGGCGGCCTCGACGATCCACCGAACGATGGACGCAACGGAAGGGACCATCTGCGAGACGGCGGTTCCAGCGGCTTGGATGAAATGGGCAAGACTATCGATGCCGAATGTCTCGAGACCATGAACGATAATGCCGCCACCGACCCAGATCATCGCAGCCGTGCCGACCACACCCAACACCTTCAGAAAATACGGCATTCCCGCCACAAGTCCGCGACCGATGACCCTCGACAGCGAGCCCATCGCAGACGTCGATTCAACCCGTGCCAGCATGAGACCGAAATCGTCAGCCTTGACGATAATGGCCACACCGCCATAAACGAGAGCGGTGATACCGAGGCCCACAGCGGCGAGGATGAAGGCCTGCGAGAAGAGACTGCCGGGGTCAAGCGCGCCGAGCGTGATCGCCATGATTTCAGCGGACAAGATAAAATCGGTCTTGATGGCGCTGGCCACCTTTTCATCTTCAAGCGATTGCGCGTTGAGGCCGGACGTTTCGAGCTTTGACTCATGCGCATCAGCCGCATGCGGCACCACGAGCCCGTAGACTTTTTCGACACCCTCATAGCAGAGATAGAGCCCACCGATCATCAGCAACGGCGTGATCGCCTGCGGCAAAACCAGGCTAAGCGCGAGTGCCGCGGGAAGCAGGATCAGCAACTTGTTCTTGAGGGAACCAAGGGCGATTTTCCAGATAATCGGCAATTCGCGGGCTGCAGAAAATCCGGTGACATATCGGGGCGTTACGGCTGCGTCGTCGATCACGACGCCTGCGGCCTTTGCGCCAGCCTTGGCGGCTTGGCCGGCAATGTCATCCAAAGAGGCTGCGGCAACTTTGGCAAGGGCTGCGATATCATCGAGAAGCGCGATCAATCCGACACTCATGAGCGCCTCCGTTTTTTAAAATATGGGCTACAGAAGCCGAAAATTTATTAGGTCAATGAACTGATCTCTGCCAGCCCTCGGGAGGGCCATGCCATAGTTTTTGTCAAAAGAACAGGCTAGCTCCACCGCGCCATGACAACGAGACTGGCGCGGTGACGGTTGAGATCAGCTTTCCAGTTGCTTGATCACCGCACGCGCGGCGGCAACGACTGCTTCGGTGGTGATGTCGAACTTCTTGTAGACATCATCGATTTTACCGGAAGCACCGAAGCGGTGCATGCCGACGAACTTGCCGTCCAGTCCGATATAGCGATCCCAGGAATCCTGCACCGCGGCTTCGACAGCAACACGCGCCCGTGTTTCGCCAACGACAGAGCGCTGGTAGGCAGCGTCCTGCTGTTCGAACAGCAATCGGCACGGCATGGAAACGACTGCGGTCGGCACGCCGTCCTGCTGTAGGACCTCGCGGGCATTGACGGCCAGCTGCAACTCCGAGCCTGACGCGAAAATGGTCAGCTGCCGCTCACCGCCTTCGGCATCCAGCAGGATATATCCGCCCTTTGCAGAAAGATTATCTTTGCTGGAATCGCGTCTGAGCAAGGGCATTGGTTGGCGGGAAAGCGCAATCAACGCTGCCTGCCGCGGAGCATCCAGAATGGCCTCCCAGCATTCCGCCGTCTCGATGGAATCGCCGGGGCGATAGACAGCGAGTTGCGGAATGGCACGCAGCGCACTGAGATGCTCGATCGGCTGGTGGGTGGGGCCATCCTCGCCAAGACCGATGGAATCATGGGTCATAACGAAGATCGTTCGTATTTCCATCATGGCGGCCAGACGGATGGAGGGGCGGCAGTAGTCCGAGAAGGTCAAGAACGTACCACCGTAAGGGATGAGCCCGCCGTGCAAGGCAACGCCGTTCATTATGGCGGCCATTCCGTGCTCTCGCACGCCGTAATGGACGTATGACCCTGAAAACTCACCGGGCACGATCTCTGTCTGGTTTTTGGCTTTGGTGTTGTTGGATGGCGTCAGATCGGCAGACCCGCCCAGCATCTCGGGAATCGCATCGAAGAGGTGATTGAGAACGATGCCGCTGGCCTGACGGGTTGCGAGATCCTTCTCGCTTTGCAAAAGCTCCGCCTTCGCCCCCGCTATCGCCTCGCGCCACCCATCCGGCAGCTCACCGTCCATGCGGCGTTTGAAGTCTTCGCCTATGTCACCCTTTGCCTGCGCGAGCCTATCAGACCAAGCTTGCCGCTTGGCTCGGCCCTTCGCACCAATGGTGCGCCAGTCATCCAGCAGGTTCTGGGGTATTTCGAAGGGTGGCGACGACCAGTCCAACAATTTGCGTGCACCTGCAATCTCTTCTTCACCAGGCGCATCGCTGTGGGCTTTTTGCGTGCCGGCTTTCGTTGGAAATCCGAAGCCGATGATCGTGCGGCAGGAGATGAGGGACGGTTTGTCGGTCACCTCCCTGGCTTCGATGATCGCTGCGCGGATCGCATCCGTATCATGGCCATCGATTTCAACGACGTGCCAGTTGGAAGCACGGAAACGAGCGGTCTGATCATCCGACTCGGACAGATTGGTGGCGCCATCGATGGAAATCGAATTGTTGTCGAAGAACGCAATCAGTTTGCCGAGCTTGCGGTGTCCGGCAAAAGAGATCGCCTCCTGGCTGATGCCTTCCATCAGGCATCCATCTCCTAAGAAGACATAGGTGAAGTGATCGACCAGATCGTTTCCAAAGGAGGCGTTCATGATCCTCTCGGCAAAGGAAAAGCCGACTGAATTTGCAAGCCCCTGCCCAAGCGGCCCCGTCGTCGTCTCGATACCCGTTGCGTGGTGATATTCCGGATGGCCTGCGGTGCGGCTATCGATCTGACGGAAGCGTTTGATCTCATCCAGCGTCATGTCTTCGTACCCGGTCAGATACAAAAGACTGTAAAGCAGCATCGAGCCGTGACCATTGGAAATAAGAAAGCGGTCGCGGTCGAACCAATGCGGCTCTTTCGGATCGAAGGTCATGAATTCGGAAAACAGCACCGTTGCGATATCCGCCATGCCCATCGGCATGCCTGGATGGCCACTTTTTGCCTGTTGCACGGCATCCATCGACAAAAACCGGATGCAATTTGCAAGTTCGCGCAAATGCGGGTCACGGGCTGGCGGCACAGATTTCTGTGTTGAGACGGTTGATTGATCCTGCATGGGAAAACTCCTCGGGCATGCTCGCGTTCGCGGCGCCACGTCGGATAAGGCAATTGGAGCATCAGATGTTCCAACACTCCGCCGTGTTTATCTTCATTCACTGGCGGAAATCTGATGAATGACGTTGCGCGCACCGCCACCGAAAATACCATCGATATGTCGCAATTGCCTATGACGTTGGTTGAACAGTCGCGGCAAACACCTGGCGACATCGGCACACCTTCAAAAACCGGATATAACGACTTCAAGGAAAATGACATGCAAATTGGAATGATGGGACTGGGCAGAATGGGCGCGAACATGGTTCGCCGCCTGTTGAAGGGTGGCCATGAATGTGTCGTTTTCGATATCAACCCGGCAAGCGTCGCCGCTCTCGTGGCTGAGGGCGCGACGGGCGCGACCTCGATGGAGGATTTCGCGGCCAAACTGACGAAACCCGCCTGCGCCTGGCTGATGCTACCGGCTGCCATCACCGGCCAGAATGTCGACAAGCTCGCGGCGTTGATGGCGCCAGGGGATGTCATCATCGATGGCGGCAACTCCTATTATCATGATGACGTCGACAAGGCCGAGCAACTGCGCGCCAAAGGCATCGATTACGTCGATGTCGGCACCAGTGGTGGCGTATGGGGACTGGAGCGCGGTTACTGCCTGATGATCGGCGGGCCGGATAACGCAGTACGTCGTCTCGACCCAATCTTTGCAACCCTTGCTCCCGGCAGCAACGCGCCGGATACAGCGGCATCGAGCGAAGCGTTGCACACGGCGCAACTGGGCTACCTCCACTGCGGTCCCACCGGTGCAGGCCATTTCGTAAAAATGGTCCATAACGGCATCGAATACGGCATGATGGCCGCCTATGCGGAGGGGATGAACATTCTCAAGGCCGCCAATGCCGGCAAGAAGACACGTGACGTGGATGCGGAGACCAGCCCGCTGCCAACACCGCAATATTACCAGTTCGACATCGATATGGCTGCGGTCTCGGAAGTCTGGAGGCACGGTAGTGTCATCAGTTCATGGCTTCTGGATTTGACAGCGGACGCACTGAAGCAAGACCCTGAACTGGCCGGCTATGGTGGCCGCGTTTCCGATTCCGGCGAGGGACGCTGGACACTCAAGGCAGCAATCGACACCGGCGTTCCGACGCCAGTCCTGTCGTCGGCCGTATTCCAGCGGTTCAGCTCACAAGGCGAGTCGCTTTATGCGGACAAGTTGTTGTCAGCCATGCGCTTTGCATTCGGCGGTCACCACGAAAAGCCCAAGTCTGATACGGGCGCGAAAGCAACGTGAGGGGCTGAAGCGCCCAGCAAAACCGGTCGCTAATGCACGACCGGTTCGTCTCCGTCGAGGAAACTTCTGATGCCGTCTTTCTCACAGGTGGCCAGGAACTCTTCCCAAGCATCCTTGTCGGTTGCGAACGGTTCTTCCCAGGTGGTCACGTCGTCTTCTTCGCTGACGACCTCCATGTGCCAATCCTGTTGCGTGCCCGCCGGTCGAAAAATATCGACGAGCACCGTCACGCCATCGTCTTCGAACTCACCTGAGAATTCGGAATGTTCCAGCTTCTGTTTTTTGGACATGTCAGCCTCCTGCACCTGTCGGCGCGTCGGGAGCAAGATGCTCCGGATATTGGACTGTTTGAGATTGGTCGGTGTCGAATTCGGCGGGCGACTTCAAAAGCCGTACACCAGGACCACCAGCCGCCGACGTCTGGTTGTCGTCGATGAAGGAAACGCCTGCGGATTGGAGGGCGGCTTTCAACGCGTCAATCATCGGCTGATCGATATCATCACCCGTTTCAAACCGGGTGATCGCTTGCGCCGGGACATGCGCGGCATCGGCGAGTTGGTTCACGTCCCAACCGACAGCACTGCGCGCCATACGACACTGCAAAGACAACATATGTTCAATCCCCTACGATCTCTTTTCAGTAGCCAAAGCACGTCATCTTAGCAACAGACAGATCGAGGTGATATCACAGCCGAAGCCGTGCGGGGTGGCTGACCTAAAGCCGATCCTGCTCGGGCGTGCTGACCAACACCGCGGCTGCGCGGTTTGCCTGACGCAAGGCATCCACGATCGAGCGGCCGGAGGCGAGCTCCGCTGCGAGCACGCCAATGAATTCGTCTCCGGCACCGTGAGTGCTTTCGACGTTGACTTTGATGGCTGGAATCACGGTCTCTGCACCATCGCGACTCGCATAGGCAACCCCTGCCCCTCCAGCTGTGACCACGACCTCAGGATAGGTTTGCGCCAGTATTTTTGCAGCCGCCAAGGCACCATCGAGCGTTTCTACCACGGGCGTATTCGCCAGCATTTCAGCTTCGATGGCGTTGACGACGAGGATATCGATGAGCGGCTGAAGATCGTTCGACAGCGCTCTTGCCGGGGCCGCGTTGATCAGGACCCGGCCACCGGACTGCTTGACCGCTTTTGCGCCGATGACGTTGGCCGCATCCGGGATTTCGTTTTGCAAAACGAGCAGCGTCGTTTTCGACAGGAGATCACGAGCAGCGGCAACATCGGCTTCGCCAAGGGTGAGATTGCTACCGGATACGATGACGGCACCATAGTCGCCCTCGCCATCAAAGATCGCCACGCTCATGCCGGTGGATTGTGAGGCATCGCGCCGGACGAAGGTGTGATCGACACCTTTGCGGTCCAAATTGGCGAGCAGAAAGCGTCCGAAGTCATCATCGGCAACCGCCCCGATCATCGAGGTCGCCATGCCAGCACGTGCTGCCGAAACCGCCTGATTTCCGCCTTTGCCACCGCTTTTGGGGTGCCACGACGTGCCTGTTACCGTCTCGCCCTTGCGTGGGCGCGATGGACCCATGACGGCAATATCGTAATGCAGGCTGCCAAAAACGGTCACGTGGGCAGAGGATGTCATGAAAGTCTATCTTTCCGTTTGGATTTGACGGCGGCCATGGTGCGATCAAGATTGCGTTCAGCCGCTTCGTAGTCGCGCTGCGCGACCGCCATGAAGACGGCGTCGAGAATATTCAGTTGAGCGATGCGGGCAGCAGCGTTTTCTCCCATCAAAGGCGAGCCCTGCGCGGTCGAACAGAGCACGACATCGGCGGCCTGTGCCAATGCAGACGAGTTGTAGTTGGTGACCGCAATCGTCCGTGCGCCGTTGCGCTTGGCGAGTTGAAGCCCCTCGATGATGGCGGTGGTGTTGCCAGAATGGGAAAAGCCGATGGCGATATCGCCTTCGGACAACAGAGCCGCCGACATCAGCATCATGTGCACATCATCGAACACACTGGCGCGCACGCCGATGCGCAGGAATTTGTGTGACACATCCCTTGCGATCTGGGCCGAACCGCCGACACCGTAAAAATCCCGGTGTTTTGCATTGTGAATGAGATCGGCTGCCTTGTCGAAGGCTTCCATATCCAGAATGGAAAGCGTTTCCTCCAAGGCATTGATCGATGTGCGAAAAACCTTCTGGACGATCTCTTGCGACGTGTCATCCACCGAGAGTTCCTGGTGCATTTCCGCTGTCGGCTGGCGATTATATTGGCTGACGGCGGTTCGGAAATCGCGGTAGCCGGAAAAGCCGAGCTTCTTGGTGATTTTGACAACCATGGCCTCGGACACACCCGCATCGTCTGCGATCTGTTTCAGCGACGTCTCGTCGCTGAAATCCCGCATGGCGAACACGGTATCCACGACCTTTGCTTCGAGAGGCGTCAGCAAGGGCATCATCATGCGAATGCGCGGGCCGACGGCCTTTGTGTCGAAGCTTTCCGAGTTCATTCTCTTCCCCTTGTCGCACGATCAATCATCATGGCGACGAGGATTATAAGGCCAGTGGCGAGCAGTTGATAGAAGGCCTGAACATTCATCAACGTCAAACCATTGCGCATTGCACCCAAGATGATGGCGCCGAGAATAGTCCCGAGAATGCTGCCCTTGCCGCCCATCAAAGATGCGCCGCCAATGGCTGCTGCCGCGATGGCGTCGAGTTCCCAGAGGTTGCCGAGGATCGGTTCGGCTGCACCAAGGCGACCGATAAGGATGAGCGAAGCAAGTGCAGCCAGACCGCCTGAAATGACATAGGCGGTGATCTTGGTGCGGGCAATCGGAACGCCTGCAACATAAGCGGCTTCCTCATTGCCACCAACAGCCATCAAGTATTCGCCAATCGGCGTCTTCTTGAGCAGGATCCATGCGGCGATAGCAACGACGGCGACGATAAGCACCGGCGTCGGAATGCCGAAGAGATTGCCGTTGAACAAGGATCGGAAACCGGCGGGAATGCCGAGAACAGGATTGCCACCGGTATAGATCAGCGCGATGGCGCGGTAGGTGCTAAGCGTGCCGAGTGTCACGATGAACGGTTGCAGGCCGACATAGGCAACGAGGCCGCCATTGATGAGGCCGCAGAGAACGCCAACGCCGAGACCCGCAAGGATGGCGAGCGGAATGGGGGTGCCAGCGACGAGCAGGCTGGCGGTGACGACCGCGGAGATCGCAGCCGTCGGGCCAACGGACAGATCGATGCCGCCCGATATGATGACGAGTGTCATGCCAAGCGCCAGGCACGCATTGATGCTGGACTGCTGGAGGATGTTGACGAGGTTTCGCTCGGAAATGAAGCCCGGAACCAATGCGGCAAACACGGCCATGATGACGATGAGACCGATCAGCGTTCCGGCATCGCGCAGCGAAAACGAGAAGCGGCGGAAAGCCGGAGCGGACTTGGGCGTGGCGTTAGAATTGCTGGTCATGGGTTGTCCTGTAAGTTCACACGGGTCGCGCAATGCGCGCGTCATCCGCATCGGCATTCGCCCCTGGAATGGCATGCGCGACAATCGCGCTTTCGCTCAGTTGATCACGGTCTATGGTCGCGGCAATTCGCCCTTCGCGCATGACCAGCACGCGATCCGACAGGCGGATAACCTCCGGCAGTTCGGAGGATACGACGATGATGGAATGGCCCTCACGGGCGAGGTCTTCGATCAGGTGATAGATTTCCGACTTGGCCCCGACATCGATGCCGCGTGTTGGCTCATCGAACAGCAGAATTTGCGATTTCGCTGCCAGCCAGCGCGCGATAATCGCCTTCTGCTGGTTGCCGCCGCTGAACAGGCGGATCGGGCGATCCAGCTGGAAGGGCCGCAGATTGACGCGCTTCAACAAATCCTGCGCGGTGGCGCGTAGCTTGGAATTGTTGATCATGCCGCCGGATGAAAAGCTGCCAAGCGACGCCAAAGCCATGTTGGTGGCGACGGGGCGCAGGGGGATGATGCCCTCACGCTTGCGCTCTTCCGGGACGAGACCGATGCCGGCGGCAATCGCATCACGGGGATTGGAGAAGCTCTGCGCCTTGCCGTCGATGCTGATAGATCCAGCGCTTAAGCGATCGACACCCGCCAGCAGGCGCAAGAGTTCCGTGCGGCCTGAGCCGACGAGCCCTGCAATGCCGAGCACTTCGCCCCTGTGCAGGGTAAAGGACACATCGCGAATTCTGGTGGCCGAAGACAGGTTTCTGGCTTCGAGTTTCACGGTATTGGTAACGAAGGAATTATGCTCTTCCTGCATCAATTCGCGACCGACCATCTTGGCGATCACGTCGGTTTCCGAGACCTTGGCAAGGTCCACGATGTCCACCAGCTTGCCGTCGCGCATGATGCTGGAGCGTTGGCAGATGCGGAACACCTCATCCATCTTGTGCGACACGTAGATAATGGACACGCCACTTTGTGACAGGCTGGCAATGACTTCAGCCAGACGATCGAACTCGCTGGGTGTCAGGCTCGATGTCGGCTCGTCCATGGCGATGACCTTCGCCTTGTCGAGAAGCGCGCGGCCGATCTCGACGATCTGGCGCTGCGCGACCTTGAGCGACGAAATCGG
Organism: Agrobacterium rubi TR3 = NBRC 13261; assembly: GCF_000739935.1. Taxonomy (GTDB): domain Bacteria; phylum Pseudomonadota; class Alphaproteobacteria; order Rhizobiales; family Rhizobiaceae; genus Agrobacterium; species Agrobacterium rubi. The sequence goes on along the minus strand of NZ_BBJU01000007.1, from coordinate 497,620 downwards.
TGCCGATGGGTCGATGCTCTTGTCGATCATAGCAAGTGCTTCGGCGGCGCGGGCTTCCTGTTCGCGGCGAGAGACGAACATGCCGCCCATATGCGTCAGAGAATGTCCGAGAAACATATTCTGGGCGACGCTTAAGTGCGGCACCTGCTGAAGCTCCTGATGGATCATCGCGATACCGGCGGCACGCGCATCCATCGGCTTCTTGAAGGCGACGCCCTCACCATCCACGAAGACGGTGCCGGATGTCGGGCGAAACACGCCTGATAGAATGCGCAAAAGGGTGGACTTACCAGCACCGTTTTCGCCGAGAAGTCCGTGGATTTCACCGGGAGCCACGTCAAAGGAGACATCCGTCAGCGCATTGACGCCGGGAAAACTCTTGGAAATCGTCTCGAATCTCAGTCGCGGCGTCATCGTTTCACCTCTCAGGCTGATGAGGATGCGGGCGAAACCCGCCTCCCCTGAGCGCTTGTTACTTGGCCGTCTTGGCATCTTCCATCAGCACGGCGCGCACATCGACGCCCTCGCCCTGATAGCGGCTGAGATTGTCAGCGGTGATCAGCGCCTGTGGCGTCGCAACAACGCGCGGCAACTTCTGACCCGCAACGAGACGCAGCGCGGTTTCCAGCGCGACCTCGCCCGTCAGAACCGGGAAGCTGTCCACGGTGCCGGTGAGTTCGCCAGCCTTGATCGACGCATAGGCATCGGAAATGCCATCCGTGCCGAAGACTGCGACCTTGCCTGCAAGACCGGCAGCCTTGACCGCTTCGACAATACCGAGCGCCATGCCGTCATTGTTGGCGTAGAAACCAATCAGGTCAGGGTGCTGGTTGAGAATGTTGGTCGCGGCATCATAAGACGTCTGGCGATCCCAGTTGCCGGGAACGCTGGCGACGACCTGAAACTTGCCACCTTCGCTGATGGTCGACTTGAAGCCATCGGTGCGCTGGACAGCGGCGTACACACCGGCCTGTCCTTCAACGATGGCCACCTTGCCGCCTTCAGGGCGGTTCTGGATGAACCACTTGGCAACACGCACGCCGTTGTCGCGCTGAACGTTACCGACATAATGCTCGGCCTGCGGGATGACCGCATCATTGACGTTGACGACAGGAATACTGGCGGCCTTTGCCTGCTCGATCACCGGCTGCAAGTTGGCATCCGTCTGCGGAGACACGAGCAGGACATTATAGCCCTGCGTGATCATGCCTTCGGCAATGGTCAGCTGGCCCAACTGGTCACCCTCGCTCTGGGCGGCCTGGTAAGCAACGGGAACGTTGACCTTTTTGCCGAGCGCTTCATATCCGAGACCCAGGGAGCGCCAATATTCATTGGTCAGCGTCTTGGAAACAGCACCGGCCTTTGTGCCTTCAGGCAGTTTCGGGAACGGGCCAAGCTTGGCTTCAAGCTGCGACCAGTCCATGCGGTCCTTTTCGGTGTCGGAATTGAGCGGCGCGAGTTCCTGCGCGAAAGCTGCGCTGAACAGGAAGCTGGCGGCAAGCCCGGCAGCAAGGGTCGTCTTCAAAAAGGTCTTCATCGGCTTCCTCCCGGATGGAATATGTCGGCACGCTTGCTGCGTGCCCTTGGTTACGAGGGTTTGAGATTGTTTGGGCAAATCAGCCGAGCATCAGCTCCTGAATGACCGCCTGTGCGGACACGGCGTCCTGACGTTCGACGGCACCGGACAAGCGATTGTCCTGCTCGATCCGATCGACGATTTTCAGCATGCGCTTGACGGTCTGAATGTTGACTTCGCATTCGTGAACCGGGTCGAGACCCGTCATGTCAGGGAAGGTGTCGAAATAGATCGCGCCGTCATAACCGTCCTTACGGATCTGGCGCAGAAGCTCGATCGTCTGCTGAGTGTGGACGGCGCCAACCATCAGACCGTCATCACGCTTGGCGTAACCGTCATTGAGGTGGACACCGAGAACGCGGCTGTAGCGGGCAATCAGGGCGGCCGCGAAAGCAGGCTGCTCATCGGCGTAGAGGACGTGCGCAAAGTCCAGCGTGACGCCGAGGTTCGGCATATCAACATCTTTGATCGCCAAAAGCGTCGTCGCGCAGTCGGGCATCAGGCTGTAAGAGCGGGGCTCGTTCGGCTTGTATTCGATACTGACGAGGCAATCCGGGTCATGCGTACAAACTTCACGAATTCCATCGATCTCGTGTTGCCACAGGGTGTGGTAATCGGCCTGGAAGGCATAGTCGAAGCCATCCTGACCCAACCAGAGCGTCATCAGGTTGCTGCCAGCGGCACGTGCGGCATCAATACCCTTCTTCGTAAGGTCAATCGCTTCACGCCTGACAGCTGCATCCGGGTTGGTGAAGGCACCGATCTTGAAGGCCGGATTGGTGTAATAGCGCATGGCAAAGCCATTGATCGCCAGACCGAGATCGCCAATTTGACGAGCCAGAACAGCGGGATCGTCGTTGACGTGGTCAGGATAATTGAGATCGAGATCCGTCAGGCCTTCAACTTTCGCGGCCCGCGTTGCCATTTGCAGCATCGAAGGCTTGCCGGAAATCTCCGGCCATTCCGCTGATTGTTTCGAGGCGAACGAGTTCAAACGGGTGGCAAATTTCAATTGGGTCACGGCAATGGCTCACTTCAATCGTTGTTACGGCAACTTCACAAATTAATTTTATTTTGTAAAGCTATATATGTTGTGCATTGCATCAAATCGTTCTCGCGACGCCGTTTTCTGACCTTATTCGGTAGTCTGAGAACGCCAAAAAACGCGCGGCGGTGGCTGCTGCAAGCATTCATGGGCAGGCGTGACGGGGCAGAGACCTGCACCCTCAAATCTGCCTGTGAGTTGATGACCTCAGCGCGCCAGTAATGCCTCGATTTCCGCAAGCGTCGGCATGGCAGGCGCAGTGCCGCGCCGTGTCACGGCAATACCAGCAGTCGCGCATCCGAATCGAACAGCCTCAAGCGGGGCTACCCCTCGTGAAAGGGCTGCTGCGAAACCGCCCACGAAGGCGTCTCCGGCACCGGTGGTATCGATGGCAGGGCCGTGAGACATAGCTGGCACATGGACGGATTGGTCGGCTGCATGAAACAACACGCCGCGAGCACCAAGCGTGATGAGCGCCATGCCGGCACCGCGAGACAGCAACACATCCCCCGCGCGCTTGGCATCATCCAACGTGTCGAGCGGGAAGCCCACCAGTGCTGCGGCTTCGGTTTCATTGGGAACGATGAAGTCGCAGAGACTATAGATTTCCGTGGGAAAAGCTTCGGCAGGCGCTGGGTTGAAAATGGTCGTGACACCGGCATCGCGAGCTATTTCTAGCGCGCGATGAGCAGCGCGTGCGGGCTGTTCCAGTTGCGTGACGAACACTGCCGACTGCGTGATGGTGTCCCGTGCCGCTTCGACATCACTGACATCAATCGTACCGGCTGCTCCGGCATACACGATGATGGCGTTATCGCCGGTCGTATCGTTGACATAGATAAAGGCAGCACCGGTGGGATGATCATCGAGAATGGTCAGCCTCGTTGTGACGCCCGCCTGTTCGTAGGTTTTCAGCGCCAGATCACCAAAGGTATCGCGACCGATCTTGGAAATGAACGTGACGTCGGCACCCGCCCGCGCCGCTGCGACGGCCTGATTGGAGCCCTTGCCGCCGGGACCGACGGAAAAGCCGCTGCCGGTAATGGTTTCACCGATGACAGGCATGCGCGGAGCGAGATAGGCAGTATCGGCAACGAAAATGCCGAGAATTGAAACTCCAGACCCCATGATAAACTCCAAGCCTTCCCTATTGAGTGTCGCGGCGTTCAGCCTCGCTTATTTGACCGCCCCGGCCGTCAGGCCCTTCACGATGTAGCGCTCCAGGAAGATGCCGACGAGGATGAGCGGCATGATGGCCGCAGTGGCAATCGCCGCCATGGACCACCAGTTGATGCCCTGCGACCCCGTCTGGCTGGCCACCATGACCGGCAGGGTCTTGGCATTCGAACTCGTCAGCAGGGCAGCGAAGAAATATTCGTTCCAGCAGAGAATGACCGACAGGATAAATGCAGCGACCATACCCGGCAGGGCGATGGGCAGCACGATGCGCATGAACGCACCCCAGATGGAGCAACCATCCACCAGTGCCGCCTGCTCCAGCTCCACAGGGATCGTGTCGAACTGGTCGCGCATGATCCAGATGACGATGGGCAGAACCATCAGCGTGTAGACAAGGATAAGGCCGACCAGCGTGTCCAGCAGCATCAAGTGCTTGTAGAGAACCAGAAACGGCATGGCGAGCACCACCGGCGGCAGGATGAGCTGCGACAGGAAGAAGAAGGAAATGTCCTTGTTCTTCATCCAGAGGAATTTGTAGGAAAAGCGGCTGAGACCATAGGCGGCGAGCGAGCCGATAACGACGGCGAGGAAAGACGCGCCAGCCGAGGCCACGATGCTGTTGATAAACCGGCGGATGAATTCGTCACGCACGGTGGATTGCGCAAAGATCGTATCGGGAGAAAGGCCCAGTGAGCGCCAGCCTTTCCAGTCGGGCGTGAAGTCGACGAAGGGAATGAGATGGCCCTGCGTCACATTCACCGCAGTCTTGAACGACGTTGTGATCGTCCAGTAAATCGGAAACAGCGACACGAAAGCCCAGAACACCAAGGCGGCATAAATTAGCAGGCTGCTGGTCATAAACTGCGGGCGGCGGGACCAGAGGCTTGGCCGTGTCGTGGATGTCTCAACCTGTGTTGCCATGGGCTTCACCCTCAATTGTCGCGTTGCATCCACCGGCTCGCCCCTTTGAGGATGAGCGCGACGAAAATGATGATGATGACGAGATAGAATTCCGCAAGCATGGTGCCGTAACCGACATTCGAGCGATCCCGGTATTCACGGAAGATGAAGCTGGAAATGGTATCGGTCGCCCCGCCCGGCCCGCCTGCCGTGACGTTGATAACGATATCGGCCAGCTTCAGCTGGAAAATGATGCGCAAGATGATGACGGTGATGCTGACGGGAAGCATCAGCGGAAAGGTGATTTCCTTGAAACTCTGCCAGCCTGAAGCACCATCCACCTTCGCCGCTTCCTTGATCTCGGACGGCAAGGCCTGAAGGCCCGCCAGCAGCAAGATCATCATGAAGGGGATGGAGACCCAGGCATCCATGGCCATGATCGATGACCGCGCCAGCCATGGCGTGGAGAAAAATGCCGGATTGTCCCAGCCAAGATGGCGCGCAAGCGTGGCGGCGGGGCCGAAGCGATATTCCATCAGAGACTTGCCGATCATCCAGCTGACTGCAACCGGGCTCAGCATCAGCGGTAACAGGAAGGCGACACGGAAGAATTTGCGCGCCTTGATCTCCGCGTTGAGCAGCAGCGCCAATCCAAAGGCAATGGCATATTGCACCAGTACCGACAGAACGTAATAGACCATGTTCAGCAGCGCGTTCCAAAAATATCGATCAGCAAACAGGGTCCGCAGATTATCCAGCCCGTTGAAACGACGCCCGGCAGCGGCACTGAGGTTCCAGTCGGTAAAGGCGATATATAGGCCAAAGACGGTGGGAAACACCACCATGGCGACGGTGAAGAGGACAGCTGGAAGCACGAAGGCCGCACGCTGTCCCGCCTCGCCGCGGATCAAGATTTGCGCCGCGCAAAGCGCAGTTGCCCAGATGATGTAGGCAAACAGCAACGGTCGCCAGCTGACGAAACCAAATGCGGTTAATCCCGCCGCATCGGATATCTGAAGAGCGAGCACGACGAACATGAGGACTGTCGCGGCCAACAGCAAAAGCTTGCCGCGTTTGGCGGCGCGTTCCTGAACAGGAGCCTGTTCGACGGGCTGCAAAGCTGGCGTAATCGTATGCGACATGGGCAAACCTCAGGGCTGGAAAGCCGTCTTCAAACGGTCGCTCAGGCGACACAACGTTGTGCCGCCTGAGACAATGGTTTCAGGCATCAAACGCCGAGAGACGCCTTGTAGAGCGCGATCTGCTTTTCGCGGCCCAGCTGGTCGGTGACCTTTTCCCAGGCAGCGGCGATAGCGTCTGCCCCTTCCTGGGCCGAGGCTTGTCCGGCAAACACCTTGGCGAGCTCGTCTTCGGCCACGCTATAATACTGGAAGATGCCCGGTATACGTGGCTCGATGGCGGCATTGGGATGGTTGTAGGAGTTGGACTGGGAGGCGAGATAGTTCGAGATGAACGCCTCGTCATAGCCAGCCGTGACCCATTCCTTGATGTCGAACTGGCTCTTGCGATAGCACTGGAAGCCGGATGGATAGGCCGCCGTCCACAGCGCAACGTCCTTTCCGCCGAGATGGGCTGCCGCACTCCAGGCCGCCTTTTTCTTCTTCTCGTCACTATCGACGCGCGCCATGACATATACGCCCCAGCCGAGATAGGCCATGTTCGGCGCATAGTTGGGGCCGCTGGCAAGCTTGTCCCATTTGCCGGTCTTGGCATTGTACACATCGTCGGAGCCCGGCAGGATATCGAAACCGATGGTATCACCGATAACAGAGGTATCGCTGGTTCGCGCAGCGGCACCGACGTCACCCCACCACGAGACCATCGATCCGGTGCCAGCCAGAAACTGCTGGAAAGCTGCCGTACCGGGGTCGGCATTGAGCTGGTCGCCAGCTTCCGATGGCAGAGCGTCGATCACGTCCTGAATGGCGCGAACCCAGGCAGGATTGTTGATGCGCGGCTTCATCGTGTCGGTGTCAAACAGCCAGGCCTTGTCATCGGGGTGCTTGGCATAGGCCGTTGCGCGGCTGCCGAGGAAGTAGAAGCCGAAACCACCCCATGCCTTCGGCGAATCGAGATAGCCGATGGCATCGGTGCCAGCAATTTTCTTGCCTTTGAGGAATTTGGTGACTTCCTGCACCTTCTGCCAAGTTCTTGGCACCGCCCAATCGCCTTGATGGCCTTCGTCCTTCCAGGCTTTAGCCAAGTCGGCATCGGCAAAGTAATCGGTACGGTAGTTGAAGTTGTGGCAATCGCCATCGACGGAGACACGGTAGGTCTTGCCATCCCAGGTGCCTACGGGGGCTTTCAGGTAATCGACGTAGTCATCCATGTCGATCTGGGCCTTGACCCAATCCGGCATTTCCGACGCCAATCCCTTGCCGCAGACATCGCCTTCGAAGGGAGCGCCCATTTCGAGCAGGTCGAAATCCACAGTGCCGGTGGCAATGGCTTGCTGGAGGCGCGGATTGTAATCGGCCTGCGCCAAATCGATCCAGGTGATCTTGGCACCGGTGTAATCTTCCCAAGGCTTCAAGAAACCACGGAACAGAACGTTGTGGAGGTTCTGGTTGTTGAGGCCCATGAAGGACAGCTCGACCCCGGCAAACTCGCCCTGTTTGACGCTCTTCTTGGTGGCCTCCAGGCACATCTCACCCACCTTCTGCCAGTCGGCATCGGTTGGCGAGCCCTTGCCGACGCCCGGCACCTGCAAAATCTGGGTGCGCAAGGACGCGTCCTGCGCATAAGCTGCCCCGAATGGCCCAAGCATACTGCCCGCCGCTGCAACGGCACCCAAGCTTGCGCTGGTCTTCAAGATAGCGCGGCGGCTCAGGCCGATCGCCATCATTCTCTCGAAATCACTGACTTTCATGCGGTTCTCCTCCCGTTGATATGGTGTCGTCGCTTTTCTCCTCGCAGCGACAACCAGAAATTCAGTCCAGCCTCAGTCCGCTTTCACCATCGAACAGATGGACCAGCGCAACATTCGGCGTCATGGCAATCGTGCCGCCCGCGGGTTCTTCCACCCGGTCGCGAAACACACCGATGATCTTCTGCTGGCCGATTTTGGCAAAGACCTGCGTTTCCGAGCCGGTCGATTCCACCACCGTGACCTGCGCGTTGACCGTGCCGCCAAGTGTGAAATGCTCGGGCCTTATTCCGTAAAAGGCAGACTTTCCATCAGACCCGGCAGGCGCGCGCGACAGCGGCAGGCGAATGCCGTCATCCGTCTCGAAATATGGGTCTGCGGCGCTGCGAATATGGCCCTTGATGAGGTTCATGGATGGGGAGCCGATGAATCCGGCAACAAAGGTGTTGGCGGGTTTGTCGTAAAGCGTCAGCGGCGAACCGATCTGCTCGACACGACCATCGCGCAGCACGACGATGCGGTCAGCCATGGTCATGGCCTCTACCTGATCATGCGTCACATAGATCATGGTTGTCGCCAGCCGCCGCTGCAATTCCTTGATCTCGGCGCGCATCTGCACGCGCAGCTTGGCATCGAGGTTGGAAAGTGGTTCGTCAAACAGGAAGACTTTGGGATCGCGAACAATGGCACGGCCCATCGCCACACGCTGACGCTGACCGCCGGAAAGCTGGCGGGGATAGCGAGCGAGATACGGCACAAGGTCAAGGATTTCAGCTGCTTTACGCACTCGGGCGTCGATATCGACCTTGGTCTCACCGCGCATTTTCAGCGCAAAGCCCATATTCTCGGCGACTGTCTTGTGCGGGTAAAGCGCGTAGCTCTGGAATACCATCGCGATATCGCGGTCTTTCGGTGGCAGGTCGTTGACCACCTTCCCGTCGATCTGGATATCGCCGAAGGTGATCGGCTCCAGCCCCGCGACCATGCGCAGCAGCGTCGATTTTCCGCAGCCGGACGGACCCACCAGAACGACGAATTCGCCGTCGGGTATTTCAACGGAAACGCCATGGATCACCGTCAGGCTGCCATAGGCCTTTCCGACATTGACGATATTCATCGATGCCAAAAGCGTTTCTCCTCCCACGGCGTCGCGCACTCCTCGCGACATTGCGCCTCCCTTTTCCGTCGGCGGGCGCAGCCAATCGCTGCACCCGCCGAACGTCTTATCCTTGGGAGGACGTCATCCGTTTCGAGAACTTCACACAGATTTTCGGTATTGTAAATTGCGTTATTAAGAAGTTGAAGAATATTTCTCAACGCGCAGAAATTTGACGCTGCGACCACTCGTTTACTCAGTATTTCGGCTGAATTTGGACGGAATATTTGCTCTCAGTGAGAAGAACTTACTCGTGTCGATTGCCGACATTACAAAAATCATATATTCTGTGAAGCAGATATCTGCATTCAGAGGAGGAGATGGCAGTGCTCAAAGGGATCGATCCGGTTATCAATGCGGAACTTCTCCATGCGCTTATGCTGATGGGGCATGGTGACCAATTGGTCCTGTGCGACATCAACCATCCGGCCCAGACCATTGCGAAACACACCAGCTATGGTCGCCTCATCGACGTGTCAGGCTGCGGCCTCGAGCGCGCTGCCGAAGCAATCTTGAAGCTCTTTCCGCTTGATACGTTCGTTGAGGCGCCGGTCAAGCGCATGCAAGTCGTGGGTGACCCGGATGGTCAGGTACCTATCTTTTCAGCGATGCAGACCGTCGTCAATACCGCAGAGGGACGCCCTGTTTTGATCGAGTCGCTGGAACGTTTTGCCTTTTATGAAGCAGCAAAACGTTCATTTGCCATCGTTCGTACATCCGATCCAGGACCTTATGGCTGCTTCATCTTCGGCAAAGGCGTTTGCTAGCGGCAGTATCACCGTCCCGACCGCCGATCAGGCGATTTCGACATGTCTCTGGGCAACGGGTTGCAGAACAGACGGGTCGAACCAGTCCCAGCTGTTTTTCTTGCTGCGCTTCATGCGGTAGAGAGCCTGGTCGGCTGCATGCAAGAGCTCTTCCAGATTACCGGCGTGATGCGGGTAGAGGCTGGCACCGATGGTCGCCCCGACCTCGACGCTTGCTTCGCGCACGCAAAACGGCTTGCGAAACGCGCCAGCAATCCTTTGGCATATTCTCTCTGCCACGCCTTGATCTCTTAAGCCGGGAAGCAGGATGACGAATTCATCCCCGCCCATGCGCACGATCATATCGTTGTGACGCACGGATTGGCGAAGGCGCGCCGCCACCATCTTGAGAATATCGTCGCCAGCCTCATGACCATAATAGTCGTTGATCGGCTTAAAATTATCGAGGTCGACCATCAAAAGCGCCATCATAGGCTGCTGTCGACACGAACCCTTGCCAGACATGAGCTCCCCCCACTTGTCCTTCAGCGCACGTCTGTTGCCAAGACCGGTCAAAGGGTCTTCATAGGCAATGCGTTTCAGTACATTTTCTGACAGCTTCTGCGCAGAAATATCTTCGAATATGGCAATGGCGAGATTGAATTCGTGAAGCACGATGCCCCGATGAAGGGTCTCCACCATCGTTCCGTTGGCGTGCCGGACTCTGGTTTCAAACTCCTTTATCTCGGTCGTTCCGTGCGTGCCCTTTTTCCAAAGTGTTTCCCAACGGACGCGCGCTTGGTTGCGCTCCGCCTCTTCCGGATAGGTTTCGTCTATCCATTGATCGATGGTGGCGAAATATCCGTTTTGGTAGCCGAAGGTTCTCGTAAAAGCCTTGTTCACGAACCGTATCTGGCCATCAGGAAGCGATGCCCAGGAAATCGGTATAGGCAGCGTATCCAGAATGAACAGAAGATCATCATCCACTCTGGTAGTGCCACTCGCCATACGCGCGAAAATATCTTTCATGTCACTGACCTTGTAAGGATGTTCAAAGGAGAGTTTTCTCTCGCGACGAATATTTGAGAGGCTATCAACCAGCCAGCAGAGACGCCGGACGGTGCCGTTCCAGCAACCAATCGATCAGTGCCGCACTTCTGACAGGCCGGGAAAGCCAGTAACCCTGGATTTCGTCACAACCCATTGCCTGGAGAAGATCGGCTTCCTCCTGGGTCTCTACGCCCTCGGCCACAACCCGATACCCCAGGCTATGAGACAACTCCATCATCGAGCGAACGAGAACCCGCTCACGATTTCCGTTGACCATGTCCGATACGAAAGACCTGTCGATCTTGACGATATCGGCCGGCAGCTTCTGGAGATAGGCAATGCTGCTATATCCGGTCCCGAAATCGTCGATCGCCAGCTGAACGCCCGCCGACTTCAACTGATCGAGCAGGCCGAAAGCGCCTTCGGTCTCTTTCATCATGACGGTTTCCGTCAGTTCCAGCTCGATTTGGTCCGGATCGACTTTGCATGTCGCAAGCTTGTCCATCAGTCTTTCGAAGAAATCGGACTCTTCGAGATTGAGCGCCGAGAGATTGATGGAGAGCTTGAAACGCAGACCACGGGCCCGCCATTGCGACAGATGCGACAGAGCTTCGTCCAGCACCCAATCGGTCAGGCTACGTGCACAGGACGACACTTCGACGACAGGAATGAACTCTGCCGGGGAGATGGGGCCGAGGATCGGATGATCCCACCGCAACAATGCCTCTGCGCTCAAGACTTCGCCGGTTTCCACATCCATACGCGGCTGGAAAACGAGAGACAACTGATCGTCGGCAGCCAGAGCCGCACGGAAATCCTGCAAAATTCTGTAGTTGCGACGGTGACGCAAATCCATAGCTGGCGAAAACAAACCGATCTTGGTCGCGCTATCGCGCGCATCCTGCGCCGCGCTCTGCATGAAGCGAAGCACGTCTTCGGGCTGAACGTCCTGCGGCTGAAATGAAACAATGCCAATCGATGGCGTCATCGACATCTGAAAAGCATTGTCTGCTTCTAGTTCGTGCAGCTTCTGTTCCAGAAGGATTTCATAATCAGCAACATGCACGCCTTGTTCGGCAAAGAAAGCAAACTGCGTCGGCCCAACGTGATAGGGCACGTCATCCGGCCCGACATGCTCTCTCAATATATTCGCAGCAGCCTGAATCGACGTATCGAAATAGGATGGGCCGAGAACGCGTGAAAGGTGTTCGAACTGCTCGGTTTGCGCCAAGTCCAACAGACAGATGACACGCTCGCTACGATCACCGCGCAGCTTCATATCCGAGAGATCGCTCAGCAACTGGAACCGGTTCGGCAGGCCACTTGTAGGCTCAATGCGGCCCAATGCGTGGGTTAGTTCCACCTGATCCATGACCATCGCGGCAAGATCGACCAGTGTCGCCATTTCGGCGGGTGTTACTTCGCGCGGTTCCGTTCCCAGAACGCACAAGGCACCCAGACCGAAGCCTTCTGCGGTCAGCAGCGGCGCGCCTGCGTAAAAACGGATACCGGCATTGCCGAGCGTGCTGTCAATGAAACATTCGTCCTGCTGAAAATCATTGATAACGAATGGTTTCCTGCTTTCAGCGACCTCTGCGCAAGGCGCTTTGTAACGTGGAATTTCGTTGTGTTCGACACCGACTTTGGACTTGAACCACTGGCGATGCGTGTCGGTCAGCGAAACGGCGGCAATCGGGAGCCCGAAAATGTTCGCTGCAAGCCGCGTGATCCGGTCAAAATTTTCGCTGGGGAGTGTGTCGAGGAGGCGTAAGTCTTTAAGACTGGCAAGTCTGGCAATTTCGTCGTGCATTCGTGTTGTCCATGGCAACGCCATCGTGCAGGCCTGCACGTCCGCGGCACCCGAAAGAGTGTTCGATTCATCTTTAATGCAGCGGTGTCAAAGGCCTATCGCCCGTTTTGGGCGCGGTAATGTGGACCTGACAGTCTTAAGGCATCATGCCTGAGCTTATTACGAAAAGTGCGTATTGCCATTGTTTTACGTGACAATAATTGAACCAGATATAAATCGTTCCGCAGTAGTTTTGATCATAGTTACGAAAACGGTAACCAAACGACGAGCCTTGTCGCTAACTTGTACTCAAGCGGGGTAACCCCCTACCGCACCGGCGCTCAGCTTAGCTCAAAATGAAGTTTTTAGGTCCGTTATATCTATTCAATTTCAATATCTTAGATGTTATTCAAACGTGCGATAATTCTATACTTAATGATGCCTTCGTCCTCGCAAGTGCGCCTCCAGAAAAACGCAAAAAACATTCTCCAAAACCGCATCGTTTATCGATTTTGTGACAACGCGACTACGGTGCCGGTAATGCCACAGATTGCCTCGACATTTTAGAAAGGGAAGGACATGAGCGGCAAAAAGAAACCGTGTGAAGGAGATCACACGGTTTCACTTTGGCACGCAACATCTCGACTTATGCGACTTCGGGAAGGCCGCTCAGAAGCTTGTCGAGAGTGATGGGATAGTCTCTGACGCGGATACCGGTGGCGTTGTAGATTGCGTTTGCAACTGCCGCAGACACGCCGCACAGACCCAGTTCTCCAACCCCCTTCGCCTTCATTGGCGAAGACATGGGGTCGGTCTCATCGAGGAAAACGACCTCCTGGGCTGGAATGTCGGCATGAACTGGAACTTCATATCCGGCCAGATCGTGGTTGACGAAGAAACCGCGTTTCGTATCGACGGCAAGTTCTTCCGACAATGCGCCGCCAGCACCCATAGTCATTGCGCCGATCACCTGACTGCGGGCCGTGATCGGGTTGAGGATACGCCCGGCTGCGCAGACAGCCAGCATGCGGCGAATGCGGGTTTCGCCCGTGGCGATATCAACGCCGACCTCCACGAAATGAGCCCCGAAGGTTGACTGCTGGTGCGTTTCCGTCAGATCGCCCCACTCCATCTTATCCTCACCGAGAAGGCCTTCAGACCCCGCGGCTTGTGCAAGTGGAACGGTGCGGTTGCCAGAGGTCACGGCACCGTCTTCGAACACCGCGTCTTCCGAATTGAAGCCGAGTTTCTTGGCGATCTCTTCCCGCAGTTTGACGCAGGCGGCATAGACCCCTGACGTCGAAGAGTTGGCGCCGAACTGACCGCCAGAACCGGCCGAGACCGGAAAGTTGGAATCGCCAAGCTTTACATCGACTTGGTCGACAGTCACGCCCATCATTTCGGCGGCGGTCTGAGCGATGATCGTGTAGCTACCGGTTCCGATGTCGGTCATGTCGGTCTCGACGGTCACCTTGCCCGTGCTGTCGAGCTTCACACGGGCACCGGAGGGTACCACGAGGTTATCGCGAAAAGCAGCCGCGACGCCCATACCAACCAGCCATTTTCCATCGCGTCGCGTAGCGACGTCTGGACGGTTGCTCCAGCCGAAGCGTTCCTTGCCGAGTTTGAGGCAGCCGATGAGGTCCCTGTGCGAAAAAGGACGCTCAGGCTTTTCAGGGTCAACCTGCGTATCGTTGATAATGCGAAATTCGATCGGGTCGAGACCAGCCTTTTCCGCAATCTCGTCAATCGCGATTTCGAGAGCCATCAGGCCCGGCGCTTCGCCGGGTGCACGCATGGCGTTGCCTTCCGGCAGGTTCAGCGTGGCGAGCCGCATGGCGGTCATGCGGTTCTTGCCCGCATAAAGCAGACGCGTCTGATTGACCGCCACTTCGAGCTGACCGTCCGGCTGGTCGCCCGACCAGCTTTCATGCCCAATGGCCGTGATCTTGCCATCCGTGTCGGCACCGATGCGGATGCGCTGAATGGTAGCTGGTCTGTGCGTTCCATTGTTGATGATGAAGGGACGCGGGAGGGCGACCTTTACCGCGCATTTCGCTTCCTTAGCGCCAAGCGATGCAAGAACGGCATCTACACGCAGGAACAGCTTGCCGCCAAAGCCACCGCCGATATAGGGCGACCGCAGTTGAATATCCTCCTTTTCGATACCCAGCGTGGTCGCAAGGTCCGTGCGCCACCAGTCGATCATCTGGCTCGAAGACCAAACGGACAGCTTGCCATCTTCCCATGACGCGATGGATGCATGCGGCTCCATCATGGCATGGGACTGGTCGGGCGTCGTATAGGACTGATCGAGAGTCACAGGTGCTGCACGGAAGGCAGCATCAAAGTCGCCGACCGCGGTATCGGGCTTCTGCTTCTCATCCGGCTTTTTCGCTGCATCCTTTTCGGCATGAAGATCGAACGCGCCCTTTTCCTCAGCGTATTCGACTTTGACGAGAGAGGCCGCCGCGCGTGCCTGCTCGAACGTTTCAGCCACGACAACGGCAATCGCCTGGTGATAATGCTGGATTTCATCGCCGCCAAACAGGTTGGCCGTGTTGTACTCACCCTTTTCAAGCTTGCCGACATCAAGCGTTGTCACCACAGCCAGCACACCGGGTGCGGCTTTGGCGGCGTCCACATCCATGGACTTGATGCGCCCCTTGGCGATTGCCGATCCAACGGGATAGCCATAGGCATAACGCAGGGCGGGATCGTGCCACTCATAGGCATAGGTCGCCTGCCCCGTGGTCTTCAACTGACCATCGACGCGATGGATTGGCTTGCCGACGACTTTGAGGCGATCGATGGGATTGGTGGTTGCTGGTGTATCGAACTTCATGGCTCAACCCCTTGCTTCGGAAAGGACGGCGCCGAGCGTGCGTTCGACGAGATCGATTTTATAGCGGT
Source organism: Agrobacterium rubi TR3 = NBRC 13261 (assembly GCF_000739935.1). Lineage (GTDB taxonomy): Bacteria > Pseudomonadota > Alphaproteobacteria > Rhizobiales > Rhizobiaceae > Agrobacterium > Agrobacterium rubi. The sequence continues at coordinate 482,379 of NZ_BBJU01000007.1, read as the reverse complement.
TCTGTTCGGTGGGACGCGCACCTGCAAGGATTGCACGGGCGGTTGCGCGTGCACCGTTGGGCAACTCACGCTCGGCCGCTTCGACGCGCCAGGGCTTATGAGCCACACCGCCGACAGCAACCTGGCCGGTTCCATCTTCGTGAATCACGGCGCCCACAGAAATGAGGGCGAAGGCATAGGACGCTCTGTCTCTGACCTTGCGGTATATCTGCTTTCCGCCGACAGGCGCGGGAAGAACCACGGACGTGATGAACTCACCCGGCTCAAGTGTCGTCTCGATATGCGGCGTGTCACCAGGCAGACGGTGGAGATCTTCTATAGGGATAGCGCGTTTGGTACCGTCAGCTTTCACAGTTTCTACTGTCGCGTCTAGCGCCCGCATGGCGATTGCCATATCGCTCGGATGTGTGGCGATGCAGGCGTCGCTGACGCCCACCACCGCATGCTGGCGGCTGAAGCCACCGACGGCGGAACAGCCGCTTCCGGGGTTGCGCTTGTTGCAGGGTTGGTTGGGATCGTAAAAATAAGGACAGCGGGTGCGCTGCAAAAGATTACCAGCAGTCGTTGCCTTGTTGCGAAGTTGACCCGACGCGCCAGCAACGAGCGCGCGTGACACGAGCCCATAATCTCGACGGACGACCTCGTGCGACGCAAGCTCGGTGTTGCGCACCATGGCACCAATGCGCAAGCCGCCTTCAGGCGTCGCTTCGATCTCATCGAGACCCAGTCCATTCACATCGATCAAATGCGTCGGCGCTTCGATCTCGAGTTTCATGAGATCCAGCAAATTGGTACCGCCCGCGATGAATTTGGCGTCTGGGTTGGAGCCAGCAGATTTTGCTGCATCTTCGATCGACGTGGCGCGTTCGTAGGTGAAGGCCTTCATGCTCTGACACCTCCCACTTCCGAAATGGCATCGATGATGTTGGCATAGGCTCCGCATCGACAGATGTTGCCGCTCATACGCTCGCGCACCTCATCGGCGGTCAATTGAACCTGAGTGTTGAGATCACCTGTGACGTGGCTGGGGATATTTGCTTTGATCTCCTCAAGCACCGCCACGGAGGAACAGATTTGCCCAGGCGTGCAATATCCGCACTGGAAGCCATCATGCTTGATGAAGGCAGACTGCATGGGGTGGAGATTGCCGGGTTGGCCAAGGCCTTCGATCGTCGTGACGTCATCACCTTCATGCATAACGGCCAGCGAAAGACAGGAATTAATCCGTCGTCCGTCGACCATCACCGTGCAGGCGCCGCACTGGCCATGGTCACAGCCTTTTTTCGTGCCGTTCAGGTGGAGGTTTTCACGCAAAGCATCAAGCAATGTCGTTCGGTTATCCACGTCAAGCACGTGGGTCTCACCATTCACAGTGAGGTTAACTTGAGAAGAATGGTTCATTCGGCTCCCCGGAATATGCGCCACCGCGCTTCCGGCGACACCCGCGGCCGCGCTCACCGCGACCGTTGGGATAAGTCAATTCAACCGAGAAAGTTCCGCTCAAATTCAATCCTGACGACTAAAGAATAAGCCACTGCTAATCTTTTGACGCGCCCTTTGTTGTGATCATCTGTAGACACATCGTACTGGCGTTGCTGACGACCGCATGCTGGTAACCAATTATTGAATCTACAAATCTTTCTGAGACTTACGATACATCTGCGCCCTTGTGCATGACGCTTATGCGCGTACAATCTAGGCGCTAAAAGGATGGCCTTTGAACACAATGCTCGCCGCTATAGTCATACCCTTCATTCTTGCTGGCGGCGGCGACGTAGGTCGAACGGCTGTGGTTTTGCCATTGCTATCACAATCGCCTTCTGTCCAACTCGTCCAGCTGAATGCGCCGCGTGAGGCAGTCGCCGACTTCAATGCACTGAGATGTAAGGGGATCGGCGACCTGTCTTCGCCGAATAAACCCGTCTTCACCGAAAGAGGGAACGGTGAATGGGAATGCACCTATTTGCAGGAGTATCCTGAAACGGGCCATACACCTTCCGTGTTTCTGCAGATCAGAGGTGTCGAAGCCGGGGTTTGGAGCAGTTTCAGATTGAAGCTGAACTTTGGCTCTCTTCTGTCGCGTCAGGTGCTGGGTACGCGGGCTGCCAATCTGGTCTATGCGCTGATTGGCAATGACACGCCCATGCGAGAATTGGACATCACTCTGGCCGCCGGTCGGGAATTCGAAATCGCGTTCGGTGGAATAACCTTGAAGTACCGACAGGAACGAATGGACCAGACGCGCTTTAACGTGTTCGGGACGCAAAAAGGTCGGGTACCGGATACTGCCCCGCCCGCGCCTGAGTGAACGCAAGACTGGAGATGATGATGAGCACTGCGACTGATAACGGCCATGGGCATGCAGACCCGCTTGCTGTGGCTGAAAGCTGGAGGAAAAGCGGACGTGATGTCGCTATAGCAACCGTCATCGAAACCTGGGGATCGGCACCGAGACCAGTCGGGAGCCATCTCGTTATCGATGCGGACGGCAATTTTGAAGGGTCGGTGTCAGGCGGCTGCGTCGAGGGGGCGGTCATTGCTGCGGCAATCGATGTCATTGGCAACGGAAAGTCCGAAATGCTGGAATTCGGCGTGGCGGATGAGACTGCATGGGCGGTCGGCCTGTCCTGCGGCGGGCGTATCCGCGTCTATGTCGAAAGAGTGCACTGATGGATTTCGCCAATCTCAAGACGCTGAACCGTTACCGCCTTGATCGCATCGCCGCAGTAACGGTTACCGATATGAACACAGGCGTCAGCCATGTCGCAACAGACAGCCAGTCCTTCAAGGGTACTCTCGGTGAAGCCGTTGCAGCAGCACTTCGATCCGGAAAATCCGGCAGCGTCACCATTGAAGACACCACTTACTTCGTCAATGCCTACCTCCCCGCCCCGCGCATCATCATCATCGGCGCAGTGCATATCACGCAAACACTGGCGCAGATGGCACAGCTGACTGGGTTTGATGTCAGCATCATCGATCCGCGCACGGCTTTTGCCACGACGGAACGCTTTGGGCAGGTCGACCTCATCGCGGATTGGCCGGAAGACGTGTTGAAGACCCGCCCACTGGATGCGCATACCGCACTGGTCGCCGTCACACATGACCCGAAAATCGACGATTTTCCGCTCGCTGATGCGCTGCGAACCGGATGCTTTTATGTGGGCGCGCTGGGTAGCCGCAAAACCCATCGAGCCAGGGTGGAACGGTTGGTGGATCAGGGGCTGACGGAGGCGGAGATCGCTCGCATCCACGCGCCTATCGGGCTTGATATCGGCGCGGCAAGTCCCGCTGAAATCGCAGTCGCCATTCTGGCGGAAATCATCAGCGCTTTGCGCTCCGGCAATGCCACACTATCGAAGCGGGACGATTAGGCCACCAACAAGCACGCCGCCCGCTGCCTCAATTGCATCAGGCGTATCGACATCCGTCTGGGCCGCCGACCCGACATCGATATTGATGATGGGCAGGCCAGAGGTTTCGATCAGATGGCGCGCACCCACATCGCCCTCTAGACGCAAGACGGCATCATGCAACGAGCGCGGCAGGATGACGGGATTTCCCGGCTTGCCTTGTGAAACGGCCCGCACGATTGCGGTGGCTCCCGATGCCGCGAAAGCATCGATCATCTGATCGAGATGCGTGCTTGTCAGACCCGGCATATCGGCCAGCATGACCATGATGCCCTCGGCATTGCGCGCTTCGTTCGTCGCAAACCCGGTCGCAAGTGAACTCGCCATGCCCGATGCGTAATCCGGATTGACGACTGTCGAAAGCTCAAGGCCAGACAGGACAGCTTGTAATTCGTCCTTTCGATGACCCAGGACCACCGTGACCGAAGACGCCTTGCTGCCCACCGCCACGGCCGCAGTACGGCGCAGAAGGGGAACACCGTCGAATTCGGACAGAAGTTTGTGAAAGCCGCTGTTTCCCATGCGGCTCGACATGCCCGCTGCGAGAAGAACGATTGCGATAGACATCTGGCCTTGCCTTTCTGAAACCGTATCCCGCGGCATAGGTCGCGAGCGAATTTCTTTCAACAAGCCGCCGACACCCATATTTGCAATATCATATCCATCCGGTTTTTCACCGGCCAGAATGCGCTCCAGAATCCAGTCGAACCCGTTTTCCATCGGGCTACGCGCGCATCCGGGTGCACCGACGACATAGGTGTCACCGATAAGCCCCAGAACCAGAAGGTTTCCCGGATCGACAGGCATGCCCACCCGCAAGACGGTGCCACCCGCCTCGCGGATGGCCTGCGGAATGACATCGCCCTCGTCTATGACCGCCGATGCCCCGAAGACGACAATCAGTTTCGGGGCTTCTTCGGGCAAGGCCGAGACCTCTCGAAGTGTTTGGGACAGTGCTTTCGTGTCATGCGCGTTGCGCATTTCCCGCTGCAAGGAATTGCCGCAAACGGCCAGCCGCCGAGATAAAATGCGGGCTGTTTTGTCCATGACGGACGGCTTCAGGCGCGGTAGTTCAGTGGCAATGAGGTTGACGGCAAACCGTTGGAACGGGCGCACGGCAAATGCCGCGCCGGCCTGCATCACCTTGGATGCCGCTTCGACTATCGACTGCGAAACGGCAAGGGGGATGATCTTGAATGTGCCGACCATGTCGCCAGCACTGACGCGGGTACGATCGGCCAGACAGGCGAAGGTGATCGCGGGGTCGATGCCATTGAAACGGTCGATGGTGGCCCTATCCGCGACGAACAGCCCTTTGACAGTGGCGTAGACATTGACGCGCCCGGTTTTCGCTTCGGAAAATCGCAGATGGTCTGCCGTCACGGATCGCGCCAGCATCCGCGCCGCCTCGTCTTCACCGACATCGTCGCTTTCCAGCAGAGCCGCCGTGACGGACGTCAGACCGGCAGCTCTTATGCCGGATATATCCGATGGTTGGAGGACGTGTCCCTTCGAGAGCTCGGCGTCCTTGAGCCTGAGAGAATGGGCGAGCGAAAGACCCGTAGCATCATCAATGGGAAATTGCCCGAACTTCATCTGTACCGCTCCCAGGGCGCGGCACGACCGCGCATCGTTTCAAGACATGCAAACGCCATGCATCCTTATTCGATGCATGGCGCTCGATGCTCAAGGCAGCTTTACTTGACGAGAGCACTCAGAGGAACGGGTTCAGATATCGTCCAGTTGCCGACAACACCCGGTTTTCCGTTTTTTGTTTCGACAATCAGATAACGCGCCTTGTTCTGGTGGTGCAGTTCCGCCGTGAAGGTGCGTGGTCCGAACAGCGTCGGTTCATCCTTCATCTTTTCGAGTTCAGCCACGACAGCGTCCGCTTCGGTGGTTCCTGCCCGCTCTACGGCCTTTGCCCAGACATCGATCATGGAATAGCCGGGATAAACATATTGGCTGGATGGATCGGAGCCGGTCTTCTTTTTGTAGGCGGCATTGAACGTCTGAACAGCCGGGTTCGGGTCGTCGCCATAGATGGAGCCTTGAACCGGTGTGAAGAAGTTGGACAGGTCCGGCACCGCCGACAGCCAGTAGCTTCCATCAACGCCGGAACCGTTGAGGATCATTGAGTTGATACCGGCGGCCCGGATCTGCTTGATGGCCGATACGGCTCCCGGCATCATCGTGCACAGCATGATGGCATCGGGTTCCTGCGGCAACGCCTTGATGCGGCTGATCTGCGCGGCAATCGAAGCATCCTCGTTCTTGAACGTGTCCTTGCCCACGAGCTTTGCGCCCTTGGCTTCGAGCTTGGGCATCATCCAGTCGAAACCGTCGCAAATGCCCTTATTGTATTCGGTCCAGGTGTCGAGCAGGCGGTAATAGGTCTTGGCTTTCTTTTCGTTGAAAGCCCATTCCGCCATCGTTGCACCCTGCACGGCAGCCAGAACCGAAGCGGAGAAACTGTGTGGGCCGACGCCCTGGATGCCCGCCTTTACCGACTCTGCGCAAAGGAAGAACGAGACAAGTCCCGCATCTTCAGCCGCTAGCGCCGCTGGTGCACCGAAGTCGTAGTCGCATGACACGACGACGAGGTCGGCGCCCTTGTCGATGACCGAAAGACCGGCTTTGGCACCTTCTGCCCGGTCGGATTTCGTATCGGCACTGACGACCTCGATCTTCTTGCCGAGCAGGCCACCCGCCGCATTGATCTCGTCGATGCGGATCATCGCCGCATCCTGCGCCGGTTTGTCATAGGCTTCCATGAAGCCGGAAGCGCCGGTCGCAAAGCCAACCACGATTTTGTCGTCGTCCGCCCATGCCGGTAAGGTGGTCATGGCAGTCGCCAGAACCGCAGAAAGCATTCTCGTCATATACGCCATGTCGTTCTCCTTTATTGCCGTGCGGTTTCCTCTCCGCCGGCTATTTGTTGTGACTGCGACGAAACAAGGTAATCTCGCGGTTGCCGATCAACCCGGCAGGACGAAGCGCGAGGATCACGATCATAATGACACCGAGGGCGATCTCCTGAAGCCCCTTGGGAAGGGCAAAGGTGACAGTGCCAACGGGGACACCGGCCTCAAGCATGCGGAGTGCCTGAATGAGGGTAGAGAGCAGAACCACGCCGATCACAGCGCCGGACAGGCTGTTCATGCCGCCGACGACAAGCATGGACAGCGTGATGAAGGTCAGGCCGAGATAGAACGTATCGGGCGTCACTACGCCGATGGAATGCGCCATCAACGCGCCGCCCAGTCCCATGACGGCACCGGAAATTGTGAAGGCGACGAGACGCTCTTTGGGAATATCTACACCGGATGCCGCAGCAGCCGTCGGTTCGTCACGCGCGGCCCGCAGTGCAAGGCCTGAACGGGAAATGGCGTGCGCCCAGGCGATGAAGACAGCGATGACGGCGGCGATGACATAGGGCCAGATGGTTCTGACGATGGGGATGCCGACCACCGAGGATGTCGCGCCGGTCACATCCTCCCAGTTGGAATAGACCGTATTGATCATCGCCAGCACGGCAAAGGTCGCAATCGAAGCTGCGATGCCGGAAAGCCGCATCAGCACCTTGCCGAAGACGAGCGCCACGACACCCGCAAAGAGCGCTGCCAATATGGCCGATTCCCAATAGGGCAATCGCGTATCCAGCAACCATTGTGGCAGGCCCGGAAGCGCGCTTTTCTTCATGATCGGGTTGATGGTGAGCCATGCAGCGGCATAGGCACCAAGGCAGGTAAAGCCGATATGCCCGAAGCTCAAGACACCAGAATTACCGATAAAGATGTAGAGACCGACAACCAGCGTGACACGCACGAAGACGTCGATGACGGCCTGATTAAAAGGCTTCGACCCGGTCATCACCGTGAGCACCGCGATCGCCAGAAGCAGCAGCGACAACAGGATCGGCGTCATGATGGTGCGGCGCGCCAATGAGAAAGGGGCGGGTTTCTTTGGAGACGCCAGCTCGATGGGGAGGTCTGGCATGGTTGCGATGGTCATGGCGTCAGACCCTTTCCTTGGTGCCGCGCGCGGCGATCAGGCCCTGTGGGCGGAACAGAAGCACGAGGATGACCGCGCCATAAACGAAGGCGTCGCGGAACGGGCGGGCATCTACCGGCAGCATGACTTGCATGACGACGGAGGCAGCGCCCAACAGGAAGCCCGCAAGCACAGCCCCCGCCAGACTACCGAGCCCGCCGATGACGGTGGCGATAAAGGCCATCAGCATGATCGACGCCCCCATCTGGATATCGGCCGTTCCGGTCTGGCTGCCGAAGATGAGAGCAATGGCACCGGCCAGCGCGCCGGACAGTGCAAAAGCACCCATGATGACGCGGTTCGCGCGAACACCCAGCATACGGGCCATGGAAAAGTTTTCCGCCGCCGCGCGCATTTCAAGACCAAAGCGGGTACGTCGCAGAAAGAGCGACAGGCCGATGAGGATCAACACCGTTGTGATAATGGTGATCAGTTGCAGAAGCGGTAGCCGCGCGCCAAAAATCTCCACCGGTTGCGAGAGCATCGGCAACAGCGAGATGGATTTCGGTCGGCTGGTAAACAGCATCAACAGGAAGTAGCGAATGACGAAACCGAGCGCGAAGGACGCAATCATCATGGTTGCCGGATTGGCCCGCCGGAATCGCCGGAAAACGACGATTTCGCACAGCACCGACAAGCCTGCGCCCGTGATCAGCACCAGCGGCACCAGCAGATACCAAGGTAGTTGACCCGCAAAGACGATGGCCATGGCATCGGTCGATGGCCACAACAGTGCGAAGATGCAAAAGGCGATGACATCGCCATGGGCGAAGTTGACCAACCGCATGACACCGAAAATGAGCGCAATGCCGAGGGCACCAAGGGCATAAAGCGAGCCGAGAGACAGCGAGTCGAAGACGATCTGTAACATCTCAATGATCCTCGTAACCGAAATAGGCGGCCTGAATGGCCTCACTGTTGCCGAGTGTGCGAGCATCGCCATCCAGCACGATCTCGCCGCCGCGCATGAGGATCATCCGCCCACCGACCATGACGGCGCGGGCAGAGCTTTGCTCCACGATCAGAAGCGTCAAGCGACGTTCGGCTTGCAACGCGATCAATCGCTCGTAGACCTGATCGGTGATGTTGGGAGCAAGACCCAGCGATGGCTCATCGATGGCAATCAGACGTGGATTGGTCATAAGAGCGCGACCGATCACCAGCATCTGCTGTTGGCCGCCAGACAGAAGGCCCGCCTGCCCGTTGCGACGATCTTTAAGCATCGGAAACGTCGCGTAGACCGCCTCCATTTCTGTGGCGGCACGAGCGCGCCAGCCACGGTCACGGGCGTGCATTCCGGTTCCGACAAGAAGGTTCTCCTCGACGGTCAGCGAACCGAAAACCTCACGGCCCTCTGGCACCATGGAAAAGCCAAGGCGCGCAATGTCTTCAGGTGCTTTGCCGGTGATTTCGCTACCATGAAAATCGATGCGTCCGGCAGAGGCCGGGGTTACGCCGGCAATCGCCCGCATCAGCGAGGATTTGCCAGCGCCGTTCGGGCCGGTGATGAAGAGAATCTCACCCTCTTGCATGGAAAAGGAAACGCCGCGCACTGCTGTCAGCCTGCCATAGCGAATTTCAACTTCGGAAACCGCAAGAATACTCATTGCAGCGCCTCCACGACGGGCAGATCCGTATCGGCAGCGGTTCCCATATAGGCGTGGCGCACCTTCTCGCTGCCGCGAATGGCGGCGGGCGTGCCTTCTTCGATAACAGCGCCGGAATCGAGAACCACGATATGATCGCAGAGACCGAGCACCAGACCCACATTATGCTCGATGATCAGAACGCCACAGCCAAGATCGCGCGCGATACGCTTTATCAACGCTGACAAATCTTTCGCCTCGTGACTGCTCATCCCGGCAGCGGGTTCATCGAGAAGGATGTAGGACGGGCGTCCCATGAGCGCACGGCCGATGGCAACGCGGCGCTCATCCGTATAGGGCAGTGTTCCGGCGATGCGCGATCCGAGAGCGCCAATGCCCATCCAGTCCAGCATGGCCTGAGCCTCGGCAACGGCAGCACGCCTGCTCATGCCCAGGCCGACGCCTGTCACTTCGAGATTGTCGATAACGGCGAGATCCCGAAACAGGCGTCCGCCCTGAAAGGTTCGGGCGATGCCACGGCGGCGCACCATATGCGGCTTGAGCCCGCTGAGCGGTGAACCGTCGAGATTGATGGCTCCTTCGGTCGGAGCCTGAAAACCCGTGAGAACATTGACCAGCGTGGTCTTGCCAGCACCATTGGGGCCGATAAGGCCGCTGATATGTCCGGGCGTGATGTCCAGCGTCACCGACGACAGCGCCTTCAGCCCCGCAAAGGCGACGGAGACGTTTTCTGCACTCAGTAGACCCATTTCCCTGTTCCTTATGTTGTTCAGGAAAGGGCATGCTGGAACGGACCGTGCCACGGCCTGCAAATTCCAGCGATGTTCCCCTTATTCTTCCGGCAATCTCTGCGGATCGCTCGGCATAAATTCACGCCGTTTATCGGCTTCGTCTTGTTGTTGCGCGCGCCGGATATAGTGATCTGGCGCGGCGGAGGATCAGCTCGGCTGACCGATCCCTCCCCTGGACATCTCCGGTTCCTCTTCCGGACATACCCGACCGCATCAGGCGGTCAGGAATTCTTCTGCCTTGGCAAGAGCGGCCTGCCGGTCAGCCCGCGCGGCCAGCGCTTGCTCAAGCGTGACAGGCGCGAATTGCGCCGGAGTGTGCGGCTGCAATTGCGCGATGCGGTCCATATCTGCTGATATGACCACACCCAGCATCATGTAACCGCCGCCCGACACCGCATCGCGGTGAAGCACGATCGGTTCCGTGCCGCTCGGTACTTGGACCGAACCATAGGGATAGCAGGCATCTACGATATTGGACGGGTCCGAGCCGGCGCCGAAAGGCTGCTCGCGCGGCATGAATTCCAGCGGCGTGCCACCCCGGAAGCGATAACCGATACGGTCTGCTTCCGGTGCCACCTTCCATGTATCCTCGAAAAAGCGCTTTCCGGCAGCTTCCGTAATGCGATGCCAGTAAATGCCCGGCAACATGCGCAGTTCAGCGGGCATGGCACTCAGACCACGCAAATGGGACGGAAGGGAAAGTCCTGCCGTGCCTAAGCCTTCGCCGATCGGAAGCACGTCACCTGCCTTGAGAACACGCCCTTCAAAGCCACCGAGCGCACCCAGCACATAGGTCGAGCGAGACCCCAGAACGACGGGGACGTCGATACCGCCGGAAATCGCGATATAGGCCCGAGCACCCGCTTTCAGATAACCGAACGACAGGCGATCGCCTGCTTTGATCTCGAAGCTTTCCCATGTTGGTTGTTCGACACCATTCACCTTGGGTGGCAACTCGCCACCTGTGACGGCGACGACAGCAGGCTGGGTGAACTCCAGTTCCGGCCCCATGAAGGTCACTTCCAACACGGCAGAACCGGGATCGTTGCCCACCAGAACATTAGCGATGCGGGTGGAAAAGCGGTCCATGCCGCCACCTTCGGGAATGCCGGAGTGATAATAACCGGGGCGACCGAGGTCCTGAACCGAGGTGGCAAGGCCAGGCGTGATAACGTTAACGGCCATGGAGCAGCTCCATCAGTTGGGCGTTGGTGCCGTAAATGTCATTGTTGAAACTGGCGAGGCTGAAGCTGCAATCGCGCACCACCGGTTGCCAGCGATTGGCTTCGATCTCCTCCAGCATCGCGTCATATTCATCGCGAGTGATCGACTTGAACTTGACGATATCACCCGGTTTGAACAGGCACATCTCATCCGTCAGGTACCGAACCTTGCGGGTGGGATCATAGATAGGCGCGGGAGTCACACCATACATCTGATAGCCACCGGCACCGCGCACGGAATAGATCGCCGCAAAGCAGCCACCATGCCCTACCGTCAGCTTTGGCGTATCCGTGCGAGGCCGCAGATATTTCGGCGCTTCGATCTGCTTTTTGCGCTCGACCATCTGGTAGAGCCACGGCAGACCCGCCACGAAACCGACCATCGACACGAACCATGGCTGGCCGGAATAGGCCGCAATGAACTCTTCAACCGTGCCGTATCCGTTGATGCGGGCGGAATATTCCAGATCGGTCGAGTTCGGGTCCTGATGACGTTCGCGAAACCGCATGGCGGTCTCGTGCGTCCACGGGTCCTGGAAATAGACCGGCAGTTCGATGATCCGCGTTTTCAGTGCGGCATCGGATTTCGATGCCGCATCTTCCATCGAGGTCAGCTCTTTGAGCAAATCCTGTGGGGAGATGATGTCCGGGTTGAAGCGGATCTGAAAGCTGGCATTGGCCGGGCAGGTTTCGGTCACGCCACGAATATTGGCCTGACGCACCGCATTGATCATCGACAGGCCGGTGAAAAACGAGGCAAGCGACATCTCTTCGGACACTTCTCCGAAGATGTGTTCGTCGCCGCCGAAGTTGAATCGTATCGACATCGCTTCTCCTTTTCAGCCGGCGAGCGCCGCTGCGTTTTCGGTCAGCCAGCCTTCCAGCCAGCGCGTGTGGACGTCTCCGGCCTGTACCGCAGGGTCGGCGGCAAGGGCCAGAAACAAGGGCTTGGTGGTTTTCACTCCGGTAATTTCGAGTTCTTTCAATGCTCTTGTCAGGCGTGCAATGGCCGCTTCACGTGTTTCTGCATGCACGATGAGCTTTGCCAGAAGCGAGTCGTAAAAAGGCGGTATCTGGTAGCCATTGTAGAGCATGGAATCGAAACGGACGCCGGGACCGCCGGGGATGCGAAGATTGTCCACCTTGCCGGGAAACGGCGCGAAATCCTTGGCCGGGTCTTCGGCATTCAGCCGCACCTCGATGGCGTGCCCCTTAACCTTGATGTCATCTTGCGCCAACCGCAACGGCTCACCACCTGCGATCCGCAGCATCTCCGCAACGAGGTCGATCCCGGTGATAGCTTCGGTCACAGGGTGCTCGACCTGAATGCGGGTGTTCATTTCGATGAAATAAAAGCGATCGGCTGCATCGTCATAGAGATATTCGACCGTGCCTGCACCGGAGTAGGACACGGCCTTTGCCAGCGCCACAGCCGATGCGCAAAGCTCTTCCCGCAAGGCATCGGACAGTGCTCGGGACGGCGCTTCTTCCCAAACCTTTTGGCGTCTGCGCTGAAGCGAGCACTCTCGCTCATAACAATGGACGGCATCACGGCCGTCAGCCAGAACCTGCACTTCGATATGGCGCGCCTGTCCGATGACCTTTTCCATATAGAGACCACCGTCACCGAATGCAGCCAAGGCTTCTGCCTGCGCCTGCGGATAGGCCTGCTCGAATTCGGCAGCCGAATTGGCGATGCGAATACCGCGACCGCCGCCACCGGCTGCGGCCTTGATCATGACCGGGAAACCTGTTTCTGCCAGAACATCTCGCGCCGCTTCGATGCTCTCTACGCGACCGGCAGAACCCGGAACGACGGGAACACCCGCTGCTGCCGCTGCGACACGCGCCGATACCTTGTCTCCCATCAAACGGATCGCATTGCCCGAAGGCCCGACAAAGACGAGACCGGCCGCCGTGACGGCGTCCGAGAACGCGGCATTTTCTGCGAGAAATCCATAACCGGGATGGACGCTGTCGCAGCCGGTGCTGCGGGCCGCTTCAAGAATGGCGTCGATGTTGAGATAGGATTTCTTGGCGGCGGGAGGACCGATATTCACCGCCTCATCGGCAAGCTGCACATGCAAGGCGTCGGCATCGGCTGCGGAATAAACGGCAACGGTCGCAATGCCGAGATCCTGAGCTGCGCGAATAATGCGCACCGCAATCTCCCCACGATTGGCGATCAGCAGCTTTTTCAACATCAGCTGAGGTCCGCAAGCGCTGCACCGGCCATCACCGGGTCTTCATTATCAACGAGGAAGGTGACGCTGCTACCCGCGACTTCGGAGCGGACTTCATGGAAAGACTTCATCACTTCGATGAGGCCTATGACATCGCCGATGGCGACGTCTTCGCCATCTGCCTTGAGCGGTGGCTGACCGGGGGCTGCGCTGCGATAGAACGTTCCAGGAAGAGGTGAAAGGATCTGTGTCATGACAAGAGTCTCCGGTTCCGACGATGCGAGAAGGCTGCAGGCATAAAACCGCCATCAAAGGCGGTTGTCGATCTTAGTGCCAGGGCGAGATGGCTTCGCGCACGGCCTTGGCAATATCGATGGCATTCGGCGTATCGGAATGAACGCAGATCGTCTCACAGGCGACCGGGAAGAAGCTTCCGTCATTTGCCGTACCCTGGCTTTCCTTCAGCGCACGAACGCAACGTTCAGCCATCAGATCAGGGTCTTTGGCGTCGTGTTCACGCGTCACGATCAGGGTACCACCGGGTGCATATTCCAGATCGGCGTAGAACTCGGGAATGAAGGTAATGCCGCGCTGCTGGTAGATTTTCTCGTGCATCGTATTGGTCATGCCGAACAAGGGCACGCCGAAGATTTCAGCCGCATCGCAAATGCCGTGGGCAATCTCTTCTTGACGCGCCGCCATGCCATACAGGCTGCCATGCGGCTTGATGTGGTGCAGCGGCATGTTCTCGGCCTTGAGGAAGCCCATCAACGCACCGACCTGATAGATGACGCTGTTGGCAATTTCCTCCCGGCTCATCTTCATCTCGCGACGGCCGAAGCCCTGGAGATCGGGAAGCGACGGATGAGCACCGACCTTGACGCCGTTTTCCTTGGCACGGCGAACCGTGGAGCGCATGTGGTCAGGATCGGATGCATGAAAGCCGCAGGCAACGTTGGCGGCATCGATGAGCGGCATCAAGCCCGCATCATCACCCAGTCGGTAGAGGCCAAAGCTCTCCCCCATGTCACAGTTTAGCGTGACGCTCATGATCGATATTCCCCTGTTTTATGCTGCCGTCTTTGCGGCGTTGCACAAATCTTGTCTGAGGAATTTGCTCTTGTGAAATAGTAATTTTTTTATTGTAATATTAAAAAAAAAGATAATCATTCAGAGGATGAACTATTATGAGCATCACATTGAAGCAGCTTGATTATTTCATCGCGTCTGCTGAAAGTGGACAGGTGAGCCACGCTGCTGTTAACCTGAATATCTCTCAATCGGCGGTTACCGCTGCCATCAAAGCTCTCGAAGAGGAGCTTGGGGTCAAGTTGCTGGAGCGCACACATGCCGGGGTGCGGCTGACCATGGAGGGGTCGCGTTTTCTGGAACATGCCCGCATCATCACGGGTGCTGTTGCTGCCGCGGTGCACAGCCCGCTGCGTGAGCGTGAAGGGTATTCCGGCAAGTTGACACTTGGAATGACCTATACCGTCTCCGGCTATTTCATGTCCAAATATTATGCCCGGTTTCGAAAGACCTATCCGCAAATTTCCGTCGAGTTGAAGGAGTTGCCGCGCACGGAACTGGAGCGGCAACTGGCCTGCGGCGATATCGATATCGCGCTGATGCTGGTGTCAAACCTCGGCAATACGGAGGAACTGGAGCAAGAGGTTTTGATGCGATCCCGCCGTCGCCTATGGCTGTCGGCAGATCATCACCTGCTTTTGCGCAACGACATCAGCCTGGCGGATATCGCGCAGGAAGATTACGTCATGCTGACCGTCGATGAAGCCAACGAAACCGCCGCACGATACTGGGATCTGGCTGGGCTGAAACCACGCACGGTGCTGACCACCAGCTCCGTCGAGGCCGTCCGATCGCTGGTTGCGGCGGGCGTGGGCGTAACCATACTCTCAGATATGGTCTATCGCCCTTGGTCGCTCGAAGGGCAACGCATCGAACTCAAGCGGTTAGTCGAGCCCATTCCAAGCATGGATGTCGGCCTTGCCTGGGCAAGAGCCCGCCCTGTCGCGTCCGCTGCGGCAACCTTCCGCGCCTTCATGTCCGTCACCATGGGCGGTGGCGGCTGAAGGCCTGTTAGAAGAACCGTGTTACACCAGCCCCTCGGCAGCAATCGCCCCCGTCAAACGGTCAAGGGTGCGACCCATGCGGGTCATGATCTCATCCACCTCGTCGGAGGTGATGATCAGAGGCGGGCACAAAGCGAGTTGGTCGCCGATGGCACGGAAGATCAGCCCTTCCTCGTGGCCGATCATCGACGCAATCGCACCTGCCTTGCCGATTTTATCAAAGGGCTTGCGGGTTGCCTTGTCGGCCACCAGTTCCACCGCACCGATCAGGCCCGTGCCGCGCGCCTCACCCACAAGCGGATGATCCGCAAAGGACCGCAGACCGGCCTGGAATTGCGCCTCCAGCCGGGCCGCATTGCCCATCAGGTCGCGTTCCTCGATGATGGCAAGATTTTCCAGCGCGACCGCCGAGGCGACCGGATGGCCGGATGCCGTAAAGCCATGGCCGAACGCACCGATCTTCTCGGAATTATCGGCAATCGCCTGATAGATCGCATCGGAGAACATCACGGCTGCAAACGGCATGTAGGACGAGGTGATCTGCTTGGAAAGCGTCATGATATCAGGCGTGAAACCGAATTTCTGGCAACCGAAGGGCGTTCCCAAGCGACCAAAACCGCAGATCACTTCATCCGAGACGATCAGAATATCATTGGCACGGCAAATCCGCTCGACACCTTCCCAATATCCTGATGGCGGCGGCAGGACGCCACCGGCTGCCATCAAGGGCTCACCGATGAAGGCGGCGATGGTGTCGGCACCTTCCGTTGCGATCACTGTTTCCAGTTCGGCCAGCAACCGCGCCGTAAACGCAGCCTCATCTTCGCCTTCCGCACCAAAGCGATAGAAATGCGGGCATGTCAGATGGTGAACCGGGATGGCGGGCAGATCAAAATCGCGGTGGTTGATCGGCAAGCCTGTCAGGCTACCCGAGGCAATGGTAATGCCATGATAGCCCTTTATACGCGACAGAAACTTTTTCTTGTTGGGACGGCCCAGTGCGTTGTTCATGTACCAGACCATTTTCACGATCGTGTCGTTGGCTTCTGAGCCTGACGAGGTGAAGAACGCACGGGTGATATTCGCTGGCGTCATCTCCACTAGCTTTTCCGCAAGCCGGATGGACGGCTCGTGCGATTTGGACGAGAAGGTATGATAATAGGGCAGCTTCAGCATCTGCTTGTAGGCAGCTTCGGCCAGGCGCGGCTCTGAAAACCCAACCGCCACCGACCAAAGACCTGCGAGCCCCTCGATATATTCCTTGCCGCGATCATCATAGACGCGGATGCCCTCGCCCCGTTCGATCACCAGCGGACCCGTGCGCTCGTGCTGGCGCAGATTGGTGTTGGGGTGCATGATGGAAGCGATATCGGCGGCGGCAAGCGAATTGGAGAGGATGTTCATGTCAATCTCTTTGGCTGGAGCTGATCGTGCGGTACGGCATACTATCTGTTCTGTTGCGAGTTCTTCAACCCAATGTGTTCTTCACCCACATCGGCGCGATGTGAGAATGAGCATGCGGCGGCTCCAGATCATGGAGCAAGCGCAAGACACGCGGTGGTGTGAGCGGCAGGCGTGATACCGGCTTGCCGATGGCTTGCGAGACGGCGCAGGCAATAGCCGACCCGACGGCGAGAATGGGCACTTCACCCGCCCCTTTCGTGCCGAGCGGCCCCATGGATGGCGCGCCTTCGTAGAGATCAGCGACGACGGGTACAACATCCTGCGCCAGCGGCACGCGGTAGGTTTCGAAACCATCCTGCGCGATGCGCCCGTCATCGGTTATCGTCACCTCTTCGTGCAGGGCGTAACCCAACCCCTGCACGACGCCACCTTGAACCTGGCCCATGATGGCGCGCGGGTTGAGCGCACGCCCGACATCCTGCACGACCCGATAGGCCAGCACCTCGACATGGCCGGTATCGGGATCAACAGCGACTTCCGCTTCATGGACGACGAAGACCGGGATATCGAGCGCTTCAATGAAGTGCCCCATCGCGCAACCGGCCATGGCAGGCGTGTTCTTTGCGGTAAAGCTGCCGGTACCGGTAATCGGACCCGTCGTTGCCTGCGCATGGGCCACGACCGCCGGGACGGTGGCGCCAGATCCTGGACGCTCCGCGATTTCCACCCGTCCCTCGCGCAACACAAGGGTTTCGGGCGGCGTCTGCAACATCTCGCCGGCCGCTCGCAGCAGTTTTTCTTTCACCTCGGCAGATGCGCCCACGCTGGCCGCGCCGATGGAGACGGTGGTTCGTCCACCACCGACGCCAACATCCAGGCCCGCCGCATCCGTATCCGCTTCCTTCACCACGACCTGATCGGGCTTCAAGCCCAATTGGCCCGCCACGATCTGCGGCAAGGATTGCATCATCGTGCCGGAGCCGATCTCGACACCTGATGTCACCAGCGTTGCGCTGCCATCGGCATTCATGTTGATTGTCGCGGCAGACGGCCCAACGAAGATGAACCACGTGCCAACCGTCGTGGCACGACCGTAAAGGCGGCCATCGGCCTTCTCCTCAACGGTGCCGGTTTTCGCGCGCAGCGCATCCATACGCTCCAGCATCGGACGCAGCACATTGCCTTCGAATATCTGGCCCGTCGGCCCTAGATCGCCATCACCCAGAACGTTGCGCTTGCGAAACTCTACTGCGTCCATGCCGATTGCCGCGCAAATCTCGTCGGTGTGACGCTCCAGCGCGAAACCGTTATAGACGCCGTTGCACGCCCTGAACGCGCCGTTCGGTGGCGTGTTAGTGTAGATCGCGCGGCTGACGAGCCTGACGGCACCCAGCTGATAACTGCCGCCCAGGGTGTGCGAGGTCATCGTCGTGAGGAAGACTTGCTCACCGCCATAGGCACCGCAATCCATCAACACCACGGCCTCACGACCGACGATCTCGCCATCAGCCGTCACTGCCGAGCGAATGGTGATCTCGGCATTTTCCCGGCAAAGACACGTTGCCATTTCCTCCTGTCGGCTGTTTTCCAGAATGACGCTGCGTCCCGTCATGCGGGCCAGCAATGCCGTGATCGGCTCGATGGAAGCATCGAATTTCAGGCCGAAAGCACCGCCCACCGGCGGCACCGTCACGCGAACCCACCCCGGCGGCAGTTGCATGACGCGCCCTGTGACATTGCGCACCGTCCACGGCACCTGCGTCGAGGTCTGGATATGAGCGCGGCCATCTTCCCAGCTGCCGATGGCCACACGCGGTTCAAACGGAACATGACTTTGCCTGCCGACGGAAAAGCTGCTTTCAACGATGGTCACGTCTTGGCGTGCAAAGGCGGCATCGACATCGCCACGCACCGATTTTGCTTCCCAGGCTATGTTGCGAGAGCGCGAACCACCCTCTGTCAAAACCTCGTAGTCGCGCCAATTCTCGTGCACCAGCCGAGCGTCGGACTTTAGGGCCTCTGCCATGGTCAAAACGGGTTCGAGCGGTTCGATCTCGAGGATGATAGCGTCAAGGGCAGCCCGCGCCTGCGCCTCGGTTTCGGCCGCGATGGCGGCGATCGGCTCGCCGTTGTAGCGGATCACATCGACCGCAAAAAGCGGATGATCGGCGATGCCGATGCCGTAATGTCCCGGCGCGTCCGCAGCCGTTGCAATGGCCAGAACGCCGGGGCATTGAAGCGCTGCGGATACGTCAAGGCGCACAATGCGACCGCATGGGACATTGGAACGCAGCAACACCGCATGCAGCATGTCCGGGCGGGCGCGGTCATTGGTATAGCGGGTGCGGCCCCGTAGTTTGTCGCGGGCGTCGCGGCGCGGCAAATCCATGACGGTGGTGGAAACATCAACCATCGGCGCGTGCTCCGGCCATAACATCCATAACGGCATCGACAATCCGCTCGTATCCAGTGCAGCGACAGATGTTGCCGATCATCGCAGCCTTCACATCGGCGCGGCTGGCATCAACATTTTCGCGTAGAAAATGCGAAAGGCTCATCACCATACCGGGAAAACACATGCCGCATTGAACAGCGTCGGCGGCTTCGAACGCCACTTGCAGCGGATGCAACGGCCCATCCCCGGTCGACATGGCTTCGATGGAGGTCACGCTCGCGCCTTCCAGCAAGCCGACGGGTTGAAGACAGGACGTCACGGCTTCGCCATCGATATGCACGGTACAAGCACCGCAAAACCCTTCACGGCAAACCGCCTTGGTCCCGGTCAGGAAACGCTCGTTGCGCAGCACATCGACCAGTGGTGTCATCGGATCGCCGTTAAAACGATAGGCAGAACCGTTGATGCGAAGTGAAACCGTCATCGCGCCGCTTCCTTGTGCAAGAGCGCTTCCATGCCACGACGAACCAGCGCGGGCAGAACCTGGCGGCGATACCAGCCATCGGCTTCGATGCCGTCCCGGCCTACAAAATCATTGCATTCCTCTGCGAGAGTTGCAGCAATCTGTGCATTCGCCGGGCACCCACCAGGCTCTCTCGAAAATGCCGCCTCAAGCGTCGTCCAGCGTCGCGCGACGTCCTCGACAGAACCAACGGCAACATTGATCCTGCCCTTACTCGACAAAGCGCAGGAGACGATCGCAACCGGATAATCTCCGGCACGCCGCAGTGGCAGGCGCATATGCACGCTGGCGATCATGCTACGCGGAACAAGGACACCCGTCAGGATCGCATCGGCCAGCAGTTCCTGCCGATTGGCGAGGAAACAGGCGAGAGGCAGACGCATCGGTGCGTGATCGGCGCGCAGTTCCACAATGGCATCAACAGCAAGAAGTGCCGGCAAAAGGTCTGCGGCGGCAAAGTCTGGTGTGCACAGGTTTCCGCCCACCGTCGCCACGCGTCGAATGGCCGGATTGGCAGAATTCGAAGCGGCGGTAGCGACAGCTTCGAGCACGGCTATACCGCGCAAGGCCCGCCCCAGTGCCTCATGAGTCACGGCTGCGCCGATGGTGACTGTGTCGGCCTGGATGTCAATAGTCTTGAAGCCGTCCAGCCTATGCAACGAGACGAGCGCGCGCGGCATGGAAATGCCTCGCCTGGGATAGCGCATCAACCATGTGCCCCCGGCCAAAATCGCAGCGCCCCGTCGTTTTGCGGCAAGCGCCTCACCGATCGTGCCCGCAACGGTCAAAGACCGCTCCAGATCATCCAACATCGTTCAGAACCCCTTCGATGCCGTCTTTTGCGGCGTTGCGTGATAGTGGCCGAGCCTTCACTCCATGTGAAATAGTTGTTTCTTGAAAGTGATATCGATTAAACAGATGGCTTTGCCCATGAACCAAGGGCATCACGTCCAGTGAGCTACGCTGCGCTTTTCGAAGCTCTCGCGGAATTGTGCGGTGGTTTTTTCCAGTACCTCACCGCTTTCCCAATCCAGAATGACGGCGAAGCGACGGACCGCATCCAGCGAATTGATCTCACCGGATTTGTATCGTGCAGACACCGCATGCGGATTCATCCGTGCCCAGTCCTTGCGGTGCGCCCGGATGTCGGCGCGTGCAGCTTGCGTCGCCGCGACATCGATTTCGTATTCGCAGAGATCGGCATCGATGGCTCTGATGACCACCCCGTAATCCAGCTTCGCCCGTTCGATGGACACGTAGTCATCGATCACGTCCTCCATGACGTGGGCTGGGTCGCGCTCCAGAGGGTCGCCAAAGCCACCACCGCCAGCCGTCGGTCGAGCAAACTCATCGCCCGTGAAAACAGGATAATCGGAAAAAACGGAGCCGAGCCAAGTGTCCGCATCCGCACCGGCACGACGGATGGTCAAGCCGTGTGGCATGGAGGGAAGACCGCCTTCAACACCCCAGACAACAGCGCGTTCGCGGTCGCAGATATAGGACATCACCGCCCCTTCCGCCTCCAGCAGCAGAGACGTTTTTTGCACACCGACGCCACCGCGCCATTTGCCTGGACCGGCCGAATCCCTCTTGATCTGAAACTCGGTGGTGCGGGTGGGATTGACGCGCTCATTGCCTTCGTTCGGCTGGGACATCAGTCCCGTGCCAAAGCAGGCAGTCGTGACATCTGCGCCATCCTTGCCGTTGCGACCACCCCAGCCACCCGGTAGCCATTCATAGAACATAAAGATCGGCTTTTCGGGTTTGCGCGCATCACGCCCGCCGGCCAGCAGATATTCCAGATTGAACGCACAGGCGATGGCCCGTTCCGGCATGATCTGCGACCACATCTCGAAGATCGCATTCATGATTTTCTCGAACGGCATAAGGAAGCCAGTGACCGCGACAGGCCATTCGGCACTGACGACGCTGTTCCTCGGCGCTGTCACATGGATCATACGGTAAAAACCACTGTTGAGCGGAAGATCGGGAAAGAAGGTCTTCATCCCCGCGACGACGGCAGAGAAGGTCGCGCCGGGAGCAGAGTTATACATGGAAGCAATGGTGGCATGGCTGCCGGTGAAATCGTAGTGGACGGCATCGCCCTTGATGGTCATCTTGATGCGGATGGGGATCATTCCCTCCCCGGCACCCAGATCGCGGTCGATATAGTCGACGGTTTCCCACGTTCCATCCGGCAGGTCTGCCAGACGTTTGCGCACGGCCCGCTCGACATAATCCTGCACCTCTCCCATGCCGCGCGTGACCTTGTCGCGACCGTATTTCTTGGTCAGCCGTAACAGCTCTCGCTCTGCGGCTTGCGTTGCCTGCGCCTGCGAGTGGATGTCGCCAATGATGGAGGCAGGGTCACGGGTGTTGGCGGCAATCATGTTGGCGACATCAGAGCAAAAGCGTCCCTGTCGGAACAGCCGCACCGGCGTGATCCGCAACCCTTCGCGGAACATGTCGCGCGCCGTCACGTCGAACGAGCCCGGAACCGAACCGCCAAGATCAGACCAGTGTCCGTTGGATTGCGCAAACCCGATCAGCGTATCCTCGTCAAAGATCGGTCGCACCAACCGCACGTCACTGAAATGCGTTCCGCCCGCATAGGGATCGTTGATCGCGTAAACGTCGCCCGGCGCCATATCACCTTCGAAAACGCGGATCACTTCCTTGCAGGTATTGTGAAGGGTACCGACATGCACGGCGATATCGTAATTGCCCTGCGCAACGGAATTGCCATCGGCGTCATGCAGCGCGTTGGAGAAATCGCGGTTGTAGATGACGAAGGAATAGCAGGTGCGCAGCATCTGTTCCGCCATCTGATCGACGGTGGTGATAAAGGAGTTTTTCAAAACCTCGAAGGTCACCGGATCGAGGCCGTTTTCCGTGTTCGCAAACTTGCTCATGTCTCAGCCTTTCGTCCCGATCAGAATGTTGAGGAAAGCATCGACCCTCGCACTCATGCCCGGTGGCACGACGGTAGTGGAATCGAACTGTTCGACGATGGCAGGACCGTTGAAGGTTGCACCTGAGGTCAGACTTTCCCGCTGGTAGATAGCCGCATCGTGCGAAATACCATCGAACCAGACTGCGCGTCGGGAAACCGGGTCAGGCGTGTGCTCTCTCACCTCGTATTTCGGCAAGTCGGCTTTGGGAACTATCCCGACCGCCTTGATGGCGATGCGGAAGATCGACACCGGCGCTTCATCACGGCGATAGTTGAATTCGCGCTCGTGTTCGGAATGGAAGGCTTCGATCAGCGCTCCCATGCTGTCGATTTTTGCAGGCGCGTTGACCGCAAGCGAACGCCACTGGCCCTGATACATCATTTCCACGGTGCGCTGCAAAGCCATGTCATCGGGGGCGATACCTTCATGCGAAAGCCGTTCCGTCGCCTGCCCTTCCATGCGCTGGAACGCCGTTTCCATCTCTTCGGGTGAAACGCCGGATGCATTCGCCATAAAGCTTTCGGAAAAATCGTGCTGCACATCCACCAGCAGGCAGCCAAGTGCAGAGGTCACGCCCGGATTGGGTGGCACGATGACGGTGGGAATGGACAGTTCTCTGGCAACAGCGGCCCCATGCAATGCGCCAGCACCGCCAAAAGCGACCAACGCGAAATCACGCGGATCATAACCGCGACTGACGGACAGAAGCCGTACCGCATTGGCCATGTTGGCATTGGCAACCGCGATGACGGCTTCTGCCGCCTTGTGAAGTTCCATATTGAACGGTGTGGCAACCGTTTCCTGAACGGCTTTTTCGGCAAGCGCTGAATCGAGTGTGATCTTGCCGCCCGCAAGGCTGGTGCCCAGACGTCCCAGAACCACATTGGCGTCCGTATTGGTGGCGATTGGGTTGCCGTTGCGGTAGCAGGCGGGTCCGGGATGAGCACCGGCGGACTGTGGACCATTCCGTAGTGAGCCGCCTTCATCCTGCCATGCAAGGGAACCGCCACCGGCACCGATGGTCAGTACCTCGATCGAAGGGAAGCGGATCGGGTATCCATATTCGATATACCAATCCTTGGTGATGCGAGACTGGCCGTTCCAGGCGAGTGACACATCCGTGCTCGTCCCGCCCATATCGAAACCGATGGAGTTGGGAAAGCCGCAGAGATTGCCGATGAACCGGCTGGCAATGGCACCGGCGGCGATGCCGGATCCTGCAAGACGAGCGGAAAATTCCTTGACGCTGGCAGGTGTCATCACGCCGCCGCCGGAATGGAGAAGCAAGAGATCGCGGTGATAACCGCCCACTGCAAGTTTCTCACTGAGGCGCGACACGTAATCGACGACCACGGGCGCGCAGACGGCATTTGCCATCGTGGTCGAGAACCGTTCGTGTTCGAAGATTTCCGGCATGACCTCAGACGAGACCGACACCGGAATATCCGGCATGACGTCTTTCAGAATATCGCGCATGCGCCGTTCATTCGCACCATTGACATAGGAGTTCATGAAGCAGACCGCGACCGACTTCACGTCACGTTTTCTAAGGATTTCGGCCACGCGGCGGGCGTTGTCCTCGTTCAACAGTTCCAGAACCGCGCCTTCGGCATCGACACGCTCTCGTACTGTCAGCCGGTCACGGCGCGGGATGTAGGGCTTGGCGACATCCTTGTAGGTGTCCCAGAGGTCCTCCTTGTTGGCGCGTCGTATCTCGACCACATCGCGAAACCCTTCCGTGCAGATCATCGCCGCACGTGGCAGGCGTCGTGTGATCAGGGCGTTGGTCGCGACCGTCGTGCCGTGGGAAAACATGGTGACTTCGGACAGGTCGATACCGGCCTGCTCTACGCCGTTCAGAATGGCGCGCATAGGATCATCCGGCGTGGAACCGGTTTTCTCGATGCGGATCGAGCCGGTGTCCTCATCCATGATGCAGATGTCCGTAAAGGTTCCGCCGACATCCACGGCGACTCTCGTCTTGGTCATGCTTTCGTCCTTGCGTGAGACAGCAGTTCTCTGGCTCGGCCACACGCGATGCAGCCGAGGTCTTTGTTTTCTTTCGGAAAAAATATTGTGTCAGTGTCGCAGCGCTTCCGTAGACGACCGCGCCCGCAGCACAGCCTGCCGGCGCGTGTCGCTTGGCGAACATCCAAACCTAGTCCGGTAGTGTCGGCAGAATTGCGACTGGTCGGAAAATCCCCAGCGATAAGCAATTTCCGCGATGGTGGCCGTGTTGGTCACCGACATCAGTTCCTCTGCGCAATGGTCGAGGCGGCTGTCGCGAATGAAACCGTTGATCGACTTATTGCTCTCCTGGAACAGGCCTTGGAGATAGCGCAGCGATATTCCGCCAGCTTCCGCCACAGCTTGCGGGCCGAGGGATCGCTTCTTGATATTGTCGCGAATGAACTGCTCGGCGCGGTGCAGGTGCCCCGCACGGATGGAAGAAACGCTGCTGTCCAGCACGCGGTCATCACTGACGATCGACAGACACAGCATCTCGAGAATATGTCGGCCGGTCATTTCGCGCGCCGCGTCGCTCAGATCAGCAACATGGCCGATGGTGGTACGTACGGTATCGAGAAACAGGGCGGCAACGCCGCTCGTGCCATCGAAACTGAGGGCGCTGAACCTGTCGGTCGAGCCAATGCGCGAGCGCACGCTGGCGGATGGTACTTTCAGCACCCATAAGGCGTTGGGCCGTCCATGCCAGAATTCGTAAGGCGCATCGCCACGCTCCAGCAAAAAGCCACCGGGATTGCATTTGACGCTGCGCGAGCCTTGCGAAAAATTCACTTCACTCAATTCGGGAATGGAAACCAGAAGACTGGCATCGTTTTCATTGAGAAAATGGCGGCGGTGGCGACGGTAGCTGACGCCATCACACTGCATTCGCGAGACACCCACAAGTCCGAGAGACCAGCTTTCCAACTGACCGGTGAATTCCCGCCGGTTGCGATATTCCGTATCCAGCGGAAAGTATGTTTCCGTTACTGCGGCCTGCCAGGCATCGCCTCCTGCAAGACCGCCGACCTTATCGACGACGTATCTCATTCTTCGATATTCCCCTGTGGTCCGGCTTTTCCGGTTCCTTTTATTGACCTCAAGATACATCAAATTCGGGGAGCGTATTGTGAAAAAACGCACAAGTTTCTGAACCCAGCCGTATCGGGCGCAAAGGATAGCGGCCTATTAGGTCGGTATTTTTGGTTGTGCTGCTGCTTTGGGCTGCCTATCCTGCCCGTGGCGATGCGTGCAACGCATGTGTTCCATTCGGGAGTTGACGCGTTCAGGTTGCCAATGGCCCGAATGCAATAATGCGAGGAGACGAGAATGTCCGACGAAAAGACCGTGAAGGACTGGGCTGGGCTTGCGGAAAAGGAACTCAAGCAGTCGCCGGATAGTCTCGTTTGGCAGACGCCTGAGGGCATCGATATCAAGCCGCTCTATACCGCCGAGGACATCAAGGACATTCCGCATCTCGACAGCATGCCGGGCTTCAAGCCCTTCGTGCGCGGCCCACGTGCCACCATGTATGCTGGCCGTCCCTGGACCATCCGCCAATATGCCGGATTCTCCACGGCGGAGGAATCCAACGCGTTCTACAAACGCAATCTGGCCGCCGGACAAAAAGGTCTCTCGGTCGCATTCGACCTTGCAACCCACCGCGGCTATGACAGCGACCACGAACGCGTGGTTGGCGATGTCGGCAAGGCAGGCGTCGCCATTGACAGCGTCGAGGACATGAAAATCCTCTTCAATGGAATACCGCTCGATGAGATGTCGGTGTCCATGACGATGAACGGTGCCGTCATTCCCATTCTCGCCAGCTTCATCGTCGCCGGTGAGGAACAGGGGTGCTCGAGAGCAAAACTGTCCGGCACCATTCAGAACGATATTCTCAAAGAATTCATGGTGCGCAACACTTACATCTATCCGCCAGAACCCTCGATGCGGATCATTGCCGACATCATCGAATATACGGCAAAGGAGATGCCGCGCTTCAATTCCATCTCGATCTCCGGCTACCATATGCAGGAAGCCGGTGCGACCTTGGTGCAGGAGCTGGCCTTCACGCTTGCTGACGGACGCGAATATGTTCGCGCGGCGTTGAAGAAAGGCCTCAATGTCGATGATTTCGCGGGCCGTTTGTCGTTCTTCTTTGCCATTGGCATGAACTTCTTCATGGAAGCAGCAAAGCTTCGCACAGCCCGTCTGCTTTGGGCCCGCATCATGGAGGAATTCCAGCCACAAAAGGCGTCGTCCTCCATGCTGCGCACCCATTGCCAAACATCGGGCGTGTCGCTTCAGGAGCAAGACCCCTACAACAACGTCATTCGCACCGCCTATGAAGCGCTGTCTGCTGCACTTGGCGGCACCCAATCACTTCATACAAATGCGCTTGATGAGGCGATGGCGCTACCGACCGATTTCTCCGCCCGCATTGCCCGCAATACGCAGCTTATTCTCCAGCACGAAACGGGTGTCACGAAAGTCATCGATCCGCTGGCCGGCTCCTATTACGTCGAAAGCCTGACCAACGACCTCGCTGAAAAGGCGTGGGCCTTGATGGAAGAGGTGGAAGCCCTCGGCGGTATGACAAAGGCCGTGGATGATGGTCTGCCGAAGAGGCTGATCGAGGAAGCGGCCACCAAGCGACAGGCAGCGGTGGACCGTGGCGAGGAAATCATCGTCGGCGTCAACAAATATCGTCTGGAAAATGAAGACCCGATCGACATTCTCGATATTGATAACAGTGCGGTGCGCGCTTCCCAGATCAAGAGACTGGAGACAGTCCGCCGTCAGCGAAACCAAGCGTCGGTCGATACGGCTCTCTCAACCCTGACCGAGATTGCCCGCAGCGGCACCGGCAATTTGCTGGAAGCTGCCGTGGAAGCTGCCCGCGCCCGCGCAACGGTTGGAGAAATTTCAGACGCCATGCGCATCGTCTTCGGGGATCATGCAGCCGTGCCGGAAGTGGTGCATGATGTCTATGGCGCGGCTTACGAAGATGATCCCGAATATACGACGCTGTGCACACGCCTTGGTGAACTGTCCAAAGTCGTTGGCGCCAAGCCGAAAATGTTGATCGCAAAGCTTGGTCAGGATGGCCATGATCGCGGTGCGAAAATCATTGCGTCGGCTTTCGGTGACATCGGCTTCGATGTTCTGGCAGGCCCCCTGTTCCAGACCCCGGAAGAAGCCGCGACTCTTGCCGTCGAAAACAAGGTTCATGTCGTCGGTATGTCGTCTCTGGCGGCTGGGCACAAGACGCTTGCCCCACAACTTGTACAGGCCTTGAAGGACAAGGGCGCGGAAAATGTCATCGTCATTGTCGGTGGTGTGGTTCCGCGACAGGATTATGAATTCCTTCTGGCAAACGGTGTGGCCGCTGTCTTCGGCCCCGGAACCAATGTGCTGGAAGCCGCCCGTGCCGTGATCGATCTGATGCAGGGACGGCTTCGCAACGCGTAGCGACGATCTTACTGGCGGCCTTTACAGTGTCGCCAGCAATCGGTTGTTCAGCATGCCTGCCGATGCCTGTTGCATGGCGACTTTCTTTTCGATCGCTTCGATAATCGTGTCGGTAAAATCCACGTTGGCCAGCTCGCGGATGTGCGACAACCCGCCGGGTGAGAAAACATTGACCTCGAGGATCTTGTCGCCGACAATGTCGAGACCAACCAGGAACATGCCGTCTTCCACCAGTTTCGGCCGCATCATTTCCGCCAGCTCAATCACCGCATCGCTTACCTCGACTGCCTCTGCCGTGCCGCTGGCATGGATGTTGGAACGGAGGTCACCCTTGGCAGGGACACGGCGAAGCGCCGCATATTGGCCATCCCGCATCAAGGGCTCACCATTCATCATGAAGAATCGAATGTCCCCCTCTTTAGCAGCAGGCAGATAGGCTTGCGCAATTAGATACCCCTCAATGCTGACGGCTTCGAATATCTGGTTGAGATTGGTCTCCTTGCTCGACCCGATCTTGAAGACATTCTTGCCGCCTGAGCCCTGCAAGGGCTTCACGATAACACCTTTGGGGTGAGCATCGGCAAAGGCCCGAATTTCCTCGACGTTGCGGGAAATCAGCGTCGTCGGTCTGACGATTTCTGGAAAGCTCTGGAAATAGAGTTTGTTCTGGGCAAGCGCCAGACCTTCGGGATCATTCAGCACGACGACGCCCCGCTGTTCGGCCAGCCGCCCGAACAGAATACCGGAATGCACAGCCCAAGGACGCGCGGTTTGATCCAGGGACGGATCGTTGCGCAGCATCAGAACATCAATTTCTTCGATGTCGATGGTTTCCCGCTCCAGCTTCTTTTCCTGAAGCACCGCATGGAAATTTTCGGTCTTTTTGTATTTTTGGCGCGGTATGGCGAGGCCATGCACCACCAGAGAATCATCTGGACGCAACGTGAAATCGCCCGGCGTCAGATAGATGACCTCATGGCCGCGGTTGAGTGCGGCCATTGCCAACAGCCCAGTCGCAAATGTCGGCTGCTCGCCCTCGATTGAATTGACGAAAAATGCGATACGCATGTGCCCTCCCTTACAAAGTTGCCATTTCGGCTATCGATAATCCTGATCTTATTGTCTCTAGGCGTTCAGTGGCTCTCGCGGGCGCAAGAAACGCTGGCCTTATGGCCGGAGGCCGCAGCAGTCCCCGCAATGCCAGTTCCTGCATGATGGGGAAATGAGCCGCAGAAATCTTGCCCATCCAGAACGGGTCCAGCGCTCCACCCTTTCGCAAATGCTCAAGGATTTCATTCAGGCCACGAAGATAAATCGCGTCCTTGGAAAGCCCTCCCCCGCGGTAAATTCTCAGCACCATGTTGAAAGCCGCCGCGTCATCAAAACCATGTGCGTCCGTCATAATACGGTAGGTGTCCACAAAGCTCGCGCCATCCAGCATGGCGGCACAGCCAACCACGCGCCCGGCAATCAGTCGCAACCGTTCCCGCGTCATGCCGCCAGAGAGATGTTCGGCCAGCACGGCCAGCCCCTCCTGCACGCCCTCGTAACCTGATAGCCCTGTCCGAAAGAGCCGCAAACCCTGAGCGGAGCCGTTGAAGTAGGTGAGGAGATGAACGCCGATCTCGTGATGCAACAGGGCATCCAGACGCCTTTTTTCCATGACGGTGTGGCGGGAAACGAGCAGCTTGTTGCCCGAGACCATTAGCCCCGGCGGCAGGTCGTCACGAATGTCAACACGGGCATCAAACTCAGGGTCTTCATTGTGATAGGCCTTCACCATCTCGCGGGCTTTTTTCGTTACCTCGTAACAATCCACCATGGCAATCTCCTCACCATGGTCTGGACGCAGGCACTGCGCCAAAACGGTTTCGGCAAGAGCCAGCAAGGGCGGTTCGACGGAGCCATAAAGCGCGCGGCTGAAATCCGTGAACTGGCGTTTGTGCAGATGCGCCAGCATGCTGAGCTGGAGATCGATCTCCTGCTGTTTTTCACGATAGAGATGGTAAAGGACCGGGTCTTCAAGATGATCGAAGGCCACTGAATAAAGTTTGCGCTTTTGCTCCTCGACATCGACGCTCAACGGTCGATAGAGAAAGTGTGGAGCATATTGGAAGTCGCTCGCCTTGAAATCCGCAAACGCTTTGCGCGCATTGATCGGCGTCACCGAGAGAAGGAAGTCGAACGACGCGGCGATGTCATCGACGGACCTATCGGCGCGGCGCACAGCATCCACGAAGGCCTGGCGACCTAGGGCGCGGTGAGATGTCACTTTCAGCGTTTCCGACGTTGTCGAAAAAGCCGCAAAAGCCCGAAGCCCGGCATCGAACAAATCCGCGATCATCGTCTCGCGCAGACCGGGATAATCGGCGCCGGATTCCGGTTGACGGTAGATCGGTGCGAAACGCACGGCAATGCAGGGAAACCGTAGTCCAGCTGACTTCAGCCTCAAAACAGGATCATGCTCTGCCTCGGGATAGGTGATGCGTGGCGTGCGGAACCGGATATCTGCATCGCAGACGGCTTTGATAAACACCCGTTTTGCGTTTTGTGTTTCGGCTTCCGGGGTGGCAGAGACCTTCACGTCATAATGGGGCAGAAAGGGAGAGTCATCGGCCAGCAGAACATCGTGTTCCAATTCGCCCATATCGAGCACGATGAACGTGCCGAAGTGCTTCGCCATCTCGGCGCCGACCATATCCAGAACAGGCATGGCTTCAGCGATGTTAGCGGCAATGAGGTAAGACGCATTCGCCGCCGCAATGTCACGCGCCGCTAAATCCTTTGAACCATTGATGAGGTGCAGACAGATGAAGGGCAGCGGTCTGTCGATGTGTAGCCGACCGTGATTGCCTATATCGTGGCGAATGGCCTTGCCCGCTTCCAGAAGCGCGGCTACCTCGTCCAGCCCATGAGGCTCATGGCTTACAGTCTTTGCCGGTGATGCACTCATCTGCGCGCATCCAGCAATTCTTCCAGGACCGGCTCGAGCGAGGTTATCGCATCTCGAATATCCTGAATCATTTGGCTGTCTGGCTGCCCGGTCCATTCATCCATGAAGATTTTCTTGAACTCGATTGCAATCGCACAGCCATGCTCAGGAAATCGTTCATGTACAAAGCGCGTCTGCTCGCCCTTGCCCTGAAACGCAATATTTTCCCGAACATCGAGCTGCCGACCCCCGATCGTGGCTGCCCTGAAATGCCGGATCGTAGCATCGATGACATCTGCCCAGCGGTCCCTATCCATTGAAATGGTGCCAATATTGATATCAGGCGCCTTGTCCTGCGATGTGGGCTGCGCTTCGGGGCCAGAGCGCCGGTGGTTGTAGCTGTGGACATCCAGAAGCACGAACGCTCCATGGCGGTTTTCGAGCCGTTTCAGCGACTGCTCGAGCATTGCGTAATACTCATAATGAAAGCCGAGCGATTGCGAAATTGTCTGTTCAGATGGCCGGTTCGCCCAAACCTTCAGCCCCCAGGCCTGCTCAGGCTCAAGATAAATTGCCTCGTCTCTTGCGCGGTTGAGATCGACTTCAAAGCGGGAATGATGAACGACGATCCGGTTCACCAACCCGGAAATCATGTCTGCAGTAAAAGGGTCCTCCTCACGAAGCCGCTCCTCGTCGGAAAGCGCCATCAACTGACCAATATCCCGTCGTGTGCCATGTCCGTCATGTATGGCCGTGCCGATAACCGGAGAATCACCATTTTCAACCGACCAGAAGCGCCGCTCTCCAATGGTCGTTTCTGCTGCCAAAGTGCTCATCATTCCCTCTCATAGGTTGATTTGCAAACACCAAAACGTGCAACTTGTTCCGTATTCTTATTGAGGAGCCGCTTATGTTCATCCATTTTAAGAGCTGACACAGCGTTGGGTCACAAAACCATCAAAAACTTGCAACACCACCGCCAGAACAGAGATTTAGCCCTTGCACGCAACCGCTTTGCTGGTTATGAGAACGCCCGCACGACCTCAAACGTCGTGCCCGCGGAGAGGTGGCAGAGTGGTCGAATGCACCGCACTCGAAATGCGGCATACCTGCAAGGGTATCGTGGGTTCGAATCCCACCCTCTCCGCCATCATGATCCTTCGGATATTAGGCTTTTCAGCTAGCTCCTAACTTTTGATCCGTTGAGGGTGAGGTAACAGCTTGACGCAATACGTGAGGCACAATCGCGTGCTCATCAACACAGAATTGTTCCGCCGCTTGAGGAGGACCAAACCGTATGAACCAACTTTCCATTAAAGATCGCTTGCATGCAGCGAGGCGCGTGCTCTTCGGCCGATCTGACAACGCCGTAATATGCAGTTTCTGCGGAAAATCCCGACAGGACGGCGTTGGTAATATCGTTGCGGGACCAAGAGTGGCGATCTGTGCATCATGCGCTCGCATCGCCTTAGACTGGAACCTTACCAGCTATTTTCAGGATATTACAGGCACCACGATCGACACATTCTCGATCTTTTATCAACATCAAGCATGCTTGCTCTCACAACATCGGAGCCAGATTGATGAGGAACTCCAATGGTGTGCCGGGGCATTTGATGCCGAGTTGATGGGTTGGAATTATGGCTGGGCGAAAGGTGATTTTGTTGATGGGTTGACGGTTTACGTACGGATCCGAAATGACGTGAATATTGCTATTTTCAGAGAGACATTCACCCAAACTTACCTTCGGTTGGCGTCAAGCGATATGACTTCACCACGTACATCCACATTGGCGGCACCTTGGCCGAGTGAAACCATGTGACCGGGACACGTATCATTGAGTTCTGCCAGTTTGCTGATTATGAACCTCCACTCGACAAACGCTGAGGTAGTTTGGGCTCAGTTGCCGCTACAGAAGTTGGGCCACATTGACGCCATGCCAGTGATTTCCGATGCCCCTCAGCAACGTCAGCAAAATGCCTGGCGCACAAATCGATCCGCACACGTCCGATCCGCAAATGCCACGTTCAATATGGAAATGGCCCTGCATGCCACAGGGCCATTGTCGTATCTTATGAGCTTCGCACGCAGTTTACATTGCGGGCAATACAGCGATGTCGCGGATTTCGGCGGTGGTGCCGGTGATTGCTCCGACTTCCGTGGCTGCTCCGGTTTCGAGGTTTACAGTATAGAGCGTCTTGTTGGCAGCTAGATAGGCGGTGTTCTTGCCGCCATCCATGCCCTGGATGTCGAAGGCATAGGTTGCGGGCTTTTCTTTCAGGCCAAGCTTTCCGATTGCCTTCAATGTGCCGTCGTTTGGCTTGGTCTGCTGGATCAGCGCGCCGATGGTGGCGTCGATGTTGTACATTGCGGTTTTCTCAGGCTTGCCGATGGAGTTCGTGTAGGCTGCCGCAACGATGTCTGGCGTTTCGCCCTTGTGCATATCGCCCTCTTCGAAAGCGAGCGTACCATCGACCGTTACTGCGCCCGTATCGGGATGAACGCGGTGGTTCGTGGTACCGCTCATGAAGCGGAGGCGGTCTGCCATGGGGTTGAAATCGACGACAACCGGGGCTTGGGTGACTGTCAGCGTCTTGTCCATCTTGGCAACATCGGTTGCAGCACCGGTCTCCAGATTGATGGACACGATCCGGTAATCCGGGGTCACGCCGATGACGGTCTTGTTTGAGGGTCGGAAATCAATACCAACCAGTTTTTCAACGCCGGTGACATCCATCGTCTGGGTGACAGCTGGCTTTTGCGTATCGAACATGACCAGCGTCTTGTCACCGCTCAACCCCAGAACTGGAGCGGCGATGCTTGTTCCGGCGGTTGCAGCAACAACAGTGGACGCGATCAAAGCGAGGCGAATGGTGTTCATATCTTTCTCCCGTGCGTTTATCCGTTTGGAAGTCATCCGGCCCTCGGCTCTGAATGCTTCCATTGGATAGACACATCAGTCGATGGGTTTGGATGCAGCCGTTAAAATTATTTTTTCGTGCATCCAAATATTCCCTCTGTGGGTATTGAAATCATATGCCATGCTGGTGACAGGATGAGACGTTGAAAAGGACAGGATGCTGATGGGCGTTGTGCCTGATGATTTGAACACAGCCCTTGTTGCATGTGCAAAAGGCGACAAGGGCGCATTGCGGCGCATATTCGATCGTGAAGCGGGCCAGTTGGTCGCGGTTGCGCAGCGGATCGTGCGGCGACGCGATCTGGCGGAGGACGTGGTGCAGGAAGCGTTCATCCGCATCTGGACCCATGCGCATCAGTACAGTGTCTATCGTGGATCGGCACGCGGCTGGATTTACGCGATCGTTCGCAACCGCGCGCTCAACCTGCTTCGCGATGGCAGGCGTGAACACACGGTGGCAGAGATCGAAACGCTGAAAGAGAGTGACCAAGCGGACGAAATCCTGGCGACGTGGCAGAAGCTGGATCGCAATTCGCGGCTTTATGATTGCCTTGCCAATCTCGATGAGACGAAACGGCGCGGTATTTTGATGGCCTATATCAACGGCTACACCCATGGCGAAATCGCTGGCCGATTGCAGATGCCGCTTGGGACCGTGAAATCCTGGATCCGTCGCGGACTTTCGACATTAAGGGAGTGCATGGCATGACGAGAGAGCAAGAGGACGTTGCCAACACTGCCGACGAATACGTGTTGGGCCTGATGGATGATGCAGACGCGGCGAAAGTGGAAGCCGCGATGGAAGATGACGCAGCGTTGCGGGACGCGATCGCAGCCAGCCGTGAGCGATTCCTCCCCTTAGACACCAGCATAGAACCATCTACTGTTGATGACAGTCTGTGGCAACGCATCGAGGCGGAGCTTCCACCTCAAAAGCAGTCTAGGACGCCACCGTCCAGACTGAGTGCCCGGAACCCGATAGCCAACGATAACCGCGCGGGTCCATGGCGCTTGACCGCCATCTCGGCGATTGCGGCAAGTTTGCTGCTGGCGATCGGATTGACTTTCAGTCTCTTGCGAACAGTGGACCCCTTGGTCGTCGCTGTCCTCGTCAATGACACGGGCGACGTACAGGCCGTGGTCGAGGATTTTGGAAACGAGAATGCGACTGTCCGGTTGTTGGCAGACTTCGATGTGCCGAAGGACAAGACGATCCAGGTCTGGACCTTACCATCCCAAGAAATGGGACCGATTTCGCTCGGTCTGCTTGAAGGTGTCCGCTCCGCCAAGCTCGCAGGACCCGCTTTACCAACGCCGCGCGGAAATCAGCTTTACGAAATTACGCTCGAACAGGCGGGCGGATCGCCCACCGGTCGCCCGACAGGTGCGATACTGGCAAAAGGATTTGCGCGCTTTCCACGGTGATGGTCTAACGCGCCACCGGCGTGGCGTCGCGCTTGGGTTGGCGATACGATCTCGAAGGAGCGGTCTTGGAAATCGACCGGTAGATTTCGGCAGTTCTCATGCCGATGGCACGCCAATCGTACTTTGCCATGACCTTTGAACCGTTCTGCCGGACGCGGGCAGTCGATGTGTTGGCCATTTTGCTCTGAAGCGCTGCGGACAAGGCGGGGATATTGCCGAGAGGGAAATAGGAACTGTCTTCCAGCGCCAAAGCGAGATTTGCCTCGATGTCGCTGGCCAAAACCGGAAGGCCGTGCGCCATGGCCTCAAGAAGCGCAATCGGCATCCCCTCATGGCTTGACGGAAGCACGAAAAGACCGGCATTGGCAAAAAGGCTGGCGAGTTTCTTGCCCGACTGCACACCTGTCAAAACCACGTCCGGGTTGCCTTGTGCACGGGCGTGAAGTTCGGTGACGTAATCACTGTCCAGATCGCCACCGCCAACCAAGACCAGCTTGGTGCCCTTCAGCTTTGTCCGAGCGAAGGCATCGATGAGGTCGAACTGGCGCTTTTCGGCAACCAGTCGCGCCACGAGCAAAACATATTGGCCCTTTTTCAAGCCGAACTCATCAAGCACACTGTTTTCGAGGTTCTTCGTATCAACCTTGACGCCATTGGGAATAAAATGGACAGGGGATTGGAAGTCCTTCTGCATGCGGTCGGCGATATGCTTTGCAATCGCGATACGGGCGTGGGAAAACCGCATTCCTGCCCATTCACCGAGCTGTAGAACCCGCTTTTCCACGGAATTCCATTTCTCCCGGTCGTAATCATAGCCATGGTGCGTGAAGACCACCCGCAACCCTAAAAGCCTGGCAAGCGGGGCAACGAGCGATGGACCGACGGCGTGAATATGGACGATATCCGGATTGAGAAGGCGCGCTTTGAAAAGAGCCAGTACGGTGTGGAAAATCGCTTCCAACCGCGCATTGCGCGGCGCCCAGAGTGGATGCACGGTGATGCCACGCCACACGTAGGGAGCGGTATCGGCAACGTAATTCTTGCGGGCAAAGACATGAACATCTGCGCCCAAATCAACGAGATTGGATACGAGCTGCTCGACATGGGTTTCGACGCCACCCTGGACATTGGGAATGCCCCGCAAGCCAATCATGCAGATGCGCATGGAATCGAGGAAATTGGTATTGTCTTCCAAACACACCGTGCTCATCGCCTCAGGTGCAGGCCGCAACTCCCGTGTCTCAACATGATCCATAGCCCGCTCCTAATTCATATTAGAACATTAGGATATAATAACTTAAAATCTCGATTAGGCTAGCGGATTCGGGGAAACATGCGATTGATCCCGCGCGTATAGTAAACGGCGCGGCTGCATAAATCCGAACGCTAGACCGCAATCTTCGATTCGGCATTGTCCTCTCGCCTGATAAACCTATACCCGAGGTTGATCATTGGCTTCTCCAAATACTCGTAGACGAACACTGACATGGCGAGGGTCAAGGCCAGGATGACAAGCGCAATCGGAAGATCGATCGACGTTCCCGTGAGTGGGATCAGTGAAAACACCATGAGTGCAGCGATGCCGTGGAAGAGATAGATCGAATAACTCAGAGCACCCAACCATGAGAGAAACGGGTGATTGGGACGTCCGGTTTTGACCGAAAACACAAAGACGAAGAGCGCAGCGAGATAACTCGCGAGGATTGGAAACTCTCCGACAAGAAAAAACCCGTCCTGCCGCGAGAGCGAAAACTCACCGATGGTGAGAAGCACGCCTGTCTGCACGAGCAAGACGAAGATGGCCCCCACCCAAGCACCGGCAAGCCTGTCCACCAGCGCCATGCGCAACAACAGGCCAAGGTAGACAAACGAGACATGCAGGCTGATATATTGCACGGGCAATGCCAGCCCGGCTGACCGGAGGACAATGGGACCTGCGGTGGCGAGGACAAGCAGAGTAGCGAAGGAGGCGATGACGGCGGGACGGTATAGGACGCGAAGCGTGAACAGGCCTGCCGACAACACGTAAAAGACGATCTCGCTTGTCAGGGTCCAGTAGGCACCAGACATCCATGGCTGGTGGAATAGCGATGGCACCATGGTCATGTTTGCGAGAACGGTGGGAAGCGACGGCATTTGCCCATGCATCGTCGAGGCGATGCCCAAGCAAAGCAGCGCCAGCCACATCGCAGGAAAGAGGCGAAAGAAACGCGAAATCGCGAAGCGATGCAGCGGATAGCGACCCTTGATGCTGAAGGGGACGACAAAGCCGCTGATGAGAAAGAAAAGGACGACGCCGAACCGCCCGGCATCGAAGTGGGCGATGCTCGTTGCGGCAACCCGAAAGGCTATGCCCTGCTGGTTCGTCGCTTCACGAAGAATATCGCCGAACAGGTGTTGGACGACAACGGCAAGGGCCGCGATTGCCCT
This sequence comes from Agrobacterium rubi TR3 = NBRC 13261, assembly GCF_000739935.1. Classification (GTDB taxonomy): domain Bacteria; phylum Pseudomonadota; class Alphaproteobacteria; order Rhizobiales; family Rhizobiaceae; genus Agrobacterium; species Agrobacterium rubi. Next base: position 444,555 of record NZ_BBJU01000007.1, on the reverse strand, counting down.
GAGAGCATCGATGTTTTCGTAGCGATTGATACTTCTTTGAGGTCCAGCCTGGTTGGCAGCGACAGTGGTCGGCAAAACACCGGCTCTTGCAAGACTTTCTCGTGAATGCATCAAACCACGCCTTTCCGCCAGATCAGCTTAGAGCTGAAGCTCAATCTCGATATGAAGATTAGCGTATTGCAGTAAATTCTAAAATAACTAATTCCCCTCTAAGATTGTATGTTCTTGACGTGGCCTGCATGGGAATGCACCAACGCTGAATCGGAACCCGAGATGTTAGATGGGGCTAAAATGCCGTTAGTTTTACGGAATATGATGTTCAAGCTCGTTGGCGCCTTCATTCTGATGGGCGTCTGGGCAAAACACAGGCTGATGGGCTACCGGAAACCAAACACGGTCAGCGCCGACGACAGAACCGCGCGCATTGCCTATGTCCACGATGTCATCCAGTCATGGTTGAAGTTTCTTCCATCGGATGTTTCGGTTAGGGGCCGCTCCGTGCTGGAGTTAGGGCCTGGTTCATCGCTTGCAACGGGTGCCTTGCTTCTGGCACATGGAGCAAAATCCTACACTGCGCTCGATGCCTTCAGGCTGGCAGCCGATGAGACGCAGGATTTCCGTCGCGATGCCATCGCACGTTACCCAGGTCAGTTGAAAACGGAGGATGTCGAGGTCGCGCATCGGACGCTGGAAAATGCCTCCGCTCTTCAGTACCGTGTGGACCCTGGCTTCGATATTCCGGCCCTTTGCAAAGACGACAAGTTCGATCTCATCCTCAGTTGCGCCGCCTTCGAGCATTTTGACGCTATAGAAACAACCATTGACGGCCTGACGCGCGTTGCGCAGAGCGGTTGTGTCAGCCTTCATATCGTCGATCTTCAGACCCACACGAATGCCATCCGACAGCGTGACCCCAACAACATCTATCGTTTTTCGGACCGATTCTATTCCCACTTTGCCTTTCCAGGCCAGCCGAACAGGAAGCGACCGATAGATTACGTCAGGGCATTCGAGCGAAACGGCTGGGTCGATGTCGAGGTCATCGCGGCCAAATCGATCCCCAAAGACCTGCGTAAAAGACTGACGTCAGGTGTCGCAAAAGAGTTCAGGGGACCGGAAATGGACATGCATATTCTAGATGCCGTGATCATCAGCCTATACCCTTGAGGGTACCAAGTTACCGGGCTCCAAGCTCGCGATACAGCGCCGTTGTGCGCTCCAGATAAGCGGCTTGCGAAAACTCCTTACTAACCCAGTCTCTGCCGCGTTCACCCATCTCTTGGCGCGCGCTTTTGGGTAGGTCGTTCATAGCTGTGAGAACCTGAGCAAGGTTTTCGGCATCCAGCGGCTGCGCAATCAGGCCCGTTTCACCATTCTTGATGAGCTCCGGTATTCCGCCGATACGTGTTCCGATCACCGGACGCCCGAGTGCGTAAGCTTCCAGCAGGCTGACCGGGGCGTTTTCATACCATTCGGAGGGCAGAACCAGCGCCTTTGCACCTGCAATCACCTGATGGAGAGCACCGCCCGTCAGATATCCTAAAAACTCGACATCGGCACCGACATCCAGCGCCAATGTGCGAAGTGCCGCTTCATCAGGACCAGTGCCTGCGATGCGCAGCCGCTGCTTCGACAGGCCCGCAGCCCGGATCAAGGTCGCAATCCCCTTTTCAGGCGCCAACCGTCCGGCAAACAGAAAATAGTCACCCTCCTCCGACACGGCGGGATTGTCAGTGATCGACTGGTCCACGAAATTCGGGATATGGACGAGCTGCTCGCTCGGCCACCCCCATTCGATCAGCTTGGCCTTGTAGAACAGGCTAGGGACGATGATGCGATCCAGGTAGTCCCGATAGAGCCCGAACATGCGGTGGACGGCCGTTTCGACCATGACGAGCCCACTGAGAGAGACCGATTCCTTCATGCATCTGTTCGCAAGAACGTTGTAGATTCGTCCGCCCTTGCACTTCTCGCAGATGCCCTGTGGCGAGAGCATTTTGTAGGCGGGACAGGCCAGCTTCAAATCGTGAGCCGTCAGGACCGTTGGAATTCCCTTTTTTTTGAGAAGGGGGAATATGGACGGCGAAATGTGGTGATAGACATTGTGGGCATGGGCGATATCGGGGCGAGCCTGATCGATGAGGTTGCTCAGCAGCGCCCGGGCTTTTCGCGAATAGATGACCTCGAGACTGTGCTCTACCTTGGTCAAAAAGCTGGATTGACGACCGAACTCGATTTCGGGAATGAAATGGGACGACCAGTCAGACTTGAGATTGTTGGGATGCTGCATCGAGAACGGCACTGCGCGCCAACCGGCACGCTCGAACATATCGATCTGATCGAGAAATATCGCCTCCGCGCCTCCGCGCCGGTAAAAGTAGTTGTTGATTGCAAGCAATGTCCCTCCCATCGCGCAGCCGTCCTATTCGTGGATATGGTTGAGGGCGTCGCGGACGGGGAGAACAAGACAGCCGGTGGAGACAGCATAGCGAACCAGCCGCGAAAACGTGTAGGGCGTACAGCCATACGGCGTCGGCGTATCACTGATGTCGTGAGTGAAGAAAATGAGCCAGCCGGGTTGTGCCTTGACGGCATCGATCTGGTTCGTCAAAGCCAGAGCATCCGTCTCGGGCTGTCTGATTTCCATGCCCCAAAGATAGGAACGATTGACCTTGCCGCGATTGATCTGGTCCCCGCCTGCACGTGCGGTCGCATAGCGCTTGGCAAAAGCATGCCGATGACGAAGCGCGCCCTGATTATAGGGATAGGCGAAATTTCGTTGTCCAACAGCATGGTCGAAGCCATCCAGAACCTCGGCGTTGCGATTGAGGTCACGCGCCAACTCCGAGCTACTTAGTGTTCTGACAGAGTCATGCGCAAAAGTGTGGCAGCCGATCTCATGGCCGGATTGTGCGAGCGATCGACACCCTTCGTCCGAAATCAGCTTTCGGTCCGGCTCTGTGGTGCCGATCAAACTGCCGGCAATGTAGAACGTACCTCTCACACCGTTTTCTTCCAGTATTCTTGCGCCTGCGGAGTGGGCGGTATCTGGCACGTCATCGAAGGTGAAAGACACGATCGGGCGCTTGCAGGTTACATTCAGCGTCGAGACCGGCAGTGCCCGCACGGCTCTTTCAGCCATGCGCTCACCGATATATTTCACCTTAGACAGCAACGGCATGTTTCCCCTCCCAAAGGGCCTTTCGGTCACTGACAAGGCTCATCCGAGACTGCATCTCAAGCCCGAAGATGGAGACCAGCATGAAAAAGCAGATTGGGCTACCGCTCTGAAAGAAGATGACTTCGAGACAGCCCGCATAGATGACATAGAGCCAAACCCGCATGAACAGACGCGACAGTGCCGGGCTGTTGGACGCGGTCCCAAGACGTCCCACAGCGCGCAAAGGCACGAAGATGACGAGTGCGATGGTCAGAATGAAGCCAGGAATTCCCGTCGTCAAAAGCGCATCGACATAGGCATTGTGCCCGTTGAAGGCTTTCACGGCCCAGGTCTCCAGTCCAGCCGAACTCTGCGTGATATCCGCTGTCTGCCAGAACCCCTGGAAGCCATAGCCCAAAATGGGTGACTGGGTTATCGCATCGAAGGCGATTTTCCAGATATCGGTTCTGTTGGTAAAGGTGGGGTCGACGCCCAGTGCAGCGATGAAACCGCGAAAGCCTTCCGACAGTGCCGCTCCCAGCGCAAGGAGATTGAAGGCAGCAATGCCTCCAACGGCTATCGGCCAACGGCTCCAGCGAAATTTCTCGAATATCCACTGAAGAAGCAGGATGAGCGGCAACATCGCGGTGGACGATTTTCCGCCTGTCTGGATGAGAAAGAAAACCGACAGGACGATGACGACCAGTCCACTTTTCTTCCAACCGACGCTGCGAAAATAAAGCCCGAAAAAGACGGCCACCAGCATCACGGCGGCTGCCAGATTCTTGTGAGAATATTGCCCTCGCCAGAACCCAGCATTCATTGGCTCGATCAGCTCAGTCGGTTGGTGGATGGCCAGCATCGGCAGGAAGATGACGCCGAAATAGGCGATGCCGAGCATTATCGCCGTACCATACAGCAAAAGACGCGCAAAATGCTGCTCGGAGCGCGGCAGCAACAGAAACATGCCCGCATTGACGCATGTCAGTATCGCCAAAATGGTTCTTTTGATCGCATCCGTCGGATAGTTCGAAAGCGCTGACGAAATCAGAAACCATGAAAACAGGGCGATGACGAGGAGCTGTGGCTGGCAGATTCGCGAACGCAACGGATGCGTGAGTGCTGCGTAGAGAGTAACCAGGGTCAGAACCAGAAAGACCAGCTGGTTGAGGAGATTGGAACCACCCGTGGCATTCGACCCACCAACTTCGACGCTGACGAGATCCACGAAAGGATTGGTCGTGACCCAGAAAAACAGGAAGAGACCGATAAAGACCAGAGACCTGATCCTGGCCTGAAAACCTCCCTGTTCTTCTAGGCCCGCCACGGTCTGCATCAGCTTACCCGCTCAAAGCGCCAATTGTTGTCTCGAAGCAGGACGAACAGGCGCGTTGCCAGAACAGAGATGACGCCCATTATCAACCCGGCCAAGACGCCGCCAATTGCCAGAAGAAGTGTTGGCGGGGGCCAGCTGCGTTTTTCCGGCGGCACCGGTTCTGTGACGATGCGAAGGTTGGAAACACTGATCTGCTGCTGTTCGCTGGTTTCACCGACGCGCTTCAGGAAGGTGTCATACAGAGCGGATTTCGCCTGACTGTTGCGCTCCAACTCCTGCAACTGGACCTGAGCCGTATCGTCAGTCGAGACCCGTTTTTGCGCATCTTCCAACTGCGCGCGCAAGGTTGCGACGGAATTTTCCGCCTGATCCATATCGACCAGGATGGTCTGGAGCGAGCGTTCGGTTTCCCGCGCCATCTCCGCACGAAGTGTTCCAAGCTGGGCCCGCGCGGTGACGAGTTTCGGATAGCGGGTACCGTATGTCAGCGCCAGTTCTTCATATTGTTGCTTAAGAGCGCTGTATTGTGAGCGCAGCGCAATCAGCGTGGGTGAGTCCAGCGTGTCGGTTGGCACGATCCCGTCTGTCGCGGGCTGGCTCAGACGTCTGTAGCGCGATTGAACGTCCGATAGTCGTGAAGAGGCTTCGTTCAACAACGTGTTCAGTTGCGATACGCTTTGCGTGTTGACCGAGCCGCCACCAAGGTTTTGCAGATTGTTATCCTGGCGGAACTGCATCACGCTGTTTGCGGCCTGTGTGGCGGCCAGTCTCAGCTCTTCCAGACGGTTGGACAGTGCGGCACTCGCATTCTTTGCGAGATCAGTCTGGGTTGCCTCCAGCTCCTCGCGAAACGACTGCGCCAATGTCGAGAGCACTGCGACAGATCGACCGGAATCACGCGTCCACAAGCTGATCGACACCAGATAGGTGCCGCCCTGGCGTGCGACCTTGATGCGCTTAGCGAGGTTTCGCATGGCGACAACGACACCGTCGTCCGATGGCTGCGGGCTCGCCGATTTGAGCCAACTGAATAGGCCGTCTTCGGTGTCTGCGGCGGAATTGAACTCTGGCACCTGTTGAAGGTTCTGCTGCTCGACCGTGCGTCTCAATACATTGCCTGACGTTATCAGCAGAAGCTTGCTGGAAATATCGAGGATTTGCGCGTCGCTCTGGATGTTAGGCGTCGTCAGTTCATTCGGCACGACCTGGCCGGTTGGCGGCGGCAGAAGAATATCCATGCTCGACGTATAGCGTGGCTTTACCGCCAACCCAAAGCCGACAGCCAAGGCACCACCCAAAAGTGCAAAAATGATGATGAAAAGCAGGCCATGGCGCAGCCATGTGAGCAAAATCGCAGGCGTTATCATCGGCTCAACAGAGGTCGAACCTTTCGGTTTAACGGTCGCGCTGGGCACTGGATCATCAAATACAGGCCTGGCCCGCTTTTCGGCTGGGTACTCGTACATGCGTCACCGTAACCTCTACATCAATCAAAACGAAACATTTTCTTTATATACAATCTTACTAAATCATAGAGTCCGCTGATAAATCGTTTACAGCACGTCTGTTTTTGCGGCATGGACATGAACGAGATGATAAGCAACGATAAAAAAGACAAGCCAAGGTTGATCAGTATGCTGCTGTCCTACAGCGCATCGTCTGCAAGCTTGTTGATTGCGAATGCCGCACAACTCATCACATTTGCTATTCTGGCCCGCTCTTTCGGTGCGGAAGAATTCGGTCGATACGTCTCCTTCATCGCCATCACCAGCATCGCCGTGCATTTGTGTGGGCTGGGTGCTTCCGAGTGCCTCGTCCGCCGCGTGCCCCAAGATCCCACATGCTTTCCACGCATATTCGGCCACAACCTTATTTTGACATTCGTCAGCGGCGCCGTTCTGGTCGCTCTCGGTACCGCACTCCTGCCGGAGTTCATCAGCTTCGGTGAAACCACCAGCCAAAGCGTCCTGACGACATTTCAGCTGGTGTTGACCAATGTCGTCCTGGTTCGGTTGATCATGCTGGGCGAGAGCATTTTTCTCGCTCATTCTAAGTATGGCGCAGCCAACGCCTCTGTCGTCGGCTTTGCCTTCATCCGCACGGTGACTGCGATATTGGCCTGTCTGGTATTTCAGGTCTCGACTGTTCAGAGCTGGGCAACATGGCAGCTTGCCGCCCATCTCTTCACTCTCGCCCTCTATGCCTACTTCGCCTTGCGCATCGGGCGCCCGAAATATGTGATCGAGCGCGATGAGATACGGCTTGGCCTGCTGTTTGCCACACCCTTCATCTTTCGCGCCATTCGTCAAAACGTCGATCTGCTGGTGCTGGGCTTCGTGGCCGGAGCCGAGGTTGTGGGCAGTTACGGTGTCGCGCGACGAATAACCGACAGCAGCTACATGGCCATCGATGCACTGAACCGGCTCGTCTACCCCCGTCTTGCCGTTGCCAGCATGTCAGGCATCCACCATGCGTTTCGCCTGACGATGCGTATTCTGGGCGTCGCTTTTGCTTTGGGTCTGATCGCGGCCATCGTCATCTTCTTTTCCGCCTCGTTCATGCCTTTGATTTTTGGACCAGAATACGTGTCCCTGCCGCAGTTCTTGCGGATCATGGCATGGCTGATCGTTCTCGTCGCGATATGGTCAATCGCGGTCGATCTACTTGGTGCCGCCGGTGAGCATGCCTCACGGGCCTGGGTGTTGAACCTCTCCAATGGCATCGGCGCGATGGTGATTGGCCTTGCCGCATGGGCTTGGCCGCCCTACGGCATTTTTGTTGCGGGCTACATGATCGAACTGAGCATCGTTTTGGCCGCGTGGCTTGTCGTGAGGTTTCATGTCGCACGGTCTTTGGCCAGAACACGGGAGGTCCCATTATGACATCAGAACCTGCGACCAAGGTGAGACCCACCGAGCCTGCTGACGTAACCCAAATCGCTGATCTCTTTTCATCCGTATTCCGAACCCGTTCAAAGCCGAACAAAGCTGAACTCGCGGCATACCTTTCCCAACTCATGTTTTCCCACCCGAATTATACGCCCGAAAATGGGAGTATCGTTTCGGTCGATGGCGCTGGACGTCTCAAAAGCACCCTCATTATTTTGCCCATCTCATACAGAATTGGCGACGAACCCGTCACGGCGCGGCTGGCTTGCGCCTTCATGGCGGCAAACGATGCCAATCCTCGCAGCATTGCCGCTCTGATCTTCCAGCTGCGTCCTCGCGGACATCAGATCAGCTTTTCCGATAGCGCCGCACCCGTCAGTGTCTCGCATTTGAAAGCGATCGGCGGCACCGAACTGCCGGTTCAGGGGTTGCGCTGGTACAAGATTTTCAAACCCCTGCCCTCTGCCGTGAACTATGTCCGCCGCCGTATCTCGCAAAAATATCCGAAATTGCTGCACCCCGGATCGTTGCCGGTGCCCATCGCCATCGCTCCAACCGTTCTATCTTCTGGATATAGCGTCGCGTCAGCAGATAAGGCTGTCTACGCGCAATATGCCAATCAATTCCTGAGCCATTGCACTGTTGCCCCCATCTACAGCGCCGAACACCTTGACTGGACGATCACCGCATCGTGTGATGCAGACGGTCGCGGTCGGCTTGTTCTAGCTCAGGTGCAGGATGAGAATGGCGATCTATGCGGCCTCTTTTCCTTTGTTGGTGCAAGAGGCGGCGAAGTACAGGTTCTGGACCTTTTGTGGAAAACAGGTCAGCAGGATTCGGTCGTGGACGCGGTTTTCGAATCCTTGAAAGCAGCCGGCTTTTCGTTCGTATCGGCACAACTCCGCCCGGAGATCATACCCGCATTATCGCGACACAAGGACATCTGGTATCGGCATGTCACAGGCGTGTCCGCTACATCGAGATCACCTGAGTTCAGGCAAGCCATGCAGAATGGCCAAGCCTATATTGGCGGGGTTGCAGGGGAAAGCTGGAGCCGCTTGGTCCACGATTTTTACTAAAAGCGCTCGTTGGACGTTGGTGTGTTCGTTTTCTCGACCAGAAAATAGGTCGTTGGCCCCTGGGGCGTATCATTGGTCAGCATGACAGTTTCGCCGATGCCAGCATGGACGAAGGGCGGGTAAACACGACCATCAAGACCGACTGGTGAGATCGTGACCGCGCTATTGCTGCCGAACTGAAGGCCGATCTGCATGCGGCGGATCATCACTGGCAATTGCCCGAAATTCTCGATGATCCGCTCATCCGCATCCCGAAACGTCATATTGCTGTTGCGGGCGTCAGAGGCCATGATGAGCAGCTGTTTTCGGCTGGTCTCAAGCGGCAGGCCATCAAGAGACGACAAAGAAAACAGCCCTTTGCCATAAGTCGACTGCACGGTCACAAATCCGAGATTAATTGGCGTGTTGATGACATCGAACGCAAGCGCCTCAGTCAAAGGCGAGCGCACGGCCAGGCTTTTTTCCGGCGCATTCAATTGCAACTCACCAGTGGAACTGACCACGCGTCCCTGGTCCAGATCGGCGGCATGAATCGCGCTTAGCTTTCCCTGCTCTTTCAATTTCGCGACAATACCCATCGCTGTCTGACCATCTCGGGAGGGTGCCACTGCAACATCGCCACTCTCTTTGCCTGCTAGCGACTGAAGGCCAACGGCTCCGATCAATCCCAGGCGGGTCAGCTCTTCCGGCTCCATATCGTTGATACCGTCAGGCAAGCCGGTTTGCCCATCCACCAGAAAGGGTATGCGAAGCAGGGATGCTTTTACATCCCCACGCCGAAACACGAGTGCGGCGAGCGTCTCGCCTGCGCGCGCTGCGGGGTCGAGCGCAATGGCATAGGGCAGCATCTGCTTCTTATGCGGAAAGTCTTCGCCATAGGCGAGAATGATCGGCCCATGCGCATGCCGACACAGCACATCCCAACCTTGCATGGCGGCAAATGACGGCGCGGCGAGCCCCGCCTCATAACGATAGGGGCTCCAGAACAGATGGTCGTATTCGGTCACAAAAAACGGGTGCCCGAACCAGCGCGCTAGACCAATCGTCCGCAGATACAGAAGCCCATCCTCAAGGGAGCTTTTACCTTGAATGCTGGTGCCGGGTGCGTAGGAATCGACCCAATCTTGATAGGTATTCATCGCCACAGCATCCTGAATGCTGCGGGTGATACCCGTCTGGATCGTTGGCCAATTGTTATAAGGCAGGATAATGCCCTGAAAGCCGAAGCCGCGGAGAGCGCCGGTCATCTTACGCGTAGCGCCCTGCTCCACATCGATGAAAAAGGATTGCAGATCACGCATCCGCTCACTGCGTTCATAACGGTTGGCAGGCAACGCGATTGAGCGATCGGCCAGGTCGCCTTCCGTTACCCACCCGCCCCATTTTTGAGCAAGCGCTTGCGTCGTGCCGTATTTCTTCAAAAGCCATTCGTTGAACAAGGGCTTGAGGCGATCAGAAAACACACTGCCCCGCGTCGTCTCCTGCATCATCGAGTCGAATTCTAATCCATTCTCGTTGAACGGGACGATAGCGACGAGCGCGGGATCGTTAACGGGGGCCATGCCGGTATAGGGATTGACCTTGGCGAGAAACAGCTCCTGGAATTTGAGCCAGTGGCCAAAATCCTTTTCATCGATCTGCGTACCCAGTTTCAGATCGCCTTTAACCTCCCACCGATCACCAAAACCACCATAAGCGCCTCGAGAGGACGTGAGCCCGTCCAAAATCCAGTAGATGCCATTCCGCTTCAAGGCGGCCATCAGGTAGTGAACGCGATCAAGAACCTGCGGATTGAAATTGAAATCATCAGCGCGACCCTCCATCAAGGCCGCGTCCAGGTAATGGAAGCGAGCGATGTTATAGCCGTGCATTTTCAGCTGAGCGGCGTAGCGATCTGCCGTTTCATGATCGGGAAAACCACCAGATGCCGGGCTCCAGGCAAGCGACGCACAAAGAAAGCGCTGTGGCGTCTCGCTGTCTCCGACCTTGGCCAGCTTGCCAGCGGAATTGATCACGATCCTGGCGGCCTCATCAATGCTACCATTCGGTAGTATGCTTGAGAAATCCAGTGGGCTGCCCGGCTGAACTTCCAGTGACTGTTCCCGAACCGGGAGCCAAGCGTCGGCAGCGGCGGGCTGGCACAGCAGCAGGCACCCAACCAGACTGGCAAGAACAAGTGTTTTCATCGGGACTTCAAAAGCCTGCTTTCAATCCACTTGTCCGGCGGCTGGCGGGAGGCAAGAAATCCGAGCGGAAGCGCTGCAGCATGGAAACACCAGGCAACGACGGCATAAAATCCAAGTAACAGACTTTTTTGCTTGATGCTCATCAAGGCGACCGGGACGATAAGGACGGCCAAGAACGCGATGAAGCCGTATCCATTGTAGAAGCCTGCAATCAGACAAATTAACAATAGAACCCACCACGCATAGACACCAAACCACAGTCGAATTTCGGAGAGTTCGTTGGTCAAATGCCCCAAGCGGGACTGTTCGGACCCCGCACGCAAAAGCTCACCGACACCACGGAGGTATTTCGAAGACCAGCGCCGTGTGAGCAGCACATAGGAATTGATGCTGTGGCCGAAGTGGTCCACGAACCGCCTGTCCAGACGATAGAGCGTCCATCCTCGCATACGAAGCCGTTGCCCAAGGTCGAATTCTTCGTAGCCGTGCAGGTTTCGATCCGAAAAGTAGCCGACCTCTTCAATCGCCGCACGACGATAGAGCCCCCCACCATTCAGCCGATCAAGGACACCGCTTTTGTTTTCTGGCGCATTTCTCTGCACCCGCCGGGTGAATTCGAGATTGTCGAGATTGACTTCGTTGACATGGCCGCTCACCCCCGCGACACGCGGGTTCTTATCAAGATAATCGAGCGCTGCGGGCAAGAATGTCGGATCGAGCAACATGTCGCCGTCCATCAGGCAAACGAACTCGCCCTTGCTGTATTGATAGCCCAACTGAGGACCAATGCCGCAACTGGCTTTGGCCGGGGCCTCGATTTGCGCGATGATAACGGGGTAGCGCGAAGCGATCTCGACGGTCTTGTCCCGCGACCCGCTATCGGCAACGATGATCTCGCCCTCGAGACCAGACAGAGCCGCGATGACGCTTTCGATGGCAGCGCCGATGCGCTTTTCTTCGTTCAGTGTTTTAAGAATGATCGATAGTTTCAAATCCGCATCCGACACCTGACAAGCGATGGACCAAGAAGACACATCACAACCGAAACGTATATACGCGACAGCTTAAACGCCTAACGTATTGCGCGTTATTTCAGCATTATCCTTACCATCCTGCAACCTGCACCCGTCGAAAACTTTCAAAGCAGAGTGATGAGTGGGTCGGCCTCAAGGAGACTGCCCAATCATAAATGGTATAAATGACATAATGTTATAATCTTTTGATTTGCGCCGCCAAGTCTCCTGTGCAAGTATTTTATAGCTCTATTCATTTTCCAGGATGCCCTTATTCATGCGCGACACTCATTCTCCGACCCCCCTTTATCATCGGGTGTATGCGGTCATGCGCGAGCGTATCTTGAAGGGCTATTATCCCGGCGATGTGGCCGTGCCCAGCGAAGCGGAACTGTCGGAAAGCTTTTCCGTCAGCCGCATCACCATCCGCAAGGCCATGGAGATGTTGACGGCCGAGGGGCTGGTGACCCGCACGCGCGGGCGCGGCACCTATGTCACGGATCGATCTAAAGAGAATAAACTTAACCGCGCTGTCGTGTCGAACATCAATGGCCTGTTCAGCTATCTGAACGCGGTTGGCAAAAGCACGCGGCTGAAGGCCATCAGTCTCGACATGGGCGAGGCGCCACCCCGGATCTGCGAGCAGATGGGGGTTTCCCCAACCACAGAGCTCGTTCGGGCCGTGCGCGTCCGATCGCTGGATCGCCGACCCTATTCCCTCTCCATTGCTTATTTGTTGCCTGAGATCGGGCAGACGCTCAAACGTCAGGACCTAGCCTCGACCAATATGATTGACCTTGTTCAAAAGGCGGGCGCTGTCGTTGAGAAGGTCGAACAGACGCTGACAGCGACACTGGCCGATGACTACGCGGCCAAGCATCTGGAGATACCCATCGGCGCGCCGCTCATGCTCGTCAACCGACTGTTCTTCAACGCCGAACTCACGCCTTTCTACGCCGCCGAAATATTTTACCGGGCCGACCGTTACGAATATCGTGTGTCGCTGAAACGAGAAGACGGCAAGGATTTCTCGCTCGGAAATTGACGTTTCATGCCATTCGTATCGGACGTCTGAGCAAGTGGCCTATTTCATGCATAAAGTCCGCAGGCGGATCGTTTTCTAGACGATCAACCAACGCCACCAACAGGTCGCTTTGCCTCTCATCCCAGACCGTATTGATCAAACGTCGCGCCTTCAGATCGACATCGCGGCGCGAAAGCGCGCACTCGCCGTCACCTTTGGGGATCAGTACCTCCGCACTTTCCTCGCTTCCATCCGAAAAGGTCAATGTTACCCGCGCCGGTCGCTTTGCCGGGTAGAGCGCGGTAAAGGCGTTATCGATCACCAGACTGGTTTTGCTGACGAGATCAACCACATCCGGGTGTTCGAGACGCTCTTGGTGAAATCCATCGTGTCGCAAAGGGCCGAAGCGCAGGGCTAGGGCCGCAGCATGTCTGAAACTGAACCTCGCAGCCAGATCACTCGCCGGATTTGGGGAATCGTATTGAAGCGCGGTCGAATACACCTCGATCCGCACATTTCGAAGGTGGGCGAGTTCGAAGCCACCCAGGCGCTCGCGCAGGAGTTCGATACAATCCAGCATGGGGCTGAGATGGGCACAGACAGGATGCCATTTCAAATAGGCGTTGGTTATTTCGTCGGAAGACCATTGACCATTATCATCGATACCCTCGGTCAAGAGCGCCGGATTGAAAGCGTCGCCAGCACGCGGCCCGAAAAACCGCTCAAGCGTGGCGTCAGATGGCAAAAACCCTGCTTGCGCACTGCGAGCAGCAGCAATTCCGTTCTGCACACCCAAACCCACGAAAAGATGATGGGTCATCGCACCCTCCATGCAGGTATCGCGAAAAGGAAAGAGCGTGACAGAAGCGGCGTTACCGATCGCTGCTTCTATCAATGCAGCACGACCATGCTCTTCTGAGGTTCGTCCGAACAGATAAGCGGCGGCGACAGCAGCACCGATGCAGCCAAAGGTTCCAGTATCGTGGAGCAAGGGCTGCATGCCACCCAGAGAGGAACCGATCCGCGCGCAAACTTCGTAGCCTGCCACGATTGCGTTGAGAAAGGCATCCGTCGATGCGCCTGTCTCCTCGGCAACCGCAAGTGCGGCGGGCAGGACGTGGCTCATGGGATGACCCCGCGCCCGACGATGGCCGTCTTGCAATTGCAGCACCGTCATCGCCATTCCATTGACGAGACCCGCAATGCCCGCCGGACAAGGCTCTGCGATTCCCAAGGCAGAAGACTTTCCGGATCCGCCGGTCATGACGAAGGCTTGGCGCGCGGATGATATGGATGGATGCGCCGCTCCCGCCGCCATCACCGCAATCGTATCCAGTACAAAATTGCGATATGCCGCGCGCATGGGCGACGCAGCCTCCATGACATTGGTCCCGGCGGCAGCTAAAGCCAGAGATGTGGCGGCGCTTTGCATCATCAGCCTTTCACCTTGCCCTCAGCTTCCGCTCCCGCCTTCATCATGGCGTGCAGCATATCCAGCCGTGGCTCGACCGGAGGCGGATAGACGTCCCTGCCGTGGGTAAGGCCGAGCGCCAGAAATGTTTCGACCAGCTTGTAGGTCAGTGGACCGGGATTGACGACGGGCACGGGCAGGTTCGCAGCGAGGTACTCGCCAGCCTGATGCATGGTCGTCGACCCAAGGCAAATGACCTCAGCGCCATCTTCCTCGATGCAGCGCATGGCAACATCGCGCATGCGTGGGAAGACGCTATCTTCCTTGCCACCCAGCAGGTTGGAGAAATCCGGCGGCTGATCGAAGCTGCGCACCGAGGCGCATTGGCGGTCGAAACCATATTCGCGGATGGCCTTGCGGTATCGCGGCAGCGCCGGTTCCCATTGTGCCAGCACCGAGAATTTGCCGCCGAGCGTCAGTGCGTAAAGCATGGAGGCCTTGCCTGCACCGATGACGGGAATGGAGAGGACGGAGCGGAGCATAACCATGCCGCTATCCGACATCGTGTCGATGCAGACGGCGTCAAAGCCTTCGTCTTGCGCCTTGCATCCGGCCTCGAAGATGGCAAGGTCCATCAGGCCCCAGTCATGCGGAGACATGAAGGATGTCGGGCCGCAGGTGACGGGGCGGTAGGTCAGTTCCCAATCCGCAGGCAGCGGTACATATTGCGACTGCGCCTCGCGATTGCGCACGCCCTCAGCATCCAGCGCGAAGGGAACGATGACTAGAATGCGGGTCATTGGTTGCCCTCCAGATAGGCCGCACCGGCAGCGCCGATGGCACGGATCATGTCATGCTTGGGCGACAGCGGTGTCGGCCATGTCGCCTTGCTGTGGGTGAGGTTCAGATCGAGTGCGATGGACGCCAGCTTGTAGGTGAGCGGACCGGGATTGATGACGGGAACGCCGATGCGGGCGGAGAGCCAGGAATGTGCCTCGTGCATGGTCGTGGAGCCCAGGATCAGCACCTGCGCGCCATCCTCAACGCATTTCTTCGCGGCGTCCAGCAGAAGCGGGAAGACTTCGTCTTCCTTGCCGGCAAGCAAGCTCTTATTGTCGGGCGTCACGCCAATCGAGCGCATGGAGGCACATTTATGCTCCATGCCAAGCTCGCCCAGCGTCTTGGTATAAAGCATTTTCCAGCGATCCCACATCATCAGGATCGAGAATTTGTCGCCCAGCATCTGTGCCATCAGCATGGAATGACGCCCCGGCGCGATGACAGGGATGGTCAGAACGGAACGCAGCATCGACATGCCGCTATCGGACATGGTGTCGATGCAGACAGCGTCGAAACCCTCTTTCTCGGCATCGAGCCCGGCGTCGAGGATCGAGAAATCGGCGAGCGCCATATCGTGCTGGCTCGAATAATTCTTCGGCCCAACCCGCACCGAGCGATAGTGAAACTCGATGCCGGGGCCGAGATCGACCGCCTTCATCTGCGCTTGCCTGCGGGCGAGATCGTCCTGCCCCATGGGAAACGGTACGATGACCATAACCTTCTTCATCATGTCCTCCTCTTGTTTTCAGCTTTCGGAAGCAATCCGCGCAGCTGTGATGCCAGCCAAGCGGCCAAAGGCTGTCGCCGTCAAAAGACCATTGCCGGAGAGATATCCGTAATTGGAATCGCCAGACACGCCGCGCGCAGCCCCACCACCCGCCATAAGGTTCGGCAAAACAGTGCCATTTTCGCGCAGCACCCGCGCCTCGGCATCGATGACCAACCCGCCTTGCGTGTGGAACAATGCGCCGTTGACCTTGACCGCATAATAAGGCGCACTCAGCATCTGATCTGGCGGAAAGCTTCGACCAAACCGATCGGGCTTGCCGGTCCGTGCGCAGGTTTCGATGGCCTCGAACTCTTCGCGGATGGCAGCGAGCGAAAGACCCGTGACGGAGGCAAGTTCTTCCAGACTGTTTGCCGTCTTGATGGCACCCAGCTTGCGGATTTCACGGTAGTCGTAAAAGCCCATCCCAGCCTCGTCGCCCCTGGCATCATAGATGTCCCAAGCGATGTGGTCAGGTTGCGCAGCGACTTCAGCGGCGTGTTCGGAATAGCCGCGCATCTCATTGGAAAAACGTTGACCTTCCACGTTGAGAAGAATGCCGCCCTTGGTGATGACGGCCCATGTCAACGGCAAGGCATGGGGGTGCGCGACCGACCCATGTCCCTGATAGGAGCCCATATCGGCAAGCGCGGCACCAATTGCCTGTCCCCATTTCACCGCATCGCCTGTGTTGGAAAGGTGGCCGCAGCACTCGGCATCGGCAATTTCCGGGATGTATTTCTGGACAAGCGCGACATCGCCTGCAAAGCCGCAGGAGGCAAGAACGAGTGCCTTGCAGCCCAACATTTCCAGCGCACCATCGGGGCGGCGGAAACGGACGCCCGTCACGCGACCCGTCGCATCCACATAGAGGTCTTCGACCGACGCATGTGTAACGATATCGATATCGGCGTTGGACACAGCAGAGAGAAGCGACTGCTGCAGATCGGCACCGGTCCGGCTTTTGGGGCCATGCATGCGGAGGCGCGAATGGCCGGGATAGGTGAACCCCGTGACCAGTTCGAACTCCACCTTATGCGTATCCATCAACCAGTCGATCATCGGGCCTGCGGTTTGTGCCGCAACCAGCGCCATGTCGTGGGGTGTATGGTCATGGGTTTTGGCAACAAGGTCTTGTGCGAAAAGTTCTGGACTGTCCTCAATGCCCGCTTCCTTCTGCAACCTTGTGCAGGGTGCGGGAATGAGACCTGCAGACAGGGAGGTGGAGCCAGTGGGATTCTCGTCCCGCTCCAGCACCATCACCTCCTGACCCGCATCATGCGCCGCAAGGGCTGCGACCAGACCGCAGGCCCCTGCCCCGACGACGACCACCGGCATTTCAAAATCGAACGTCACGCCTTCCGCAGATAGCACTGCCATGGCTCAAATCTCCTGTTCAATAGCTGGTACGGTTTGCTTCCGGGGTGCCGTAGCGGGCTTCCAGTTCTTGAATTTCAGGCATCCGCGCCATATCGAAGAACTCCTTGAAGTTCATGACGTTTGGAGCGACCGAAGCGATGGTCTCTTCCGTCTTCAAGACCTGAAGCGTCTTGCGCGCGGCTTCGCAGGCCGAAAGCAGCAGCCAGTTGGGGTAGATGATGAGCTTGAAGCCCAGTGCTTCGATTTCAGACCGCGTGAGAAAGGGTGTCTTGCCTGAGGTCGCCATGTTGTAGAGCAGCGGAATGCCGGGGAAGCGCGGTGCGATATGCGCCAGGTCATCCGGGCCGGGGCTTTCGATGAAGATGACGTCGGCACCTGCCTCCCGGTACATTTCCGCACGGTCGAACGCAGCGTTCCGGCCATGCAGCGCCAGCGCATCCGTGCGGGCGATGACGACGAAATCTTGGTCGATACGCGCGTCTACAGCGGCCTTCACCTTCGCCACCATGTCTTCGACTGGAACGATCTGCTTGCCTGCCAGATGGCCGCAGCGCTTTGGCAGGACCTGATCTTCCAGATGGACCGCGGCCACACCGCCGCGCTCATAGAGCTGAATGGCGCGCCGCACATTGAGCGGACCGCCAAAACCATTGTCGGCATCGGCAATCAGCGGAATATCGGATGCATCGGCAATGCGGGTGGCATTATCGACCATCTCCGTCATCGTCAGCAAACCCACATCGGGATAGCCAAGCCGCGTGGCAGAGGTGCCAGCACCCGTCATATACATGGCGTCGAAACCGGCTTCTGTCACAAGACGGGCATACATGGCATCGACCACACCGGGAGCCATGAGGGCTCGTTCGCCTGCGAGCAACTGCCGCAGACGTTGGGTACGTGTAAGGGACATTCTATTCTCCATTTCTCCGTAAATTGGCCCCGGCTCACTCCATCCGGGGCCGCGTCTCACATTCCGAGATAGGCCTGGCGCAACTGCGGATCGGCCAGCAGGGTTGCGGCCTCTCCCTGCATGACGAAACGCCCCTGCTCGATGACATAGGCACGCTTGGCAACACCCAGCGACTGCATGACATTCTGCTCGACCAGCAGCACGGCAACACCGTCAGCATTGATCTTGGTGATCAGCCCGAACATTTCTTCGACCATGATGGGGGAAAGACCGAGCGACGGTTCATCCAGAATGAGCAGCTCCGGCTCCGACATCATGCCGCGACCGATTGCCAGCATTTGCTGTTCACCGCCAGACAGCGTGCCCGCCAGCTGGTTCATTCTTTCGCGAAGCCTTGGAAAGATTTCGCAGATGCGCTCGAAGTTCTGCTTGGTGTTTTTGCTGGCACGGCGAAACGCGCCGAGCTTGAGATTTTCGCCAACCGAGAGGTTTGGGAAAACCTTTCGCCCTTCCGGCACATGGGCGATGCCAAGCGCCACGATATCCCGCGCATTCTTGCCGGTGATGGTCACGCCCTTGAAAGAGATCGATCCGGCGCTGGGCTTGATGAAACCCGATATGACGTTGTTCAGCGTGGTCTTGCCGACCCCGTTGGAGCCCAGCAAAGCGACGATTTCGCCATTTTCGACGCTCATATCGATGCCTTGCAGCACGCTCATCGAGCCGTAGCCAGCGCGGATACCCTTGATATCAAGCATGGTTTTCCTCCTGCAGCCGCGCTGCGGCACCGTGGCCGAGATAGGCTTCTACCACGGACGGGTCCTTCACGAGTTCACGCGGCGTGCCATGGGCAATCATCTTGCCCTGGTTCAGCACATAGGCCGTTTCGGCCAGCTGCATCACAGCCTGCATGACGTGTTCGATCATCAGGAAGGTGTGCCCTTCCTCGCGGATTTTTCTGATGATGCCGACGATCTCGGTAATTTCGGAGGGGATCAATCCGGCCATGACCTCGTCGAGCAGCAGCAGCTTCGCTCCCGTTGCCAGCGCCCGCGCCAGCTCCAGCCGTTTGCGCCCGGCAATCGTCAGCGAAGATGCGGGGCGATCAAGCATCGCGCCCATGCCCAGCCGCTTGCCCACATCCCGCGCCACAGACATGGCTTCGCGACGGTCGTGGTGGTGGAGATAGGCACCAACAGCGATGTTTTCCTGAACCGTGAGCCCCGCAAAGGGCTGGACAATCTGGAAGGTGCGGATCATGCCCAGCGCGCAGATGCTGTGCGGCGCAAGGCCGGTGATGTTCTTGCCCTGAAAGCGCACCGTGCCTTCGTCGGCCTTGGTAAAACCGGCAATCATCGTAAAGCAGGTCGTCTTGCCTGCGCCGTTCGGGCCGAGAAGTCCGACAATGGAGCCTTCGGGCACATCGAGCGAAGCGTCGGTGACAGCCTTCAAGCCGCCGAAGCTTTTGGAAAGATTACGAACCTCAAGCATTGTCGTCCTCCTTCTTCTTGAAGGTGCCGAGCTTGCCGGCAAGGCCAACAAGACCGTTGGGCAGGAAGCGCAGCGCGCAGATCAGCACAATCGCGTAGAGCACGAAATTCAAACCGGGCGCATTGGGCAGAAGATGTTTTGCGCCTTCACCGAGGAGATGCAGGCCGAGAGTGCCGAGAAGCGGACCCCAGATGGTTCCGGCACCGCCGATAATCGGGCCGATCAGCGCCTCGATGGAGACGGCGCTGCCATAGACCACGTTGCTGTCGATGAAGAGCCAAAGCTGGAGATAGAGAACGCCAGCCAAGCCACCGAAAGCACCCGAGATGGCCATCGCCTGCACCTTGATCTTGTAGGTGTCGATGCCGAGCGCGCGGGCGGCATCCTCGTTTTCCCTGACGGCTATGAGATAGGCACCGAAGCGGGAATATTTGATGAGAGCCGTCAGCGCCATGACCAGTGCCACCACGACCAGAAGAGCAGTGTAGGCAACGGCGCGGTCGTTGAATTGCAGGTTGGCCACGCCTGGTGCCAGCTTCAATTGCAGCCCGCTGCCGCCGCCGGTAAAGTCAAAGGACGATGCGCAGATGCGCAGCACTTCGGCAAAGGCCAGCGTAACGAGCGCAAAATAGGAACCCTTCAGGCCATAACGGAACGCCAGAGCGCCGATGAAGGCACCCATGACGGCACCGGCAAGAATGCCAGCCCCGAAGCCGACCCATGCGTTGACGCCATACTGCACCTGAAGGATGGCGGATGCATAGGCACCGGTGCCGTAAAGGGCAGCATGACCGAAGGACGACAGGCCGCCGAAACCGCCGGTGATGTTCCACGACAGGGCGACGACCGCGACGATCAGCGCATTGATGGTAAAGCCCATCCACACCGGCGATGAGGCGAAATAGACCCCGAAGAGATAGGCGAGAGCCGCTGCGATGAGGGCAATCTGCCCGATGGATTGAGGTCTCATGTCCTTGCCCTCCCGAGAAGCCCTGACGGTTTGAAGAGAAGGATGAGGATGAAAGCGAGGAAGATGCCGATCTGGCCCAGGCTTTCGCCAAGGAAGAGACCGCAGAGAGACTCGATGACACCGAGCAGCAGACCGGCAACCAAGGCACCCAGCAGGCTACCCATTCCACCCAGAACCACAGTCGTGAAGGCGACCAAAACGAAGGTGTAGCCGACCTGCGGGGTGATGTAGAAGGTGGGCAACAGCAGGCAGGCGGCCAGTGCGACACAGGCGGTGCCGATGCCGAAACAGATGGCATAGGTGTGGTTGACATCGATGCCGACGAGTTCTGCACCGCGCTTTTCGATTGCAACGGCGCGAATAGCAGAGCCTGTGCGGGTATAGGCCATGAAGCACCAGAGCAAAGGCGCGACTGCAAGGGCTGCACCGAAAGCGATGACACGACCAAGCGGCAGGTATGCACCCAGCACTTCGACAGTGTCGTAGGCATAGGCGATATCAGCCGTGCGCGTATTCGACGTCCAGAAGTAGAGCGCCAGATTGTCGATGATCATCGACACCGCGAGGGTGATGAGAAGAACGTTCTGTTCCGAACCGCTGCTCATCGGCGCAATCAGGAACCGCTGCAACACGTAACCGAGCGCGAAGAAGGCCGGAAGAACGAGCGGGATGGCGAGATAGGGATCGACGCCAAAATAGAAGTAAAGGAAATAGACGGCGTAGAGCGCCAGCATCAACAGGCTGCCATGCGCAAAGTTGATGATGTGGAGCACGCCGTAAATCAGGGTGAGGCCCAGCGCCACAAGCGCATAGACGGCTCCCATCATCAGGCCGCTCAACACGGCAGGTAAGATCAGACTTGACATCAGGGCTCGCCTCTCTGTCGTTTGAAGAGCGCCCCCAGGGACATCCGCGTCCATGGGGGCGAGACCGTGTCAGTTTTTGGCTGGGATCGGGAAGACCGCTTCGGCCGTGGCATATTCCTTCGGGAAGACCAGTTCGATCTTGTCACCACGGATCTGCGTGTTCACCGGCTGCGAGTTGACATTGTCGCCATTGACGAACTTCGTCGGTCCATAAGGCATGATGGACTGGTCGAAGGTCGATGCGGCCAAGGCTTCGATCATCTTCTGGCGATCAGCCGAAGCGCCGCGCTCCAGAGCGTCAGCAATGACTTGTATCGTCGCATAGGACACCATGACGTCGTAGGTCAGGTCCAGCTTGGCAGCGGCAACACTGGCGGCGAGTGCCTTGGACAGATCCTTGGACGGATCGTACCAATGATTGCAGTCCATCACATATTGGGCGACTTCCTTGTTCTCGCGAACGAACTTGATGTTGGATGCAGCACCACCAAGGATGGAATAGATGGCCTTGAGTTCAACGCGCTGCTGGTTCAGCGCACGCGCCATCAATGTGTATTCGTTGATGTAGTTCGAAGGGATAAGAATATCGGCTTTCGATGCCTTGACGCGGAGCGCGATGTTGGAGAAATCGCGCTGAGGTGTCGGGTGCGAGATTGTTTCGACAACTTCGATACCCTGCTTCGGCAGCTGCTCAGCCAGAATTTTCGCCATGTTGGAGCCGAACGGACCGTCCTCATGGACGATGGCCGCTGTCTTGATGGAATTGCCAGCGCCTGCATTGAGTAGCTTGAGGTTTTCAAGCGCGACGCTCGTGCATTTGTTGACGCCCGGCGTGAAGCGGAAAACATTCGGCAGGCCGCGCTGGACAACCGTTTCGGCGGTACCGATGGAGAAGACCTGCGCGAGATTGTACTTTGCTGCTGCCTGCGAGGACGCAAGGCCGAGTGCGGATGCTGTCGCGCCGGTGAAGGCGCAGGCATCGGCCTGGATCAGCGTATCGACAGCGGAGGCCGCGGCTTCCGGGCGGCTCTGTGCATCGACGATGACGAGCTCGATTTTCGCGCCGCCCATGGACTTGATGCCGCCTGCGGCATTGATCGCTTCTGCGGCGAACTTTGCTCCGGCAGCACTTTGAGTACCGTTATAGGCGAGGTTGCCCGTCAGTGGCTCGATGACGCCAACCTTCACGGTGGCGGCCTGCGCGCGCAGGATGGATGGTGCAGCCAGGCTGACCGCAAGGGCACCAGAGACTTTTAAAAGGTCGCGTCGTTCGATTTTGAATGTCATTTTTTATGCTCCCAGTTTTTTTATGAGACGGCAAAAGAAACTCGCTGGTCCGCCCGTCAACGGCCCAGCCAGGAATGCGACGCCATTCGATCCGTCTCGAAGGCGGTGATCTGCTCCATGTATGTGAATGTCATCTCGATCTCGTCCAGACCGCGTAAGATGCAGTCCCGCGCGAAGGGATCGATGGCAATGGGATGAGTGCCGAGATTACCGGGCAAGACAAGCTCGCCAGCCTCAAGATCAACCGTAACCTCCGCGTCGGGAAAGCGGGCGAGATGTTCAGCCAGCGCATCACAATGCTCAGCGGTCAGGCGAACCGGCACGAGCCCGTTTTTCAGCGCATTGTTGAAGAAGATGTCGCCAAAACTCGGCCCGATGACAGAGCGAATGCCGTGATCCACCAGCGCGTAGACAGCACCCTCGCGCGACGATCCGCAACCGAAATTATCCTCGACAAGAAGAATGGTCGCGGCATCGGCACCCGCCTTGTTCAGCGGGAAGGCAGGGTCGATTTCCCCATGCTCGTCGCGCCTGATGTCATGGAACAGGAACTGGCCATAGCCCTGCGCACGGTCCGCCTTCAAAAAGCGTCCGGGAATGATCTGGTCCGTGTCGCAGTTGACGCCGGGTATGGCGACAGCCGTTGATGTTTCGCGAGTGAATGCTTTCATCATTGTCCCCTCACATCCTGCGCACGTCGGTCAGACAGCCGCTGATGGCAGCGGCAGCCGCCATGGCGGGGCTGACCAGATGGGTGCGCGCACCGGGGCCCTGACGACCGACAAAATTGCGGTTGGAGGTAGAGGCGCACCGTTCGCCAGGGCCAACCACGTCACCGTTCATTGCCGCGCACATGGAACAGCCCGACTCGCGCCATTCAAAGCCTGCCTCACGGAACGTGCGGGCGATGCCCTCGGCTTCCGCCTGCTCTTTGACATGTGTCGATCCCGGCACGACGATGGCCGGGATCATCGCCTTGCGACCTTTGAGAATGGAGGCCGCCGCCCGCAGATCCTCGATCCGGCTGTTGGTGCAGGAGCCGATGAAGACTTTGTCCAGCTTCAGGCCATCCAGCGGGGTGCCGGGTGCCAGCTCCATATACTCAAGTGATTTCGTCGCCGCCTTGCGCTTGTCGGAACTATCGAAACTCGTCGGATCTGGCACGCGCCCATTGATCGAAACGGCGTCCTCCGGGCTTGTTCCCCACGTCACCATCGGCGCAATATCCGCACCGTCCATTCTCACGTCCGCGTCAAAGAAAGCGTCGGTATCGCTGGAAAGCGTGCGCCAGTGCGAAACGGCACCGTCCCATTCCTGTTCCGATGGTGCAAAATGGCGACCTCTGACATAGGCAAACGTCGTTTCGTCTGCCGCGACCATGCCGAAACGGGCAGCAGCCTCGATCGACATATTGCAAAGCGTCAGCCGGCCCTCGATGGAAAGGTCTCTTACCACCTGCCCGGCAAATTCGATGGCATGGCCGCCGGCACCCGCTGCACCAATCTTCGCGATCAGCGCCAGCATGACATCCTTTGCCGTGACACCCTGCCCCAGCACGCCGTCAATGGTGACGCGCATCGTCTTGGGCCGAGACTGCCACAGCGTCTGGGTGGCCAGAACATGGGCATTTTCGGATTGGCCGATACCGAAGGCAATGGCACCGAGCGCCCCTTGCGTTGATGTATGGCTATCGGAACAGACGATGGTCAGGCCCGGCAGCGTGATGCCTTGTTCCGGTGCCACGACATGGACGATGCCCTGCTCGCGGCTCGACAGTCCGAAATGGCGCATGCCGCCCCATTCCATGTTTTCATCGAAGGTGTCGATCATGTGGGCAATAGCCGGGCTTGCCGCATCGCGCGATGTTCGCCCCAGTGTCGGCACATAATGGTCGGCAACACCGAAAATCTGCTGCGGACGCCGTGGCTTCAAGCTACGCCGCTTAAGATCGGCAAAGGCATGGAAGCTGCCCTCGTGGATCATATCGCGGTCGATATAAAGCAGCGACGGCCCTGCTGGATGCCGCAATATTTCGTGCTCATCCCAGATTTTGCCCAACATTGTGCGCGGTGCGGCTGCTTGCGCCATGACCTTGTCTTCCTGTTAGTCGGCTCGACGTTCGGTTTCAGCCAGCGGCACGGAACGCCGTGCAGATGTCACCTGCGGGTGCGTTCCACACCCCTTCATGCGACAGGATGTAATCCAGTGCTTCACGCAGATATTCAACGCGATACGGCATGCCAGACACCCAGCTGTGCAGCGGCAGGCTCATGACGCGACCACCATATTGCGCACTTTCGCGGTACAGCACATCGAACCGGTCCTTGACCTGCTGCACCCATTCGGCTTCCGACTGGAAATATTCGTCTGCCACCACACGGTCATCGGTCTCGTAAGCCATGGGCATGGCCAGCAGCGAACCGTTTTTCGTCTGCATCTCGTAAGGAAGGTCGTCATTTGCCCAATCAAGGCTGTAGGCGATCCCGTTGCGCGCCAGAAGATCGGGCGTGTTGAACCCCTGCGCACGGCCCGGCGACAACCAGCCCTCGACCTTCTGTCCGCTTGCTTTGCGAAGCAGGCTCAAAGCCTCGGCAATAATTGCGTTTTCCTCGTCTTCGCCAAGACCGGAGTGATGGACCTTTCCCATATCCAGACCATGCGCGATGATCTCATGCCCGCCTCTGACGACGGCCTCGATCAGTGCCGGATAACGCGAGGCAATCACGCCGTTGATGGCGAAGCTGACTTCCAGCTCTTTTTCCGCCAGCAGCTTGAGAATGCGGAAAATGCCGATGCGATTTCCATAGTCACGGTTCGTGTAATAGCGAAAATCCGGGTAAGGCATGGACAAAGCGCCCGGTGCCTTGAAGGGCTTGGACGGCATATCGAGCGGAAAATGCTGTACATGGGTGACGATGGAGAGTGCGATACGTGCACCATCGGGCCATGTGATCGGCTTGCGGGTGAACAAGTCGCTCCACGCATAGCGATCATGATCCATGCCATAATGACGAGCAGGGTATTTGAGATACTCTTCAGGCATAGACATCAGCGCGCTCCCTTCCCGGAATTATGGGCGACCATGGCAGCACTCATGGCGTCATAGACACCGCTGGCGTGATAGGCGGCAGCGATTTCGCGGCCTGTCGTTTGCCAAACGCCGTCATGTCCCGCGATATATTCGATGGCTTCGGCAAAGGCGTCGATGCGATGCGGCTGGCCTACGAGATAGGGATGCAGCGGAATGCACATGACCGTGCCGCTCTCATCGCCTTCCTTGTAAAGCTGATCGAACTGCCGCTTGATGATTTCGCCATAGTGGCGCGGCGTGACCTTCTGGCTGTTGTAAACGATGACATCGTTCATCTCGAGCGAGTACGGCATAGAAATCAGCTTGCCGGACTTGACCTTCACCGGCATTGGCTGGTCGTCATGAAACATGTCGCAGGTGTATTGAATGCCCGCTTCCGACAGAATGTCCATCGTCCAGAAATTGTTGGACAGTGCCGGCGAGAGCCATCCAGCCAGTTCCTGACCGGTGTGCTTGCGCACCGTATCGAAGGCATCGCGGATAACAGCGCGTTCCTGCTCGATATCGAGATTATAGACATAGCGCGTGTTGTAGATACCGTGGGAAAAGAACTCCCAGCCACGATCCGCACAGGCCTTGATGATTTCAGGGTGGTGATCGCAGAGCGCGACATTGAGCGAGACAGAGCCGCGAAAACCCGCCTTGTCCATCGCCGCCATCATCCGTTGCCAACCGGCGCGGTTGCCGTAATCGCGATGGGAATATTGCAGAACATCCGGGTTTGGCCGCGCCCAGGGTGTACGGGTCGGGTTGTTGGGCGGGTTGTATTCGTAGAATTCTATGTTCGGCGCAATCCAGACGGCGATCTTCTTGTTGCCGGGCCAGACGATCTTCGGGCGGTTGGGCCAGGGCAGATAATCGTAGAGCCCCAGATCCGATTTCATGGCGGTGTCTTCAGCGGCCATCTCAGCGAACCTCCGGCTGATAGGCCTCGTACCAGGCAATGGCATCCGAGACCGGGATGACGTCGCCATACTTCACGGAGATATCGTAGAGATTGGCGAAATGCGGGCTCTCATGCTTGTCCGCCACACACTCCTCGGGAACGATGACCCTGTATCCGCGCGAAATCGAATCCACCACGCAGGCGCGGACGCAGCCAGATGTCGAACCGCCCGTCAGGACGACCGTATCACACTGGTGCCAGACCATCAGCGACTGAAGATTAGTCTCATGAAACGGCGACGCCATGCGCTTGTTCATGATGATGTCTTTGACATGGTCAATCTCCAGACGCGGATCGAACTCGGCTCTGCGCGAACCGACCTTGATGTTCTGCAGGGAATCCGGCGTATTCGTGCGTGTGCCCCAGACGCCGCAATCTTCGCCCGATTCCATGTAGGCCACATAGGTCCAGGTCACGGGCAGGCCCTTGTCGCGGGCGAGATTTGACAGCGTGTTGACGTATTCGAGCTGCCGGGGGTCGGTTTCGTAAGCGGAGACAAACTCGCCCAAAGACGTGTAGGCACATTGCAGATCGATGTTGATCAGCATCGGCTTGCGACCGAACCCAAAACGCTTGCGCGTCGGATTTGCCTTGGCGTTCTCGTACAATTGACGGGCGGTGAGCGATGACGTTTCCATGACGACCTCCAGTACGCGCGACCTCCCTGCACGACCGATTTCAGCCGCCGTTTCCCTCATCAGGAGGTCGCTTTATACTTTCTATTGTTATCACTTTATATCATTTGTAAAGCCTCTTTTAGAAGTCGTAAGATCTCTTTTGTCGGGACGCTTTTTGTCTGTGCAGTTGCCTCTTGTGGGTCAACGTAAGCGCCAAGAAATGGGCAAAAAGCCCACAATCGTAAGGAATACAGCGGTCCATGCATAGCTCGATCAAGGCCACGCTTTGCCCAGCGGCGATGGGCATCGGGACTCGATTGTGGAGTGGAGCGGCCATGATAATTGCCGCGAACTCTGCGCGTAATGGACATTTATTAGTGACGAACGGTGGCTCGAATTCAAAAAATAAATGGCTGATCCGTGTTCACGGAACAGCCATCTGTCCTCTCAAGGCCATAGAATCGGCAGAAGGATTTCAAACGTTAACGCGTGACGTACCGCTTCCAGGGATGCTCTTCTTTAAAGCCCAGAACCTCACGCGCCTTGCGGTTGGAAAGCGGCGCCTCATCCGGCCCCATCTCACGCAAGATCGGAGTATCAGGGCAATATTTGGCAAGAAATTCGGCGGTCGGCAGATCGGCGGTGATGGTGTCGTTGACGGCATTGAACACCTGAAATCCAAGCCGGTCTTTCTCGATGCAGAGGTGAACAAGATTGCCCAAATCTCGGGCGTCGACATAGCTCCAGGCATTGCGTTTTCGAGACATCGGATCGTCCAGATATGCTGGAAAGTTGGAATATTCATGCGGCTCGATCACATTGGCGATTCGCAGAGCGTAAATGTCCGCCCCGTAGCGCATGGCGAAAGCACGCGCCGTCTTTTCGTTGACGAGCTTTGACAAGCCATAGCTGTCCATCGGGTCGCTATCGTAGCTCTCATCCAGTGGGAAGCTATGAAAATCCTTGTCGCCTTCCGCAAAGCAAACGCCATAGGTCGTTTCGCTTGAGGCGATAATGACTTTGCGCACGCCCAGCTTCATGGAAGCCTCGATGACATTGTACGTGCCGACGACATTGGCTTCGAATGTCTTGTTATCGGGCTCGATCAATACGCGTGGAATGGCTGCAAAATGCACGACTGCATCAGGCGCAGCGGGCGGCGCGCCATTCTCAAAACCGCCAAAACCAAAATGCGTCGTCAGCGCATTGAAAACCTGACCGCTGTCGGTGATATCCGCGATCAACGTGTTCACCCCCGGCAAATCCAGAGGCTTCAGGTCGATATTCAAAACGGAGTAACCTTTGTCTAGCAACTGTTGAACGGCATGGCGCCCGGCCTTGCCTGTGCCACCTGTAAAAATAATACGTTTGGTCATGTCTGGCCTCCTCTAAAACAAACGCGGCTTGAACCGGTCCATCAGCAGACAGCTGAGGACGACGGATTCTGCGGAATCGTTATAGCCCTAGCATAAGCCGATAATCAGGCCTGCCTGCTTTCAACATTTTTTCGAAGAACCCGCCAGAGATCGCAAGATTTACTTTCAGCGCATCACAGCCTGCGTTTCTCTCGCGGCTCACTTCAGCCATATCGAAAGCGGGCGTAAAGCCGAAAAGGTCATCGGCATAAATACCGGATGCCACCAGCAGCATTTCATCAAACGCCAGTCTCTAGAAATCAGTACCGACCCGCGCGCAATAGTGTTTCAGATGACCGGTAATGGTTGAAAGGACAGTGTGCCTGACACGGCATCACCTTTACAAATATCATGGGAGAAAGTCAGGCAGTCGAGCCGATCACGACCAACCAACTCCGCATGGTAACAAGGGAGGGGACTGTTCGGTCATGAGCAGCAACATCAGGACACGCGGCCGGACTGTAGTGGCCAGAACCAGATGGTCTCGGAATTGTAGTAGCAATGCGAACCACATTGCGTTGCGTCTGCTCCACCGAGAACGAGGTCGATGTGGCCGCCACCGCGATAACCGGGAATGTTGTTGAAGGCGACAACGCCTTTGCGAGCCCCGATACCGTTTTGCGCACTCGCGGGTGTGTAGGGCTCATATCGGCCGAGGTAATTGTTGCGCGCGAGAAGATCGGCAAGCCGTCGCATCGAAACCTCTACGCCTTTCCCGGCGAACGGTCCCTTTTGTATTTTGTGAGAACCGGGGACGATGTTGATACCCGATTTGACGAAAGCAAGACTGACACGAATGGCGCAGGTGTTGTTGTAGTTAGGGTTCCCTATGAAATCGTCCCAACCAATCTCGGTGAACAGGTCTTTTTGACTGACGTGGTTGCCACGCGATACTTCGCTGCTTGGATAGTTTGCATAGAGAGTGTCAAAATCGATGCGCATGACGGGATCCGATCAGTTCTTTTTGGGTTCACACGGAAATGAGCTCGCAAGCGCCTTTTCCACCAAGCTAGCGGCGGCCTGGCTGAGCGTTTCTGAGGGCGCATCGACCAGATAGGTATAGACGCGATCTGTAAGTTCATGCGGCGCGACACCCGCTCCACACCATTGCTTGCTTGCGGTCGCATCGGCCACGCCAGCGATATAGGCGCTGCTTTTTGCCACAGATATCATGCGGCGAAGTTCCGGATCGGAGGCTTCGGGAGCGAATTTCCCTTCGATCGCCTGTTTCAACTCTGAACCGGAAAATATCCAGGTCCGATCTTGCGCATGCGCTGACCCGGTACCCAGCATTATGGATAGGACTGCGGTCGCGATGAGCGCTGGAACAATATCGGGCATGTGCTCACCCATCAGAAGTCGCAGTGAAACAAACACGGCCCGAAGACCGCATCCGCCATAGGAAACCCCGGTGCGGGGGTAATCCCGCACCGGAGGCAAGGCAATTAGGCTGCCTTTGTTGTCGCCAGATCGTAAGACGAGATCATTGGCGACTGCGGGTTGTTCTGATCGTCGAACGGTGTGTACTTCACTTCAAGCTTGGTGAAGTTGAGCTTGATAGTCTCAACAGGACGGTCACCGCTTGAATCGACCGAGTAGCTGGCGATCAAAGTATTGGTCAGCAGATACTCGATATAGGTATTGCCTGGGTTGCCGGTGGTGACGAGGTGGATCGTCGCCTGCTTGCCGGTGCGGCCAGCGCACGCTTCACCAAAAAGCTTGGTGGACGAGGAGTCGCTGACTTTCGTGAGGATCACTTCCGAGATTGTCGGCTCGGAGGCTTCACGGTTCGCCGCAGAACCGGCAGAGGTATTCATGTTACGAGCGACGTTCCAGTGGAGGGCTTCGATATCCATCCACTTACGGTGTTCCTCATGGGTTGCATCACCCTGAATGCCGTCCAACTGCAGATAAATTGGCATACTGTAAGCTCCTGTAATGATTGAAAGACCTCTCGCTTTGAGGCCACGTTACCTTTCGTCTAATGCCGCATGCGTCGAGAAACCCCATCCGACGCGGCAACTTTATCCACCTCAGCCGCGGGGGCCGCTGCGAATTCGTCCATATTCCCAACCTCATCGGCGCGAATGCCGAACCCGGTCTCATCAAAATCGACAGTCACGCGCTTCACCTTTTCGCCAGCAATGACTTTCTCCAGAAAGAAGCTGGACAATGGTGGCAGCAAGTCCCTGCCAATCATGATTTCAATGGCGCGTGCGCCGATCTCGCTCGAACCGGCACGACCAACCAGCGCCTCGCGGGCAGCTGCCGAAAGTTCCAGCTCTGTGCCGTAGGCCGTGCGTACCCGCTCGGCGATCTTACGGATTTGTATGTCAACGATCCGCGACAGCTGCTCTGATCCGAGCGGCATGAAAGGCAGGATAACCGTACGTCCAAGAAACGCGGGCTTGAACTGTTTCGTCAGTTCCGGCATCAGAAGCGCCTCGAGAGCCTCGCCTTCAGGCATCGTGTCAGGGTCTGCCGACAGAGCCGTCAGAAGTTCCGACCCAGTATTGGCGGTCATGAAAATCGTCGTGTTTTTAAAATCGATGTCGCGTCCTTCGCCGTCTTTCAACATTCCCTTGTCGAACACCTGATAAAAGATGTCCTGCACGCCAGGATGCGCCTTATCGATTTCGTCCAGGAGCAAGACTCCGAACGGACGACGGCGAACGGCTTCCGTCAAAACGCCACCCTCGCCATAACCGACGTAGCCGGGCGGCGAACCAAGAAGCAGTGAAACCTTATGCTCTTCCTTGAACTCGGACATATTGATCGTCGTCAGGTGGCCATTGCCGCCATAGAGCAGATCTGCAAGCGATAGAGCTGTCTCCGTTTTTCCTGTTCCAGACATGCCGACAAGCATGAAAACGGCGGGTGGGCGTCGAGGATCGGACAAGCCCGCTCGCGCCGCGCGCATCGCATCCGCAATACGATCGATCGCCCAGTCCTGGCCGATGACGCGCTGCTTCATGCGCTCGTCCAGCGTCTTGGCACTTTCGATCTGGTCGGCAAGCAACTTTCCAAGCGGAATGCCAGTCCATCTTGAAACCACGGCAGCAATCATCTCCCGGTCCACGACAAGAGGCACAAGCCTCTCCTCCTGGCTATCGGACTGGACGGCTAGCGGTCTCAAGGGCGCAATATTGGAGACATCGGTCACGGCTGCATCCGATCCCTCCGCCTGCGATAAATCGAGTATTTCCGCATCATAACGGGCTCTCAAGCCGTCGATAGCTGTTTCAAGCCCCGCGATTTCACTGTTGATCGCGTCAGTGCGTTTGACATTATCTTCGTCCGAAGCCTCGCGTGACAGCCACTCAAGCTCAGTCGCAAGAAGACGCTTCTCGCTTTCCATATTGCGAAGTTTTTCGGGAAGTGTCTGGCGCGCAAGGGAAACGGCAGCGGCAGCAGTATCCAGAAGGCTGACAGCCTTATCGGGCAATTGACGGGCGGGCATATAGCGCGCAGACAGCTGTACGGCAGCAACGATAGCCTCGTCGCGGATGGTCACGTCATGATGCTTGATGAAAGTGTCTGCTACGCCACGGAGCATCCGGATCGCTGTCGCTTCGTCCGGCTCACGCACGTGGACCGGTTGAAACCTGCGGGTCAACGCCGCGTCTTTTTCGAAGTATTTCTTGTATTCGCTCCAGGTCGTCGCTGCGACGGTGCGAACTTCACCGCGCGCGAGAGCTGGCTTTAAAATGTTGGCAGCATCGCCCTGCCCTGCAGCACCGCCTGCGCCAACCAACGCATGGGCTTCATCGATGAAAAGGATAATGGGCTCAGGCGAACGCTTTACGGCATCAATTACGCCATGCAGCCGTCTTTCAAACTCACCCTTAACGCCTGCTCCCGCCTGCAGCAGCGACAGATCGAGGGAGAGGAGACGAACATCCCGAAGCTTCTCTGGCACGTTGCCGGAAACGATTTCCAGAGCCAGAGCTTCGGCAACCGCGGTTTTGCCGACACCGGCCTCACCGACGAGAATAGGGTTGTTCTGACGGCGACGGGTGAGGATATCAATCATCTGTCGCAACTCGTCGTCACGCCCAATGACCGGATCGACTTTGCCCTGACGCGCATCTTCCGTCATATCCTGGGTATAGAGCCGGAGAAAATCGTTTTGGTCTTTAGACTGCGCACCGAGAGGCGAGGTATCATGGTTTTTACCCTTGCCTGTTGGCTGCGAAGCCTGCTCTTCACGCAATGTCTGAAGTGCAGCACGGTCGATAAGCTTCAACGATGGGAAAGCAGCGCGCACAAGGCTTCGCAACGATGCCTCTTCATCAAGCGCGAGAATAAGGTGCACGAGGTCGACATGGCTGCGACCGTCCTGAAGGGATGCAAGCAGCCAAGCCTCGCGACCAGTTGTCAAAACGTTCTGCGATAGCGAAAGGGCGTCGCCATCCCCTATTGCCGCATCGTCCAGCGCCCTGTCGATCTCCGCACGCAAGTTGTCCAGCGGGATTTTGAGTTGAGTCAAAACGTCAGCATGTCTGTCATTTTCTACAACTGCGCACAACCAGTGAGCAATGTCCACATATCGATGATTTCGCCGCGCAGCAACAGATGCCGCTGCTTCCAACGATACCCGCAGGTCAGGCTCAAGCGCTTCTATAAGGCGATTGAGATCTATTTGCGACATGCAGCGAGCCTCCGATTTGCGACATTCCACAACGTGACGTGGCATAGTTAGGTCGATGAAACTCACTTGTCCAGCCAAAAGTTGCGTTTTTTATTTGACGAGTTTAAAATGAAGTCACCACAATTTTGCCTTATTTTCCATAAGTCTGGTTGGTGACTTACATTACGTAACGGAAGTAACCGTCACGGAAACATCATACTTTAAGAGGGATAGACTGATATTGGGTGCGCAAGGGGTCACAAGCAATATAGAATATCTTGGAGATTGCGGAGAGAATATTCGAAGCAACCAAAGAACTCGTGAACTCTACTATAGAATTAAGGATGAAAGAAACCAGGCAAGAGCAGAAGAACGCTCTGTCTCCCCGCAAGAAGTTCTGAGGATTTCCAACAACTGGACAGAGGTTAGCAATCTCGGATTGCATATTATATATTCGGAAAGTCGAGATGTCGAAATATTGGCATGGCTTGCCGAAGCAGAGCTTCGGCTGAGAGGCTATGTTGGCCTGCTGGAAATTTACCGACTGACCCATGATATTTTCTGCAACCAGTGGGACTCGCTCAAATCAATCAGTGACGATGACGACGAAGAAAAATTCGCGCCGCTGGCCGGGTTGAACGGTGTTGGAAGCGAGGGAACGCTGGTGCAACCCCTACGGCTGAGCTCGTTGATCCCCGGCGGCAAGTTTGGAGAAAGAACGCTCTGGGACTTTCAACTGGCGCAGAGACCGGCCGAGACGAAGCGCCGGGAGGACCTGTATCAGGCAGCGTCTGAAGTGGGCGTCGCTGCTATGTCGGCGCATCTGGCCGACGTGAACGCCTGCCTCGAGACGTTTGATGCCATCAGCGCAATTCTTTCCGAACGATGCGGGGCCAATGCACCGGCCAGTTCCAATATCCGCAATATCCTCATCGAGACAGCAGCAGCGATCCGCTCCTTGGGTGGAAAAGATGGTGCACCAGCCCCACCGCCGCAGAATACACCTATAGCGAAGTCAGAAATTACTGCTACACATCCTGAAGTTCAGAAAACCTTAACTTCAAACCCGGAAGAAATCGCATCACGTGACGACGCATTTGAAACTCTTCTCGCAGTTGCGCGTTATTTCCGCCGGACGGAGCCGCATTCTCCTATATCGCTGGCTATCGAAACATTGGTTCGCAGGGGGCGCATGGATTTTTCAGAACTGCTCGCAGAGCTTTTGCCCGAAGCAAACACACGCAACGCCGTTTTGACGGCAGCGGGCATAAAGCCGGGCGGCGAGGATACCGGAAAACAGTGAAACCACGGGAGTTGCACGCTCCCCAAAGTCAGCAAATGCTTTTAAGCATCAAGGAGGTTTGAATGCCAAGTGTACATGAGAAGCTGGAGCGGGTTCGCAAGCCTCGCGTTCACATCAAATACGAAGTCGAGACAGAAGGCGCGATGGTGGTCAAGGAATTGCCATTCGTCGTCGGTGTGCTCGGCGACTTCTCAGGCAACCCGACCCAACCATTGAAGCCGTTCGGCGAACGCAAATTCGTTCAGATCGACCGCGACAATTTCGATGAAGTCATGCGCCGCATGACGCCAGGCCTGAATATGAGTGTTCCCAACACCCTTCAGGATGATGGCACCGATTTACAGGTCAATCTTAAATTCGAAAGCATGGACGACTTTCTTCCCGGCGCCGTGGTCGAGCAGGTACCTGCACTGAAAGCCCTGCTGGACGCCCGCAACGAGCTCCGTGATCTGCTTTCCAAGGCGGACCGCTCCGAAGATCTAGAGCGCCTTCTCGAAGATATTCTTCAGAACAAGACCGATCTGGGAACACTCGTCGCCGAACTGAAACAGAAGAACGGCGAAAGCAAATAGCTTCGCTGCTCAAGCATTGCTTCGTTGAGATGCCCCGTTATGGGGCTTCCCCAGTTCTAGCGGCGATACAGAAAGCCGCATTTGGAAGGATTGAGACATGAGCGCTGATAGCCTGCTGAAAAATGATGCACAGGCAACGACGACCGAAGAAAATGGCCTGTTGGCCAAGGTTGTTGCCGCTACACGCCAGACCGAACCTGACCGCGCTCAAAATCTTTTGCGCACCCTGACCGACCAGGCATTGAAGGGCACGGTCAAATACGACCGCAACCTGACAGTCACCCTCAATCAGGCGATCGCCGAACTGGATCGCGCGATTTCGGTCCAACTTGCAGCGGTCATGCAAGCGCCCGAGTTCACCAAGCTTGAAGGCACATGGCGCGGCTTGAACTATCTGGTTAAAAATTCCGAAACCAGCGTCAACTTGAAGATTCGCGTGCTGAACGCCACCAAGCGCGAAGTGAGCCGCGATCTGGAAAAGGCCGTGGAATTTGACCAGTCGCGCCTGTTCAAGTCCATCTATGAAGACGAGTTCGGCACACCCGGTGGTGAACCCATGGGCGCGATCATCGGTGACTATGAGTTCGACAACTCATTCGAAGACGTCCAACTTCTGCAAGGCGTGTCTTCCATCGCCGCTGCTGCCTTCGCACCGTTCATTTCGGCTGCAAGCCCGCGCATGTTCGGCTTCGACGACTACCGCGATCTGGCCCGCCCGCGCGATTTGGAGAAGATTTTCGACACAGTCGAATATGCAAAGTGGCGCAGCTTCCGTGAAAGCGACGATTCACGTTTCGTCACACTCGCCCTTCCCCGTGTTCTGGCGCGCATGCCATACGGCCCCAAGACCAATCCCGTGGACGAATTTGCCTATGATGAGACCAAGGGCTCTGCAAACAACGATCTCGATCATGACGAATATTGCTGGATGAATGCGGCCTATGTCATGGGCACCAAGCTGACAGACGCATTTGCCAAAAATGGCTGGTGCACGGCCATTCGCGGCGCGGAAAATGGCGGCAAGGTGGAAAACCTCCCCATGCACGTGTTCTCCAGTGATGACGGCGACCTTGATCTGAAATGCCCGACCGAAGTCGGCATCACCGATCGTCGCGATGCGGAACTGGGCAAGCTCGGCTTCCTGCCACTGTGCCACTACAAGAACACAGATTACGCCGTCTTCTTCGGTGCGCAGACCGCGCATAAGCCGAAGCTCTATGACCGGCCCGAAGCAACCGCGAACGCTGCCGTGTCTGCGCGCCTGCCTTACATGATGGCGACTTCCCGCTTCGCCCATTACCTCAAGGTCATGGGTCGCGACAAAATCGGCTCCTTCATGGAGGCGTCCGACTGCGAGGTCTGGCTCAATCGCTGGATCGCCAATTATGTCAATGCCAATGATGAAGCCGGCGAAGAATCCAGAGCGAAATATCCGCTTCGCGATGCCAAGGTTACCGTTCAGGAAATTCCCGGCAAGCCTGGCGCATACAACGCCGTGGCGTGGATGCGCCCATGGCTGCAGATGGAGGAACTGACGACGTCTCTGCGTATGGTCGCTCGTATTCCGACCAAGAACTGACAAGGAAAAGGGGCAGCAATGCCCCTCTTCTCTCATTGCCGCCTGGAGCCCTTCCATGAAGCCACGGTCCGTTTCGGACACCCGCAGTCAAGCCGACCTGCTCATTGCGCTCATAGACGAGGCGCTGAATGAACAGGTCAACGCAATTTTGCACCATCCCGAGTTTCAGGCGATGGAGGCAAGGTGGCGCGGGCTTGCCATGGTGGTGCGTGAAGCGAGCCGTAGCCCTGATGTGAAAATCAAGCTGCTGAATGCAAGCTGGCGGGAACTGGCCAGAAGCATGGAGCGGGCGACGGATTTCGACCAGAGCCATCTGTTTGAAATCATCTACAGCCGCGAGTTCGGAATGCCGGGGGGCGAGCCGGTTGGCCTGTTGATCGGTGACTACACATTTTCTCCTGAAGACTTTGAAGGCATCGATTCCATCACCGCGCTTTCGCAGATCGGCATGGTGGCCGCTGCGGCCTTTTGCCCATTTGTCGCTGCGGCCTCTCCCATGACCGTTGGGCTCCAGGATTTTTCCGAACTCAGTCGCGTTCATGATTTTTCCTGGTTGAAGCAGGAAAAATCGCGGCTGCGCTGGAACGCACTTCGTGCCCGCGATGATAGCCGGTTCGTTGGTCTCGTCGCGCCTCGCATTCTGTTGCGCTCTCCTCACAAGCCGTTTTCGCGTCGCCGCGCAGATCCATTCCCCTTCCGTGAACATGTATCGGAGGGCGGTGAAACATTGCTGTGGGGAAATGCAGCCTTCGCCTTTGCTGCCGTTGTCGTCCGAAACTTCAACGATACCGGTTGGTTTGCCGATATTCGCGGTGTGACGCAGGACGCCGTGGATGGCGGCATGTTATCGCAGGCGCAGCTCCCGCCGCTGGACCTCGGGCTCGAGAGCAACGGCCTGTCCGCGCAGCCACCCGTCGAAGCGCAGCTAACCACGGGCCAGGAGCAGCAATTTTCCGATCTCGGCATCGTGCCCGTCTCGACAACCTATCTCTCCAGCATGGCGATTTTCAACGCCAATCAATCGCTACACGCGCCCGGCCATTATTCTGGTGAGAGCGCCCGGCAAAACGCAAGACTGGCTGCGATGCTGCAATATGTGTTGTGCGCCTCGCGGTTCTCGCATTACCTCAAGGTCATCATGCGCGACGATATCGGCGCGCTGAGCGATTCACGCACGATCGAGCGCAAACTCGAAACGTGGCTGGCGTCCTATACACTCGGCAACGACGATGCCGAGGCCACGTTACGCGCACGCTACCCCCTGCGCTCAGCTGGCATAGAAGTGTTCGAAATCCCCGGAAAACCCGGAAGCTTCTCCTGCACCGTGCGCCTGCAACCGCACTTCCAGCTGGATGACGTTTCAACCAGCTTCCACCTCATCGCCGAAACGACGACCCCGATTGTACGCAGCGGCGCTGCACCCGAGCCACAAAGGATCCCCGCATGACACTGCGCGACGATATCTCCCGCCTGCTCGACGGCGATCAGCTTCAGGACGCCATTGCGGCTGCAAAAGAGCACGTTAAGGTCAAGCCATCGGACAAGGAGGGCCGCAATCTTTACGTCGACCTGCTGATTCTTGCAGGAGAATTTGAAAAGGCGGATGCGCAGTGCAATCTTGCAGCAACCTTCGCACCCCAGGATGCCGTCGGCTTTTCAATCATTCGCCAGCACCTGCGCGCCATGGCTGCCCGTAATGCTTGGTTCGAAAACGGCGCAGTTCCCGATTTCGCGAACGGTCCTTCGGAACTAGACCAGCTTGCCATCAAGGCCAACATTGCCACGCGTGCAGGCGACACCGAGGGTGCCACAAGCGCGCTTGCGGAACTGGAAGCTCAACGCGGCGAACTCTCCATCGCCTGCAATGACAAGCCAGCTGGCGATATACGCGATCTCGATGACCGCATTCCCCATGCACTGGAAGTGCTGACGGATGGTGGTCGCTATCTCTGGATCGACTACAACAGGATCGAATCCCTGACGGTCGAGCCGATGAAGCGCCCCCGTGATATCGCATTCCGGCAGGCGGAACTGTCGTTGCGCGATGGCGCGATGGCATCAGTCTTGCTGCCATCGATTTATCACGGCGACACCGATAGTGCGCCCATGCTGCTCGGTCGTGAAACGATATGGAACGACGACGGGCCGCTGGTTACCGGACAGGGCCAGCGTTGCCTGTTGATTGGCAATGATCTTGTGCCGTTCCATGAAATCTCTACCCTTTCCGCCCCGGCTGAAACCAACGAGAGGCAGACCGCGCGTGGTTGATCCGCTCGAGCAATACAGGCCAAAAGAGCGAACATTGTCGCGATCGGTTTTGGACCGACTGCTGGACGATGCGCCGGATGCAGAGAATGATCCTCCCGCGAGCCTTTCGGATCAGGTCCGTGAAATGCGCGAGGTCATTCGACGTGATCTGGAGGCTCTGCTGAACACGCGGCGCAATCCGGCCGGGCCGTCGGCTGATCTGAAAGAGCTGTCGGATGCGTTGGTGAGCTACGGCGTGGACGGCATCCTCTCTGCCAATCTCGTGACGGATGCTTCCAAGGCAAAACTTGCACAGACGATCGAACGTCGTATCAGCATGTTTGAAACGCGTCTTTCCGATGTCCGGGTCACTATTCTGCGCAATCGGACAGATGGCGACCGGGCGCTGAGAATGCGCATTCAGGCGACCTTCCGCCTGCATGAAGGCATGCCGCCCATCAGCTTCGAGTCGAAGATCGACCCGTCCACGCAACGTTTTCTAGTGGAGGCGGGAAATGGCTGACGGCTTCCTCGAAAAATACAATGACGAACTGTTTTCGCTAAGAAAACGCGCGTCCCGTTTCGCCAAGGCATTCCCGAAGATCGCGGGGCGGCTGCGGATGACGGGAGAGGTCGCCGACGACCCACATGTCGAGCGGTTGATCCAGAGTTTTGCCTATTCCGCAGCACGCGTGCGCCAGAAACTGGATGACGAGTTTCCAGAGCTCACCGACAGCCTGCTTGAGACGCTTTATCCTCATTACCTCGCCCCCCTGCCCTCGATGAGCGTGGTGCATTTCACACCGAGCCCAGCCCTCACAACGGTGCAGAGACTGGATCGCCACAGTGAAGTTCTGGCCGAGCCGATCGGCGGGGAAA
Source organism: Agrobacterium rubi TR3 = NBRC 13261 (assembly GCF_000739935.1). Taxonomy (GTDB): domain Bacteria; phylum Pseudomonadota; class Alphaproteobacteria; order Rhizobiales; family Rhizobiaceae; genus Agrobacterium; species Agrobacterium rubi. The sequence continues at coordinate 404,669 of NZ_BBJU01000007.1, read as the reverse complement.
GCTGCCGGTTTCGCACCGCGCAGGACACCGATATCATTCCGTTGGAAATCTCAGGCGCGACCTTGGTCAGCCAGCCCATCGACGCGCCGTTTTCGGCGACCAGTGCCGGTGCTGCAAGCTGCCTGAAACTTTCGCTACGTACCACCTCGCCACGACCGACGACATTTCGCGAGATGGGGCTGAGTTCGCTTCAGATCTTCATTTCGACGGCCTGGCAGCAGGCGACGGCTCTTTACGAATTGCTGGCCAATCATTGCGTTGGGCTGGCGCTTGCGCAGCATTCGGAGGACAAGAATGCCGTCTTCCTTCCTGCCAGAAACCTGAAGCCATCGGGCTTTTCCCGCGATCAGGCGATGCTTCCCTATCCTGCCAACAGCTTCGACGGATACCGGCTGCTGACGGAGTTTTTCGCGCTTCCGCAGAAGTTTCTTTTTCTCGATATCGAGAGCATGAATCAGTGGACGGGTGGCGATTGCGAACTTTACATCTATCTCGATGCAGCCGACGCGCGCCTTGAGCGGATGGTGTCTGCAAAAGACTTCGTGCTGAACGCGTCGCCCGTCATAAACCTGTTCAAGCAAGCCTGCGAACCCATCAATCTGGATGGCACGCGCACGGAATATCGCTTATTGCCGGATGCGAGACGCCAGCGGACCCGCGAAATTTACGGCGTCGAAAGTGTCCAACTGACAAACCGTTCCGGCCACATCGAGACCACGTCTCCCTTCTTCGGCCGTACGCAACGCAGCAATGGCTCCAATGTGTTCTGGCAATCCTATCGCCGTTTCGACGATGATGACGGCTCGTCAGATACCGATATCGCTTTCGTCGATCAGCAACGCGGCCCCCTGGGACCAATCGATGTGGTCGCAAGCGTGGAAACGCTGTGCATCAACCGGGAACTCCCGAGCCAACTTCCCTTCGGCGGCGGGCACCCCTTCCTTCAGCTGTCGGCGGGAAACGAGGCGATCGAATCCATACATGCGTTAATGCCGCCAACGCCCGCCGTGCGGATGACCGAGCGGTCGGCGCGTGAATGGAGACTGGTCTCCCACCTGCTGCTCAACCATTTGTCGCTATTCGACAATGGGGGCGCACCGCTCAAGGACATCCTGTCGCTCTACGCGTTCCGCGACACGCCGGAGACACGGCAACTGGTGGAGGCGATCACGTCGGTTGAAGCCAGCAACTCGCATGCACGGATTGGCTCTGCTATGGTACCGGGAACGGACATCACGCTGGAGTTCGATCCGGCGATGATAGACCGCTCGGCCGCGTTCGTCTTTGCAAGCGTGCTTAACCATTTCTTTGGTCTCTACACCTCGATCAACAGCTTCACCCGTTTGACCGTTACCATGCGCGGCCAGTCCGAACCTCTTGCCAAGTGGCCTGCCCGTGCGGCAGACCGCCCATTGCTGTAGGGGTTCGCGATGAGGCATGGTTCGCCAGATATGCGGGAACAGCAGGCGGAGCGCTTAACGCGTGACCCCGGTGCATTCGAGCCGACAACGGCCTTTCGCGTCGCGCAGCATCTGGCCGAGCATGAGGAACTGTCGATTGGCGCGCACAATGGGTCGCGACTGACGCCTGTCGCCATTGGCGGCTTTCGCAAGAAAAACGGCAAGATGGAATTGCGCTCGGCTTTTGCGCCGATCATGGGTCCGCTCGGTGCGTTGCCGCCTGTCTATGGCGAGATGTTGCAACGGGAAGAGCGCAATCGCTCAAAAGCGATGGGCAGCTTCTTCAGTCTGTTTGCCGCCCGCTTTAGCGAGCTTTTCGTTGCCGCCACCGAAAAATACCGGCTGGCGCGAGGACTGCGCTGGTCGCGCGATCAGGATAACAACGCCTTCCGCAAGACCCTGCTTTCTCTCACGGGTTTCGGCACCGGCGGGCTCAGCGAAAAGGTGGGCGTGAAAGAAGACGTTCTGCTGCGCTTCAGCGGGCTTCTGGCAAACCGCAACCGAAATGCGACGGCACTGACGGCAATGCTCCGAGAATTTACCGGTCTTGATGTCACTGTCGAACAGTTTCGCAGACGCTGGGTTCCGCTTCCCGTTCACGAACAAAGCCAGCTTGGCCAGACAGGCGGTCTGTCGCTGGGGAAAAACGTATCTGCCGGAAGCGCGGTGCAGGATTTCAGCGGTGGTTTTCGCATCGTGCTGGGGCCTGTCGGCTATGCCGATTATCTGGCGCTGACACCTGGCTCCAGGCGGCTTGCAGAGATTTGCGCTGTCACCCGGCTGTTCGTCGGCAGCGCCTTTGATTTCGATGTTCAGGTGATTTTGAAAAAAGAGGACGTGCCATTTTGCCAGTTGGGACAACCGGACGCGCCTGCCCGGTTGGGCTGGAACAGCTGGGCGCGTGTAGCACCCGCCGAAAAGGATAGTACCGACGCCATCGTGACCGAGCGCGAAGGCTCGGCGCTGTCTGCATGAGGACGAGACAATGAAACTTGTTCTGAAAGAGAAAAATACCAGTGGAAGCCCAAAGCCGACCCAGTGGAGTTTCGAACACGGCAGCCGCATTATCGGGCGTTCCACAGATTGCGACTGGCAGGTCAATGACGACGCGCGGCGCGTGTCGAAAATCCATTGCACCCTGACCCGTGACCGTGAGGGTTTTACAATCCTTGATCGGAGCGCAAACGGCACGCAGGTGGACGGCCGTCTGCTTCTCGAGGGCCAGACGGCGCGGTTGAACAACGGATCGCAGATCGGCATCGGTGGCCAGACCTTCGAAGCTGTCATCACGGGTGAGGCTGAAATGGATTTCGGCGATCCAGACAGGTCGTTGCGTGTCAGCGATGAGACCATGACCATCTCCGCGATCCTTGCCGACATCGCACCCAACGGGCGCTCCGCGCGCGGCGTGATCGCAGGTGGCGCAACCAACGACGACTGGCCTGATGCGATGGCCAATCCATCGGGCAAAAAAACCAAATCCATCTCACGCAATGTAGATATCGGCTGGAATGCTCCACCTGCAACATCCGGTATCGGCACCGTCCTCCCCAATGACTGGAACGAAGAGCCGGACGAAAGCAGCAAGCACGAGCATACCGACGCTTTGAATATTCCAGTCATGGTCGCGCGCCCGAAGAAAAAGGCTGCGCCTGAAGATTTTGAGGCGGTTTTCACGGATACTGACGACGAGGTCGAAATCGAGGAGCCGCAGCCAACTGCTTTTTCTCCCGCTCAAGACGCCGTTGATGATCTTCTTGTCCAGCTGGAGAAGGAAATGGCTGAAAGCCTGGCTGTTCTGGACATCGACAAGGCGGCTATCGAGATCGAACTCAGCGACAACACGACCCGTGGACGCATGGAAGGTCTGATCCGCCAGCAGCGTCTGCTCGCATCGACGCTGGAGACATTGATACAGACCTGCACCCGCAAGCTGGAGCCCAGACTGATCGAGGCGATGGCGGATGCGGAAAATGACTGGCGGGCCAAGATCGAACGCAAGGAATGGCGCTCGGTGATCAAACGCACCGACTACTGGTCAGCATACAAACAGCAATTCGAAGAGGAAGGCCGGCAATTGTCCATCCGGCAGTTTCTGCAACGCGCAGCACAGGGCGACGTGGAGCGGGAAGAAACACCTTCCGAACTTGAGACAGATACCAAGGGGGTAAGCAGACAAGATGAGGCATGAAAACCGCGTTGCCTGGAGCGAAGGCATGTTCCTTCGCGTTCAACATTTTCAGCAATCCGACCGCTGGACCGAGCGGCTGGTGCGCAATACAACGCGCAACCTTTCCCCATACCCCTGGGGCATAGCGGAAATTGGCATCGACCGCAGCGCGTTAGCGATCGGACAATTTGCTCTGTCCAACCTGCGCGGCATCTTGCCGGATGGAACGCCGTTCGAGGCTCCTGAGGATTCCGACCTACCGCCGCCGCTGGATCTGGATGAGGGCGTCAAGAACGCCATCGTCTATCTGGCGCTCCCCGCGCGCCAACCCGGCAAGGCTGACATGTCCAGCGGCACCATTCCCAGCACCAGCAGTGTGCGTGTGCTGGCAACGACCTACGAGGCCTCGGACGCAAACGTCGATACCGATTTCGTGGCCCCCATCGATGTCGGACGCCTCAGCCTCAGATTTCTGAAAACCGGCGACGATCTCTCGGGCTATGATCTGATCGGTCTGGCACGAGTCATCGAAGTTCGGTCTGATCGGGCAGTCATCCTTGATCCCGACTTTATCCCCCCGTCTCTGAACTGCGCGGCGTCATCGCGCCTTGGCGAACTCCTGACCGAGCTTCTCGGCATCGTCCGTCATCGCGCGCAAGCGATCTCGGAGCGTATCGGCGACCCGACGATCCGCGGCACGGCGGAAGTCGGCGATTATTTCCTGCTGCAAATCCTCAATCGTGCAGATCCACTGCTCGCGCATTTTTCTGCCAACGCCACGCGGTTCCATCCCATCCGCTTTTACGAGGATTGCATTCAGCTGGCTGGCGAACTGGCGACCTTCACCACCGAAAAGAAGCGTGCGACGGAATTCCCGCCCTATAGGCATGATGATCTGAAGGCGAGTTTCGCGGCTGTGTTCGATGATCTGCGCACGTCTCTTTCGGCTGTGCTGGAACAGTCGGCCGTGGCCATCGAGCTTGTAGAGCGCAGACACGGTGTGCGCGTCGGCACCATTCACGACAGAACTTTGCTGCGCGATGCAGGCTTCGTTCTGGCGGTGCGTGCGGATATGTCCGCGGAAGACATTCGCCGCAAGCTTCCCGCCCAAATCAAGGTCGGTCCGGTGGAGCGTATCTCCGAACTGGTCAACGTCGCACTTCCGGGTATTCCGGTTCGCTCTTTGCCGGTGTTGCCACGTCAATTGCCCTATCGCTCGGGCACGATCTACTTCGAAATCGATACCAAGACACCTCTTTGGAAGCAGCTCGAAACCTCAGGCGCCATAGCGCTGCATCTCGCCGGCGAGTTTCCGGGTCTTGAGATGGAAATGTGGGCATTACGCGAATGAGCAATGAAAAGCCCTCCTCCTGGCAAGATTTACCGACGGTGGTGGAAATCACCGACGAAAGCCGCGCCCGAAACCAAAGTGCCCGAAACATGGCAGCGATCCTCGATGACATCATCGAAGGAGAGGACGCGCCTGCCCGCACGTCGAGTGGCGACGGTGGGCTACCCATCGATGCCCTTCTCACTAATTTCCGTTTTGGTGGCGAAGAGGTGCCGACGCTCGTTCAATCTGCAGCCCCGCTGCTTAACCTCGCGCATGTCCTGCGGTTCAGCGATGCTCAGCCCGACCCCGATCATCTGCGCCGCGCTTGCATGGAAGCGATTACCCGCTATGAGCGGGACCTGGCCTCGGCCCGCATAAGCCCCGAGCGCGCGCGCGCAGCGCACTATGTCGTGTGCGCCACTGTGGACGATGTCATCTTGAGCAAGCCGTGGGGCGTGCGTGCCGGTTGGGCGCGCTCCGGCTTGGTTTCCACCTTCCATAATGATGTTACGGGTGGCGACCGCGTTTTCGATATTCTTGACCATTTCCATCAGTCGCCCGGCGCCAACAAGGATCTGCTGCTGCTGATCTATCTGTGCCTGTCGCTGGCCTTTGAAGGACGAACCCGCGTTTCTGCCAAGGGTGCGCTCGAGCTGTCCCGCATTCGCGACAGCCTCTATAAAACGCTGATCGGCCAATACGGTGTGTTCGAGCGCGAATTGTCGCCTCACTGGAAGGGTGTGGAGGCGCGCCACACGCCACTTCGGACAATGGCTGCATTGTGGACGCTGCTATCGCTGATCGCACTCGCTTTCGCATTTGGCTATCTCTTCTTCACGCTGACACTCAACAATGCTTCGGATGCGACCTTCGAGCGCCTAGCGTCGCTGCCGCCCAATGAGACGCCGAGCGTGCTGATTGCTGCACCGCCACCGGAAGCCCCGCCTGTGATCGCCAAAGAAGAAGAGCCGCCCGTTATCAAGCCGCTCCCACCAGAAACGCCGCCAGCGCCAACACGACTGGACAATCTCCTGGCATTTCTCCAGCCGGAAGTTCAGAAAAATCTGGTGACACTTGCAAATGTCAATGGCCGCCTTCGCGTGCGCATCAACAATTCCGGTCTGTTTGAGGTCGGCAGTGCAGATGTCAGCCCGCAGTTCCGAGATTTGATACAGCGCATCGGGGGTGCGCTTGCGGCGGAAAACTTCCGCGCGGTGGTTATTGGCTATACCGATAATGTGCCGATCAAAACCGTTCAGTTTCCGTCCAACTGGCATCTTTCGGAAGCACGTGCAAAAGCGGTTGGCGATATCCTTTCTACACTCGCCGGCGAGGACGCGATCCTGACGGAAGGCCGCGCGGACAGCGACCCGATTGCCGACAACAGCACGGCCGAGGGCCGCGAGAAAAACCGTCGAACGGAAATCATGGTGCTGACAAATCCTGACGAAAAGCTCAGCGATGCCGGTATTCTATCTCCAGCGATCACAACGACAACCGGACAGCCAGCAGGAGAAACCCAGCAATGAATCCGCTGAGTTATTTTTATACGATCCGGTCTTACGTCGATAGCTACGCAGCCCTTGTCGGTCGCCGCTTCGTCTCGCTCATCTGGGCGGTCGCACTTTGTGTGGTGATCTGGTTTTACGGCTATCTGGTCGCGTTCGGAAACTTCAAGCCCTTCGGCACCACGCAGGCGCGGATCATTGCCATCTGCGTCATTCTGCTGGTTTGGGTCATCTATATCGGCATCTCGCTTTATAAGGCTCGCAAGCAGGATAAGGAGCTTGTCGACAGCCTTGAGCAGGAGGCGCTGGCTAACCGGCAGGCGGAAATCGGAGAAATCCAGACACGCCTAAAGGAAGCGCTGGCGCTGCTGCGGCGCATCACCAAGAAGCGGTTCGGCTATATTTACGACCTCCCTTGGTACGTGATCTTCGGCGCGCCGGGCTCAGGCAAGACGACCGCCCTTACCAATTCTGGACTGCAATTTCCCTTGGGCGACGCTCTGGGCGAAAATGCCGTCAAAGGCGTCGGCGGCACGCGAAACTGCAATTGGTGGTTCACGGACGAAGCGATCCTGATCGATACGGCCGGTCGTTATACCACTCAGGATGATCTGGATGGTGCATCCAAAGCCGGTTGGGAAGGCTTCCTCAACCTGTTGCGTCGCTATAGGCGTTCACAGCCGATCAACGGTGCGCTGGTCACATTGTCGATCCCCGATCTCTTGAGCCGCGATCCCGAAGAGCAGCGCCAGGAGCTTCGCTCGATCCGTCAGCGCATGTCGGAACTGGATGAGTATCTGCATGCGCGCGTTCCGGTTTACGTCGTACTGACCAAGGCCGATCTTCTGGATGGCTTCGTCGAATTTTTCGACGGCTTCAACAAGACGGATCGCCACCAAGTGTGGGGAACCACGTTCAAACTGGACGAAAGCTACACCTCGCAGGAATTGCCGCAGCGTTTTCTCGAAGAGTTCGAACTGCTTCAGCAGCGCGTCGACGCCATGCTCATCGAACGTTTGCAACAGGAGCAGAATGCGGAAATCCGTGGCCGCATCTTCCGCTTCCCTGCCGAACTGGCCAAGTTGAAAGACAAGCTGCATGAGGCTCTGACGGAACTCTGCGCCAGTTCACCGCTGGTTGAAGCGCCCCTGATGCGCGGCGTCTATCTGGCGTCCGGCACCCAGGAAGAAGCAGGCACCACCGCACCGAGAGCACGCCGCAGCTACTTCCTGGCGCGGCTGTTCAAGGAGGTCATCTTCCCCGAGGCGGCTCTGGTCATGCGCGACAAGCGTCTGTCCGGCAGACAGCTTCTGGTCAGACGTATCGCCTATGGTCTATCGGCAGCGGTGGTCGCAATTGTCTTTACCGGCTGGATTTTTACCTATTTTTCCAACACGCAGGCACTGGCGGAAGCCGACCGTAAGCTGAATGCCTATCAGCAGCTGGTTCAGGGCATCAACGTCCGCGACGTATCGGATGCGGATTTTCTGCGCATTCTTCCGGCACTCGATAATCTGCGTGACGTGAATGCCGGTTTCTCGGACGGTCGCGTCTGGAAGGTTGGATTCGGGCTTGACCAGGAAGAGAAAATTGCCGGGCGCCAACGCGATGCTTATCAACGCGCACTGAATGCGTTGCTTTTGCCACGCATGATCGTTCAGCTGCAAAAACAGCTGGATGATCAAAACGACGTCACACGCACGTTCAACTCCCTCAAACTCTACGGCATGCTAGGTGGTCTTGGCACACTCGACCGAGATTTTCTCGACGTGCAGTCTCAGGATATGTTTGCCTCGCTTTATCCAGGTGATGGTCGCGCCGCTGCGCGCGAAGCGCTTCATCAACATGCGCTCGCACTGGCCGGTGGCCTGCTGGCGCCTATCGAACTCGATACAAGGCTGATCGCTAAGGCGCGTGAAACGATACGAAACCAAGCGGTCGGCGCACGGGCCTACGATATCCTCGCCGGTCTTCCACAAGCGCGGGCGCTTCCCGAATGGAGCCCATCGGGTGCCTTCGGTGCTCTGGGTGATCGCGCCATCGAGCGAAAGAGCAAGGCGCCGATGCTGGATGGGATCGAAGGCCTGTTTACGGCCAATGGATATCGTGCCGTCGTCATTCCTCAGGTCTCCTATGCGTCTCGCGTCGCGCTTTCTGAAGCCTGGGTGCGCGGTTCAGACGACGCCATTCGCGGAACCACCGTTGAAAGCGTAGCCCAAGCCGCTTTGCAGATTTATTTCGACCGTTTTGAAAAACGTTGGAATGAGGTTCTGACCGATGTTCGCGTAAAGCCTTCCCAAAGCCTGGGCGATGCAGTGGAGACAACCCGCATTCTGGCAAACGATCGCAACATCGTCATCGAAGCTGCCAAATCCATCGCCGACGCCACCGATCTACGGCCGAACGCAGGTGCAAGTTTGACGACGTTGGCTGCGACTGACGATGGCGACACCACTGCCACCATCCTTTCCGCCACCGTTGATGCGGCAGATCCCTATGCCCGACTGCGTGAAATGCTGGCGGCGAAAGGCCCGACCCAATCGGAAGGGGCAAATCAGACGAATGGCGGAAAGCTGGCTGGTTCCCCATCCGAACAGCTCCTGGCGAACATTAAGGCTCTGCATGAACAATTGGCCCGCTCGTCCACGACCTCTGACGAGGTGGCGAAGGTGTTCGATGTCGACAGCCAACTTACCAAGGCCAACCAGGACCTTCTCCAGCAGGCGCGCCAGATGCCAGCTCCACTGGATGTCTGGGTCGCGGGACTTGCAGCCGATGTCGGTTCTCTCGCCGTCAAATCGGCCAGAACAAAGATCGCAGATCTTTGGGGTGCCGAGGGATCATCGCTCTGCTCATCCATCGTCACAGGCCGCTATCCGTTTGATCGATCATCGACCAGAGACGTCGCCATGGCCGACTTCACGCGGTTGTTCGGGCCGACGGGAACCTTCCAGACCTTCTTCAAGCAACGCATGGAACCCTTCGTCGACAAGACGGCAAGTCCTTGGGGATGGAAGGGAACATTTGGTGCAGAGGGCATGTCGAGCGAAGCCATCGCCCAGTTCGAAAATGCGGACAAGATTTTCAGGGCGTTCTTCCCGAATGGAAGCGAGGTTCCGGCTGTCTCGATCAACGTGAAGCCCGTTTCTCTGACGGAGGCATCGAGCGCGGTCATGCTCGAGATCGAAGGAGAACGCGTGGTCTATTACCATGGCCCGGTCCAGGCAAAATCGATCACGTGGCCAGCGAGCGGCAACTCCGCAAACCTGTCCCGTATTGCCTTCCAGCCTGGCGGCTGGCAACAGGCCAAAACGGAAAATGGCGACTGGTCACCGTTCCGCTTGTTTGACGATGCGAAAATCGAGACCCAGTCAGGCGATATGCTCAGAGCACGGTTTGAGAATGGCGGGCAGACTGCTGAATTCGATATACAATTCGGCTCGGTGCTCAATCCGTTCAAACTGGACGCGCTTGCCAATTTCTCTTGCCCTGTCCAATTCTAGACCCTGACACGTAGACGATTTCAACGGAGGAAATGATGAGGATGACTGAACAGAAGCGTCATAAAGCTGCTTTGCCGAACTAATGGCAAATCCGGTCAAAAAACCCGTCAAAGCTGCAGTCGAGACAGATCGTATCGGCTTTTTCGGTAAAATCCCAAGTCACGGGGACTTCATCTCCGAAGGCCTAGACCGCGAGCTGATCAGTGCCATCGATGGCTGGTTACGCTCCGGTATGCATGCCTGCGCCGACCTTTTTGTTGATCGCTGGACTTCGGTTTTTTCGACATTCCCACCCATTCGTTTCATCATCGAACGGGGCGTATGGGGGAACTATGCCTATGCGGGCGTGCTGATGCCGAGCCGCGATCGTGTCGGACGTAAATATCCGCTGGTCATTCTGGCTCAGCTTGGTGATTTCAAAGAGCATCCCAAAGCGCTCTACCTAGACGAAACCTGGTTCATGGCGGCTGAAGCCCTGGCGGAGACATCCCTGACGACGGATTTCGATATGTCGCGCTTCACAACGTCGGTGAAGAGATTGCGCATGCCAAAACCGCGGGAGGATGATGACAACCTCCCGGAGCCGACACGTGGCCGTCCGACCAGCCTTTGGTGGCACATCGACGCCGAAAGCCGCCGCCCTCGTGGGCTCAAAATTGACGGCAAACCAGCCGCGACGGATTTCGTCCGCCTGTTTAAGACAGCAGCACCGGAGGACAGCGCGCCCCCACCCAAGGCAGAGCCCGAGAAAACTCAAAAAAGCATGAGACCCGACGTGGTTTCACAAGGTGAGATCGCGCAACCCGCCCGAGCCAGAGACATACCGCCCCCCAACATCGTCTACAGTTATGCGACGCATCCCGGAACCAAGCTCAGCGTCAACGCCGATGCGCTGTTCGTCTCGAAATCTCCCACGTTGTTTGCCATTGCCGACGGAATTGGCGATGGCAACCCCGCCGTGGAGGCCGCGCGGCTGACGACAAATGCACTGACCGATATTGCCGATAGCGACCACGCTGACAGCATGACGCAGGATATCAAAGGCAAGCTTGGCACGGTGAACAGTTTGCTCCTGTCCCGTCAGGTTTCCGCAGAAACGGCACGGCCCATGGCCAGCGTGATCGTCGCATCGCTCGTGGGCCGGACGCTCACCGTTCTGTGGTCGGGTGACGCGCGCGCCTACCTGTTGCGGGATGGCACGATGCATCTGCTATCGCGCGATCACATCATTGTCGGCATGAAAAAACAGCTTTCCCAATGTGTTGGACACTCCCAGCAATTTCGACCCAGTAGCCTCACCGAAGAATTTGGCACCAATGACCGGCTATTGCTGTGCAGCTACCCACTGATGCAAGCATTGAAGGAAAGGGTCGTCGCTGAAATCCTGCATGACACGCCGATCAATGACTGCGCAAATGCTCTGATGCAGGAAGCATTGATCGAAAACGTGCGAGAAAACATCAGCGCCATCGTGATTGGGGACAAGCTTGAGCGGCGCGGATAAAGACCGTGAGATTTCCGATCGTTTCTCGCAGCTTCTGACCGCGATTCGTGCATCACAACATCCGCAAGACGTAACTGACCGAATTCGCGATGCGCTCGATCGGAAATCCGATCGTCCGTCGGATGAGGGCACGGTTTTCATTGATGGAAGCTTTGCGGTCGATGCCGTCGCCTATGAAAGCGAGACGACACAAATTTTGCAGGTCAGGCAGCGAGATCTTGGTGATTGTTTTGCCGTTAAAACGGTGCCGGTCTCACGGCGCGACGACCCGGTTCTGGTTCACAGACTAAGACGTGAAGCCAAAATCGGTCTTGGTCTGCGCCACCCCTGTTTACAGGAGATTTCTGCACTGCTGCGGTTGCGTGACGGCCGACCGGGATTGTTACAGCCCTGGGTGCCTTCCACCCTCGCCGCGCTGCTGAAAACCCGGCAACCCAGCTTGGATGAAATATCTCGAGTTCTTCATCGGGTCTTGCGAGGGTTATCCGTCATGCACGACGCTGGATATGTTCACTGTGATGTCAGCCCCAGCAATATCATGCTTCCCGAGAACGACATCATGAAAGCCAGACTTGGAGACTTCGGTATCACCTTGCAAAAAGGTAAGCGTCACGCCGATCTCGGTATCGCCGTTGCTGGGTCGCCTGAGTTTTCTGCGCCGGAACAACTGGCTGGGGCGCCGGCTCACGCGGTCCATGATATCTACGCTGCCGGACGGTTAGCAGAACGCCTGCTTGCAGGTCATCACGGTGAGGAAAGACCCGCGCTTATCAGGTTCATCCATGCCTGCACCCGCAACGAGGCCACAACGTGTCCTCAAAATGCCGATGACGCGATCAACTTCTTAGAGAGCGGCAGATAAAATAAATCCACCGCTTGAACATCTGTCAGGCAAAAATCAGTTCGATGCGCCTGGCTGCGGAGCAGCAGCCGTTGCTGCGCTCTTCTGGAAGACGGTCAGCAGCTTTGCCGTATCGACAAGAGGTGCGTTGCTGGCATAGAGCACGTCGCCCTTTTGCATCTGGAACATCTGCATCAGGACGATGCTGGACGCATCACGCATGTTGACGTGATAGATAACCGGTCTGATGCTCGTGGCAACGGCGGCTGGGCCCTTGGAGCCCGCGACAGAGGTTGACGGGACCTGCACGACTTCATTGCGGAAAACATAGACGTTGCGCGCATCTGCGCGATCATCCAGCAAACCACCGGCGCGGCCAACGGCCTGCGCAAGCGTCAACTTGCCGGTTTCGAACTGGAACTCACCGGCACTCTTGAACGCACCGAGCGCTGTGATGCTCGAGGCTTCGCCGTCGATCATGATCTGATCGTCAGGTGATACGCGGATATTCTGGCGGTCTTCACGCGTGACACGATCCAGAGACGCACTGGCGCGCTGCGTACCGCGAACGACAGTCACAGTCGCCGCACTTGGCGCAACCGTCGGGCCGCCGGCCTGATTGATGACGTCGAGCACACGTTCTTGGCGCGCCGTCAGTGCGATTTTACCGGGGGTCTTCACCGCGCCGCTCAACATCACAGCACTGGTCGGCTTATCGACGACAGTAACAACCGCCTGCGGGTTAACAGCAGAGCCCTTGAGCCCCGCCACAACCTGCGACTGGAGACCTTCGGGTGTCGAATCGATCACACGCTTCTTGCCCACGAAAGGCAGATTGACACTGCCACTCTGGTCAACCGTAAACCGGCCGAGATTGAGTGTCTTGCTCTGGGTCGATGAAAACAATCCGTCTTCGCCAGTATCCAGCACCGTTATGTCGATCACATCGCCACGGCGCAGTCGTTGCGCGTTATAACCCGTGTTGCGAAGGGCCGCCAAACCTGGGCCGGATGCGCTTTCGACAAGCGATGGGGAAACAGATGCGGCCGGAGCATTGGCAAGCTCCACGACCCGGATTTTCTCATTGGTCTGGGGAAGTTTTGCAGACCGTATATTGCCTGCGGTAGGCCCGTCCGACGGCTTTGCGCAACTGCTGAGCAAAACCAACAGAAGAACCGAAACAACCTTCTTCATCCCATATCCCCATGAAAGAATCGCTTACACGCAGGAATAGCATCAAGAGGCAAAGCTGCAATAACTTTGAAGCCGAAAATTGAAAAAGCCGTGATAGGTCACTGACCCTCTGTGGCTATTTGGCAACCAGTCACGTAACGTCATGTTTTCAGAACTGAAACCGACATCATGAATCGTGAATAAAGCGTAGCTTTTTGGGTCTGATCTATCCTTTTTAACTGAACAACAATTTCGGTCAAGAGCAGGCTGATATCTAATTTACCTCCACTGTTTCAGCTTGTCTGTTGCGAGACGGCACCCTTCCTGGCCTGCCGAAAAGATATCCCTGCGCCTGCGTGCAACCCTCGTCGACCACCATTCTGTATTGGCTGTCCGTCTCGATGCCTTCTGCGGTAACCGGAAGATCGAGACTGCGTCCCAAACCGATGATGGCGCGTACGATGGAGTGGGCATTTTCGTCATGCTTCATTGCGGCGATGAAGCTGCGGTCGATCTTGATCTTGTCGAACGGGAAGCTGCGCAAATTGCTGAGCGAAGAATAGCCCGTCCCGAAATCATCCATCACGATGGTCACGCCCAGTGCCTTCAACTGCCGCATCGTTGCCAGTGTGATCGCCCTGTCTTTCAAAAGTGCAGCCTCTGTCATTTCAAGTTCGAGACGGGACGGGGCGAGACCCGCTTTCTTCAAGACTGAGCAGACGGTATAGGCAAGGTTGGCGAGCGAGAACTGCACGGGAGACACGTTCACCGCCAGCTTGATATGCGGCTTCCAGCGGACGGCCGTGGCGCATGCTTCCTGCAATATCCATTCACCCAGCGCGATGATGATGCCGCTTTCTTCGGCAATGGGAATGAACACATCGGGCGGGACCATTCCGCGCGTGGGATGCCGCCACCGGACCAGAGCCTCGTAGCTGGCGACTTCTCCATTTTCCACGGAATGAACAGGTTGATAGAGCAATTCGAGTTCGTTGCGGCTGATGGCTTGACGCAGATCGGATTCCAGCCGTCTCCGCTCCTTCGTTTCCTGATCCATCGCAGGGTCATAAAAAGCGATGATGCCGCGACCGTTGATCTTGGCACGGTAGAGTGCAAGGTCAGCGGCATGCATCAATGTCTCGATGTCCTTTCCGTTCTCCGGAAAGGCTGCGATGCCGATGGTGACGCCGACAGCCGTCGGGTCGCTGACGTAATTCATCTCTTGGCGGAACGTCGCCAGAATGTGCTCACCCAGTTCGCGGGCATCTTCGGCCGTTGTGCCGAAGGCGGTCAGGATGACGAATTCGTCTCCACCCAGCCGTGCCACCAGATCGCCTTTTCTTGCCGTCTGCTGCAAAATCCGCGCGACGTCCTTGAGAACGCGGTCACCTTCCGCATGACCAAAAAGGTCATTTACGGCTTTGAACCTATCCAGATCCAAGGACAGAAGCGCAAATTCATCATGATCCTTGGCATTGGCGAGATGATTGCTCAGCCGTTCCTGAAACAGCTTCCTGTTGGCCAATGCCGTCAAAACATCGTGTCGCGCCAGATATTCGATCTCGCGCAATGCGCGGCGTTTTTCGGTAAGGTCACGAACGGCCATCACCTCGCAGGGACGGCCACGATATTCGATGGTTCGAACTGCAAGCTCGAACGTCCTGGACCTGTCACCTCTGTTCGGAACAGCCTCAACGGCTGCGACGCGCGGAAGATGTGCTGCAATACCATCATCCGCATGCATCAATTCGGCAGCATTTTCCCCGATCAGAGAGGCCTCGCTCGCCTCGAACAGCTTGGCAAAGCGGCTGTTGACCTCAACGATACGGCCGTCTCTTACCACAGCCAATCCGTCGAGCGTCGCTCCCACCAAGCCCTTGAGGTCGACCAGATATCGATCGAAGAGGGCGGCTGCGCCGGTGAGAGCAAGCACAAGGAGCGTAACCCCACTGATTGCCATCATCAAAATCACGCGCTCGACATCGTTGTTAAGCGGCCCGACAATACTGGGATCGGGGGTTAGAATGGTTGAAGACATGGCAGTAAAATGCAGGACCAGCACGCCAAGTATGGATGCCAGAGCCGCCACCGCGATCTGTCGCCATCCCCGCAGTCGCTTGAAAAAAACAAAGGACAGGGAAAAAAGGGCTGCGGCCACGGCCGTGCCAACCAGAATGGGTTGGATAAGATATTCCAGGGTTGCCGCAACCTGCATCCCTGCCATGCCGATGAAATGCATTGCCCCGACGGTCAGCGTGATGATGCTGCCAGACACGACAGCAGCGCCACTTTTTTGCCAGGAAAATTGCAGACTGAACCAAAATCCGGCGACAGCCACCACAGCCGATAGCGCTGTAAACGGGAAATCAAAACCGATCGGCACGCTACCCTGATAGGCCAGCATTGCAATGAAATGCGTTGCCCAAACGCTCAGGCCCGACGCGAACGCCGCTACCAGAATCCAATAGGGTCGTCGTCTCACCGGGCTTTCATCTGCGCGAAGAAGCAGGTGAAAGAAAGATAACATCCCGAGAAGAGAAATTGCGGCAGCAAGGCCAACAATATGTTGATCGTGTTGTAACGCAACGCATTCAAGTACAGCAAACACCGCAGCCATCCTCATGAGTGAATAACCAGCTATGTCTATTAGTACAGCTAACTTTAGAAATTACTAATCCAAATTGTCGTCGATGGCTTGGAGCGTTCTCTTATGAAACGGAGACGCTCTAAACGCAAAGAAACCCGCACAAAGCGGGTTTCAATAGACAGCAGTTTAAACGCTCAAACGTATTGCGACTTAGATTTCAGGGCAGCCACGGACGTTTGCGAATGTGATCGTGTCCTGGCCGCGGCGAGTGAAGCCTTCCACGACAACGCGGCGGGGCGTGACGCGGACGATCTCTGGGTCGCGCAGACCGGATGCGCGTGCCGCTGCACGGGCTTCGCGTTCGCTGCAGCCGCGGTCACGATCACGCGGTGGGCCACGGCGGTCGATGTCGCGGTCACGGATCACGGGACGCACACCGTCACGGCCGATTTGCAGCTCCACGTCTTGGGCCTTCGCTGGCGATGTCATAGCTACACCGGATGCTGCCATAACAACCGCAAGACCCGTAATCTGCAATACCTTGAACATATTCCCTCCTTCGTGCCTTGATCGTGGCACATATGAATTTTCAGGGGTAATAACGTGCAGAGATACCGCTTGTTCCTTTGCCGCCTCAAGAAAAATCCCGGCTGTGAGGCCGGGAGCTTGTTTTACGCCGCATCTGCCGTGAAGGCGGATTGGATCAGGGTCTTGGTATAATCGGCAGTCGGATTGTTGAAAATGCCATCCGTTTCGCCCTCTTCAACAATCTTACCGTCCTTCATGACGATAACGTAATCGGAGATTGCCTTGATGACCGAAAGGTCATGGCTGATGAAGATGTAGGAAAGACCGTGCGTCTTTTGCAGCTCCCGCAACAAGTCGATGACCTGCCCCTGAACCGAACGGTCGAGCGCAGAGGTCGGCTCATCGAGAATGACCACATCCGGCTTGAGAATGATCGCACGCGCGATGGCGATACGTTGGCGCTGGCCGCCGGAAAACTCGTGCGGATAGCGGTTGCGGGCAGCAGGATCTAGTCCGACTTCCGTCAGCGCCTCAATGGCGCGCTTGTCGCGCTGCGCGCGGCTCAGCTCCGGAGCATGCACGAACAGACCTTCGGTGATGATCTCTCCGACAGTCTGGCGTGGCGACAGCGAGCCGTAGGGATCTTGAAACACCAGCTGGAGCTGACGACGCATGGGCCGCATGGCTTTTCTTCCAAGACTGGAAATGTCCGTCTTGCCGAAGAACAGGCGTCCGGTAGACGGCGTCAGCCGCAGCAAAGCGCGACCGAGCGTTGATTTGCCTGAACCGGACTCACCAACAATGCCGATAGTCTGGCCCTGATGCAGATTGACGGTTACGCCTTCGACCGCTCTGAATGCCGTGGCCTTGGTAAAGATGCCACCGGGTATCTCGTAATCCACCGTCACGTTCTGGCCGGACAGAACGACCGGCGCACCCGGACCCACCGGTGGCTTGTGACCGCTGGGTTCGGCATCCAGAAGCATCTTCGTATAATCCGCCTGCGGACGCTCGAAAATGTCTTCCGTCGTTCCAGTCTCCACGATTTCACCACGACGCATGACGGCGACACGGTCCGCAAAATGCCGGACGACCCCAAGATCATGGGTGATGAGGACGACGGCCATGCCGAAACGCTGTTGAAGCGATTTCAGCAGATCGAGAATTTGCGCCTGAATGGTGACGTCGAGTGCGGTGGTCGGCTCGTCCGCGATCAGGAGATCAGGCTCGTTTGCCAGTGCCATGGCAATCATGACACGCTGGCGCTGCCCACCGGACAGCTCGTGCGGATAGCTATCGATACGCCTGTTGGGGTCGGGAATGCCAACCAGCTTCAGTAGCTCCAGCACCCTTGCGCGTGCTTCGGCTTTGCTGGAACCGCGATGGTGAATGATAGGCTCGGCGATCTGTTTGCCGATCTTGTAGAGAGGATCGAGCGAGGTCATCGGCTCCTGGAAAATCATGGTGACCTTCGCCCCCCTGATATTGTTGAGCTCATCGACCGGCAACGCTACCAGTTCGCGTCCCCGGTATTTGGCAGAGCCCTGAACGCGGCCATTTGCGGCCAACAGACCCATGATGCCCATCATGGTCTGGCTTTTGCCTGAGCCGGATTCCCCTACAACAGCGAGCGTCTCTCCCGCTTTCACGTCGAGATCGATGCCCTTGACGGCATTCACATCGCCATCAGGCGTGGTGAAATCGACTTTGAGACCGCGCACGGTCAGGATGGTTTCAGATGTCGTATTCATATCAGCGATCCTTGGGATCGAGCGCGTCACGCAACCCGTCGCCCACAAAGTTCAAAGAAAACAGCGTCAACACGAAGAATGTCGCCGGGAATATCAGCAGCCACGGGGCCGATTGCATATTGCTGGCACCTTCGGAAATCAGCGCGCCCCAACTGGTCAACGGCGCTTGTACACCCAGACCAAGGAAGGACAGAAAGCTTTCCAGCAGGATGACTTTCGGCACCACGACAGTCACAAACACGACGACCGGGCCGATGGTGTTGGGGATGATGTGACGGCGGATGATCTGCCAGTCGGTCAGGCCCAGCGCCTGTGCGGCACCCACGAACTCACGCCGCTTCAGCGCCAGCGTCTGTCCACGTACGATACGCGCCATATCCAGCCATTCCACCGCGCCGATGACGAGGAAGATGAGAATGAAACTTCGCCCGAAGAACACGACGAGCACGACGACGAGAAACACGAAGGGCAGCGAATAGAGGATTTCCACAAAACGCATCATCGCATTGTCGACCCGTCCGCCGATATAACCGGCAGTCGCGCCGTAGACGACGCCGATGCCGAGCGAGACGAGGCTGGCGAGAACGCCGACGGCAATCGAGATCTGGCCGCCCAGCATGACGCGCACGAGCAGATCGCGACCATTGCTATCGGTGCCGAAGAAGAAATATTCGCGGTTCACATCGCCTTCGATTTTCAGCGTGCGACCATCGTCTTCGGTGGCGACGACCTTGGTGTTTTCGAACTCGTTGGCACGGTCGAAATAGCGTGTCGTGCGCGGGTCGATCTGGCTGGACGACGTGACGGTTGCCGTAAATTTCTGGCCTACGACCGCAAATTCCTTGAGATCGACGCGTGCACGACCGGCAACACCTTCCATCACACCCTGAAGACTATCGGCATCCGGCCGCGCCTCAAGGCTTGGCGGAACGGAGACGTAGGACGAAAACACCTGATCATAGGTATGAGTGAGGAAATGCGGCCCAAGAAACGAAAAGAGCGTGATCAGCACCAGCATGACCGAACCGGCCATGGCAGCTGTGTTGCGCCGGAACCGCATGGTTGCGAGCTGGAAGAGGCTTCGGCTTTTCACCGAAGGAGAAACGGCTGATGTGCCGGGGATATCAGTCATGTCTGACCCTCGGATCAAGAAGGCCGTAAAGAATATCGACCACCAGATTGAAAACAATGACGAAGAGCGCGATGAGAACGACGGTTCCCATGACAAGCGTATAGTCACGATTGATGGCACCCAGCACGAAGTAGCGACCGACACCGGGAATGGTGAAGATCGTTTCGATGACGGCAGAGCCGGTCAGCAAAGCCGCCGCGCAAGGTGCGAGATAGGATACGACCGGCAGCATGGCCGCGCGCATGGCGTGGACGATGACGACGGTGCGGCTGGGAAGCCCATAAGCTTTTGCCGTACGAATATGGTCCATGCGCAGAGCTTCGATCATCGAACCGCGCGTGAGGCGGGCAATGACGGCGAGCTGCGGCAAGGCGAGCGCAATCATCGGCAACAGCAGATAGCGCAGCGAACCATCACCCCAGCTTCCAGCGGGCAGAAGGCCCAGCAGAACGGCAAAGACCAGCGTTAGCACAGGTGCGACGACGAAGTTCGGCACCGTGACACCGACTGTCGAAAACGACATCAGGGAAAAGTCAAAAAAGCTGTTCTGCCGCAATGCCGCAAACGTACCGGCCAACACGCCGCCGATCAGCGCCACCAGCAATGCGTAGAAACCAAGCTCCAGAGAATAGGGCAAACCCTTGCCGATCAACTGGGCAACGGTGTTGTCCTTATAGATATAGCTGGGGCCGAAGTCGCCGGTGACGGCGTTTTTCATGTAGATCAGATACTGACGCCACAATGGTTCATCCAGATGATAGGTTCTCATCAGGTTTTCCATGGTCTGCGGTGGCAGCGGACGCTCAAGATTGAACGGGCCGCCGGGTGCAAATCGCATCAGAAAAAAAGAAATCGTGACGACGATAAATAACGTCGGCACAGCGCTCGCCAAACGGCGCAGGACGAAAGAGATCATAATATTTTAGGCTCCGGCATGGCACGGCGGCTAGGCGTTGTGCGACCTTATCATCGCCGTAACGCTTTCGCCCGTTGTTTCAGCATGTCGCGCAAAAGCGTGGAGCTCTTGCGCGACATGTTTCAAAACCACCGTGGCAGCACTGCTTACTCGGAAACGCTCAGGAAGCGGCTGAGGTGTTCATTGTTGGCGTTGTCCACCCAGCCCTTGACGCGGCTGGACACCAACCAAAGATCGGCCTGCGTCAGGAACGGCGCAACCGGCTGCTCCTTCATGAGGATCGTTTCAGCCTCGTGCAAGATCTTGTTGCGAGCAGCGGGATCTTTCTCGTCGTAAGACTTCTTCATCAACGCATCGAATTCGGGATTGTTGAACTTCGAATAGTTGAAAGTCTTGTTGGTCGAGACAGACAGCGCAAGGAAGTTTTCGGCGTCAGCATAGTCGGCAACCCAACCAGCACGGGCAACATTGAACTTGCCGCCTTCCTGTAGATAACCGTAGTGCGAGGCAACATCTAGGTTCACCAGCGAAACATTCGCACCAAATGTGGTCTTCCACATATCGGCGATGGCTGTGGCAACGCGCTCATGGTTGGGGTTGGTGTTATAGCGGATTTCGATGGAAAGCGGCTTACCGCCCTCACCGTAACCGGCTTCCTTCATGAGCTTGAGAGCTTCGTCTTCACGATCCAGCTGCGAAAGTGTTGCGAAGTCTGCCTTGGCAGGCTCGCCATAGCTGCCCATGCCGGGTGGAACCATGGAATAGGATGGAAGCTGCGAGCCGCTGTAGATTTCCTTGGCAAGGAAGTCGCGGTCAACGGCCATGGAGAGCGCGCGGCGAACGCGAACGTCGTTATACGGCGCTTCACGCGTGTCGAAGGTATAATAAT
Organism: Agrobacterium rubi TR3 = NBRC 13261; assembly: GCF_000739935.1. Classification (GTDB taxonomy): domain Bacteria; phylum Pseudomonadota; class Alphaproteobacteria; order Rhizobiales; family Rhizobiaceae; genus Agrobacterium; species Agrobacterium rubi. The sequence goes on along the minus strand of NZ_BBJU01000007.1, from coordinate 383,374 downwards.
AGGTCGCAAGTGTCGGAGAGACGTGGACCTGATCACCTTAGGACTTGCGCAGACGATCCAGCTGATCGGCCGAGAAGTTGTAAGCGAGGTCCATTTCCTTGGCTTCGAAACGGCGAACCGAAGCGGCCTGGTCGTCGATCGGATAGAAGATGACCTTGTCGATCTTGGTGTTGGCAGCGTCCCAGAAATTAGGGTTCTTGACGACTGTCAAGCTGTCATTGGGAACGTGAGCCTCGAGCTTGTAAGCACCGTTCGAAACCATGATGCCTGGCTTGACGAAATCCGCACCATTCTTCTCAACACTCGCCTTCGAGACTGGAAGCGCAGTCTGGTGCGCGAGCAGTTCAAGGAAGAAAGGCGTCGCGCGCTCAAGCGTGATTTCAAGCGTCTTGGCGTCAACGGCCTTCACGCCGAGCTCTTCAAGCTTGGCTTCGCCCTTGTTGACCTTCTCCGCATTCTTGATCGGATACAGAATGTTTGCGTATTTTGCTGCGGTCTTCGGATCTTCTACACGCTTGTAGGAGAACACGAAATCCTCTGCCGTTACAGGCGTACCATCAGACCACTTTGCATTTTCGCGCAGCTTGAAAGTGTAAACCGTGCCGTCGTCAGACAAGGTCCAGCTTTCTGCTACACCGGGCGTGATCTTACCGTCAGCACCATAGATCGTGAGACCTTCATAAAGGTCCTTCACGATGAACGCTTCGATATCGATAGACGTCTGAGCCTGATCGAGAGTTTGTGGTTCGCCGGAATTACCGCGATGAAGAACGGTTTCCGCGAGAGCTGAACTGGCGCCAATCAGAAGCGAGCCTAGCAGGATTGCGGCACGCGTTGTTGTTTTTATAGAATTCATTTTTTTTATTTCCCCAAAAGTGTGAGAACGCGCAAACTAGGACAAAATGGGCCGAGGCGCAACCCCAATATTTATCAGGCGGACAAATTAGAGAATCTGTAGCCAAGTCGATTGTGGAAAACCTTGCTCCTAACAGTGCGTCAGCGGACTTTCGTTTCTCAAAAAAATGAAATAAAACGAAAGTCCACAGATATTGCCGGGTAGAAGCTTCCATGTTTTTCTCATCGCGCCAGATTGATATTATCGAACTTGCGAAATCCGAAGGCAAGGTCAGCGTGGATGATCTCGCCACGCGATTTTCAGTCACCGCGCAGACCATTCGCAAGGATCTAAACGACCTCTGCGAGGCCCGCGCGCTGACGAGAATCCATGGCGGCGCGATCTTTCCCAGCAGTACGGAAAACGTGAAATACGAAGCGAGACGCTCGATTGCCGCGACTGAAAAACAGGCGATAGGCCGGGCAGCAGCCGACCTCATTCCCAACAAATCATCGCTCTTCATCAATATTGGCACCACCACAGAAGCGGTCGGTGAGGCGCTGGTGGACCATCAGGAACTAATGGTGATTACCAACAATATCAATGTTGCCAACAGGTTGCGGATATTCCCTGGTATCGAGGTGGTCATTGCCGGTGGCGTGGTGCGCGGCACGGATGGGGGCATTGTCGGTGAAGCTGCGGTGGATTTCATCCGGCAGTTCAAGGTGGACTACGCCGTGATCGGCGTCTCGGCCATCGACAAGGATGGCGCGTTGCTGGATTACGACTTTCGCGAGGTGAAAGTCGCGCAGGCGATTATCGCCAATGCACGGCACGTCATCTTGGTCTCCGACTCCAGTAAATTCGACCGCACAGCACCGGTGAGGATAGGTCATCTCTCACAAGTCCACACCTTCATTACGGACCACTGTCCGCTTCCATCAGTCAAAGCCATCTGCAAGGAAAACGACGTTCGGTTGATCGAAACCGAAGGCTTACAACCGGAAAACTGAAACGGTTAACATTCGTTTGACATTCACTTTCTTTTCATTTTAACTCGCCCCAATTTCGAATTCCAACAATAAGCGGCGGAATGTCGCGTCAGGGAGAGACAAGGTGAGTGAGCAGGCGGTCCGCGATATTTTCGTGATCGGTGGAGGCATCAACGGCTGCGGAATAGCTCGTGATGCTGCCGGTCGCGGCTATTCGGTGACCCTTGCCGAGATGAACGATTTCGCATCTGGGACCTCGTCTGGCGCAACCAAGCTCATTCACGGCGGCCTTCGCTATCTCGAACATTACGAGTTCCGCCTTGTGCGCGAAGCGTTGATGGAACGCGAAGTGCTGTGGGCTATGGCTCCGCACATCATCTGGCCCATGCGTTTCGTTCTGCCTTTTCATAAGGGTGGCATCCGCCCGGCATGGCTCATTCGCCTCGGCCTGTTTCTCTACGATCATCTGGGCGGTCGCAAGCTTCTGCCCGCCACGAAATCCCTCGACATGCGCCGCGATCCTGCTGGCAAGCCGCTGAAGCCGCTGTTCACCAAGGCATTCGAATATTCGGACGGCTGGGTGGATGATGCGCGTTTAGTGGTGCTGAATGCGCGTGATGCTGCGGACAAGGGAGCAGACATCATGAGCCGGGCGAAAGTGGTTTCGGTTCGTCGCGAAGGCGGGCTTTGGAACGTTGATGTCAAGGAAAGCGCGACCGGCATAGTCAAGACCGTTCAATCCCGCATGCTGGTGAACGCCTCCGGCCCATGGGTCGACAATGTTCTGTCCAACGCAGCGGGCAAGAACCAGGTTCACAATGTGCGGCTGGTTCAGGGCAGCCACATCATCGTGAAAAAGAAGTTCAACGATGTCAGGGCCTATTTCTTCCAGAACCCCGACAACCGCATCATTTTCGCCATTCCCTACGAGACGGATTTCACACTGATCGGCACGACCGACCGGGACTACACCGGCGACCCGGCGGATGTGAAGATCAGCGGCGAAGAGACGGATTACCTTTGCAACGCAGCCAGCGAATATTTTGCCGAGCCAGTGACGAAGGACGATATCGTCTGGACTTATTCGGCGGTTCGCCCGCTGTTTGACGATGGCGCGTCCAGTGCGCAGGAAGCCACGCGCGACTATGTGCTGAAACTTGAGAATGCTTCCGGTGAGGCGCCGTTGCTGAACGTGTTCGGCGGCAAGCTGACGACCTACCGCCGCCTGGCGGAACATGCCCTTGAGAAAGTGGCTGAGGCCATTGGCGACAAGGGGAAACCTTGGACTGGAAAAAGCTCGCTTCCGGGCGGCGATTTCGCGGCCACCGGCTATGAGGCGGAAGTCAAAAAGCTCAGCACAAAGTATGGCTTCCTATCAGACCGTCAGGCGCGCAGACTGGTTCGCCTCTACGGAACGAAAGCAAACGCCATGCTGGGTGATGCGACCAGCATGGCGGCGCTGGGTCAGCATTTCGGCGGCGATCTGTATGAGCGCGAAGTCGAGTGGCTAATGCGCCAGGAATGGGCCAGAACCAGCGACGACGTGTTGTGGCGCAGAACCAAGCAGGGCCTGCATTTTTCCAAGGAAGAAGCAGCCACACTCGACAGTTACATGGCGTCTATAGCCGCATGATGAACGCCCGAAAGGGCGTAAAAGACTGACATTGAAGCAGATATCTTGCAGGTTGGGAGGCCTCGGGACAGCATGCTGGAATTACGTAACATTGCCAAGATGGTGGGTGGTGAATACCACATCTACCCAACCAATCTGACCCTCAAGCGGGGCACGCTCAACGTGCTGCTGGGGCCGACGCTGTCTGGAAAAACATCGCTGATGCGGCTGATGGCCGGTCTGGACAAACCGACCGAGGGCCAACTGCTGTTCGATGGCACGGATGTGACGGGCAAGCGCGTGCAGGACCGCAGCGTTGCCATGGTCTACCAGCAGTTCATCAATTACCCGGCACTCACCGTCTACGAAAACATCGCCTCCCCGATGCGGATCGCCAAAAAGGACAAGGCAACCATCGACCGTGAAGTGCGCCGCGCTGCCGATCTGCTGCGGCTGACGCCCTATCTCGACCGTACCCCGCTGAACCTTTCCGGCGGACAGCAGCAGCGCACGGCCCTTGCTCGCGCTATCGTCAAGAATGCCAGCCTCGTGCTGCTGGATGAGCCGCTTGCCAACCTCGATTACAAGCTGCGTGAGGAGCTGCGCGAAGAACTGCCGAAAATTTTCGCTTTGTCCGGCGCGATCTTCGTTTACGCCACGACCGAGCCATCCGAAGCGCTGCTTCTGGGCGGCAATACGGCGACCATGCATCAGGGGCACATCGCCCAATATGGCGCCACCATCGATCTTTACAGAAATCCTGTCGATCTCGTCTCAGCAAAGACTTTTGCTGATCCGCCACTCAACATAATCTCGCTGACCCGTTCCGGCCCTTCGTTTCTGCACAATGGCCAGCCTGTTTTCGACGTACCAGCACACCTCTCAAGCATTGCTGATGGCCCGGTGACGGTGGCGTTCCACCCACACCATCTATACCCGACGCCCACCCATAGTGGTGCGGTGAAGCTCAGCGCAAAGACGCTGATCTCCGAAATCGCTGGTTCCGAAAGCTTCATTCACGTCGATTTCGCTGGCAATCGCTGGGTCATGCTGACGCGCGGTATTCTCGATATCGAGCCCGACAGACAGATCGATATCTACTTGGATACCCGCCATCTGATGGCGTTCGATGCGAATGGCCGTTCGCTTTCCACCCCGCAACAAGCAGCCGCGTGAGGAGAAGAGACCATGGCACGCATCAGTCTCGATCATATCCGCCACGCCTACAACGCCAAGGCCAGGGCAGCCAATGATTACGCCCTTAAGGAAGTTAATTACGAGTGGAGCGATGGCGGTGCTTACGCGCTGCTCGGGCCATCCGGCTGCGGCAAGACAACCCTGCTCAACATCATTTCCGGGCTGATCAATCCGTCCGATGGCCGCATCCTTTTCGATGGCAAAGACGTGACCAACCTGCCGACGGAACAGCGCAACATCGCGCAGGTGTTCCAGTTCCCGGTCATTTACGACACCATGACAGTCTACGACAATCTGGCCTTCCCGCTGCGCAATCGCGGCGTTTCGGAGCCGGATGTTGACAGGCGCGTCAATGAAATTCTCGAAATGATCGATCTCTTATCCTGGGCCAAGCGCCGCGCGCATCGCCTGACAGCGGACCAGAAGCAGAAGATTTCGCTGGGTCGCGGTCTCGTCCGCGACGATGTCAACGCCATCCTCTTCGATGAACCGCTGACGGTGATCGATCCGCACATGAAATGGGTGCTGCGCTCGCAATTGAAGCGGTTGCACAAGCAATTCGGCTTTACCATGGTTTATGTGACGCATGACCAGACCGAAGCCATGACCTTCGCCGACAAAGTCGTCGTCATGTATGATGGCCAGATCGTGCAGATCGGCACGCCTGCCGAACTGTTCGAACGGCCAAGCCACACCTTCGTCGGCTATTTCATCGGCTCGCCCGGCATGAATTTCATGCCGGTTTCACTGGATGGCGCGCAGGCAAAGATCGGTGATCAGCATGTCTTGCTCGACGTGGCACCAAATGTTGAAACCGGCGCGAAGACGGAACTCGGCATTCGCCCGGAATTCATCTCTCTGGGTCGCGAAGGCATGCCGGTGACCATCAGCAAGGTGGAGGATATCGGTCGTCAGAAGATCGTTCGCGCCAGCTTTGCCGGACACCCGCTGACCGTGGTGGTGCCTGAAGATGGCGACATTCCGTCTGAACCCCGCGTCACTTTCGATCCCAAGGCCATCGGCATCTACGCTGATAGCTGGCGCGTTGGCACGGGAGCCTGACCCATGGAAAAGACGTTCAACAACAAGGCGTGGTTTCTGGTCATCCCGGTTCTGATCCTCGTCGCATTTTCCGCCGTCATTCCGCTGATGACGGTCGTCAACTACTCGGTTCAGGATACGTTCGGCAACAACCAGTTCTTCTGGGCGGGAACCGACTGGTTCGTGCAAATGCTGCATTCGCCCCGTTTCTGGGATGCGCTGATGCGCAACCTGATTTTCTCGATGGTCATTCTGGCAATCCAGATTCCGCTCGGTATTCTCATTGCGCTCAACATGCCGAAAACCGGCTTTGGTGTGCCGGTTTGCCTAGTGCTGATGGCGCTGCCGTTGCTCATTCCGTGGAATGTGGTGGGCACCATCTGGCAGGTTTTCGGGCGTGTCGATATCGGCTTCCTCGGCCATTACCTGTCGATGCTCGGCATCGACTATAACTACACGCAGGACCCTGTGGATGCCTGGGCAACCGTCATCATCATGGATGTCTGGCACTGGACGAGCCTCGTCGTGCTGCTGTGCTATGCCGGTCTCGTATCGATCCCCGACGCCTATTATCAGGCGGCCCGCATCGATGGTGCATCGCGCTGGTCGGTCTTCCGTTACATCCAGTTGCCAAAGATGAAGCGTGTCCTGTTGATCGCCGTCCTGCTGCGCTTCATGGACAGCTTCATGATCTACACCGAACCCTTCGTGGTCACCGGCGGTGGCCCGGGCAACTCCACGACCTTCCTGTCCATCGACCTCGTGAAGATGGCAGTGGGCCAGTTCGATCTGGGGCCAGCGGCGGCCATGTCGATCATCTACTTCCTGATCATCCTTGCTCTGTCATGGATTTTCTACACCGTCATGACCAACAGCGACGAACAGGCTTGAGAAAGGAGAAACCCATGAGCAATTCCAGATCCATCACCCGCTTCTCCTTCCTCATCCCGACGATTTATATCGTGTTTCTGCTACTGCCGATCTACTGGCTCGTGAATATGAGCTTCAAGGAAAACGGTGAAATTCTCGGTGCCTTCTCGCTCTGGCCGCAAAACCCGACGCTGCGCAATTACACCATCATCTTTACCGATCCGGCCTGGTATAACGGCTACATCAACTCCATCATCTATGTGGTGATGAACACGGTGATTTCGGTCGCCGCTGCTCTGCCCGCCGCCTACGCGTTTTCGCGCTACCGCTTTCTGGGCGATAAGCACCTGTTCTTCTGGCTGCTGACGAACCGCATGGCACCACCCGCCGTCTTTGCGCTTCCTTTCTTCCAGCTCTATTCCGCATTCGGGCTGATCGACACGCACATCGCGGTGGCCATTGCCCACTGCCTGTTCAACGTTCCCCTAGCGGTCTGGATTCTCGAAGGCTTCATGTCTGGTGTTCCCAAGGAAATCGATGAAACCGCCTATATTGACGGCTACTCATTCCCACGCTTCTTCGTGAAGATCTTCATGCCCCTGATTGCCAGCGGCATCGGTGTGGCAGCCTTCTTCTGCTTCATGTTCTCTTGGGTGGAACTGCTGCTGGCCAGAACGCTGACGACAACCGCCGCAAAGCCGATTGCAGCAACCATGACACGCACCGTTTCCGCATCCGGCATGGACTGGGGTGTGCTGGCCGCCGCCGGTGTGCTGACCATCATACCCGGCGCACTCGTCATCTATTTCGTCCGAAACTACATCGCCAAGGGCTTTGCCCTCGGTCGCGTCTAAGAAAGGAGAAGGTCGATGAATTTTTCCTGGATGGCATGGACGTTGCCCACGGCGCTGTTCTTTCTGACCATATTGCTTCTGCTGATCGGCATGGCGGTTTGGGAATATGTCTCGCCCGGTGGCAATCCGCGCGTCGGAATCCTACGCTTCGAGACCACGCGCGGCGACCGCCTGTTCGTGTCGCTGCTCGGCTCCGCATTCATCCACCTCGGTTGGCTCGGCCTCGTCGGCCCCGGCCTTTGGTGGGCACTGGCTCTTTCGGTTGTCTATGCGATTGGCGTGTTTCGCTTCGTTTAGGCATTCGACTGAAATACCGGGAGGGAGGACCGCCCGGAGATACATCTACAAGCAATCGTAAATACTGGGAGGATGATTATGCGAGTGCATCTTTTAACAACGACGGCAGCGGCGCTGCTGGCACTGACCGGCGTGGCAAACGCCGGTATGAACGAGGCCAAGACCTTTCTAGACAAGGAAATCGGTGATCTCTCGAGCCTTTCCCGTGCTGATCAGGAAAAGGAAATGCAATGGTTCATCGATGCCGCCAAGCCTTTTGCTGGCATGGATATCAAGGTCGTCTCGGAAACGCTGACCACGCATGAATACGAGTCCAAGGTGCTGGCCAAAGCCTTCACCGAAATCACCGGCATCAAGCTGACGCACGACCTGATCGGCGAAGGTGACGTGGTGGAGAAACTCCAGACGCAGATGCAGTCTGGCGAAAACATCTATGACGCCTTCGTCAACGATAGCGATCTCATCGGCACTCACTGGCGTTATCAACAAGCCCGCAACCTGACGGACTGGATGGCCAATGAAGGCAAGGACGTCACCAATCCCGGCCTAGACCTGAAGGACTTCATCGGCACCAAGTTCACGACGGCACCGGATGGTAAGCTTTACCAGCTGCCCGACCAGCAGTTCGCCAACCTCTATTGGTTCCGGTATGACTGGTTCAACGACGAAAAGAACAAGGCAGACTTCAAGGCCAAGTATGGCTACGATCTCGGCGTTCCCGTCAATTGGTCAGCCTATGAAGACATCGCCGCCTTCTTTACCGGCCGCGAAATCAACGGCAAGAAGGTCTATGGCCATATGGATTATGGCAAGAAGGACCCGTCGCTCGGCTGGCGCTTTACCGATGCCTGGCTGTCCATGGCTGGCAACGGCGACAAGGGCCTGCCAAACGGTCTGCCGGTGGATGAATGGGGCATCAAGGTCAACGAAAAGTCTCAGCCCGTCGGCTCCTGCGTTGCACGTGGCGGTGATACCAACGGACCCGCGTCGGTCTACGCCATCCAGAAGTACCTCGACTGGTTGAAGGCCTACGCGCCTCCAGCAGCGGCGGGCATGAACTTCTCCGAATCCGGTCCCGTTCCGGCGCAGGGCGAAGTCGCGCAGCAGATTTTCTGGTACACGGCGTTTACGGCAGACGCAGTCAAGAAGGGACTGCCCGTCGTCAACGAGGACGGCACGCCGAAATGGCGCATGGCCCCCTCCCCGCATGGCGTTTACTGGAAAGACGGCATGAAGCTCGGCTATCAGGACGTGGGGTCCTGGACGTTGATGAAATCCACCCCTGACGACCGCGCCAAGGCAGCATGGCTCTACGCACAGTTCGTGACCTCGAAGACCGTGGATGTGAAAAAGAGCCATGTCGGCCTGACGCTGATCCGCGACTCTTCGATCAACCACGAAAGCTTCACCAAGCGTGCCAAGGACCTCGGCGGCCTGATCGAGTTCTATCGCTCGCCTGCCCGCGTTCAGTGGTCGCCAACCGGTACCAACGTTCCTGACTATCCAAAACTGGCTCAGCTCTGGTGGCAAGCTGTCGGCGATGCATCCTCCGGCGCAAAGACAGCGCAGGAAGCGATGGACTCGCTCTGCGCCGAACAGGAAAAGGTCATGCAGCGTCTGGAACGTGCAGGCGTTCAGGGCGAAATCGGACCGAAGCTGGCTGAAGAACACGATCTTGAATATTGGAACAAGGACGCGGTTGCGAAGGGCCACCTTGCGCCACAGTTGAAGATCGCCGAGGAAAAAGAAAAGCCGATGACCGTCAATTATGATGAGTTGGTCAAGAGCTGGCAGAAGTAAGTCTGCGGGATTGAAGAGATACCGGGGGCGGCTCCCTGCCCCCGGTTTTTTTGTGGCACCACCCCACGTTCGTCACCCTCGGGCCTGTCCCGAGGGTCTACTGCCGCTCAAGCAGGCTGCGACGCGGGCTTGTGCCAGAAACGGAAAAAGCCGGAGGCGAATTCATCGCTTCCGGCTTTTTTGGTTTTCTTATCTGCGTCAAGAGCCCACTACCGTCGTGAAAGACGAACTGTAGCAGATGCTCGGGACGAGCCCGAGCATGACGACCGGGAGGGTTCAGTCTCTCTCTGATCGCTTACGAGACAACCGGGTCCAACGAACCAGACGCATAACGCTTCGCCATATCCCGAAGCGGAATAGGCGTGATCTTCGAAGCCTGTCCAGCCGTCCAGAACAACTCGAAGCGTTCCTTACAGAGCTTCGTCATAGCCTCGCGCGCGGGCTTCAGATATTTGCGCAGATCGAATTCCGCCGGGTCTTCCGCCATAACCTTGCGGATTTGGCCGGTGATGGCCATGCGGCAGTCGGTGTCGATGTTGATCTTGCGAACGCCATTCTTAATACCGCGCTGGATTTCCTCGATCGGCACGCCCCAAGTTGGCTTGATGGCCCCACCATAGGCGTTGATGATGTCCTGCAAATCCTGCGGCACCGTGGATGATCCGTGCATGACGAGGTGCGTATTCGGCAGCTTATTGTGGATTTCCTCGATGACGTTCATGGCCAGCACGGAACCGTCAGGTCTGCGCGTGAACTTGTAAGCACCGTGGCTGGTGCCCATCGCAACGGCCAGCGCATCGACCTTGGTTTCCTGCACGAACTTGACGGCCTCATCCGGGTCGGTCAGCAACTGGTCGTGCGAGAGAACACCTTCAGCACCGTGGCCATCTTCAGCCTCGCCCATGCCGGTTTCCAGCGAGCCGAGAACACCCAGTTCACCCTCGACGGAGATACCGCCGTAATGGGCCATGGTCGTAACCTGGCGGGTGACGCCGACGTTGTAATCCCAATCGCCGGGGGTCTTCCCGTCAGCCTTCAGCGAGCCATCCATCATGACGGATGTGAAACCAGCCTGCATGGCCGTCATGCAGCTTGCCGCTTCGTTGCCATGGTCCAGATGGACGCAGACGGGAATATGCGGGTAGATTTCAACCACCGCATCCATCATGTGCTTGAGCATGATGTCGTTTGCATAAGCACGTGCGCCGCGCGATGCCTGCATAATGACGGGCGAATTCGTCGCATCCGCCGCTTCCATAATTGCCAGCGCCTGTTCCATATTGTTGATGTTGAAAGCAGGCACGCCATAGCCGTGTTCGGCTGCGTGGTCGAGCAATTGGCGGAGCGTAATTCGTGCCAAGGTATTTCCTCCTAAACGAGTTCTTTTGAGAATGGCATCCCTCAACACCATCCTGTCCCTTGCCGGACGGTTGCTACTATTGCCTCGCCAATACCAACTATCCAGCTTTTTTTGACATCTGCCGCAAACAATGAGCGATCGACGCTTCGCAAGCTGACATGGCTGAAAGGTTATCGGAAGATTAAAATGCCGTGACCTGTCGTGGTTTGGCGAATGGCCGTCGCATTTTGCGTAGGTTGCGGACGAGCTTCACGCCATCATCCCTACAACTTTGCAAAGACAAAGACAGGGGCAGACCCAAGCGGCAGGTTCGTCTCTTTATAAGCGTCGCCAATAAAGGGAACAGATATGAAGAAACTGCTTGCATCGACCTGTCTGGTGTTCGGTTTGCTGGGAGGCGCATCCGCGTCGAACGCTGCAGACTGTGGAAGCCCCACCATCGCCAGCATGAACTGGCAGAGCGCCGAAGTGCTCTCCGCCATCGACAAAATTATTCTCAACGAAGGGTATGGTTGCAGTGCCGACATCACCATTGGCGATACTGTGCCGACCATCACCTCCATGGTCGAAAAAGGCCAGCCGGATATCGCCCCGGAAGCCTGGGCCGATACGCTGCCGGAAGTGGTCAAGCGCGGCGTGGATGAAGGCAAACTCGTCGTTGCCGCAACCGCTCTGCCGGATGGCGGCATCCAGGGCTGGTGGATACCGAAATACGTGGCCGACGCCCACCCCGACATCAAGACCATTGGCGATCTGCTGAAAAATCCGAAGCTGTTCCCGGATACTGAAAACCCCGACAAGGGTGCCATCGTCAACGGCCCACAGGGTTGGGGCGGCACCGTGGTCACGGGGCAGCTTTTCAAAGCCTTCGAGGCTGAAAAAGCGGGTTTCATCCTGGTGGATAGCGGCTCTTCCGCCGGTCTCGACGGCTCCATTGCCAAAGCTTACGAGCGCAAGCAGCCATGGGTCGGCTACTACTGGTCGCCCACCGCCCTTCTCGGCAAATATGAAATGGTGAAGCTGGAGCCCGGCGTTGCCGCCGACGCAGCCGAATGGAAACGCTGCAACACGGTTGCCGATTGCCCAGACCCGAAGCCCAACGCATGGCCGGTTGACAAGGTCGTGACGCTGGTTGCCAAGCCTTTCTCGGAAAAGGCTGGCCCGGAGATCATGGACTACCTCAACAAGCGTTCGTGGAGCAACGCCACCGTCAACAAGCTGATGGCCTGGATGACGGACAATCAGGCGACGGGTGAAGACAGCGCCAAGCACTTCCTGAAAGAGAACCCCGACATCTGGACCAAGTGGGTGTCTGCCGACGCTGCGGAAAAGATCAAGGCTTCGCTCTGACGACCTTCCCTACTGCCTGACCCATCGTCCGGCAGCCACGCAAATCGATGTGCGATTGGCAAAACCAGTCGCATGTCGCCGTGATCACAGGGGAATTGTATGGACTGGCTTTACACGTTTCCGCACATGAACGACGACACCCTTCGTGCTCTGAAAAAGATGATCGATGACGGTTTTCGTGAGTTCACGCGCGCCTGGGGCGGCAGCATCGAAGGCTTCTTCTCACCGCTGCAACAGTTTCTGATCTGGGCCGAGCGTTTCATGACGCAAACGCCGTGGCCCATCATCATCCTGATTATCCTGGGCATTGCCTGGGCAGCCAGTCGCAGCGCTAAGATCGTGCTGGGCTGTCTGTTCACACTTCTGGCCATAGGCTATTTCGATATGTGGACGGATACGATGCGGACGATCTCGATGATCTTCGTCTGTACGGTTCTGTCCATCACCATAGGCCTTCCCATCGGCATCCTCATGTCGCATTCCAATCGCTTCCAGCGTGTGGTCAATCCAATTCTCGATGTCATGCAGACTATGCCGAGTTTCGTCTATCTCATTCCCGTCGTCATGCTGCTGGGCATCGGCAGGGTGCCGGGGCTGATCGCGGTGGTGATCTACGCCATTCCGCCGATGATCCGCCTCACCAATCTCGGCATCCGATTGGTGGATAGAGACGTGTTGGAAGCGGCAGACGCTTTCGGCTCATCCGGCTGGCAGAAGCTACTCAAAGTCCAACTGCCGCTTGCGCTTCCCACCATCATGGCTGGCATCAACCAGACCATCATGATGGCACTCGCCATGGTCGTCATCGCCTCGATGATTGGCGTACAAGGGCTGGGCCAACCGGTTCTGAAAGCCATCGCCAACCAATATTTCACGCTGGGCATCTTCAATGGCCTCGCCATCGTCGGCATCGCCATCATCTTCGATCGCATCAGCCAGGCCTATGGCAAAAGGCTCCAGAAACATCAGGAGATTGCGCATGGGTGACATGGCATTCGGCGGCATCAAGATCAGCAATCTCTACAAGATTTTCGGCAGCAACCCTCAAGCCCATGTCGATGCGGTCAGACACGGCATGACGAAGACGGAACTGAACGAGAAACACGGCCATGTTCTGGGCCTGCGCGATATCAACATCGATATCCCCTCCGGATGCATTCAGGTAATCATGGGACTGTCCGGTTCCGGCAAATCCACGCTGATCCGCCACATCAACCGGCTTATCGACCCGACAGCCGGGGAAGTGCTGGTGGATGGTGTGGATGTGGTGAAGATGAACGCAACCGAGTTGCGCGCCTTTCGCCGCCATCAGACCGCCATGGTTTTCCAGAAGTTCGCGCTTTTGCCGCATCGTAACATTCTGGACAACACGCTTTACGGGCTCGAAGTGCAGGGCATGGCACGCGCAAAAAGCGTCGATATCGCCATGCGTTGGCTGGAACGGGTCGGGCTGAAAGGCTTTGAAACGCGCTTTCCCAACCAATTGTCTGGCGGCATGCAGCAGCGCGTCGGGCTGGCGCGGGCACTCTCCAACGATGCGCCTGTTTTGTTGATGGATGAGGCCTATTCGGCGCTCGATCCGCTGATCCGCACCGATATGCAGAGCGTGCTTCTGGATATTCAGACGGAAATCAAGAAAACCATCATCTTCATCACCCATGATCTGGATGAGGCACTGCGTCTGGGGGACCAGATCGCCATTCTACGCGATGGCGAGGTCATTCAGCAGGGCACCAGCCAGGACATCGTCTTGCGCCCTGCGGATGATTATATCGCGACCTTCGTCAAGGAAGTGAACCGCGGTCGCGTCATCAATGTCGAGGCGATCATGTCGCCGGTCAGGCCCGGCCTGCCACTCGGCGGCCCGCAAGTTACAGCAGGCACCAGTGTCGAGGAGGCGATGCGCCTTCTGTCTGTCAGCGTTCAGGACGATGCAGCGGTTGCTAGCCTCTCCGGGGACGTGGTGGGCATGGTCAGTTTCCGCCAACTCGCCAGCGCCATCGTTAATGCACAGGTGCCGGAAGGTCTCAATGGTCAGTCCACTGGGAACATCGTTCGCGCCAAGGCCTGAACAGACTGTTCACAATCTTGGCCGCACATTCCCTTAATTGCGCACTATATGTTCGGCAACGAAACATACGCAATTCAGGTGAATTATCATGAAAAAGATAGGCTTTTTGTCTTTCGGTCACTGGAGCCCAGGAGCGCATTCGCAGGCCCGGACCGCGAAAGACGTGCTTCAACAATCCATCGAGCTTGCCGTTGCCGCCGAGGAGATCGGCGTCGATGGTGCCTATTTCCGCGTCCACCACTTTGCCCGCCAGCTCGCCTCGCCGTTTCCGCTGCTGGCCGCTGTCGGTGCCAGAACGAAGACGATCGAGATCGGCACCGGCGTTATCGATATGCGCTACGAAAACCCACTTTATATGGCGGAAGATGCCGGTTCTGCCGACCTTATTTCCAACGGACGCCTACAACTGGGCCTCAGCCGTGGCTCGCCGGAACAGGTGATCGATGGCTGGCGGTATTTCGGTTATCAACCGAAAGAGGGTTCAAGCGATGCCGATATGGGCCGCGATAACACGGAGGTTTTTCTGGAAGTGCTGAAGGGTGAAGGTTTTGCCGAGCCAAATCCGCGCCCGATGTTTCCCAACCCGCCCGGTAAGCTGCGCCTGGAACCGCATTCGGAAGGCCTGCGCGACCGTATCTGGTGGGGTGCCGGCTCCAACGCCACGGCCATCTGGGCTGGCAAGCTGGGCATGAACCTGCAAAGCTCGACCCTGAAAGACGACGAAACCGGCGAGCCGTTCCATGTGCAGCAGGCCGCGCAAATCCGGGCGTTTCGTCAGGCGTGGAAGGAAGCGGGCCACAGCCGCGAGCCTCGTGTTTCCGTCAGCCGCAGCATCTTTGCGCTGACGGATGACCGCGACCGCGCCTATTTTGGCAGCGGAGCCAAGGAAAGCGACAGCATCGGCTACCTGGATGCCAACACCCGCGCTATCTTTGGGCGCTCCTATGCTGCGGAGCCGGACGTTCTGATCAAGGAACTGGCGCAGGATGAGGCGATTGCCGAAGCCGATACGCTGTTGTTGACGATCCCGAACCAGCTGGGCGTCGATTACAATGTCCACGTCCTTGATTCTATTTTGAAACATGTCGCGCCGGAACTCGGCTGGCGATAATAAAAACGTCCACGGCATCTCCCGATGCCGTGGACTTGAGGCCTTAGTCGGCAACATCCATCACAAGACCCTTCGTCAGCTCCAGCGCCTGCCGCTCGAACAACCCGCGATAGATGCCGCCCTTTTTCTGGATGAGGCTGACATGCGTGCCCTCTTCCGCAATCGTGCCGTGGCTGAACACCAGCAGACGGTCGAGCGAGCGGACGGTCGAGAGACGATGGGCAACAACAAGCGTCGTGCGCCCCAGCATCAGCCGCTCCATCGCGTTCTGAATCAGCATTTCCGATTCCGAGTCCAGGCTTGATGTCGCTTCATCGAGAATGAGAACAGGCGCATCTGCCAGAAACGCACGTGCAATGGCGATACGCTGACGCTCACCGCCCGACAGTTTCACGCCACGTTCGCCCACCAGCGTGCCGTAGCCTTTCGGCAAAGCCGTGATGAAGCCATGCGCGCTGGCAAGCTTTGCCGCATTCTCGATTTCGCTCTGCGTAGCGTTCGGCCTCGCATAGGCGATGTTTTCCGCCAGCGACCGGTGAAACAGGATCGGCTCCTGCTGCACGATGGCAATCTGCTGGCGCAGCGACGCCTGCGACACCTGCGAAATATCCTGCCCATCGATGCTGACAGTGCCGTGGCTGACATCATGCAGCCGCTGGATCAGCTTGATGAACGTCGTCTTGCCCGAACCGGAATGGCCGACAAGTCCCACCCGCTCACCCGGTTTGATGGTGACGGAAAAGTCCTTATAGAGCGGCGCGAGATGCTTGCCATAATGGAAGCTCACCCGGTCGAACTCGATCTTGCCCTCATCGATGACAAGCGTCTTCGCGTTTGGCACATCGTCAATGCCAAGCGGCTGCGAATGGATGGAAACAAGCTCTTCCATATCGTTTATCGACCGCTGCAAGTTGCGGATATGCATCCCGATTTCGCGCAGATAACCTTGCAGAATGAAGAAAGCCGTCAGAACGAAGGTGATATCACCGGCATTGGCTTTGCCGCTGGCCCACAGCAACAGCGCGAGGCCGACAACGCCTGCCCGCATGATGCTGAGCAGACCAGCTTGCAACGTGCCATTGATGGTGCCGCGCGTCCATGTGCGCCGTGTCCGGTCCTGCCACTTGCCCATGACGCGTGTCAGGCGGCTGTCTTCCCGCTCTTCCGCACCGAAGGCTTTTACCACGGCATTGCAGGTGACGGCATCGGCCAGGGAGCCGCCCAGCTTCGTATCCCAGGCGTTGGCAAGGCTTGCCATTGGCGCAACATAGCCAAGCGCCATGCACACAGTGATGACGACGAAAAGCAGGGAGCCCAGCCCGACGAGCAACCCCATCATCGGCCAGTACCACGTCATTAGAACAGTCGATCCGATGAGCATGATGACGGACGGGAACAGCGCGACGAACACCGTATCGTTCAACAGATCCAGCGCCCACATGCCGCGTGTGACCTTGCGCACCGTCGAGCCCGCAAAGCTGTTGGCATGCCAATCCGAGGAAAAACGCTGGATGCGGTGAAACGAATCCGCCGCGATATCCGTCATGGACCGCAGCGTGAAGCTGATGATCGTCATGAAAGTGGCATGCCGCAACATGACGGCCAGCACGGCAAGGCCCATGAGCCAGCAGAATGCGGTAAGCGCGTTGTTCCAGACGATGGGATCGCTGGCCGTGCCGGACACCACGGCATCCACCAGATGACCAGCAAACATAGGCGTCAACACATCGGCAAGCGTGGAAAACAGTACGGCGCATAGCATGAAAGCCACGCGACCGGGTTGCCGGCGCCAATGCACCCAACAGAAACGAAAAACGCTGCGAAACGCCTGACTTCGGCGTATTTTCAAACCAAAAGACATTGATAGCATCCGGCGGGCAGCCGGTCCCATAAAAGAAGGAAAAACGGAATCCGCGCCGGATCGATGCGCGAAATAATTTGGGAAAAATCAGAAGAACTGGCTCAGCCAGCTATTGTCGTGCGATCTCTTGCTGAGAAGAGAGGCTAGGCCTCAACCGTGATTGGCTGATGCCACCGGGGAGTTAGAAAAATATGCCATCAAATACCTCCCTCGTTAACGTTGATGAGGCCATAATATGCATCTTCAATCAAAAGGCCAAGTTGGTTTTTCTTCCCGAAGCAACTAAACCTGTGGCTGCGGCAGAGTTGCCACAGGTCGCACCGACGATGGCGTTATGGACCGGGACAACCGTCCCCGTTCCCGAGCGGAAAACTGGCATTGCAACATCATTATCCCCATATGCCAAAAGAAGAATTTTTCTCCTCTCCATCGCGCCTTTTGTGGATGATTATTTGGCGACTTTGAACGACCGACAGGAGAAAATCGGCTTCTAACCTTATGCTTGGAGCATGCCATGACGTTGCGTATCAACCAGACCGCCCCGGATTTTACCGCCGATACAACTCAGGGACCGATCAATTTCCATGAGTGGATCGGCGATAGCTGGGCTGTTCTGTTCTCTCACCCGAAGAACTTTACGCCCGTCTGCACGACGGAACTTGGCGCAATGGCGGGGCTGGATGGCGAATTCAAGAAGCGCAATGTCAAGGTCATCGGCATTTCAGTCGATCCGGTCGAGAGCCATTCGAAATGGAAGCAGGACATCCAGACCGCCACCGGCTTCGAGGTCGGCTATCCCCTGATCGGCGACAAGGATCTGAAGGTCGCCAAGCTCTACGACATGCTGCCGGATGATGCAGGCGAAAGCTCCGAGGGACGCACGCCTGCCGATAACGCCACCGTCCGCTCCGTCTACGTCATCGGCCCGGACAAGAAGATCAAGCTGATCCTCACCTACCCCATGACCACAGGCCGCAACTTCGATGAAATCCTGCGCACCATCGACTCGATCCAACTGACCGCCAAGCATCAGGTGGCAACGCCCGCAAACTGGAAGCAGGGAGAGGATGTGATCATCACGGCGGCGGTTTCGAACGAAGATGCGATTACGCGGTTTGGGTCGTTCGATACGGTGCTGCCGTATTTGCGCAAGACGAAGCAGCCGCAGGGGTGATGTGTCGGGGTGCACTCTGTTTTGTCTGGCGGGCGGCGTTTTACGCACGTTCGCCAAGCGGCAGGGTTGCGCCCTGTTACCCACTCCGTGTGATCTCGTCGGCCAACCACACCCTCCACCCTCATGCTGAGGTGCTTTGGCCGAAGGGCGAAGCCTCGAAGCATCCGCCGCGCACTCTGCGCTCTCGTCCCGCAACCCTCGTCCTTCGAGACTCCGGCTTTGCCTCCGCACCTCAGGATTAGGGTTGCTACCGTTGCAGCCTGTCACTCTATCACTGCAACAGGTCAAACAATTGCAGTCAGCCCGATCCCCCCTTCTGGGGAAGATGCCAGCAGACAGAGGGGATTAGCCGCGTGTGCACCCTCACCCATTATCCCGCTGAAAAATCCAGTCATGGTCCGGGTGGTTCTGGAAGCGCCATTTGCGCTTCGGCCCCGCCATGACATTCAGATAATACATCTCATACCCATAGGGCGCACCGCAGGGGTGATGTCCCTTCGGCACCAGCACCACGTCACCATCCGAAACCGCCATGGTTTCATCCAGCGAGCCGTCTTCCGTGAAAACCCGCTGAAAGCCGAAGCCCTTGTTAGGGTTGAGGCGGTGGTAGTAGGTTTCTTCGAGATAGGTCATGTCGGGGAAATTATCCTCGTCATGCCGGTGGGGCGGGTAGGACGACCAGTGGCCGGAGGGGGTGAAGACTTCCGTGACCAAAAGGCTGTCGGCCACATCCCGGTCTTCCATGGCAATGGGGAAGATGTAGCGGGTGTTGGCGCCCTTGCCGCGTTCGGCAAGGGAAATGCCTGCGGGCCCGATGACCTGCGCTTGCCTGCCCGGCTTGGCGGGTGCGGTGCAGACGCCGATGGTACAATCTGTCGTGGCAGTGACCGACCAGGAGGAACCGGCGGGAATATAGACGCAATGCGGTGGCTTGCGCTCGAACACATTCATGCGGTCGCCGAGTTCGCCGAAGTTCTGGTCTTCGGAGGAGACCTCCGCCTTGCCTTCCACGAGCACCAGAATGACTTCCGTATCCCCGGTTTTCTCGCTGGCGGTCTCGCCCGGTTTCAGCCGGTAGAGACCGAAACCGACATAGCCCCATTCCGCACTCTCAGGCGTGATATTATGGACCTTGCCAGACTGACCGGTAGGCTTGCGCAGCAGATTTGCCATCACTCATCTCCTCATTCAGGCTTCATCAAGCCCGGCTTCCCTGGCATATGCCCGAAGCGATTTAAGCCCGAGGCTCTGGTATTCGAAGGGATTGCGGACGTCAGGGTCCTGCTCTGCTTCGATCACCAACCAGCCGCTATAGCCATGCTCGGCGGCAATTTTCAGGACGGATGGAAAATCGACGCCGCCGTCCGTATCTCCGGGAACGGTGAAGACGCCACGGCGCACGCCTTCCAGAAACGAAAGATTTTCGTTGCGCACCTGAACGGCAATCTCAGGCCGGACGTTTTTCGCATGGATGTGACCGACGCGGGCCATGTGCTTGTGCGCAAGACGTGCGGGATCACCACCGCCGAACAGCGTGTGGCCGGTGTCCAGCAGCAGCTTGGTGTGCGGCCCGGTGTTTTCCATCAGGCGATCGATTTCGTCTTCGCTCTCGATGATGGTGCCCATGTGGTGGTGGTAGACGAGTGCGATACCCTGCTCGGCAGCGAATGCCGCCAGCGTTTCCACGCCTGCGCCGAACGATTTCCAATCAGCATCGGCAAGTTTAGGGCGGTCGTTCACCGGTTTGCCATCATCACCGTGAATGGCGTTCGATGTCTCGCAGACGATGATGACCTTGGAGCCCATGGCTTTCAGAAGATCGAGCGCGGGCTGCATGGCTGCCTTCTCGTCTTCGATGGAGTTGGTCAGAAGGTTGAGCGAATGCCAGCCCGAAACGAAGCGCAGGTTGCGGGGCTCGAGCACCGCCTTCAGCGCATCTGGCTGCTGCGGGAACTTGTGGCCTTTTTCTATGCCGTCGAAACCGATTTTCGACGTCTCGTCCAGGCACTGCTCGAGGCTGATGTGCGCACCTAGAGTGCGGTCGTCATCATTGCTCCAGGCAATGGGGTTGGTGCCATAAAGGATCATCTCACTGTCTTTCCTTCAACGCGGCTTCGTAAGCGGCGCGTGCATTGTTGACTTCTTTCCGCTCAGAAACCTCCGGCACGGCCACATCCCACCAGTAACCACCGGCATCCGGTGTTGGGTATGGGTCGGTGTCGATGACGATAACTGTCGTCACCGTCGCTTCGCGCGCGGCATTTAAAGCTGTCTCCAGCTCCGCAATCGAGGACACCTTGTGGGCATCCGCGCCCATGCTGGCGGCGTGGGCGGTGAAATCGATGGCGATGGGGTTGGTGTGGTTGGTGTGGGCGTAGAGGTTGTTGAACTCCGCGCCGCCGGTGCCCATTTGCAGACGGTTGATGCAGCCGTAACCACGGTTATCGGTAATCACGAGGGTGATTTTCACGCCCATGGCAACGGCGGTGGCAAGCTCCGAATTCATCATCATGTAGGAGCCATCGCCGACCATGACGATCACGTCGCGATGCGGTTGCGCCATCTTGATGCCGAGGCCACCGGCAATCTCGTAACCCATGCAGGAGAAGCCGTACTCCATGTGGTAAGAGAGCGGCAGTTTGGCCTTCCACAGCTGGTGCAGTTCTCCGGGCATGGTGCCTGCCGCACACATGACGACGGTGTTGTCACGCGAGGCCCGCTGCACGGCACCGATGACCTGCATGTCGGTTGGCAGGCTGTTGGCTTCCGTGGGAGCAGCCGTCACGGCATCGGCCTTTGCGAACCATTGCTGTTTCAACGCGGTGTCGGGTGCCGCAAAACGATGACTGCCCAAGGCGGCTGAAAGCTTCTGAAGCCCCACCTTGGCATCCGCCGTGAGGCTGATGGCGTTGTGCTTGGCGCTGTCATAGGGCTGGACGTTGAGCGCCAGCAGCTTGCGGTCCGGGTTCTTGAACAGCGCCCAGGAACCGGTGGTGAAATCCTGAAAGCGGGTGCCGATGCCGAAAACGAGATCGGCCTTTTCGGCGATGGCATTGGCGCTATCTGCACCGGTGACGCCGACGGGGCCGAAGTTCAGGTCGTGATCCCATGCGAGTGCAGATTTGCCCGCCTGCGTTTCGATAACCGGAATGGAGTGCGTTTCGGCAAAGCGTTTGAGCGTTTCCGTCGCGCCGGAGAAATGCACGCCACCACCGGCGACGATGACCGGATTTTTGGCGGCTTTCATGGCGGCGACGGCTTCTTCGAACTCTGCGATGTCGGGCTCAGGACGACGCTGACGCCAGACTTTTTTCTCGAAGAAGCTGGCTGGATAATCGTGAGCTTCCGCTTGCACATCCTGACAGAAAGCCAGCGTGACGGGGCCGCAATCGGCGGGGTCGGTCATGGTGCGCATGGTACGTGGCAAAGCGGTGAGAAGCTGTTCGGGCCGCGTGATACGGTCGAAATAGCGGCTGACGGGTTTGAAGCAATCATTAGCCGAAACGGTGCCATCGCCGAAATCCTCTATCTGCTGCAAAACAGGGTCGGGGCCACGATTGGCGAAGACATCGCCGGGGATGAGCAGGACGGGCAAACGGTTGATATGGGCCAGTGCGGCAGCCGTGACCATATTCGTCGCACCAGGGCCGATGGAGGATGTGACCGCCATGGCACGGCGGCGACCCAGCTGCTTGGAATAAGCGATGGCGGCGTGGGCCATGGATTGTTCGTTCTGCCCGCGATAGGTCTTCAACTCATCGCGAATGCCGTAGAGCGCCTCACCAATACCGGCGACATTGCCGTGGCCGAAGATGGCCCAGACACCGGCGATATAGGTGTCGCCATCCTCGTTCAATTGTGCGGCCAGATAGCGCACCATTGCCTGCGCTGCCGTCAAACGTAATGTCGTCACGCTGCCTCTCCCTTGTTTCCTGCGGCCCGCGCCTCATCCCAGATGCGGCAGAGCGCGCTGTAGCGATCCGCCATTTGAGCGACGGCCTCCTCGTCACTCATCTTGCCGGAAAGCCATGCCCGACCAGCATCTGCAAAAATCGTTCGGCCCACGGCGAAACCTTTGACCAGATCGAAACCTGCTGCCAGACGGAAGCTCTCCTCCAGCTCCGCCTGTGGCGCATCCAGACCCAGCACCACGATGCCGCGCACATAGGCGTCGTTGCGCTGCACCGCGTCGGTCGCATTCTTCCATGCGGCCTTGCTTTTCATCGGCTCCAGCTTCCACCAGTCGGGGTAGACGCCGATCTCGTAGAAACGGTCGATGATCTTGGCCGTCGTCGTGTCATCCACCGCACCTACTTTGGACGGTATGACTTCCAGCAGCAGTTCCAGCCGGTTGCGGCGCGCGGCCTGGAAGAGGCGCAGCACTGTGTCTTCCTGTTGCTTGCGCAAATCCTCTGCATCATCTGGGTGATAAAAGCACAGGACTTTGACGACATTGTTGGCGGGCCACTCATTGAGGCCGCCGAAATCGAGGCCGAGTTCGGGCTCCAGCGTTAGCGGGCGAGAGCCCGGCCATTCCACGGGGCGGCCAATCCAGAGATTGGTGCCACTGGCTTCGTAAAGCGCATCGCGGCCAAGGCGGCTGTCGCAGAGAATGCCGTATCCGGCTTCGCCGCCGGACACCTGAAGGGCTGCTTGCAGGCAAAGTGTCTTGAAGTCGCCAATCTTGCCATGATCGACACCGGCCTCATCCGCCATCGCTTCCAATTGCATGCGATGATCGAAGGCGAAGACGCGCATGGTGTTCCAGTCACCCTTGCGGTTGGTGGCCCAATGCACCTGCTCCAGCGCCTCGTCCTTGCGCAACGCCTTGTTCTTGATCCCGGTACGGAAGAAATATTGCAGTTCTTCCCAGCTTGGGTAAGCGGGCGTGCAGCCGTGGCGGGAGACGGCGAAGGCGCCGCAGGCATTGGCGTATTTCAGCGTTGTCGGCCAGTCCTCGCCACGCAGCCAACCGCGGAACAGGCCAGCCATGAAGCCGTCGCCTGCACCCAGCACGTTGAAGACCTCGATGGGGAAACCTTCGCCAGAGAGGCCGTCATCGAGGTTGGCTGGAATATCGCCGGGGAATACGACCGCGCCCATGGGACCGCGCTTGCAAACCAAGGTCGCCTTGGAGACCTTGCGCACCGCGTTCAACGCCGCCAACGTATCCGTCGAGCCACCTGCAATGTGAAATTCCTCTTCCGTCCCGACAATGAGGTCGAACAGATGCAGGGTCGATTGCAGCTTGGCCGTGACCTTCTGCGATTCCACGAAGCGGCTTTCGCCATCGCCATGGCCCGCAACGCCCCAGAGGTTCGGGCGATAGTCGATATCGAGCGCAGTCTTCGCGCCATTTTCCCGCGCAAGCCGCAGCGCCTTCAAGACGGCAGCTTCGGTGCGCGGATGGGAAAGATGCGTCCCCGTTGCGCAGACGCATTCGGCGCTGGTAATGAAGGCGGAGTCGATATCGTCTTCGCACAGCGCCATGTCAGCGCAGTTTTCACGGTAGAAAATCAGCGGAAATTGCGACTGGTCGCGAATGCCAAGGAGAACCAGCGCCGTCAAGCGTTCCGGGTCGGTGGTCACGCCAGCGACATCCACCCCTTCGCGCACCAACTGTTCGCGAATGAAACGGCCCATATGCTCATCGCCCACGCGGGTGATGACGGCGGTCTTCAGACCCAGCCGCGCGCCACCGGCGGCGATATTGGTGGGCGAGCCGCCGATATATTTGTTGAAGGAGGACATATCCTCCAGCCGACCACCAACCTGCGCGCCGTAAAGATCAACCGACGAACGGCCTATCGTAATGAGATCGAGCTTTTTCACGACCGTCCTCCCTCGCTCTAACGCGAATCCTGCCTCTGGAATGACACTCCACCATCATTCCATTTCAGGTTATTTTTGGACTATAAATTCCATTTTTCCTGTTTTCAACATAAATATTCAATTTTGACGGTGCGTGCCCACGCCCACTGCCAACGCTATGGCAACACAAAGCGTGGCCGAAAGCGAGCGAAACGCGCCAAAATCGACTTCCGAAACGGCCAAAATCGTCGCTCCGAGCTTTCGCATCGGGCTGACTGCCGTGTCCGTCAACGCCACGACCGGGATGCGTCGTGAAAGGCTAGAGGAGACGAGGTCCATCGTCTCCGCCGAGTAGGGGGAAAAGGTTATGGCGAGCACGACATCGCCGGTGCGGATTGCGCTTTCATTGTGCAATTGCCCGACCGAAGCATGCAGCATGGCGGGAACGCCCATTTTTTCAAACGCATAGGCCAGATAACTGGCGACCGCGAATGAACGGCGCAGCCCGATGATATGAAGCGTCGAAGCTTTGGCGAGAACCTCGATCGCCGTTTCGAACTCCTGCGGATCGACGGTGTTGAGCACGCTTTCCAGCGAGGCCCGGCCTGCATCTACGAATTCGGCGAGCAGCAGTGCACCGCCGTCTTCGCCGTTGTTGCGCAAATTGCTCAGCCGCGTCGTGTAATCCGGCCATCCACCGGTGTAATGCTCGCGAAACAGCTTCTGCATCTGCGAGTAGCCGGAGAACCCCATGATCTGGCTGAACCGCATGACGGCGGATGGCTGGACACCAGCGACTTCCGCCAGCTCTGCCACCGTCGAGACTGCGATACGGTCCGCATTGGAAGCGATGTAGTCAGCGCATTGGCGCAGGCGTTTCGGCAGGCTGTCAGTTACTTCCAGCAACCGCTCCTGAAAGGCTTCCACCGTTGCTGGGGCCGCGTTTGCGATCATGACATCTCCCTCGTTTTCTCATCCCACCTGCAATATGGAATATCCATTCCAAAAAATTTCACAAGTATTCCACGGCGATTCATCTGATGACAGTGACGGCCTGACATGGCATAGGGACGCCAAACTCCCAGCTTATCGGTTACGCCTCTATGATCCGCATCGAAAACATCAGCAAATCCGCCAGCCATCGCATCCTCTTCATCGAGGCCTCGGCTGCGCTCAATCGCGGAGAAAAGGTCGGCTTGGTCGGCCCCAACGGTGCGGGCAAGACCACGCTGTTTCGCATGATCACCGGTCAGGAACAGCCTGACGAAGGTCAGGTCGCTTCTGACAAGCACGTCACCATCGGCTACTTCAATCAGGATGTCGGTGAAATGGCGGGCCGCAGCGCGGTGGCCGAAGCCATGGAAGGTGCAGGTCCTGTCAGCGCCGTTGCGACCGAACTGCGTGAACTCGAGGCACGGATGGTCGATCCCGATCAGCTCGACCAGATGGACGAGATCATCGAGCGTTATGGCGAGGTGCAAGCGCGCTACGAAGAGCTTGACGGTTACTCGCTGGAGGGCCGCGCCCGCGAGGTTCTGGCAGGCCTGAGCTTCAGCCAAGAGATGATGGACGGCGATGTCGGCAAGCTCTCGGGAGGCTGGAAAATGCGCGTGGCGCTGGCCCGCATTCTGCTGATGCGGCCTGATGTGATGCTGCTCGACGAACCGAGCAACCACTTGGACATCGAAAGCCTGATCTGGCTTGAAAACTTCCTCAAGACCTATGATGGCGCGCTATTGATGACCTCGCATGACCGCGAGTTCATGAACCGCATCGTCAACAAGATCATCGAAATCGATGCGGGCTCGCTGACCAGCTATTCCGGCGACTACGGCTTTTACGAGCAGCAGCGCGCCCAGAACGAAAAGCAGCAGCAAGCGCAGTTCGAACGCCAGCAGGCGATGCTGGCCAAGGAAATCAAGTTCATCGAGCGCTTCAAGGCCCGCGCTTCGCATGCCTCACAGGTGCAGAGCCGCGTCAAGAAGCTGGAAAAGATCGATCGCGTCGAGCCGCCAAAGCGCAGGCAGAGCGTTGCATTCGATTTTCTGCCCGCACCACGCTCCGGTGAAGACGTCGTTTCACTGAAACAGGTTCACAAGACTTACGGTTCGCGCCGCATCTATGAAGGTCTCGATTTTATGATCCGCCGCAAGGAGCGCTGGTGCATTATGGGCGTGAACGGCGCTGGTAAATCCACGCTGCTCAAACTCATTGCAGGCACGGCAAAGCCTGATAACGGCACCGTCACCGTGGGTGCCAGCGTCAAGCTCGGCTATTTCGCACAGCATTCCATGGACTTGCTGGATGGCGACAGCACCGTGCTGCAATGGCTGGAACAACGCTTTCCTAAGGCGGGACAGGCGCCGCTACGCGCGCTATCCGGCTGTTTCGGCTTTTCGGGTGACGATGTCGAAAAGAAGTGCCGCGTGCTCTCGGGTGGTGAAAAGGCGCGTCTGGTCATGGCCGCCATGCTGTTCGACCCGCCGAACTTCCTCGTTCTGGACGAACCGACCAACCACCTTGATCTCGACACCAAGGAAATGCTGATCAAGGCGCTCGGTGAGTATGAGGGCACCATGCTTTTCGTTTCGCATGATCGTCACTTCCTCGGGGCATTGTCCAATCGCGTCTTGGAACTGACACCTGACGGCATCCACCAATATGGTGGCGGCTATACGGAGTATGTAGAAAGAACAGGCGCGGAGGCTCCGGGGCTTATGCAAGCATAAAAAAATGCGGCCACAAGGGCCGCATTTTTGAATGTCAAAACGTTAGGTGCTCAGTTGAGCGTTTCCCAATTGCTGCGAACGTCAGAAGCCGACTTGCTGAGGTGTACGTGCGCATCGACGTGATCGACCCAATCCAGCGGGATCAGGTGGTGCTTGCCGTCATCGGCATCGGTTTTCGTCAGCTTGATACGGCTTTGGCCTTCCATGTGGTCAACGGTGCCAACGTGGCTGCCATCTGCGGAACGCACTTCCATATGCTCGCGAATTTTGTCCTGAGAAATCATGGTCATTTCCTCCGTGTTTTCTTTATCTACACGCGGAAAATGGACAGCGGGCTGTTTCGTTCCCACATTGCTCATATTGAATATTCGCAAGGCTAGTTTCCTACCATCTCCTAGAAAAGTGCGTCAGCGAAAAGATCGTCGTCATCTGCTGCGGCTGACTGGCTGCCAGAGGATGCGGTGGCAGCACTTGCTGACGAGACGTTTGCTGGCAGGAAGCGGACATGGATGTCGCGTTCCTGCGACATAGTGTAGAGCTTGTAGACCCGCGCGCTGAAGGTTTCGATCTTGTGGCTGAAGCCAGATACGTTTGCTTCGAAGCCTTGCGACAATTGCGCGGCAATCTGGCAGCATTCATTGAAGGTATCGCCGAGTTCGCTCTCGAAATCCAGCGTAACGACTGCCGAACTGATGCGGCTGAAAACCGCCTGACCTTCTTCGGCAAGCGCCTGCATGCCGGCATCCATCTGCGTCTTTGCGTGGCGGATTGCCTGAAGGGTTTCGTTCAGCGGCACTGCGAGATCGGCAGAAAGGCCGTGTCCCTGTTGGGCCAACTGGTTGGTCGCGCTTTCGACGCGCTGCAATTCCTCGACAATTGCATCGGCTGGCGTTTCCAGCTTGCCTGCGAAAACCCGCATTTCGCCGCTGACGACGTTGACGGACCTGCCGGCGTCGCCAAGCTTGGAGCAACGCAGGTTGGAATTGAGTGCCATATAGTGAATGTCGATCTTGATGGACCGGAGAATTTCGATGCCGCGCGACAGTTCCTGCGCGCTGTTGGTGACGGAAAGAACCACGCCGTCGGCACCGGTACTGCTTTCCTGAACGCGTGCGACAAGGTTACAGGCCTCAACGATGCCCTGCTCCATCAGCTCCAGCGTGCCCTTATCGCCGTTGCGGGTTTTGTCGACCAGTTCATCGCGCAAAGACAGGATGCGGGCCGCATCATCGGCAAAGCTTGAAATGCTGGCGAAAATCTTGGTGCAATCGCGATGGAAATCGGCAGCCGTTTCATCCATCTGGGCGCCTGCCATTTGCAGGACGGCTTCTTTCAAAACCGCATATTCATCACTGTCGAGTTGTTTTCCCTCATCGGATGATGAGAAGGTGTCCAGCATTTCCAGCATGCTTTGAATGTGCTCGATGCGCTGGCGGGTGATATCGCCGATCTGCAAGGATGACAGGACCGAGCCGATCTTGCCCTGAATGGTGTTGGCGATCTTCTTCACCTGCGCGGCAATATCGGCCATTTCCTGATGCTGCTTGCTGATGCGCGCGGAATTTTCGTTGAGACCCGTGATGATCTGCGGGATGGTCTTTTCGAAATCTTCAAGCGTTCCCGACGAGAAGGAACGCGCCTTGATCAACTGCGAACGCATGGCCTCAAGGTTCTTGGCAAAACGGCTGACTTCATCTGCGCCGGACTGAATGCGTTCACGAATTTCATCGGCAAAGCCGGCAAATTCGGCGAGACCCGCGCCGGTGATTTTAACGGTGATCACGAAGGTCTTCAGATAGCGGATCGTCTCGTGGATGTCTTCGATATGCCCACCGGTGGACGAGCACATATGCGCCAGCGAATTGAACGCTGCCTGGCGCGTTTCTTCGGTTTTTGGCAATTGGGCGAGCTCGTCGATTGTCTTGCTCAGACCATCAAGTGTGCTTTGGGCGGTCTTTCCGTCGAGCGTACCCGTCATGCCATCTAGAATGCCGGTCAGACTGCCCAGGATGTCCATAACGGAGACCAGAACCGCGCCGCCTTCAAGAAACGTCTTTTCGATGCGCGCATGCGCAGCCGTCAGCTTGGAGGTGAACTCCACCTGTCTGTCGATCTCGAACGTTTTCTTGAACTGAAGCGCTGTACTCATCGTCGTTTCCCGATCTGGTGTTGTGAGACGACGCTAGTCTGATTTCGGAAACGACAGGTAAACCGGGCAAGCCGCGAGCACCCTAATGCGATTCACAGTTAACAGTTGTGAAAAAAATCAGATCAAAAGGCTGGTTATGAAGCCTGGGGCCGATTTCACACAGCAGCGTGACGGAATGTTAGATTGAAACGCGCACACCCCGCTGCATCATGCGAACCTTCTTTCAAAGGCAGGATGCCGTGGAAAAATAGACGCGACGGGCCACCCCAGACGACGACATCACCGTGACTGAGCACGTGTTTGCGAACAGGGTCGCTGCGATTGATGCCGCCGAACTGGAAGGTGGCAGGCAAACCCAGCGAGACGGAGACGATCGGATTGGTGAAATCCTTCTCGTCCTTATCCTGATGCAGCGACATCTTGGCGCCGGGCTCATAGCGGTTGATGAGACAGGCGTTGGGCGTGAAATCCGCATAGCCCGCCTCCCTCGCCGCGCTCGTGGCAAGCGACAGAAAACTTTGCGGCATAGAGGGCCATGGTTTTCCACTCTCGGGATCGGTCGTCTGGTAGCGGTATCCCCGGCGATCCGTCACCCAGCCGTAAGGGCCACAATTTGTCATGGCGACCGACATGGAGAAACCACCCGGCGTGACCATGTGGCGGAAGGGAGCAGCGGCGGCTATTTCGTCGATCTCGCGCATCAGGTCGTTGGCACCATCAAGCGCGTGATGGCGCAGCAACCAGGCGCCATCCGCCATTTCGATGCGCTGCGGCTGTGCCGCTTGAAGACCTGAGAACAGATCATCCATCATGCGACGCGTTCCCGAGTTCTCGCGACCGACGGGTGAAGACGTGGCACGTATCCGGCCCGAAGGGTGTTGAGCGTGGAGGGTGGTGTCAGCAAGCCATCGACGAAGGGCAAGGTCTTGGCGGGCTGATATCCGTTGATGCCCCAATGATAGGGCTTGCCGCCGACGATCAAGAACGCCTCTCCGCCTGCTGCAATCATCGCGCCATCCGGCAGGTGTTCCAGCGGCGACAGCAGCATGTTCAGGCGCTTGCGGCGAGATTGAAGCCGCTCTTTGTGAAGCACGCTGTCCATGGTCTTGGCACTGGGTGGCGATGTTTCGTTTCCCGATGCCCAGGCCGCACGAAACCGGTCGGCATCCTCACGGCGGCATTGAAAACAGGGGCGGTGACCGGCCGCCAATGCCGTTGCTTCGTCAAAGAAGAAAAGCTCAGTCCAACTGCGCGTCGCCATGACATTGCGGCGCACGTCTTTATAATCGCATGTGCAGACTAGCCACGACTTGGAGGTCCAGCGCTTTGTGGTCAGGGTCTTGGTATCAGGGTCGTGAATGATCCCGCGGTTGCCGGTGAAAAGCCCACGCAACGGCAGATCAACGATGTCTCCAAAAGGATCGACTCGGTTCTGTAGCGGCATCGTCACCTCCCATCGCTTCTATCAGCAATGCCAAAAATTCATGTAAAAGAGACGATTTTAGGGACGACATATGTGGTCCCTCTCCGTCAATGCTGCGTTAAGCATAATCGTTCATACCTTTTTCCATGAATTCGCGGCCTCGCCGCCACCGCGAGGAAGGTCTATCGACGATGCAAACACCGCAGATGCGCCGAAAATTATTTTCGCACGACAGGCCAGACATCATCTATGCCGTCGGCGACGTTCACGGCTGCTTTGATCTTTTGCAGGTGTTGCAGCAGAAAATCTTGAGCGACGCGGCGCAAATCCATGGGTCCAAATGGATCGTGATGCTGGGCGATTACATCGACCGCGGCCCGAAATCCTCCTATGTCATCCACGAGTTGATGCAGCCGCTTTCGGGCGATATCGAGCGCTTCTGCCTTGCAGGAAACCACGAGGCAACGATGCTGGATTTTCTCAACGATCCGCGCCGGGATCATCTCTGGCTGGAATTCGGGGGGCTGGAAACACTTAAGTCTTACGGGATCAGCGAAATACCGCAGGACAAGAAAAGCCTGAAGGCGCTGCTTCACGAACACATCCCGCAGAGCCATATCGACTTCATGGCATCGCTGCCGTCACTGCTAGCGGTGCCGGGCCTTTGCTTCGTGCATGCGGGTGTGGTGAATGGCGTTCCGCTGCAAAGGCAGGAAGACAAGAATTTGCTGTGGATACGGCCCAAGGATCAGACCATGCCGGGCGCCGACAATCTGTTTCTGACCGTGCATGGCCATACCCCCGTGCGCACCGTGTCTTTGATGGACAACAGGCTGAACGTCGATACCGGTGCGTTTATGACGGGGAGGCTGTCTGCGGTGAAGATTACGCGTGACGGTACCGTAACGGTGATGCACGCGGAATAGAGACTGGCCCAAAGCCGGTAGACGGAAAGACGCACAAAAAAACACCGGCTGATGTCAGCCGGTGTTTTGTATTTCTCAGGCGACCTTAGTGGTTGTCGCGTGGCACGCCCTTGGTCTGGGCGATGCGCTGATACTTTACGGCATTTTCCAGAACCGCGCCGGTTTCCATCTGGCCGACGAGGCCGCGCTGGATTTCCTGCCATGGGGTCTGGTGATCGGGGAACTTATAGCCGCCTTCAGCAGCCAAAGCTTCATAACGCTTGGCCAGTTCTTCCGGCGAAATCAGTATGTCCGCCTTGCCCTGACCAACGTCGATGCGAACCCGGTCGCCGGTCTGAAGGATCGCGAGACCGCCACCGGCAGCCGCTTCTGGCGATGCGTTCAGAATGGACGGGCTGCCCGAAGTGCCGGACTGGCGACCATCACCGATGCAGGGAAGCGAGGTGATGCCCTGCTTGAGCAGGTAGTCCGGCGCACGCATGTTGACGACTTCAGCCGCACCCGGATAACCGATAGGACCGGCACCACGCATGAACAGAACCGTGTTGGCGTCGATACCGAGCGACGGATCGTCGATGCGGTGGTGATAATCTTCCGGGCCATCGAACACCACGGCCTTGCCTTCAAAGGCTTCCGGGTCATTCGGGTTGGACAGGTAACGCTCGCGGAACTCAGGCGAGATAACGCTGGTCTTCATGATGGCGGACGAGAACAGGTTGCCACGCAGAACGCGGAAACCGGCACGCTCCTTCAATGGCTGATCGAACGGACGAATGACCTTTTCGTCTTCGATGATGGCGCCACGGCAATTGTCGCCAATGGTCTTGCCATTGACCGTCATCGCGTCTTCCTTGATGAGGCCCTGTGTCATCAACTGGTTGACGACCGCTGGTACGCCGCCAGCATGGTAATAGTCTTCACCAAGATATTCACCGGCAGGCTGAAGGTTGACCAGCAAGGGCACTTCTTCGCCATAGGTCTGCCAGTCATCGACCGTCAGTTCGACGTCAAGGTGACGGGCCAGACCGTTCAGATGGATCGGCGCGTTGGTGGAGCCGCCGATGGCCGAGTTGACGCGGATGGCGTTGATGAAGGCGTCCTTCGTCATGATATCGGAAGGCTTCAAGTCTTCGCGAACCATTTCAACGATGCGCAGACCGGTGAGGTAGGAAATTTCCTGACGGTCCCGGTAAGGCGCTGGGATCGCAGCAGAACCGGGAAGCTGCATTCCGAGGGCTTCAGCCAGCGAGTTCATGGTCGTTGCCGTGCCCATGGTGTTGCAATAGCCGGTCGAAGGTGCCGAGGAGGCAACGAGCTTCACAAAGCCCGCATAGTCGATTTCGCCCTTGGCCAGAAGTTCACGTGCTTTCCAGACGATGGTGCCGGAGCCGGTGCGCTCGCCACGGAACCAGCCGTTCAGCATGGGACCGACGGAGAGCGCGATGGCAGGAATGTTCACGGTGGCCGCCGCCATAAGACAGGCAGGCGTGGTCTTGTCGCAGCCGATGGTCAACACGACGCCGTCGAGCGGATAGCCGTAAAGCACTTCCACGAGGCCGAGATAGGCGAGGTTACGGTCGAGGCCCGCTGTTGGGCGTTTACCGGTTTCCTGAATGGGGTGAACCGGGAATTCGATGGCGATGCCACCGGCTTCACGAATGCCTTCGCGCAGACGGTGAGCAAGCTCGAGGTGGTGACGGTTGCACGGCGACAGATCGGAACCTGTCTGGGCGATACCGATGATCGGGCGATCCGACTGCAATTCCGCCTGGCTGAGGCCGAAGTTCATGTAACGCTCGAGATAGAGCGCCGTCATATCCGCATTGTCAGGGTTATCGAACCAAGCGCGAGAACGCAGCTTACCGCCCTTGCCTTGCGTTGCGGGTAGGTTGTTCTGGTCTTTCATGATTCTGGTCTCCAGCCGGAAGTGGCGAATGGGTACGACTATAGGATTGCGACGACCTTGTGATGAGCGAAAGAGAAAAGAGCCCGGCGACTGTGCGCGCAAGCATCATCAGGCTGGGGACATCGCCCCAGACGACCCGTTTTCTGAAAGCAGTCGATACCGATTGCCACGAAGTTTCCGCCCTGAATTTTTCTTTTACGCCCGCTCATCTGCGGCAATTGACTTCGTCGGTCAACACCTCGGATCAGCTTTCGTATTCATATTACTATTTTGCCGAGCGGCGCCTTGTCAAGTAAAGCATCAGGGTGATCCGTTCGCCCACGAAGAAAAATTTCAATATGATTTTCTATTGAAATATAACGCGAATTTCTCGTTTTCTCAGATTTTCGACACCCAACAACATAAGAAACTGCTTAGGGAGCTCTTTTCAAAGATAATACTATATGCTCATATCACCCTCGTCATAGCCAATTCATCTCTGGGAGGATATAAGATGAAATTAGCACTCGCGGCGGTCACCGTCGCTCTTTCCGCTTGTCTGGCATCAGGCGTATCAGCAAAATCTCTCACCGTTGGCTTCTCGCAGATCGGCTCCGAATCCGGTTGGCGCGCCGCTGAAACGACAGTGACCAAGCAGCAGGCCGAAAAACGCGGCGTCACGCTGAAATTTGCCGATGCGCAGCAGAAGCAGGAAAACCAGATCAAGGCCGTACGCGGCTTTATCGCACAGGGAGTCGATGCGATCTTCATCGCACCCGTCGTCGCAACCGGCTGGGATGCCGTTCTGAAAGAAGCCAAGGAAGAGAAGATCCCCGTCATTCTTCTGGACCGTCAGATCGAGGCTCCAGACAGCCTTTACCTGACTGCTGTGACTTCCGATCAGGTCCATGAAGGCAAGGTTGCTGGCGAATGGCTGGCCAAGGATGTCGGCTCCAAGGACTGCAAGGTGGTCGAGCTTCAAGGCACCACCGGTTCTTCGCCTGCCATCAACCGCAAGAAGGGCTTTGAAGAAGGCATCGCATCGCATGCCAACATCAAGATCGTTCGTTCGCAGACCGGCGACTTTACGCGCACCAAGGGCAAGGAAGTCATGGAAAGCTTCATCAAGGCTGAAGGCGGCGGCAAGGATATCTGCGCAGTATACGCCCACAATGACGACATGGCCGTTGGCGCAATCCAGGCCATCAAGGAAGCTGGCCTGAAGCCGGGCACGGATATCAAGGTCGTGTCCATCGACGCCGTCCCTGACATCTTCAAGGCCATGGCTGCCGGTGAAGCAAATGCGACCGTTGAACTAACGCCAAACATGGCTGGCCCTGCCTTCGATGCGCTCGACGCGTATCTGAAGGACAAGAAAGAGCCTGCAAAGTGGATCCAGACAGAATCCAAACTCTACACCGCGTCAGATGACCCGATGAAGGTTTACGAGGAGAAGAAGGGACTTGGCTACTAAGCCGGTCTCCGCTTCTGGAACGGCGTGAACGCGCCGTTCCAACCTACTGTCCGTGCAGGAAACGATCATGTCCGAAACCAGCCCCCTTCTGGAAGCGCGCGCTATTGGAAAGTCCTTCCTTGGCATTCCCGCTCTGGATAATGTCGATATATCGCTCAACCGAGGTGAGGTTCATGCCCTTCTCGGTGAAAACGGTGCGGGGAAATCGACGCTCATCAAGATACTCACCGGCGTCTACAGCCGGGATCGCGGCACGATACGCCTGGAGGGAAACGAAATTTCCCCTGCGAATGTCGCGGAAGCACAAAACCTCGGCATTGGGACTGTCTATCAGGAGGTCAATCTTCTCGAGAACCTGACGGTTGCCGAAAACCTTTTTCTGGGCAGACAGCCGCGCCGCTTTGGCCTGATCGACAGACGCGAGATGCGCGTGAGATCGCAGGCGCTGCTCGCCCGTTACGGGCTCACAATCAATGTCGATGCGTTGCTCTCCAGCTATTCCGTCGCCATCCGCCAGATTATTGCCATCGCCCGCGCCGTTGATCTCTCCGGCAAGGTGCTGGTGCTGGACGAGCCGACCGCCAGCCTCGACAATCATGAAGTCGAGATGCTGTTTACGGTGCTGCGACAATTGCGGGCCGAGGGTCTTGGCATCATCATCATCACCCACTTCCTCAACCAGGTCTACGACATTGCCGACCGCGTAACCGTGCTGCGCAATGGCAAGCTTGTCGGCACCCGCACGATTTCCGAATTGCCGCGCGGCGAACTCATTTCCATGATGCTGGGCCGCGAGTTACAAAGCGTGACCCATGACCGCGAGGCGCCGGAAGCAACTGTTGTGGAAGGCGAAGCACCCATTCGCTTTACCGGTTATGGAAAACGCGGCAGCGTCGAGCCCTTCGATCTCGATGTGCGCCCCGGTGAAGTCGTCGGCATCGCCGGTCTCTTGGGCTCTGGCCGCAGCGAGACGGCTTTCCTTCTGTTCGGCATCGACAAGCCGGATGGCGGACAGGCCAGCATCGATGGCAAGACGGTCGCCATCACCTCGCCGGAAGCCGCCATCGAGAACGGCTTCGGCTTTTGCCCGGAAGAGCGTAAGACGGATGGCATCATCGGTGATTTTTCCGTGGCCGATAATATCGCCCTTGCCCTGCAAGCCAGACAGGGATGGATGCGTCCGCTTTCGCACAAGCAGAAAGCTGTATTGGCGGATGGCTTCATCAAATCACTGGATATTCGCCCGGCGGATCGTGAAAGGCCGATCAAGTTTCTCTCCGGCGGCAATCAGCAAAAGGCCATCCTAGCCCGTTGGCTGGCTACCGATCCGCGCCTTCTCATTCTCGATGAGCCCACACGCGGCATCGATATCGGAGCGCATGCGGAAATCCTGAAAATGATCGAGCGTCTCTGTTCCCAAGGCATGTCGCTCATCGTCATATCGTCGGAGCTTGAAGAACTGACGGCTGTCGCACACCGCGTCATCGTTCTCTCCGACCGCCGCCATGTGGCCGAACTCAAGGGCGAAGACGTCACCGCCGACAATATCATGCAGGCCATTGCCAGTGCGGCCAGAACGGAGGCCGCGTAATGAATGTGATCACTCACCGCCTGAAACGGCTGGCACCGCAGCTTGCAGCGCTCGTCATCATTCTCGCAGCTATCGCCGCGATTTCGCCCGGCTTTCTGAACGTCTCGCTCCAGAACGGGCGACTCTATGGCAGCGTCATCGACATTCTGGTGCGCGCCGCACCCGTCGCCCTGCTGACCATCGGCATGACATTGGTGATTGCCACCAAGGGCATAGACCTTTCCATCGGCGCCGTGATTGCCATCTGCGGTGCGGTTGCGGCGATGCTGATCAGCGGAGGTCATTCGATCCCGGTCGTCATTGCCGTATCGCTGGCTGTCGGCATTGTTTGCGGCATCTGGAACGGCATTCTCGTCGCCATCCTCGACATCCAGCCGATCATTGCGACACTCATTCTGATGGTCGCGGGGCGCGGTATTGCGCAGCTGATTACCGAAGGCGTTATTCTGACCTTTAACAATGACAGCTTTTCCGCCCTGGGTTCCGGCTCGTTTGCGGGCATTCCAATGCCCATCGTCATCTGGGTTTTCACCGCCTTGCTGATCGGCATTCTCGTGCGCAAATCGGCACTCGGCTTCCTCATCGAAGCAACCGGCGTCAACCGGCGTGCCGCAGCGCTGGCGGGTGTACGAGCCCGCTTCCTGCTGTTCTTCGTCTATGCCGTCTCGGGCCTCTGCGCCGCCGTTGCGGGCATGATTGTAACTGCCGACATCCGAGGCGCGGACGCCAACAATGCTGGGCTGTGGCTGGAACTGGATGCCATTCTGGCCGTGGTCATCGGCGGCACATCGCTGAATGGCGGGCGTTTCTCTATTACCGCATCGCTCATCGGTGCCTTGATCATCCAGACAATCAACACCGGTATTCTCGTGTCCGGCTTTCCGCCGGAGTTCAACCTCATCATCAAGGCAGGCATCATCATCGTCGTGCTGACATTGCAATCCCCGGCCATTGGCACCGTCATCGGCTTTGCCAGATCGCGCAAACCTGATGGACCTGCTCCGCACGCCAAACCCGTGAACCATGAGGGAGCCGCGCGATGATCCACACCCGCAATCTACCCTTCCTGACCACGCTCGCGGTCTTCATCGTCGCCTATGCGCTCTGCGTCATGCAATATCCCGCGATGTTTTCGACCCGCGTGGTCGGCAATCTTCTGACGGACAACGCTTTTCTCGGCATCGCCTCCGTCGGCATGACCTTCGTCATTCTGTCGGGCGGTATCGACCTCTCCATCGGTTCGGTCATTGCCTTTGCCAGCGTGTTCGTGGCCGTGCTGGTCGGCACATACAATGTTCACCCGCTGGTGGCCTTTGCCGCGGTGCTGGTCATCTCAACGCTGTTCGGTTGCCTGATGGGCGCGATGATCCGGTTTCTGACCATACCGCCCTTCGTGGTAACGCTGGCGGGCATGTTTCTGGCACGCGGCGCGGCCTACCTTATCTCCACGGATTCAGTGCCAATCTCGCACCCCGTTATTGATGCGATCCAGGGCTTTTACTTCCGCTTTCCCGGCGGCGGGCGGCTGACGGCGCTGGCCATTTTGATGCTGATCGTTTTTGCCGTTGGCATCTTCGTAGCAAGCCGCACGCGCTTCGGTGCCAATATCTATGCGCTGGGCGGCAACCAGCAATCGGCGGAACTGATGGGCGTTCCCATCGGCAAGACGATCATCGGCATCTATGCCCTCTCGGGCTTTCTCTCCGGTCTGGCGGGCATCGTCTACACGCTTTACACATCGTCTGGCTATTCGCTGGCGACGGTTGGTGTGGAGCTGGATGCCATCGCAGCCGTGGTTATCGGCGGCACCTTGCTAACGGGCGGCACGGGGCTGGTGGCGGGAACCTTCATCGGCCTGCTGATTCAGGGGCTGATCCAGACCTATATCGTTTTCGAAGGCACGCTGTCCTCCTGGTGGACGAAAATCGTGATCGGCATACTATTGTTCATATTCATCGTGTTGCAACGCACAATCATCTGGTATTCAAACAGACGATTGACCGGGGGACATCCGGCGTAAACGGAAGCGGAGAGTTTGTTGGGGCTGCTGGAAACGACGATTACCGGACGAAAGCGGCGTAGCAGCCACGCGCATGTCGTGGCTGAACTCGGTAGCGCCATTGTCTCAGGCCGCATCCCCGAGGGATCGCTTCTGCCGAACGACGCAGAACTTTCCTTGCGCTTTGGCGTCTCGCGCACCGTGCTGCGGGAAACGATGAAGACGCTGGCTGCCAAGCGCCTTGTCGAGCCGAAAGCCAAGGTCGGCACCCGTGTTCTGGAAAAATCCAGCTGGAATTTTTTCGATCCCGACGTTCTGGGCTGGCGCTGCGACGCAGGACTGGACCCTGAATTCATCAATCATCTGGCCGATATCCGCTTGGCTCTCGAGCCCGCAGCCGCGGCGGCAGCAGCCCGCCATGCCTCCAGCGAAGACATCGTCTCGCTCTACACCATCGCCGCACAGTTCGATAATGTGAACCACACCCCGGAGACCATCGCCAAGGTCGATCTGGAGTTTCACCTGGCTGTCGCCCGCATTTCCGGCAACCCCTTCATGCGCTCTGCCAGCGGGTTGATCGAAGCGGCGCTGGCCATTTCCTTCCAGCTCTCGTCGCCCGCGTCTTCACCCGAGACGATTTCGGAAATCGCCTCCAACCATCTGCGCATCGTCCACGCGATTGCCGCCCGCGATGAAGCTGCTGCCATCAAAGCCATGCGGCAGGTGATATTAGTGGGCAAGGACCGGATAAAGAACGCGATTTCAGAGTGAAGTTCCGGGGCACCCGATAGCTCAATGAAAATTGCGGCCTTTGACGGTGATGTGGTCGCCTCCATCTCCCTGCATATCCGATCGTTTCGGCAGTCGGCGTCGGTCTTCCGGTGGAATGCCATGGTGAAACTCATCGCCGCGACCATGCGGCAGCGGAAAGGGCCCTTCCCGCTCGCCAACGCTTCTCAGCACATCGGAAAGATCAGTCACCCGATGGGCCACCAGATGCACGACTTCACCCTCACGCTGGATTTTGCCGTAGATGCCGACCATGCCAGCCGATAGAATAACACGACGATACTTCTCGAAGGTTTTGACCCAGACGACGGCGTTGGCGATACCCGTCTCGTCCTCCAGCGTCATGAAGATGACGCCCTTGGCCGAACCCGGTCGCTGACGCACCAGCACCAGCCCCGCGAGCTCCAGCCAGCGCCCGTCTTTCGCGCCAACGGCCTGCGCGCAAGTCGAAATGCGCCGCTTTGAAAGATCATCCCGCAGAAACGCCATGGGGTGCTCGCGCAAGGTCAGTCCGACATGTCCATAATCCTGCACCACCTCCCCACCCGCCGTCATGGGCCGCAGGGCAACATCCGGCTCTCTCAGTTCAGCAATGACGCTATTCTGACGCGTCGCGGCCGCGGCAAACAAGGGCAGTGGTTCATCCCGCAAGGCCTTGATGGCCCAGAGAGCCTGACGGCGGGAAAGACCAAGCGATGGCAAAAAGGCGTCCGCTTCCGCAAGGGCGATTAAAGCATCGACCGGAATACCCGCCCTACGCCAAAGATCATCGATGGATACAAATGGACGGTCTTCACGGCACGCGATGATATCGCCTGCGCGCTTGTTGGACAGCCCTTTGACCAGACACATGCCGAGCCGCACCGCATTGCGCTCCGGTCCGACTTTTTCTTCCAGCGCACAATCCCAGCGACTGGTGTTGATACAGACCGGGCGCACGACAACACCGTGATTTTGCGCATCGCGGACCAGTTGCGCCGGTGCATAGAAGCCCATGGGCTGGGAGTTCAGCAAAGCGACGCAGAAAATATCCGGGTGATGGCATTTCACCCATGCGGATGCGTAGGCGATCAGTGCGAAGGAGGCGGCATGGCTTTCAGGGAAACCGTAACTACCGAAGCCTTGAATCTGTGCGAAAAGCCGCTCCGCAAACTCTCGATCAAAGCCGTTCTCTATAAGTCCGCCAATGAGTTTTTCTTTAAAGTTTGCAATTGTCCCAACGTTCTTGAACGTTGCCATGGCTCTTCGAAGTTGGTCGGCTTCGCTAGGCTTAAAGTTGGCACATTCGATTGCGATGCGCATGGCATGCTCTTGGAACAGCGGGACACCGAGCGTTTTGTGAAGGACTTCCTTGAGCTTGGGATGCTCGTACTCGATTGTCTTTCCCTGAGCCTTTTCAGCACGCCGCTTGAGATAGGGATGCACCATATTCCCCTGAATCGGACCAGGCCTCACAATCGCTACCTGAATGACCAGATCATACAGTTCTTGCGGTCTCAGTCTCGGTAGCATCGACATCTGCGCACGACTTTCAATCTGAAATGTGCCGATGGTATCGGCCTGACAGATCATGGCATAGGTCGGCTTGTCACCCTTCTCTATGCTGGTCAGTCCGAATGTTTTGCCCTTACGTTCTGTCAACAATTCGAACGCACGGCGCATACACGACAGCATGCCGAGTGCCAGGCAATCCATCTTCATGAAATCCACGACTTCGATATCATCCTTGTCCCATTCGATGATCCGTCGGTCATCCATGGCGGCGGGTAAGATGGGAACGAGTTCGTCCAGACGGTCATGGGTCAACACGAAGCCACCCGGATGCTGGCTGTGATGGCGCGGTGTGCCAATGAGTTGGCGGGCAAGATCAAAGGCCAGCTTCACGCGGAGGTCATTCAGGTTGATGTTGAGGTCTTTGGCCTCCTTTTCCCCCGCATCCTCCGTCCACCACCAGATTTGCGAGGACATAAGCTTGGTCAAATCTTCCGGCAGCCCCAGCACCTTGCCGACATCCCGGATGGCGCCTTTGCCACGATAACGGCTGATGACGGAACACAGCGCTGCCTTGTCATGCCCATAGTGATTGTAAATCCACTGGATGATCTCCTCGCGTCGCTGATGTTCGAAATCGACATCGATGTCGGGCGGCTCGTCCCGGTCTTCGGAGACAAAACGTTCGAACAGAAGGTCGCTCTCCTTGGGATCGATGGCGGTGATGCCGAGCACAAAACAAACGGCGGAATTGGCCGCAGAGCCACGACCCTGGCACAGAATCTCCATTTCCCGAGCTTGACGAACGATGGCGTTAACGGTGAGAAAATAAGGAGCGTATTTCTTCTTGGCGATGATCGCCAGTTCGTGCTTGAGGGTCTTTTCCACCTTCTCAGGCAAACCATCCGGATATCGTCCCGGCACCTCGTCCCATACATATTTTTCCAGTGCTTCTTGCGCGGTTAAGCCCGGCAGGATGTTTTCTTCTGGATATTGGTATTGCAATTCTTTGAGCGAGAATTTGCAGCGCCTTACAATCTCCAGCGTTCGACGCAAAGCGAAGGGGTAAGCGGAAAACAGCCGGTGCATTTCCTGTGGTGGTTTCAGGTAGCGGTCGGCATGCCGCTCGCGCCTGAAACCGGCATCATCAATGGTGCAGTTGTGGCGGATGCAGGTGACGACATCCTGTAACATGCGCCGTTCCGGTTCGTGAAACAGCACATCATTGGTGACGACGGTGGCAACGCCGATGCGCTCTGCCATGAACGAGAGATCATAAAGCCGGACATGATCGTTCGGTCGACGGCGCAGGCTCATCGCCACATAGGCGCGGTCCCCGAAATCCGCTTTCAGCCGACGCAGCCGAATGGATAGGGTTTCATCCACAAGGTCTGGCAAGAGGATAACCAGCAATCCCTCACCATAAGCGACCAGATCGCTCCATGTGAGGTCGCAATTTCTGTTGGTGGGGTCTCTCTTGCCATGGGTGAGCAGACGGCAAAGGCGGGCATAGGCAGCGCGGTCTGTTGGGTAGACCAGCACCGAGATATCCTCCGCCAGATCAAGCCTGCATCCGATAACGAGCCGGACACCGGTCTTTTCCGCAGCTTGGTACGCGCGCGGGATGCCTGCCAGGCTGTTGCGATCCACGATGCCGAGTGCTTCTATGCCAAGGGCTTTCGCCTGGGCGAACAAATCTTCGCAAGAGCTGACTCCCCGTAAAAACGAGAAATGCGACGTCACCTGGAGTTCGGCGTATTGGGCGCTCATCCGAAAAACCCGTGCAGGAACCAGCCTTGAGACCCGGTATTGGCGTGTTCGCCATCACCGGAGCGGAAAATCCAGAAGCGCTCGCCGACTTCATCTTCCACGGTGAAATAATCGCGGACTGCTGCCTGCTCGCGGTCGCGTTTCCACCATTCGCCGAAGACCCGTTCCGGCCCATCGGCGCGTTTCACCAGACGGCGGACGCCGCGCCAGGTAAAGCTTTTGGGTGGATGGTCCGGCAGCAGCGCCATGGTCTGTATTGGTTCCGGGCGGGCAAGCAAACGGACGGGGCGTGGCCAGTGATCCGGCCAGCCGAGGGGATCATCGGCAGATTGGGCGGCAACGATCTGGACGGAGCGTTCGGGCACGTCGCTGGCGACAGCCGCGTAACGGTAGACCTTGTGGCCACGGTTGATGATGACATCGACGGTTTCACCGATATCGGCCTTCGCATCATCCAGCAGTGTGGAACGCACTTGCCCCACCACCAGCGTTTCGGCGTGAGTGGCCGTCAGGGTCATTTTTTCAATGCCGAAACCGGGATTGATCGTGTCGATCCGGTCGCTCAACAGGCGGGTCAGTTGCTTGACGTCGCGAACCGGCTTGGAGGTTCCAGCGCGGATGGCCTGAACGCCACTATCGACCCGGTGCAGCACCAAATCGACGCGGCGAGCACCAAGGCCACGCTTTTCCAGCCTAAGACAAAGCTGGCGCACGAGCTTTTCGGTGTAGCGCGCAATGGTCTCGGCCGCGGAAATGGGTTCGGCAAAAAATCTGAAAGCCTCGACCAGTTCCGGCACGCGGATCGGCTCGATGGGTTCCGACAGCAGGCCATGGGCCTGATCCAGCCTGCGCCCGACCTGCGGGCCGAACCGCAGGGTGAGTGGTGCCCGCGCCGTGGCCATGAGGTCTGCGATCTGGCGAAAGCCCAGCACTTTCAGATCAGCCAATATTCTTGTCTCAAGGCGCAGTGCTGCCAAAGGCAGAGCAGCGAGTGCCGCGGTGGAGCCGTTTTGCGGCACGATGGTCACGGGCTCTTTTCCGAAACGGGCCAGCGCGTGCGCCGCACCCCAGCTATCGGCAATCGCGGCACGCGCCGTAAAGCCGAGCCCATGCAGGCGGTTGACCATACCGGTCAACATCATCAGCTCATTGCCGTGCAGATGGTCTGCCCCGGTGGTATCCAGTACCAGACCGTCGGGCGCATCAGGCGCGACGATGGGCGCGTAAATGCGCAGGAACCAGAAGGCGAGATCGCGCAGTGCTTTGGCATCGTCGGCTGCCTGCAAGTCTTCCACGATGAGGCCGGGAATGATGGCCTGCGCCTTGCTGACCGGCATGCCGAGCCGCAGGCCCACTGCCGCAGCCGCCACATCCTGCGCGGCGATAACGCGGCGGCTTCCCTGACGACCGATCATCACGACTGGCCTATCAAGCGGTGGCGCCTGCTTGCCAAGCGTCCTGCGGTATCGGTCTGTCGACCATGTCGGCAGGTAGAGCGAGACGACCCTTTGCATCACAGGCTTCCACTTCAAAATTGGCACATTCGCCGCCGCGACACCTTAAAAGCTCTAAAGCCCAGCGCGCTCGACCCACCCCCTGCACGGGCAGAGGTGTGGAAGGCCGCACGGATATGCGCCAGCGCGTTACGGCAGCGGTCGGCTGTCCATACTCGACGGCGCCGGAGGAGTGACGCCAGCGCCGTACCGCAAGCCCGACCACACCGGATGTTTCCGCCGCCAGCTGCAATCGCCGCGACGTGGTCATCGGCAGTTTCGAGACCTCGCCAATGACGGCACCGAAGCCGTTGCAGCGCAGGCCCTCCTCGAAACAGTCCAGCACGCCCTTTTCATCGCGGCATTCCACGATGATCAACCGGTTTTGCGAAAGACCTGCCTGAGTAAGAGCAGGCATGAACAGATCTGGCCGCGTCACGCACCACAGGATCTTTCCTTTCACACGCGCGGCGATGCCTGCCGAAAACAGGGCTGAGGCCGCTCCATCCACGGCACCGTTGCCGGCACCGCTGACTTCGTGCAGGCTGCCGAGCTTCAACCCGCCACCCGGCAGATGATCATCGATGGGCTGAACCCCGAAGGGCAGATGGTCGTGGTGCCGGGCCGGACCCTGGGTGATCCGCTCCAGCCGCTCTCGCAATTCCTCCACAACAAGCTGTTCGGCGCGTTTATGCATGACACAAGACTTCTCAAGAGCATTCACGCTTGGACTGAAAATTACT
This sequence comes from Agrobacterium rubi TR3 = NBRC 13261, assembly GCF_000739935.1. Classification (GTDB taxonomy): domain Bacteria; phylum Pseudomonadota; class Alphaproteobacteria; order Rhizobiales; family Rhizobiaceae; genus Agrobacterium; species Agrobacterium rubi. The sequence goes on along the minus strand of NZ_BBJU01000007.1, from coordinate 338,676 downwards.
TGTTCGCTTTTTGTTCTTATTTCAGAAAAGAGTCAAGAAGAGTCTTGTCTGGCTGTGGACAAGATAGGGACTGCAATGAGCCTCCCTCTTAGGGAGCCCCTATCGCCCGGCAATCGGGCGCATGGCAACGCGGGATAAAACGCTGTCGGTTGAGGTCACGCGCTGCGGAAGCGTCAGCTTTCCAGCGGCATAATACAGCAGGAACGAGCCGATCTGGTAGGCAAAGATGATATCGATTTCAACGAAGGATCGCACGACGAAAAGCGCGCACAGAGCAAACAGGATCAGCCCCTGCGGATCGTCTTTTTTCAACAGAATGGAGCGCAGGTGCCCCAAAAGCGTGCCGTAAAGCAAGATGACCAGAAGCGCCAATCCAACGAAGCCGTTTTCTACGACGGTTTCGATATAGGTGTTGTGAAAGTGAAAGCCGCTGCGCGTGGTGATGAAGAAATCATCCCACAGACGTTCGGCATCATAAAAACCCACCACCCAAAAGCCTTGATAGCCGACGCCCAAAATAGGAGAGGCTTTCGCGGCTTCGATGCCCTGTTGCCACAGATAGGTACGCCCTGTGAGCGTGGAATCCTTGCCAAAAATCCCGAGGATGGCATCGAGCAGACCGAATTGCAGCGATGCCACGACGAACAGGCTACCGACCCCAACAAGTGCCAGAAAGATCATCTTGCGATTGCCGGGATTGAGCATGTTCATGGGCAGAAACCCGATGATGAGCGCAACAACAGCCGCGGTTGTGATAACCGACGTTGCCGACTGCGATGCCAGCAGGCAATAGGCGGAAATCAGGCCTGTTACGCCAGCGACCCCAAGCCAGATGATGTCCCGCTGGCGCAGAACCAGCACGGAACTTGCGGCAAAGATCACGCCGAGGGAGGCGTAGAAGCCAAGCTGATTTTTCGAGGAGAAAGCACCGACGAAGCTCACCGTACCATCGAGTGCATCGAACAGATAAAGGCCGAACAGCAGCGAATACAGCAGGACGACAATGACACCGATCATCGCACCGCGCGTCAGCGTCGTGATCGAGATGACGCGCATGGCAATGAGCGCGCAGATGATATGCGTCATATACTGGATGGACGCGCGCATGGTGGTGGACATGGCGTCCGACCAGAAGCTGGACAGGATCGCCAGAATTCCGAAAGCGAAAATCCACAGATACTTGAAATAATTGCCGAGAACCTTGCGATAATCCACGAGCACAAGCGGCAGCCACACGCCGTAATAGGCGAGCACGGACACCATTCCGAACTTGGAGGAATAGGCAAAGACAAAGAATGACAGCGCAACGGCTGCCATTCCGTAAAGGCCGTTCTTATCGGGGTCGATCAGGGCCGATTTGGCAATCCGCATGCGGACCTCACTGCATCAGAACATCTGATGACACCTTTATCACATCGCCAGGCTGGATGGATGTGGTTTCATCAGCCTTGATTTCCTTCGACGCGCCGCCTTCTTCACGAACGATGACGTAGGTGATACTTGCCGACTTGCCCGAGGGATCAAAACGGATGGCTTCTGCCGATTGGGCCAGCGCCTCGGAAATCAGTTCACGGCTGGTGCCGAGTTGCAGGTTGAGCTTCTGCAATTCCGCTTCGGTATCCTGCAATTCCTTGGAGCGCTGGGCGACCCAATCATTGCGCAGGTTGATCTCGTCCTGCATCGCCTTGTTGATATCCTGCTTGGCACGCAGCGAAGACGTATCGATATCGAGAAGGGTGGACTCCACTTCGGCGGCACGCTCTTCGGCGGAAATCCGTCGCTGGGCAAGGGCAAGCCCCTGCTCGTTCAGTCGGTTGACCTTCTCTTTGTCTTCATTGGCCAGTTGAAGCTGACGGTTCTGGGTTTCAGACTTCTTTTGCAGGGATTCGACTTCCGTTTCCAGAAGCTGACGCAGATCGGTCAAAGCCTTCAGTTGAAGCGTGTAGCGTTCGCTCCGCGACTTCATGAGAGCGTTTTCACTCTCCAAGAGAGCGTCGATATTCAGGATTTTTTCCAGCGCAGGCGTTTTGGTTATTTCCTTGTCGCCCCTCACTTCCGCCTGAAGACGTGCCTGCCGCGCCAGAAGGCGTCCGCGCTGGTCATCATAGACAGCAGCATCGCCACGCGCGTTGATGAAATCGCGGGCGAAACGCTGACCGGCATCAGACCGGCGCAACCCGCCGGACAGGCTGACAGCCTTGAGAACGGTGAGATTGGGTGCGTAGGGATATTCGCCGGGGGTCTGAACGTCACCTGTCAGAAAAACAGGGCGGAATTGGGAGATTTCGACAGAGGCGGATGGCAGGTTGCGCAATGCAAACTTGCTTTGCAGCTGCGCTCCTATTTCTTCGCCAACTTCACCGGTGGTTTTGCCAGCCACATCGAGCTGCCCGATGAAAGGCAGGGATAGCGAACCAGATGCGCCAACGGAGTAATCACCGTTGATGACCTCCCAATTGCGGATGGTCCCGTCGGCAGGTTGCCACTCGGCAACGCGGATGCGCAGCTTGTCGGCTGTTCCAAGACGATATTGGTTGTCTTGAGCAAAAGCGTGGAGAGGGATTGATGCCAGCATCGTTGCGGCGACGAGAAGCGCAGGAACCTTGCGCAATGCAACATTCAAGGAAAATCCGGTGGCACTGCCAACCATATTACACTCCATGTTTACGACTGCATGCCGCAGTCGGAATACGACCAGCCTGAAAGCTGGTCGTAAATGCCACGTCTCGGTGGCCGCAATAAGTTTTGTCGCAAAACGTAAAACGTCAAGTTTGGTTCAATAACTGCCGCGCGACATGCAAACCGCAGGGATTGTTTTCGCGATAATGAAAACATCCTGCATCATCGACCAGTTGCGCACATATTGCGTATCATAGTCAACGCGCTCTTTGTAGGAAACGTCGTTACGACCGCTGATCTGCCAAAGGCCGGTCAGGCCTGGGCGGGTGCTAAGGTAGTATGACGCAGCGCTTTCGTAATAGTTCAGCTCTTCATCCACAACAGGACGTGGGCCAACCACACTCATTTCACCACGGATGATGTTGATGAGCTGTGGAAGTTCGTCAAGGCTGAGCTTGCGCAGAACGCTTCCGATCGCGGTGACGCGAGGGTCGTTCTTCAACTTGCGTGTTGCTTTCCATTCTTCGGCAGCTTCTGGGTTTGCAGCAAGATATTGCCGAAGGACCTCGTCACCGTTCATGACCATGGTACGGAACTTCAAGCAATGAAACATGCGTCCGTTATGGCCAACGCGGCGATGCCCGTAAAACGCAGGACCGCGGTCTGAAAATTTCACCAGAGCCATGATCATGAGAAAGATCGGGCTCAGGATGAGGATTGCTAGCAGGGCTGACGAAACGTCAAAGCTGCGTTTAGCGATTCCTCCGATCGGAAAGCTCATATCGGATTCATGTGAGCTACTAAGCGGCGAAACAGCCGATCTTGTCGCGGACTTCATAGAGAGGACTCCATTTATGTTTTGCGATGGTCGGTACCCGTTGGGCGCGTCAATTCGAGTTAGATCATTCAGCAATGCTGTGACGAGAATTTGGTGCTTTTGAATTTTTTGTGAGGCATGCCGCCTTAGTCTGCATGGGGTGTTCCCGCATAAATCCTCACAAATGCGGACTGCAAAGAGCGAAGACCGCAGTTCGAAGAACAAATACGGCTATTGGCAGCAGGGGTAGAATTCTTTCGTGTTACTTCATGTATTCATAGATTAACGTCACTATAAGTCTTCTTATAGTTTTCTCTGTAAAATGAGATTTTCGAAGTCACCGTTTGCCATTAAAAAGAAAAAACAAGCAAAAGAAGCTTTTGTGCACCGCAACAAAATTGCGGCGTCGCACACTCAAAAAGACAACAAATGTCTCGATTTTTATGAAGAAAAATTAATCTTGGCTCAAAAACAACGCCTTTACACTCCGAAAATGGACGCAATCATGACCCAAATAAGGCGAAAAAGTGGCGGTATGCATTTGCATAGCTGTTAAATATGGTCAGCGAGTTCTGACATAAGCCATTCAATCGTTTCAGTGATGATTTCACAGCGATTCTTCACCAATTTTCCAAAGTCGCTGAAACCTGCGCCATGCGAAAATGATACCCTAGCGCAGTAAATTGCACATTATTACGGCGTTACGCTGGGTCAGTCTGTCCGGTATCGTACACAACGCGAACGCAATACGGGTGACTATCATGATGAGCGAGAGGGGCTAAGGGTCGTTCAGGCATAAAAAAAGGCCGCCATCTTCATGGCGACCCTTTTGAACATAAATATGGAAGTTATTATGCAGCGTGCCGTTCGTGGCGACCTTCTTCGACTTCCTCGACAATCTTTGCCACGAAAGCGTCGAGGTCATCTGGCGAGCGGGATGTGATAATGCCCTTGTCGGTTACGACTTCTTCGTCCTTCCAGATACCGCCAGCATTCTTGATGTCGGTCTTGATCGAGCCGTAGGAGGTGACCTGACGGCCCTTGACGGCGTCGGCCTCAACCAGAAGCCAAGGCGCATGGCAGATGGCTGCGACCACCTTACCCGACTTGACGAAGTCGCGAACGATGCGCATCGCGTCTTCATTGGCTCTCAAGATATCCGGGTTGATCTGGCCACCCGGCAAAACCAATGCGTCGAAGTCTTCAACACGAACAGCCTTGGCGAGCAGATCGACGTCGATGCTGTCGCCCCAGTCCTTCTCATCCCAGCTCTTGATCTGGCCTTCTTCGATGGACGCGATCTTGACGTCCGCGCCCTGTTGCTTCAGCTGCTCATAGGGAACACGCAGTTCAGAACGTTCGTAACCATCTGTTGCCAGAATTACGATCTTTGCAGCGTTGATAGCTGTCATGGCTTTCTCCTTTAATAATTGGTTGGATGTGTCAGAAGCTCAGACGGCTTCGTCGGAATTGATGGACGGCAGGAAGAATTCCACGTCGTCTCTGCGTTCCTTGTCCAGCACCGCAATACGGTCCTGCCAGAAACGCTCGGCCTCCTCAGGCTCGGTGTCGTATTGACGAATGAAGGTCTTGTTGTCGTCACCTGACGGGTGCCGCCAAGGAGCATGTATTCTTCCGCAAGCTTACGCGTTTCGGTCTTTTCCATCTCTCGCTCCTTCGGCAGGGAGTTCATAGGTAGGAGAGCACCGGATGGGTGAGAAGCTCGGCTGCCATTTCGTTGGCCATCAGAAGAAAACGGAAAAATCCTGATGTTCTTCGGCACCATCATGTCCGTTTGACACGGTGGCTCTCCTGCCAAGTGAACGTAGCCCGGAAACAATGGTTCCTAAAAAAATCGTCGCTAATATATCAAGTGCCGAGATGTTCGATCTGACCAATGAGGCGTTCAGCAAGGAGCAGCGCGCTGCCGGTTGCTACGACCATTTGCGGCAGAACCAGCCATTCCAGCATCCACGCGGCTCCTGATCTTTCCTGCTCATGCACCATGGAGTGATGCAGGGCTGAAACCTGCACGGCATTGAAACGGGCAAGTGTTACCAGCGTTTCAGCGACAACAGGATTTTGCTTATGCGGCATGGCGGAGGAGCCGCCGCCGCCAGCGAGACGGATTTCTTTTCCCATTTCGGCAAGAAGCGCCACGTCCTGCCCGAGCTTACCGAGGGAACCAGTGATAAGAGCCAGGCAATGGCCTAGATCGGCAACAGCATCCCGTTGGCTCTGCCATTGTGCCGTATCCACAAGGCCTAGACGCTTGGCAAGCTCGGCTCGGACCGCAGCACCTTTATCACCAAATTTTTCGAGCGTTCCGGCAGCTCCACCGAATTGAACAGCAAAACCACGGTCACTGATATCAACAAGCTTGTCACGATGACGCGACAGCGGTTGCTGCCAACTCGCCACCCGGTCGGCAACCGTCATGGGGATAGCCGCCTGCATGCGTGTATAGCCCATAAGCGGGTTCGCACCATCTCGCGAGGTGATATCTTGCAGGCCGGAAACGCAGGACGACAGACGCGCTATGATAATCGCGGTTGCTGCCTTCAGGCGCAACATCAGACTCGTATCGATCACGTCCTGGCTGGTCGCACCGAAATGCACTTTGGTCGCGGCCTGTTCACCAACGGCCAAGCGCAGCTGTCGCACGAAGTCCGGAATGACAACGCCGTCCTTCGACACCCCTTCCCGCAACGAAGCGTAATCGATGACGGTGGTGGCAAGCGCTTCACCTATCCGTGCTGCATCTTCCGGCGATATGATACCGCACGCGGCTTGCGCCTCCGCAAGTTCCACTTCAAACCGCAGCATCGCCGCAACATCGGCCTCGGCGCTGAACAGAGCGGTGATATCAGCATCTGCGAAAAGGCCGCCCAGAAAGGGATGTTCGAAAGGGGAAAGGCTCATTCTACTCTCAAATATCGAAGAAGACGGTTTCGCCTTCGCTCTGGAGGCGAATGTCGAAACGGTATGTATTGCCGTCTTCCTTCTTCGCAATCAACGTTGGCAGACGCGGCTTGTGCTCGACGCGTGCCAGCACCGGATCGGTCGCATTCGCCTCTTCTTCTTCCGGGAAATACATGCGTGTGTGAAGGCCGATATTGATGCCACGCGCCACGATCCAGAAGGTGATGTGAGGCGCCATCCAGCGACCGTCCTTGAAGGGAACCTTGCCCGGCTTGATGGTTTCGAACACGAATTCGCCCGTGTCCATATTGCCGGGTGAACGGCCCCAGCCGGAGAAATTCTGGTCGGCCGTGCCGCGTGTTTCGCTCGGGCTGTTGTAAAAACCTTCGGCATCTGCCTGCCAAATCTCGATGAGAGCGTCTTTCAATGCGTTGCCAGCACCATCGTAAACGGTGCCGCGAATGGTGATCCGCTCGCCATTGGCACCTTCACTATAAAGAGCGCCCGATCCCAAATCCTGCGCGAACACGCCGTTGATGCCGACGAAATTTGGGGTGCAGCCGATGTGAACATAGGGACCGGCTGTCTGAGACGCACTTTCCTTGAAGTAGTGAAGCGGTTGAACCATGTCAGTTGCCCTCCGTGCGGTTTTCAAACAGGGTCGAGCGGCGCCCGCGCAGGACGATATCGAATTTGTAAGCGCGCATGTCCATCGGAATGGCCGATGTCATATCCAATGCAGCCACCAGCCGCTCGATGGCTGCCTTATCGGGAATGGTTTTGACGATTGGACATTGCCAGATCATCGGATCGCCTTCGAAATACATCTGGGTGATCAGACGCTGCGAAAAGCCGTGGCCGAACACGGAGAAGTGGATGTGAGCAGGGCGCCAGTCGTTGACGCCATTGGGCCATGGATAGGCGCCCGGTTGGATCGTCTTGAACCAATAATAGCCATCCGCATCGGTAATCGTGCGGCCAACGCCACCGAAGTTCGGATCGACCGGAGCCAGGTAGCTTTCTTTCTTGTGAAGGTAGCGACCGCCCGCATTGGCCTGCCAGAACTCCACCAGAGCGCCGTCGACACCCTTGCCACGCTCGTCCAGAACGCGGCCATGCACCAGAATGCGTGGACCGATGGGCAATTCGCCTGGGCGCGCGTAATTCAAGATAAGGTCGTTGTCGAGCGGATTGAGAAGACTGTGGCCAAAGACGGGGCCTGTGATTTCGCTTTTCGTGCCCTCCAGAGAAATAAGAGCCCGCTGCGGCGAACGCAGAATGGAGGTCTTGTATCCGGGTGCATAGGCAGGCGGATGAATGCTGTGATCTCTGGCGAAAAAAGGCCCGGTCTCTGGCGGCTTGTTGGTCATGGCTTGTCCTCCTGCGACAAAGCGTTTGCCCGCATTTCGGCAAGCGTCGTCTTTGCAATCTTGAAAGCATGGTTGGCGGCTGGAACACCAGCATAAATCGCCACATGCATCAGTGCTTCGCGAATGTCCTCCTCGCTCGCACCGGTATTGGCTGTGGCACGCACGTGCATGGCCACTTCTTCATCCTGACCGAGCGCGGCCAGCAGCGCGATGGTCACCATGGAGCGCTCACGTTTGGTCCACTGCTCACTAGACCAGACGTTGCCCCAGGCGGATTCGGTAATCAAGCGTTGAAAGGGTTCATCGAAAGGCGTCGATGCCGCTTGGGCGCGATCGACATGGGCGTTTCCCAGCACCTTGCGGCGGGTGGTCATGCCCTGTTCGAACCTGTCAAATTTTGTTGCTTCAGCCATGCGTCAAAGCTCCGGCAGGGATTTGAGAAAATGATCGACAACCGCCGCATAGGCGCGCGGCTGTTCCAGACACGGAATGTGTCCACAATGATCGATGATGGCCATACGGCTGCTTGGAATAAGGGACGACAGCGTGCGCACCAGATCAGGCGGCGTCGATCCATCGCCATCACCCGCAATGCACAGGGTCGGGACGGCAATTTTCGGCGCCTGTTCGGTATAGTCAGCGTCGCGGATAGCGGCGCAGGTCGCGGCATATCCGGCCTTGTTCTGCTGTATCAGCATATTGCGCGCACCAAGATACGTCGCATTCTCATGCGAACGAAACGCAGGTGTAAACCAACGCTCCATTACGCCGTCAACCAATGGGGCTATGCCATCGCGCTCGATAAGCCCGATGCGGTCGTTCCACATTTCCGCAGTGCCGATCTTGTGCGCCGTGTTGCTGAGAACGAGTGCGCTCACAAGATCAGGCCGCCGTGCATAAAGACGCTGGGCAATCAGCCCACCAACAGACAGACCCCAGATGAAGGCGTGTTTGACAGCGAGATGATCGAGCAGAGCTTCGAGATCATCGACGTGATCGTCTATGGAATAGGGCGTAACACCGACGTCGGACAGACCATTGCCGCGCTTGTCGTGTAGGACATAGGCATAACCATCGCCCAGTTCCGCCATGACGTCGTTCCAGATGCGGAAGTCCGTTCCCAACGAGTTAATAAACACGATGACGGGTTTTGCAGCGCCTAGAGCTATAGCCGAATAGTGTATGGTCCGCGCGCCGGACAACATAAATTGCATGAAACAATCCTCCTGCGGATTACCTTGCAAGCTGCAAATGGTTAAGTAAAATGAGTTTATCGCTAAAAAACATAACCATTAGATTATATAAATGCTCGATAACCGCCTTAAATTCCGTCATATCCAGACCTTTGTGGAAATCGCCCGCCAGAAAAGCGTGATGAAGGCAGCGACCGTTTTGCATGTCAGCCAGCCTGCAGTGACCAAGACCGTTCGAGAATTGGAAGAGGTGCTGGGTGTGGTGCTGTTCGAGCGTGACGGGCGCGGTATCAAGCTCAGTCGCTATGGCGAAATCTTCTTGAAGCATGCCGGCGCCACCATGACGGCGCTGCGGCAGGCAGTAGATTCGGTTTCGCAGGATGCCTTCAAAAGTGGTGTGCCGGTGAGGATCGGCGCCTTGCCGACCGTATCCGTCAGCATCATGCCGAAGGTCATGGCCAGTTTTCTGAAAGAAGACACAGGCAGCACCGTCAAAATCGTGACGGGTGAAAATGCCGTCCTGCTCGAGCAATTGCGGATCGGCGATCTCGATCTCGTCGTCGGGCGACTGGCAGCACCTGAGAAAATGACGGGCTTTTCGTTCGAGCATCTCTATTCAGAACGGGTCCGTTTCGTGGTGCGGGCCAAACATCCGTTATTGTCCGAAAAGACCTCCATTTTCGCGCGCCTGCACGAGTTTCCGGTGCTGACGCCGACGCGGAACTCTGTCATCGGGCCGGTCGTCGATCAGTTTCTGCTGGCACATGGCGTGCCGCAACTGCAGACCCGGATCGAGACGGTATCCGATGCCTTCGGCAGAGCCTTCTTGAGAACCAGCGATGCTATCTGGATCATCTCGGAAGGCGTGATCGCCGCGGATGTGGCGGATGGCACGCTTGCCGTGCTGCCGCTCGACACCACCGACACGAGTGGCCCTGTGGGTCTAACCATGCGTGCAGATACCCAACCGTCTCTGCCCCTTTCGCTGTTGATGCAGACGATCCGCGAGACAGCCGAGGCACTGGCCGCCTCACCGCTTCAATAGGGCAGGCCGACATAGTTCTCCGCCAGCGACGTGGCAGCGGCCCTTGATTGCACGAGATAGTCCAGTTCCGCTTCCTGTATCTTCTGGCCGAAATCGCCGGTATCGGGAAAGCGGTGCATCATTGTCGTCATCCACCAGGAAAAGCGAACGGCTTTCCAGACTCTGGACAGGGCCCGACCCGAGTAACCTTCGATGCCCGCTTCGGAGTGATCCTTGTAATATTCGGTCAAGGCGTGGCTGAGATAATAGACATCGCTGGCAGCGAGGTTGAGACCTTTCGCACCCGTGGGGGGCACGATATGGGCGGCGTCACCTGCCAGAAACATCCGCCCGAACCGCATCGGTTCAGCCACAAATGAGCGCAGCGGCGCTATGGACTTTTCGAAAGATGGCCCGGTGACCATCGACTGCGCATGCTCGGACGGGAGGCGAAGGCGTATCTCATCCCAGAACCGGTCATCGCTCCAGCTTTCGACCTTTTCGTCAAGAGAACACTGAATGTAATAACGGCTGCGCGTCTCAGACCGCATGGAACAGAGCGCAAAGCCGCGCGGATGGTTGGCATAGATCAGCTCATGATTGACCGGTGGCACATCGGCAAGAATGCCGAGCCAGCCGAAAGGATAGACGCGTTCGAATTCCTTGATCGCGCCTTTCGGAACGGCCTTACGGCTTGCACCGTGGAAACCATCACAACCCGCGATGAAATCGCAATCGATGCGCTGTGTCGAGCCGTCTTTGTCAAAGGTCACATAGGGTTTGTCGCCATCGAAGTCGTGCGGCTGCACGTTAACCGCATCATAGATGGTGACGAGGCCCTGGCGTTCTCTCGCATCCATCAGGTCGTGGGTGACCTCGGTTTGGCCATAGACCATGACCCTTTTTCCACCCGTCAATTCATGGAGATCAATGCGATGATCGCGGCCATCGAACGCCAGGGAAAACCCATCATGCGGCAACCCTTCCTTATGAAGGCGGGCGGCGACACCGACCTCCTCAAGTAAACGGACGGTGCCCTCTTCCAGCACACCGGCGCGAACTCTGCCAAGGATGTAATCTTTCCCGACCCGATCCAGGATGACGGTGTCAATACCCGCCTTTGCCAAGAGCTGCCCAAGCAGCAGGCCCGCTGGCCCTGAACCGATGATGACGACGTGAGTGCGCATTGTATCCTCCCAAAACGGTCTCTCCCGTCGGGAAATCTGCCGCCCCAGCCATCACCTTTCAATGGACTTTCAAACACAGCTCTTGCACTATCCGACCATAAACTCCAGGGTGGCGGCATGGCGCACGACGTTGAAGACCAACTCTACGGCGAAGATTCCGGCCAGCAGGCGGATTTTCGCTTTCATTGCGAAACGTTGTTTTCGCGCAGCAGCCTTCACCGCTTCGAGATCGGCCTTCATCGTCATGAGGGCTTTCTGCAAATCCTCTATATCTCAGGCGGGGAAGGCGATGCCGTGCTGAATGGCGAGGCTAAAACCATAACGCCGCCTGCCATTATCGTCGTGCCGCCCGGCTTTCAGCATGGCTTCCGGTTCTCGCCGGATATTTCAGGTGTTATCGTCACCATCATACCGGCGGCGCTGCCTGCCGCCATCCAGGCATTGTCGCGCCGATACTTCAAAGCACCATCTTTGATCACGCTCGAGAACAGCACTGTGCTCGGTGATGTCCGTTCGTGTTGTGAGACGATCTCGCGAGAATATTCAAGCAGCGGATTGGCGTCCATATCGCTCATCGAAGGACAAATCGTATCGTTGATCGTCTATCTTGTCCGCATATCGCAGCAAACATTTCACGGAGACGGACTGGATGCCAATGGCAGTCGCTTCGAGCGCCTGCTGGATTTGATCGCGCGGCATATCCGCGAACAGAAACGCACCGCTTTTTACGCAGAGCAACTGGGCGTATCGCAAACGCATCTCAATCGTCTTGTGAGACAACAATGCGGTACGAGCCTCCAGAGGCTGATTGCGCAAAAACAACTCGACATTGCCAAGCAGGAACTGCTGTTTACGGTATCCACCGTGCAGATGGTGGCAAGCGGTTTGGGATTTGACGATCCCGCCTATTTCTCGCGTTTCTTTCAACGCGAAACCGGTATGAGCCCACGTGCGTGGCGCACTGTCGAGCAGACGAGACTGTCGATTGCCTTGCAAGCTGACAATCAGACCAGCATTCTAGCCAGCTCGCCTTGAACCTTTAAAAGTGGCGGAAGGTAATTTTCGACCAATTGCGCCATCGATGCCGCCGAGGCAGGCAGGCCGACATTGAGCGCTGCGACTGTTTTGCCATGGACATTTCTGAGCGGCACGGCAATCGACCGAAGCCCGACCTCGACTTCCTGGTCGATCAGCGCATAACCGCGGGCCTTCGTCACATCTAGTTCGGTCATCAGCAACTGAATGTCAGTGATGGTTTTTTCCGTTCGCGCCTCAAGCTTGATCGATGCCAGATATTTTTCCCTGTCATCTGAATTCATTGCGGCCAGCAAGACGCGCCCCATTGAGGTGCAATAGGCTGGGAGACGCGATCCCGGCATCAGGGCAATGGACATGACCCGTCGCTGGGCGGCGCGTGCGACATAGACGATATCGGTCTCGTCGAGAATAGAAACCGATGTGCTCTGGCCGATCTGTTCGGAAAGATGATCCAGCAAAGGCTGGACGATACGCGGCAGCCGCATGGTGGCAAGGCACCCGGTGCCCAGACGCAGGACCTTGGGCGTCACCGTAAAAAACTTACCGTCATAGGCGGCGTAGCCAAGCTGCGCCAACGTCAGAAGGCAGCGTCTTGTTGTCGCCCGATCAAGCCCGGCGATATCGGCAGCCTGCGAGATGGAGAGACGTGGATGGTCTGCGCTGAATGCCTCGATAACACTTAGGCCTTTAGCAAGCCCGCCCATCATGTCTTTGTCACTTGTTACCATCAGACCACCATTTTCGTGCGATAATCGAACAAATATGGCATATCGCACAAAATGGTTGCAGTCGAGCCCTGTTCAGATTTAGCTGTCGGCCATTGGACGAAGTCTGGGAGGCCGACATATGGACAAGACGATCAAGAGCGCTGCCGATGCTGTTAGCGCCATAGGTGACGGCGCAGTCGTCATGATTGGTGGCTTTGGAGGGTCGGGCGCGCCCATCGAGCTCATCCATGCACTGATCGACAAGGGTCCGAAGAACCTGACCGTCGTCAACAACAACGCCGGAAACGGGCGCATCGGCATCGCCGCCATGATTGATGCCGGGATGGTTGCCAAGATGATCTGCTCATTCCCCCGTTCGTCCGATCCACGGGCTTTCACCGACCGATATCTGGCAGGCCAGATCGAACTCGAACTCGTTCCGCAGGGAACGCTGGCCGAGCGCATCCGCGCAGGCGGTGCTGGCATTCCGGCTTTTTACACGCCGACAGCCTACGGGACCGAACTTGCCGAAGGCAAGCCGATCGCTGAATTCGATGGTCGCCACTATGTGCAGGAGCGCTGGCTGAAAGCGGATTTCGCCATCGTCAAGGCGCATCTGGGGGACACCCACGGCAACCTGACCTACAACAAGGCTGGCCGCAACTTTAACCCGCTCATGTGCATGGCGGCTGCAACGACAATCGCGCAGGTTTCCAGGATCGTGCCGCCGGGTAGCATCGACCCCGAGCAAGTGATCACGCCAGGCATCTTCGTGGACGGAGTCGTCCAGATCGAACATCCGCAGCAAGAAGAAGAACTGATCCGCGCAGGAGTGGCCTACGCATGACCGACGACATCAACGCTCTCAACACGTTCGAAGACATCAAGCTCTCCAATGCCCAGATCGCGTGGCGCGCAGCGCAGGACATCGAGGACGGTGCCTATGTCAATCTCGGCATCGGCTTTCCCGAAATGGTCGCCCGTTACCAGCCGCCTGGGCGCGAAGCCATCTTTCACACCGAAAACGGCATCCTCAATTTCGGCGAAGCCCCGCCTGAAGGCGAGGAAGACTGGGACCTGATCAATGCCGGCAAGAAGGCCGTGACACTCAAGCAGGGGGCTGCCTTCTTCCACCATGCCGACAGTTTTGCCATGGTGCGCGGCGGACATCTGGATGTGGCCATTCTGGGTGCTTACCAAGTGGCGCAGAATGGCGATCTCGCCAACTGGCGTGTCGGCTCCAAAGGCGTGCCAGCCGTCGGTGGCGCGATGGATCTGGTGCATGGTGCAAAACAGGTCTTCGTCATCACCGAGCATGTGACCAAAAAAGGCGAACCAAAGCTCGTCGAAAAATGTGCATTTCCGCTGACCGGCGTTGGCTGCATCACACGCATCTACACAAGCCACGCGGTTGTGGATGTAGTCGATGGCCGGTTCGTCTTGCGTGAGAAGCTGGCGGGCATGACGATTGACGATTTGCAGGCGATGACCGGCGCAAAGCTCCATACCGATGGAGCTGTCGCTGATCTTGCTGCTCCCGAACTATGAGGCACGACATGACCGACGTCTTTATCTGCGACTATATCCGCACCCCGATCGGCCGCTTCGGCGGCGCACTGTCTTCGGTGCGCGCTGATGACCTTGGAGCCATTCCGCTGAAAGCCCTCATTGAGCGGAACTCCGGAGTGGACTGGGAAGCAGTAGATGATGTGATCTTCGGCTGCGCCAACCAGGCCGGCGAAGACAACCGCAACGTCGCCCGCATGTCATCTTTGCTCGCTGGATTGCCGGTGTCAGTCACCGGCACGACCATCAACCGTCTCTGCGGCTCCGGCATGGATGCGGTCATCACAGCAGCCCGCGCTATCAAATCGGGCGAGGCAGAATTGATGATCGCTGGCGGCGTGGAAAGCATGAGCCGTGCGCCTTTCGTGATGCCGAAAGCGGAGACTGCCTTTTCGCGCAACGCTGAAATCTACGACACAACCATCGGCTGGCGCTTCGTGAACCCTGCCATGAAGTCTATGTATGGCGTCGATTCCATGCCTGAAACCGGCGACAATGTCGGCATCGACTACGACGTATCGCGCGAGAGCCAGGATGCGTTTGCCGTTCGCAGCCAGCAGAAAGCATCGCAGGCGCAGGCAAACGGACGGTTGGCAAAAGAGATCACACCGGTCAGCATTCCGCAAAGAAAGGGCGATCCCGTCATCGTTGATAAGGATGAGCACCCCCGCGAAACGAGCATCGAGGTGCTCGCTAAATTGAAGCCGATCAATCGCATGGATGGTGCGACGGTGACGGCGGGCAATGCTTCCGGCGTCAACGATGGTGCGGCCGCCCTGATCATCGCTTCAGAGGCAGCGGTCAAGAAATATGGTCTCACGCCGCTCGCCCGCGTCAGCGGTGGAGCAACGGCTGGTGTCCCACCCCGCGTCATGGGCATCGGTCCGGCACCGGCTTCGGCGAAGCTTTTGGCTCGGCTTGGCTGGGCGCAAGACATGTTGGATGTCATCGAACTCAACGAGGCCTTCGCGTCGCAAGGGCTGGCCACGCTGCGCCAGCTTGGCATCGCCGACGACGACCCGCGTGCCAACATCAATGGTGGTGCGATCGCGCTCGGCCATCCCTTGGGTATGAGCGGCGCGCGGATTGCCGGAACGGCTGCTCTTGAGCTTTCGCTGACGGGTAAAGCCAAAGCACTTGCCACCATGTGCATCGGCGTTGGCCAGGGCATCGCGATTGCTCTTGAAAAGGCCTGACGGCAGGGGTGGAAACGCATTGGCGGGGTCGGCTGATCGTCGATCCCGCAGCACTGCGTGCGTTACTTGATTGGAACGGGGTTGGCCAAGGCTTCTTTTAACGTTGCGCTCATGGGAAGCTTGAGATTAACACCTGTCCCCGGAGCGGGCTGCTCGAACCAGCGGGAATAGATCTCAGGCATTTGTGGGCTTTTGTAGATTTCGGCCAGCGCATGGTTGACCGCATCAGTAAAGGCTTCGTCGTTTAGCCGCATCATAAAGCCGAAGGGTTGCTCGTCGCTCACCTTGTCTGATGACATCCGATAATCGGACGGTGTGTTCGATTGCGCAATCATCATGCTCAACAAAACCTCATCCATGGAAAATGCAGACACCTTACCATCCGTGACCATGTCGAACGCCGATTGCAGTGTGTCCACCGGTACAATCGACATATTGAGCTTTTGTGACCGATTGATCTCGTTGATGTCACTGACGTTGACCGTGCCAAGAGCGACGCTGACGGAACGGCCCTTCAGGTCTGCCAAGGTTTCCATGCCGTTTTTCGCGAGCGACACATAGCGGGTTGCACCGAAGAAATGGCTGATGGAAAAACTCGCGCTCTTACGCCGCTCGGCTGTGTTTGTACTGGCGTTGCATTCGATGTCCATCATGCCATCGTTCAGCAATTGTATGCGGTTGCTCGGCGTGCGCGGGATAAATTCGACCTTTATCGTCGGCATTTGCAGCCGATCTTTCAGCTTTTCGGCCAATGCGCGACATATGTCGACGGAATATCCAACCACTTCACCCTGCGCCGTCGTGAACGAAAATGGCGGGGTGACGCCGTATCCTATCCTGATCTTGCCGGTTTCCTTGATACGCTCCAGAGTCGGCGTCGTGAAGTCCGCAGCCGCTAGACCTGCTGACATGAGAAAGACAATGACCGATTGAATTAGGCAGATTTGACGGAGGAAGCTGCGTTTCATTGCAGATACTCCTTGGGGTCACGAAATGCCGCCTTGAGTTCCTCAGACATCGGCAAGTTGAAATTACGTCCATCCGGCGGAAGTGGTGACATGAACCATCTGTTGTAGATATCGTCGATTTCCCCGCCAACGAATATAGTGCGCAGCGCATCATTGACGCTGGTGCGGAAGGGCTCATCACCCTTGCGCATCAAAATTCCATAGGGTTCAGGCGGGCCAAAGGTTTCAGATGAGATCATGTAGTCATCGGGCGATTTGGAAAATGCCACGTGCGCAGCCAACAACACACCGTCCATGACGAAAGCCGACGCCTTGTTGGTTTCCACGAATGAGAAACCCTCTAAGTTCTGCTTGGCCAGCATCACCGAGATATTGAGATTGCTGGTGCGGTTTCGCTGCTGCAATTGCTCGATATTGACCGTGCCGGTGGTGGACGCCACGGTGCGCCCGGCCAGATCCTTGATCTCCCTGATATTGCTCGACTTTTTCGCCACGAACCGCGTCGCCGTGATGAAGTGGGGATAGGAGAATGCGACCTGCTCGCGTCGCTCGGCATTGTTCGTGGTGGCGCTGCATTCCAGATCGATTTTACCGGTCTTGATGAGAACAAAACGGGTGGCAGCTGTCGCCAGGACGTAGTCAATATTGATCTTATCGAGACCAAGCTCAGCACGGACGTGATCGGCAATGCGATTGCATAACTCAACCGTATAACCGACAGCTGCGCCATCTTGGTTGCGATAGGCAAACGGCACTTCATCGGAGCGATACCCGATCGTTATCGTTTTGGTCCGAGCGATCTTGTCCAGCGTCCCCTCCTCACTGGCAGTTGCAACCGATGTACCGAACACCTGAAAAGCAAGTGCTGCGGAGACGAAAGCGCTCACGCCAATCTGCAGGAATTTCCTATTCGCACACAAAAACTCAGCATATCGCATGTGTTACGCTCCTAGCGATGACACCTTCCGGGGATAAAAATGATGATAGATACGCTCGATTTCCTCGATATTGGCGGGGCGCCCAAGATGGTATCCCTGCGCCAGCAAGCAGCCAGTGGACCGAACGAACTCAAGTTGATGTTCGGTTTCAATGCCTTCCGTCGTCGTCTCGAGCCCAAGGCTACCAGCGAGCTGTAAAAGGCTGCGAATGACGGCTCGGCTTTCAGACCGCTCTTCGATGCCCATGATGAAACTACGGTCGATTTTTATCTTGGTAACGGGCAGTGTGAGCAGATAGCTGACGCCGCTATAACCCGTCCCAAAGTCATCAAGCGCAATGCCGATGCCCAGCGCTCTGATGCTCTCCAACGTTTCCTTGCACTCCAAGGCGGATATCTGCACGCTCTCCGTCAATTCCAGCTCCAGACGTGATGCCGGTAGACCATTGTTGAAGAGCGCTGATTTGACCGTCTTTATGAAGTTGCCGTGCTGCAACTGTACGGGAGACACGTTGACCGCAATCGTGCAATCGGGTGGAAGTCGGCTGGCATCGACGCACGCCCGTCTCAGAACCCACTCGCCGATCGCCACGATCTGCCCAGTCTTTTCGGCAATGGGAATAAAATCGGTCGGTGAAACCCAACCCAGCCGGGGATGCCACCACCGCAAGAGGGCCTCGAACCCAACAGGCTCCGACTTCAGGACAGAGAAGATCGGCTGATAATGCAGCACGAACTGATTGTCGCGCAAAGCCGCATCGATGTCGTGTTGCATCACGTGTCCGCGGTCGCCGGACATTTCCATGCCCGGTTTGAAGAAGCGGTATATTCCGCGCCCCTCTGACTTCGAGGCATAAAGTGCGATATCCGCCTTTTTGAGCAACTCGGAAATTTCGACATCAGTCGCCGTATCGGTGCAGATACCGATACTGGC
The DNA here is from genome assembly GCF_000739935.1 of Agrobacterium rubi TR3 = NBRC 13261. Lineage (GTDB taxonomy): Bacteria > Pseudomonadota > Alphaproteobacteria > Rhizobiales > Rhizobiaceae > Agrobacterium > Agrobacterium rubi. The sequence continues at coordinate 320,198 of NZ_BBJU01000007.1, read as the reverse complement.
CCCGACAGATATCTCTTTGCCCAAAAGATTGAATGGTCTTGCCACCGAACGAATAATCGCAGACGCCAGTTTACTGGCCTCGACAATCGGGTTCTTGCTCACCACCTGCATGATCGCAAATTCGTCGCCGCCAAGACGAGCGGCGATGTCGCCAGGCCTCATCAAAAGCAGCAACCGCTCGGCAAAAGACACAAGCAAAGCATCGCCGCTTGCATGCCCCAGCCCATCATTGATGGATTTGAAGCGATCAAGGTCCAGCAGCATGATGTTGAACTGGCGACGCTCACCATCGGTCAGTGCCGTCATCTCTTCTATTTTCTTGCTAAAAAGCGCGCGGTTTGGAAGCCCGGTCAGAGCGTCATGATGGGCAAGATGCTCCATATGTTTGGCCACATCGCGCACCTGCCTGAGGTGTTCGCGTTCGACCACCGCTTCGCGCAGAGCTTCGATGGCAATCGCAAAACGGCCGATTTCGTCGTGGCGATCCTGAAAAGGGGTAACGATGCGGGTATCGTCATGCGCGATGCGGGTCAACGCGCTGACGAGCGACGGCACCGGCTTGAAAACCTTGCGCATGATCAAGGTGACGGTGATGCCGGTCAGGACGAGGATGGTAAGAAGCAGCACTACGGAGTTGCGCAACAACCGGTTCTGGCTTTCCTGAAGAACAGAAGCCTCGCCGATGGTCGTGACCACAGCGCCTTGAAGGTTACCGTGCGGCGTGACGACGGGCACGTAGGCGATGAAATGCTTGATATCGCCGATATCGGCAAATCCAACGTAAAAATGAGCCGGTTTCGCGTCCTCGGGCAGAACCAGGGCTTCGCCTTCACCCGAGCCGAGTGCCTTTGCCGAGCTGGAAAAAGCCTGTCCTTTCGATGATGTCTGAAAGAGCCAAATATTGTTTTTGGTCTGCGATGCGGCAAGGTTTAAAACATCGCTAGGGTTGAAACCGGTGTCGAGGATAGACGCATCGTCGCCCAAGGGCCGCTCGCTTATAATTTTGGTAATCTGGCCATCATCCGCGCTATCAATGGCAACGAATGTATAAATGGAGCGGATAGCGGACGAGGTGACCTGCGCATTTAGTTCGGCCTGACGCCGCCATTGCTCTTGCGAATCGCGCTCCACCATGACCCAGCCGATGGTCGCACCGACGATATAGGCAAGGACCACACTGGACACCAAGAAGACATTGATCTTCCAGAAAAGCGAATGATACCAGACGAGCCGAGACCGGCTTCCACGCAGATCGCCAGCCTCCCGTTCCTCAATGTTATCGTGAGCGACCATTCAGGCCTGAAACCTTTTTCCCCGTGTCCACGGACCCTAGGGAATAAGCTTTAACCATGGACTTAACGGACAGGCGTAAATTGCTATTTCCCACAACCATTCCGAGATATGGAAAACAAAACCTAAATAACAGATCGGTTTTTTAGCATTCACAGCAAGGTTGGCGGGCAAGAGCGTTCAAGCGGGAAGTGTATAGCACCATAACGGGAAAGCCGTTCAATACATACGATGCCGCTTCGATTTCGGGTGCCCCTACCACGTCAATTTCATCGCGGCATAGGACCGATATAGTGCGATTGCGGACGGATGAGCTTTCCCACGTGATCCTGCTCCAAAACATGCGCGGTCCATCCCGCCATACGACCGGCGGCAAACACATTGGTGAAACTTTCCCTTGGGAAGCCGACACCTTCCAGAACCAGCGCCGTATAAAATTCCACGTTAGTTTGCAACGGACGCAAGGGCTTCTTTTCTGCCAAGAGGGATAGAGCTTCTTTTTCGACCGCCTCTGCAAAGCTGATGCGATCACTATCGTTTCGCAAAGCGCCGACGGCCTTTTTGAGCACATCCGCCCTCGGATCGCGGACCCGGTAGATGCGATGACCAAACCCCATCAATCTGTCACCCCGTGCGAGCGCATCGACCAGCCACGCATGAATATTGCTGTCATCGCCGATGGCATCCAGCATATCGAGGACCGGACCAGGGGCGCCGCCATGGAGTGGACCTTTCAGCGCACACAGCGCGCCGATGACGGACGAGAACATCCCGGCTTTCGTAGACGCAATGACGCGGGCCGTGAAGGTGGAAGCGTTGAGACCGTGGTCGGCTACGGTCACAAGATAGGTGTCGAGTGCCCTGACCTTTTCGGGAGATGCCTCAACGCCATGCAGCATGTGGAGGAAATCGGCTGCGTGGCCCAGCGTTGCATTGGGGGCGATTGGCGCTAGACCAGCGCTTTTACGCGCAATAGCAGCCGCAAAGACCGGCACGGCGGCAACGGCCATGATATGGTGCGCTCCGGGCTCTGCGTCTGCAAGCGAGGACAGGAATAGCCGCAATGCCTCGACGTGCGACAGCGCCTCTGTGGTCGCCAGAAGCGGTTCGACCAACGCGAATGCTTGCGTTCGCGCCTGCGCAAGCGCCGCCCGGATTTCCACCGCATCTTGAGAGTTGGGCGCCAAATCCTTCCAGAGAAGCGCGAGAACGGCCTCGAAGCTCCAGTCTGACAGGCTATCGAGATCATATCCGCGCAAAATCAGGCGACCGGCGGCGCCATCGACATGGCTGAGAACAGTTTGCGCTGCAACGATATTCTCCAGACCGGGGCTGACGGCGTCTAAGACCGATGAAGAGACGTTTTTCGATTGGGCGGCCATGATAATCCTCACAGGGTTGACTTGCGTGAGAATGATGGTTGAATCAATATAATCAATCTTGATTCAATTAATCAATGTGAAGAAAATGACCGGGTACGACCATTTCATTGATGCGGAGGCCGCATCACACATCCTCGGCATCAGCCGTGCGACACTTTACGCCTATGTCAGTCGCGGCCTTGTGCGTGCCATGGAGGACCCGGACGATCCCCGCAAACGCCTCTATGACAACACCGACATCGAGCGGATGAGGAAGACCAAGTCGGTCGGACGCAAACCGCGTGATGTGGCGGCGACGACGCTGGATTGGGGGTTGCCGGTGTTATCCTCGGGCATTACGCTGATCGAGAATGGTCTGCTCTTTTATAGAGGCCAAGACGCCGTCACCTTGGCAAACCACGCATCTCTGGAAGATACCGCACGTTTATTGTGGGCCTGTGGCGATCACGATCCTTTTGCGAGTCTTGAGCCCTTGCCATGGGACAGCAATTTGCTGGAGCTGACGAAAAATCTGCCATTGACGGAGCGCTGTCAGGCGCTGCTTTCCTTCGTTGAGGCGGGTCGGCTGACGGCGTGGCAGCGCGACAATCGGAACCTTTGGCCAAGTGCGGCAGCGTTGGTGCGAGCGATGACCGCTGCGGCCAGCGGCAGCCAGCAGAGCGCAATGCCCACCCATCTGCACTTGGCGCATACATGGCGGCTTGATGAAAAAGGTGCGGATATTTTGCGACGGACACTCGTTCTTTTGGCCGATCACGAACTGAATGCGTCAACCTTTGCAACACGTGTCGTCGCGTCAACAGGCGCTTCGCTGGGAGCAAGCCTTGATGCGGGACTTGCAGCATTGAGCGGCCCCTTGCATGGCGGCATGACAAGCCTTGTCGAAATCCTGTTCGAGGAAATCAATGCGGAGGCCAATGGCGCAGTTGTGATAGAGAGGCGCCTGCGCCGCGGTGATAGTCTACCTGGTTTCGATCATCCGCTTTATCCGGACGGAGACCCCAGAGCCGCAGCCTTGCTGGCTCTCTTGCCGCGCAACGACGCACGTCAATCCCTCATAGACACCGTTGCGGAAACGACGGGCAAACGACCGACAATCGATGTTGCGCTGGTGTGCGTTCGCCGTGAACTGGGACTGCCGAGCGGTGCGGCGCTGGCCCTCTTCGCGATCGGCCGAACCGTCGGCTGGATTGCGCACGCCCTTGAGCAGTTTCAACAGAAAAAACTGATCCGTCCACGTGCACGATATGACGGGCCACAACCGCGCAAATCATGAAGATTCAGCAATTGCGATGAATAGATGTTGAAGACCATGTATTTATGACGTCTCGAATGTCGCTTCACTTGCCAGCACCACAAATGACTGCGATGAAAACCTTAGAAATTGACGTTACGGGAGCGTTTTGCATGACGACGATGACTGAGGCGAACATAAGACTTGGTGCTATTCTCGCCGAGGCTGAAAACCAGCAATCGTCACTCAGCGCGGCGAAACTGGAAAGCAACGGTCTTGTGCCCGATACGGTCGAGACAGGCATGGCCGCGCAGGCAATCGCGGCAGCGGCCATCGGCAAAGAGATCGGCGGATGGAAGGTTGCGATGAATGGCGTTCGCGCCGTTGCCGCACCCCTTCTCGATGTTTTCGATACCATCACAGATACGGCCTTTGACGTTCCCAAACCGGGTGCAGTCGGTATCGAAATCGAGATATGTTTTGTTCTTGCAGAGGATATTCCTCCACCAGCGAACAACAAAGAATATTCCCGCGAGGAGATTCTCGCCCACGTCGCATCCGTTCATCTGGGCGCCGAGCTCGTCAGCTATCGGATGATCGAGGAAAACAAGGCACCGTTTGCGTTGCATCTGGCCGATCGCCTTGGCAATCACTCCTTCGTTCTCGGCCCTGAAATCGACAGATCGATTATCGATCGTCTGACCAACCAGGACGCTACTCTTCCCGCCCTTGTTCTGGAGAGTGGCGAGGATGTGCTGTTTGCCGCCGTGCCCAAGCATCCGCAAACTGATCCCCTCACCCCGCTCTTGGCCTACGCCAATGCGCCACTCGACCACCTCGGCGGGTTCAAGCGCGGTCATGTCGTAACGACGGGTAGTCTTTGCGGCCTGGTCAGACTATCGGGACAAACATTGCTTCAGGCATACTGGGGTGACATTGCGAAACTGACGGTGACCCTGCCCGCGTCGTGATCTGCATGCAAAATCACGTCTGAACGTTTTGACTGCCACCACATACCCCTCACTTTTGAGGAGGGTCTGAGGGCAATTTATCGCATTTTCGCCATATATGAAAACGCCGTCGCTGTTACACTCCTCACCAGCGAGAGTGTCGGGGAGGACAGTTTCAACAGGAGATGGTTCGATGGCGAAATCGATTTTGAATGCTCTTGGAAAGCCGCTTTATTATAGCGACACATCCACCGGCTTTTTCTCGGCGACCGGCTCCGGTCCCGATCTCTACGGCACCACCAAGAATGACTCCATGTGGGGTGATAGCAGCGTCAACGTCACCATGCATGGCGGCACAGGCGACGACATCTACTATCTCTATTCGACATCCAATCGTGCAGCTGAATCTGCCGGTCAGGGCACCGACACCATTAACACCTGGATGAGCTACACGCTTCCCGACAACTTTGAAAACCTCATCGTCACGGGTGATGGTCGCAATGCGTTCGGAAATTCCATCGACAACATTATCACAGGTGGTTCCGGCAAACAGACGATCGACGGCGGTGCGGGTAACGACGTGCTGACGGGGGCTGGCGGTGCTGATACCTTCGTGTTTGCCAAGGGCAACGGCACGGATCTCGTCACCGATTTCGGTTCTGACGACATCATCAGGCTGGATGGGTATGGCGTAACGTCCTTCGATCACCTGATGTCCACATCGACGCAAAAGGGTGCGGACCTCTGGCTCAACTTCGACAATGGTGAAAGCGTCGTTCTGGCCAACACCACCACCGACAGCCTGAACGCCAATCAGTTCCGACTGACGCTTGACCGGTCCCAGCTCACATCGACCTTCTCCGACGAATTCAACTCACTGTCCTTGAGCGACGGTCAGACAGGCGTGTGGCAGCCGAAATTCTGGTGGGCAGGAGACGCCGGTGGCACCCTGCACACCAACTCCGAAAAACAATGGTACATCAATCCGGCCTATCAGCCGACATCATCGGTCAATCCGTTTTCCGTTCAAAACGGTGTACTGACCATTAAAGCCGCCCCTACTCCGGATTCCATTTCGGAAGCTGTCAGCGGTTATGATTACACGTCTGGCATGCTGACCACGCACCCATCCTTTTCCCAGACCTATGGCTATTTCGAAATCCGCGCGGACATGCCGAGCGACCAGGGAGCTTGGCCCGCCTTCTGGCTTTTACCGACCGATGGAAAGTGGCCACCGGAACTCGATGTCATCGAGATGCGCGGCCAAAACCCCAATACGCTTATCATGTCTTCGCATTCCAACGAAACGGGCCAGCAAACATCAACGGTCAACAATGTGCAGGTCTCCAGCACCGAAGGGTTTCACAAATACGGGCTGCTGTGGGATGAAGAGCATATCACCTGGTATTTCGATGACGTGGCGGTAGCCCAGACCGATACACCATCCGACATGCACGATCCCATGTATATGATCGTCAACCTTGCGGTTGGTGGCATAGCAGGAACGCCGACGAACGGATTACCAAACGGTTCGGAAATGAAGATTGACTATATCCATGCTTACTCCATCAACGATCCGGCCGTGAGCCAGATCGCCTCGACAGAGCATTTGCTGGTTTGACAGGATCGCGCCGCTTAAAGTGCGGCGCGTTTCCAACCGTATATCGACGCCTCAAGCCATCTGCGCACGACACGCGCGAAAGCCAGTGAGCCGAAAACGGAACTTACCAAAGCTTCACATGACGGTTGACGTCTTTGTAAAGCAGATATCGGAAGCGTCCGGGCCCACCGGCGTAGCAGGCCTGCGGGCAGAATGCGCGCAACCACATGAAGTCACCGGCTTCGACTTCCACCCAGTCATTGTTGAGCCTGTAAACGGCTTTGCCTTCCAGAACGAACAGCCCATGTTCCATGACATGGGTTTCCATGAACGGAATGGTCGCTCCAGGCTCGAAGGTGACGATGTTGAGATGCATGTCATATCGACCGTCTGCGGGATCGATAAAGCGAGTCGTGGCCCATTTGCCATCCGTATCGGGCATGGCGGATAGCTCGTGATCGTCTTCATGCGTGAAGATGGCGGGTGGCAGTTCCAGACCATCGACGACATCAAACACTTTTCTGACCCAATGGAATTTGACCGGGCCAGTCCCCTCGCCGCGCAGTGTCCAGACGCTGCCCGCTGGAATATAGGCGAATGAGCCCGCCCGCAGAGCATGTTTTTGACCCTGATAGTTGATGCTCATCTCACCATCGACGACAAAGATCCCCGCTTGCGCACGCGCGTCCGGCTCAGGCTTGTCGCTGCCGCCACCGGGCTGCACTTCCATGACATATTGGGCAAACGTTTCCGAGAAACCCGTCATGGGTCGCGAAATGATCCAGGCGCGCGTTTCTGTCCAATGAGGCAGAATACTGGTGACGATATCAGACATGACGCGCTTGGGAATGACCGCGTAGGCCGTGGTAAAGGTGGCCTTGCTCGAAAGCAATTCGGTCTGGCCTGGAAGGCCTCCAAAATCAGAATAATACCGCTTGTCCATCATCACTCCAAAGGCGCTGCTTTATCAGCGCAATCATTAGAGCCTTTCGACGCCGAAGGAAATCACTCTCGGATCATTTTAAAGCATTGCTGTCGCGACACCGGCAAGGCATCGCGACAGCCGAGAAGCTCAATCAGGCCTTCTTGCGGATAACACCGTAGACGATGTTGCGGTTCTCGCCGAAGAACACCTCCGCCTCCACCAAGGACGGGTCGATGCTGGCATTGATGATGTGCCACATATCTTGTTCCGTGCGCAAAAGCAGCGCCCAGTTCATGAAGGATTCCATGTAGCCGTCGACACCGATATCCTGCGAGAAATTCGCAAACAGGAAGGTACCACCTGGCTTCAACATCTCCAGGCAACGCTGCGTCAGCTTGATGGACACCTTGTCGATCAGATAGTCGTAAAGGCCTGCGGCGTAGACAAAATCGAAGGTGCCGAGTTCCTGACGTCGTGAGAGAATTCCGCGCACGGAGCCGTCGATGGCCTCGATGCAGGTGCCCTGGAAATCGCGCATGATCGCACCGATGCTGAGCGGGTCCTGGTCGAGTGCGACCCAGCGTTTGATTCTTCCCTCAGCCAGCGCAGACGAACGGTTAGCCTCCCGCAGATGCCCGGCTGCAATCGTTAAAATCTCGGTGTCCGGGCCGCGCTCAGTGGCAAGATCGTCAACGTATCTCGTCAGAATATCCCGGCGCTCACGCACGGCGACAGAGGATGACGCGTCCTTGGTATATTCGTAAAGTGCCGATCCGACCGGTGAAGCGGCCTCGATCTTATCCTGAACGCTCGCATGCCCGTAGATGAAGTCCAGAAGCTGGGCGTCGCCGGAATAGCCGCGGGGCTTGTCAAACGACCAGTGCGTGAAGGGGTCCTGCAGGAAATAGTCTGCGACGGGGTGGTTCTGAATAAGAGGTATCAGCTCTTTCCACACGCTGGAATGGTACTTTTCCCTGAACTGATGTAGTCGGCCCGCAACTTCATGTATAATTTGCTGCGGTGCAATATCGCTGAGAAACTGTTGATGCGCCAAATTGAGAAGGATCGCGATCTCAGCTTCCGCGATCACAAAGTGCTCTTTAAAATTGTCCGAGTGTTGTGCAAATATCTCATCGGATATTGCTTCAGGCGTAATAAGACTTTCACCATCAAATTTTTTATTCAGCAACTGGGACACCGATAACTCTCCTGATTAACGATCTGTTAACTTTGAAACAATTCACATCTTATTGGATTGCAAGTCAATGTGGTGCAGGTGCAGAAAAACATCGTTTAGCGGGAAACTTTTTATTAAGGTAAACGGCAGATCGATTGTATTTTTCTTTTGCCTTAAGCAAATTTAAGCTGGAACTACGCCATATTAGCGGGAGTTGTGACTGTTTCTGACATCACCACGATTGCGGAAACGGAAGTAAGCGGCAAATCTCTGGCAATATAATTTGCAAGCACCCGTGATGTAATCTCGCAATATTATTGCAACCTATGGAAAAGTGCATGAAGCACACTTTGGTAGATGTGGTAGGACTTGATCCCCAGCCGGATGCATCGCAGGAGCGATCAGCCGATGCTTCACGAGCGCTGTTTTTCAAAGAGGCCGACGCCAAGCGGCGCACGTCGATCCGGCAAGGATTGTGGATCGCGGTGCCGATCTACCTCTTGTTTTCGGTAACCGACATCCTGCTTATTCCCGACGTCTCGCCGCACACGATGTTTGCGCGCTTCGTCGTCGGCATTGCCGCATTGCTCATGCTTGAAATGCAAATTCGTGCTAATGCCAAGACGAGCCATATGGACATTGCCTGCGCCACCGCGCTGGTGTGCGGTTACATCGCCTGGCTGATGCCGGCCATGATGACCACACATGTCACCAATATGTCCTACTACATGGTGTTTGGCGCGATTTTCATGATGGGCGCGAACCTGTTTTTCACGTTCAATTTCGTGCTGTCTCTGATCGCCTCGAGCCTTGTGCTGTGCATATACTTTCTTGCGCTCAGCTATTTCCACGAAGACATCTATTACCAGATCAATTTTGGCACATTCTACTTCTCGTGCTTCGTCTTCACGTCCTACGTCAACCTGCGGCTCAATCGTGAGCGTTACCGGGTTTTCCTGAACGCCATCGAAGCGAAGGTCCAGCAGCGGGAGGCGGAACAGCGCGGCGAAGCGTTGCTTCATCTCTCGAACACCGATCCGTTGACAGGGCTTGAAAACCGCCGCGCTATCGATAGCAGGCTGCGGCAGCTTTGGGACGGCTGGATCAACCATCAGCACAACTTCGCCGTCTTTCTCATCGACGTCGATTTCTTCAAGAAATACAATGATTTCTACGGTCATCAAGAAGGTGATCGATGCCTCATCCAAGTTGCGCAGAAGCTGCAAACCAGCTTGAGCAGGTTCGACGCTGTGATCGGTCGCTATGGCGGCGAAGAGTTCATAGCCCTTGCCCGTTTCACGACCGCCAAGGACATCGAGGACATTGCCGAAACGCTGCGCACGACCGTTCAGGATATGCGTCTTGTCCACGAGAAGCGTCGGGACGGCACATCTGTCATCACGGTGAGCGTCGGCGCGTCCTTTACCCGCCCACAACAGGACCCGAAGCTGGAACGCATCATCAACGAGGCCGACCGCGCGCTCTATCTTGCCAAGGCAAACGGTCGTAATGCCGTGAAACTCTTCGATCCCAATGACCCGCAAAACAGCGATGACACGGAAAACGTCGCTGCCTTGCTGAATATCGCAATCGCGCAAAATCTCGTATCGCTGGTCTATCAACCCATCAAGGATCTCAAATCCAATACCATCGTCGGCGCTGAATCATTGATGCGGCTGAGACTTCTGGATGGGACGGCCGTACCCCCCAGCATCTTCATTCCCATAGCAGAGCGCACAGGCGCAATCATGGAACTTGGTCTATGGGCGATCCGAACGGTGTGCCAGCAGGCACTGAAATGCGAAAGAATGCCTGTCGTTAGCGTTAATGTTTCACCCATCCAGCTCAAGAGCCCGGGTTTCGCAACCTCAGTGGCGGCCATTCTCGGCGAGATCGGTGTGTCCGGCGGACGTCTGGCCTTCGAAATCACCGAAGGCTTGGAGATGGACATGAACTCCGATGTCCTGCGCTGCATCAGCGACCTCAAGACGCTCGGCATCAAAATCTGGCTCGATGATTTCGGCACGGGCTTTGCAGGATTGTCTTGGCTAAGGCTGATCGACTTCGACACGGTGAAGATCGATAAGTCATTCCTTCACGATGCGCAAACGCCGCGTGGAAAACTCATGCTGAGCGACATCATCGCCCTCATTCGCAACCGGGGTAATAAAATTTTGGTCGAAGGCGTAGAGACCGCCGAGCAACTTGAGCTGCTGAAAGAGCTGCGCATCAATCAGGTTCAGGGTTATTACGTCGGGCGCCCAGCACCGGCCAATCTCTTCACCAAAGACATGGTCTATCGTCCCCGCAGCGTGACCCAGCCTGCCTAAAGCGGCTCCTGAATAATCACCTCAACGAAAAACCCGGCAAAGTCTCTTGCCGGGTTTCGTGTCTGTTGCGCGATCGATTGGGCCGGACTGCTCAGTCCACCGCCCCTGGCACTTCGCACATATCACGCTCGCCAACAATGATGGAGCGTTTGCCGACATGGTTGGCAGGCCCGACGATGCCTTCCTGTTCCATGCGCTCCACCAGAGATGCCGCACGATTGTAACCGATCGACAGGCGACGCTGGATGTAGGAGGTCGAGCACTTCTTGTCGCGTAGCACGACCTTCACGGCTTTTTCATAGAGATCGGCGGTATCGTCTTCGGCCATGGCGGTCTTGTCGAAGACGGCGCTGTCTTCTTCTTCCGCCTCGTCGGCCTCATCCGCATCTTCGGTCACGGTACCCAGATATTCCGGGCGACCCTGCGTCTTCAGATGCGCGACGACCTTTTCGACTTCCTCATCGGAGACGAACGGCCCGTGGACGCGGGCAATGCGCCCACCGCCCACCATATGCAGCATATCGCCCTGCCCCAGCAGATGCTCGGCACCCTGTTCACCAAGGATGGTGCGGCTGTCGATCTTGGAGGTGACCTGGAAGGAAATGCGGGTGGGGAAGTTGGCCTTGATCGTGCCGGTGATGACATCGACGGAGGGGCGCTGCGTCGCCATGATGAGGTGGATACCGGCCGCGCGCGCCATCTGTGCCAGACGTTGGATCGCACCTTCGATCTCCTTGCCGGCGACCATCATCAGGTCGGCCATTTCGTCGACGATGATGACGATGTAAGGCATCGCCGTCAGGTCCATTTCCTCCTGCTCGTACACGGCTTCACCCGTTGCACGATCAAAACCGGTCTGAACATTGCACATCACGGTCTCGCCCTTGGCACGGGCAGAGGCCGCGCGAGCATTGTAACCATCGATGTTGCGCACACCCAGACGCGACATCTTGCGATACCGGTCTTCCATTTCGCGCACGGCCCATTTCAGCGCCATCACGGCCTTCTTGGGGTCCGTCACCACGGGGGTCAGCAGATGCGGGATCCCGTCATAGACGGAGAGTTCCAGCATCTTGGGATCGACCATGATGAGGCGGCATTCTTCCGGCTTCAACCGGTAGAGCAGCGACAGGATCATGGTGTTGATCGCAACCGACTTGCCCGAACCCGTGGTACCGGCCACCAGAAGATGCGGCATCTTGGCAAGCTCGGCCACAACAGGCTCGCCGCCAATGGTCTTGCCCAGGCACAATGCCAGCTTCATCCTTGTTTCGTCGTAGTCGTGAGACTCGATCAATTCACGGAAATAGACTGTTTCGCGAACCGGATTGGGCAGCTCGATACCGATGACGTTACGGCCGGGCACGACGGCCACACGGGCCGACAGTGCCGACATGGAGCGGGCGATATCATCAGACAGACCGATGACACGCGAAGATTTTACGCCAGGTGCAGGCTCGAATTCGTACAACGTGACGACAGGGCCAGGCCGGACGTCGATGATTTCGCCTTTGATACCGAAATCTTCCAATACGCTTTCCAGCAGGCCAGCGCTCTGCTCCAACGCTTCCGGCGTCATCGTCGTGGTTTGCAGAACCTGCGGCTTTTGCAGAAGGTCGATGGGCGGATATTCGTATTCGCCCTCGCTGAAAACAGGCGCATCCAGGAACATGGGCTGATTGTTGCGCGCGACCGTGCGCATCTCGCGGCGCCGCTGGGTGGCCACGGGAGACTCGATGAGCTGTTGCTCGACGGGTGAAGCGACCTGCGCTGCCTCTTCGACGGACGCGGCAACGACGAGGTCTTCGACTTGCTCGGCTGCATCCGTTTCAGCCGGTCGAACGGCACGAATTTCAAGCTGCCGATACAATGCAACAGCTGATCCCTCAGCCTTGGGAAGAAGAGGCTTGTCAGTGACTGGCAGCGATTGACGGATAATCTGGACCGGCGCGGGCTTCACAACCAAAGGTGCCATTGGCTTCGGCGGAACGGTGGCCATGCGCTGGGCTTTGATCCGGGCGAGTTCGGCAAGCCGCATCGGCTGCGAAGGCGGCAGGATGGCGCCGCCCACGTCAAGGCTCATGGCTTCCCAGAACATTTCGTCTGACAGAGATGCGGCAAAGGCTGGCACATCCAGCGTATCGATTCGGCTTGCGCGATCACGTTCGGCAGGAAAGCAAACCAGATCGACTGGCTCGGTTACAACGGCATCCGTCGGATTGACGGCATCAGGCGCCGGCTCAACTGGTGCAGATGCATCCTGCTGCTGTTTCAAAGCCAGTTCGCGGCGCAACCGATATGTCAGTGCAAGTGCACCGATTGCACCGGGCGGCTGTGGCAAAACGGCTGGCTTGGCGATTTTACGCTCTTCGTCCGTCAACTTTGATTCGGCAACTTCCGTGCTCACCAGCTTGATGTCAGTGGGCGCAAATGCAGCGACATCATCCTCGGCTTTGCCGGGCGCTCCGTTCGTGGATTGCTTTCCAGCAACGATATTCTGCGGCGTGCGCGTAAACCGGACATTAGGCCCAAGCGTGAACGCATTCTGCCATAACGGCATGTCGTCACGTCCCTCGATCGCGTTGGCGGCAATCTGGTCTGCGTTATGGCCCATAACAGCACGCTGATCAGCGGTTAACGGAATCATTCCGTCCGACGCGCCTTGCGTCACATGCGGTTCTGCCACGGGCTTATTTGCTCCCCTCTCTTCTATCGTATTGATGGAATGGTTTAAATTGGAACGGGGAATACGCATCACAGCCTGTACACTCATCATAAACGGACATTCGGCACAGCAACTGAGATAGAAAATAAAGGTTAATCACCTATTGCCAAAGCGCCGCTCGAGGCGATTTTTCCCCAGCGAGTTTTCCGCTGTGGCTCTGCAGACACGCTCGATAGCAGCCATTCGATGCCAAAAAAAATTGAAATCGTCCACGGAACCAGCCGAAATCCAATGCGTCTTAACACCTGCACGGCCATCGCCTTCACGTTTTGATATATTCCGTCATTTTAAATGACTTTCTTTCTGGGCCCACTGCAGTCATTTAGTGTTCAACACCTGTCGCGGCGATTTGCCGACGCCTCTTAATATGAAGAACTGAGCACATGAAAAACCCGATTGCGATGGAGACGATCTCCGAAAACACCGTGTTTCAAAAAGGCGACGTCTTTGTACTGTTCGGCGAACTGTTCGGACGTGGCTACGCGACAGGCCTGCTCGATCAAGCCCGTAAGGCCGGAATGCGGATCGTCGGCATCACGGTTGGACGGCGCGACGAAAACAATGCCCTGCGTGCCCTGACCAAGGATGAGCTTTCGGAAGCGGAAGCACGACTGGGCGGAACCATCATCAACGTTCCCCTGATGGCAGGCTTCGATCTGGATGCGCCCGAGGGTGGCCCAACGCCAACAGACCTTCTCACTGGATTGACGCTTGAGAGCTGGGAGCGCGAAAAGCTCGACTGGGATTACATCGAAAAATGCCAGGCAGTCGCAACGGCGCGTTTCACAGACGCCCTGTCTGAGGTGATGGCCACTCTCAACGACATGATTCCTGACGGTCAAAACGTCTTCTTCGCTCACACGATGGCCGGTGGCATTCCGAAGGCGAAGGTTTTCCTCGTCGTTGCCAACCGCATCTACAAGGGCACCGGTGCCCGCCACATGTCGTCGCAGGCTTTGATCGACAGCGACATGGGCAAGCTCATTCTTCGCAATTTCGATGAGGTCTCGGCCAATACATTCCAGCACCTGATCGACGCTAGCGCCGCCATCCGCAACCGTGTCGAAGCATCCGGCGGCCAGGTTCGCTACACGGCTTACGGTTACCACGGCACAGGCATTCTGATCGACGGTGAATATCGCTGGCAGACCTATACGAATTACACGCAGGGCTACGCCAAGATGCGTCTCGAAGGCATTGCCGAAGGTGCATGGGCAAAGGGCATCAAGGCTTCCGTTTATAACTGCCCGGAAATCCGCACCAATTCGTCGGATGTGTTCACCGGTATTGAACTGCCTCTGATTCCACTGTTGCTGGCGCTGAAAAAAGAAAACGGCGGCCAGTGGGCAGACGAGCAGTGGCAGGCCTGTGAAGCGCTTCTGGCAGACGGTCACACGCTCGATGGCGTCATGCACAAGATCAGCAAGCTGCAAGCGAGCGACGTGATGGTGCCGTTCTACGACTTCACCGCATGGCCGATGCCCAATAGCCAGACACAGGCTGACCTGACAATCGGCACGTCGAACGAAATCACTGCCATGCATCGCGACAACAAGGTGATGATCAGCGATCTCTTGAGCGCGCTTGTTGTGGAAGCAACGGGACAACTGATTTTCGGCGCATCGTCTCAGCCACGTGCGCCAGTGCAGTGGCTCAACCACGATATCGTCGCACGCCGCCTCAACGCAACGCATGAAAGCCGTTCTGCTGATACCATCGCTGCAACGAAAGCCGCATGATATTTTGTCATGCGGCAGTTCGCCCGCACAGAAGCTACTAGTGAGACGCAGCTTTCACCTATGTGCCGCTAAGGCCTGACGACCTACTGGGCGCTATATTGCTCATCAGTCACGTGTTCCATCCAGTCTACAACTTTGCCATCAAGGTTTTCCTGGATCGCAATATGCGTCATCGCGGTTGTGGCCGATGCGCCGTGCCAATGCTTCTCTCCGGGCTCGAACCACACGACATCACCGGGGCGAATGTCTTCTACAGGCCCGCCGTCTCGCTGCACGTTTCCGAAGCCCGCCGTAACGATCAAGGTCTGCCCCAACGGATGCGTATGCCAAGCCGTGCGCGCACCCGGCTCGAAGGTGACGGTTGCCGCAGCTCCACGGCGCGCCTCATTGGACGCAAAAAGCGGATCGATGCGGACCGTTCCGGTAAACCACTCAGCAGGCCCCTTGCCAGACGCCTGGCTGCCGATACGTGTAATATTCATGATGGTCTCCCATTCTGGCGGTTTAAATCGCCTCAGGTTGCGTCGCGGGCTGATTGTGTTGGAAATGGTGTCTACGAGAGGATTCGAACCTCCGACCCCAGGATTCATACCACTTCGACTTTTGCCGCCGCTTGCGCGTTCGTGGTCTGGACTGTCCCTTCACCATGGACCCGAAGGCCTTTAGGTGCTGCCCATCCAGTCTCTACACCTTCACCAGATTTTCACCCGGTGCTTGGCTCGGGATTGGCATGCTGAAAGCTCAGCGAAGCGTTCCCCGAATTTGAGCAGATCGATTACGGCGTTTCCGACCGTAACCCCCAATTTGCAACTAGGAATCCTGTGCTCTATCCTGCTGAGCTACGTAGACATTTCTCATTTTTCACGGGGCTTGGATACCGCATTCGAGGGATTTGGGCAACGGCCTTTTGAAGTTTAACATCCGCCATCAAGTTGCCTATCAGCAATCACTCACCTCGGGGATATCTCTGGTTTTCCTCCAGAACATTCAAATCCATGTGGTTTCGCATGTAGCGCTCAGAGGCTTTTTGAAGCGGTTGGTAGTCCCAGGGATAATAGGCGCCGTTTCGAAGTGCCTTGTAGACAACCCACCTGCGTGCCTGGCTTTCGCGAACCGACGTGTCGAAGGCAGGCAGATCCCAGCGGCTGTTCACCTGCTCCATGAGGGATGATAATGCATCCTGATGCTGAGGATCATTAGCAAGGTTGTTGCGTTCGTCTGGATCCGCCTCCAAATCAAACAGCATCGGAAAGTCTTTTGCGCAAACCGTCAGCTTGTAGCGCCCGTCGCGTATCGCCACCAATGGCGCGATAGATCCTTCGGCAGCATATTCCATCGGCACGGGGCTGCGCGAGCCGGTTTGCTGCGCAAGACCTGATAAGTCCTCGCCATCGGTCCATCGTTTTAACGAGGTAATATCGAGGCCAGCAAGCGCACATAAGGTGGGCGTCACATCCAGTGTCGAGACCGGGGTCTCAATGCGTTTTGGGCTCCAGTCCAGCGTCGAAATCATCAGGGGCACACGCGCCGAACCCTCGAAAAAGCACATCTTGAACCACAGCCCACGCTCGCCCAGCATATCGCCGTGGTCTGACAGGAAGACGATGGTCGTGTTCTCATCCATGCGCGTGCGCTTCAGCACATCGATGATATCGCCAATCTTGTCATCGACATAGGATATATTGGCAAAATATCCTTGCCGGGCGCGTCTGATATGTTCGGGCGTGATATCGAAGGCGCGGTGATCGCAGGCTTCCAGCAGTCGCTGCGAGTGTGGATCGTGCTCATCGAACGGCAGTGGACCAACCTGCGGATCAAGGGCGGGGCAGTCCTCGTATAAATCCCAATATTTACGCCTCGCCACATAGGGGTCGTGCGGATGCGTGAAGCTGACCGTCAGACACCACGGGCGATCATCCAGCCCACGAGAGAGATCGTAGAGTTTGCGGGTTGCGTGGTAGGCAACTTCGTCGTCATATTCCATCTGGTTGGTGATTTCGGCGACACCTGCGCCCGTGACGGAACCGAGATTGTGATACCACCAGTCAATCCGCTCACCCGGCTTGGTGTAATCGGGTGTCCAGCCGAAATCCGCCGGATAAATATCCGTCGTCAGCCGCTCTTCAAAGCCATGAAGCTGGTCTGGTCCGACGAAATGCATCTTGCCGGACAGGCCGGCGTAATAGCCAGCCGAGCGCAGGTGGTGCGCATAAGTCGGAATATCGGATGCGAACTCTGCCGCATTGTCATAGACGCGTGTACGGCTGGGCAGTTGCCCGGACATGAAGGATGCTCGCGCGGGCGCACACAGCGGACTTGCGGTGTAGCTATTGGCAAAGCGCACGGAGCGCTTCGCCAGAGCTTTCAAATGCGGCGCGTGGAGAAAATCCGCAGGTCCATCCGGGAAGAACGTACCGTTCAACTGGTCGACCATAAGGATGAGAATATTCCGGCGCGTCATGCACTTATCCTGATATCAAAGACCGACTGCAGCCTTGACCGCTGCGTCACCCGGCTTTCCGTCCAGCGTCGTTACACCGGAAAGCCAGCTATCGATGGCCTTTGGATTGGCTTTCAACCAAGCTGTGGCCGCGTCCGTCGCTGTCTGACCACCCAGAATATCGCCCATCAGCTTGTTTTCCATGCCGACGTCGAACTTCAGGTTCTTCAGCAGGGCTGTCGCATTCGGGCACTGTGCCGTCCAGCCCGTGCGTGCCAGCGTGTAGACCTGCGCACCGCCAAAGTTGGGTCCGAAATAGTCGTCACCGCCGGAGAGATATTCGATGGAGAATTTCTCGTTCATCGGGTGTGGTGCCCATGCGAGAAAAACGACGCCTTTCTTGGATTTACCCGCACGTTCCACCTGGGACAACATCGCCTGCTCGCCGGATTCGACTAGCTCCCAATCTTTCAAACCGAATTTCTCGTCAGCGATGATCTTCTGAATGTTCTGATTGGCTGGTGCGCCGGGCTCAATACCGTAAATCTTCTTGTCGAACTCATCGGCATGCTTGGAAAGATCGGCGAAATCCTTGATGCCTTTGTCGGCCATATAGGATGGTACGGCGAGCGTGAATTTGGCGCCTTCCAGATTTTGTCCGATAACCTCGACAGCCTTTGCGGCGTTCAGATCGTCGATAAAGGATTTCTGGGCAGGCATCCAGTTGCCGAGGAAGACATCGATTTCTCCGTTTTTCATCGCCTGATAACCGATAGGCACCGAAAGGGTCTTGACGTCTGGCTCGTATCCCAGCGCACCCAGCACCACGGAGGCAACGCCATTGGTCGCAGTGATATCGGTCCAGCCGGGATCGCTCAGGCGGATTGTCTTGCAGGCGGCGTCATCGGCCGCTTGGGCATGTCCTGCAAAAGCAGCGACAAGAAAAAACAGGCCTGAGGTTATGTGTCCTATGCGAGATTTCTTGTTCATTGCCGCTCTCCGTTTTTGGATTTTCAATGAACAACGGATTGATCTTTGCCGTGAAGCGGCTATTTTTTAATGGCTAATAAAAGGATTCTTTATGGCTGATCGGCCGATCAACCTCGGATGGATGCGGATACTGGAGGTGATCGGGCGACGTGGGAGCTTGACGGCCGCAGCACAAGAGCTCGGTTTGACCCAGCCTGCGGTCAGCTATCAGATGCGCCGTCTTGAGGAAGAACTTGGCATTCGACTTTTGAAGCGGCAACACCGCGGGGTGGAACTGACACAGGAAGGCTTGAGGCTGTATGGCCTCGTCAGTCGCCATGTCGCCGAAATCGATAGGATGACAGGTGAA
Source organism: Agrobacterium rubi TR3 = NBRC 13261 (assembly GCF_000739935.1). Classification (GTDB taxonomy): domain Bacteria; phylum Pseudomonadota; class Alphaproteobacteria; order Rhizobiales; family Rhizobiaceae; genus Agrobacterium; species Agrobacterium rubi. The sequence goes on along the minus strand of NZ_BBJU01000007.1, from coordinate 301,067 downwards.
CTCAAGGGCGCGTCCAGACCAACGGTGCGCGTGCACACCGATTACGCCTTCTCATCACTCTGGCTGATCCCAAGAATGCAGGCTTTCCGCGCTCGGTATCCAGATGTTCATATTCAAATTGCAGCAACTCAAAATCCGCTTCGCCAGAATGTGGCTGACAACGATGTGCTGATCATCTTTGGATCACGCGCCGACGCGGAAGACGGCGGGATATTGCTGGTACCGGAAAGTGTAAGACCGGTCTGCGCGCCGGGCTTTTTCGATGTTCCGAACGATACGGTGACACCGCAACACTTGGCGGGGCTGAAGCTCATCCATCTGGAGAGCTCCTGGCCATCGACTTGGTTCGACTGGCCCAGTTATCTGGCAGGTGTCGGGGTTGCCAGAGGCCAGGAGTACGGGCGCGGCGATATCAGTTTCAACACCTATTCGCTGGTCATTCAGTCTGCCATCGGCCAACAGGGCATTGCGTTGGGCTGGGCAGGCTTAGTGGATGGCTTGTTGGAAAGTGGTGCGCTTGTTGGCGTCGGGCCGACTGTGGAGGCACCGGAGCGTGGCTATTGGTTGGTAGGCTCCAAGGATAGAAAGGGAGCCGCGCTGAAGCTGGCGGACTGGCTGCACGAACTGGTAGCTGGGCGATAGGCGCAACTCTTTAAGAGGAGATGGACCCGTTTGCCTGTCGCATCCCGGTCGCTTTCAAATAGGCACTCGGCGAACTGCCCAGCATACGCCGGAACATGGTGGTGAAGGCAGAGACGTTCTCATACCCCGCATCCAGCGCAACATTCGTCACGCTTTCTCCGCTGGCCAGACGCGGTAGAGAGGCGAAAATGCAGGCTTGCTGTCGCCATGTCACGAAACTCACACCGGTCTCGGCGCGAAACACGCGGGTAAATGTACGCCTACTCATGCCCAGCGTCTGCGCCCAATCATCGATGCTGGCATTGGCGGCCGGGGTGGTGAGAAAATGTCTGCAGAGCACTGCTATGTTCGGCTGCGACGGAAAAGGAAGCCCCAGCGGCTGTTCGGGCAGTTGGCCGATTTCATCCATCAACAATTCCATCACCAGTTCGCGCCTGCGCGCGCCTGATCGTCTCACGTCATCTTGAACGAGTTCATGGATCAGATTGCCCGCCAAAACCGTCATCCCCACGACGCGTGGTCGGTCGGTGTTGATCACATCACGGTGGACATAGACGGAATGCATCTCCACATCGCTGATCATTTCGCTGGAATGATGCAATCCTGCGGGAATGATGAGCCCATGGCCGGGCGGTATCATCCACCGCCCATCGCCTGTGCTGACGATCACGACACCACTATGCGCAAACCACAACTGAGTTTTGCTGTGCAAATGCACCGGGCTTTTGAAGCCCTCGGGATAAAGGCGACGAAGCGCAAGCACGGATTCATTGTGGCCATCAATGAAACTGAGCATGGCGTCATGCTCATCACTGCGCAGAAAGCTTGTCCCCTCAATAAAACCATCCAGCATTTTGGCCCACTCGCGTAAAAACTAGACCAGAGCACAAAAGCAGGCCGAAAACAATGCGCGTACAAGGGCCGCAAATCATGAAGACTATCTGGAGAGAAACCCATGGCGAGTGTGACCAGCACGAGCTTTTCCGCTGAAAAAACGACGTTTTCGATCATCGCTGCTGCAAGCTTCTGCCACATGCTCAACGATATCATGCAGTCGCTGCTGACATCGCTTTATCCGCTTCTCAAGGCAAATTACGCGCTGGATTTCGTCCAGATCGGCCTTTTGACCTTCGCGTTTCAGGTCACCGCGTCGCTACTGCAACCGGCCGTTGGCATTGCCACGGACAAATGGCCCATGCCGTTCTCGCTGCCGGTAGCCATGCTGTCCACCTGCGCCGGTTTGATCACGCTTGCCTATGCGCATAGCTTTCCGGTTCTGGTGATCGGCGCGTGCCTGATCGGCATCGGCTCGGCTATCTTCCACCCGGAAGCGTCGCGTGTTGCACGTGTTGCATCGGGCGGTCGCCATGGTCTGGCACAATCCTTCTTTCAGGTCGGCGGCAACACGGGAACGGCGATTGGGCCGCTTCTCGCTGCGTTCGTCGTTTTGCCGATGGGTCAGCAGAGCCTCAGTTGGTTTTCGCTTATCGCCCTTGCCGGATTTGCCGTGCTCTCATGGGTCAGCGTCTGGTACAGCCGTCACCGCCGCAGCAATGCGGGTCGTCCACCCGTCAGCCGCGCGCTGCCGATGGCGAAAAACAAGGTGTTGATGACGCTTGTCGTTCTGCTCATCCTGACCGCGACCAAGAATGCCTATCTGGCAAGTCTGTCGAGCTATTTCACCTTCTACACGATTGAGAAATTCGGTCTTGAGGTCCAAAGCGCGCAATTGCTTCTCTTCCTGTTCCTCGGCGCGTCGGCTGCCGGTGTGTTCTTCGGTGGCCCTATCGGTGACAAATTCGGCTCGCGCGTCGTCATCTGGTTCTCGATCCTCGGCGTCATACCGTTCGCGCTGCTTCTGCCCTACGCAAACCTCACGTGGACTGCCATTCTCGTAGTGCTGATCGGCTTCATCTTCTCCTCGGCATTTTCGGCCATCGTCGTCTTCGCGCAGGAGTTGGTGCCTGGACGCGTGGGCTTGATCGCAGGCATGTTCTTCGGCTTTGCCTTCGGCTTCGGCGGCATCGGCGCCGCTGTCCTCGGCGTGTTCGCAGACCGCGAAGGCATAGAGTTCGTCTACCGCATCTGCTCCTACATGCCGCTTCTGGGCTTGCTCACGGTCTTCCTGCCACAACTGCCAAGCCGCAGAAAAGCAGCCTGATCACCAACACAAAAAGACCGCCCGAATTGTCATCCGGGCGGTCTTTTCATTTGAAGAGACGTGATCAGGCAGCGCGCAGGCTGGCAGCCAGGGGGATTTCGACATCGATTTCCAGCAGCGAGACATGCTCGTCGCTGTCCATCTTGACGTGAACCTTGTCGCTGTCGATCTGGACGTGCTTGGCGATCACGGCGAGAATTTCTTCCCGCAACAGAGCGACAAGCTCATTGCCCACGCCGTTGCGTTCATGCGCCAGCAGAACCTGCAACCGCTCACGCGCAAGAGGCGCCGATTTCTGTTTGCGGAAAAGGTTGAAAATGCTCATGCGGCCCTCCCGAAGAACTTGGCGAAGATGCCACGCTTTTCGCCGGGGATCATCATCGGAACGTCTTCGCCACGCAGACGACGTGCCGCATCGAAATAAGCCATGGCAGGTGGAGACTTCGCATCCGCCAGCGTAACAGGCGCACCAACGTTGGAGGCGCGAAGAACGTCCATGCTCTCAGGAATGATGCCGATCAGCGGGATGGAGAGAATTTCCAGGACGTCTTCGACCTTCAGCATGTCGCCACGCTCTGCACGCACGGAGTCGTAGCGGGTCAGGAGCAGGTGCTTTTCCATCCGCTCGCCGCGTTCGGCCTTCAGCGTCTTGGAATCCAGCAGGCCGATGATGCGATCGGAATCGCGAACCGAGGATACTTCCGGGTTGGTCACCACAACGGCAACATCCGCATGGCGCATGGCAAGCGTCGCGCCGCGTTCGATACCGGCAGGGCTATCGCAGATGACCCAATCAAAATGCTTCTTCAACTCGCCGATAACCCACTCGACACCCTCAGGCGTCAGATTGTCCTTATCGCGTGTCTGCGAGGCAGGCAGCAGAAACAGCGTATCGAGACGCTTGTCACGGATCAGCGCCTGCGGCAGCTTCGCGTCGCCCTGAATGACGTTGACCAGATCGTAAACGACGCGGCGTTCCGCGCCCATGACCAGATCGAGGTTACGAAGACCGACGTCAAAATCAACGACGACGACCTTTTCCTTGTTCTGTGCCAGCGCCGCACCGAGCGCGGCAGTCGACGTGGTTTTGCCTACGCCTCCCTTGCCGGAAGTAACGACAACTACCTTCCCCATCCTGCTCTCCTGTTTTCTGCCGCTTACGGCCTAATTGAGTTTTTCGGCTTTGATCGTATCGTTTTCCAGCCAGAGCTGAACGGCTTGGCCGCGCAGCTTCGGATCGATATCTTCAGCCACCTTGTAGACACCATCGATGGCCAGCAGCTCGGCTTCCAGCTTCTTGCAAAAAATCCGCGCCGAAGCATTTCCAAGCGAACCCGCCATGGCGCGACCACGCAGTGCGCCATAAATGTGAATCGACCCGCCTGCGATGATCTCCGCACCTGACGCAACGGAACCGACAACGGTCACATCGCCCTCGGGAAAGATCACCGACTGACCGGAGCGAACCGGCTCGCTGATCATCAGCGACTGCACTGTGCTGCGAATCTCCGTCACCGGAACCCGCACAGGTTCTTCTTCCACCTCTGCCGTCGCGAGCGAGACAGGCTCCACCTCGATATCAGAGGCAGCCTTTCCACCCTTCAGGGCCGGTGGCATGCCCGCCTCAATCATGGACGGGCGTGCGCCTTCGATACCCATGATGGCGACGTTGCGCGAAACAAGTTCGGCTATCAGCCCCTTGAGACCTGCCTTATCGAGTTTCAGATCCGCAACATCGAGCACGACGGCACGCGACAGGAAGAAACCGGCGGACCGCGCTGCCAGATCATCAAGCCGCTCCAGCCACTGGTCCAGAGGCTGCTCAGGCGACAGCACAACCGCGAGAAACGATCGGCCTTTTATACGAATTGAGCGTGAGGTGTCTGTTAGCACTTTGGTCATCTTGGTAAACAAATCATTGACAATGAGGTACCGCAAATGTGGTTAATAAATGGTTAACGCGCCCCGTGTCGACCGCTAGAAATTAACCTCAAGATCACCTTGACAGCACGAATTCCCGAAAGAGCATATCGCTGATTTTTAAAGTGATTCTGCGCTGTGAGAGAGCGCTTGACGCGTTTTCGGAGAGTGCTCGTCGAGCACTCAACCGAGCGATCCGGGCGAAGCGCTGAGGAAGAGAAAAATATTCTCCCAAGCTGCATCTTTTTGCGTCTTTTTGCCGTTTAAACGGGCAGGATTTATGGGATGAGACGTTACTAGAAATTCCTGAAAGGAACACCGATGAGCTGGCTCAAGACAATCGCAACCGCCGCCGCAGTCAACGCTGCCATTTTCGCACCTTCCTTCGCCGGCGAAAATCTTGACCAGATCAAATCTGCTGGTGTGATCAAGATCGGCACCGAAGGCACCTACGCACCATTTACGTTCCACGATGCCAGCAACAAGCTCGTTGGCTTCGACGTGGAAATTGGTGAAGCTGTCGCCAAGAAGCTGGGCGTAAAGGCTGAGTTCGTGGAAGGCAAATGGGATGGCCTGATCGCCGGTCTCGATTCCAAGCGTTATGACGCCGTCATCAACCAGGTCGGCATTACCGAAGCGCGCAAGCAGAAATATGCTTTCTCCGAGCCCTATATCGCATCGAAGGCCGTTCTGATCGTTAGCGACAAGAATGACGACATCAAGGGTTTCGAAGGCATGAAGGGCAAGAAGTCCGCACAGTCGCTCACCAGCAACTTCGGCAAGCTGGCCACGGAAGCAGGTGCTGAACTGGTCGGTACGGATGGTTTCGATCAGTCGATCCAGCTCGTTTTGACGGGCCGCGCCGACGCGACGATCAATGACAGCCTTTCCTTCTATGATTTTAAAAAGAAGCAGCCAAAGGCGCCGGTCAAGATCGTGGCTGAAAAGGCGGATGCGGATTACTCGGGCATCATTGTGCGCAAGGGTGACGACGATTTGGTGGCGTCCATCAACAAGGCCATGGCCGACATCAAGACAGACGGCACCTACAAGACGATTTCCGACAAGTATTTCGGTCAGGACGTCTCCAAGTAAGGCGTCATTACAGGCCTGTTCTCCCCTGTGGAAATAGGCCATGATCAGAACAAGACCAGACAGTCCGGCGTTCGCGCCGGACTTCGTTTTTTTATTGAGGGGCTCGCCGTGCCGCATTGGCTGCAATTGATGATGGACTCTTTGCCGACCCTGCTCTGGGCTGGCGTGAAGTTCACGATACCACTGACATTGCTTTCGTTTCTTTTCGGATTGATCCTCGGGCTGGCAACCGCAGTCGCGCGGCTCTTCGGACCAACCCCGTTGCGATTGCTGGCCCGTTTCTATGTCTGGGTCATCAGAGGTACGCCGCTGCTGGTCCAGCTTTTCGTGATCTTTTACGGCCTGCCGAGCATCGGCATTCTGCTGGATGCGTTTCCGGCAGCGCTCATCGGCTTTACGCTGAACGTCGGCGCCTACACGTCAGAGATCATCCGCGCAGCCATCTCATCCGTTCCCAAGGGTCAGTGGGAAGCCGCGTTTTCGACCGGCATGAGCTGGCGTCAGGCGATGCAACGCACGATCCTGCCGCAGGCGGGGCGCGTTGCCGTGCCGCCGCTGTCCAACACCTTCATTTCGCTGGTCAAGGACACATCCCTTGCCGCAGCCATCACCGTGCCCGAACTGTTTCAGTCAGCTCAGCGTATCGTCGCCACCACCTATGAGCCGCTCATCCTCTACATCGAGGCAGCGATCATCTATCTGGCGCTGAGTTCCGTGCTGTCCACTTTGCAGGCGCGGCTGGAAGTACGCTTTGCGCGTTATGGCGGCATGATGGAGAACAGCCGATGATCGAGCTTTCCAACATCGAAAAACGCTTCGGCGATGCGGTGATCCTGAAAGACATTTCTCTGACCTTCCCCGAAGGTAGCGTAACGGCACTCGTCGGGCCCTCGGGCGGTGGCAAGAGCACGCTGCTGCGCTGTATCAACCTGCTGGAACTGCCTACCGAGGGAACCGTGCGCATCGGCGACGCCACGACGTCCTTTACCGCAGGCCAGAAAACCCCATGGCAGTCCATCCAGAAAATTCGCCGCCAGACGGGCATGGTGTTTCAGAATTTCCAGTTGTTTCCGCATCGCACCGCCATCGAGAACGTCATGGAAGGCCTGTTGATCGTTCAGAAGTGGTCGCGCGAAAAAGCGAGAGATCGCGCCATGGAACTGCTGACCAAGGTTGGCATGGCGCATAAGGCGGATGCGTGGCCCGCCAACCTTTCCGGTGGACAGCAGCAACGCGTTGCCATTGCCCGTGCGCTCGGGCCTTCCCCACAAGTGCTGTTGTGTGACGAGCCCACATCCGCTCTCGACCCGGAACTTTCAGAAGAAGTCGTTGAAGTGCTGGGCAAGCTCGCGCGCGAAGGAACAACCATGGTCATGGCAACGCATGACCTACGTCTGGCGTCTCGCATTGCCAATAACGTCGTATTTCTGGAAGCGGGCAAGGTGGTGGAAACCGGCACGGCAGACGCCATATTCCGCGCACCGACGCAGGAGCGCACCCGGCGCTTCGTGTCGTCCATCAATGCGGCGCAATCTCTCTGAACAAGTCCGAAATCAGCACATATGGCCGTAATAGACTGTTTTCAATTCGAGAATTCACGTCTAAGCCTATGTGATGACATTCGTATCAGGGAGGTTGCATGCCGACGGTTCTCGATGAATTGGACGCCCGCCGTTTGCAGGCAAGGCGTGGCGGCGGGCAAAAGCGCATCGATGCCCAGCACGCCAAGGGCAAGCTGACGGCGCGCGAACGGCTGGACGTTCTGCTCGATGAGGGCTCTTTCGAAGAATACGACATGTATGTCACCCACCGCGCGGTGGATTTCGGCATGGCCGAACAGAAGGTCGCTGGCGACGGCGTCGTGACCGGTTGGGGTACCATCAACGGCAGACAGGTCTACGTCTTCAGCCAGGACTTTACCGTACTGGGCGGCTCTCTTTCCGAGACCCATGCGCAGAAAATTTGCAAGGTCATGGATATGGCAGCCCGCGTAGGTGCACCTGTCATCGGCCTCAACGACAGCGGCGGCGCACGCATTCAGGAAGGCGTCGCTTCGCTTGCCGGTTACGCAGAGGTTTTCCGTCGCAATGCCGAGGTGTCCGGCGTCGTGCCGCAAATCTCCGTCATCATGGGCCCTTGCGCGGGAGGTGCTGTCTATTCTCCTGCTATGACGGACTTCATTTTCATGGTGCGCGATACGTCCTACATGTTCGTCACAGGACCGGATGTCGTCAAGACCGTGACGAACGAGATCGTCACGGCAGAAGAACTGGGCGGTGCGTCGACCCACACCCGAAAATCATCGGTTGCCGATCGCGCCTATGAAAACGATATCGAGGCACTGGAGGCGGTACGTGCCCTGTTCGATTTTCTGCCGCTCAACAACCGCGAAAAAGCCCCTGCCCGCCCGTTTCATGATGATCCGGCACGGCTGGAGCAGCGTCTCGATACGCTGATTCCCGACAGTTCCAACAAGCCCTATGACATGAAGGAACTGATCCACGCGCTGGCCGATGAGGGCGATTTCTTTGAGATACAGGAAGCATTCGCCAAGAACATCATCACCGGCTTCATTCGCCTGGAAGGCCAGACGGTCGGCGTGGTCGCGAACCAGCCCATGGTGCTGGCCGGTTGTCTGGATATCGATAGCTCACGCAAGGCCGCCCGGTTCGTGCGTTTCTGCGACGCCTTCAACATTCCCATCCTGACTCTGGTGGATGTACCCGGCTTCCTTCCCGGCGTGGCGCAGGAATATGGCGGCGTCATCAAGCATGGCGCGAAACTGCTATTTGCTTATTCGGAAGCGACCGTGCCGCTGGTCACATTGATCACCCGCAAAGCCTATGGCGGCGCATACGACGTCATGGCCTCCAAACACATCGGTGCCGACGTCAACTATGCGTGGCCCACCGCGGAAATTGCGGTGATGGGGGCAAAGGGTGCGGCGGAAATCTTGTACCGTTCCGAACTGTCAGACCCGGAAAAGATCGCCGCACGGACCAAAGAATACGAGGAACGCTTCGCCAACCCATTCGTGGCCGCAGAGCGCGGTTTCATTGACGAGGTCATCATGCCGCATTCTTCCCGTCGCCGCATCGCTCGTGCTTTCGCTTCACTGCGCAACAAGCAGGTGACGACGCATTGGAAGAAACACGACACCATTCCGCTTTGAGGCTGCACCCATGATCTCGAAAATCCTCATCGCCAACCGTGGTGAAATCGCCTGCCGCGTCATCCGCACGGCCAAAGCCATGGGCATCAAGACCGTTGCGGTCTATTCCGATGCCGATGCCAGCGCTCTGCATGCGCGCGAGGCCGACGAGGCGGTGCATATCGGCCCTGCCCCATCCAATCAGTCTTATATCGTCATCGAAAAGATACTCGACGCCATAGAGCAGACCGGAGCAGACGCCGTGCATCCCGGCTACGGTTTTCTGTCTGAGAACGCCGCTTTTGCCGCTGCTCTGGAAAAGGCAGGCGTCATCTTCATCGGCCCACCCGTCAATGCCATCGAGGCGATGGGCGACAAGATCACATCCAAGAAGCTGGCCGCAGCGGCTGGCGTCTCCACCGTGCCGGGCCATATGGGGTTGATCGAGGACGCCGAGGAAGCGGTGAAGATCGCCGCAACGGTCGGCTATCCCGTCATGATCAAGGCCTCAGCGGGCGGCGGCGGCAAGGGCATGCGCATCGCATGGAACGATGCAGAGGCCCGCGAAGGCTTCCAGTCCTCCCGAAACGAAGCAAAATCGTCGTTCGGTGACGACCGCATCTTCATCGAAAAATTCGTCACGCAGCCACGCCATATCGAAATTCAGGTGCTGGGCGATCAGCACGGCAAGGTGCTTTATCTGGGTGAACGCGAATGCTCTATTCAGCGCCGCAACCAGAAAGTCATCGAAGAGGCGCCTTCGCCATTTCTCGATGAAGCGACCCGCAAGGCCATGGGCGAACAGGCGGTGGCTCTGGCGCAGGCGGTTGGCTACCACTCGGCGGGCACCGTCGAATTTATCGTGGATGGCGACCGAAACTTCTATTTTCTGGAAATGAACACCCGCTTGCAGGTGGAGCACCCGGTCACCGAACTCGTGACCGGCATCGATCTGGTCGAGCAGATGATCCGCGTCGCATCCGGCGAACCACTGGCGTTTTCACAGGAAGACGTGCGGCTCGATGGCTGGGCCATCGAGAGCCGGCTTTACGCAGAGGACCCCTACCGCAACTTTCTACCCTCCATCGGACGATTGACGCGCTACCGTCCGCCGCAGGAGGGCAAGCAGCCGGATGGAAGCATTTTGCGCAACGACACCGGCGTCTTTGAAGGCGGCGAAATTTCCATGTATTATGATCCGATGATCGCCAAGCTCTGCACATGGGCACCGGACCGTAAACGCGCCGTCGAGGCGATGGGAGAGGCGCTGGACCGCTTCGAAGTCGAGGGGATCGGCCACAATCTGCCCTTCCTTTCGGCGGTCATGCAAAACCAGCGCTTCAAGGATGGCAGGCTGACAACCGGCTTCATCGCCGAGGAATTTCCCGATGGCTTCACCGGTGTCGAGCCGGATGAGGATGCGGCAAGAAAACTCGCGGTCATTGCCGCCGTCATCCAGCATCGCATTCAGACCCGTGCCACGCAAATCTCCGGCACCATCGGCAATCATCGCCGTGTCGTGAGCGACGATTGGGTGGTCGCGTTCGGAAAGATCCACCACACCGTTTGTCTTCAAATCTCCGCGGGTGGTATGTCAGCGGTTTTGGAAGGTGACATATCGCTATCCGTGGAAACAGACTGGCTGCCCGGCAAGACACTCGGCATCTTCACCGTCGGTGACACAAAGATGGCTGTCCAAGTCGATCTTACACCATCCACCATCCGTCTGCGCTGGCGCGGCATTGATCTCGTTACGCGCGTGCGCAGCCCCCGGATTGCCGAACTGGCACGGCTAATGCCCGAAAAGCTGCCACCAGACACCTCCAAACTGCTGCTCTGCCCTATGCCAGGGGTCATTACCACCATAGCTGTGTCGGAGGGAGAAACCGTGGAAGCCGGACAGGCACTGGCAACCGTGGAAGCGATGAAGATGGAAAACATTCTTCGCGCCGAACGGCGTGCGAAGGTTGCCAGAATTGCGGTCGGTCCCGGCGATAGCCTTGCCGTCGATGAGATCATTATGGAATTTGAATAGCGGTTTGCGAGAAGAAACGACATTGTTTGCACTGCCGTTTTGCCACAAATCACGCTAATGCTTGGCCATATGTCAGACCATGAGTCTCGGCCAAACGCCGAGTGTAGAAGGACCAACCATGCCCAGCGCAACCGACCGCATCGTCTATCTCAACGGCGAGTTCCTCCCCGAATCCGAAGCAAAGCTTTCTATCTTTGATCGCGGCTTTCTCTTCGGCGACGGCATTTATGAGGTGACATCCGTCATTGATGGCAAACTGATCGACAGCGATCTGCACATGGCCCGGCTGCAACGCAGCGCCGGTGAAATCGACATCACGCTGCCGGTCACGACGCAGCAGATCGTGGAGGCTGAACGGCGCCTGATTAGGGATAACAATCTGACGGAAGGTCTGATCTATCTTCAACTGACGCGCGGTGCCGAAGACCGCAACTTCCTGTTCTCCGACGATCTCGCCCCGACACTCGTGATGTTCCCGCAGGTAAAGAAGCTGGTCGGCACCCCGCAGGAAGCAACAGGACTGTCGGTGAAATCCGTGCCGGATCAGCGCTGGGCCCGCCGCGACATCAAGTCCGTCTGCCTGCTGCCGCAGGTCATGGCCAAGCGCATCGCCAAGGCCGAAGGCTGCGACGAGGCATGGATGATCGAAGACGGCTTCGTCACCGAAGGCGCGTCGTCGACCGCCTATATCATCACCGCTGACAAGAAACTCGTGACGCGCGGCAACAGCAACAAGACGCTGCCCGGCTGCACTCGTCAGGCGGTTCTGCAACTGATTGAAGAATCAGGGCTGACGCTGGAAGAGCGCGCGTTCACGCTTGAGGAAGCGCTGACTTCTCAGGAAGCGGCACTCACTAGCGCCGGTAACTTCGTGATGTCCGTTACAAAAATTGACGGCAAGCCGGTGGGCGATGGCAAGCCCGGCCCACTGGTGAAGCGGCTTCGCGAACTTTATCTCGAAAACGCGATGCGAACCGCGATCTGATACATAACGGCGTTCGTCCTAGCGGGGCGAACGCCGATACTCGATCATGCGTGCACGGCTGGAAACCAACTCCAGATGGTCGTCCCCCAGCATGTGCAAGCAGACGCGTTTTGTCCATGGCCCATCGTTGAGCGTGAACAGGAAGCGACCATGTCCCAGTGCCGTGAGGGGCATCGTCTGTCGTGCCGGGCCGGTGCCCATGGAAAGCGAACCAGCATCAATCACGAATTCGGCACCCTCTTCAGAGGTCCAGCGACCGGAAAGCGTGGCTGGAACTTCGTGTTTGCCAACGGGCAGGAATCGGCGCGGCGCATGGCCCGCTTCCCCCACCAGGGCATCGCCATCGGCGCGAAGACGCATGGGCGATGAGGCCGAGCGAGAGGATGCCCAGCCATCACCATCATCATACAGCGTATCGTCGGCATCGATGAAAGTGCAAGTGCTGCCCATGATCTCTAACCACCATGGCCCCGTTTCAGTGACATAGAGCCCATCCGGCAGACTAGTCGTCGGCTTTGGCAGCGGCAGTCCGGTCAAGGCCGCCATGCTTTCCAGCGCGATCTTGAAACTGTTGGTATCCTCCCTGTTGGAAACGACGACAAAGCCTGTGCCGTTTTCCGGGTCGAGCAGAAAGTAGGTCTTGTAGCCAGGATGCGAACCGCCGTGGCCCAGGAAGCGACGGCCCCCGAGATGCGACCAGCGCAGGCCCAGCCCATATTCGCTCATTCGACCATCCTCCAAGGGACGTTCGGACGAAAGCGTGTCCAGAACGCCCTCGAAACCCTGCTCACCGTTCAACAGCGCCTGCAACCAGCGCACCAATGCCTCGGCACTTCCCGCAAGACTACCGGATGCCGAGATATGCAGGCCTGCGGATGAGAGTTGCCAGCCCTGTTCGGTCTTCCAGTATCCCGGCACAAGTCCTGCAACCGGGTCGTTCCAGACATCCGGTGCCTTGAGAACAACGCCGAAAGGTGCAGCGATTTTTTCCTGCACGAAATCATCGAAGCGCAATCCGTTTCGCTCCAGCGCTGCTTCCACCAGCCGATAGCCGGTGTTGGAATAGGATACCTCGCTTCCAGCCGGAAAATTGAGGCGCGTGAGCCGCGACACATAGTCCAGAAGCGGTGCGGCCTTCGTCTCCGTATAGACAGACAGTCCCAGCAGCGAGAGGCATTCACGCACATCCGGCAGACCGCCACTCATATCCAGCGCTTGCCCCACCGTCACATCGCGCAGCGGCGATTGAAGTTCATCGATATGCTTGTCAAGCGGGTCTTCCAGCGCGATCAAATGGCTGTTTTCCAGCACCATGGCACAAAACACATGCTTGGTGACGGATGCATAGCGCACGACGCTTTTGGGCGAAAAAGGCGTGTATGTAGCGAGGCTTTCCACACCGCCGGAACAGGCGAACCGCAGCCCAGACAGATCAAAACCAATAACGGAACCGCCCGGTTCGTTGTTGCTCCACTGCGAAACGAAGTCTTCCGCAACGTTTGAGGCAGCGTTCCAGTCTTGATTATCGAGCATGTCTTTTCCATTCAAAATCGTCCTAGCAATGCAAAGGACCCTGTTCAGACGTTGCATTTGCACCTATCTGACGCTTACAGCAATGCCCTGTCAGACCTTCCGAAAGTGACCACCCTATGACCAACCCCAACGCCGTGCCCGTATTTGATGGCCATAACGACGTCCTGCTGCGTCTGAGACTGTCTGGCCATTCGGACCCGGAAACGCGGTTCATCGACGGTGAAGCGGTCGGGCATATCGACCTGCCCCGCGCCAAGCAGGGCGGTCTGGCGGGTGGTCTATGCGCCATCTTCGTACCCTCACCGCAAGGTTTTGATGCGGACCGCAATTTTATTCCGCCAAGCCAGCCAGATGCGCTGGCCACCACTCTCGGCATGGCCAGCCTGCTGTTTCGCATCGAGAAAGCGTCAGATGGAAAGCTCAAGGTTTGCCGCAGCGCGTCTGATATCCGTGATGCAATGGACAATGGCGCGTTCGCATCTGTTCTGCATATCGAGGGCGTAGAGGCGTTCGATGCTGATTTGGATGCGCTCTATGTGCTTCATCAAGCTGGGCTGCGCACGCTGGGACCGGTCTGGAGCCGCCCCAATATGTTCGCGCACGGTGTTCCCTTCCGCTTTCCGTCCACACCCGATATCGGACCCGGCCTGACGGACGCAGGACAGCGGCTGATCAAGACCTGCAACGAGTTGAAGATCATGGTCGACCTGTCTCACATGAATGAGCAAGGCTTCTGGGATATCGCCAAAATCTCAAACGCACCGCTGGTCGCATCCCATTCCAATGCGCACGCGCTGTGCAATCACAGCCGCAACCTCACCGACCGGCAACTGGACGCCATCCGCGATACGGGCGGCATAGCAGGCATCAATTTCGGCGTGCTGTTCGTGCGCCAGGACGGCGTCAAGAACCCCGACACCGATTTGAGTGAACTGGTCCGTCACGTCGATTACATGGTGGAGCGCATGGGCATCGACCACGTCGCCTTCGGGTCGGATTTCGATGGTACGACCATCCCGGCAGCCATGAAGGATGCCTCCGACTTGCAACTACTTGTCGATGCCTTGCGTGATGCAGGCTACGATCGCGAATCGCTCGAAAAGATTTGCCATGGCAACTGGATCCGAACCTTGGAAGCAACCTGGGGCCAATAGTAATTCGGCGGGAAGATACTCTATACCAACGTCGGGTTGTTGCGTTTTTTGCTGTTTCCCGCACGGTTCGCCTCTGCAATTTAGAAAATAAAAATTAAATCTTCGTATGACTGAGACCATACCGAACTAGCGTCACAATCCTGTGGTTCGCCAGACGCAATATGGTCTCGTGGAAAAGCATATGACTGAGAAGAACGACGTCGCGCAGATTGAAGAGGCCGAAGCTGGTCTCGAAGGCTTTTTTGAGCGGTACAGGCCGCACCTTACGTCCATCGCGGTGACCGTCGTCTTCGTGATGATGACCTTCACCATCTACAAGCTGACGTCGGAAGTCCGTTATGACGACATCGTCGATGCCCTTGCAGACACCAGCTGGAAGGCCGCAGCACTCGCGGTTCTGTTTACCGGTTTAAGCTTTGCAGCGCTGATCTGTTACGATCTGAACGCCATCGAATATATCGGCAAGAAGCTGCCAACGCCATCGGTTATCGCGACCGCCTTCATTGCTTACGCGGTCGGTAACACCGCAGGTTTCGGGCCTTTGAGCGGCGGCGCGATCCGTTTTCGTGCCTATTCCCGTATGGGTCTGACCCCGTCGGACATCGCCCGCATCATCGCCTTCGTGACGCTGTCGTTCGGTCTTGGCCTGCTTGCCGTCAGCGCATTGTCCACGCTGATCGTCGCCCCCCGGATCGCGACCATCATCGATGTCGATTCGATGTGGTTGAGAAGCGGCGCGCTGGCCGTCATCGCCATCATGGCAGCATTGCTGTTTCTGGGCCGTAACGGCCGGGTTCTTCAGATCAAGCGCCTGAAACTGCGCCTGCCCGACAGCCGCACCTCCTCACGCCAGTTCCTGGTGTCGGCGCTCGATATCGCGGCCTCCGCATCAGTCCTTTACGTGCTGCTGCCCGAAACGAATGTCGGCTGGCCAAGCTTTTTTGCCATTTACGCAACAGCCGTTGGCCTTGGTGTTCTCAGCCACGTTCCAGCAGGTCTCGGCGTTTTCGAAACGGTGATGGTTGCTGGCCTCGGCAATGCCATTAGCCTCGATCAGCTGCTCGGCGGCCTCGTGCTGTACCGCATGATCTATCATGTGCTGCCGCTTCTGGTTGCCATCATCCTGATGCTCGCCACGGAAATGAAGCAGTTCGCCTCCAAGCCCGTCATGGCGGATATCGGCCATCTCGCCGGGCGATTGGCGCCTTCGCTGCTCTCGGCCTACGCCCTCATTCTCGGCACGATGTTGATTTTCTCGAGCGTGACGCCGACGCCGGATAGCAATCTTGATTTCCTCTCCGGCTTCGTGCCGTTGCCGATCATCGAAGCCGCGCACTTTTTGTCCAGTATCCTCGGTCTCGTTCTGGTGGTTGCCTCGCGTGGCCTAAGCCAGCGGCTCGATGGCGCTTGGTGGGTTGCGCTCGTTGCCGCCGCTGGCGGTCTTTTCTTGTCGTTGATCAAGGCAATCGCTGTTTTCGAGGCGATCTTCCTTGGAATTTTCATCGTCGCGCTGTTCTTCAACATCCGCAGCTTCACGCGCCACGCATCGCTTCTGCGTCAGGCACTCGGACCGACCTGGCTCGCTGCCATGGCGGTCATCGTTGCGGGTGCCGCGACCATCCTGTTTTTCGTTTACCGCGATACCGATTACAGCCAGACACTTTGGTGGCAGTTCGAATTTTCCGAGGAAGCACCACGCAGCCTGCGTGCGCTGCTGGGTCTAGTGCTTGCTTCATCGACTGTCGCAATTTTCAGTCTGTTGCGGCCGGTGATGTATCGCCCCGAAGAAATCCACCCGGAAGATATCGAAAAAGCGACTGAAATCGTCAAAAAGCAGGATGTGGCGGACGCCAATTTGGTGCGCATGGGCGACAAGCACGTCATGCTGTCTGAAAGCGGCAACGCCTTCATCATGTACGGCATTCGTGGCCGCTCTTGGATTGCGCTGGCTGATCCTGTCGGTGACGAAAACGATTTCGCAGATCTGGTCTGGCAATTCGTGGAAACAGCCCGTTCATCAGGTGGAAGAGCGGTGTTTTACCAGATTTCACCCGCTATTCTCACCCACTGTGCTGATGCGGGTCTTCGCGCCTTCAAACTGGGTGAGCTTGCCATGGTCGACCTCACGCGTTTCGAGCTGAAGGGTGGCAAGTTGGCCAATCTGCGCCAATCGCTGAGCCGTGGCGCGCGCGACGGATTGACCTTCTCGGTCATCGATACACCGCAGGTTCCAGAGATTTACGACGACATCAAACGGGTCTCCGATTCTTGGCTTGAGCATCACAACACACGCGAAAAGACCTTTTCTCTCGGCTCTTTCGAGAAGGATTACATTCTCTCGCAACCGGTTGCCGTGCTGCACAAGGATGGCAAGGTCACGGCTTTTGCCAATCTGCTGATGACGGAAACGAAGAAAGAAGTAACCGTCGATCTCATGCGCTTTTCGCCGGATGCACCGCGTGGTGCCATGGATTTCCTGTTTGTCAGCATTATTGAATATATGCGCGAACAGGGTTACTCCTACTTCAATCTGGGCATGGCACCGCTTTCTGGGATGTCCAAACGGGAGGCGGCGCCTGTCTGGGATCGGATTGGCGGGACATTATTCGAACACGGTGAGCGTTTTTATAACTTCAAAGGTTTGAGAGCGTTCAAATCGAAGTTTCACCCGAAATGGGAGCCGCGTTATGTCGCGGTTTCCAATGGCACGAGCGCCGCTTTGGCGCTGATGGATGCCACCGTTCTCATCAGCGGCGGCGTCAGAGGAGTGATTGGTAAATGACAGGCCTGACATATCTGAAAGCCGCGTTGATAGCAGCGACACTCTCCATACCAGTTCATGTGTCGGCACAAGACGCCAACGGCTTTGAGACAGGCATGATCCCACCCGATCACATCATGTTGCCGGATGGCGACGTGGCCGCCAATATTTTTCTGATATCGGGCGCAAATGGCTGGGGCGAAACCGAACAGACGCAGGCCCAAGCTCTCGTTGAAAAAGGTGCCGCTGTCGTTGGCATCGATTTTCCGAAATACATCGAAGCCCTCAAGGCCGATGACGACGAATGCATCTACATGATTTCCGATATCGAGGAACTTGCGCAGGAAATTCAGCGCAAGGCCAATGTCTCGGCCTATCGTCCGCCCATCGTTGCCGGTATCGGTGATGGGGCAACGCTTGCCCTTGCCATGATTGCACAAAGCCCGGCCGCGACGATCGGCGAGGCGGTCGCTGTCGATCCTGTTGCCAGCGTGCCCTTGGACAAGAAGATTTTGTGTACGCCTGCGACGAAAGAGCCCGACAACGGTCGCACGATTTATGGTCTTACAGACGGTCCCCTGCCCGCCCCTGTCAGCGTGGTGTTTACATCCAAGGCAGATGCCAAAGGTCGGGCGCATGTCGAAGACCTTGTCAAATCCCATTCCGACATCGACGTGAAGGATGTGGATGACGATGCGCAGGCGGCACTTGGCCAGGCACTTCAAGACCGTATCGACGCAGCCGGAAACGGCGATAATCCGCTGGGTCTGCCGCTCACGGTGCTGGAAGCAAAACCGACCATGGACACGATGGCGATCATCTATTCCGGCGACGGTGGCTGGCGTGACCTGGATAAGGACGTTGGTGGCTTCCTGCAGCAGGATGGCGTTCCCACCATCGGCATTGATTCCCTGCGCTATTTCTGGTCGGAAAAAAAACCGCAAGATATCGCTGAAGACCTTACGCGCATCATCGACACCTATCGCAAGGAGTGGAAGGTCAAGAACGTCATGCTGATCGGCTATTCATTCGGGGCCGACGTATTGCCTGTGACCTTCAACCTGTTGCCGGACAAGGATAAAAGCCGCGTCGTGCAGATGAGCCTGCTGTCGCTCTCCCACGAGGTATCCTATGAAATATCGGTGGGCGGATGGCTTGGCGTTTCCGGTTCCGGTGCGCAAGACCCGGTCAACGACTTGGCAAAGATCGACCCGAAAATCGTGCAGTGCGTTTACGGCACCGATGACGAGGACGCCGCCTGCCCGGCCCTGAAAGACAAGGGCGCGGAAATTATCGGCATTGATGGTGGACATCATTTCGATGAGGATTATGAGGCTCTGACAAAACGCATTGTCGCGTCGCTCAAAAAGCGTTTGAGCCAGTAGCGAAAGCCGTATTTCTTTGTCGACATATTGAATACATAGCAGGGATTCGATATCCCGTTGGCATGACGTCAACGAAAGATCCGGTTATGTTTCTCGGCACCAAGCCAGCCCCCATTGGCACGACAGAGCGCCTCGAAAGACTGGAGCGCATTCGCGCTCTTATGGCAGAGCAGGATATTGCTGCACTGCTGCTCGGCTCCACCGAAAGCCTGCGTTACTTCACCGGTTTGGTCTGGCACCAGAGTGAGCGCCTGCTGGGAGCTGTCATTACGCCGACTGGCTTGCACTACGTCGTGCCCGGCTTTGAAAAAAGCCGAGTCGACACCTTGCCCCACATGGATGGCGAAATCCACATCTGGCAGGAAGAGCAGAACCCTGCGGCATGCGTCGCTTCGCTGGTTGGGCACACTGGACGCGTTGCTCTGGACGATGCGCTGCCGCTTTTCATCTACCACAGTCTCGCAAAAGAATTGGGACAGGATCGTCTGGTGGATGGTGGCTCCATGATCAGCGGCCTGCGGGTTCGCAAATCATCCGCCGAAATCGCGATCATTCAATACGCGATGGACTTGACGCTCGAAGTACAAAAGCGGGCACATGCGATAATGAAGCCTGGAATCCGTGCATCAGAGGTTGTTCGCTTCATCAACGAGCAGCACCTGGAACTCGGTGGCGAAGGAGGCTCCTCTTTCTGTATTGTGTCCTTTGGCACGGCCACGTCGCTTCCACACGGGGCAGACGGTGATCAGACACTGCAAGAGGGCGATGTCATTCTGGTCGATACCGGCACGCGGATCGACGGCTACCATTCCGATCTCACCCGTACCTATATTCTCGATGAGCCGGCACCCGAATTCGCGCAAGCCTGGGCAATCGAGCGCGAGGCGCAACAGGCCGTTTTCGATGCAGCCAAGCTAGGCGCGCCTTGCAGCAATCTGGATGATGCCGCGCGTCGCGTGATGTTAAGGCACGGACTGGGACCGGATTACGCATTGCCGGGACTACCGCATCGTGCCGGTCATGGTCTCGGACTGGAAATCCACGAAGCACCTTACATCGTGCGGGGAAATTCATTGCCGCTGGCGCAAGGCATGTGCTTTTCCAACGAACCGATGCTGGTCTATCCCGACAGGTTCGGCATTCGTCTGGAGGACCACATTTATATGGGCAGCGACGGTGCCCAATGGTTTACGCAGCCGGCAATGTCGCCAACCAAACCATTTGCTTGATAACCAATCAAACTTAGACGTCGCCGCGACGTATAATATATACTTTTCCAAACGCGAATCATATTGCTGGAGCTATCGATGTCCGTGGCCGAAAAACGAAAAACAAAAACACCCATTCTGGTCGAGCGGATCACGGATTTCATCGAGAAAATAAAGGCCACCAAAAAGGCTGATGGCACCTTCGACACGAAAAAGATCGGCGCACTCTGGAACGAGGAAGTGCGTTTTCATTTCGACAATGGCCGAACGGAAAAGACGCTCGAACTCTACATCGTAAAATATAGATATGCACTCAAGGATGCCTTTGGTCCCAAGACCACGCCGCTTGCGATCTGCAACATGAAAAAGCTCCGTGAGCGGCTGGATACTTACATCAAAGTCGCCGACTATCCCGTGAAAGGCGTAGCCAATTCCATCGAGGAGAAGCTCGAACGCGCCGGGTATAACATGGCGGGACGTAAGCCTCGCTTCCTGTTGCGAGTGTCGGACTTTATCGCGGCAACGAATGGTGTCACGACCAAGCCGGAAATGCAGGCGCTGTGGGATGCCGAGATGGAGTCCATGGGAGACAAGGCGCAAGCCACTGTCATTTCCTACATCACCAAATACCGCAACGCGTTGCGCGAAGCCTTTGGCGATGACCACCCCATGCTGCGCATTGCAGCCGGAACACCGCAGCTTTACGACGAAGCACGCAAGATCAAAATGGCGAAAATCGCCAACAAGCATGGCTCGCTGATCACCTTCGAGAGCTACGCGGAGGTCATGAAGCGATGTCGCCGCTACCTGCAATCGTCCGACATCATGACAGTCGCCATTGGCCTGATGGGCACCACTGGCCGCCGCCCGTACGAAATCTTCACGCAAGCCGAACTGACGCCCGCGCCCTATGGCAAGGGCGTTTCGAAGTGGAGCGTGCTGTTCAATGGGCAGGCGAAAACCAAGCAGGGCGAAGGCACAAAGTTCGGTGTCACCTACGAAATTCCCGTGCTGGAACAGTCGAAGATCGTGCTCGATGCTTACCGTCGCTTGCGGGACAGCAGCGATGGCAAGCTGTGGTTTGGGTTGAGCGTGGATGATTTCACCTCGGAGGTTCGCCTACCGCTGCGCGATGCGGTCATCAGCAAGTTCGAAGATATCTGGCCGAAGGAAGAGCCGCCGAAACCCTATGGCCTGCGACATCTCTATGCCGAAATCGCCTATCGAAATTTCGCGCCATCCAGCGTCACTAAAAACAGCTATTTTGCTGCCATCCTTGGCCATAACAACAACGACCTAGAAACGTCGCTGTCCTACATGACCTACACATTTCCGGAGGATGCGGGGGTGTCAAAGGCTCGCGCCGAGCGTGTTGCCGAGCGCACGATCCAGCAGATGGTGAGTGTGAACCAGATACCGGGCATGCCTGTCAAAGCTGGCTGACGACACCACCCCCTCCGCACAAATTCGTCTCTGTTTTGTCTTCTTGACACGGGTGAAATGCCACTCTAGCAAGATGGAACATATATTCCAAAATACTCCATGGTTCGCATTAGCGTTCCATTGAAAGAATAACCTAATCGGGAGGAAACGATGGTTACGAGATTGGCTTTGCTGGGTGCGGGTCGCATCGGAAAAGTGCACGCAAAAGCGATTGCTTCCGACAAGCGCGCAAAACTGGTTGCCGTGGTCGATGCCTTCCAGGAGGCGGCTCAGGCCATCGCGGACGAAACCGGTTGCGCGATCAGCACCATCGACGACGTCTTGGCCAACCCCGAGATCGACGCGGTCATCATCTGCACACCGACGAATACACATGCCGATCTGATCGAACGGTTTGCCCGCGCCGGAAAGGCGATCTTCTGCGAAAAGCCGATCGATCTGGATGTCGCCCGCGCTCAGAGTTGCATCGATGTCGTCAAGGAAACCGGCGCAAAGATCATGCTCGGCTTTAACCGCCGCTTCGATCCGCACTTCCGCGCCGTGCGCAAGGCGATCGATGACGGCCAGATCGGCAAGGTCGAGATGGTGACCATCACCAGCCGCGATCCCGGCGCACCACCCCCGGAATACATCAAAGTATCCGGCGGCATTTTCCGCGATATGACCATCCACGATTTCGACATCGCGCGCTTTCTGCTCGGTGAAGAGATCGTCAGCGTTTTCGCAACCGGCTCCGTTCTGGTCGATCCCAAAATCGGTGAGTTAGGCGACTACGACAGCGCCAGCATCATTCTGACGACAGCAAGCGGGCGTCAAGCCATCATCTCCAATTCGCGCCGTGCAACTTATGGCTACGACCAGCGCATCGAAGTTCATGGTTCTCTCGGTTCGGTTGCCGCAGAAAACCAACGCCCGGTGTCCATCGAAGTCGCCACCAAAGATGGCTACACCCGCCCACCGCTGCATGATTTCTTCATGACACGCTACACCGCCGCCTATGCTGCGGAAATTGCGGCCTTTATCGATTCCATCGAAACCAACGTCGCGCCCTCGCCTTCCGCGCAAGACGGCCTGATTGCGCTGAAACTGGCCGACGCGGCACTGAAGTCTGCGCGTGAAAAAGCGGTGGTCCAGATCGCCTGATCCGTCGTGACAAAAGGCGGGGCCATTCAGCTCCGCCTTTGCCTGCCATTGACAGCAAGCACAAAAGACGACAACTTCCAGACATTCCGAGGGGAGCATCGAACGATGCTGAGATGGCGCTGAGCCGGACCCTTGAACCTGATCCGGGTCATGCCGGCGTAGGAACGGAACAGTCCGCCATTGGCCAAGCTTTTCTCTTCTGCGCGCGACCCTGATCTCCTTGATGATACATCTGGAGTGCAAGAGACCAATGGCCAGTTTTCCAACAGCAAACACAGCGGCGGAGCTTCTGGCGCGGGTGCGACAACGACGACCGCGGGTGCATTGCCTAATGAACACCGTCGTCCAGAAGTTCACCGCTGATGGCATAACGGCGGTCGGCGGCATTCCCTCCATGACATCCTCAGAGGAGGAAATCGAAAGCTTTGTTTCAAAGGTCGATGCTCTCACGATCAACTTGGGCACGCTGGACGCCGCGCGCCGCAAGGTCATTCGCATGGCGGTGGAGGTGGCAAACGCTGAAGGAAAACCCTGGATCGTTGACCCCGTACATTGCGACTATTCGCCCTCACGGCTGGAGTTCGCTCGTGAACTCGTGACCCTCCACCCCACCATCGTGCGCGGCAATGCCGCTGAAATGGCTGTGATCGGCGATGTCGGCAGAGCGCTGCGCATCCAGACTGGGCCGCAGGACCTGTTCAGTGATGGAGCCAGAAAAGCAAAAGTTCTGAACGGCCACGCGTGGATGGCGAAGGTCACGGGCACCGGCTGCCTTTCCGGCGGGGTGATCGCCGCATTCATGGCGGTGGAGCCGGACCAGTTGCTGGCCGCAACCGCCGCGCTGACAGTGACAGGTGTTTCGGCAGAAATTGCAGCAAAACATGCGCGTGGCCCCGGCACGTTCGAGGCGGCCTTCCTGGATGCGCTGAATGCCATAGACGCCAACGACATTCTGTCCCTTGCAAGGATCGAGCATGATGAAGATTGACTACAGACTGAACGCGTTGGTGGATGCCTCGCTTGCCGATATCGCACCCCTGCCTGAACTGGCAGCGGTTGCGGCACGGCATGGTGCAACGATCATCCAGTATCGTGACAAACATGCCTCCACGCGGCACGTGATCGAACAAGCAAGCCTAATGGTCGAAGCATTGAAGGCGACCGGCGTTCCCCTCGTTATCAACGACCGTGTCGATGTGGCACTGGTTTCCGGCGCAGATGGTGTCCATCTGGGTGCGGACGATATGGATGCTGAGACAGCCAGACGCCTTCTGGGGCCAGGCGCGATTATCGGGCTGACTGTCAAGAACATTGCCGATGCCCAGCGTGTCGCCCAAGCACCTGCGGACTACGCCTGTATCGGCGGTGTTTTCGAGACGATCTCCAAGGTCAATCCGGATGCCCCGGTTGGCTTGGAAGGTCTTCGCGCGTTGCGAGCCTATCTCCGCAACGCAAGGCCAGACATGCCTGTCGGCGCTATTGCAGGCATCACGCTGGAAAGGGTTGCCTCCGTCATCGACGCAGGCGCGGATGGCGTCGCCCTGATTTCAGGCCTGTTTCGCGCCATCGATATTGCTGCGGCCACGGGGGATTTCCGCCGCCAAGTTGATCTTGCGCTGGAGACTCGCGAATGACCGCGATCGCTCTGACGATTGCTGGATCGGACAGCGGCGGCGGTGCGGGCATACAGGCCGATCTGAAGACGTTTTCAGCACTCGGTGTTTACGGTGCCAGCGTCATTACCGCCATCACCGCCCAGAATACCAGAGGGGTAACAGCGGTCGAAGATATCTCGTCCAACATGATTGCTGCTCAGTTGGAGGCAGTTTTTTCGGACCTTGATGTCGGCGCGGTGAAGATCGGAATGGTTTCGCGCATCGAAACCATCGAGACCATCGCTGCGAGGCTGCGTGATATCAGCAGCCCTGTCGTCATGGACCCCGTCATGGTGGCGACATCCGGCGACCGCCTGTTGCAGGAAGATGCAATCGAAAGCCTGCGCAGCACCTTGCTGCCTCTGGCACTGCTCGCTACGCCGAACCTGCCAGAAGCGGCACTTCTGAGTGGCCTACCCGTTGCGACGAACCGGCAGGAAGTGATCCGTCAGGCCGAGGCGATCCTGAAGACCGGCATTCGCGCCGTTCTGATCAAGGGCGGGCATAGCGGTGGCGCTGAGAGTGCCGATCTCCTGCTGGATGGCGAAGGTGTGCAGGAGTTTTCGATGCCGCGCATCGATACTCGAAACGACCATGGTACCGGCTGCACCTTGGGATCGGCCATTACAGCACATCTAGCGCTCGGATATTGTTTGGCGGATGCGATCGGGCTCGCGAAGGATTATCTGCAAGGTGCGCTGGCGGCCGGACGAGACTTGCATGTCGGCCAAGGCCACGGGCCGGTGCACCATTTTTACCGCTGGTGGAGCGCCTGAGTATCAGGCTCTCGGTTTCGGGCTTGCCAGCGCATTGCGAATGGCGAAGCTGGAGTGGATGCGCGACACGCCCGGCAGTTTCGACAGGATTTCCTTGTGAACTCGCTCGAAATCACCGGCGCTCTCCACTTCCACCCGCAGGAAATAATCGGAGCCGCCGGTCATCAGATAGCATTCGCGAATTTCAGGATAACGCCGCACGGCATTCTCGAAACGATTGAGAAAATCCTCCGTCTGGCGGTCGAGGGTGATTTGGACGATGACTGAGATCACCTCACCACCTGCGGCACTCCCCGTCAGTGCCGTGTAGCCACGAATGACACCTTCCCGCTCCAGAATATCCACCCGCCGCAGGCAGGCCGATGGCGAAAGACCGACCTCCGCTGCCAGCTTGGCATTGCTGATGCGGGCATTCAGCCTGAGAACGCGGATGATGTGACGATCGGTAGCGTCCAAAGCCGACATAAAATCATTCCGTTTTGCCGTCGAAAATTGCGCTGGATCAATAAACTTCGAATGATCCACGCATCAAACTGCAAAAATTCGATGATCGTTGCAATAGTCTTGTTGGAAAATAACAAGGGAACGATGATGGACATGACGATCAGTCGCCAAAAGGCGAGTGGCGGCGCCAGCGGCTATCTCACGATAGACCTCGGCGCCCTGCGCGACAATTACCTGATGCTGCGGGCCATGGCCCCGAATGCGATTACCAGTGCCGTGGTCAAGGCCGACGCCTATGGTCTTGGCGAAGATATTGTCGCGCCCGTGCTTTACGATGCCGGTTGCCGCCACTTCTTCGTCGCCCATATCGATGAGGGCATTGCGCTGCGCCACCGCATTGCTGGAGACGCTGACATCTTCGTTCTGAACGGGCTCCAGCCCGGCAACGAAATGTCCTGCGCGGCCATGTCGCTGACGCCGGTCATCAACTCACTAGAGCAACTGGGGCAATGGGCGGCCCATGCCAAGAGCTTGGGAAAAACGCTGCCATCGGCAATCCAGATCGACACGGGCATGTCGCGGCTGGGCATGGCACCACCTGAGATCGAAGCGCTGAAAGCCTCGCCTGAATTGCTGAATGGCATGAAAATCGCATTCGTCATGAGCCATCTGGCGTGCGCGGACGAGCCAGAACACACCGCCAATGGTGCGCAACTCACGGCTATGCGCAAGGCAGCGCACCTGTTTCCCGACGTGCCCGTTTGCTTTGCAAATTCAGGCGGCATTTTTTTGGGTACAGACTACTACAACACCGTCATGCGGCCCGGCATCGCTCTTTATGGTGGCGCGCCTTCCTCTGCGCGCCCCAACCCGATGAAGCCGGTGGTGCGGCTGGACGTGGCCGTCGTTCAGACACGAACCGTCCCAGCCGACACGCTGGTGGGGTATGGTGGCACGCTGCGCACGACGGGTGAGACCCGACTGGCGACCATCGCGGCAGGTTATGCAGACGGCCTTCCACGCTCGCTGAGCAACCGAGGCGCCGCTTATTTCAATGGCGTGGGTCTGCCCATTGCCGGGCGCGTTTCCATGGACAGCATGAGCCTTGATATTTCCGCGCTGCCGGAGGGAACCTTGACCCATGGCAGTCTCGTTCAAATCATTGGACCGGACCAATCGCTTGAAGACATTGCGCAGGATGCGGGTACGATTGCCTACGAAATTCTGACGGGTCTGGGCCAGCGTTACCGACGCACCTATATTCAGCCTGAACAGGCTGTCGCACAAAACGAAGACGAGTGAGAGCAACATGAACATCATCATTCTCGGAGCCGGTGTCGTCGGCGTCACATCTGCCTGGTATCTGGCAAAGGCTGGTCACTCGGTCACCGTTATAGACCGCCAGCCTGCGGCAGCACTCGAAACCAGCTTTGCCAATGCGGGCGAAGTTTCGCCCGGCTACTCTTCCCCGTGGGCCGCCCCTGGCATTCCCGTAAAAGCCATGAAGTGGCTGTTTATGAAGCACTCTCCGCTCATCATTCAACCGACGCTCGAACCCGCGGCTTTGCGGTGGATCGGCCAGATGCTGAGCAATTGCACGTCTCAACGTTACGCCATCAACAAAAGCCGCATGGTGCGCATCGCCGAATATAGCCGCGATTGCCTGATGGCGTTGCGCGAGGAGACCGGCATTCAATACGATCAGCGCACCCAAGGCACACTTGAGGTTTTCCGCACGCAAAAGCAGTTCGATGGTATCGGTAAGGATGTCGCCGTTCTGAAAGCGGGCGGCGTCGCTTACGAAGTTTTGGATCGCGACGGCTGCGCAGCGGTGGAGCCTGGTCTTTCAGGTTCCAAAGACAAGATTGTCGGTGGTCTGCGATTGCCGGGCGATGAGACCGGCGATTGTTTTATGTTCACCACTGAACTGGCAAAGCTGGCCGAGCAGGCGGGCGTGAAATTTCTGTACGACACGGGCATTATGCGTCCGATCACGGAAGGCAATCGCGTCAAGGCGGTCGAGACGACAAAGGGCCTCATAGAAGCGGATGTCTTCATCGGCGCGCTGGGCAGCTACACGCCGCAATTCCTCAAGCGACTCGATATCGATTTGCCGGTCTATCCGGTCAAGGGCTACTCGATTACCGTGCCCATTGTCGATGTCTCACTGGCGCCGGTTTCGACTGTGATGGACGAAGCGCATAAGATTGCCATGACCCGTCTGGGCGACCGTATTCGCGTCGGTGGCATGGCCGAGATTGCCGGTTTCAGCAAGAGCCTCCCCGCCAAACGCCAGGCGACATTGACGCACTCGATCGAGGATTTGTTCGGCGGAGCGGGTGATCAAACCCAGGCAAAATTCTGGAGCGGGTTGCGCCCCATGACACCGGACGGCACGCCGGTTATCGGTGCAACGCGCTATAGCAATCTTTACCTCAATACAGGCCATGGCACGCTGGGTTGGACAATGGCCTGTGGTTCGGCACGGGTTCTCTCGGACATTGTCAGCGGCAGCAAGCCGGAGATCGAGACTGCGGACCTGGCCATCAGCCGCTACGCGGCATAATGATCGGGTGTGGATCAGCGGTGGGATAACGCCACCGCAATGCCACAATTCATTCAGCGAGGGTTCAGCCTGCGAGGACTAATTCTTAACCATTGAATAACAACTGGCAGCCCCTGCCATCTGGATGGATAACGAAAATGGCTTCCTTCGCAGCTAAAACACTTCTGGCTCTTGCCGTCTCTGCAACTGCCATCGTTCCGTTGAATGCAGCCCACGCCGATGAGTGGCGTCACCGTAACCGCGATGCGGCTCTGGTCGGTGGCGTGCTTGGTCTTGCCGCCGGTGTCGCGGTCGGCTCTGCCCTAGCCCAGCCGCGCTACTCCGAAGAACCCGTGTATGTCGATCCACCGGTGCGCCGCTATCCTGCCTACCAGCCGAGCTATGTCTATAGCGAACCCGATGATGGCTATTATCGCCCTGCGCCACGCCCGGTTTACCGTGCCCAGCCGGTCTACGATGCTCGCCCCGCTTACCAGCCACGCCCCACATATCGCACCATTGAACCTTGGACTGAAGCCTGGTTCAACTACTGCTCGCAGCGTTATGGCAGCTTCAATGCGCGCACGGGCACCTACATGGGCTATGATGGCCAAAACCATTTCTGCGTTGCGGGCTGATCTATAGCAACGTAACCAATGATCGTGCGGCCTATGATCCTTTCGGGACGAAGTCCGCACGACTGATGTGATGGCGTTGCAGTTTGTCGTAAAATGTCTTGCGCGCAATGCCCAGCGCGCCGACTGTACCCGTCACATCCCCTTCGAACTTTTCCAATGTCTCCCTGATGATGCGCGCCTCGTGCCGGTCCATCTTCTCCGCGAGCGTGCCGGCAGCAAGATTTTCGTCTGAAGGCAAATTCTTCGCAGACGCGCCACCCTCCAGACCTAGCACCACCCTTTCTGCAAAATGGCTAAGCTCCCGCACATTTCCCGGCCATTCGTGATCGTTCAGGTGCCGTGATACGGCTGATGTCATGGATGGGATCGGCATGCCGAAGCGGGTCGATGCTTTCTTGAGGAAGTGCGAGAATAACAGAGGGATATCTGCCCGTCGTTCGCGAAGCGGCGGTATGGAAAGCGTTACCACATTCAAACGATAATAAAGGTCATCGCGAAAATCGCCGCGTTGGGCAGGATCACCCAGATCAACCTTGGCTGCCGCCACCACGCGAATGTCGACGGCGCGCTCCTCATTCGAGCCAACAGGCGAAACCTGACGCATTTCCAGCACGCGCAGCATTCTGACCTGCACGGCCGGCGGCATGCTTTCGATTTCGTCGAGAAAAAGCGTGCCGCCGCTGGAGTGCTCAATGCGGCCGATACGTTTTTTCTGCGCGCCGGTGAAAGCTCCGGCCTCGTGCCCAAACAACTCGCTTTCGATTACCGTTTCCGGCAAGGCACCGCAATTCAGCGCAACGAAATTGCCGTTCACCCGCCGTTTGCTCCATCGGTGTAAAGCAGTGGCAACGACTTCCTTGCCGCTTCCTGTTTCGCCAGCCACGAGAACATCGACATCCGTATCGGCAATGTGGCGCAAAGTGTTGCGCAAGCGCTCCATGGCGGGCGTTTGGCCGATGAGCGGAAGATTATCCTGGACCTCTGCTGCATTACGCCGCAAGGCACGGTTTTCCATCACAAGTCGGCGTTTCTCGAGCGCCCGACGTGCACTTTCGACCATTCTTTCAGCGGGAAAGGGTTTCGATATGAAATCATAGGCACCATTTTGCAGCGCAGCCACTGCCATTGGTACATCGCCATGGCCGGTAATGAGAATAACTGGCAAATCCGGGTCGATCCGCCGCACACGCTCGAAAAGTTGCAAGCCATCCATTCCGGGCATCCGCACATCGGAGATGACGATGCCGTCAAATGTGTCCGAGAGAGCTTCCAGTGCCTGTTCCGCTCTTGGAAACGGCGTGACGGTCATGCCTTCCAGCTCCAGCGTCTGCCGCATCGCTTTGCGCAGCTGAGAGTCGTCGTCCACGAGATAGATCGTTCCGTTTGTCATTATGTCATGCTCGCTTCAAATACACAGAAAAACAGGTGCCATCTCCCCCCGTTTCGACCTCGAGACGCCCGCCATAATCGGATGCAATGTCTCGGGATATGACCAACCCAAGCCCTAGGCCGCCTTCCTTTGACGTGTTGAACGGCGAAAACAGCTGCTGGTGTATGTCGTGCGAGATACCAGGGCCATTGTCAGCTATCGACACCACCACCTCATGACCTGTATCCTTGACGCGAACAGCGACCTGTCCCTCCGCCTCGTCTTCGACAGCCTCCAAAGCATTTTGCAGAAGGTTGATGACGATCTGTTCGAGCCGGATGCGGCTTCCTAACACCATAAGACCTTCATCCGGAAGTTCGATATCCAGCGCATCCATGCGCCCGGCAAAGCGGCTTCGCAGCAAAACAACAGCCCCCTCGATCACGAGACGGACGCTGACAGGTTCCGCGGCAGTGCGACCCTTACGGGCCAAAATTTTCAGATCGCTGGTGATGACTCCGATCCGCTCTGTTAGAGACGCGATACTCTCCAGATTATCGTCGGCGTCCTGCATGCGATCCCGCTTCAGAAACACACGCGCATTGTCGGCAAAGGCCCTGATGGTAGCCACCGGCTGATTGATTTCATGCGCGACACCGGCTGCCACTTGGCCAAGGATCGACAGGCGGTTGGCTTTCACCAGCTCATGCTGCACGCTTTGCAGTTCTTCAGCCGTCTGCTCATGCCGCACGATTTCAGCCTGAAGCCGGTCGCGGGCCATGGTTAGGTCGATGGTTCGCTCCTGAACACGGCGTTCGAGTTCGGCACGGTCGTGTTCAGCAGCGGCGCGTTCACGCGCAGCCTTCTGCCTGCGCCACATCCATATGGCGGAAAAAGCAATCAATGGCATGAGGCTGGCAGCAGCAATCACCCGTGTCTCGCGAATGGCCCCGTTCGTTGCTGCCGCAACCGGCTGTAAATAATGAAGCGACCATGCTGTCGTGGGAACCGGCAGCTCAAGCCGCAGGTATTCGCCCTTGAGCTTGGCAGGATTGTCGACTTGGACGATAGCGACATGCTCACCCGGTTTGTGAACAACGCTCATCGGCAAAGGCGAGAGCTTCTCATCGCCAAACTGCAAACTGTCTGAGATGGATTGCCTGCGATTTTGATCAATCGGCGCGACGGTGTTGAACCGCCACTCGGGGATGCTTGTCATCAAGACGACACCGTTGGGGTCAACGATGTAAACAGGCCGCCCGCCGATGCTCCAGTCGGCCTCAAGCCGATTGAACTCGACCTTGGCGATAACGACACCCAGCGCCTGCCCATCGGCCGTGTCCACGCGCCGAGAAATGTAGAGCCCCGGCTTGCGGCTGACATTGCCCAGTGCGTAGTGCTCGGCAGCACCGCTGCGCATCGCGCCCTGAAAATATTCGCGAAACGCGTAGTTGGAGCCAACGAAACTTTCCTGCGTTTGCCAGTTGCTCGACGCGACCGTTACGCCATCCTTGTTCACCACATAGATGACGGACGCCTGCGTTCCCTCGATCAAACCTTCCAACTTACGATCAAGCTGCTCCACCGATAGACCGCCAACCTCCAGAGCCTCCACGAGATCCTTGTCCCGCGACAAGACAAGCGGAAGAACTCGCGGACGTTCTAGTGCGACGTTGAGAAGCGCGGATTTCAACTCCGCATCGGTTGTTGCCGTCGCCAGAAGCGTTTTCATGGCCTGGACACGACCAAGCTTATCGGCAGCCACGAAAGCGCCGATGGCGATGATGATCCACATCGCGGTGAAGGCGATCCAGCGCATGCGGGATGTATCGAAATCTTTGGACATAGCTCTTCTCACAGACATCCACCATTGTGCGGATTTCCACACAGATAACAAGAAGAACTGAGTGAAAACCCACACAGAAAGCTACAGCGCTAGAAGCGCGTGGAATAATATTAATCTATATCAATAATTTAGATTAAAGCTTCTCCGCTTGGCACGCCGCTTGCTAGCTCTGACCTTTAACGGTCAAGGACCGTGGAACCAGAACGGCAGACCCGGGAGGCCGCATGGCAGGGTCCAGTCCGAGGAGGACTAACATGATTGATAGTAACACCGTGGCTGACAGCCACGTTAAACTTCCATTTTATCGGCATCTTTATTTTCAGGTTATCGTAGCGATCCTCGCCGGCATCACGCTAGGCCATTTCTACCCCGGCATCGGTGAGCAGATGAAACCTCTCGGCGACGGATTTATCCGCCTCGTCAAGATGATCATCGCACCGGTTATCTTTCTGACAGTCGCAACCGGCATCGCCGGCATGAACGACATGAAGAAGGTTGGTCGCGTTGCCGGCAAGGCAATGATCTACTTCCTCACCTTTTCGACACTGGCACTCATCGTCGGCCTGATCGTCGCCAACGTCGTTCAGCCTGGCGCGGGCATGAACATCGATCCTGCCTCGCTGGATGGCAGCGCCGTTGCGACCTATGCCGCAAAGGCCCACGAACAGACCATCACCGGCTTCCTGATGAACATTATCCCGACGACCATCGTCGGTGCGTTTGCAGATGGCGACATCCTTCAGGTTCTGTTCTTCTCGGTCCTGTTTGGCATCTCGCTTGGCGTTGTCGGAGACCGTGGCAAACCTGTCGTCGATTTCATGCATGCTTTGATGTATCCGATCTTCAAACTGGTTGCGATCCTGATGAAGGCGGCCCCGATCGGCGCTTTCGGTGCTATGGCCTTCACCATCGGCAAGTACGGCATCTCATCCGTTACCAATCTCGCGATGCTGATCGGTACGTTTTACTTCACGTCGATCTTCTTCGTGCTAGTCATTCTGGGCGCGGTTTGCCGTTACAACGGCTTCTCGATCCTGGCGTTGATCCGCTACATCAAGGAAGAGCTTCTGCTGGTTCTGGGAACGTCTTCTTCGGAAGCAGCATTACCAGGCCTGATGAGCAAGATGGAAAAAGCAGGCTGCAAGCGCTCCGTCGTGGGCCTTGTCATTCCAACCGGCTATTCGTTCAACCTCGATGGCACCAACATCTATATGACGTTGGCGGCTCTCTTCATCGCACAAGCTACCGGCATCCATCTGTCGCTGGGTGAACAAATCCTGTTGCTTCTGGTGGCGATGTTGAGCTCGAAGGGCGCAGCAGGCATTACAGGCGCAGGCTTCATCACGCTGGCGGCCACCCTGTCTGTCGTTCCGTCCGTGCCCGTTGCAGGTATGGCGCTGATCCTTGGTATCGACCGCTTCATGTCGGAATGCCGTGCACTGACGAACTTCGTGGGCAATGCCGTTGCGACCATCGTCGTTGCGCGCTGGGAAGGCGAACTGGACGAAGCACAGCTTGCCTTGATGCTGAGCGGTGAAAAGACCGCCAGCATCGGCGATGTTCCATCCGCACCGGTGCAGCCAGCCGAATAATTCTTGGCAGACGCTGCGACTTAAAAAGGCCCGCCCGGGAAACCGGTGCGGGCCTTTTACTTCGGATCGGACTGATCAAACTTGTCGGATCTATGCCTCCCAATGTGGCTGAGATCAAAATAGATTTCTATAAAATTGATAAACAATAAAATGCCTTCGCTCCCTGCCACCACCACTCGCTGGTATCGTTTCATCATAAGCATTAACGCTTGTGGAGATGGAAACGATGACGGCAACGGTGACTTATCTTCAGAACGAAGCCGAAAGAGCGGTATTTGATTCCAACGCGTTGAAAGCTGCCATGCGCAGTCTGGCTGGAGGCGTTTCTGTCATTACCGCCGGAACCGGCGCAAACCGCACCGGTGCGACGGTTACATCCGCTACGGCCCTATCCATGGACCCGGCCACAATGATCGTAAACATCAACAAGTCGTCTTCGACTTGGCCGATCATCTCCCGCTTCAACCATTTCTGCGTCAATATTCTTTCAGCAGAACAGCAAGAGGTCGCCGCACGCTTCGCTGGTGTCGGCGGATTGAAAGGAGCGGAGCGATATGCGGGCGCGGATTGGTTTACGCTTGAGAGCGGGGCCTACGCTCTGAAAGGCGCTTTGGCCGCCATCGACTGCGCGGTTGAAGATGTGATTGAACGGCACACGCACGCGATCATTATCGGGCGGGTGCTATCGGTCGAGCAAAGCAGCGGAGAACCGCTTGTCTATCATGGCGGGCAATACGCCGCGCTTGCACAAAGAGCACTCTCCTGACAAACGGAACTAAGCAGTCCGCTCTGCCGCCTCCTCTCCGGTGTTAGAGGCGAACTGCTCCAGCGTCATCGTGTCCAGTACAGACGCCATGGCGTCTCTGACGTCGGTCATGGACCGGCGCACCTGACAGGTGTCCGGGTCTTCACAATCTTCGCAAGCTTCGAACGCCGAGCGGCTGGCACAGCGTATGGGCGCCAAAGGACCATCCAGCGCGCGGATGACCTGACCGATATAGATGTCGGATGCCGATTTCGACAGCGCATAACCGCCGCCGGGACCCTTCTTCGAACGGAGCATGCCTTCGTTGCGCAACTCCAGCAAAATCGAATCCAGGAATTTCTTGGGAATGTTGTTTCGGGCAGCGATATCGCTCACGAACGCCGTTTCGCCCTGTGCCAGACTGGCCAGATCAATCATGGCTTTCAGTCCGTACTTTCCCTTTTTCGTAAGCATCGACGTCTTTCACAGATGAGCAGATTGAAAGCACATATCCCGCACCACATGAACTTTCAATGAATTGTATTATTCCGATCGAATAGCGGGAAATCCGTACCGATCCAATAAACAAGAATGTGTCCATTGGCAAAACGCAGCGCAAATCCATCTCGGAAATGCTCTTTGTGGCACCTGCGCCCCTCTCAACAAAAACAATGCCTTATCGCGATCATTGGAACTTTGCTGATGCGAGGTGATTGGAATTCTTGCGGTTCAGGTCAAACGAACCTAAAAGACAGGCAAACAACGGGATGAATATGACAGATCAACCGATGAGCCCAACACGCCAACTTTCTGATGAAGTCAAACGATTACGCCGCTGGCTGGACGAAGACGCACTGCCCATGTGGTGGGATGTCGGCGCTGGAAAACCCGATGGTGGTTTCTATGAACGCATCAATCAGACCGCAAAACCGATGCTGGGTGACAACCGGCGCGCGCGCGTACAGCCGCGACAGGCCTATTGCTATGCTGCGGCGGGACAGAATGGCTGGACCGGCGACTGGCAAAAGGCTGTCAGCCAAGGATTGAACTGGTTCGACAAGGTCTACCGGCTGGACAATGGCCTCTATGGCAACCTCGCTGATGCCTCCGGCAAGCTGATCGATGACACCTTCGATTTTTACAATCAGGCTTTCGCCCTCTTCGCCGCGGCGCAGACCGCTCTGGTCTTTCCGGAGCGCAAAGAGGAAATGCGCAAGCGCGCGCTTGAAATTCTGAGCGTGCTACAACGCGACTACGCGCACCCGACTGCCGGTTTCGAAGAAGCCAATCCTCCGGTCGAGCCGCTCTGCTCCAATCCGCACATGCATTTCTTCGAAGCAATGCTGGCCTGGGAGGTTGTTGATGCGGACGGCCCTTGGCGTCAACTGGCCGATGATGTCGCCAATCTGGCCATGGAAAAATTCATAGACGCCCAATCTGGTGGACTGCGCGAGTTCTTCGACCATGACTGGGCGCCGATGCCGGGTGAAAAAGGCCGCATCATGGAGCCCGGCCACCAGTTCGAATGGGCCTGGCTTCTGACACGCTGGGGCAGTCTGCGACAGAACGATGCGGCGATCACCAAGGCCAAACGCCTTTTCGAGATTGGCGAAAAACATGGGATTTGCCCGCGCCGCAAAGTCGCGATGATGAGCCTTTACGATGATTTCACGGTCCACGATCCACTCGCGCGGCTTTGGCCGCAAACGGAGTGGCTGAAGGCAGCGGTGCGGCTGGCTTCGGTCAGCCATGGCGAAGAGCGGTATCGATATCTGGGCTCTGCGCTACGGGCTATCGGAGCCTTGCAGCCATTTCTCGACACGCCTGTTCCCGGCCTATGGTTCGACAAATGGCCCGCTGACGCACCGATGATCGATGAGCCCGCGCCGGCAAGTACGTTTTATCACATCGTCTGCGCGATCTATGAAGCGGAAGACATGCTGACGCAGGTCTTGCAGCAATAGAATTTGCCTTGATGTCGTCATCCCCGGCTTCCCGAGGATGACGACGGAACGTGGCACAGAATTTAAGTCTTCAACCACCGCACCTGTTCGGGCGTCAGTTTTATATCGAGCGCAGACAAGCTGTCCTCGAGTTCTGCAATCGTGCGTGGCCCGATAAGCGGGATGACGGGAAACGGCTGGGCGATGACATAGGCCAAGGCGATGTGGATCGGATGGCGACCGAGCTCATTGGCAAGTTGAATGGCGCGGTCACGACGCTCGAAGTTGCGATCGGAATACCAGACGCGCACGATTTCCTCGTCGTCACGTTTGTCGCGTCCCGCTCTCTCCGTAAAGAAACCACGTCCCTGGCTTGACCAGGCGAAGTTTGGAATCTGTCGTTCTTGCTGCCACGCCTTCCACGCGTCATCCGACGCCGCGACGCAACCTGCCCAGATGGGATCAAGCATCTCGGCCAGCGAGAAATTGTTCGATAAAGCAGCAGGTGCCGCTTTTCCGTTTTTCTGCGCGTAGGCTGCGGCCTCATCCATGCGCTCGCGCGTCCAGTTGGAACCGCCGAAGATGCCTCTGATACGACCACGTTTGACCTCAGCGTCCATGGCATCCACGAATTCGCCAACAGGCACGCCCGTATTGTCTCGGTGCATGAAATAGACATCGATGTAATCTGTTTTCAGACGTTGCAGCGATTGATCGAGCTGCTTGGCGATCATATCCGGGTAACATAATGGCGAATGCGCACCCTTACCGATCAGCACGATGTCCTCACGCGGCACGTTTCGGCTGGTATGCCAGTCCCCGAAAATACTTTCCGTCTTGCCGCCGCCATAGACATAGGCCGTATCGAAAAGATTGCCGCCTGCCTCATAGAAACTATCCAGCGTCAGCGACGCAGATGCGAAATTCGGGAAGAATTCGAAGCCCAGCGCAACGACAGAGGCCTGCTTTGAAAGACCCGGAATCGTACGCTTCGGAACGGCACTGCCTGCGACGACCTTGCCGCCAGCGATATTCGAAACACGTTTGGCGGAGGTTTCGATACCATATTCCAGGCCAACGGACGCCCGCCACTGATCCATGACCCTGAGATTGCCGAGCGAATCTGCCCAACTCATGCCCGGATAGTCGAATTGCTGTTGTCCGCCACGAATGGCTTTACCGGCTGCATCAACCTCGAAGGCATAGAGCCAGCCGTCTTCCCGCACTTCGATTGTCTGCAGGTCCTTACCTTTCACGACATCGATCTTGCCGACACCGCCCTTGTGGCCCGATGCATACCAGAAGTCTTCGACCTCGATGCGGCCTTCCGAGCCGATGATGCGCAGCACATTGTCCTGTTGCGCCATGATCGAGCAGGACACCTCAGCGACGATCCCATTGGGGAATTTCAGTACGGCAGAGGCCCATTCATCGACACCGGATTGGCCGAGATGAGCAACGCCTGAGACTTTCTCGGGCTCAAGCGTTGGCTGATCCGTAACGGCACCTGCAATCAAACGCGCCATGGAGACGGGATAGCCGCCAACATCGAGAATGCCGCCACCGGCTGCATCATTGGCAAACAACCGGTGCTCCGGCTTGAAGCCACCCATGTTGAAGCCGAAGCTCGTGCGGATAATACGGACGTCGCCAATCGTGCCGCTTTTGACGAGCTCGATGATTTTCGCCGTCTGCGGGTGCAGGCGATACATATAGGCCTCACCCGCAAAAACGCCTGCCTTCTTCGCCTCGTGAAAAATCGCATCCGCATCGTAGGCAGACAAAGCAATCGGCTTTTCCACCAGTACGTGCTTGCCAGCGCGAATGGCCTTGATGGCCCATTCCGCATGGCCTGTGTGGGGCGTGGCGATATAGACGGCTTCGATCTCAGGGTCGGCCAGCAGAGCCTCGTAGCCATGCACGATCCGTGCCCCCGGAAAGCCATCGCCAAGCCCTGGCTTGTCTGGATTGCGGCTGGCGATAGCCACAAGCTTGCCCGTCTTGGAGTGTGCAACACCATCAGCAAATGTGCGGGCGATTGTTCCGGGGCCGATAATACCCCAACGGATCGGTTGAACGTCAGTCATGTCAAATCCTCGTTCGTTTGTCTTGAAAAGTGTTTCAGCGCAGACGCTGGCCTGCGCTGTCAAAAAGGAAAGCCTTGCGCGCCGAAATCGCGACGGTCAGGCGCATTTGGTTGATGGAATGTCGTGATTCCGGCTGTTCGATAACAAGCGGGGTATTGCCGGCCATACGCGCATAGACGTAGCTGGTATTGCCAAGGTGCTCTGCCACATCGATATCAACATTCAGATCAGCGTCACCTGTACCAGCCAAACCGAAGTGTTCGGGCCGGATACCGAGGACGACGTCGCTCCCCTCCGCTACAGGCGTTGTTAAAGGCAGGGTGACGCGGACATCCGGATCGTGCGTCAGTGTTACGTTTACACCGGCTTCTGCTTGTCCAACGACCTTGGCGGGCAGAAAATTCATCTTGGGCGAGCCCACGAAACCGGCAACAAAGCGATTGGCCGGGTCATCGTAGAGATCGAGCGGCGCACCCACTTGTTCGATGTGCCCCGCCCTCAGCACCACGATCTTGTCTGCCAGCGTCATGGCTTCCGTCTGGTCATGCGTAACGTAGATCATCGTCGTGCCAAGCTGCTTGTGAAGCCGCGAGATTTCCACACGCATCTGGACACGCAGCTCCGCATCGAGGTTCGACAGCGGCTCGTCGAACAGAAACACGCGCGGTTGGCGCACGATCGCACGTCCGATGGCGACGCGTTGACGCTGCCCGCCTGACAATTGTTTCGGTCGGCGCTCCATCAACTCGTTGATCTGAAGAATATCGGCTGCATGTTTGACGCGCTGATCGGTATCGATCTTCGGGTTACCGTTCATGCGCAGACCGAAGGACAGGTTCTGCTCCACCGTCATGTGCGGATAGAGCGCATAGGACTGGAAGACCATCGCGATACCGCGGTCGGTCGGCTCGGCATCGTTGACCACCTTGCCGCCGATGCTGATTTCACCATCGGAGATATCCTCCAACCCTGCAATCATCCGAAGCAGGGTCGATTTTCCGCAGCCGGATGGCCCGACGAAGACGACGAACTCGCCGTCGGCAATCTCCAGATTTGCCCCGTGGATGACTTCCAACGCGGCGTAGCGTTTGACGACGTTTTTGAGTGACAGTTCCGCCATGCGGTTCCTCCGGGATTACTTGACGGCGCCAGCAGAAATGCCGGCAATGAAATGGCGCTGCAACAGCACGAAGATGACGAGAACCGGGCCTGTCAGCAGAACTGCTCCGGCCATGATGCCGCCCCACGACACTTTGGTGAGACCGATCAGCGAGCCGAGTGCAACAGGCGCCGTCATCATGCCCGGCTTTGAATTGAT
Source organism: Agrobacterium rubi TR3 = NBRC 13261 (assembly GCF_000739935.1). Classification (GTDB taxonomy): domain Bacteria; phylum Pseudomonadota; class Alphaproteobacteria; order Rhizobiales; family Rhizobiaceae; genus Agrobacterium; species Agrobacterium rubi. The sequence goes on along the minus strand of NZ_BBJU01000007.1, from coordinate 261,493 downwards.
CAGCAGCGGCCAGAGATAGTTGTTCCACGACGCAAGGAAGAGAATGATCGACAAGGCCGCCATGGTCGGTCGCGCCAGGGGCAAGGCAATGCGCAGGAAGATTTGCCATTCCTTGACGCCTTCCACACGCGCAGCGTCGAACAGCTCAGTTGGCATCATAGAGAAAGACTGCCGCATAAAGAGAACGCCGAGCGAGTTGAACAATGGCGGCACGATAAGCGCGACCCATGTATTGGCCAGCTTGAACTCTCGTGCCACCATGATGAACTGGGGAATGACAACGACGGCATAGGGCAGAGTGATCGTCCCCAGGATGATGGCCACGACGACCGATCGCCCGGCAAAACGATAACGTGCTAATGCCCAGCCCGCCATGGATGTCAGCATGACCGACAGCACGGTATAAATCACCGCAACGCCGATCGAGATGGACATGGCACGTATGAAGTCGGTGTCTGCCTGAAGGTTCTGAAAGTTTTCCAGAAAATGCGTAGATGGCAGCAGCTCTATGTTTGGGCTGAAGATGCCGTTATCCGGCATGGTCGAGAAAACGAACATCATCCAGATCGGAAACAGCCAGATGACGGCGAGCGGGGCCAAGATGGCGTGCAGGCCGATTTTTTGCCACAGTAGGGATTTCGACTTGGACCTCATTTCGCGTCCCTCCCGACCCAGAGTTGAAACAGCGAGATGACGACGGCAAGAGACGCAATGGTGTAGGCGATGGCCGAGGCATAACCGAAGTTCAATGCGGTAAAGCCCTGACGATACAGGAAAATACCCAGCGTCTCGGTCGCGCCACCAGGGCCGCCTCTGTTGGTAATGAGGAACGGTTCGGTAAACAGCTGCATCGTGCCGATAACCGACAAGACGACGCAAAACATGATGATGGGTTTTAGCAACGGCAAGGTGATGTGGAGAAATTGCTGCCGTTTGCTGACGTGATCCAGCGTCGCCGCTTCATAGACGTCACCCGGAATGGACTGAAGTCCTGCCAGAATGATGATCGCATTGTAACCGGCCCAGCGCCAGGTGACGGCAATGATGATGACCGCCATCGCAGCCGTGCCATTGTCGAACCACGAAACGGGTGGCAGCCCAATCGATGTGATGAATTTGTTGATGATGCCGAAATCGGCGCTGAACATCAGGCGGAACACCGCCGCATAGGCGACCTCTCCCACAACGACCGGGGCAAAGAACGCGAAGCGAAACAGCGGTCGTGCTTTCAGAAGCGGTGAGTTCAGCAACACGGCCATAACGGTAGCCAGCGCAATCATTACTGGCACCTGCACGATGAGGATAACAACGGTGTTCTGGAGCGCATTGTAGAAAGCTGGATCGCCAAACAGCCTTCCCCAGTTCATCGACGGGGCAAACCGCCAAGGATTGATGCGGGTATTTTGAAACGACAGCAAAAACGAACTGATGATCGGCCACAGCCAGAAGGTGGCGAAAATCAGGAGATAAGGCGCCAGAAAGGCGTAAGCAACCCTGTTGCGCAGCGGCATATCGACAACCTCACAAAGCCAGATGGTGCGTGGAGCCGGACGCTTTTGACAAAAAGCGCCCGGCGACGATCAGCCTGGGAGGCTATTGTGCAATAGGAAGTCCGCTTGCGGCCTCGATCTGCTTGGCGGCATCATCAAGAGCCGACTTGGCATCGGGAAAACCACCGGCAAGATATTTGGTTTGGGTCGCGCGGAAGATACCTTCAGCATCGGACTGGAAAGCCGTTCCTCGGCTCGGCACGATCTTCGGCAAGGTGGCAAGAATGTCAGACCACACGGCCTGTCCACCCCAATAAGGTTGCGGTTCTTTCACGAAGGGGTCGTTGTCGGCCGATAGCAGCGAGGGTACCAGGCCGAAAGATTTCAGCATGGTGATTTGCCCCTCATTGGTCAGCAGGGCGTAATCGACGAATTTCCAAGCTGCTTCCTTGTTCTGGGAAGCAGAGCTGATGGCCAGCGACGAACCGCCTAGATTGGCAGCATGCGGGCCGTCTGCGGTGAGGCTAGGCATCGTGTAGACGCCCCATTTCCCGGCCAGATCAGGCGATCCGGACCGGACCGTTCCTTCAAACCAGCCACCATACATCTGCGTCGCAACCTTGCCCGATGTGTTGGATTGGATTTTCTCATCCCAGATTGCAGCGGTAATGATACCGGCGTCCTTCATCTGCTTGAGCTTGTCGAGCGTAGCCACGCAGGCAGGCTGGTTGATGGTGATGTTTTGACCATCGGTCGAAAAGTAACCGCATCCCTGCTCGTTGGCGATCATGCGGAACCATTCGCTATCGCCGTTGAAATCGGCCTGCGTCATGACGGTGCCGGGATTGGCTGCCATTACCTTCTTGCCCGAGGCAATGAAATCATCCCACGTCTTGATTGTCGCGGGATCGACGCCTGCTTTTTCATAAAAATCACGACGGTAGAACATGGCAACCGGGCCGGAATCCCATGGCACGGCATAGGCAACGCCATCCACTTCCAGTTCCGTTCGTTTGAAGTCGGGGAATAGCGCCTGCTTTTCGGGGGTATAGCCGAGTTGCGTGGCATCCGTGAAGCAGTCCGGGAAGCGGCTCCAGAACACTTCCGCTTCATAGTTTTCGACCGTTACGATGTCCGGCAAGCCCTCGCCGCCAGCGGCACAGGCTGCAATCGATTTATCGTAAACCTGGCTGTTGCCAAGGTCCTGAACATCCACCTTGATATCAGGATACTTCTTGTTGAAGCCTTCTAGAGTGGATTTCAGCGCGGACGCCGCAACGTTCCAGCTCCAGACTGTAATGGTGGTGGATTGTGCCGCAGCGGGTGCAGCGGCAAGCAACGCGAGCGATACGGACGCGCCGAGAATTTTAAAGTCCATTGAAAACCTCCCTTTTCAATTGCCGTCCTCCAACGACACGGGCAGATTAGCGAGTGGATGGAAACTGTCTCGTTGAAAGGGAACACCGATTTGGCGAAAAGTAAGGTGGAGGAAACAGCGGTCTATCACCCTGGCGCCAGCAGCATCGAAGGCGCACCGACCATGCTTCAATTTTTTCGCGCCCATCCTCAGATGATGCTGATGCCGCACTGGCACGCACAGATCGAAGTCAACTACGTCATATCCGGCAGCGTACACTACCGGATGGGTGATCACTCCGTGCGTCTGAGTGCCGGCCAGATATGCCTGTTTTGGGGAGGGCAAGCGCACCAGATGGACGAATCCTCTAAGGATTCCTTTTATGCGGGCGCACATTTGCCCCTCGTCCACTTTTTCCGCATGCGGCTTCCTGTTGCTGTATCTGCCAAGTTGATGGGAGGCGCAACCATGCTGACGTCGGTGACCGACACGTCTGACGACGAGAATTTCTCCCGCTGGTTTCGCTACGCGAATTCCGGCGATCCGCAGAAAGCCGAAAACGCGGTGGAAGAGTTGCTGCTGCGGGTAGAGCGGATGTTTCTGGAACCGTACACGGTCATATCGCCCGCTTCCCAAGACGGCAAAGTCGGCGACGGAGAGAGTTCTCACTCCATCAGCGTCGTGCGCATGTGCGATTTTATTGCGGCCAATTTCCTGGAGGACATCGATGCGACGGACATTGCCCGTTCAGCCAGTCTTCATCCCAAATATGCGATGAACCTGTTTCGAAAATCGACGGGCATGACTCTGATCAAATATCTGACATTGCTACGGCTTTCGCGCGCGCAGGCGATGCTCATCAATGATAACGACAACATTCTCCATGTCGCGCTGGAAAGCGGATTCGGCTCCGTCAGTGCCTTCAACAAGGCGTTCAGACAGGTTGCCGGAATGTCACCTTCGGACTTTCGCCGCGACATGCGGTTCAATCTGCCTCATTAGCGACCATGTACGAGCAATATACAGATCAGGATCAAAGGCTTTCTGGAGAAATTCTTCGAAGACTTTAGTCATTGATTTTTAAGAAAAAAATCGACTTACTAACGTCGACGCGCCTCTTTTTAAACCGCTTGGTTTAATCCTTACCAAAATTTAACTGTTGCTCCCATCAGAAAGATGGCTATTTTCCGTGCTGCGCTGCAGCATAGCCTCTCCTTATGCAGCGCTATCGCATTCAGTGCCGGTAACTCCAATGGACCCCGGGTCTATTCAATGTCCATTCCAAGGGAGATTATAATGACAATATCTGTTACTCATCCTCATTCCAGCGATCAGACAGACGCACCATTTGCCGAAAAAATTGCGGCAACCAGAAACAGCGCCGGTTATACGGTTGAACAGTTGGCTATCACGTGCGGGCTAACCGTGCAGGAAATCGTCGCGCTCGAAGACGGTTCGGACAACAACCCCTCGCATATCCAGCGGGTGGCGGCGGCTCTGCAGATTCCGCTTTCCAGCATCGTCTGACGATGCTCCACCCTCTGACATAGAGGGCCTTTCCTCGCCTGCCGCTACCGAGCTTTCATCGGCGGGACGGGCGAGGAAAATTGTATGTTTGCTACGTTTCCAGTTCCCCCTTAAAAATCGCTTTATCAAATCCCACATTCAGGGCGCATCATCCGGTCCTATGTTTCGGTGACGCGCGCATTTTAATATTCATGACCTGACCTGTGGGAAACTCATGACAGACGCATATGACGCTGACCTGTCGCCGTACCGCGCATCGGACCAACTCTGGCCGTCTCCGAAATCCGAAATACTAAATTGGTTGGTGCTGGAGACGCATGAACAACGCTTCATCGACAACATTTTTGTCGAGCTTTGCCAGCGGCTGAATAAGACAGGCGTTTCGGTCGCGAGAGCGTCGTTGAATTTCATGGTCGAGCATCCGCAGTGGCGTGGTGCGCGGATTCTGTGGCTCAAAGGTCGAACCGAGGCCGAGTTTACGACCTATGCCTACGGAACGGAAAACACCCAAGAATACCGCAACAGCCCCATCTACGAGATACATTCGGGCGCAGACGAATTGCGTCACAGGCTGGATGTTCCACCGGCGACCCCGGAGTTTGCCATCTACGCAGATCTGCGCGCCGAGGGCCTGACAGAATATTGCGCCTGGCCGTTGAAGCATACGTTCGACAAGCGCCATGTCATAACATTCTCCAGCGATCAGCCGGGCGGATTTACCGATGCGGAGATTGACCTGCTGCGAAGCCTTATTCCTGCGATATCGCTGGTGTCTGAAATTCGTCTGAAAAACCGCATCGCGCGAACATTGCTGGAAACCTATGTCGGTCCGCATGCGAGCCAGGCCATTCTGGACGGTGCGACGCGGCGGGGCAGCGGGACGACGGTTGGTGCGGCGATCCTGATTTGTGACCTGCGCGACTTCACCCACATTTCTGACCTCTGGCCGCGCGACGACGTGATCGAACTGTTGAATTCCTATTTCGACGCGATGTCCGATCCTATCGAAAAATTCGGTGGGGAAATTTTGAAATTCATGGGCGATGGTCTGTTAGCAATCTTCCCGCTGAGCGACCCCGACGCCTGCAAGAACCTTATTGCTGCGATCGAAGAAGCGCAGATTCATCTGCAAGCGTTGAACGAAGCCAACATCAAGCGTGGTCATGAACCCCTGGGTTACGGCATCGGCGTGCATGTGGGCGATGTGATGTATGGCAATATCGGCTCGAAAAGTCGGCTGGATTTCACCGTCATCGGCCCGGCCGTCAACATTGCGTCGCGACTGGAAAGCCTGACCAAACACATAAAACGAACCGTGCTGATGTCTCAGACATTTGTCGAGATGGCGGGAGATATTCAACGGTTCGAGAGTATCGGCGCACACACACTGCGAGGTCTGGAAAATCCCATTCATGTCTATGCCTTGCCAACAGCTGACAACCGCTCGATTTTATCCTAGAGACGCTACCGAGAATAAAGTGCTGTAATTGCGACAGGGACTGATGTCGTTGACTGATGAAACGGAAGCACCGGTTGCTCCCACCGCCAGAATGCTAACCTGGGTGCGCAACTCGACCATCTACCGGCTTCAGCGCCAGATGCTGACAGAGCGGCAATTGTTCGATGCTATCAAGCGCAAGGCCAAGCAGAAATTCGAAGACATAACGCCTGAGCAAATCGATGCGCTTGGCCATGCCGCCGTAAAATTTGGCTATGACCTCAGAGCGTTGGACGATGTTGCCTATGCCGAAAGCGCGACACGGTCGGCGATCCGCAGCGGCCGGTCTCGTCGCGCCATCGCGCAGAGGTTGAGCATCAAAGGTGTCAGCAAAGAGATCGTCGAAAAAGCGCTTGATGAGACGGACGATCTTTACTCGGCGGTTATCATGGCACGCAAACGCCGGTTTGGCCCGTTCAGACGGGATGAAGCAGATGAAAAGCGAATGCAGAAAGAGATATCCGCCTTTGCCCGCAACGGCTATAGCTTTGAAATAGCGGGACGGGTTTATCGAATGTCGCTGGACGAAGCAGAGGAAATCCTGGCAGACAGTCCGCTGTGATACATTATTGCGGAGCTTGAACCGTCTTTAAGTAAGCAATCAGATCGTCGATCTCGCTTTCACTCCACAAGCCAAAGAAGCGCATGGACGTGCCCGGCACAGTCTTCTTCGGACTATATAAAAATTCCCGCAATTTATCGTCCGACCAGATCATGCCCTGTGCGCCGGCATCTGCCATGGCCTGCGAATATTTGTAATCGGGCACAGAGCCGGCTGACCGACCGACGACGCCCATGAGATGCGGGCCGAGACGGGTGCGTGGTGACTCGATGTTGTGACAAGCGGAGCATTTGCTGAATGAACGCTCACCACGCGCCGCATCTCCTTCTGCCCATGTCGTTGAAGCGGGAAGGAGCACGCAGGAGAGCACCAAAATTGTCAGTCTCATCGTCATCTCCACAAACCTGCCTTGACCCAAATGCAAAAACGCCCTTCCCGTCCATACGACAGAAGGGCGCTTCTTATAATGCGTCAGATTGACCGGGTTATCAGCCGTTGATTGGGTTCAACGTGACGGATGTACCGGTTGCAGCGAGGTTCAGACCAACCTGGCCAGTCACGCTTACAGTCTGAAGCTGAATGGAGCCGGATGTGCCGCCCACGAGAACGTTTGCGCCGATACCGACACCAACTGTGGCTTCAGCTGTCGCACCCTGGTAAAGGCCACCGAGCGAACCCTTGTGGTAACCGGCGGTCGGAGCAAATACCGCCCAAACCAGACGGCCCTGTGTCGTGAAGCCCAGGTCTACACCAAGCTTGCGGATGGCACCGCTGTAGTGGTCAGTGCGGCGGGCACCCATTGTCGACTGGAAGGTGCACTCGAGCTCCTTGGCGGAACCAACAACGTAACCGACGCCACCGCCGACTTCGCATGTCAGATAGCCGATTTTGACGCCATTACGGTCGTCCTGTTCCTGAGGTTCCTGATAGGTTGCAAGGTCTGCAGCGATTGCGCTTGCAGTACCACCAAGACCCAGTGTGATTGCGGCGAAAGTGACGGCTAAAGCCTTTTTCATGTTTTTTTCTCCTGTTTAATTCTTGACCCGCGGCAGCCCTTTGCCCTTTTCGGATTATGAATGGCGCACCATTAACGTTTGTTCCGGAAAATCGATCCAATTGCCGAGGACGTCGGCAAAACAATCGGCAGGTTAAGATCGTTTGGCAGCTAGAGGCCCAATGAGGCGCAGTTAGGGCACCTCATTTTCGCGGGCTCGTCTCAATCGCGTCGATAATCATCTTCCAGACGTTTGATGTCGTCTTCTCCGAAGTATGACCCCGTCTGTATCTCGATGAGCTCGAGGGGAATCTGTCCCTCATTCGCCAACCTATGCGGCTTGCCAAGAGGAATGTAGACAGACTCGTTTTCCGTCAACAGGCGCGTTTGATCATCGATGGTGACGGTGGCCGTGCCGCGCACGATGATCCAGTGTTCGGACCGGTGATAGTGCTGCTGGAGCGAGATGCGGTGACCAGGCTCAACCTTTAGATGGCTGACCCGGTAGCGAGGACCGAAGTCGGTCTGCTCTATATGCCCCCAAGGCCGGTAGGCTCGTCTGTGGACTTCTGTTTTCTGCGCATGATCGCTCTCTTTTAGAGCTTCGACGAGACCCTTGACACTCTGGACCCGATCCTTTGGCGTCACGAGAACCGCGTCCTTCGTCGCCACGACGACGAGATCCTTTGCGCCAACCACGGTCGTCAAGATACTGTTGGAGTGGATAAGGCACCCTTCGGAATCGATGAATATCCCCTGCCCTTCGACAGCGTTGTTATCGCCCTGTTTATCGGCAATCTCCCAGATCGCGTCCCAGCTGCCAATATCCGACCAGCGGAAATGACCGCGAACAACCGCCATGCGTTTGGTGTTTTCGATGACAGCGTAGTCGATGGAGTTTTTCGGCGAAGCCTCGAAGCTTTCCTTGTGAAGCCGCACGAAGCCAAGGTCAGCTTCCTGCTCGTCGACCGACCGTGTCACGGCTGCAAGGATTTCCGGAGCGTGGGCTGAAAGCTCCGCAATCATGACATCCGAACGGAAAAGGAAATTACCGGAGTTCCAGAGGTAGCCTTTCTCAACATAGGAGATGGCTGTCTCTTCGTCCGGTTTCTCAACGAAGGCTTCGACTATACACAGGTCTTCGTTGCCGTTGATAGGCTCGCCAGGATTGATATAGCCGTAAGACGTTCGCGGTTCCGTTGGCGTGAGGCCAAACACCACGATGTTGCCCTGTTCCGCAGCTTCGGCACCCAGCCGAACGGCGTCCGAAAACTTGTCATTGTCCAGCACCACGTGATCGGCCGCAAGTGCTAGAACCAGCGACCCTGGCTCACGGCGCTCGGCCAGCACGGCAGCTGCGGCCATGGCTGCGGCACTGTCGCGACGCGCCGGTTCGAGCACGACCGTTGCCGTCATATCCACCTCTTCGGCTTGGCGCCGTGCGAAGAACCGGAAATCTTCATTGGTGATGACGAGCGGCTCGTCGTAGAGCGCTTCATCGCTCACACGCTTCAGCGTCTGCTGGTAGGTCGATAGGCTGCCGACAAGCGGCTGAAACTGCTTCGGCAATTGATCGCGTGATACAGGCCATAGTCTCGATCCCGCCCCGCCTGCCAGAAGTACCGGGATAATCTTTCGAGTGTGTGCGCTCACGTTCTTACCTTTCAATTCCAACTCATATACGTCTTACGGCGGGCAACAAAACACGTGTGGCCATGAATGCCAAGCTTGAGCCGCCCACGCCGCCACAACCTTTTCCTGCATCGGGCAGGCGGATTGCGCGTCGCCGAGACGCTTCAACAACGACGACACTGTGCTGCGGTTCCTCTTAGAACAGGACGGCTAATCGATTGAAGCGTTCGCAATATCCATGTTTTGTCGGATTTATCATGGCGAAAGACACTGAGCGCTTGGCAGCGTCATGAAAAATACAATAACAACGACCACCATTTGATAACCAACAAGAAAAGGTGGGGGCATGTCCGACAAGACGAATTCCAAAACCGACAAGATGTCTGTCACGGATCAGGAAGCGTTGGACTTCCATTCGCAGGGACGACCGGGCAAATTGGAGATAACGCCAACCAAGCCGATGGCGACCCAGCGGGATTTGTCGCTGGCCTACTCACCCGGCGTGGCAGTTCCTGTCAAGGCCATCGCCGAGAACCCCGATACCGCCTACGACTATACGACGCGCGGCAACATGGTTGCAGTCATTTCCAACGGCACGGCCATTCTAGGCCTTGGCAATCTCGGCGCATTGGCATCCAAACCGGTGATGGAAGGCAAGTCGGTTTTGTTCAAACGCTTCGCCGACGTCGATTCCATCGATCTTGAAGTCGATACGGAAGACGCGGATGAATTCATCAATTGCGTGCGCTATCTCGGCCCCTCCTTTGGCGGCATCAATCTGGAAGACATCAAGGCGCCGGAATGTTTCATCATTGAAAGCCGCCTGCGTGAGCTCATGGATATCCCCGTTTTCCATGACGATCAGCACGGTACAGCCATCATCGCTGCAGCCGGTCTCATAAACGCGATTGCGCTGACGGGCCGTGATTTCAATACCACCAAGCTTGTTTGCAATGGAGCGGGTGCCGCCGCCATCGCCTGCATGGACCTGATCAAGGCCATGGGTTTCAATCCGGCAAACATCATCCTATGCGACACGAAAGGCGTTATCTATCAGGGCCGAAGCGAGGGCATGAACCAGTGGAAATCCGCTCATGCCGCAAAAACCGACAACCGAACGCTGGCAGAAGCCATGAACGGCGCGGACGTCGTTTTCGGCCTGTCGCAGAAGGGTGCATTTACCGAAGACATGATCCGCTCCATGGCACCCAAACCGATCATCTTTGCCATGGCGAACCCGGATCCGGAAATCACACCGGAGGAGGTCGCCCGCATCCGGGATGACGCCATCATGGCGACAGGACGCTCCGACTACCCCAACCAGGTCAACAACGTCCTTGGTTTCCCTTACCTCTTCCGCGGCGCGCTGGATGTGCGTGCCAGCCAGATCAACGATGCCATGAAAATTGCCGCCGCCAAGGCGCTGGCCGATCTCGCCCGCGAAGACGTCCCGGATGATGTTGCAGCCGCCTACCAGGGCGTACGTCCACGGTTCGGTCCGCAATACATCATCCCCGTTCCATTCGATCCACGTTTGATCTCGGCAATTCCAGTTGCCGTTGCCAAAGCGGCAATGGAAACGGGTGTCGCACGCCGCGAATTGACCGATCTGGAAGACTATGCGCGCGAGCTCTCGGCCCGCCGCGACCCTATGGCATCGACCACGCAGCGTCTTTACGAGCGCGTCCGTCGTTCTCCAAGACGGGTCGTGTTTGCAGAAGCCGAGGAGGAACAGGTCATGCGGGCGGCTATTTCCTATACCGCACAGGGCCTTGGCACCGCCATTCTGCTCGGCCGCGACGATATCATCCGTGCCAACGCAGAACGTGCCGGGATCGATCTGGAGCGACCGAACATCAAAATCACCAATGCACGCCTGTCAGAGCGCGTCGATACCTACATCGATTATCTCTATGCACGCCTGCAGCGGCAAGGTTTCCTGTTACGCGACGTTCAGCGTCTTGTGCATAATGACCGAAACCATTTTGCCGCTTGCATGGTGGCGCTTGGCGACGCCGATGCCATGGTCACAGGTACGACCCGCAACTATTCGACGGCTCTGGAAGATGTGCGCCGTTGCATCAGCACCAAGCCGGGACACCGTGTCATCGGCGTGTCGCTGGTCGTTTCACGCAATCGAACCGTTTTTGTTGCAGATACTGCGGTTCATGACATGCCTTCGGCCGAGGATCTTGCCGATATCGCCGAGGAAGCTGCAGGATTGGCTCGTCGTTTCGGCTATGAGCCGCGTGTTGCCATGCTTGCCTACTCCACCTTTGGTCATCCAGTGGGGGAACGGTCCGACAAGGTCCGGGAAGCCGTGCGCATTCTGGACAAGCGCAACGTGAATTTCGAGGTGGATGGCGAGATGGCGGCAGACGTTGCGCTGAACCATCACAAGATGCAAAGCCAATATCCGTTCACGCGTCTGTCGGGTGCAGCCAATGTCCTGATCATGCCGGCCATTCACTCCGCATCCATATCGACGAAGATGTTGCAGGAACTGGGAGGCGCAACCGTCATCGGCCCGCTTCTCGTAGGACTTGATAAATCCGTTCAGATTACGTCGATGGGTGCGAAAGACAGCGATATCGTCAATATGGCTGCGATCGCCGCCTATAATTCCGGCGGCTTCTGATAGGGACTGCCACACATCCCCAGTGATTTGTGGCAGCATTGCACTGCGTGCCATGGTTCGGCCACATAGTCCGGTTTGTTCGCTGCCATCGAACAAGCTGGGACAGATTCTGCTGCTTGGAACTAAGACGGACAGGGAATGGCTATCACAGGACACTCGGCAGAAACGGCGCACGGTGAGAGGAAAGCAGGGCTTCGACACAAAGTATTGTTGTGCCTGACGGAAAATCCGAATGCGGTCATCGTGCTGTTTGGCGCCTACTTTCTAGTGCAGACCATCGTGCGCCAGTTGCTCCCCCCTGCCCTGCGGATCGATGAAGCGCAGCAGGTGCTTTTCGCGCAATGGCTCGCGCTCGGTTACGATGCTCAGCCGCCTTTGTACAATTGGTACCAGCACGCTGTTTTCACAATCTTCGGCACCTCGATGGCCACTCTGGCCTTTGCCAAGAACTTCATTTTGTTTCTGACCTTTGCCGTTTACACCAAAACGGCAGAACTGGTTCTCGAGAACAAACGGCTTGTCGTCGTGGCAGCCATGTCGCTGTTCGTGATACCGCAGGTGTTCTGGCAGGCGCAGCGCGACCTCACGCATACAGCCATGCTGATGCTCACCTTCGTGTCGCTCATCTATTGTACCATCAGGCTTATACAACGACCGACCACGATGGGCTATATTCTGGTCGGCTTGGCCGCTGGCCTCGGCATGTTATCGAAATACAATTTCGCCCTTATTCTTCCTGCCCTTCTGGTCGCGGTATGGTTTCATCCCAAAGGGCGCGAAAGGATATTCGATAGACATTTCCTGCTGACACTGGCCATCAGCGTTTTGGTTGTCATACCGCACCTCTTCTGGCTGATCGATAATCTGACCTTCGCCTCTGAGGTGACGTTGAAGCGGATGGCGGAGGATGCACCGGAAAACCGTTTCTTGCAGGTGGCGCGCGGGCTTGGCCGTTTCTTTTCAGGCTCTGCCATTATCGTTGCTCTGCCGACTTTGTTGCTTTGGCTATCCGCCCGGCAGGAAAAGAAGCAACCTACAACCGCAGACAATGTCTGGCTGCGTTTCTTCCTCCACTATTTCGCGGCAGTCGCCATTTCAATGACGCTCGTCATTCTCGCGACGACGATGACGGAACTGCGTGACCGATGGCTGCTACCGTTGCTCCTACCGTTTCCAATTTTGGCGACACTCATTCTTGAGCGACGGGCTTCCGATATAGGACGCGTCTTGGGGAAGTTTATCCCCCTGGCATTCATCCTGATGACACTCGTCCCTGTCGCATTGCTGCTCTCACAACCCGTCACAGCGTTTATGGGCAGAACGTCCAATTCCAACTATGATTGGCAGGCCTTTCGTCGCCACATCGTTGAAGAGGAGAGAATTTCCCCGTCTCTCATCGTCACACCTGACTGGCCCAGCGGCGGAAACTTGCGGTTTGTGTTCAAGACCATACCCGTGGGAACGACGATCTACGACGACTACGATCCCGTCTTCTCGCTCTCGGAGGAGCATCCCGTTCTCCTGGTCTGGACAGGCATTGATGGAGGCGTTGAGCCCTTGACCAGGTGGCTGGGGGATCAATTGCATGCCAAGATCGAGGGCGTTACCGTGTCCAAACTGATTGTGCCATTGTACTTTCCAGTCAAAAACAAGACCCTTCAGTTCAATTACGCAGTCGTGAAACCGTCCAATATCGTCAAACAGTAGCTCCACCAACAGAGCGTGCCCATTGCTGTCGACAGTTTGCATTTAGCCGTGCTACCTGTGTCACATTAGCGATGGGATGGTTGCGATGGATACTTCAGAAAAATGCGACGTGTTGGTCATTGGCGCCGGCATTATCGGTGTGATGTCGGCTCTCTATCTCCAGAATTCCGGCAGACGTGTCACGCTGTTGGAGCGGGAAGACGTTGCCTCGGGCGCAAGCGCAGGCAATGCCGGTATTCTTGCCTTTTCTGAAATCATTCCCATCCCTGCGCCTGGCGTCATGAAAAAAACACCGAAGTGGCTGGTCGATCCACTTGGGCCGCTCAGTATCCCTCCCGCCTATGCGCTGCAGATTGCCCCATGGCTGTGGCGGTTCTGGAAAGCCAGTTCCCCACGCGCCTACCAGCATGGTCTCAATGTGCAAAAAAGCATGATGAAGCTCGCAGCGAGCGAAATGCAGGCCGTCGCGGCAATGCCGGAATTGTCTCACCACGTTTCCAATACGGGAACGCTTGATCTTTACGACAGCCGGGCCAGTTTTGATGCGGCAGGTAGAGACTGGGAGGAAAAAGCAGAGTCCGGCTTTACGTTCTCGCGAGTCGGACGCGACGAGATCGAGCAATTACAGCCCGGGCTGGCACCACACTTCAAGCACGCAATGTATAGCCCCGATGGGATGCAGGTTAGAGATCCCTATGAGTTTACCAAAGCCATCGCTGATCTCGTCATCTCCCGGGGTGCAACAATGCGCAAGGGTGAGGCGAGCGGCATCGCGACCGTCGGCGAGTGCACAATTGTCTCTCTGACCAGCGGTCAGACCATCGAAGCTGACAAGGTGATTGTCGCATGCGGCGCGTGGTCCAAAACACTGGCGGCATCACTCGGAAACATCGTCCCGCTGGAGACCGAGCGCGGTTATAATACGACGCTACCGGTCGGTGCATTCGATTTGACCCGACAGCTTTACTTCAACGACCATGCCTTCGTCGTCACGCCGTTATCATCCGGTATCCGTGTCGGTGGCGCAGTCGAGCTTGGTGGCTTGCATCTACCTCCCAATTTTCGCCGCTCCGAAGCCCTGCTGAAAAAGGCGAGCCGCTTTCTGCCCGGCTTGGACACTGAAGGCGGCAAACAGTGGATGGGCTTCAGACCATCCATGCCGGATTGCCTGCCGGTCATCGGGCCTTCCCGCGCCAGCCGATCCGTCATCTACGCCTTCGGCCACGGACACTTGGGCCTGACGCAGTCAGCTGCCACGGCAAAGCTCGTGACGGAGCTTGTGATGGGCACGGATACATCCGTCTCGATCGACCCGTTCCGAGCCAGTCGCTTTTCTTGATCGCAAAGTAGAAAGGCCCGCTCTTTCGAACGGGCCTTGGCTTTAAATCTCAGACATCAGAACGGTGAATCGGGGAAGTAGAAGCCCTCGGCGTTGTCTTTCGTGACCAAGGTTGCGTCCAGGATATAGGTGCCACGAACGGGGACCTGATCATAGAAGTTGGCGGCTGTCAGCTGCATCGCCGTTGCGACCATGGCTGGCGGATACAATACGTCCACGGGGATCATCTTGTCGCCATCCATGACCTTCTTGATCATGTCCTTCGAGCCAGCACCACCAACGACATATTTGATATCGGTGCGCTTGGCCTGCTCGATCGCCTGCAGAACGCCGACCGCCATATCGTCATCCTGGCACCAGACGACATCGATCTTCGGATATTTCGTCAAATAGTCCTGCATGACTTTGAAGGCATCATCGCGGTTCCAGTTGCCGAACTGGCGGTCAAGGATTTTTACCTTGGAGCCAGCGATACCTTTATCGAAACCATCCTGGCGCTGCTGATCGATGGGGATCGGCAAGCCGCGAATGACGACGACTTCGGCTTCCGGTGTCGTGTCCGCAATATACTTGCCTGCAACTTCGCCCAGCGCCGGGTTGTTACCGGCGACGTAGAGGTCACGGACCGTATCGTCATTGACGCTTGGCGCGCGGTCAACGAGCGCGACGAATTTGCCGTTACCCTTCACTTCCTTGATCGCATTGACGAGAGGATCGGGGTCGGACGGCAGAATGACAAGCGCGTCGATGCCTTGCGTTTCCAAATCCTGCACGGCATTTGCCTGGGTCGCGGCATCCGGCGATGTCTTGACGATGACATTGAGGCCGGGATGTTCCTGCATCAAGAGCTTCGCGACACGCTCTGCATGATACACCACACCAGCTGTCCAGCCATGATCGGCGGCCGGGATGGAGACCCCGATCGTTACCTTTTTATCCTGAGCCTGAACCGCCCCCGAAAGCGCCACCAGCGCCATAGCCATTCCCAACAGTCTCTTTCGCATGTGTTTTCCTCCCACATTTTAAGGTCTTGATTTTCAAAACCGGGCGACCTGTAACCCGGTAACTTTTATGAGCGACGCATCAGCGAGCGCTGGACCAGCATGGCGATGATGATGATCCCGCCCTGGATGGCGCCGATCAGATATTCGCTGATGAAGTTCGACAGCAGCATGATGTTGCCGACGAGTTCGAGAATGAACGCACCGCAGATCGTGCCCCAAACGCGACCAGCACCGCCCTTGAGCGCCGTGCCGCCCACGACGACCGCCGTGATGGCCTGCAATTCCCACATCATGCCCGTTGTTGCCGACGTCGAGCCAAGTCTTGGCACATAGAGAAGAACGGCGATGGCGACGCAAAGGCCTTGGATGACAAAGGCAATCGTCCTGATACGATTGACCGCAACACCGGAATATTTCGCCACATCACGGTTCGAGCCAACGGCGGTGACGTGACGCCCGTAGCGCGTGCGGTAGAGAATAAAGGCAGCGATGGCGGTCACGACCAGAATAGCCAGAATGGGAAGCGGCAATCCCAGGAAAGACCCGAAGTAGACAGGACGATACATGGCCTGCAATTGTGGCTCACGCAGCGTGATTGCGCCGCCTTGCGACAGCCAAGTCGTCAGCCCGCGGTACACGCCCATGGTGCCGAGCGTGGCAATGAAGGGTTCGATCTTCCCGACCGTCGTGATCAAGCCGTTGGCAAGACCGCAGAAAGCACCCGCCACCAGCGCAAAGACGACGGCCAGGATGAGCATCAAAGCAGGGTCCGCGACGATGCTGGAATTCATCAGCAGGATCATGAGACTTGCGACGAAAGCAACCATGGAGCCGACAGAGAGATCGAGGTCTCCAGCGGAAATCACGAAGGTCGCGCCCACTGCGATAATCGCGATGAACGCACTTCGTGTCGCCACATTGGCGAGATTATTGATGCTGATGAAATTCGGATTGACCATCGCTCCGACGATCAACAGTAGGAACAAGGCGACAAAGGGCGCGACCGCGCGCAGATCTATGTCGCGAAGCGATCGCCCTGCCTTCTTCTCCTTGCTCTCTTCACTTACGCTCATACCCAAAACAGACCTCCCAACCTGTCACACCGGTCATCGACCGTTCGCTATGCAGCGGCCTTGGTTTTCAATCCGGCCGCATAGCGCATGATTTCCCGTTCATTGATTTCGTCGCCTTCCAGAATGCCGACAAGACGCCCTTCGCGCATGACGGCAACCCGGGTGCATAGCCCGATGACCTCCTGCATTTCGGACGAGACCACGATGACCGAATGGCCATCGCGCGCCAAAGCCGAAATGAAATGATAGATTTGCTGCTTCGTCCCCACGTCGATGCCGCGGGTGGGTTCATCGATGATGATGATCTTCGGCTCGGTTTCCATGACCTTGGCCAGCAGCAGCTTCTGCTGGTTGCCGCCTGACATGCGGCCCACAACCACGCTGCCATCCCGCACCCGGATATCGAAACGGCGTCGCGCCCTTTCGAGCGATCTGGCCTCGCTGGAGGCGCTGAGATAACCGAATTTGCCGTGTCGCTCCAGCGATTGAAGGGTCAGGTTCAAACCCATGCCAGCGCTTAAGAGAAGGCCCTTGGATTTGCGGTCCTTCGTCATGTAGGCAAGACCGGCAGCAATCGAAGCATGAAGATCATAAGGCGGCAACACTTGCCCATTGGCATGAACATCGCCAGCTGAGCGAGCCCTCAGTCCCACGATGGCTTCCGCAAGCTCCGTGCGGCCGGATCCGATCAGGCCAGAAAACCCGATGATCTCGCCCTTTCGAAGGTCGAAACTGACATCCTGCACATAACGGGTCGACAGGCCACTAACTGTTAGAACGATCTCTTCGTCCACATCCGGTTCACGCTTGGCAGGGTAAAGGCTCGATAGCTCTCGCCCGACCATCAATTGGGCGATGGCCTCGCCATCGAGCATGGCTGTCGGCGCTGTCTTCACCCAGTGGCCATCACGAAGGACTGTCACACGATCCGTCAGTTCCATCACCTCATCCAGTTTATGCGAAACGAAGACGAAGCTCGTGCCCTTGTCCCGTAGTTTTCGAACCTGCTGGAAGAGATAATTCGTTTCGTCGCGCGACAGAACGGCGGTCGGCT
Source organism: Agrobacterium rubi TR3 = NBRC 13261 (assembly GCF_000739935.1). Classification (GTDB taxonomy): domain Bacteria; phylum Pseudomonadota; class Alphaproteobacteria; order Rhizobiales; family Rhizobiaceae; genus Agrobacterium; species Agrobacterium rubi. Next base: position 243,618 of record NZ_BBJU01000007.1, on the reverse strand, counting down.
CATCCATGAAAACGATACGCGCGTCGCGACTGATGGCCTTGGCAATTTCCACCATCTGCTTTTCAGCGATAGACAATGTGCCGATCAGCGCATTTTCATCCACGTGACAGCCGAGTTCGTCGAGAACGCGTCTGGCCTCAGCTCGCATTGCCCTGCGATCAAGAACGCCGAAGCGCGTCACCTCTCGCCCGAGAAAAAGACTTTCGGCAACGGTCAGGTGTTCCGCAAGATTGAATTCCTGGTGGATGATGACAATCCCGAGCGCTTCGGCAGCGCCATTTGCAGGCAGCTTTACCGAACGGCCATCAAGAAGAATTTCACCGGAGCTCGGCTGTTCGAAACCGGAGAGCACCTTAACGAGCGTGGATTTTCCAGCGCCATTTTCGCCCATGAGTGCATGTATTTCGCCCCTCTTCAGCTCGAAATTGACGCTGAAAAGAACTTGCACACCATTGAATGATTTGGAAATTCGGCGTGCCGACAGCACGATGTCTCCGCCATGTGCGGTGCTGTTTTCCATGGTACCCCTCCCCAGGCAGTTCCCATCTGTCTAACGCCGATGTAAACCTTTACACTGATAATGTAAAGGTTTACATTAGCATCATCGCAGGGATTTGATCGATCGTATTTGACGGATGATCAAGTCCGTGTAGTGTCCGGTCGCGCACCTATTCGAGGCCCTGATTGTCGATTCCCTCATCCGCTACGATTGAAGACGTTGCCCGAATTGCGGAGGTATCCATCGCAACGGTGTCGCGCGCTATTCATATGCCTGAAAAGGTAGCGAATTCCACGCGGCTGAAGGTCAATCAGGCGATTGCAGTCACAGGCTACACCACGAACGCGATGGCGCGCAGTCTCAGGCTCGGCCGCTCCAACATGATTCTCGTGGTTGCACCTGACATCGGCGACCCGAATTTTTCCAACATTCTTGTCGGACTTGAGAACGAAGCTCGCGCGCATGGTTACGGCATCCTTATCGGCCATACACAAAACGATGCACAGCGCGGCCTGGAATATCTGAAATTCCTCAATTCGAACCAGGCTGCAGGGCTTATTCTCTTCACAGGCATTTTGCCGTTTGGCCATCAGGCCATGACGGCGCGGCTACCGCCAAGCGTGGGCGTCTTCGAACCGATCTACAACGGTGGCATTCCCTATGTCGGCGTCGACGATATGGCCGGTGCGCGGAAGATTGTCGATATGCTGATCGCGGAAGGTCATCAGCGCATCGCTTTCATCGGCGATTCGAGAACCCGCCTAGCCTATGGCAGGCGACGTGAGGGGTTTGACGAGGGGATGAAAGGTGCAGGCCTGACCGCGGTCAAAGACCTCGTGATCGAGGGGGATGGCACACTGGAAAGCGGGCGGCTCGCGGTGGAACAGATGTTCATGCGCGACAATTTGCCGACCGCGTTCATGTGCGTGAACGATCAGACTGCCATCGGTGTCATGATCGGCCTTACCGCGCGTGGCTACGACATTCCACGCGATTTTTCCGTGACCGGCTTTGACGACATTCCTCAGGCTGTTTTCATGTCACCGGCGCTGACGACCATTCGCCAGCCTCGAACATCCATTGGCAAACACGCCATGGCTTTGCTTCTGGACCTCCTGGACGGAAGACAGCCAGATGAGCCCGAGATATTGCTGAGCCCGGATCTCATCGTGCGCAACTCCGTCAGCGGGCCTGCGCGGCGCGGTTAAGCGCAGAGCGCGCATCAACTCTAAAAGCAGTCGGCGCTATCAGTAGGTTTCACGCAGGGCCAGTTCGTCTTGCTGCGAAGCGGCCCAGAGTCCGGCTTGGACGGCACCCTGAAACTCCATGATTTCCTGGCGCATGGCGACATCGTCATAACCGAGGCCGGTCAAATGAGCGGCAAGAGCCCTGCACTCAGTGCGCCAGAAGAGATTTGCCTCTTCTCCGTGCAAGTGTTCAAGCATCTGAACACAGCGCTTGATGTCTACGACGCGATTTTTGGCGGGAAACGCAATTACTTCAGAACGCTCTGTCACACGCACACCTTACTGCTTCGGGAATCAACATCCTATGTTTACCTGCCGCATGGTTAACGAAGTCTACAGACGCCCGATTATGATCCAACTGGCACTGCGTTTTCTGAGGTTTGCCAGCATCCCAAGGGTAAATATCGTGATAAGGGAAACCGGTATTCATATGCTCTTAACTGTAATCGACGCCCGCGTTTACTGAGGCTCGACATCACCAACAGAGCCTGGTCAAAAATTTGCGCAAATTTTACCATTAAAGATCACCAAAATTTCATTCTGCGCGCTTTAAGAGAAGTATAAGCATATTGAACGGACTTTGATTCCGTAATATACTGCATTCAAAAGAAACGAATAAAAAAGCATGACTCAATCATGAGCGAATGCTTGGCGGAGGAGAAACCCATGTACGCGCCGCGCGTTTTCATCAGCATGATTTGTGCTTTGCTGTCGTTTGCAGTAGCAACATATTTTATCTATGGGTCTTTCTACACCGCCGTCGTGCAGACCATACTCTGTCTTATCATTATACAGGTCGGCTACTTCGCCGGTATCGTTTTTCTAGTTGCAAAAGAAAAGCGACGTATGCGCGAAACCTTGGGCTTTAAGACGGATGCGCCCATTCTGCCTGAAACATCCATCGCCGACAGCATCACGGTTGTCGCGCCTCATCGCGCCAAGCTGAGCGACTTTTAACGGCGGCACCCCTCGCCACGCCTTTTCGCAGATGCGAAATAATACCCGCCTCTCCATATCTCTGACATTTTCTACGTTGAAAAAACATCGACGTAACAAAGCAGGGAAACCGCATGGCCTCGGGTTTACAATCCATTTGTGTAATCATCGCCGCAAAAAACGCTTCTGATACGATCCGAACCGCTATTGTTTCGGCCTTGTCAGAGCCGGAAGTTGCCGAAGTCGTCGTGATCGACGACGGTTCGACAGACGCGACGGCGGTCGTGGCGCAGGCCTGCGACGATGGAACCGGTCGCCTGAAAATCGAGCGATTCGATGTCAATCGCGGACCATCTGCGGCTCGCAACCACGCGATATACATTTCGACATCCCCTCTGATAAGCATTCTCGATGCCGATGACTTTTTCTTCAAGGGCCGCTTTGCAGCAATGCTGGAAACCGACGACTGGGACCTCGTTGCTGACAATATCGCTTTCATACAGCAATCGGTGGCAGGCGCATCTTCCATGCTGCCTGCTCGATTTGCCCCTGAAGAACATTTTCTCGAGCTGGCGGAATTCGTTGAAGGCAACATTTCTAAGCGCGGCGTGGAGCGTGGCGAAACGGGATTTTTGAAGCCGGTCATTCGCCGCAACTTTTTGGAAAAACACGGACTTCGCTATGACGAGGCTTTGCGGCTGGGTGAAGATTACGAACTTTACGTTCGTGCACTCGCCTGCGGCGCTCGTTATAAGGTCATCCGCAATTGCGGCTACGGCGCCATCGTTCGTGGGAATTCTTTGAGTGGAAGCCACCGCACGGACGATCTGAGACAGCTCTTTGAAGCCGACCGCCGCATCTTGTCTGACTACACGTTAAAAGAAGACGAGAGAGCGGTTCTAGAAGAACACGAGCGCCACATTCGCGAAAAGTTCGAACTGCGTGATTTTCTGGATGCAAAATCAAAAGGTGGTATCGGAGCGGCGCTGAGCCACGCACTCAATCGCCTGCCTGCTGTCCCCGCTATCATACAAGGGATAGTCCGCGACAAGACCGCTCGTTTCCAAAAAAAGCCGCAACAGGTTGCGGATATCCGGTATCTGCTAAGAGCAACGCCGCTTGGGTCTTGAAACCAAGCGGCGCCTCCCTATCAGAAGTAGTCTTTTTTGATGGTTTCCAGCACGGCCTGAAAGCGCTGTTTGCGCTCTTCGAGCCGACCATCGGGGCTGAGGCGCGGTTCGGCGCGACTTGCCTGCCAAAGTGCCAAGGTCGATGGCGCGGCAAGCACTTGTTTCGCCAGCTTTCGAAGAGAGCGCTGCTCCTCTTGCGGACGAACGAGAACTTCACTGTCATGGGCGTGAGGTGTTGATGCCTGTTCAACGACCACAGGGGGCGGTGGCGGCGGCGGAAAGCTCATTCCCCAGAACTTGGAGCCCTTCTTCGCCGCTTCGGCGCGTGTCGAAACCGGAACATAGCGCGGCTCGTACTTGACACCGACGCTGCCCGCCCAATCGCTCCACTTGAAGCTGTTGATGGATGTCGACGTGCTGACGGCGACCCATGGCACGCGGAAGGCATCTGCCAGAATGGCACCATGCATGGACTCGGCCACGATGAATTCCGATTGTGCGATGTGCTTAATAACCGCCTTGGCCTCTCCACGAGGATCAAGATAGGTCAAGCCTGCTGGTTCGCAAACGGTTTCCCACATTCCGAATTCCGCTGATTCCCAATGGGGGACGAAGGTCTTCTTATGGAGTTTGGGCAGATTTTTGAAGTCCGGCATATCGGTGACCATGACAGCAGGATCGACAATGCCCATTTCGGGTGGAAGGCCGAGCTTTCCAGCGGTCATTTCGCCGCGAACGCAACGTATGTCCCAAAGCTCGCGATTGGAAATATCCGGAACGGCACCATAACCGTAACCGCTACCAATAATTAGTTTGCGCTGCGTTGGGGGAAAGAGAACATCGTTCAAAACGGTGCCGACTCCCACCAGCAGAACATCCGGGTGGACATCGCGCAGACCAGGCAGCAGAAAATCCCAAAGCCAAAGATTGAGGTCATCGCCGAAATTGCCGTGATGCGATTCCCAGTGATAAGGTTTCATGGACTACTCCTGAATAAAAATATTGATAGCAAGCAGGCTCACTTCGGGCGGGCGAATTTGCCCGTTCCCAGTTCGAGCGCTGCACGCAAAATAGCCGGATCACGCATCATCCATTTGAAGAGCAGCCCGAGTTCCGGTGCCTGACGCTGTTTCAGTTTGCCCGCCTGGCTCCAAAGAGCCTGCTTGCGCGCCGTGTTTTTATAAGACGCAATCGAGGCAACGTCGGCTGGACGTTTGGCAAACCGGCTCTGCAACGTATCGAGCGCCACCCAGGTATTGAACTGCTGGCGCAGAAATTCCGGCGACGTATTGTCGATGCTATGGAAGATATTGACGCCCATACCACGCATGGCGCCTGCATCGTCACACAAGAGAGTCCGTTTGGATGCGAGAATGCAGTCGCAGAAAAACAAAACATCTTCTGCTGCAAGGCGCAGCACCGGATCAAACCGTATTGTCTCGAACAACGGCCGACCGATGACCATGCATGACAGATGCAGAAAGCTCCAGTTGCGCAACATCACGGTGGCGAGATTCGGCAACTCGATGATCTTGGGTGATTCCGACAGGCGCACCGCACCCTCGTCGTTTTCCAACTCTGAAATAGCGAAGTGATAATAGAATTCGTCACTCGCCTGCATCGATGCCCAATAGCACTCGCCCCCAAACGTATCGAGGCTGAAAGCCGCATTCTTCAGGTGATCCGGCGTCCACATATCGTCGGAATCGAGGAACGCGACATAGGTCGTTTCGGCCGGTACATGATCCAGCCCGGTGTTGCGCGCACCACCTGGGCCGGCATTCGCCTGCTTAACAACTTTGATGCGCGCCTGTTGGTCTGCGCTCAATTCGGCGATTTCTTTCTCAATCGGATAGGGCGATTCATCATCGACGATGACGAGATCGAAATCCTGAAGGGTCTGGGAAAAAACCGAGGCCAATGCACGGCCAAGTACGCCATGCTGTTTTTGATAATAAGGAATAACGACTGTAAATTTCGCCATTGTTTCGCCCCTTGCGTTGATCAAGAAGTGTCGGGCCCGATAAGAGCGGCCCCGATGAGTGGCTAACCTCCTGCCAGCCCCCACTGGCCTCCAATTATAGGATGCACGTATGCCCCCTGCTCCAAGCGTCAAAACGATTACCACGAATGTCGGCTGGAGCGTATTGTCAAAAACAGGCACATTCGGGCTTAAGTTTGTCACGGTGCCAATTCTCGCCCGATTGCTGACACCTGAGGAATTTGGCGTCGTCGCCGTCGGATTGACGGTGGTTCAGTTCCTGACGATGATCGCGGGTGCCGGACTGACATCTGCGCTGATCGTTGAGAAGGAAGAGGATATGGACACGATCCATACAGTCTTCTGGGCGAATCTCGCGATTTCCTGCACCATGGCAGCCATTCTTTATTTTGGCGCGGAGTTTTTTGGCGAATTGCTGGGCGCGGTCGAAAGCGCCTATCTCCTGCGGATCATGGCCTTCCTTATTCCCTTGCAACTGGCCGGTGACGTCGCCTATTCGCTGTTGGCGCGGCGTATGAATTTCAGCAAAGACGCCATCTGGAGCATGACCTCGGAAAGTGCCGCCGCTATCCTCGCTGTCGTTCTCGCATTTTCCGGCTTCGGTGTCTGGGCGCTGATTATTCAGCTGTTTGCGGCAGCTCTCATTCGCCTAGTCGGTCTTTATGCCGTCTCTCGCTACAAACCCGCCTTTGTCATGAAGCCAAAGCGCCTCGTCCCGTTGCTGGGTTTCAGCTCCGGCCTGATGGGATCCGAGATCGCAAATTTCGTAACCTTCCAGTCGCCCATGGTCATCATCGCCCGCTATCTCGGTCTGGCCGATGCGGGTGCTTATTCCGCGTCTAACCGTTTCGCCAGTATTCCGAACCAGGTGGTCCTGTCCGCCGTGATGGGCGTTCTGTTCCCGGCCTTCAGCCGCATGATGGATGACAAAAATCGTCGGCGTGAAGCGCTGATGTTCAGCACGCAGGTTCTAACCGTCCTCTTGGCACCGATGATGTTCGGGCTTTGGGCTGTTGCTGAGCCCGCCATGCTGGTCATATTTGGTCCCAACTGGGCTTATGCCTGGCCGGTCCTAGGACTTCTCGCGCTGTCCAAGGCGATCCTCACACCCTGCAGCACCTTCATTCCTTACCTTAAAGGTGCGGGATATGGTCGGGTGCTGTTCTGGTCTGCTGCAATTCGCGCTGGCGTCACCACCGCCGCAGTCTGGCTTGCAGCAACATACGGCACGCTGATCGACGCCATGGTGTGGCTGTGCATCGTCAACGCGGTGACACTCGTCGCCTATTCCTGGACAGTCTTCCGTGCCAGTGAAACCCCGCTTCTCCAAGGCATGTATGTTAGCAGCAGACCAATGATCACCGCCTTTATCATGGCGCTGGCGGTGCGCTATATTCTGCACGTCTTCGAGGGCAGTCTTCCCCACGCCTATATGCAGGTTCTGGTTGGAGGTGCCGTTGGGGGTACCATATACGCCGTGCTGATACTGCTGACGGAAAGGGCGCTTTTACGCAAAATCCTTGATCTTGTGCTTGATCGCAAGGCAAAAATGGCAGTTCCAGAGCCAGCCTGACCCAGAATTCCTTTTGCCACAAAGCGGCCCGTTTTGAGATCTTCACCTCGCCCGGCATTGCAACCGATCGATGATATTTTTTGCAGTGCAGCAATTTTAATGAGAGACGTTAAGAGGTTATCCATCATGCGAAAATCATACCGAATTTCAATATTTTCAATATAAATCAACTATTTACAGATTAACCTAAAATTGCATCTGCGTATCTACACAGATTCACCCGTGAGATTTCTGCGGAACTTTTGCCGCGTCGCCACATTTTGCCCGTAACTAAAACCGAGACTCCGGCCTCGAGCTTACGTTCGTTCTGGTTGTAACGCGGTGGAGGGAGACGCCGCCCAATAAGGGTAACCGACGTGACTTTTGATCAGAACCTATCCTCCCGTATCAATTTGATGCGCATCGTTTTGATATCCGGTATTGTGTTCGTGCATGTGCCGCACAATCCCGAGACCAGCCCGTTTTTGGGCGTTTATGGTTTTTTTGACTGGATTCGCGTGTTTTTGGGTGACACGCTGTTTCGCATCGGCGTTCCGTGCCTGAGTGCGATTTCCGGTTATCTGCTTTTCAGACGAGGTTTGAAAACCTTCGACTATTTGGCGACAATCAAGTCCAAGGCAAGAACCGTTTTGCTGCCGTTCATCTTGTGGAACGGGCTTTTGTTTTTAGCCGTGCTTTTGATGCAGCGCTTCGATGTCGGCGACGGATATTTTCCGGATTTGTGGAATGCGACGACCCGCGAAATCATGAGTCATGGCGCTGCCATCGAAGAATTCCCTGTCAACGTTCCGCTCTACTTCCTGCGCGACCTCTTCGTCTGCATTCTGCTTTCGCCGATCCTTGCCTTCTTGGTTCATCGTTTTCCGCTACCGACGCTTGCTGTCCTTCTCGTGTTGACGGCGATACCGGATCTTACGCTTTGGATCGTCCAGAAGAAGTCCATTCTGTTCAGCTTCTCGCTCGGCATTGCACTTGCGCTTCATAAGGTCGATTTGAAGACACTCGACCCGTATGCTGGCCGCATCACACTTGCCGTGATGGTCGCGGCAACGCTGTTGGCAACTGGCCTGTACTTTACCGGGCCAGAATTCACATTCGAGTTGAATCTCTTGCGAAATCTGCTGGCGGTTTTCGGTGCTGTCGGCCTGTGGGCTTCGTCCTCCATCATGATCGAAAGCCGGGCGGGACGTCGACTGTCACAGACTGGCAGCCTCAGCTTCTGGATTTTCTGTGCCCACTACCCGCTTCTCGTCATCATGTGGATGATCTGGAACAAGAGTGGTACGGATTTCTACCCGGCATTCTATATCGGTGCTGTGCTGTTGTCCTTCGTCATTCTGATCGTGACAAATGCCCAGGTACGATCCAGGCTTCCAGCGCTCTATGCTGTGCTCACGGGAAGCCGCAGCGGCAAACCAAAAAGCCAAATCCCCCTTACCTCGACTGCGTCGGCGACACCAAACCCAACATCCGCCGAAACGGCCTACTCGCAAGGACACAGGTGACACAATGACCGCATCTATTACACGCTTTCAGTCGCGCCTGATCACGTCTGCCATGCTCGCGCTCAGCCTCAGCGCCCCCGCTGCACTGGCACAGGAAAACAACGGCAAATCCTTTATCGAGACATTCGACAGCATGGACCGCTCCTTTTGGTACGTGTCCGATGGTTGGAACAACGGTCCGCACCAAAATTGCACGTGGTCCAAAAAGCTGGTGAAGTTCGAGGGCGGGCAGTTGCAGCTCGGCTATCAGGAAGGCAAAGCTGGTGACCGCAATTACTCCTGCGGGGAAATCCAGACCAAAGGCCGTTATCGCTACGGCACATATGAGGCCCGCATCAAGACCGCGACCGGATCAGGTCTGAACTCGGCGTTCTTCACCTATATCGGGCCAACCGACAAAAAGCCTCACGACGAAATCGACATGGAAGTTCTGGGCAAGAACACAGCTCAGGTCCAGCTGAACCAATATGTGTCTGCCAAGGGTGGCAATGAAAAACTGGTCGATGTCGAAGGCGGCGCAGACAAAGGTTTCAACGACTACGCCTTCGTTTGGGAACCTCAGCGTTTGCGCTATTACGTGAACGGAAAAATGGTCCACGAAGTAACGGATGCATCGAAAATCCCGCAGAATCCGCAGAAGATTTTCTTCAGCCTGTGGGGAACAGACACCTTGAAGAGCTGGATGGGCAAGTTCGCCTATAGCGGCCCGACCATCATGAGCGTCGATCGGATGGCCTTTACGGCACTTGGTGATAAATGCCAATTTCCTGAATCCGTCGCCTGCGTGTCAAACTGACGCGACGACACGCCAGTAGACTGCATTTACCGATCGTTTTCTCAGGGCCTTTTTAATGACGCATGTTCTCTATCTCGCTCATGACCTAGCCGATCCGGCCATTCGCCGGCGGGTCATGACGTTGCAGGCGGGTGGAGCAACGGTCAGCCTCGCAGGGTTCACGCGCGGCGAAAACAAGCTCGCGACCATAGACGGCATCACCCCGATCGTGCTGGGAGAGACTGCCGATGGACGGTTCGCCCAACGCATCATGGCGGTGGTAAAATCGAGCTTTTCCCTGAAAAGCCTTTTGAAAAACGTGACAAAGCCCGACGTCATCATCGCACGTAACCTCGAGATGTTGGCGCTATCTCGGCGTGCGTCGAGCATCTACGGACGCGAGGTGCCCGTCGTTTATGAATGCCTCGACATTCACCGGTTGCTTCTGAACGAAGGCCCGGCTGGAAAGATTGTGAATGCCGCACAGCGCTATTTCGCCAAGGGCGCCAAGCTTCTGATCACGAGCTCACCTGCATTCGTCAGCCAGTATTTTGTCCCCCGCTCTGGTCTGGCCTTGCCGGTGCTGCTGCAGGAAAACAAGGTTCTGATGCTCGATGGATCGCAGGCTGAGATCACACCCTCTCCACGCGCTCCGAAGGCAGGCGAGCCTTGGAAAATCGGCTGGTTTGGCGCGCTGCGTTGCCGAAAGTCGCTTGAGATTTTAGCCGATTTTGCAAAGCGGATGGACGGCAAGGTGGAGATTATTCTGCGCGGTCGTCCGGCCCAGTCCGAATTTGACGATTTCGACGGTTTCGTTGCCAATGCGCCCTATCTGAGTTTCAAGGGGCCCTACAAGAACCCGGAGGACCTGGCGTCGATCTATAATGACGTGCATTTCACATGGGCGATAGACTTCTTCGAAGAAGGACAAAACTCAAGCTGGTTGTTACCCAACAGGCTTTACGAGGGATGTCTTTACGGCACTCTTCCCATTGCGGTGGCGGGAACGGAAACGGCCCGTTTTTTAGAGGCCAAAAACATCGGGCACATTCTTCCAGTTGCGAACACTCAGACGCTTGAGGCACTCTTTCTGAACATGGACGACCAGGCCTACCTCCAGTCGTTTCAAAATCTCGCATCCATCGATCGCAACCAATGGGTCACGGATATCAAGGACTGTGCTCAACTCGTTCACAAACTCGCTTCTCTGGCAGCGCCGCACAATGGCCGCGCCGTAGCAGCGAAACTCTCAACTGCTTGACGGGGGTCATAGCCATGAAGTCACACATTATTCCAGACGTGAAGACATTGATCGTTATTCCATGCCTCAACGAGGCGCGGACGATCGACGACCTGTTGCTGAAATTTTCCAGCACCTTGAACAATGCAGAAGACCGCATCATCGTGGCTGATGGTGGAAGCACCGATGGGACGCGTGATATCGTCGCGAAGTTTTCCATGCAGGACCCTCGCATCATTCTGCTGGCCAATCCCAAGCGTATTCAAAGCGCCGGGATTAATCTGGCAGTCGAGATGTTTGGTGACGGATATGACTATCTCATTCGCATCGACGCGCATGGCGATTATCCAGACGATTACTGCCACAGCCTGCTGGAAGACGCCGTCAAAACCAATGCTGATTCCGTTGTCGTTGCTATGGACACTGTGGGCCACGGTACCTTCCAGAAGGCTACGGCTATCGCGCAGAATTCCAAGCTCGGCAATGGCGGCTCGAAACACCGTGAGGGGGCGAAAGGCCACTGGATCGATCACGGTCACCACGCTCTCATGCGTATCTCCGCCTTCACCACGGTCGGCGGCTACGATGAAAGCTTCAGCCACAACGAGGACGCGGAACTGGACTTTCGGCTGCGCAAGGCCGGGTTCCGCATCTGGATGACCGACAAAACGCGCATGACCTATTACCCCCGCGCCAATGTCCGGCCGCTGTTCAAGCAATATATGGCCTATGGTCGTGGACGCGCGAAAAACCTGCTGAAACATCGCTCTCTACCGAAAATCCGTCAGATGATTCCGTTGGCGGTCATGCCGGTTGCGCTTTTTGCGCTGCTGGGCGTCTTTCACTGGATCGCGCTCGTACCCTTATGCCTTTGGATCGCCGCATGCCTGGGCTATGGGCTCTGGATGGCCATTGCGCAGAAAAACTCTTACGGCCCACTGGCAGCTTTTGCTGCGATGGTTATGCACTTTGCGTGGTCAACCGGTTTCTGGCTTGAGTTGGCGGGGTCTTTCGGCACCCCGGCACCGATGACGAGAAAGGCGATCTCATGAACAGCACGGCCCTTGCTCCGGCGTCCCAGCCTGTCAAAGTGGATATCGGTATCTGCACCTATCGCCGCCCGGCCGTGGTTGCAACGCTCCTGTCGTTGTTTGAGCTGACCGTTCCGAAAGACGTCAACGTTCGCTTGATCGTTGCGGATAATGATGCAGAGCCCAGCGCCAAGGCATCGATCGACAGGTTGCGTGAGACCTCGCCCTTCGAAATCACCTATGTCCATTGCCCGAAATCCAATATTTCGATTGCCCGCAACGCCTGCCTTTCGACCACCGATGCCGATTATTTAGTCTTCATCGATGACGACGAGACCGCGCCTAGGGAATGGCTGGTCGAGCTTCTCAAAACAGCAGATGAGACGGGCGCCGAAGCTGTCTTGGGACCGGTGACGGCAGTTTATAAACCAACCGTGCCCGACTGGATGCGCAAGGGTGATTTCCATTCGACCTTGCCGGTCTGGGTCAACGGCAAGATCATCACCGGCTATACCTGCAACACGCTGCTGCGTATGAAAGCTCCCTCGGTCGCTGGTCGCCGCTTTGCATTGTCTCTTGGGCAAAGCGGCGGAGAAGATACGCATTTCTTTTCCCACATGCATGCTGAGGGTGGACGGATAGCATTTGCCGAAAAGGCTCTGCTTTCGGAACCCGTGCCCGATACGCGTGCCAGCTTCATGTGGCTGGCAAAGCGCCGCTTCCGCTCTGGACAAACGCACGGGAGGTTGCTCGCAGAGAAAAAGCCCGGCATCCGCCGCGTGGTTCAGGTCGTGATTGCCGCTGCCAAAATCATTGCGTGTGCTGGTATGGCGGCGCTGAGTGCCTTTGATCCGGTGCGCCGAAACAAGCAGTTGCTTCGCGTGGCCCTTCACATGGGGTCACTCAGCGGAGCGTTTGGCGTGCGTGAAATCCGCCAATATGGCGCCGTGGAGGCGACGTGATGGAGGCACTGCCACAGCCCGACGTCACCTTTGTCATCGCTGCCTATAATTCTGCCGAAACCATCGTTCCGGCCATAGAGAGTGCATTGGCACAAGATGGCGTGTCGCTGAACGTCATCGTCGTCGATGATAAATCGTCCGACGCCACGCGCGAGATCGTTGGCGCTCTCAGCGAGAAAGACGCACGCGTTCGGCTGATTGCACTTGACCACAATCTTGGCCCGGGCGGCGCACGAAACGCTGGCATCAACGCTGCCATGGGTCGATGGATAGCGGTTCTTGATTCTGATGACTTCATTGAACCCAGCCGCACGGCGCGCATGATCGCTCGCGCTGAAGACGCCAATGCGGAAATCGCTGTCGACAATCTGGACGTTGTCTATACCGATGGCCGACCTAAAGAGACAATGTTTTCGCAAGCCTTTCTGGAGACACGCCGCGTCTTGACGCTTGTGGATTTCATTGCGTCGAACGTACTTTTCCGCTCGACTTTCAATTTCGGCTATATGAAGCCGATGTTCAGGCGTGACTTTCTCGATACGCATAAACTTCGGTTTCATCCGACGCTGCGGATCGGTGAGGACTATCTGCTTTTGGCATCGGCCCTTGCTGTTGGTGGGCTGTGCGTCATAGAGCCCTCGCCCGGCTATGTCTACAATATCCGTGAAGGCTCCATCTCCCGTGTGCTTGAACTGCGCCATGTCGATGCGATGATCGCCGCCGACAGTGAATTCATCGCCAATTATACGCTGCTGCCTGCTGCAAAAGATGCACAGAACCAACGAAGCCGAAGTTTGATTGAGGCACGTCATTTTCTCATGCTGGTATCAAGCATAAAGAGCCGCTCCCTACCCGGTGTCTTGAAGATAGCACTGCGCGATCCGGTGGCGTTGCGGCATTTGCGGATGCCCATCGAAGTGCGTCTCAGGAAGCTACGCGAAGCCATTTTTACATCGTCAGTTGATAGAGGCGTGAAGCGGCAAGCGTCTTGAGCTTGCCTGAACGTACTCACCAATTATTATTCAAGGAGCATGCCGTGGACCTGGATAGGACTGTCCGAAAAGCTGTTATTCCCGTTGCCGGAAATGGAACCCGTTTCCTGCCTGCGACGAAGGCTATGCCGAAGGAAATGCTGACAATTGTTGACAGGCCTGTCGTTCAATATGCCGTCGATGAAGCCATGCAGGCTGGTATCGAACACATCATCTTCGTCACCAGCCGCAATAAAACTGCCATCGAGGATTATTTCGATAGCGCGCCTGAGCTCGTCAACACGCTGACCCGTGCTGGCAAGACGATGCAGGTTCTTCAATTGGAAAAAATGCTACCGCTTGCTGGAACCGTAAGCTACACACGCCAACAGGTTCCGCTCGGTCTCGGTCATGCTGTGTGGTGCGCAAGAGAACTTGTCGGAAAGGAACCATTTGCATTGTTGCTTCCCGATATGGTGTCTTATGGAGCGCGCGGATGTATCTCAGGTCTGATGGAGCTTTATGAAGAGGTGGGTGGAAATATTCTCGGCGTTGAAGAGTGCCAGGCTGAGGAAACATCTGCCTACGGCATCGTCGGCATGGGTAAAACCGTAAATCATGGTTTTCAGGTCACCGAAATGGTCGAAAAGCCGGAGCCTGCCGAGGCTCCATCCAATTATTACCTCAATGGTCGTTATATTTTGCAGCCTGAAATCTTTGACATTCTTGCCAAACAGGAGCGCGGCGCTGGCAATGAGATTCAGTTGACGGATGGTATGAAGCGATTGGCAGAAACACAGCCGTTCCACGCACAAAAATTTATCGGGCGTACCTTCGATTGCGGTAGTAAACAGGGATTTATCGCTGCAAACGTCGCCTTCTCGTTGATGCGCTCTGACATGGAAGCCCAGGTTTTGGCTTCCATCAAAGAACTTGTCTTAAACCATGAAAGCCGCGTCAAGGCGGCCTGACAGCACAAAAATCCGGACGCGGGAAGGCAGACAAAGACTGGCTTTCCGCTCGCAATTTTAAACACAAGGTGGGTCCATGCACCACAAGACCTTTAAATCGAACATGAATTTCCCGGATTCGTCCAAGGATGCCGACACGTTTATCGACCTCGACCGCCTTTGGGCTGCCGTTGTGCGGCGTGCAAACATCATCGGTGCATGCGTTATCGCATCCATGGTTCTGGCTGGGCTGTATCTCGTGTTCGCGACTCCTGTTTATACGGCGATGACGCAAGTCCTGCTGGACGACAGCCTGTCGCGCTACGCGGAAGATGAATCCCCCGTTCCTGCCGCTCAGGTTATCGACAACCGCATTGCCAGCGCGGTCGAAATTCTGAAGTCCAAGGAAATGGCTCTGACGGTTGTTGACAAAGCTCAACTCGATCAGAGTGACGCAATCGTCAATCCGCCGATGACGCCGATGGACCTCGTCAAGTCTTCCGTCAAAGGCGTCGTTGATCTGCTGACGCCGAACTCCCCGCCGGTATCTGAAGCGGCAATGCGCAACGGCCTTCGCGAAAAAGCAGCGGCGGTCATTCAGCAGGCACTGACGGTTGAGCGCGTCGGGCGAAGCTCGGTCATTGCCATATCCATCCGCTCGATAGACCGGCAGTTGGCGACGCAGATCGCAAAAACTTACGCGAACTCCTATCTCACGGAACAGCTGAACGCGAATTTCGACGCTACCGAGCGCGCATCCGTCTGGTTGCAGGAGCGTTTGACAGACCTGAACCAGCGGTCTCAGGCCGCATCTCTCGCCGTTGAAAAGTACAAGGCGGCCAACAACATCGTTTCGTCGCGCGGTGAGTTGATGTCGGAAGGCCAGCTCGCGGATTTGAACGGACAGTTGATTGCCGCACAGGCAGATGCCGCAACTGCGTCGGCGCGCTACAATCAGTACAAGTCGATTACCGATCAAGGCCCGGACAACGCAGTCAACAACGCCATCGTTTCTGCCCGTGATACGGACAATTCCGTCATTCAGGATTTGCGCAAACGCTACATCGCAATCACAGATCGTGAGCGCGGCGTCGTTCAGCAATTCGGCAAGGACCACCCGCAGGCCATCGCGCTGGCGAGTGAAAGAGGCGATTTGGCGCGCCAGATCTACCAGGAACTGCAGCAGCTTACGGGCAGCTTCAAGAACGATTTCGATGTGACGCAGTCGCGCGTTCAGTCCTTGCGCGAAAGCATCGACCGGGTCGCAGGGCGCAACTCCGAAGCCAATATGACTCTGGTCAAGCTTCGCGAGCTTGAGCAGCAGGCAGCTGCATTGAAAACGCTTTACGAATCCTACCTCGGCCGCTTCGAAGAGGCGTCGCAGAAGCAGTCGTTCCCGATTGCCAAGGCTCGTATCATCTCCGATGCCGGCCTGCCGACATCACCGTCCAGCCCCAAGAAGACGATGACCATGGCGCTTTCGATTGTGCTGGGTCTGATGCTCGGTGGTGGTGTTGCAGCCATTTTGGAGTTCCGGGACAGATACTTCCACACCGGCAACGATGTGCGCGACAATCTGCGCATGCGCTTCCTTGGCTACCTGCCGTTCATCGGTGAAAAGGGCGTGGATGCAGCAAAGACGGAAACGGGTGCGGCGACGCCGGAGGTTCCCGACAGCGACATCGAGGAAAACGGGCAGGTCTCGTTCCAGAAGATGTTGCGACTTGCGGTGGACAGCCCCCGCTCCAGTTTCACCGAAACGTTGCGTAATGTGAAACTGACGGCGGACGTGGTCATTCAGGAGAGACAGTGCCGCGTGATCGGCGTCATCTCTTGCCTACCCAACGAAGGCAAATCAGTCGTCGCACTCAACTTGGCAGGCCTCATCGCGACAACCGGCAAACGCACGCTTGTTGTTGATGCCGATATCCGCAACCCTGGCCTCAGCCGTATGTTGACCACCCGCCAATCCGCAGGTCTTGTGGAAGTCGTGCTGGATGAAGTGCCGTGGACGAAGGCCGTAAAGGTCGACAGCCGTACCAAAATGGGCATTTTGCCGGTTTCGACCAGCAACCAGTTCGCGCATTCCAGCGAGTTGCTGGCATCTTCAGGCATGCGCAAATTCATGGAATCGGCGCGGGAAGCCTGCGACTACATCATCGTCGACCTTGCGCCTGTGGTGCCGGTCATCGATGCCAAGGCCTTTGCCTCGCAGGTGGATGGCTTTGTCTTCGTGACCGAATGGGGCAAGACCCCCATCCAGATGGTACAGAACCTGATGAGCCACGAGCCCGAAATCGCCAACAAGACACTCGGCATCGTACTCAACAAAACCGACATGACCGAGTTGCAGCGTTACGCCGGTCCTGGCGGTTCTGAACATTACCACGAGCAGTTCTCGGCCTATTACGGTGACGCAAAGAAGACGGTCAGCGAACCAGCTTAAATCAAAAACAAAATGCCCGCTTCATGCGGGCATTTTTTTGAACAAGACGCTGGATTTGGTACGAGCTTTTACGCATTGATATCGCAAAAGATTTTTGCGCAGGACACTTCATCTATGGCTCACCCAATCGCGTTCGTTTCCCGCACGACAGAAGCCAACGAGGCTGAATGGATAGAAATCCTAGCCTCAGCATTGCCGGATGAGACAATTCTGTCGATCAAAACGATGACCGCCGAGCAAAAGACGCAGGCAGAAGTCGCCATTGTCGCGAACCCTGATCCAGCGGATATTGCAACGCTGACCGGGCTGAGATGGATTCACAGCCTGTGGGCAGGCGTTGAGCGTCTCGTGGCAGAACTGGGTACCACAGCCCCACCGATCGTGCGCCTGACAGACCCGGAACTGTCGCGCGTGATGGCCGAAGCGGTGCTCGCATGGACCTATTATCTGCAGCGCGACATGCCAGCCTACCGACGAAACCAGCAAAGCGCCGTCTGGAAAGAGCTGGAATACCGGCATCCGAAAGATGTGACCGTTGGAATACTCGGGCTTGGCACATTGGGTGCTGCGGCAGCTGCACGGTTACGCCAGGCAAGTTTCAACACCATGGGTTGGAGCCGTTCACCCAAATCGGTAGAGGGTATCGAGACGCTTTCTGGTGAACCCGGCCTAAAAGCCCTGCTGGAAAAGAGCGATATTCTCGTCTGCCTCGTCCCGCTGACCGCCGATACCAAAGGGTTGCTGAACAAGACCCGCCTCAACTCCATGAAAAAAGATGCCGCTGTCATCAACTTCGCGCGCGGCGCGGTGATCGTTGCAGATGATCTGCTAGACGCTCTCGACACAGGGCATCTTTCCCACGCCGTGCTGGACGTTTTCGAACAGGAGCCGCTTTCGGCGCAGTCTCCATTCTGGTCGCATCCGAACGTGACGGTTCTTCCGCATATATCCGCGCCAACGAACCGGCAGACATCTGCCAGCATCGTTGCCGGGAACATTCAAAACTGGCGCCGGACGGGTGTTCTGCCAGCGACAGTCGACATGGCCCGGGGATACTAAGCCTTAAACATCAGCGCTCAAAGCTTGGGTGATGGCGAAACGCACATCATTTTCGTCATAAGGTTTGCACAATAGAACGGACCCGGCCGGGGCATTTTTCGGCAGGAAATTATCGCCCGTTGCAAACACGATGCCGATCTCAGGCTTGTGCGTTTTGATGAACAAGGCAAGGTCGGAGCCGCTCATGTCAGGCAAACCCACATCCGTGACGAGCACGTCGAACTCTTCGCGTTGAACGAGATCCATGGCCTGCATGGCATTGGCCGCCTCTATCACCAGGTGACCGCCCTCCAAAAGAATATCGGTCGTGTTCATTCGGATGAGGTCGTCATCTTCAACCAACATGACCCGCATCGACGTCTTGGATCGCAACTTGGCGAGCGTCGCCTGTTCCGACGTGCGGTCACGGCTGGCTTCTGCGCGCTGTTTCTGGTTGGCGATGACGTGGCGCAGGCGTCGGGCAAGCGCTTCGCGCGTGTAGGGCTTGGACAGAAGCTCCACACCCGCATCGAGTTTGCCGCCATGAACGATTGAATTTTCGGTGTAACCTGAGGTGAAGAGGATCGCGAGGTGCGGCAAACGCTCTTTGGCGCGTCGTGCCATCTCGCTGCTTTTCAAGGGTCCAGGCATCACCACATCGGTAAAGATGACATCGATCGGAATGCCGCTTTCGGCAACGGTCAAGCCAGCCTGCGCATCCCGCGCGGTCAGCACCCGGTAGCCGAGGTCGGACAAAGTTTCGACCACGGTGCTTCTCACCTCATCGTCGTCCTCTACCACAAGAATGGTTTCGGTACCGCCGACGATCGGGCCATTCTGTATGACGACCTCCCGGTCCTCGTCCGAGTGCGAACGTGGCAGGTAAATCTTGACCGTCGTGCCCTGACCGATTTCGCTGTAGATCTTGACGTGTCCGCCAGATTGTTTGACAAAGCCATACACCATGGACAGGCCAAGGCCCGTCCCTTTACCTTCGGGCTTGGTCGAGAAAAAGGGTTCGAACACCTTGTCCATGATCGCAGGTGACATGCCAGAGCCTGTATCCGAGACTGCCAGCATGACATATTGTCCGGCCTCGACCTCAGCATGCGTGCGTGCGTAATCCTGGTCCAGCGCTGCGTTTCCAACCTCGATCGTCAGTTTACCGGAACCCTCCATCGCATCACGTGCGTTGATCGCAAGGTTCAGCAGTGCATTTTCCACCTGCGTCGGATCGGCATAGGTATTCCACAGGCCACCGACCGTGATGACCTCGACCTCGACCGCCTCACCAAGGGAGCGTCGCAACAGGTCATCCATTCCGACAACGAATTTGCCGACATTGATGACACGTGGTTCAAGCGCCTGGCGGCGGCCGAAGGCCAGCAACTGACTGGCGAGTTTCGCGCCTCTGCTGACGCCCGCCAAAGCATTTCCAACGCGACGTTCGGCGCGCTCATTGCCAGCGACATCTTTTGCAAGAAGCTGAAGATTGCCCGCAACGACCTGCAACAGATTGTTGAAATCATGCGCAACGCCGCCCGTCAGCTGCCCGATCGACTCCATTTTCTGCGCCTGTTGCAGCGCCCTCTCCGCATGCCGACGCTCGCTAATCTCAGCGGCCACACGCGTCTCAAGACCTTCGTTGAGGTGTCGCAGCTGCTCTTCTGCGCGTATGCGATGGCGAATTTCGCGCTCCAGATTGGCAGAATGCTCTTTCAGCGTTGCCTCTGCACTGCGCTGTTCGGTGATGTCAGTGTGAACACCGACCCATTCAATAATCGTTCCGGCGACGTCCAGAATGGGAATGGCGCGAATGGCAAAGGTGCGGAAAACACCATCATGGCGGCGAACACGGTGCTCCCAAACGTAGGTGGACTTGGTCGCGACGGCTCTGTTCCAGCTGTCGATGGAGCCTTCACGATCATCACGGTGAACAGCGTCCGCCCAGCCATAGGCCTGATATTGGTCGAAAGTCTGGCCCGTTAACTCGGCCCAGCCGTGCTGTTCGCCAATCATTTTGCCGTCTGGACTGTTGGTCCACAACACACCGTGAACCGCACTGACGGCAGCGCGGAAACGGTTGTTGCTGACCAATAGCTCACGTTCCACACGTTTGCGGGTTTCGATGTCGATAATCAGAACATAGCAGCCGTCGATATCACCTTTCGAGCTGCGGCGCGGGACATAGCGGATTTCGGCGGCGCGGGTGATGCCGTCGGCGCACGGAATTTCCGCATCGTTGATGACTGTTTCCCCGTCGAGTGCACGCTCGATATATGGGCGTCGTTTCTGATAAAATACGTCGCCAACAACGTCCGAAACTCTGCGTCCCAACACCTCTTCAGGGCGGTGATTGAACCACTCGAGATAGCCCTGATTTGCAAATCGGTAGATGTGGTCGTGATCGATAAAGCCGACGAGGATCGGCAATGCGTTGGTCAGCCGGCTCAGCTCTTCACGGCTGGCGGCCAGTTCCGCAACGGCTTTGACCTTGTCGGTGTTTTCAAGCACCGTGCATAACACGCCGTCGACCGTGCCTGCATCGTTGTGGATGGGTGTGTAAAACAGATCGAAGATAACGTCTTCAGGTCGCCCGAGGCGGTTCAGAACCAATGTCTGATCGCGAAATGACTGGACCTCGCCGCGAAAACCAGCTTCGAGGATCGCCTTGTTCCAGTCCCAAATCTCTGGCCAGATGTCCGGAACAGTGCCGCCCAGCGCTTTGGGATGGTAGTTGCCGGCAATCTCGATATATCCGTCATTGTAGATCATGACGTGATCCGGTCCCCACATCAAAACCTGAGGGATCGGCGAGTTGACGACGGAATTCACCTTGTGGCGCAGATTGGCGGGCCATGATGACATCGGCCCCAGCGGGGTTTTCGCCCAGTCGAACGCGCGCACCAGTCTACCGGCTTCACCGCCACCAACCGGCCATTGGCCGAATTCAGAGATATCAGTCATCAAAAATCACCAACGAGAGCGCCTGCTCTCATCCACCCAAGCCGCAGTCACAACAGAACTGACAGGCACCACCCAATGCATGCGAAGACGCTTATCAAGCGTTTTTTTAGCGCCGACGCAATAGCCCATCGTGCGATATCGTTAGCCAGCGTGTTTCAGCCAGTCGATGACACCTTTTGCAGCGGCTTTTCCCGTCGCGAAACAAGCGGTTAGGAGATAACCGCCTGTGGGCGCCTCCCAGTCCAGCATCTCGCCCGCAATGAAGATGCCGGGAAGCGATTTCAGCATGTAGTCCGCATCGATGGCATTCAAATCGATTCCCCCGGCGCTGGAAATCGCCTCCTCAATCGGCCGTGTCGCAACAACCGTAATCGGCAGGGCTTTGATCAGCGCGGCAATCTCGACCGACGACATGCTGGACAGGTCAGGCACGGACTCCCGCAACAGCGCAATCTTGATGGGCGACAGGCCTGCGGCCTTCCGCAATTTGTTCGACAAACTATCCTTTCGGGACTGTTTGGCCAACGCGTCCGAAAGACGCTCTTCGGATCGCCCCGGCGCCAGGTCAACCATAAGGCTCGGCTTGTCGCCTTCATTCAAAGCGTCACGCAGACACGCACTGTGCGCATAGATCAAACTGCCTTCGACGCCGTGTCGAGTAATGACGAACTCTCCGTCATAACGTCCTGCTTTCGAGCTCACGGTGACTGATTTGACGGGCTCACCAGCAAAACGTTCTCGGAAATGATCACTCCAATTGACGTCGAAGCCGCAATTGGCAGGCTGAAACGGATTGATGGTGACACCCTTGTCCATCAACCATGGAACCCAGGCGGCATTGGACCCAAGCTTCGGCCAGCTTGCGCCACCAAGCGCGAGAAGCACAGCATCCGCGTTCACGACAGAACGGCCGTCAGGGGTATCGAATGTCAAAGCATCGCCTTCGAAACCGGTCCAGCGATAACGGGTTTTGATCTCGACTCCCTGCTGCTGCAACGTCGACAGCCACAAGCGCAAAAGCGGCGATGCCTTCATGGCCACCGGAAAAACGCGGCCGGATGTGCCAGTAAATGTCTCCTGCCCAAGCGACAGCGCCCAAGACCGGAGCTCGTCTGGCTTAAAGGCATAGAGTGCGGATGACAGCATCCCCTTCGCCTCGCCAAACCGGGTAACGAACTGTTCGTATGCCTCTGCATGTGTAATATTGAGGCCCGACTTTCCCGCCATGAGAAATTTGCGAGCAACCGTCGGCATCGCCTCGTAGACGGTGACGGCAACACCGGACGCAGACAAAATTTCCGCCGCCATCAGCCCTGCCGGTCCGCCCCCGATGATCGCTACGTGCTTGCCCTGCATGGCCGAAATTTCCACCGCTGTTTTCGTCTTCACCCGCCTTATAACGATTTGCCTGTCGCGGTACATGCGCTAATGAAACCTCATGTTCACCCTCAATCGCCTCGAAACCCATTCTCAGGACATAAAGAAAAGCCGGTTCATCGCGTGGGCCAGTCCTGTCACGGACGATCAGGCCGCAAAACGCTTTATCGAAGAGCGTTCGGATGCCACCGCCAACCACAATTGCTGGGCATGGCGGCTTGGTCAGGTTTACCGTTTCAGTGACGATGGTGAGCCATCCGGCACGGCTGGCAAGCCCATTCTTCAGGCGATCGACGGGCGGTCTCTCGATTGCGTGGCAGTGGTTGTCACACGATGGTTCGGCGGCATCCTCTTGGGTAGCGGTGGCTTGATGCGTGCCTATGGCGGAACCGCTGCAACCTGTTTGCGAAACGGCGAAAAAACGCCGGTGATTGCGACGATCACCACAAGCCTCGACTGTGGCTTTTCCGATCTGGCGCTGGTCAAGGCCAGACTTCTTGCCATACCGGACCTGACGATTAACGCAGAGAACTTTACCGATCGCGGTGCACGCCTGTCTTTAGCGGTCCCTGCATCAAACGCAGACGAGATCGCCCAGATGGTCAAGGACCTGACGAGCGGTCGCGTAACGCTTCCTTTGCCTCAATCCTAGGCATCCCACCTCGCCACAGCCCAAATTTATGCTATGAGGCAGCATGTCATCCGCGCTTTCAAACCCGCTTTATAATCCGCCCATGGAGCCTTATGTCTCGGTGCTCTACCGCGACGATGATATCGTGGTGCTCGACAAACCGAGTGGCCTGTTATCCGTGCCCGGTCGCGATCCCGCGCTCTCCGACAGCCTGGCGACAAGGGTTCAAAAACAGTTTCCCAAAGCCTTGATGATCAATCGGCTCGATAAGGATACGTCCGGCATCGTCCTCATGTCGCTCAACCGGAAAGCGCACGCGGCTATCGCATCACAGTTTGAGAATAGGACGACCAAAAAATCTTACAATGCCGTGGTCTGGGGCGAAGTGACCGAAGACACTGGGCTTATCGACCTTCCGCTTGCGATCGATCCCGACAACAAACCGCGCCATCGTGTGGACCACGAGACCGGCCGGGCTTCGCAAACCGAATGGCAAGTCCTTGATCGCCTTCCCCTTCCCGCAACACGGCTGCGGCTTCACCCTTTGACCGGGCGCACACACCAGTTGCGCGTCCATATGAAGGCAATAGGTCATCCCATTCTGGGTGACGTATTTTACGCGGATGGTGATGCGCTCAAGGCAGCAGATCGCTTGCTACTCCATGCGGAAGAGTTGAGTTTCAGACATCCTGATGGTCGCGACGTGACGTTCAATATTCCATGCCCATTTTGAGATAAAGATGACGGACAAAGACGGCAACGAGCGCTTTATCGTGGATTTCGTAGGGGGAGCTGTCGGTCACAGATTGCGCTCTGGAGAGGGGCGTGGGCAGGCACTTGCAAAAGCGGCAGGCCTGAAAAATGGCAAGATACCCGATATCGTCGATGCGACGGCAGGTCTCGGGCGTGACGCATTCCTGCTCGCATCGCTGGGAGCGAGGGTAACGCTGATTGAGCGATCACCCCAAATGCACACCATGCTTCAAGACGCGATTGTGCGTGCAAGGTCAGAAGGTGGAGTTTACGAGGAAATCGTTTCGAGGATGACACTGGTTCACGGTGACTCGCGTGAGATTATCCCGACTCTGTCGCCTGAAGTAGTCCTGATCGACCCGATGCATCCCCCGCGCCACAATAGTGCTTTGGTGAAGAAGGAGATGCGTATTTTGCGGGAGATGGTGGGCTCTGACCCTGATCAGATCGAACTGATGCAGGTTGCACTGGCCCATGCGAAAAAGCGTGTCGTCCTGAAATGGCCGCTCCGCGCCGAGCCAATGCCCGGCATCCGCAAGCCATCGCATCAATTATTGGGAAAAAGTACGCGTTATGATGTCTTCATGATCTTAACCGCTGATACATCCAAATAATCAGCGGAACACCGGCTTTCTCTGAGCATTCATCAAAAGCTCGTGGCGCGAAGCGAATTCCCCAAATAGCTTGCGTAAACGTGTTTCTTCGGTTTCATCCAACCGATAGCGGCGGCAAAATTCCACGACGCTCTGGATCGGCTTCACGTCAGCCGCTTCCATTTCCCTGTTGTCGATAACTTGCATGGCGTCCTCCTAGGAATTTCAACCGAGAAAAACTCTTTGGACATCAAAGTGTTCCATCTAAATTTTGAGTGATGAAATGTGAGACAACACGAATGCACACGGAGGAATCAAGTTTTGTTGAAATCCATCGATGAAACGAAAAAACAGCCCATATGTTTCTCGATGCTCATCAAAATCGGAAGGGAGATCCATGCCGCGCGTTCATCTATTGACCACCACCATCCTGTCCCTGTGTCTCACGATGCCGCTAGGTATCAGTGCGAACGCTCAGTCTGCCAGCCCCGCTGAGACGGGCCAGGCCAACGCGCCTGATCAGAAGCCTGCGGTTGAAGGGCAGACGCGCGCGCCACAACCCAACACAATGCCGTCTCTGACGAAAACCGTCGTCGCCGAGGGCCTGCCGCATCTGTGGTCGATGGAAATTCTTCCCGATGGCCGCATGCTCGTGGCCGCAAAGGAAGGTGCGATGCATATCGTATCCGATGGCAAGGCGAGCCCCGCCCTTGAGGGTGTTCCTAAAGTCGCATCCGCCGGACAGGGCGGGCTGCTGGACATCGCGCTTGCGCCCGATTTCGATACATCCAAAATGATTTTCTTCTCGTTTTCAGAGCCGAGAGACGGCGGCAACGGGACCTCGGTCGCGTCTGCCAAGCTCGTCGAGAGCGGTGGAAAGGCCATGTTGGAAGACACCAAAGTCGTCTTCCGGCAAACGCCGACATATGACGGTGACAAGCACTTCGGCTCACGCCTGGTCTTCGGCCCCAACAAAGAGCTTTACGTGACCGTCGGCGAACGCTCCGACAAGGAGCCTCGTGTCCAGGCTCAGGATGTATCGAGCGGGCTCGGCAAGATTTTCCGCATCGATACCGCGGGCAAGGCTTTCGATGGCAATCCCTTCATCGGCAAGGATAACGCGTTGCCGGAAATCTGGAGCTACGGACACCGCAATATGCAGTCCGCGACACTTGATGGCCAAGGCCGTCTATGGACCGTCGAGCATGGCCCCAAAGGCGGTGACGAACTCAACCTTCCGAAAGCCGGGCTGAACTATGGTTGGCCTGTCATCACTTACGGTATCGAATATAGCGGTGGCGCTGTGGGAGACGGGATGACATCCAAGGACGGTATGGAACAACCCGTTTATTACTGGGATCCGGTCATCGGACCATCCGGCATGGCCTATTACGATTCCGATGCTATACCAGAATGGAAAGAGTCAATCATCATCGGCGGTCTGGTGACCAAGGGAATCGTTGTTCTGAAAATCGAAAACGACAAGGTTGTTTCCGAAGGACGCCTGCCGCTGGAAGAACGCATCCGCGATGTCAAAGTCGGCAGCGATGGTTCCATCTATGCGGTTACTGAACAGCGTGGAGGCGGCGATTCTCAAATTCTGAAGCTGACGCCAGGCGCTTAACATTATCAAGCTGGGAGCGATGACCGTCGCTCCCAGCTTCCTTTAGCTCTTACTGGAACACAGACGGGTTGGGCGCATTATCCTCATCACAAGAGGAGCCCTTAGCGCACATGAACCAGTTGCCCATCCGTTTACTAAAGAAAATCGGGCTCACCTATGTCAGCGATCAAGAGCCGGGCATCGCGCGCGAACGTCGCGGTAAAGGGTTCGCCTATCGCTTGCCGGATGGAGAGCTTCTCTCCG
Organism: Agrobacterium rubi TR3 = NBRC 13261; assembly: GCF_000739935.1. GTDB lineage: Bacteria > Pseudomonadota > Alphaproteobacteria > Rhizobiales > Rhizobiaceae > Agrobacterium > Agrobacterium rubi. The sequence goes on along the minus strand of NZ_BBJU01000007.1, from coordinate 217,125 downwards.
ACAAAGTCGAGATCACCCGCCTGAAATCGCTCGGCGTTCCACCAGCCTACGAAAAGGTGTGGATCTGCATCGACCCAACCGGCCACTTGCAGGCCACGGGCTACGATGCGCGCGGCCGCAAACAGTATCGCTACCATCCGGAATGGCACGCGTTCCGCGGCGACACGAAATTCTATCAGCTCAAGACATTTGGCGAGGCTTTGCCCGCCATCCGCAGGCGTGCGGCATCCGATATCGCGAAACAGGAGCGCGGACAGAATGTAACGCTGGCCGCCTTGGTCCTGCTTCTTGACGCAGCCTATCTGCGCGTAGGCAACAAGACCTATCTCGAAACCAACGGCACCTATGGCGCGACCACGCTGCTGAAAAAGCACATCACCTTCGGCGAAACGATCGAGCTACGTTTTGCGGCCAAGGGAGGGCAGCGGGTCAAACGCAAGCTGAAGCACCCCCGCCTGCAGCGCATTTTGGAAAACATTGCCGATCTTCCCGGCAGACAACTGTTTGTCTGGCAGGATGATGAGGGCGTCGTTCATCCCGTCGATTCCAGCGCACTCAATGCCTACATTTCTCAAAGCGCTGGCGAAGGCATCTCAGCAAAAACGTTTCGCACATGGGGCGGCACGCTTGCCGCCTTTGGGCATGCGACGCGCGCGCTCGAATCCGGTGAGCGACCAACCATCAAAAGCATGTGCGTTGCTGCCTCAGAAGAATTGTCGAACACCCCGACGATCTGCCGCAAGAGCTATGTTCACCCAGCCGTGCTGGATATCGCGACGGAGGAAAAGTCCGTCAGGCGCCTCGAAAAAGTGCTTGCTGGCGAGATAGCGCCGACAGCCGGTTTGCGAGCCGACGAGCGTAAGTTACTGGCATTTTTGCCGTAAAATCTGCCGGTTCCGATATGAGGTGGATAAGACCGCCATGGAAACGGTGCTTTCTGTTTTGACAGCGTCGTTCAGTTTCATGTCAGCTGCATGACACATCCCCTTCCCCAAATGCCGTTTATGCGCCGACGCTTTCCATGTGCTGGGCATCTTCGGCCTAGCCTGTGGGAAGAAAAAAGATGTCATTGTCATCTGCGACAGTCAGAAGTGGCCGGAGTGAGGTCAAGCGACCCGTAATCGGCAGCGTTACGCTCGGCGTGGTAACAGCCCTCTATGTTCTGGCGTTCACGAATCACGCCTTCTGGGCAAAGGTTCATGCCTATCTCGCGCCCTATCCCGTTGCCATTTTCGGTCTCTACATGGCGATGGGTGCGGCGTTTTCGGCTGTCTTCATTCTGTTGACGGCAAAATACATCACCAAACCCCTGTTCGCTTTCCTCATCATCGTATCAGCCGTGTCATCCTGGTTCATGGACAGGTTCGGCGCGATCATCGACAGCGACATGGTGCGTAACGCTTTTGAAACGACGCATGCTGAAGCCAACAATCTGATCACACCCGGATTTGCCCTACATCTTGCTGTTTTTGCTGGCATTCCCATTGCCGTTCTGTGCGTCGTCAAGATCGACCATCGCCCGTTTTTCTCGAAGTTGTTATGGAATACGATCGCCATACTTGCTTGCCTTTCGGTGACGGCTGCCATCGCTGCGGCGAACTCCAAAACATTCACGACCGCGGTGCGCCAACACAAAGACCTCGTCAAAAGCCTAAACCCGTTCACGCCGATTTCCTCCACGATCCACTATGTCATGCAGGCGGATCAGGAGGCGAAGCTGACGGTATCGCCCACGGGCCAGGACGCAAAGATCATGCCTGCTCTGTCGGGCATTCATAAACCGCGCATTACGGTGATCGTCGCCGGAGAGACAGCGCGTGCTGCAAACTTTTCGCTCAATGGTTATAACCGTGAGACGAATCCGAAACTTAAGGCTCAGAATGTCGTCTATTTTCCAAACACGGTCAGTTGCGGAACCGCGACCGCAATTTCGCTGCCCTGCATGTTCTCCCGCCTTACCCGCGCAGACTATAGCCACAGCAAAGCACTATCGCATGAAAACCTCGTTGATGTCCTTGTGCATGCGGGTGTCGATACGCGTTGGTGGGACAACGACACAGGCAGCAAAGGCGTTGCCGAGCGCATACCCTATTTCGATCTCTCCGCCACCCAGGACCCGAAATTCTGTCCCACAGGCGAGTGCCGCGACGATATCTTTCTTGACAGGCTCGATAGTTGGCTGGACGGTGTGACGAAGGACAGCGTGATCGTTCTTCATCAATTGGGTAGCCACGGGCCCACCTACCACCTTCGATACACGGACGAATATCGGAAATTCACGCCCGATTGCCAGACTGCGGAGCTTGGCAACTGCACGGACGCTGAAATCGTCAACGCCTATGACAATACGATACTCTATACCGATCACCTCCTCTCGGCCATCATCGACAAGCTCAAGGCTCGATCAGACCGATTGGCGACGGGTATGATCTATGCGTCGGACCACGGAGAATCTCTTGGTGAAAATGGCATCTACCTGCACGGTGCCCCTTATATTCTGGCACCCGCCGAGCAGACCCATGTCCCATTCGTTGTGTGGGTTGACGATGACTTTGCGAAATCGATGGGACTGGATCGTGCGTGCCTTTCAAAGGAAGCGCAGGCGGGCGGTCGTTCCCACGACAATTTCTTCCACAGCATCTTGGGCATGATGAACATATCGACATCCGTCTACAACCGGTCACTCGATGTCTTCAGTGGCTGCACCCGCAGACCGGCAGCATGACCATATGCGGCTTGACGAGATCAGATACGCACAATACCCACTATGGTGCTCCATTCCTTGGGGTCGAAAGCGAGGTATTTTTGCGTGTTCTTCTTGTCGAAGACGACCATGTCCTGGGTGAAGCGCTGAGAGATCACGTTGCCGCAGCAGGTCATGCGGTAGACTGGTTCAAGACCGTAGCCGACGCGATGGCCGCAACACAGACGGTCTCTTATGGTCTCATTCTGCTTGATCTTCGATTGCCGGATGGCGAAGGCCTCTCCATTCTGAAAAGCCTCAGACAGCGCAATGAGCCGACACCCGTCATCATTTTGACAGCGCATGATCAGGTATCCGACCGTATCGAAGGCTTGAATTCCGGTGCAGATGACTACCTCGTCAAACCCTTCAATCTGGGGGAATTGACGGCACGCATGCTGGCGGTTTCCCGCCGCTACGAAGGTCGATCTGCACCGGTCGTCAAACTGCCGGGCATTGAGATCAATCAGGTTGCCCGCAACATCACCGTCAACGGCCAGTCACTGACGTTGAGCGCACGCGAGTGGGCTGTGCTGGAAAAGCTGGTAGAACGCCCCGGAGCCGTCGTTTCGAAGGCACAATTGCACGAGACGCTTTACGAGTTCGGCGCAGAAATAGAGAGCAACACGGTTGAAGTCTATGTCAGCCGACTGCGCAAGAAGATCGGTTCTGACCGGGTCGAAACGGTGCGCGGTCTTGGCTATACGATCAGGTAACGTGATGAAGCGCAAAGACAGCATGACACGAAGAATGGTGATTGCGCTGACCAGCGTGGTCGCGCTCTCATGGCTGGTTGCTTCAGGCCTGGGCATCATGGTCATGCAGGACGAGTTTGCCGAAATCTTTGACAGTTCCGTGCAGGAAACCGCTGAACGGCTGTTGCCTCTGATTGCCGACGACCTGAAGGAACGCAGCCCCGAGGCAGAGCGCCGTCTGGTTCAACCCGCTACGGGCGAAGAATACCTGACCTATCAACTCCGCGATCGGGAGGGCGAAGTTCTGCTGCGCTCATATGATAGCGCCGTAGAACCGTTTGACGTACCGGTCGCGCCGGGTTTTGCCGACACGCCTACACACCGGATCTACACCGTCGTCAATGCCGACGGCAGCCTTTATCTGCAAGTCGCAGACGCCTTCGCCAATCGCCGTGAAGCGATCGTCGAGGCTGGGACCGCACTTGTCTTGTTTTTGGTATTTCTGATCCCGGCGAGCATAATCGCCGTCATTCTCGTCGTCCGGCGCACACTGGCACCCGTTCAGACATTACGCGACGAGATCGGCAGCAAAGACAGCGGCAACATGGCGCCGGTAGACGACAGACATTTACCGCAAGAGCTTCACCCGATTGCAAGGTCCGTCAACCTTCTGCTGGAGCGATTGCGCGCTGCCTTGGAGTCGGAGCGGGCCTTCGCGTCAAACAGCGCTCACGAGTTGCGAACGCCCATTGCGGGTGCGCTTGCCCAAGCTCAGCGGTTACAGGCCGATATTCCACAGGCCTTTGCGCCCAGAGTGGGTCAGATCGAACGCTCTCTCTCGCATCTCGCACAACTGGCGGAAAAACTCTTGCAAATGTCCCGGGCCGACGCCGGTATCGGCACATCAGACACGCATGCGGATTTGCTGCCCATCGTCGAGCTCGTTTTAGAAGATATCGGCCGTTCGGACCTCGGATCTGGGCGCATTCAGCTCCATATTCCGCAAAGTGGCGGGTTGGAAGGTAAAATCAACACAGACGCATTCGGGATCGTCATGCGCAATGTTGTCGAAAACGCACTCATTCACAGCCCGGAGCGAAGCCGGGTAAATGTTTATATCGACAACGACAATTCGCTCCGCGTCGTCAATCACGGTACACCTATCGATCCTGCACTATTGTCGAAATTGACGACGCGCTTCACCAGAGGGGCAACGCAGGCCGCCGGCTCTGGCTTGGGTCTTGCCATCGTTCAAAATCTGGTGACACAGATGAATGGCTCTATGCGCCTTGTTTCGCCCGCCACTGGCCGCAGCGATGGTTTCGAAGTCAGGATTTCGTTGCCGAGACCATAAAAAGCCGGGTAAAACCAAATGAAAGCAAGCGCCGAATTTGCTTTCATATCGGGCTCATTCTATCAAATTTCATGCTCTATGATATCACCCGCTTACCACTCGACAGACTGCTGCTGCCCTGCACCAAGGCGACAGAGGCCTTGGCGAGGTTGGACGAGCGTATCTTGCGTTCCCCGATTGGCAACGGGTTTCTTGAGCGGCAGGATTTTTTAGATGCGGTTTCATCCCTATGGGTCGATGGAGAACTGGTCCATATCGAAGATCTTGTGCTGCATGATGCCCATATGGACATTCGCGCGCCGACGCACGAGATGGGCATCGCAAACCGGATATTGCGCGCCCGCAGGCAGATCTTCGGCAACGATCCCAAATGGGCGCTGAGCCCATCTGGACTTTCTCGCCTGCGCGGAGAAGACGGTGGTGATAAGGGTGACATGCTTGTCCGAACGGAAGTCCGCTCCTTACCTGATCCAGAAACCGACGATGACGACACCATGCCACTCAGCGAGGAATTGTCCGCCATCGACAGGCTGATCGCCCGCAGCGCGGCCACCCTCGCCTCGATGACGAAAGAAGACAGCAAACCGCATGATCGACCGGACGCCCTCACGCGTGATCCTGATTGGAACGAAGAGGAGCGGCTGGACGAATGGAAACAAGCCCTGAAAACCACCGGAGGTCTGCCCCCGGTGTTGCGCGCGGCAATCGCACTCGACGCCTGGCAAAAGCTTGAAGTGTTGCAGCGAAGCCCGTGGCTCGGGCGTCAGTTGGCCTCGGCGTTGCTACGCGAAGAAGGGCTCACACTCTGCCATCTGGTTCCGTTGAATACCGGATTGCGCGCTGTGCCCCGAGAGCGCAGAAACGCCATTGGCCAACTCGAGCGGATAGGCGCTTTTCTCGAAAGCATGCAGGAAGCTGCGTCTTTGGGTTTGAAGGAGCATGATCGTTTGTTGAATGCCAAGAGCCGCATGGAGCGAAGGCTTGAGGGTCGCCGGTCAAACTCGCGCCTGCCGGAATTGATCGCGCTTGTCCTCGCCAGGCCTGTCGTCTCCACAGCCATGATCGTCAAAGCTCTGGGCACAACGCCGCAAGGCGCTGTGGGTCTCGCCAACCAACTCGAGTTACGCGAGATGACCGGACGCGGGCGCTTTCGCGCCTGGGGCGTGATTTGAGCGCGCTTTTCAGCCAGCCAGTCGCTGTTCAGCAAGCTTCACCCAGTAGGACACCCCATAGGCAATGGCCTCATCGTTGAAGTCATAGCTGGGATTGTGCAGACCCGCACTGTCACCATTTCCGAGAAAAATGAAAGCGCCCGGGCGCTCGTTCAGCATGTATGAGAAATCTTCCCCGGCCATGGATGGGTCCACGTCAGGGTCGACATTCTTGTCGCCCACGATATCGCGGGCAATGCGGATGGCGTGCTCCGTCTCATCGGCATGGTTGACGGTGACAGGACAATATCGCTCGTAAACGGCATCCGCCTCAGCACCATTGGCCATCGCAATACCCTCGGCCACTTGCTTGATGCGTGCTTGCGCCATGTCGCGGACACCTTCGTCCAAGGTGCGGACAGTGCCAGCGATAACGGCCTTGTTGGGAATGATATTGTGGCTGGAGCCCGCCTGGAAACGCGTTACGGACACGACAACCGAGCGGATGGGATCGGTGTTGCGCGAGGCAATCATCTGGAGATTGGTCACGATCTGCGCGCCGATCGAAATCGGGTCGATCGTGCGATGGGGTTGAGCGGCATGACCGCCGCGACCCTTGACGACAATCGAGAATTTATCCGGTGCAGCCATGATCCCGCCCTTGCGGATGGCAAAGGAGCCCAAGGGAATGCCCGGCATATTGTGCATGCCATAGACTTCATCGATCTTGAACCGCGTCATCAAGCCATCTTCGACCATGGCAAGCGCGCCCGCGCCACCTTCTTCGGCTGGCTGAAAGATGACGGCCACCGAGCCGCTGAAATTGCGTGTCTCGGCCAGATGTTTTGCAGCCCCCAGCAGCATAGCCATATGGCCATCGTGGCCGCAGGCGTGCATCTTGCCAGGAACTTTCGACGTCCACGGTTTGCCAGTTTCTTCGACAATCGGCAAAGCATCCATATCGGACCGGAGGCCGACGGTGCGGCCTGTGCCATGCCGACCATGGATGATGCCGACCACGCCAGTGCGACCGATGCCTGTCACGATGTCGTCAACGCCGAAAGATTTCAGCTTCTCTGCGACGAAGGCCGCCGTGTTGTCCACGTCGTAAAGGAGTTCAGGATTTTCATGGAGATAGCGGCGCCACTCGCTTGCTTCTGCCTGCAATTCGGCGGCTCTGTTCAAAACTGGCATACTGTTATTCCCGATTTCTCATTCTCGACTTGTGACTCATGCGCGTCTGCGGCGAATATTGCGCCGCATAATTGACGCAATCAATGTACTTTGCCATTGCAGGGACATATATGGTGAATATTGCAAATCCCGAAACAAAGACGGGAATTCGAGGATACGCTTTGCAAGAAACATCCAGACCACACCGTGCCGCAGGGCGGCTCGTGAAAACTTTTGCTGCTCTCTCGGCCAGTGTTCTGGCTCTGACATCAGTTGCCCAAGCCAACCCTAAAATGGTGATTGACGTGCGGACTGGCAAGGTCATTTCGCATCAGGAGGCATTCCGCAAATGGTATCCCGCCTCCCTCACCAAGCTGATGACGGCTTATATCGCTTTCAGCGCCATGAAATCCGGCAAGCTGAGCCCCAGCACGGAAGTGGTGATGAGCAAGAAGGCTGCCGACCAGCCCGCCAGCAAGATGTATTTCAAGCCGGGCTCCAAGCTGACGCTCGACAGTGCTTTGAAACTGCTGCTGATCAAGTCTGCCAATGACGTAGCTGTGGCAATTGCCGAAACGGTTGGCGGAACGACAGAGAACTTTGTGGCCCAGATGAATGCGCAGGCAGCCCGTCTCGGCATGTCGTCCACCCACTATGTGAACCCCAATGGTTTGCCGGGCAAAGGACAGTACACCACCGCGCGCGATCTGGCCGTTCTGGCGCTCATCCTGAAGCGCGAGTTTCCGGAATATGCCGGATACTTCTCGCTGGAAGGCGTGAGCACCGGCAAGAAAAATTACGCAAACTACAATATGCTTGTCGGTCGGTTCCCGGGCGCAGACGGCATGAAGACCGGCTTTATCTGTGCTTCCGGCTTCAATCAGGTCTCTTCCGCCACGCGCAATGGCCGACAGGTCATCAGCGTCGTGCTCGGCGCAGATAGCCTTGCGGGCCGCACCGACCAGTCGGCAGACCTCCTGCAGATGGGTTTGACGGCACCAACCAGCCAGGGCGTATCGATTGCGTCGCTTGCACCCTATGGCGAAACGCAGTTCGTCAACGATGTCAGCGCCGATATCTGCAATCCGAAGGCTGCAAAAGTGCGCAGCGAAAGCCGCGACGACGCTGGACGGATGATTATCAAGTCGCCCTACGTGCAAGAGATGACGCGTCCACCCGTCTACGCCTATGCCGGTCTGATACCCGGCAGCGAGACCATTGCGGCCAACGCGAGTGCAAGGGACAACACGGCAAATGTGCCAATCCCGACACCGCGTCCCACATTCTGATAGTCCATTCTCTAACGGCTCGCTCCTTGGAACGGGCCGTTTTATATTGCAAATCCATGCTTTTTCTTGCCGCATTTGTTGCTATAAGACACGCCTCAATATGTAATGTTCTAACGCTCCAGGTCGCCCCATGGCACTCGATCGCATTCCAGTTTCCATCATCACGGGTTTCCTTGGTGCCGGAAAATCGACGCTGCTCAATCAGCTCTTGAAAGATCCTGCCATGCAGGACGCCGCCATCATCATCAACGAATTCGGCGATGTCAGCATCGATCACCTCCTAGTGGAGCGCTCTGGCGACGGGATCATCGAACTGGCCGAAGGATGCCTGTGCTGCACGGTGCGTGGCGAACTGGTAGACACACTCGCGGAGTTGATGGACGGCATTCAGACCGGCAAATTGAAGCCCGTCAATCGGATCGTCATCGAGACCACAGGACTTGCCGACCCTGCACCCGTGATGCAATCGATCATTGGCAACCCTGTGATCGCACAGAACTTTTCGCTCAACGGCGTCGTCACGGTTGTGGATGCCGTCAACGGATCGTCCACGCTCGACCAGCACGAGGAAGCACGCAAGCAGGTCGCCGTCGCAGATCGCCTTGTTCTGACCAAGCAGACGTTGACGGATGACGCGCACGTCGCTGCCCTCATCGCCCGAATAAAGACGCTCAATCCCCGCGCACCCATCGAAGATGGCGATCGTCAGGATTGGTCTGCGGTCGCCCTTTTAGAGAATGGCCTATACGATGCGGCGAGCAAAGTTGGCGATGTCAGGCGCTGGCTTGGCGAGGAAGAAGAACACGATCATGACAACCAAGCTTCGCATGACCATGCCCATCATCACCATCATGATGATGTGAACCGTCACAATGCGTCGATCCGGTCCTTTTCGATTGTCCATGACAAACCGATCGATCCGATGGCGCTGGAGATGTTTGTCGATCTGCTCCGTTCGGCGCATGGCGAAAAGCTTTTGCGGATGAAGGCCATCGTGCAGCTATCGGATAACCTCGACCGGCCCCTCGTTCTGCATGGCGTGCAATCCATCTTCCATCCGCCACAGCGGCTGGCAGCCTGGCCCGATGCATCCGACAAGCGCACCCGTATGGTGCTCATCACCAATGATTTGCCGGAAGCCTTCGTGAAAGACCTGTTCGGCGCTTTTACCGGCGTCGCCAAGATTGACACGCCGGATCGACAGGCGGTCACGGACAATCCCCTCGCCGTTCCCGGCATGCGCTTCTAACGAAGCGCTCTTGCAGCCGTCCAGCCGCCCTGACCAGCAGAACGGCTGGAACCGCAGAGTACTATCGACCCTTCGTCAGCATCTGCCGGAAGGCGTGATAGCTGTCTTTGGGGTTTCGGTCGCGGGTTTCGAGGTCCATTGCGACGATCCCGAACTTGGGACCATAGCCTTCCGCCCATTCAAAATTATCGATCAGCGTCCAAGCGATATAACCGCGTATATCGGCCCCTTGTCGTTGGGCCTCGATGATTGCAGCAAAGTGTTTGTCGAAGAAGTCGATCCGTTTGGCTTCATCGGTTTCCGATATGCCGTTTTCGGTGACGTAGATTGGAAGTCCCGGATAGTCTTTCGAGGCCCGGACCAGAAATTCCGTCAGGGCCTGCGGGTAGATTTCCCAACCGATATTGCTCTTTTCCAGATCGCCGCGCGATTGGGTGAAGGGGAAGACAGGCACGCTATCATCGTGTTTGTAGAGCGAACGGGTGTAATAGTTGATGCCGATCCAGTCGATGGGCGGGCTCAACGTCGTCATGTCATCCTGCCATTTTGCAGGCAGATAGGGTTCCAGAATTTTCACGACTCGCTCTGGGTACGTGCCTTTGACGACACCATCCAGAAAGAACCGATTGAAAATATCATCGCCCAACGCTGCGGCTTCGACATCGTCTGCACTCTGGCTGAACGGCTCGGTCTTTTCCATATTCACGACGATTCCGAGTTTTGCCTTTACGCCCGCATCACGCATGGCCGTAATGCCAAGGCCATGTGCCAGCAGCACGTGGTGCATCGCTCGCGCGGTTGCTCGCACATCCCGATAACCCGGCGCGTGAATCCCCATGTAATGGCTGAGCACAGTCACGCACCATGGTTCGTTGAACGTCGCAATGCTGTCCAACCGGTCACCGAAATGGCGGGCAGCTTCGGCGGCGTAGTCTGCGAAGGCATGAGCCGTATCACGGTTCATCCAGCCACCACGATCCTGTAGCGCACTCGGCAAATCCCAATGGTAAAGCGTTGCGAGAGGTTTGATGCCGCGCTCGAGCATGCCGTCGATCAGGCGATCATAAAAATCAAAGCCTGCACGGTTCAGCGCGCCGGTTCCCTCGGGAACGAGCCGCGACCACGCAAAGGAAAAACGATAGGCGTTAAAGCCTGCGTCACGGATGAGATCGAGGTCTTCGGGCCAGCGATGATAATGGTCGCAGGCGATTTTTCCGGTGTCGGCATTCTTGGTATTGCCAGGCGTTGCGGCAAACGTATCCCAGATGGAGGAGCCGCGCCCATCGGTTTGCCCGCCCTCGATCTGGTGGGCAGCCATTGCGACGCCGAACAGAAAATCCGGCCCGAAATCATCTCGATTGTGTGAAAACATCATTGCATTCCCAAAGCCAAAACGGCTGTTTTCTATGTGTCTCTGATCTGCTCAAGCGCGAAGCTGCACCCTCATTGAAACAGGGTCGTGACCGGAGCAAGGCAACTCGGGTAACAGGAGAAAATCCTCTTTATTTCGTAGATAACGGGCCACTTTGCAGATTTGCACCTTACTTTAACGTTGCAGCTTGATACAAAGCAACAGGTTCGCTTATTTGATTTACGGGAGGAAATCATATGAAGACGGTCGGCATCGGCATCATTGGCTGCGGAAATATCTCCAGCGCCTATCTCAAAGCCATGGCATCTTTTCCCATTCTGCACATTCGAGGACTGGCGGATATGAACCCCGAAGCCGCCAAGGCTCGGGCCGACGAGTTCGGCCTTGCGGCTAGAACAATCGAGGATTTGCTTGGTGATCCCGAGATCGAAATCATCGTCAACCTCACCATCCCGAAGGCCCATGTCGAGGTTGGCCTGCGCGCATTGAATGCGGGCAAGCACACCTATTCGGAAAAACCTCTGGGCATTAATTTTGCCGAGGGCAAGACACTCGTAGAGGCTGCCGCAGCAAAAGGTCTGCGCGTCGGCTCGGCACCGGACACCTTTCTCGGTGGTGGCCACCAGACGGCCCGCACATTGGTAGATGAAGGTGTTCTCGGCATTCCCGTGGGTGGGACGGCGACCTTCATGTGCCCCGGCCATGAGCGCTGGCACCCGAATCCCGCCTTCTACTACGAGGTTGGCGGCGGGCCGATGCTGGATATGGGACCATACTACATCACCGATCTCGTCAACCTGTTGGGACCGGTCGCCAAAGTCGCGGGCTTTGCCGTGGCGCCGCGCAACGAGCGGCTCATCACCAGCGAGCCTAAGAAGGGTGAGACGATCCCGGTTCACGTTGCAACCCACGTGTCGGGCATGCTGGCATTCGAGAATGGCGCGGTCGTGCAGATCAGCATGAGCTTCGATGTCGCCGGACATAAACACGTTCCGCTGGAAATCTACGGCACGGAAGGCACAATGATTGTGCCAGACCCCAATTATTTCGGTGGCGAGATCGAACTGTTGCGCAAGGGTGGAGACTTCGAGCCGCAGGCATTGAGCGCGCCGTATAGCGACGGCAACTACCGTTCGCTCGGCGTGGCCGACATGGCCTACGCCATCAGGCAAAACCGTCCGCACCGCGCCAATGGCGATCTGGCTTTGCATGTGCTGGAAGTCATGGAAGCGTTTCAGACGGCATCCGACACCGGCACAACCATATCCATCACAACAAAGGTGGAGCGCCCTGCTCCGCTGGCAGAATCGCTGGTCGATGGTCAGCTCGCACAGTAAATATCCTGAGGAGGAAAGATATGCCCGAAGCACTGATCGTCTGGGGTGGATGGAGTGGCCACGAACCGGAGCAATGCGCCGATGTCGTCAAGCATATGCTGGAGGCCGATGGCTTTACCGTTCGCGTCGAAAGTTCGACGGAAGCCTTCGCGGACCCGGCCATTCATGATCTGAGCCTTGTGGTGCCGATCATCACCATGTCGAAAATCGAAAAGGAAGAAATCAAGAACCTCACCAAAGCCGTTGAAAACGGCGTGGGCCTTGCTGGTTTTCATGGCCAAGCAGGCGACAGCTTTCGCGAATGCGTGGAATATCAGTTCATGATCGGCGGACAATGGGTCGCGCATCCGGGCGACATCATCGATTACCGCGTCAACATCACCCGTCCGGACGATCCGCTCATGCAGGGAATTTCGGATTTCCCCTACACCTCCGAGCAATATTACATGCATGTCGATCCCTCGAACGAGGTGCTGGCGACCACCACGTTTACGGGCGATCATGCCTGGTGGATCGATGGCGTCGTCATGCCGGTGGTCTGGAAGCGCACCTATGGAAAGGGTCGTGTTTTCTTTTCGGCGCTTGGCCATCAGGCCAAGGAGTTTTCCGTGCCTGAAATGAGAACCATCTTCAACCGTGGAGCAAACTGGGCTGCCCGCAGATAGGCACAACCGAAGACTTTTATGCTTGGCGACAGTGGCATTCCGCGATAGGGACCAATTCGCGAAAAACATTCCAAGCAATTGTTTCCGGGAAAGCAAAAATCGTGGCAGGCATCGATCACGCAAATGGCAGAGGCGCTTTGGCGCGCATCCGTTCCATACAGTGGCAGGTGGAAGCATGAGCGTGATGACGGATTGCCTCTCCACACCACCTGTCACCCCGTTGCCAGCCTGCGAAGATCGCGAATGGGCAAGACGTGCGATCGGCATCCTTCAAGGCGATGGGCGCCGCTCTGCCGATACGCATCTGGTCAAGCCCGTCTTCAAGGGCTTGAAGGGTATTTCGATCTATCTGAAAGACGAGTCCACCCACCCAACCGGCAGCCTCAAGCACCGGCTCGCGCGCTCGCTGTTTCTCTATGGCATCTGCAACGGCAAAATCGCTCAGGGCACGACACTCGTCGAGGCATCATCAGGCTCAACCGCCGTCAGTGAAGCCTATTTTGCGCATCTTCTGGATTTGCCCTTCATCGCCGTGATGCCGCATTCGACCAGCCGCCAGAAAGTGGAGGCCATCGAGCGCTTTGGTGGCAGATGCCATTTCGTCGACCGACCCTCAGAAGTTTACACCGTCGCCGAAAGGCTGGCGGCAGAAGCGGGTGGCCATTATCTCGATCAGTTCACCTACGCCGAACGCGCAACCGACTGGCGCGGCAACAACAATATTGCCGATTCCATCTTCGAGCAGATGAAAAGCGAAGAATACCCGGAGCCGGAATGGGTGGTGATGAGCGCCGGCACAGGCGGTACCTCTGCCACGATCGGCCGCTATATTCGCTACCGTAATCTTTCGACACGCCTTTGCGTTGTCGATGTCGAACATTCGGCCTTTTATGCGTCCTATATGTGCGGTGATAGTACCGTAACTTGTTCCACGCCATCACGCATCGAAGGTGTGGGGCGCCCGCGTGTGGAGCCCTCGTTCATTCCCGGTGTCATCGACCATATGATCAAGATACCAGATGCGGCCTCCATCGCGGCGATGCATGTTCTGTCCGACCGTCTGTTTCGGCGTGTCGGCGGCTCCACGGGCACGAACTTCTTCGGGCTGTGCTGGATTGCAGCTGCCATGATGAAGGAAGGCAAGGAAGGCTCGCTGGTCTCGTTGATCTGCGACAGCGGAGACCGTTATGCGGCCACGTACTACAATCCCGATTGGCTGACGAAGAACAACATCGACATAGCGCCGTATCGAGAGATGCTCGAAACCTTCATCGACAGCGGCACATTCGAAACCTTCAACTCCGCCGTTTGAGAAAACCGGCATAGAATGATTGTGACGCATAACTTGGGATATATGCGTCGGGCCTTATTTATTCATTTTACATTACCGTTTCGTGCTGCCTATGATCGATATGGGCAGGCTATGTGCCGCCCTGGTGCGGGAGTGCGCCATCGATCTGGGAGGATTTATGAAACGGTTCGTTCTGGCCGCAATAGCGGCAATCACCATGAGCACTGCGGCCTATGCCGACACCATCAAAGTCGGTGTCGTCGGACCGTTTTCGGGGCCGTTCGCCTTGCAGGGCAAAAATTTCAAGGCCGGGATCGACGCCTATATCGCCACCAATGGCAACAAAGTCGGCGATAACACCATCGAGATCATCTACCGCGACTTGCCCGCAGCCGATCCCGCCCAGTCAAAGGCGCTTGCGCAGGAACTCGTCGTCAAAGAGAAGGTGCAATATCTCGCAGGCTTCTATTTCACGCCCGACGCCATGGCAGTAACACCCATTCTCAAACAGGCAAACACGCCGCTCGTCATCATGAACGCTGCGACATCGGCTATCGTCACCAAAAGTCCGCTCGTCGTCCGCACATCCTTCACCACGTGGCAAACATCGACACCGATTGCGAAAGTCGCTCACGATGCGGGCGTAACGAAAGTAATTTCCGTCGTCAGTGACTACGGTCCCGGCGTCGATGCCGAAAATGCATTCAAGGCAGCTTTCGAGAAGGAAGGTGGGCAGGTCGTCGAAGCGATCCGCATGCCGCTTTCCACCAACGATTTCAGCCCGATCATGCAGCGCATCAAGGATTCGGGCGCGCAGGGCGTATTCGCTTTCCTGCCCTCAGGCCCGACGACACTCGGCTTCGTGAAAGCCTATAACGAGAACGGTTTGAAATCCGGCGGCATAAAGTTCTTTGCCCCTGGTGATTTGACCCAGGAATCCGACCTGCCAGCCCTTGGCGAAGCGGCACTCGGCATCCAGACGACGTTCCAGTACGCAGTTTCGCATGATTCTCCTGAAAACAAGTCTTTCGTAGAGGCCGCAACCAAGGCCATCGGCAACAAGGCAGAACTTTCGTTTCCGGCCGTCGGTGCTTATGACGGCATGCATGTCATCTACAAGATGATCGAGGCGACAGGCGGCAAGCAGGACGCGGCGAAGGCCGTGGAAGCCGTGAAGGGTTTGTCTTGGGTAAGCCCACGTGGACCCGTTTCGATTGACCCGGAAAGCCGCCACATCACGCAGAACATCTATCTGCGCGAGGTGACAAAGGCTGATGATGGCACCTATTTCAACAAGGAAATACAGACCTTTGAAAAGCAGGGCGATCCCGGTCTAGCCGCTGCGAAGTAAAGTTCGCAGACCCGACTTGTTCAGACAGACCTGAGGTGCACAATCGCACTTCGGGTCCAGATTTACAAAATCCTCCATCGCGCATCGGGATCGCCTTATGCAGACAGTCTTCAGCATTGCCGTCGATGCGCTTGCCTACAGCATGGTGCTGTTCGTGATTTCCATCGGCCTGTCTGTGACCATGGGCCTGATGCGTGTCGTCAATCTGGCACATGGTGCGTTCGCGATGATTGGTGGCTATATCGCGTCCTATGCGGTGCGCGATCTGGGGCTCAACTATGGTATCGGAGTGCTTGCCGCCGTCATCGGCACCATTATCGTGGCTATCCCGATCGAACGATTTCTTTATCGCCGCATCTATGGTGCGCCGGAACTGACGCAGGTTCTGATGACGATCGGCATAACCTTTTGCATCATCGGCATAGCCAATTACGTCTTCGGTCCGACGCTGAAAACCATTCCGCTCCCTCCAACCTTGCAGGGTTCGGCCGATCTTGGCTTTCGCACCATTCCCGTCCATCGTCTCTTTGCCATCGCTTGCGGACTGGCCGTTGCTGTGGGCCTCTGGTTTGCCATCGAGCGAACGAGCTTCGGGGTGAAGCTGCGCGCCTCGGTCGATAATGCCGCAATGGCTGCGGCACTCGGGGTTCGAACCGAGATCATCTATGCCTTGAGTTTTGCTGTTGCCGTTGGTCTTGCCGCAATGGGTGGCGTCATTGGTGCCGAACTTTTGCCGGTCGAACCCTATTACGCCCTGCGGTACATGGTGACGTTCCTCGTCGTGGTGTCAGTGGGTGGCGCGGGCTCGATATCCGGCGCGTTGATCGCGTGCCTTGTTCTCGGCAGCATCGACACGACGGGGCGCTATCTCATGCCGGAATTCGGCGAATTCTTCTTCTACCTTGCCGTGATCGCTATCATTTGCGTGTTCCCACGCGGCTTTGCCGGAAGGGCACGTTGATATGGTGACTGTTGCTAACTCGAACCCTCAACATGCTGCTCGTCCGCATCGTTCCATGGCGCGCGACACGATCGGTATTGTCGCGATCATCGTCGTCGCCTTATTCGGTTATCTCCTCTTTCCCGATAATCTCGCTCTTCTCACCCGCATCATCGCAACCGCGCTTCTGGTTCTATCGCTCGATCTCGTGACGGGATATTGCGGGATCGCAACGCTTGGACATGCCGCTCTCTTCGGCACCGGCGCTTATGCAGCAGGCATCGTCTCGGCGCATTACGGCATCAACGATCCGCTGCTGATGACGCTGGCCGGTATCGGCGGCGGTGCCCTGGCGGGGCTTTTGAGCGGCATTATCCTTTTGCGCGGCCATGGGCTGCCACAGCTGGTTTTGTCCATTGCACTCATCCATCTGTTTCACGAATTTGCCAACAAGGCATCCAGCTGGACCGGCGGCAGCGATGGTCTCTCCGGCATCGCACCAGACCCCATCTTCGGGCTGTTCGAGTTCGACCTCTACGGCCACACGGCCTATGTGTTTGCCATGGCGCTGCTGCTCCTCATATTCATTCTGCTGCGCTTCATCGTGCGCTCACCCTTCGGCATGCTGTGCCGTGGCATCAAGGAAGACCCGCTGCGTGTGCGCGCCATGGGTGGATCACCGAAAACTGCTGTCATCAAGATGTATGTGATTTCCGGTGCCGTTGCCGGTGTCGGCGGCGCGTTGAATGCCATCACGACGCAGGTCGTGGGTCTCGATAGCCTGTCGTTTACGATGTCTGCGGAAGCCTTGGTCATGGTGGTTCTCGGTGGTACCGGCTCGCTCTTCGGAGCGCTATTGGGAACCGTCGTGTTCATGTTGTTTGAAGACTATGTTTCCGCGGCAAATCCATTCCACTGGCTGACAATGGTGGGCGCCCTCCTGATCATCGTTGTCTTTTTCGCTCCCAAAGGATTGTATGGAACGGCGGCAGCATGGTTCAGCCGCAAAAAGCAGGTGAGCCCATGAGTGCGGTGTTTGAAGTCGTCAATCTTCAGAAATCCTTCGGCGGCCTCTCGGTGACCAACAATGTTACCCTGTCCATGGCGCCAGGCGATCGCGTCGCGCTGATTGGCCCGAACGGTGCGGGCAAGACCACCTTCGTCAACCTCGTGACCGGCAATCTCCAGCCCGATTCCGGTGATGTTCGGCTGAACGGAGAGACGGTGACGACCATAGGCGCAAACGGGCGCGTCAAGCGCGGCCTCGTGCGTTCGTTTCAGGTGACTCGCCTGTTTCTCGATATGTCAGCCGCTGAACACATTGCTCTGGCGGTTTTGCAGCGCCAAGGCAGAACAGGGCGAATGTTCGGAAACTATCTCAAGATGCCGGACGTCATGGCTGAAGTCGACACGCTGTTGCATACGCTTGGTCTTCAAGAACTGATGCACCGTAAAGTCAGAGAAATCGCCTATGGCAAGCAGCGACTGCTTGAACTTGCCGTCGCCATGGCGCTCAAACCGAAAGTGCTTCTGCTCGATGAACCGGCGGCTGGCGTTCCACAGAGCGATACGGGCCGCATTGAGCAGGCGCTTGCCGACCTGCCACCTGATCTTGCCGTTCTGATGATCGAACATGATATGGATCTGGTCTTTCGCTTCGCAAAACGCGTCGTCGTTCTGGCTGCAGGCACGATCATTTTCGATGGTTCACCCGCCGATGTCACACAGGATGCCCGCGTCCGCGAGGCCTATCTGGGGAGCTACGCCAATGCCAGCCATGCCGCTTGAGGTCAAAGGACTGTCGGCCGGCTATGGCCCGACACGTATTTTGGAAGACATCTCGTTTTCCGTTCCATCTGGCGGGCGGCTTGCCCTGCTTGGACGCAACGGAATGGGCAAGACCACTCTGCTAGCCACACTCGCCGGACAAACGAAGCGCTACAACGGCACGATCAACATAGGGTCGGCAGATATCACGTCGATGGCCAGTGCTGCACGTGCTCATGTCGGTCTCGGCTATGTGCCGCAAGCACGGTGCATCTTTCCAAGTCTGTCTGTGGAGGAAAATCTATCCGTTGGTCTGAAGTCACGTCCCAAAGGCGCGATGGAGGAGGCCTATGCAATGTTTCCGCGTTTGAAAGAGCGCCGCCGAAATCTTGGTGGTCAGCTTTCCGGTGGAGAACAGCAGATGTTGTCCACCGCACGTACCATTCTCGGCCGTCCATCAGTGCTCCTTCTCGATGAACCACTGGAAGGTCTGGCGCCCGTCATCTGCGAAGAGCTCATGATCGTCTTTTCAGAACTGGCCCGGACAGGTGACATGACGATTGTCCTGGTGGAGCAGCGAATTCAAAGCGCTCTCGACTTCGCAGACACCGTTATCGTGCTTGAGCGCGGACGCGTGGCATGGACGGGAACGCCACGCCAACTGTCAGATGACAAGAGCGCAGTCGAACGCCTGCTGGGTGTCGGAGGCCTGCACTAACATCGGCAAAGGGAACGCTGCGTGGCATATATTCAACCTTGCATAAGCGCTTTTCATTCCATAATGATTTTTATGATATTTTCACGATTATAAATATCGACAATGTGTAGAGGGACATACCATCGTGTCACGCTCCTGTATTGCCGTTCTGTCTGTTATCATGGCCTTTTCGGCGCCCACTATGGGCTTGGCACAGGATGCCAGTGCCACTATCGAAACCCCCTCCCCAACCTCGCCACCGAAAATTGCCACCCTGCGGGAGGGCTTTGATCTGAAGATGCTGGAACCGATAAACGGGGTCGATTTCCGAACATACAGCCACATAACCTATGCGATGTTCCTCGATCCCGACGGTGATCACGAGGCGATCTACCAAAAGTTCGGAACAGACAAAGCCAGCTTCGATGCCGCGAGCGCTGCCTATGGCGAGCGGATGAAGCTGGACAAAACATTTGCGATGGTGGAAATCTTTGGCGCCTATTTCGCGGAAAATGCTCAAGGCACCTATGCGGCATTCGGCAAGGATGTCGCACAATCGGTCCTCAATCAAGCACCCCTCACGCAAAACGAGCCGATGCCTGAGGAGAAATTTCGTGAAATCCAGGTCTATTACGCACGGAAAGCATCTGTCGCCGGAACGGCGCTCAGCGAGCAGGATGAGGTTCTCAAGCCCTATCACATAACGTTCAACGACTTTAATATCCTGGGCGCCTGGTTCTCGAGACGGCTGGCGCTCGAGACCATGGACCTTTCGAGCCCTCAGGTTCGCTCCGACACGAAGGCTAGTGCGATACCGACGGAGCGGCCCGAATGGGGCGGACTTTGGCGCTTCACATGGAAAACGCTGCAACGGACCGAAACAGAGATGAAGGTCGTCGAGGCTTCCCGCGACATTTGCGTCAAGGACGACATGACGGCGGAAACCCTGCCCCTGATGCCAAAGCCGTCAGGTGTGAAATGCGTTCTAATCGACAAGGTGCATTTTTACGACAGCGGCGTGCAGATGCGAGCCGAATGCGACCTCGGTGGCATCGGAGCATCCTGGGGCATGTATCTCCAGCCCGAAAATGATGGTGAGAGCTTCACCGGCCAAATATCCTATAATGAGACCTACGAGGGCGATACGGATATGCCGCAACCCATGACGGACGTCGCCGTCAAGCGGATGGGAGAATGCCAGTGAGCAAAACGATATCCTTCAAGCGGCTTTCTATCCTTGTTGCTCTTTTCGGACTATCGCCACCCGTCCTGGCGGAGGAAACAGGCCTTCCTGCGGGGCTATGGCAGGTGCGTATCTTCACTCCGATCCCGACACCGGAGCTGAAGAACGACGAACAGGTCTTTCAAATCTGTTATGATGAAGCCGCCATAAAAGCCCACATGAACCCTGTTCTTCCCAAAGCCCAAGCTGCCAAATGTGATCTGGATTTTACCGATATGGGCGATCTGGCCTTTGACGCAACCTGCAAAGACGGCGATCATCGGCTTCGCATTTCACAAGCGGCAGAAGGCTTCTGGCGTGGCACCTACCGCTTCGTCGGCAAGGCACCCGGTACGATGCTGGAACCCGCCGTCGAACTCAAAAAAATCGCCGACACCTGCGAGTAGCCAAGCAAGAGGTTTGACGTAACCCTCAAATATCTTCAGAACTCTACGGGGAGGAGAAGATATGGAGGAAGCGGATTACCTTATCGTGGGTGCCGGACCAGCCGGTTGCGCGTTGGCTGCGCGTCTTGCCGCCGCGCCGGAAAAACCATCCGTCATTTTAATCGAGGCGGGTCGCCCCAAGCCTTCGATCCTGTCGATCATCCCAAGCGGCATGGCGATGCTGGTGCCATTCAAATCCCGCCGTAATTACGCCTTCGAGACCGTACCGCAATCCGGGCTCGGTGGTCGAAAGGGTTATGTGCCGCGTGGGCGTGGCGTTGGTGGCTCGAGCTTGATCAATGCGATGATCTACATTCGCGGACAGGCGCAAGATTACGACGACTGGGCGGCTGCGGGCTGCGACGGATGGGATTGGCAAAGCGTGTTGCCCCTGTTTGTGAGGTCGGAAAACAACCAACACGGCGCAGGTCCGCTGCACGGCAACAGTGGGCCGCTCGTCGTGTCCGATCAGGTGTCACCCGGCCCCTTGTCTCTCGCCTTCATCGAAGCGGCACAACAGATGGGCTACCGGCACAATGCGGACTTCAACGGTCCACAACAGGAGGGTGTGAGTCTCTATCAGGTTTTCCAGCAACGTGGTGCCCGTCTGGATGCAGGGTCTGCTTATCTGGCGAATGCATCGACATGGCCGAACGTGACTATCCTCGCAAACACGCGCGCTGAACGTCTCGTTATCGAGGAACGCCGCGCGTGCGGCGTCGTCGTGGTGTCTGGCAGAGAACGCCGCACCATCCGCGCAAGACGTGAAGTCATCGTTTCGGCCGGAGCCATACTGTCTCCACACCTCTTGATGATCTCGGGTATCGGTCCCGCCACGCATCTGCGTGAACACGGCATACCGATTGTCATCGACGCGCCCGGCGTCGGTAGCAACCTTCAGGACCATCTCGACTATACGGCCATGAAACAGATGCGAGGACCGGGTCTTTTCGGATTTGGGCCGGACACATTGATGCGCGCTGCCGCCGCCTTCCCCGCATGGCGAAAAGGAAGGGGGTTGCTGACCAGCAATATCGCAGAAGCAGGTGGTTTCGTGAAAAGCGATCCGTCTCTGGACAGACCAGATTTGCAATTTCATTTTTGTACAGCGCTTGTCGATGATCATGCGCGACACACCCATATGGTGCGCGGCATTACCCTGCATGTATGCGCCTTGCGACCGGAAAGCCGTGGCGAAGTAAGGCTGACATCGTCCGATCCCGCAGGAGCGCCGCGGATCGATCCTGCCTTTCTGTCGGCACCTGCCGATATGCAATTGATGCTGAAGGGCGCACGCGTGGTGCACCGGATTCTTGAAGCTGAGCCACTGACACGCTATGGCGGCCGATATCTCTACGGCAAGGACAAGCTTGGCGACGCCGAGTTGATTGAACTCATTCGTGCCCACTCGGACTCCATCTACCACCCGGTCGGCACTTGCCGAATGGGCAAAGACGAGGGTTCCGTCGTGACACCGGAGTTAAAGGTTCGCGGCATTGAAGGGCTGCGGATTGCCGATGCCTCCATCATGCCGACATTGATCAGCGGCAACACCCAGGCCGCCTCCGCGATGATCGGCGAGAAGGCAGCCGATCTCATTCTCGGGAGAAACGCCGTCTGAAGTCTGGCTTGTCTTGAAGCCCGCTATACCTTCGGACCGATCTTCTGTCAGGCTGACGCATTTTCGGCATGAAGCCGGTACAGCTTGAGACAAGATGAGATAGAGTCAACAAGGCAGCAGCAATGACCACGCAATACCCTCAGATCTTTCTAGTTCGTCATGGAGAAACGGAATGGACACTGTCCGGCCGGCACACTGGGCGAAGCGACATACCTCTTACGGACAATGGCGAGAATGCCGCCAGGCTGCTGAAACAGCGGATACCCGCTATTGATTTCCACGCGGTGTTTTCCAGCCCGTCTCAACGCGCACGAAAGACCTGCGAGCTGGCGGGCTTCAGCGCAAGAGTTGAGATAGACGACAACCTCGCTGAATGGGACTACGGGCGTTACGAGGGCATCACGACGAAGGACATACAGACCCATCAACCAGGCTGGAACATCTTCCAGCACGGCTGCCCGGATGGTGAAACCGTGCTGGACGTCAGCAACAGAGCCGATGCCGTCATCACGAAAATCCGATCGGTCAGCGGCAATGTTCTGATCTTTTCGAGCTCTCATTTTCTCCGGGTTTTCGCTGCTCGATGGCTGGGATTAGACGCCGTGGCAGGCTCTTGTTTTATTCTGGACACCACCAGCATCAGTATTTTGGGATATGAACACAATCTTGACGAACCGGTAGTTCGAAACTGGAACCAGACATAATCCCGTCTGAAGCATCCTTTATCCTAACATTGAATGTCTCAGTCTTTCGCGAATGTGGAGATACGATTTTGGACGCAACACCCGCTCCTCCGGTCACCCTTGTCATCTTTGGCGCGACCGGCGATCTTACCCGTCGGCTTCTCATTCCTTCGCTCATCAACTTGACCCGTAGTGGACTGGTGGGTGACGACCTCCATATTCTGGGTGTGGGCATCGAACCGGGCGATGACGCGATGCTGGTCGAAAAGCTGGACAGCTTTTTGTCCGGACTGGGTGGCACCGAACCCGTCTCCGCAGATCAAGCTTGGCTGCGCTTGAAGCAACGCATTTCATATATCAGCGGCGACTTTACAAAAGACGAGATTTTCGTCGAGATCGCCAAACGTCTGGCAAACACAGCGGTCGGAAATGCAGCATTTTACCTTGCCGTTCCACCGCAGTTTTTCGGGACTATCGTCGAAAAACTGGGCCAGCATGGACTGGTGACGGAGACGGATGATGCCTTCAGAAGGATCGCTATCGAAAAACCGTTCGGAACCGACCTTGCCTCTGCACGAGCGTTGAATGCGCAAATCCTGAACACGATTTCCGAAAAGCAGGTCTATCGGCTGGACCATTTCCTAGGCAAGGAAACGGTCCAGAACATCATGACGGCGCGGTTCGCCAATATGATGATCGAATCCCTTTGGAACAACAATTACATCGATCATGTGCAGATAACGGCGGCTGAAATCGTGGATGTCGGCTCGCGCGGCAAATTCTACGATGCCACCGGTGCATTGCGTGACATGATCCCCAATCATCTGTTTCAGCTTCTGGCCATGGTGGCCATGGAGCCGCCAAACAGTTTCAACGCAGAGGCCATCCGCAACGAAAAAAGCAAAGTGCTGGAGGCACTGCGTATCTTCACGCCAGAGGAAGCCGAGAGCCATTCTGCCCGTGGCGCATACAGCGCCGGAACGGTGAACGGCGTTGCCATCCCCGCATACCGGGACACGAAGGATATCGCGCCGCAATCGAACACAGAGACGTTCGTTGCGCTCAAGCTCTATGCAGACACATGGCGCTGGGCCGGTGTTCCCTTTTATCTGCGCACAGGCAAGGCCATGGTGGCCCGAGATACAGAGATCGTCGTCACCTTCAAGCAGGTGCCGTTTGCCCAATTTCGCCAAACCGATGTCACCCCGAGCCTTCCGCCAAACCGGCTCGTCATCCAGGTCCAGCCAGACGAGGGTCTGAGCATGGAACTGTCGATCAAGTCGCCGGGTCAGGCGGTCGATACTGTGCCCGTCGCGCTGGATTTCCGCTATGCGGACCAGTTCGATATCAGCAAGACGACCGGCTACGAATCCCTGCTTTACGAACTGTTCGCCGGAGATCAGACGCTCTTCCAGCGCGCCGATGGTATCGAAGCCGGTTGGGCTGCCGTACAGCCCTTTCTGGACATTTGGGCAAAAGGTGGAACGCCAGAAACCTACGAGCCCGGAAGTGCTGGCCCACAATCTGCGCATGATCTCATAGAGCGCGATGGACGCCAATGGCGTGAACTGGGTGTGCCGCGTCCGCACAAGCGGACATAGAGAATTTGTAAGGCGGCTGACATCGGGCTCGTTCAGACCGCTGAGCCAATACCATGTGAGAGCAAAAACTGCTTGCGTTTGCCAACCACATGACTGCTAGATTGCAAGACCAACCAAGGAGACAGTCGATGGCCAAGGGTCAAGTTCGCAGCAACAAAGAAGTCAGAAAACCCAAAAAAGATAAAGCCGCACCAGCAGCAGCCCCAACGCTGGGTTCGCAGGTCAAGGCGAGCGAAAGCACCACCAAAAAGAAGTGACGCGGCCCGAATGATACCATTGCGGCGCTCGGGTTTCGAACGCCGCAATCTCCTCTCACCGCTCCTATAGATTGTCGTTGAAGGGCTGACACCGGGTGGCCGATGGCTGCTTTCAAAGCCGCTGTGGCAGCATGCCTCACGCTTTCAGGTTTGAGTAATAGAGCCCGAAGTTGACAGCCAGCATGACCAGCAAGATGGCCATCGAAACGGCAATAAAATATCCCAGCCTTTTAAGGAAGCTCCAGGGCTTGTTCTTTCGGCTGAACGCCACATAGCCAGCAGACCCAAGGGATATCCCAAGAATGGCGGGGAATGAAAGCATCGTCATTTACCTTGCATTGTATCCAGCATAACTGGATCGACATCTATCCTTATAAAAGCGAAATGGACCGGCTCGAGACCGTGCCATTGCAATGGCGTCAGGACACTCCGCTGCTGAAAGAATTTCGCGGGAAGCGACCGAGCCGCTGATGTGAGCCAGAATCAACCATTGGCCCACTATGATTTTCGACAAGACTTCAATCAATAGATATTTTTCTGGAAAAACCGCAACTTAAGCGGTGCGCCGAAATTCAGCGAGAAGCTAGACGTAGCGTGACTGCTCAACTTAAAGCGAAGAAAAACGCTGTCTGTGTATGGGAACTCTGCGCCATGAACAAAGTTCGATAGCCAGTTACATCAGAGGACCTTTCAAATGGCATTCGAAACACCGACCCATATCGATCAGGAAAAAAGACCTGACCACCCCGAAGGCGCTATTGCCGCGAACACAGAATTCGACGCTTCCGATACACAATCTGTTCCAGACGATGCGGAAATCGCAAGCTCGACGCCGCTTGTCGATGAAGCACTTGAGGCGGTCCGTGAGCAGTCCGACGCGGAAGACCCCTCAGCCTATGCTTCGGAGGAGGTCGAAGCTGTCGACAGCGTATCGGCACTGACCTTAACCTCTGGTCGCGTCGTTAAAGCCGAAGCGAAAGGCGTTGCAGCCACATTAGGCGCGCGCATTCGCGCGCAGCCTATCGCCTATCTCGGCCTTGGCGCGGTTGTAGGATACCTTCTGGGTCGCCGTTTCTAACCGTCGCCTTGTCACGCCGTGTAAGGCGTCTGAGGGAGAAATCTCTCCTGAAACACCCTTAGTTCCAGCGGCCTGCCGAAATAATATCCCTGGAATGCGCTGCACCCGCATTCCAGCAAAAACTGAAACTGCTTCTCTGTTTCAACTCCTTCAGCCAGAATTTCCAAGCCGAGATCATGGCCCATTTGACAGATATTCTGAGCGAGGAGTGCCCCGCGCTCGGTCGCGATAGCCCTGACGAAACTGCGGTCCAGTTTGAGTTGCTGGAGAGGAAGTTGTCGTAAATAACTCAGCGATGAATAGCCGGTGCCAAAATCATCAAGAGCAACACCGATGCCGCGCTCGCGCAACGCCTTGATCTTCTGTATCAACAAATCGACCTGAGTGACGAACATGGTCTCCGTCAGCTCCAATTGAAGCTTTTGCGGCGGAACACCGGTTGCCTCCAAGGCAGACGTGAGGTCAGCGACGAAATTCCGCTGAAGAAACTGGTCAGGACTGACATTGATCGATAAGACGAAATTTTTCGTGCGACGCGTGTCGCGCCAGGAAGACAGGGTTTCGATCGCCTTATTCAACACCCAACCACCCAGTTCTGGCATCAATCCGGCTCGCTCTGCCATTGGTATGAAATCATCCGGCGCAACATAACCAAGCCTTGGATGCTTCCATCGCAGCAAAGCCTCTGCCCCGATCAGGCGACCTTGCCGATCGACCTGAGGCTGGAAGAAAAGTTCGAGCTGCTCCTTGGTTATTGCCAAGCGAAGTTCCCGGATAAGCCGGGAGTCGGGTCCCAGCTTATGCTGCAACAACAAAATACCGCCGCATAGGAGCGCGGTCACGACGATCGCATGGCTCCACGCTGTGATCATCCGAATTTCGTCGCTGAGAGGGGTGGCGAACTCAAAGCTCATCGCGCTTGCAGAAAAGCATATGAAAGCTGCAACTGATGCCAGGATTACGCCCAGCTGGAAACGGCTGGGATCGAGCTGATGATTGACGAAACCTGCTAGAGCAATGATGAGAAAATAGACATGCGAAACCCGCGGCACCGCGTCGCTGGGGACATCGAACAACAGTGAAAAACTGGTGATGAACAAAATACATGCCACTTGGGAAAGGAGCATGCCCTGTGAAACATACCCATTTTTGGCCAAGAGCCATCCGACTAAAATGGTCGAAAACAGCGTCGCCTCAAGTGCAACGAGTTGCCAGACCTGCATCAACGCAAATATGACGACCCAAATGCCGCTGACAAATACCCCAACGGGAAGTGCAACACGACAGACGAACTGAAGATGCTTTGAGCGTTGAGGGCGCACGCCCAAACTGCAGCTGGAAAATTCGTCCAAAATTCAAGTCCGTCCTTGCGATGCTTTCAACTATATCAAGCAAGCACCAGAAACGAATTTAATTTTGCCGGGTGATTTGTCGCAGGCGTTAAGTGGTTGATTGCCCCCGACGCGAGCTGCGCCATAGTTACGGCATAGTCAGGACGCGGCGATAACGCGTCCTGTCGAGTATTTATTCAACGTCTTAAGCTGCACCGGCTGGATCGCCAATCGGCAACAGCGCGGGGTTGAGCGTTGGATCATTTGGGTTTTTGTTATCGCCGGGGTCAGTGATTGGTGGCAAAGGCGGCTTTTCCTGAACGCGATCAGGAATGCCGGGGGTAGACGTTGGGCCGCGTGGCGTTTCTGCTGGGCTACCGGGGGCCGGGTTGATATCTCTCATGACACGTCTCCTTGTGGATCGTGAGATGCAAACTTGTGATAAGCCAACGGGTTCCGTTTCCATTGGCATATACTGTTAAAGTGATCGCAGTTGCACAACTTATAGACATTTCAGATCTACGAGCGGTCATCCACCCCATGCAAACCGATGAGCAAACACCACGATGTCAGCTGTTTTTTACCGTACTTTTCTGAATGTACTGCGCGATAGTTCGCTGTCTGCGGCCGCGCGTGCGTTGGGCATCACCCAATCATTGAAGAACGCGATCAGGCCTCGATACACTCATTGCAAATTCCACAACCGTCATCATCGATCCACGGACTTGCCCGCTGGCAGCATAAACAAATGCGGGTATCTTTTTCGTCTTTTCCTGCGTCGGGCGGGATGATTTCGACCGCCGTTTCCAACAAAAAATCAATTGCAATCTCCGACATCTTGCCGCTCCTTCCTTCTGCGAAGTGAGATAGGATCACGAAGGGTTTCCGACAAGAGTGCGGATATGGCGGAACCGCGGGCAGAGGTGATCTGAGGTTTCATCATCAGGAAGATGAACGCCAGCTCTGGGCTTCAAACGCAGTTTGCCGACCATGCGTTTGGCGCTTGGTCGGCGAATTGCATTTTTTTGAATTTTCGACGTTACTGCTTTTTCTTCATGCCCTGCGAAAGCTCCGCCTCATCTGCAACGATCGCGGCAGCCTCGACCTGCAAAACGTCTTTCGCGTTTTTGCGAGCAGTTTCGATTGCCAAATTGGCGCTGAGGCTGCGTTCGTTGGCTTGCAGGCCATCGTCGTCGCCGCGCATAATTCCGTCGTCGGCCTGTCCGCGCGCCTTCAAACGATCGGCCAATGCGGTCATTTCATTTCTGCGCTCGGTTTCGTTGAGAGACAAGGTGCGTTTCTCACGCTGGGCTTTGAGATCGGCGACATCCTCTACGAATCGCTGAAAGGCTTTATCGTCCTTAATACGGGCTTCATGGCGGCTTTCCAGCTGTGGCAACAGCGTGTTGGTGATACCCTTCGCCGTATATTTTGCCGGCTTGATTTCAGAAAACGGCAACGCATTGTCGTAGCTCGATTCACCCAGCAGCTTAGGGTCGGAGAGTCCCGGAAGGCTGATGTCGGGCGTGACGCCACGCAGCTGGGTCGTTCCGCCGTCGATGCGGAAGAACTGCGCGATGGTCAATTTCAACTGACCAAATTCCGGCTTGGTATTGCGGGCAACCTGATCGAGATCCACCACTGTCTGGACGGTACCCTTACCAAAGCTCGGCTCACCCACAATCACACCACGGCCATAGTCCTGTATCGCTGCGGCAAAAATCTCCGATGCGGAGGCGGAGCCGCGATTGATGAGAACGCCGACCGGACCGGACCAGGCGGGCGATGACAGGTCATCGCTTTCGACCTTGATCTTGCCTTCTGCATCGCGTTGCTGAACCACTGGACCTTTACCGACAAACAAACCCGTCAGGTCAATTGCTTCAGAAAGCGAACCGCCACCGTTATCACGCAAATCGACCAGCACGCCGTCGACATTATCCTGCTTCAGCTCTCCAAGCAGCTTGGCGACATCGCGGCTGGCACTTCGGTAGTTCTTGTCACCTTTCCGGCGCGCTTCGAAATCCTCATAAAACGTCGGCAGAGTGATAACCCCGACTTTGCGGGTCACACCGTCTTTGACGACTGGCACGATAGTCTTCTGCGCAGCCTGTTTTTCAAGGCTGACTTTGTCTCGCACGAGGCTGATCACCCGGTGATTTGCGTTTCCACCTGCGTCTGCGGGCAAAATATCCAACCGAACGGTGGAATCCTTTTCACCGCGTATCAGTTGCACCACTTCGTCCAACCGGGTGCCGACCACCTCTTTTATGGCGCCATCCTGTCCCTGACCGACGCCGATGATGCGATCCCCGACGGCAAGCTTGCCGGACAATTGCGCCGGACCACCTGCGACGAGCTCACGAATGGTCGTGTAACCATCCCGCTCCTGCAAAACGGCACCGATACCAACCAGTGAAAGTCTCATCGAGATATCGAACTCGTTGGACGCAGCGGCACTGAAATAGTCCGTATGTGGATCGACGGCCGTCGTGTAGGCGGCCATGAACGTCTGAAACACATCATCGCTCTTGTAGGGATAAACACGTTCCAGAATATTCTTGTAGCGCTTGTCCAGAGTGTCTCGAATGGCTGGATCGGCCTGGCCTGCCAGTTTCAAACGCAGCCAATCGCTTTTGACGCGCTTGCGCCAGAGTTCGTTGCTTTCCTGCTCCGATTGTGCCCAGGGGGCGTCTTCGCGCAGCAGCGAATATTCTTCCTTTACGGTGAAATCGAAGCCTTGCTTGAGCAGACTGCGGGCATAGGTCATGCGATCCACGACCCGCTGGGTGTAGACGTTGAAAATGGAAAATGGAATGCCGAGGTCTTCATCGAGGATGCCATCATCGATGCTGGTCTTGCCAACCATAAATGTGTCGATATCGGCCTGCATGAAAAGCATTCGGTCCGGGTCGAGGGACTTGATGAACTTGTCCATGATTTTCGCCGAGAGCGCATCATCGAGCGGAACAGGCTTATAGGCGTATCGCCCCAGAAACTGCGCACTCAGATTGGCCGCTTCAGCCTGGGTTTTGGATGCCTCCAGAACCGGAGGTTTCGCAAGCTCTTGAGAAAAAGCAGAGGACGCAACAAATAGAATTAAGCCAACGAAACCGTACTTCATGCGCATCCAGCGTTCTTCCTTATTGACGTCCTGAATCAACCCTACTGAATTCTAGAAAGCAATTGTGATTTTTTCACAAGTCCATAGCGTGTCTTGTGAACACAATGATGCGATCATTTGTCTGCCGATAGTGGCTCCTCACGCATCAATCACCGCGCATCTGTCGCTAACAAATGTCATGCAATGACCTGCATGCATATCGCCTTCGCAAAAACCATGGCACAGCCCGTGCAAAAACCCTTGCCGGGATGGCGCACTGAGTCCATACACACGTCATGACGTCTGATTCAAAAATATTCGTTGGGCTGAAGTCCGCGCGCAAGAAATCCACCAGCGCCAGTGAGCCAACAGGTCCAAAATGCCAGTGGGATGGTTGCGACAAAACCGGTACGCATCGCGCACCTGTCGGGCCCATGGCGGAAGGTCTATATCTGCTGTTCTGCATCGAGCATGTCAGGGAATACAACAAGGGATATAGCTTCACGGCAGCGCCATCGAGCGAAGAAGTCGCGCGCTACCAGAAAGAAGCCGCCGAAGGCAGACGTGCGACCTATGGAACACGGGTTGACCGGGCAACCGAAATCCCGATGCCATCGACAGCGCGCTCCGGTTCTGCAAAAGCCCTGAATCAGCGCAAGACAGCAGCACAGCGTCAGGCGCAAAAAGCCGACCTTCAAAAAAGAAAGCTCAAAGTGCTCGAGGCAAAAGCCTTCGACACGCTTGGCCTTGCAGCCGATGCGACGCCAGAGGAAATCAGACGCCGTTACCGCGAAAGGCTCAAAATGCATCACCCCGATGGAAATCAGGGTGACCGGACATCCGAGGCCGCACTTCAGGCAACGATAGAGGCGCATAAGATCCTGAAGCTGAATGGCTTCTGCTAAAGCGCTTTAGTCTTCAGTAAATCTTGGAGCGCGATTTTGCCGCCAAATCCTCGATCATGACCGATGCGTCCTTCAACGCGCTTCGACATTGATCCACGGGGACGTCGCCAACGGCAAGGTCTGCAGAAATCTTCTCCAGAAATGTCACGGCGTCGCGTACATTTAGCGCGGGATGTCTGTCGATCTTGTCTCTTAGCTCTCGTACCGCGACAACAGCGCGATCAAGCAGCTGCCGGATTTTGGCAGGGTCGGTTTGCGAAATGTTTTCGGACGTTTCCGTCAGCTCCGAGATGAGTGCAGCATAATCCATCGACAAAGCTCTCCAAGGTCGCCAACCGTGTCATGGACATCCCAGGACACGATTGGCTTTGTTCTCTGGTTCTATCAGCTTAAGCCGTGAGAACAACCTTGATGCAATTGTCTTTTTTGTCCCGGAATGTTTCGTAAAGCTTAGGGCCATCTTCCAGTTTTGCCCGGTGCGTGATGAGGAACGACGGATCGATCTCACCCTCTTCGATCCGGCGGAGCAGATCTTGCGCATATCTGTTGACATGGGTCTGACCCGTGCGGATCGTCAGGCCCTTGTTCATCGCGGCGCCAAAGGGGATTTTATCCAGGAAACCGCCATAGACGCCCGGAACGGATACGATACCACCCGGTCGGCAGGCCATGATGGCGGAACGCAGGGCGTGCGGGCGATCCGTGCCCAGAAGTGTGGCAGCCTTCACCTTGTCCACAATTGCATCGAATGACGCGGTCGCATGGGATTCGGAACCGACGGCGTCAATGCACTTATCAGCACCATAACCATCGGTCATGTCCTTGATGTGTTCGAGAATCGTTTCGTCGATCTCATCGAAGTTGATCGTCTCGGCACCGAGCGATTGCGCTAGGGCAAGACGCTCAGGAACATTGTCGATCGCGATAACGCGCGCTGCACCCTGCATGAATGCGCTCTTGATGCAGAACTGCCCGACCGGACCGCAGCCCCAGACAGCAACGACATCGGTCGGCTCGATCTCGCAATTTGCAGCCGCCATCCAACCCGTTGGGAAGATATCGCCCAGGAACAGCGCCTGCTCATCCGACATTCCGTTTGGAATGACAATGGGCGAAACGTCTGCATAGGGCACTCTGACGAACTCGGCCTGGCCGCCAGCATAGGCGCCTGTCAGATGCGAATAACCGAAGAGACCGGCTGTCGGATATCCAAATGCCTTGGTCGCATTATCCGCTGTTCTGTTGGTGCGCTCGCACACCGACCAATTGCCCTTCAGGCATTGCTTGCATTCACCACAGCTGATCGTGAACGGCACGACGACCCGGTCGCCAACCTTCAGCTTTTTGTTGTCGCGACCGACATCGACGACCTCGCCCATGAACTCGTGACCCAGAATGTCGCCCTTTTCCATGAAGGGGATATATCCGTCCATCAGGTGAAGGTCCGAGCCGCAGATAGCGCAGGCCGTCATCTTGATGATGACATCCCGTCCATCCTCAAGCTTAGGTTCTGGTACGCTGTCGCAACGAATATCGCCTTTGCCGTGCCAGCAGAGAGCTTTCATGGGAATGTCCTTATTGTTCGGTGGCGGGGTCAAAGCCATCATTGATAGTAAGCGACGAACCTAGGTGGAGTCGCACGAGCTAGACCAACCGAAGCAAAACAGCTTTGTTCCACACCGTCCGGTAGCAGACGGACGCACCTACATCTCTCAATCAAGGGAACTCTGCTTGGAAACGCTAAGACGCGTTCGAGAAGACCAGTTCCATCCGGTCAGCGAGAAAGCGCGTGATAATACTCTGCACGGGGGCATCGTGTGGATCGATATCGATTGCCTGGCTGACGAGAACAATACTATCAGGCGCGCAGGTCAAAAAACTGATGTCTCGCGCCGACGCACGTTCGGCGGTCAGCCGTGTTTCCTTGCGCCTGTAGTCGGAAAGGCCTTCCATCTCCAAAGCCTTGGTGATGGAGCCTGTCTCTGCATAGGCGGCAATGATGCCGGGAAAGCGTTCGGACGAAAAGAGCGAGGTCGAACGTGACAGAGGAACGCCGTCTGCCACCGCCAGATGCTCCATGCGGTGTAATGGCGCGCCTGGTTTACAATCCAGAAGCCTTGCCTGCGCGGCATTGGCGGCGATCAGTTCGGCATGGATCAGCCGACCCGATGGCTCCAACGATTGGCGCATCATGTTTTCCGAGAAGCGTGCCCTGGCGCCAATCGGATAAAAGATGCGCTTGGGTACCGCATTCACGAACGTGCCCCGCCCGCGTTCGGCCCGCAGCAGCCCCTCTGCTGACAAAACGGCGATAGCGCGCCTGACAGTGTGGCGATTAACCCCGTAATGCGATGCCAAGGCGACCTCTGTAGGGAGTTGATCATTGATCGTCCCTTCAGCGATGGCGCCGCGAATTCCATCTGCAACGCGCCGCCAGCGTGAAACGCCATCGTCAAGATCGTCCATATTCGGCCTCTCAAAAATATCGAGCTGTCATTCACCTGTCACCGTAATGGGTGTATAAATCGAATATGAACGGTTGTCTACACAACTAGACAAATATGGGTAGAAATATGACGAACACCTCACCCTCAGCTGATACTGCTGCTTTTTCCAGAAAGCACGCTCTCGATGTTCTCGCGGCAGCACCCGTTTCTCTTCTTGCCGAGCACTATTCCCGGCTAGCGACAGAAATGCCAGCGGCCTCTGCAGTGCGTGGCCCGGAGATCGGCACGGTGATGGTGCGGGGAAAAATCGGCGGCGGTGGTGCAGCCTATAATCTGGGCGAAGCAAGCGTCACTCGGGCAACCGTAAAGTTGGAGACGGGCGAAGTCGGCCATTCGATCATTCTTGGCAGAGACCAAGGCAAGGCGCGCATCGTCGCGCATCTGGATGCGTTGCGACAAGTCAGCAACTGGCAGCAGCGCATCGATGACGAGATCACTCGCCCCATCCTTCTCGTTATCAGCGAGGAAAAGCAGCAGCGTGCTGAAGAGACGGAAGCGACGAAGGTTGATTTCTTCACCGTTACGCGAGGAGAAGACTGATGCAGACAGCAACATTCGATGGTGGCTTCACCGACCCTGTTTTTGCATCCCAGGCTGTTTTCCGCTCCGTGATGGACGCCTTTTCCAGGCCTGGAATGATCGTTGATCTCGGTCACGTGGCAGCAGGTCCATCGCCGCTCAGCGCCGCCGCGTCAGCCATCCTGCTGACGCTTGCAGATTACGACACGCCTGTCTGGTTCGAAAATGCACGTGACATGCAAGGCGCTGCCGACTGGCTGGCCTTCCATTCCGGCGCACCGGTCACGCTAGAGCGGGGCAAAGCAAGTTTTGCCGTTCTGGCCGACAACAGCCAAACGGAGAATTGGGAGGGTTTTGCGCAGGGTACGATGAGTTATCCAGATCGCTCGGCGACATTGATCCTGCCCGTCAAATCCATGACGGGTGGAACGACACTGCATCTGAGCGGCCCCGGCATTGAAAGCAGCCACAGCGTTTCACCATCCGGCTTGCCAGACGGCTTCGTCGCGTGGGCGCAGGAAAACAATGCGTCCTATCCGCTCGGTCTCGACATCGTCATCGTTTGTGGCAGCGAGGCGCTGGGCTTGCCGCGCACGACGCGTATCAGGGAGGTTTGAACCGATGTATGTGGCCGTAAAAGGCGGTGAAGCCGCTATCGACAAAGCCCATAAGCTGTTGGCCGACAGGCGTCGTGGTGACCGCGACGTGCCTGCCCTGACATTGGAACAGATAGCAGGTCAGCTGTCGCTTGCGGTCGACAGGGTTATGGCAGAAGGCTCTCTTTACGATCCAGAATTGGCAGCCATGGCCGTGCGTCAATCGCGTGGCGATCTCATCGAGGCGATTTTCCTGCTGCGGGCGTACCGCACGACACTGCCGCGTTTCGGATATTCGCATCCCATCGACACCGGTGCTATGCAGATCGAGCGCCGGGTATCGGCGACCTACAAGGATATCCCCGGCGGCCAATTGCTGGGTCCAACCTTCGACTATACCCACCGATTGATCGACCCTGCCATGGCGGGAGACGAGGCGGTTGATGAACCAGAACGGCGTGCGGTGAACCCTGACACGGCCTATCCGCGTGTCACGGATATCCTGAACGGCGAAGGGTTGATCGAACCGGACATCCATTCTGACGAAGAGCCGACCGATCTCACCCGCGAGCCGACTGCATTTCCCGCCAACCGCGATCTGCGGCTTCAGGCCTTGGCGCGCGGCGATGAAGGGTTCTTGCTCTCACTCGGCTATTCCACACAGCGAGGCTACGGCCGCACGCACCCGTTTGTCGGAGAAGTGCGCATTGGACTGGTCGAGATCGAGGTGGATGTTCCAGAACTTGGCTTTGCAGTTTCCATCGGTTCCATCCGCGTCACAGAATGCCAGATGGTATCGCAGTTCAAGGGCACGGCGACAGACGGTCCGCGCTTCACCCGCGGCTACGGGCTGGTGTTCGGACAATCCGAAAGAAAAGCGATGGCCGTCAGCCTCGTTGACCGCGCTCTGCGAGCCGATGAATTCGATGAGCAGCGCACCGCGCCCGCCCAGGACGAGGAGTTTGTGCTGGCCCACTGCGACAATGTTGAAGCCACAGGCTTTGTGGAGCATCTCAAACTGCCACATTACGTGGATTTTCAGGCGGAACTCGGTCTGTTGCGCATGGTGAGGCAGGAAAGTGAAGACGCACATGCAAAGAAGGAGGCAGCAGAATGAGCCTGCCCAGCTACAATTTCGCCTATCTCGATGAGCAGACCAAGCGCATGATCCGCCGGGCCATCCTGAAAGCCATCGCCATACCCGGCTATCAGGTGCCGTTTGCGTCTCGCGAAATGCCCATGCCCTATGGCTGGGGAACCGGCGGCGTGCAGGTAACGGCTGCGATCCTTGGCCCGGACGATGTTCTCAAGGTCATCGACCAGGGTGCCGACGACACGACCAACGCTGTCTCGATCCGCGCTTTTTTTGCCAACACCGCAGGCGTGGCAACCACGACGAAAACGACGGAGGCAAGCGTCATCCAGACGCGCCACCGCATTCCCGAAACGCCGCTCAAAGCCGGTCAGACCATCGTCTATCAGGTTCCGATCCCCGAACCGCTGCGCTTTCTGGAGCCGCGCGAAACAGAGACGCGTATCATGCATGGGCTGGAGGAATACGGCTTGATCCAAGTCAAGCTCTATGAAGATATCGCCCGACATGGCCACATCGCCACGACCTACGCTTACCCGGTCAAAATCGAGGGCCGTTATGTGATGGACCCCTCGCCTATCCCGAAATTCGACAATCCGAAAATGCACAATTCACCGGCGCTGCAACTGTTCGGTGCCGGTCGCGAAAAGCGCATTTACGCCCTTCCACCGTTTACCGAAGTCGTCAGCCTCGATTTCGAAGACCATCCTTTCGAGGTCCAGCGCTTTACGGCACCTTGTGCCCTTTGCAATGCGACAGGTGTCTATCTGGACGAGGTGGTGACGGATGACCGCGGCGGGCGCATGTTCGTGTGTTCCGATACCGATCATTGCGAGACGAGACAGGCAGACGGCCATCATGGCCCCGGAATGCCGCAAGCAGCGATAGGAGAGCAGCCATGAGTGATCCAATCCTGTCCGTGCGCGATCTCGAGCGCCGCTATGGTGGATTTATCGGCTGCACCGGAGTTTCTTTCGATGTCTGGCCGGGTGAGGTCATTGCCATCGTCGGCGAATCCGGCTCCGGCAAGACGACGCTGCTAAACTGCATCTCGGCGCGGCTCGATCGTTCCGCTGGCAGCGTTCGCTACCGCATGCGCGACGGGCGTTTTCCCGATCTCGCCGATCTGTCCGAGGCCGAGCGTCGCTTCTTGATGCGCACCGATTGGGGGTTCGTCCACCAGAATCCGGCTGACGGTCTGCGAATGCGGGTTTCGGCGGGTGCCAATGTCGGCGAACGCCTGATGGCCGTCGGTGAACGTCATTACGGCGATATTCGCCGCACCGCCAGCGACTGGCTGTCCCGCGTCGAAATCGCAACCGACCGTATCGATGACCAGCCGGTGACGTTTTCCGGCGGCATGCGCCAACGATTGCAGATCGCCCGCAATCTGGTGACCCACCCTCGCCTGATTTTCATGGACGAGCCGACAGGCGGTCTGGACGTTTCCGTTCAGGCGCGCGTTCTCGATCTCCTGCGCGGGCTGGTAAGCGACCTTGGCCTCTCCGTTGTTCTCGTCACCCATGATCTCGCCGTCGCGCGTCTTTTGTCACAGCGAATGATCGTGATGAAAAATGGCCGGGTGGTCGAAGATGGCTTGACCGACCGTGTGCTGGACGATCCGCAACATGCCTACACGCAGCTTCTTGTCGCCTCGATCCCGGAGAGCTGAGATGACCCTTCATCACCCATCCTTCAATGTCGACGAGACCGTGCTTTTATCGGTGCGAGATGTCGCCAAGTCCTTCACCATGCATCTGCGCGATGGTCTCGTTTTGCCGGTCGTGAACAATGTCAGCTTCGAGCTGCATCGCGGCGAATGCGTGGTTCTCGGAGGCCCGTCTGGCGTTGGTAAGTCTTCGATATTGCGCATGGTCTATGGCAACTACGCCATCGATCAAGGTGAGATATGGGTTCGTGATGCCAAGTCAGGAACCATGCGGGACCTTGGAAGCGGTGATCCGCGACTGGTGCTGGAGTTGCGTAACGAAAGCATTGGCTATGTCAGCCAGTTCTTGCGCGCCGTTCCGCGTGTCTCTGCCCTTGATGTTGTCGCAGGGCCTTTGCTGGCTCGCGGCATTGATCGGTCGGAAGCGTTGGAGAAGGCGGAAGCCATGCTTTTGCGACTGAACCTGCCACACACTCTTTTCAGCCTTCCGCCAGCGACCTTTTCGGGTGGCGAGAAACAGCGTGTCAATATCGCGCGCGGTTTCATCACCGATCACCCGATCCTGCTTCTCGATGAGCCGACAGCATCGCTCGACGCTGAAAATCGCGACATTGTCGTTGCGATGATTGCTGAAAAGACTAGTGCTGGAGCAGCGGTGCTTGGGATTTTCCACGATCAACCCGTGCGCGATGCCGTGGCCACCCGAATTCTTGACGTGTCGACCTTTTCCGCTCGAAAGGTATCCGCATGACCAAGCTATCCGTAGAGCCGTTGATCCACCCGACCGCAGAGGTCAAAGAGTGCCAACTGGGGCGCTACACCGCAATAGCCGAGGGATGCCACGTCTCGGAGACGACCTTCGATGACTATTCTTACATCGAGCGAAACGGCCAGGTTTGGTGCGCGACCATCGGCAAGTTTGTCAATATCGCCGCCAGTGTCCGCATCAATGCCACCAACCATCCGATGGACAGGGCAAGTCTTCACCATTTCACCTATCGCGCCGGGTATTATTGGCCGGAGGGGGAAGAAGAGGCAGACTTCTTTGCCGCAAGACGCGCTAAACGTGTGGTGATCGGTCACGACGTCTGGATCGGTCATGGCGCCACCATTCTGCCGGGCGTGACGATCGGCAATGGTGCTGTTGTCGGCTCAGGCGCGGTCGTGTCACGCGATGTTGCCGCCTATACCATCGTTGGTGGCGTGCCCGCCCGCGTCATCCGCGAGCGCTTCGACGCGCAGACCGGCATGCGCATGGACAACCTGGCCTGGTGGGACTGGTCGCATGATCGCCTTTTCGAAGCTCTGCAGGATTTCCGCGATCTCTCCGCTGAAGAATTCATCGACCGTTACGGCGGTTGA
Organism: Agrobacterium rubi TR3 = NBRC 13261; assembly: GCF_000739935.1. Taxonomy (GTDB): domain Bacteria; phylum Pseudomonadota; class Alphaproteobacteria; order Rhizobiales; family Rhizobiaceae; genus Agrobacterium; species Agrobacterium rubi. The sequence continues at coordinate 178,058 of NZ_BBJU01000007.1, read as the reverse complement.
CATGAAACTTTCACCGAACCGTCACTGAACGATCATCAAAAGCCATCCAATCTCTTCTTAGAGCCTCACATGCGGAGACGGGTCATGACTGCGATTACGGTTTCAAATCTCTCGAAGAATTACGGTGCGACCCGTGCGCTTTCTGGTGTCAGCCTGACGGTGGAACGTGGGGAAATGGTGGCTCTCATCGGCGCATCGGGTTCCGGCAAAAGCACACTGATCCGCCATATTGCCGGACTGGAGACGGGCGATGGGCGCGGTGGGCAGATCGATGTTCTCGGGAAGGTGTCACAAAGAGCCGGACGACTGACCGCTCAGGTCAAGCGCGGGGCAGTCTCGGTCATCTTCCAGCAGTTCAATCTGGTGGGTCGCATGTCTGTGCTCACCAACGTCCTCATCGGCCATCTCGGCCAGATCCCACGCTGGCGCGGAACGCTGGGTCTCTTCAATCGCGCAGAAAAGACTGCCGCCCACGCCGCCCTTGCCCGCGTCGGCATTCCACAGGTGGCAACGCAGCGATCATCAACGCTGTCAGGTGGCCAGCAACAACGGGCAGCCATCGCGCGTACCTTGGTTCAGGGCGCCGAAATTCTGATCGCCGATGAGCCGATTTCCGCGCTTGATCCGTCTTCGGCACGGCGGGTGATGGATGTGCTCGCCTCCATCAACGAGCAGGATAACATCACCATTCTCGTATCGCTGCATCAGGTCGAATACGCACGCCGCTACTGCAAGCGAACGATCGCCATGCGCGACGGCGAAATCGTATTCGACGGTGCATCCAGCGAACTTTCCAACGCATTCCTTTCCGAGCTCTACGGCTCAGCATCGGAAGAACTCGTCCTGCCGGAAGCCCCGGCGGAGTACCCGGCTCCCCAATCTTGCGCGGAGCCTCGAAACCGTCAGTTGGCCCTTCTGGGCGTCTGACCCATCACCACCGGAGACAATCCATGAACGCGATACTGAAAAGCATGGCGGCGATGTCTGTCGCCTTTACGATCTCCTCCGCAGCGCTCGCGCAGGACAACACGATCAATTTCGGCATCATTTCCACCGAATCCCAGCAGAACCTTAAGACCAGCTGGGAACCGCTTCTGGCCGATATGAAGAAGCAGACAGGGCTCGATATCAAAGCCTTCTTTGCCTCCGACTATGCCGGCATCATCGAGGGCATGCGCTTCAACAAGGTGCAGGTCGCCTGGTACGGCAACAAGTCTGCGATGGAAGCGGTTGACCGCGCCGATGGCGAAGTCTTCGTACAGAGCATGCCGCTCAATGGCGATCCCGGCTACTGGTCCGTCGTCATCGTACCGACCGACAGCAAAATTCAGACCATCGATGACGTGCTGAAATGCGACAAGTCGCTGAACTTCGGTCTGGGTGACCCGAACTCCACATCCGGCTATCTGGTGCCGATGACGTTCGTGTTCAGTGCACGTGGCATCGACCCGAAGACATGCTTCAAGAACGTCACCAATGCCAACCACGAAACCAATGCGATGGCAGTTGCCAACAAGCAGGTTGATGCTGCGGCCAACAACACTGAAAACATGGCGTTGATCAAGCAGAACAAGCCGGACGCTTTTGCAAAAATCCGCGAAATCTGGCGCTCGCCGCTGATCCCTTCCGACCCGATCGTCTGGCGTAAGGATTTGCCCGACGCAACCAAGGAAAAAATCCGCACCTTCTTCGTGACCTACGGCACCGACAAGTCGACCGGCAATGTTGCGGAAGAAAAGAAAATCCTGGCCGACCTGAAATGGGGACCGTTCCGCCCATCGACCGACAAGCAACTGCTTCCGATCCGGGTCATGGAACTGACGAAGTCGATCTCGCAGGCGCAGGCCGACACGTCGCTTTCTGCAGAGGCCAAGGCTGAAAAAGTCAAGTCTTTGACCGATCAGAAGACCAAGTTCGAAGCTGAACTCGCAGAAGCTTCCAAGACCTGAGGTCGCCAACGCTCAAGGGGCGGGTGCACGCTGCCCGCCCTTTTTCTTTAAGAACCGGAATTATGCGCCATGAGTGAAACAACCCTTTCCAACGGTACGGTGACCCGTCCGCCAAGCGGCAGGCAACCGGGCAGCATTCGCAACTGGAGCTTGATGCTGGGGCTATTGGCTGCGCTGATGTTCAGCTGGGGGCCGACCGAAATGGGTCGATGGACCTTCCTGTTTACCGACGGCGGTAACATGGCCGAATATGCCAAAGACTTTCTCCGCCCCGATTTCAAGACATGGCCCTATTATCTCGAAGAGATGATGGTCACGGTCCAGATCGCCCTGTGGGGCACGTTTTTGGCCGTGCTTGTCTCCATCCCCTTCGGCATTCTCTCCGCCCACAACATGACACCCTGGTGGATCAACCAGCCTGTTCGGCGTTTGATGGACATGTTCCGCGCCATCCACGAGGTCGTGTTTGCCGTGCTTTTCGTGGTCGCCGTGGGTCTTGGTCCATTTGCAGGCGTCATGGCCTTGTTCATCCACACGACCGGTATTCTCGCCAAACTGTTTTCGGAAGCGGTGGAAGCCATCGACCCGCGGCCCGTCGAGGCTATCAAAACGACGGGTGCATCCAGGGTCCAGCAGGTGATCTTCGGTGTCATTCCGCAGGTCTTGCCGCTGTGGATTTCCTTTTCGCTCTACCGACTGGAATCCAATGTTCGCTCAGCAACCGTACTGGGCCTCATCGGTGCGGGCGGCATCGGGCAAATCCTTTTTGAAACCATCCGTGGTTTCTATTACCCGCAGGCATCCGCCATCATCATCATCATCGTTTTAACGGTGACCGTGATGGACCTGATTTCGCAACAACTCCGCAAGCTCGTCATCTGACAGGCCATGATTTGTGGCCTGTCAGATGACTCTTAAAGAGCGGGTTATTGCTCGAAGGATATCAAGACCTCACCGGCCTCTAGATATCCGCCCTCTTGCGCGACGAGGCGAACCTTGCCGGCTTTCGTCGCGGTCACCTGCGTCTCCATTTTCATGGCCTCCATCACGGCCACAAGATCACCCGCCGCAACGGTTGCACCATCTTCGACCTTGAAAGACTGAAGTGTGCCGGAAATGGGTGCGAGAACGCCTTCGTTGTTGGGAGCAGCTTCGCTCGCAGCCGAAGATCGCATTCCACCACCGCCACCAAGCCCAGCCAGGAGAAGATGCGGCAGGCCAACGCTTACGCGCTTGCCGTCAATTTCGAGCCATGTGCGGGTAACGGACGTGTCATCAACTGGAACAGGACGTTCCATTGCGTCAGGCATCTCAGCAAAATCGGTTTCGATCCAGCGTGTATGAACCTTGAAGCCATCGGTGCCGATAAAATCGTCTGTATCTATTGCCGCACGGTGAAACGGCAGAACCGTGGCAATGCCTTCGATGCGGAATTCTTTCAGCGCGCGACGGGCGCGGCGCAGCACCTGATCGCGATCTGCGCCTGTGACGATGAGTTTGGCCATTAGGGAATCGAAAACGCCGGGGATGGTCGAGCCTGACACAACGCCGCTATCCAGACGGATACCGGGACCGGATGGAGGATCGAACAGGGTGATTGCGCCCGGTGTCGGCAGAAAGCCGCGACCGGGATCTTCCGCATTGATACGGAATTCCATCGAATGACTGCGTGCTTCCGGTGTTTCAAGAATGCGCAGCGATTGGCCTTTGGCCACGCGGAACTGCTCGATGACAAGATCGATACCCGTCGTTTCTTCCGTGACCGGATGTTCCACTTGTAGACGGGTATTGACTTCGAGGAAGGAAATCGTGCCATCCACGCCCAGCAGGAACTCTACCGTGCCAGCACCGGAATAGCCTGCGGCAGCGCAGATCGCCTTGGCAGATTCATGAATTTTCTGGCGCTGCTCCGGCGTCAGGAAGGGTGCGGGTGCTTCTTCGATCAGCTTCTGGTTGCGGCGCTGGAGCGAACAATCGCGCGTTCCCAGCACGACCACATTGCCGTGCTTGTCGGCAATGACCTGTGCTTCGATGTGACGTGGGCGATCTAGGAAACGTTCCAGAAAACATTCGCCGCGTCCGAAGGCAGCCGTTGCTTCACGCACGGCGGATTCGTAGAGATCGGCGATCTCTTCCATTTTCCACGCAACCTTGATGCCACGCCCACCGCCGCCATGCGCAGCCTTAATGGCGACCGGCAGACCGTGTTGTTCGGCAAAGGCAATGACCTCCGCCGAGGTCGACACCGGGCCATCGCTGCCAGCGACGAGCGGTGCACCAACGCTGGTGGCGATGCGCCGCGCCTCGACCTTGTCGCCCAAAACCTTGATCACATCTGGGTCCGGTCCGATCCAGATCAAACCCGCATCGATAACGGCCTGCGCAAATTCGGCACGCTCCGACAGGAAGCCATAACCGGGGTGGACCGCATCGGCACCGGAGCGCTTGGCAATGGCAATCAGCTTGTCGATATCGAGATAGGTTTCCGAAGGACGCACGCCCTCCAGCCCATAGGCCTCATCGGCAAGGCGCACAAAAAGCGCATCCTGATCTGGATCGGCATAAACCGCCACCGACCCGATATCATAGTCACGGCAAGCGCGGATGATGCGCACCGCGATCTCGCCGCGATTGGCGATCAGCACTTTTTTCATGGGTATTCTCCAGAAATTTTTGTGTCTTTGGTCGCCGGTATCTCGGCGAATGGCCTAAGCGGGCGAAACTGGATTTTGGCGTTGATGGGTATCTGGCCCGCAAGATCAAGGTGATATTCCGCGACCGCACCGATGACGGGATATCCACCTGTCAGCGGATGATCTGCGAGAAACAGAACCGGCTGGCCGCTATGGGGAATCTGGATCGCGCCCGTGGCCGTGCCTTCGCTCGGCAGTTCGGCACTATCCTTGCGCTCCAGGGGCGTTTCACCGGCCAGGCGAATGCCGACACGGCTGGACTGTGGCGTAACCTGCCAGAGTTGGCTTGTCAGCGTTTCCAACCCGTTTTGCGTGAACCAGTCCGTGCGTGGACCATAGATGACATCGAGCGTGACGACTTCGCCTGCCTTCGGCAGGTCGAACGCCGGGACTTCATCGATGGAAACGCTGGAAAGCCCGCTTTTCTCGTTGCGCAGATTAACCACGGAACCGGCCACGACACTCTCCGGCCCCACGACGGCTAGCGTATCGGTCGCAGCACTGCCCAGAACCGGCGCAACATCGAAACCGCCACGGACGGCGAGATAACAGCGCATGCCCGCAGAAGGATTTCCAAACGTCACGACATCACCACGCTCCAGAGAAATCGGCGCATAGGGTTTTGCCTCGAAGCTGTAGGCTGCCGATTTGACAGCAATGACGCAGGACGCGCCCGCCACGCCGATCACGGCACGGCTGGAACTTCTGAAGGAAAAGCCGCCCAGCGTCAGTTCCAGACAAGGGGTATTGACCGGGTTGCCGACGATACGGTTTGCCGTATTGAAAGCGGAGCGGTCCAGTGCGCCGGAGGCGGAAACGCCCTGCCCCGTCTGCCCGAAACGGCCAAGGTCCTGAAACACCGCGGGCATGGGCGCTGCCAGCACCTCGAAATGAGCAGCGTCACTGTTTGCGACGACTTTCGGAGCAGCAGGTTTTGCGGGCGAAGCCTCGATGCTGCGTCCGGCCTTGTCCATGTCGAAAAATCGGACACGGTAGCCTGGCTGGAAAAGTGCACCGGGTTCGCGGTCGATATCCCACATTTTCAAAGGCGTGGTGCCAAGGATCTGCCAGCCGCCAGGACTGTTTTGCGGATAGACGCCGCTAAAGGCACCGGCAAGTGCGACCGATCCGGCTGGAATGCGGGTGCGTGGGCTTTGACGGCGCGGCACATGCAGTGCGGGATCGCCCCCCACCAGATATCCGAAACCGGGCGCAAAACCGCAGAAGGCAACGGTGAACTCGCTTTCCGTGTGACGGCGAATGACGTCTTCGACGCTGAGGCCCGTCAACTCGGCAACATCGGCCAGATCCTCGCCATCATAACGAACCGGAATTTCGACCAACTTGTCGGATGGCGCGATCTTCGCGGAGAGATCACGCGTGGCGATTTCGGCAGCCAGCGCTTCCGCCTTGATCGCTTCCGGCCGGAAGCGGATCATCAGCGTGCGGGCCGCCGGAACCGTCTCCTCGATACCGTCGATAGGATCGGCCTCAAGCGATGCGAAGAGCGCGAGCGTCTGATCAAGATCAGCAAGTTCAACCAGAATGGTCGTGAGGCTGACGGGTAAAAAACGCATCTTGTCCTCACGCATGATAGGCAGAATCGGGAATGTCGGTGATGAACATATGGCCGGGGGAATGGGTGATCGCGAACGGCACGCCCGATGCCATGACAGCCGCCTGTGGCGTTACTCCGCACGCCCAGAAGACCGGCACTTCGCCGGGCTCGATCCGCACCGCATCCCCGAAATCAGGCTTGGCAAGATCGGCAATGCCGATTTCTGCTGGCGAACCGACATGGACAGGCGACCCGTGAACCGCCGGAAAGCGCCCGGAAATCGTCGCCGCATCTGCCACGCGTGAGGCAGGGATGGGCCGCATGGAAACGACCATATTGCCCTTCAACCGACCTGCCGGACGGCAGGGCTGGTTGGTCAGATACATCGGCACATTGCACTTGTCCGTCATGTGACGGATTTCGATGCCCGCTTCCACCATCGGCGTCTCAAACGTGAAGCTGCATCCGATGAGGAAGGCGACGAGATCGTCTCGCTCGGCCCATGCACTTGTGGCATCCGCCGTTTCCTCGACCAGCTTTCCATCCCGCCAGATGCGGTAGAGCGGCAGATCGGTGCGAAGATCGGCACCGGGGGCAAGCAACGTTGTCGGCACGCCGGGGTCGGACACATCCAGCACCGGGCAAGGCTTCGGGTTACGCTGGGCAAAGAGCAGAAAATCAAAGGCCCAGTCGCGCGGCAGAACGATCATATTGGCCTGTGTGAAACCGGGGGCGATGCCGGATGTGGGCGCGACCAGACCGTTGCGGTAATCGGCGCGCGCCTTACGGGCGGCGGTCGCGTCCGTGTGGTTGAGGTAGGATGTGGGGATCGTCATGGACGCTCCTTATGTGCTGGACGCAAAAGAACGGATATCGATGCCTTCGGCTTCGAACCGTAGACGAATCTGCTGTGCGATAGCGACCGCACCGGGGCTGTCGCCATGGACGCAGATGGATTGCGCCTCGATCTTGATGATGCTGCCATCGATGGCTTCGAGAGTGCCTTCACGGGCAAGCTGAACCATGCGGTCAGCAATTTTTTCCGCATCGTGCAGCACGGCACCGGCCTCACGGCGGGACACGAGCTGGCCTTGCGGGGTGTAGGCCCGGTCGGCGAAGGCTTCCGCCACCACCGAGAGACCAGATTTGCGGGCAAGATCGAGGATCGGCGCGTTGGCAAGTCCCATCAGAACCAGCGACGGGTCGATGGCCTTGATGCCATCGATCACCGCCTGACCCTGCTTCGCATCATTTGCGATGCGGTTATACAGCGCGCCATGCGGCTTAACGTAACGCACCGAGGTTCCGGCAGCGGCGGCAATGCCTTGCAACGCTCCGATCTGATAGATGACATCGGCCATCAGTTCTTCCGACGTGACATCCATGTCGCGCCGACCGAAGCCGACGCGGTCCGGGTAGGAGACATGGGCTCCGACGACGACACCGTTTTCGGCGGCGGCTTTGACCGTGCGGTAAATGCCCGCCGGGTCGCCTGCATGAAAACCGCAGGCGATGTTGGCGCTGGAAACGATTGACAGCATCGCGCCGTCGTCTCCCATGCCCCATGCACCGTAGCTTTCGCCAAGATCGCTGTTCAGATCGATGGATGCCATGTCTCTCTCCCTGTCTTTAGTAGCCGAGCAATGCGAAGATCGCACCGGCCGATTTGTAGGCCATATACCATGTCAGGCAGCAGGTCAGCGCGCCCAACACCAGCAACCAGCGCGGATAGTGGTAACCGTGCATGAGATCGGAACGCTTCCACGCTGCATAAAGCAGAATGGACAGGCCGATGGGCAGGACGAGACCGTTCAGACCACCGACGAAGACCAGCATGGCGGCAGGCGGTGTTGTGATGAGGATATAGGCGATTAACGAGATGCCGATAAAGGCGACCGTAGACAGGTTGCGCTGACGTTCCGTCATCTCGGGCTTGAAAGCCGTGAGGAACGAGACGGAGGTATAGGCTGCGCCAATGATGCTGGTCATGGCCGAGGCCAGGAACACCGCACCGAACAGGCGGAAGCCGATGTCACCGGCTGCGGCATGGAAGGCTTGAGCTGCAGGGTTCGCGCTCTTGCCCGAGAGATCAATCACCGTGCCGCCAGCAACGACGCCGAGGATGGCGAGAAACAGCACGTAACGAAGGACACCTGTGATCGCGATGCCACTCAAGGCCGCACGGTTGACGGCGCGGATGTTTTCGACACCCACCGTTCCGCGGTCAAGCAAACGGTGTGCGCCCGCATAGGTGATGTAACCGCCGACGGTTCCGCCAACGATGGTGGTGATGGTCAGGAAGTCGATCGTGTCAGGCAGAAATGTCTGCTTGAACGCATTGGCAACCGGCGGGCCGGAGACGATGGCCGCGTAGACGATCAACGCAAGTTTGACGAAGGCCGCCACGAAAACCACGCGGTCCATGGCGATGCCTGCACGTCGCGATAAAAAGATGCCGATGGCAACGACTGCGCCGATGATGCCGCCGATCTTCGGGTCGAGGTCGATCATCGCGTTGAAGCCGAGCCCGGCGCCCCCGATGTTGCCGACATTGAAGAACAGACCACCAATGATGACGAGGACGGCCAGAAGATAGCCGGAGCCGGGAATGGCAGCATTGGCGATGGCGGGTGCACGCATGCGGGTGATGGTAACGATGCGCCAGATATTGGCCTGAACCACGAAATCGATCAGGATGGAAATAAGAATGGCAAAGGCGAAGGCCGCGCCGAGCTTGACGGTGAAGGTCGCCGTCTGGGTGATGAAGCCGGGACCCACCGCCGACATCGACATCAGGAACATGGCGGACAGAAGCGCATAACGCTGCTTCTTTGATTTTTGCGCAGCCGTCTCCACGCTCGCCACCTGTGGCTCACTCTCATTCATGGATTTTCTCCTTGTCGCTCCGCCCCTCGCGGATGCTTTGACAGGATCTTGGCTGCATCTACAAAATTGTCAATATTGTTGAACAATTAAATTTTATCGTTCTTTCATTCTGCGCAATATTTGGGATCGTTGCGCTGAAAATAAGCAGGATTTTTGCGTATGCTGCTCATTATTTGTGGTATCCAACCGGCATTCACCCTGCCATCGAACCTGTTTTGCCACTGATGACAAAGAGAACGACATGACTGAACCCCTGCCGCTTGCGGATCGCGTGGCCAAAGACATCCGTGATCTCCTGATCATCGGCGCACTGACGCCAGGGCAAAGACTGTCTGAAACTGCGTTCAGCGAGCGTCTGGACGTGTCGCGCAACTCTTTGCGCGAGGCGTTTCGGCTTTTGACGAAGGATGGCCTGTTGCGGCATGAGGCCAATCGCGGTGTTTTCGTCTCTGTGCCGAGCACGGAGCAGATCATCGATATCTATCGTGTCCGGCGCATGCTGGAATGTGCAGCGCTGCGTCAGGCCTGGTCCAAGCACTCGGCTGTCGGCATCATGCGTGCGGCGGTGGAACACGCCAAAATGCGCCGCGACGAAGGTGACTGGCGTGAAGTGGGCAGCGCCAATATGCGCTTCCACGCTGCCGTGGTCGATCTTTCAGACAGCAGCCGACTGAGCGATTTTTACGCGCGCGTCGCCGCTGAGCTTCGCCTCAGCTTCGGGCTCTTGAACGACCCGGAACAACTGCACTCGCCCTTCGTCGATATGAACGATCAAATCCTGTCGCTGGTGGAAAAGGGTGAGGTGGTCGAGGCTGCCGTGCAGATGGAGCACTACCTGAACCTTTCTGAACGTACCGTGCTCAAGGCATTGGAACGGGCAGCTAAATAGCGGCGCCACATAGCAGTGGAAAGCAGCGCGCCAATATGCCATGAGGGATCGACCACGAAAACGGTTGCTTTCGATCCAAAGTCGCGCCATCGCCAAGCTGAACGAGTACGCCATGCAGGATAACACCAACGGCTCCGTCATCGTTATTTCCAGCCACGTCATGCGCGGCTCCGTCGGCAACCGAGCCGCCGTTTTTGGACTTGAGACACTTGGCTTTCCGGTGTGGGCCGTGCCGACAATCGTCATGCCATGGCATCCCGGCCACGGCCCTTCGACCAGATTGCGCTTCGACAATGGCGAATTCGACAAGACGATGCAGGATCTGGCCGGGTCGAAATGGGCGGGTGAAGTTCGCGCTATCCTGACCGGTTATTTTGGCAGCGCCGATCAGGTGCGCTCCGTGGCAAAGCTCATTCAAACCATGAAAGAGCGCAACCCCGATCTCATCTACCTCTGCGACCCCGTCATGGGTGACAAGGGTGGTCTTTATGTGCCGATCGAAACGGCTCAGGCCATCCGCGATGAACTTGTGCCTCTGGCAACCGTCTGTACGCCGAACCGCTATGAACTGGCGTGGATGAGTGGTGCGGAGCTTGAAACCAACAACGAGATCATGGATGCAGCGCTCGCGCTTGGACCGCCAAAAATGCTGGTGACGTCAGCCGTACCGATGATGGTGGGTGGTATTGGCAATCTGTTCCTCAGCGGTCGCCATGCACTTTTGGCCGAGCATCGCTCGATCGAGAACGTGCCAAACGGGCTCGGTGATCTTCTCGCCGCCCTTTTTCTGGCGCGGATACTACAATGCATGGATGACGAAAAAGCCTTGCAACTGGCCACTGCCAGTGTTTTTGAGGTCCTGGCAAGAACCATGAAACGGGGCATTAACGAGTTGACACTGGAAACGGATGCCTCAAGTCTGTCCACACCCATGGCCATGGTTCAGATGCGTCATCTCTTGCATCCGTCGCGCAGCAAGCGCACATAGCGGAGCGAAAAAAGGCTTTTCAACACGCCACCGTCATTTTACGATGTTGGCCCAAGCATAATGGTCCCGTGATATCATGAAAGATTTCCCCGACTACCTTCTCACTGGCTACAAGAACTTCATGGCCGGTCGTTATACCGACGAGCGCGAGCGCTATCGCGCCCTGGCAGACACTGGCCAGAAGCCACAGACCCTCATTATCGCCTGTTGTGACTCCCGTTCAGCACCGGAAACCATTTTCGACTGTGGACCGGGCGAGCTTTTCGTGATGCGAAACGTCGCCAATATGGTGCCGCCCTTCGAGCCCGATGGTCAGTACCACGCGACGTCTGCGGCGATCGAGTATGCCGTTCAGGTTTTGAAAGTCAAAGATATCGTCGTCATGGGCCACGGTCGCTGCGGCGGCATTCAGGCCGCGCTCGATCCGAATCTGGAGCCCCTATCCCCAGGTGATTTCATCGGCAAATGGATGAATATGGTCAAATCCGCCGCCGAGCAAATCCAAAGCAATGATGTCATGACAGCGTCCGAACGTCAGACCGCTTTGGAGCGCGTATCCATCCGCAACTCGATCAGCAACCTGCGCGCCTTCCCCTTCGTCAAGGCACAGGAAACCGCCGGTAAGGTCAAGCTGCATGGCGCATGGTTCGATATTTCGACTGGCGAATTGTGGGTCATGGATGGCAAAACGGGCGACTTTCGCCGCCCGGATGTGTGATCGATCTTGAATGATGGCGGCCAGTTCTACTGGCCGTCGATGGCCTTGCCGATATAGGCGATGGCCTGCTGGTAAACGCTGGCGGCGTTCCAGCCTTGAATAGCAGAGAAGTTCGTCTGACCCTGCTGATATCCCGCACCGCGCTGCCAGCCATGGCCGACCAGGAAGTTGGCGGTTGATGCCAGAGCGTCCGCACGCGAACCGACCAGGTCGATGCGGCCGTTGCGGTCGAAGTCGACGCCGTAGCGAACGACGTTGAGCGGCAGGAACTGTGTCTGGCCGATTTCGCCGTGCGCAGCGCCCTTGGCGGTCACGCTCAAGTTGCCGCTTGCGACCAGTTTCAACGCCGCATACAACTGCTCGGTGAAGTAGTCAGAGCGACGGCAGTCATAGGACAGTGTAGCGACGGCAGACAATGTGTGCTGGTTGCCCATGAAACCGCCAAAGCCGGTTTCCATGCCCCAGATCGCCAGAAGCGGACCGGCCGGAACGCCGTAAGCGCGCTCGATATTGGCAAACAGGGCGGCATTGTTCTTCTTCATGGCCTTGCCACGAGAAATGATCGCCTGACCGCCACGCTTTTGCATGAACTGGTCGAAGGACAGCTTGAAGCTGTGCTGGCCGCGGTCCGCGCTGATGGTTGGCCGATTGTAGGAAACGTTCGAAAAAGCACGGTCCAGAACGGACGCGCTAACGCCGCGACCTGCGGCCTCCTGCTTGAACGCGCCGACCCAGGCATCAAAGCCCGCCGAGGTATTGCCGCATTGCGCAGCCACCACCGGCGTCGCCGCCAACGCCGAAACAATCACCACGCCAACGGAAAAAGCTTTCATTGCCCGCATCAGAATCTGCCTTCAATATTTTTGGGATTATACCCAGCCCTGTGGCCACGTCACAGAGAATGTGTTGATTTCAAAGTGCCTGCCAACATCATAACCGGCAAATAAACTGCCCGTGATAAGCAACAAACCTGAAAACCCGCCCATTCTCACAGTGGAGTGGACGGGTTATAGTTAATATTTATTAAAAAACCGTATCAAGCGGCGGCCTTGCGCGGCTTAATCAATCCACGATTGACCAAAAGCTCGGCAATCTGAATGGCGTTAAGGGCGGCACCCTTGCGAAGGTTGTCGGAAACGACCCAGATGTTGAGACCATTTTCGACGGTTGCGTCCTCACGAATGCGCGAAATATAGGTTGCGTCTTCACCGGCGCACTCGACCGGCGTGATGTAACCACCGTTTTCGTGCTTATCGATGACGAGGCAACCCGGTGCTTCGCGCAGGATATCGCGGGCCTGATCGGCCGTGATTTCGTTTTCGAATTCGATGTTGACCGATTCCGAATGACCGATGAACACGGGCACGCGTACGGCTGTGCAGGTCACCTTGATCTTCGGATCGAGCATCTTCTTGGTTTCGGCCAGAACTTTCCACTCTTCCTTCGTGTAACCGTCTTCCATGAACACATCGATATGCGGGATGACGTTGAAAGCGATGCGCTTGGTGAACTTCTTGACTTCAATCGAATCGGCCACGAAGACGGCACGGGTCTGCTGGAACAGTTCGTCCATGCCTTCCTTCCCGGCACCGGATACGGACTGGTAGGTCGATACGACGATACGCTTGATCTTGGCAAAGTCATGCAGCGGCTTCAGGGCGACGACCAGCTGCGCCGTAGAGCAATTCGGGTTGGCAATGATGTTGCGCTTCTTGAAACCTTCGATAGCGTCGGCATTCACTTCCGGCACGATCAGCGGAACGTCCTGGTCATAACGCCAGGCGGACGAGTTATCGATAACGACGCAGCCTTGCGCACCGATCTTCGGCGACCACTTCTTGGACACATCGCCACCGGCCGACATCAGGCAGATATCCGTATCGGAGAAATCGTAGTTCTCCAGATTGGAAACCTTCAGCGTGCGATCGCCGTAGGATACTTCCGTGCCCTGGGAACGGGCAGAGGCCAAGGGAACGACTTCGTCGACCGGAAAACCACGCTCGGCGAGGATATTGAGCATTTCACGACCGACATTGCCGGTAGCACCTGCGATTGCAACTTTGAAACCCATGATAAAGCTCTCTTTCTGCCTCTCCTCTTTTTGGTGAGGGGAACCCGCCAAGCGGCGACTTCCTTCTTCCCCGACCAAACCGGGGAGAGAGCGGTGGGCCAGAGACGTCAGACGGTTTTAATCGTCGTTTTGGCCGTAATTCGGATGAAATGAGAAAAGCACGATGGATCACCGGCAAGAACTGCCGGATGCTGCAAGACAACCATGTCGTTGACATGTCTGATCAAGATCGTGCTCCTATTCGTGGCAAAGCTATTATGGTGTTTCCATTGTCTGTCAAGCGCAAACGCCTGGCATTTTCGTTCTGTGACACCTCAATTCCAATATCCGCAGCAACATCTCCAAGGTGCAGCCTTAGACTAAAGTCATAAGCCAAAAGCATCGCTCTTCCTTTTGTTAATTTTCTGTCACTCTCTTCCCAGTGCATCGCGCGCAAAGGGCAGCCTGGGGGAGAAACAGGCTGCCGCGATGTGTCATTTCATTCTGTGGAGGACGTACAATGGCGAATGTAGCAACCGCGACTGCGGAGAAAGCCCGTCCGATGACGGGGGAAGAGAAGAAGGTGATTTTCGCCTCTTCTCTGGGAACAGTGTTCGAGTGGTACGATTTTTATCTCTATGGCTCCCTGGCCATCTATATCGGCGCGAACTTCTTCAGCCAGTATCCAGAAACGACCCGTAACATCTTCGCTCTGCTGGCCTTTGCCGCAGGCTTTCTTGTTCGCCCCTTCGGTGCGCTGGTGTTCGGACGGCTGGGCGATCTCGTGGGCCGCAAATACACCTTTCTCGTGACCATCCTGATCATGGGCTTTTCGACCTTCCTGGTCGGCGTGCTGCCCAACGCATCCCAGATCGGTATTGCTGCTCCTATCATCCTCATCGTGCTTCGCATGGCACAAGGCCTGGCGCTTGGCGGCGAATATGGCGGTGCGGCGACATATGTTGCTGAACACGCGCCCAACGGTCGTCGCGGTTACTACACCTCGTGGATCCAGACGACCGCAACGCTCGGTCTTTTCCTGTCTCTCGTCGTCATTCTCGGCGTGCAGTTTGCCGTTGGCCGTGAGGCTTTTGCCGATTGGGGATGGCGCATTCCGTTCCTGCTCTCCGTCATTCTGCTGGGTGTGTCCGTCTGGATCCGCCTGAAGATGAGCGAATCCCCTGCCTTCAAGAAGATGAAGGAAGAGGGCACGACCTCCAAGGCACCGCTGACCGAAGCCTTTGGCCAGTGGAAAAACGCCAAGATCGCCATCATCGCTTTGGTCGGCGCCGTCATCGGACAGGCCGTTGTCTGGTACACCGGCCAGTTCTACGCCCTCTTCTTCCTGCAAAGCATTCTGAAGGTGGACGGACAGTCGGCCAACATCATGGTCGCATGCGCGCTCCTCCTTGGGACCGGCTTCTTCGTGCTGTTCGGCTGGTTGTCCGACAAGATCGGCCGCAAGCCGATCATCATGGCGGGCCTCATTCTTGCGATGGTGACCTACTTCCCGCTGTTCAAAGCGCTGACATGGGCGGGCAACCCTGCTCTTGCACAGGCGCAGGAATCGGTTCGCGCAACGGTAACGGCTGCTCCTGGCGATTGCCGCTTCCAGTTCAACCCGACGGGTACCGCGAAATTCACCACATCCTGCGATATCGCCACCTCGTTTCTAACCAGAAACTCAGTGCCTTATGACGTGGTGGATGGGCCAGCAGGTCAGCCAGCATCCGTCAAAATTGGCAATGCGACGATTGTCAGCTATGACGCAGTCGCCGCCGGTGCAAACGCTGCCGCAAACGACCGCACCTTCCAAAAGCAGGTCAACATCGCGCTTCACGACAGCGGATACCCCTTGGTTCGTGGTGCCGCACAGGTTCCTGCTGCCAAGCTCGATGCCTTTGTGGCCGCAAATCCGGAACTCGGCCTCAATGCCGATGCGGTTCGTGCAACACCCGCAAAAACCGTGCCCGCCGACAAATTGGTGGCGGACAAGCTGCTGACACCTACGGAAATCAACGGCGTGACCGAAATGGCCGTCTACACGGTCGCCGGCGGCGGGACATTCACCATGTTTGCCGATCCTGCTGCGGTCAACTGGATCGCCATCATCGCCGTTCTGACCGTTTTGGTCATCTATGTGACGATGGTCTACGGGCCGATTGCAGCATTGTTGGTCGAACTCTTCCCGACCCGCATTCGCTACACCGGTATGTCCCTGCCCTATCATATCGGCAATGGCTGGTTCGGCGGTCTTCTACCTGCGACCGCATTCGCCATGAGCGCTGCCAAGGGCGATATCTACTACGGCCTCTGGTATCCAATCATCTTCGCAGGCATCACAGTGGTCGTCGGCCTGCTGTTCCTGCCAGAGACGAAAGATCGCGATATCCACAAGATGGAATAGTCGGCGCTAGAACAGGAAAACCCGGCGATGTATCGCCGGGTTTTTTTGAAATCATTGCCGACATTCACCGGTTCAAAGGTGCCGGTAGGCCCGTTTAAAATAGATCAAGGCCTCTTCGCCAGTGTTGACGACCGTATCGAGCACATCGCAAATCAGGATGTCGTGGGTGCCGCCGTCATGAACCGTTCTGATACGGCAATCGAATGAACACAGTGCACCTGTGAGCACGGGCGCACCGGTCTCGAGCTTACTCCATTCGCCAGCCGCAAAGCGTTCATCGACGGGTGTTTTGCCACCGAACAGGCTGCTCAATTGCTCCTGATCGGCAGCCAGCGTGTTGATGCAGACCACACCGTTCCCGACCACAGACTTGTAGGCGGAAGAGTTGCGATTGAGGCAAACGAGCAATGTCGGCGGACTATCCGAAACACTGCACACTGCGGTGGCTGCGAAACCGGCCCGACCAGCCGATCCATCCGTCGTGACGATGTTGACCGCACCGGCCAGCTGCGACATGGCGTTGCGGTAGCCCAAGCTGCGCTCTTCGGCAGTCTTCGTCTCCATTGCGGCATCCTTTTTGAGAGACAATGTCTGCATCTAACAGAACCCTTCTAACGAGTCATCAAGCTGGCACTCAGGCCAGCACACAGGCGTCTTCGAACGACAAGCGCGGCGAACGGCCAAACAGCTTGGATGGATCGCCATAACCGAGATTGATCAGGAAATTGGATTTCCAGGTCGTGTCGGCAAAAAACGCCTCATCCACTTTCGCCTTGTCGAAACCGGACATCGCACCCGTATCCAGCCCCAGCGACCGTGCCGCCAGAATGAGATAACCGGCCTGAAGTGTGGCATTACGAAACGCGGTTTCTTCGGCCACCGCCGGGCTGGAGGTGAACCAGGATTTGGCATCCGCATGTGGAAACAGGGTCGGCAACTTTTCGTAAAACTCGCTGTCGATGGCGGCGATAACCGTAACCGGTGCCGTCATGGTCTTTTCGAGGTTGCCGGATGACAGAGATGGCTTCAGCTTTTCCTTGGCCTCAGGCGAGCGCACGAAAACGAAACGCGCCGGGCAGCAATTGGCCGATGTCGGTCCCATTTTCGTCAGATCGTACACCTCACGCAGCAGCGCATCGCTCACCGGCTTGTCCAACCAGCCATTATGGGTGCGTGCTTCCGTAAACAAAGTGGCAAGCGCCTGATGATCTAATGTCATAGTAAAATCCTTACTTTATATCGATGCCGGGGAGAGCAGAAATTTCTCCAGCCCCGTGTTAAAACCAGCAACGTCGGTGATATTCACCGCGTGCGCGCCTTCATCGAACACGAAGAGCTGCGCATTTGGCAAGCCCTCCGCAAGCCGCAGCGAGCGTGTATAGGGCACCAGAAGATCGTCTTTTGCGGCGATGACGAGTGTCCTGTTGTTTATCTCGCCTAGCCGCCCGTCCACATCGAAAGCCCTCAGTGCCGCAATCCGGCGCAGCACATTGTCCCTGCCCTGAAAATGCACGACGCCATGCGCATCGTCCTTGGCCAAGCGCTCGGCATTGTCCGACATCCAGACCGCGGGATAGAGAAACAGCGGTTGCGCTTTCACAAAAGCTTCCACGCCAGAGTTTTCCAGAAGCGAGATGCGTGTGTCAAAGCAGCGGCCGGAATGGGCATCCGCTTTGCTCCACGCATTGATGAGAACGAGACGGTCGATCAGGTCGGGCTGGCGAAGCGCAATATCGAGACCGATGAGGCCACCCAGAGCATGGCCCATGAAGTGGAATTTCTGGAGTTTCAGTTCGTTTGCGATCTCCAGCACATCATCCGCCATCGCGGAGATGCCACCATCTTGCGGCACCTCGCCACCCGTTCGGCCCGTGCCGCGATGGTCGTAGGTAACGACGCGAAAATGCGTTTGCAGCATCTCCATCTGCGGCGTCCAATAGGCGCCTGATCCACCGAGACCGGACGACAAAAGGATGGTTTGCGCGTCCGGTTCGCTACGGCCTTCAACTTCGAAATACATTGTCACTGACCAACATGGGCAACGGTTGCGATCTCAATTAGCGCGTCCGGCTTCACCAGTCCGCACTGGATGCAGTAACGCGCCGGTTTGTCACCGGGAAAATACTCCGCATAGACTGCGTTGACGGCCTGATAATTCGCCCAATCCGTGATGAAGATGTGGTTCATGGTGACATCCTCCATCGTCCCGCCAGCGGTCTCGATGACGGACTTAATGGTCTCCAGCACATGCCGCGTCTGCGCAGCCGCGTCACCCACATGCACAACATCGTTGTTCTTATCGAAGGGCAGCGTACCCGACACATAAACGACACCATCGGCAAGCGTGCCAGGCGAAAACGGTGCAATAGGCTTCGATGTGCCTTCGGGGACAATAATTTTTTTCGGCATGGTCAGTTCTCCTCTTTTATCGCGATAGATCAGTCTTCGATCGGGGCGGCCTGCGAGATAACGGCGCAGAAATCATTGACCGTCGCCACCCAGCCAAAAAACTTCTCGACGTTGTAGACCGTCGCCTGCTGGATAAAATCCGGGCCCAGATGGTGGGTCGCATCCTCCAGCATCACCCCGAAATATTCGAGGTGAAAGGCGTCGCGCAGCGAGCTTTCCACACAGACATTGGTGGCGATGCCGACAAAGACGAGGTTTCGAATGCCCCTGGCCCGCAGCACGCTGTCCATATTGGTGTTGAAAAAGCCGCTGTAACGGGTCTTCGGCACCAGAATATCGCCCGGCTGCGGCTGGAGCTCATCGACGATGGCGTAGTCCCAGGTGCCCTTGGCCAGTAGTTTCCCTTGCAGTTCCGGCCGGGCTCGCATGGTCTTCAATGCGTTGGACTTGTGCCAATTGGGAGAGCCAGGACCGCCAGCCTCCACATAATCGCTATCCCAGCCGTTCTGGAAATAGATAACCTGCACACCTGCTGCGCGGGCCGCGTTCACTGTCTTTCCAATATTCGCGATGGTGGATTTTGCGCCAGATATGTCGAAACCGGCCAAATCGACGTAACCGCCTTCGGTGGAATAGGCGTTCTGCATATCCACAACCACGACGGCGGTCTCGCTGGGCTTCAGCGAAATCGGTTCTGGTCTTGCGGGAAGCGTGACGCTTTCTGCTCGGCTTTTGGGTGGGTGATAGCCAGCAACGACGGCATCGGTCATTCTGCGGCCTCCAAAGCAGCCGTCACATGCTGGCGGCTTTTCATCAAGGGTTGCACATACTTGCCGAATTTTTCGATGCCTTCAACGAAGTCGTCAAATGTCAGCATGACGCCGCCGGTGCCGGGCACTTCGCTCATATCGTCCAGCATGGCGGCAACCTCTTCATAGGACCCGATAAGCGTGCCCATATTGATATTGACGGCCGAAACCGGGTTCGACATGTGCCTTACATTCGTATCGGCACCCGACTTGGTATCGACAGAGCTTTGCAGCCCCAACCACTTGATGGCTTCTTGGTCAGCGCCTGCCTTGTAGTGCTCCCATTTTGCCCAGGCGTCCTCGGATTTTTCCTCAGCCAGCACCATGGTCAACACGCAAGAGCGCACATCGCGCCCGGTCTTTTCGGTTGCAGCCAGCAATCGTTCATTGGTCGGCGCAAAGGCCTTGGGCGTATTGACGCCAACGCCGAAGCAGAAGCTGTAATCTGCAAACTGGGCGGAAAACGCCATACCCTTGTCGGACGAGCCAGCGCAGATCAGCTTGACCTTGCCCTCCGGCACCGGCTTCATCCGGCAATCGTCCATGGTGAAATATTTGCCCTTGAGGTCCGATTGCCCGGTCGTCAAAAGCTCCTGCAAGACGGTCGTATATTCGCCGAGATATTCGTATCGATCACCAAAATAGTCGTCGCCCGGCCACATGCCCATCTGGCTATATTCAGGCCGCTGCCATCCGGTGACGAGATTGATTCCAAAGCGACCGCCTGAAATGGAATCGATGGTCGTAGCCATGCGCGCGACAATCGCTGGCGGCATAACCAGCGTTGCCGTGGTACCAAATAGCTTGATTTTCGAGGTGACGGCTGCGAGCCCTGCCATCAGCGTGAAGGATTCCAGATTGTAGTCCCAGAACTCCGTCTTGCCGCCAAAACCCCGCAGCTTGATCATCGACAGCGCGAAATCAAAACCGTATTTCTCGGCCGCCAGAGTTATCTGTTTGTTGAGTTCGAAGCTTGGCTTGTATTGCGGCGCGTTCTCCGAAAGCAGCCAGCCATTGTTACCAATCGGAATAAAAACACCGATTTCCATTTGCATCCTCCAGTTCCTGTTCCCGTGTTCAACGTTTGAAAGAATGAATGCAGGTTCCGTGCCAGTCTCTGATGCCCAGTAAATACAAGGATTTTCAAGGTAACGGATTTACGATCTTTATCAAATGATAAATTTTTTACCGTTTGATAAATTTATTGCTCAATTTTTTGGCACGCGAAGGTGGATCATCAGGAAGTTGCGTCCGAGACGCCAGCGACGGTTTTAACAGGAGAGGAATTGCCGCCTTCGTCGCTTTATTTCAGCACAGTACATCGAGCGGGAAAATGGCAGGCATCAATCGCCTAGCGGTGCGATGTCGATGAACGGCTCTCCGATGTGTTAGATCGAAGAGCCTCAACTCGGTTTGGATAACGTCATTGCGTTGGTTTCCACAACGTAGACCCCACGTTGCCTAGCCTTGCGGCTCATGGATAGGACAGCCATTGAAGCGCTCGCGGTAATCTGCCGAGTGCTGGTATGTCGCCTTGCGGGCTCTGTTGATGTTCCCAAGTGGTTGGTGGGCGGCAAGGCCGGTCCAGATACTGAACCGCATTTGCTCGTCTACTTTCTGGACCATCTCGGGGCTCCAGCTATCCTGAGGAGACGCTGTTACCGTAGCAACCGTTACGAAGGGCGCTTCCTCCTGATCCCACTCAACCGTCGGGTCTTCAATGGGCTGGGCATCGATGTCACGACAGAGTTGAACCTGAAATTCCCACACGCCACGGGTCGTCTGCATTTCTGCCTGAACGGTGTTGCGTATCGCGTCGTCACTGGTGCTGGTATCGATTTCCCGGTCGGTCAGCTCAAGCAGTTCCGGAGAGGCCGGTTTCAGACGAAACTTTGCGACATAGTCGCCGTAGCGAAACGGCGTCACGCTGAAATAGGTCTCGCCAAGTGGGTCGATGTTGGGCGCGCCGCCCATCGATTGCACCGTCGAGCTGGTCACGCCGATGGCCTCGAGCGCCTTGTTCGCAGTCTGCAAAACGCTTGAAATGACCTTCTTTGTTCCTTCCATCTTGTCCGTCGTTTTTGCAAGAAGCTTCAGGCTACCGAGAAACTTTTCGCTGGTCTTCGCCTGAAAAACGGGGCCGTTGACCATGACGAAATCCTGGCTTCGCCCCTCCGCATCGGGGAGCCTCTCACCATCGACACCGACGATTTTCATGGCCAGTCCGCGCGGCAACGAGATTGCATCCGGCAGTATGTCGCCTGCGTTGGTCGAAAGCCGCATGAAGACCGTGTAGGTTCCGGGTTTCGCAAAAAGACCCTGCGCCAACTCCAACGGCAAGCAGTCGCTGACGATGAACTCGCCTTTCAACAGGCCATGGGCCTTAGCATGGACCGAACGCACGGCGTGGCCATAATCTTCTGATGTTTTTTCCAGAATATAATCGAATGTCTCGTTCAAGCCAGAGATGGTTTCATGTTCATCTGGGTCAATAACTTCGAGATCGGGAGAAAAGCGGACAGGTTGGGATAGGTTCATGGTTTGGGCTCCTAGAGTGGCAACCGTAAAACTCTGAAAAAGCTGACAAGTTCCTGTAGAACGCACTTGATTGGCCCTGCCCTTTAATGAATATGTCTGACGATAATAAAAACGTCATAGATTTCAGACGCAACGTTGCGCGTCCTGCGGTTTGGAAAACACATGCTCAAGAAAAACCAGTCACCCGCAGAAACCATTGGAGACGTCGTTTTTCGACAAATCCGCCAAGACATCATCTCTGGCGATCTTCTGCCCGGCTCCAAGATTAAGCTGGAGCAAACCAAAGAGCGGTACGAGATCAGCATTCCCTCCCTTCGTGAAATACTGAGCCGCCTGGCCATGGAAAATCTCGTTGTCGCTGAGGGGCAGCGCGGCTTTGAGGTCAGTCCTGTTTCACGCCAGGAACTCAATGAACTTGCCGATCTACGCATAGTTTTGGAAACGCATGCGCTGGGACTAGCCTTCGTTGAAGGCGATATCGACTGGGAAGGGCGTATCGTTGCCGCTCACTACAAGTTGGCCGCAGCAGAGCGAAAGCTGCTAAGTGGCGACGCGTCACGCACGATCGATTGGGTCAGATATGATTGGGAGTTTCATCATGCCATCGTCTCGGCGTGCAACTCCTCGACGTTGATGGCAACATTGTCATCGGTCTTCGATCGTTTCCTGCGCTATCATCTGCTCGCAAAGACGTTTCGTGGTGCGGCCGTCGTCAACGACCACAAATTGCTTTTCGACGCGGCGCTTAAAAGAGATGTCGAGAGCGCCCGGACAATCGTCCGCAAGCACATCATGAGCGGCGTCGATCACGTTCTGAAAAGCGGTTTCCTGTCCTAATCCGCGACTCGGCACACTCTATAGTCAGAGAACGCTACTGTTTCGACAAGCGGATTGTCTTCGCTCGCTCTTAAACTTCAGTAACTTCACAACTTTGTAAATCAGCATATGATTTTAAAAATCTATGTTGATTTCTTGATCGCTTGCTGCAACTATGCAACCAGCAGTGAAGGGTGAGGAATAGCTGCAAGGCTTACGCCGTTTCAAAAATGGAGGAGGAATTCAATGTTCAGATCAACGTGGACACGACGACACATTTTGCTGGGTACAGCGATGTTGGCAGCAGGTCTGGGCCTTGCCCAAACCGCATCTGCGATTACACCAGATGAGATCAAGGCCCGCGGCAAGCTCATTGTTGGCATCCAGGGAGACAACCCGCCCTGGGGGTTCGTCACCAGCGCTGGCAAGCAAGATGGACTTGATGCGGATATAGCGACACTGTTCGGCAAGGAACTCGGCGTTCCCGTCGAGTTCGTACCGCTTGAAGTCAACAACCGCATTCCCGCACTGACCAGTGGCCGTGTCGACCTTTTGTTTGCAACCATGGCCATGCTGCCGGACCGTGCAAAAGCCGTACAATTCAGCAAGCCTTATGTCGCCAATGCCATCGTTCTGATTGGACCGAAATCGATGTCCATCAAGACCAATGACGACATGGCCAACCTGACGATCTCTGTTGCGAAGGGTGCCGCACAGGATACGCAGGTGACGAAAAATGCGCCTTCAACGGCAACGATCCGCCGGTATGACGGTGACGCCGCAAGCGTTCAGGCGCTGGCTTCCGGTCAGGTGCAGGCCTTGGGCGGCAACATATTCTATATGGACCGCGTCGAAAAAGCCCGCCCGGGTGAGTTTGAAAACAAGCTTGAATTCCAGAAGCTCTATAACGGTGCGTGTACACGTTTGGGCGAAAAGGAAATCAATGCGGCGCTCAACACCTTCATCGACAAGATCAAGACAAATGGCGAGTTGAAGACCATTTACGACAAGTGGATGAAGGTACCCGTGCCGGAGTTCCCAGATAGTCTTGAAGGCATCTCCTTCGTCGCGAAATAGGCTCAGTTCGGTCTGTTGCAACAACGGTGGGCGTCATCGGATGTCCACCGGCACCCTTTCTGTGCGTGCGAGAATATCTCGACGGTAGCCCCAAGAGCACGACCATGAGCAAAAAACTCTTCATCTTGAATGGACCCAATCTCAACCTTTTGGGACAACGCGAGCCATCGATCTACGGCACGACGACGCTGCAGGATATCAAGGACCGCTGTATCGCTAAGGCGGACACCCTGGGTTTTTCTATCGAATTCCGGCAGACGAATTTCGAAGGTGAGTTGGTCGAAAGCGTTCATCAGGCGCGTGAAGACGCCTGCGGTATCATCATAAACCCAGCCGGCTATACCTTTACGTCCATCGCACTTCTCGACGCGCTAAAGACGTTCGATCCGCCAAAAATCGAACTTCACATCTCAAACGTTCATGCACGCGAAAGCATCTATCACAACTCTCTCATTTCCCGTGTCGCAAACGCCGTCCTGATCGGTTTCGGTGCTGCGGGCTATGAGCTGGCCATTCAGGCAATGTCCGGCATGGTGACAGAGGCGCAGAGGTCATGAATTATCAACTGGATTTCACACCCGTCATCGATGGTCTTCCAAGCCTGCTTTCGGCGTGCCTTGGAACGTTTACGCTTGCCCTGTGCGGCATGGTTCTGGCCATCATCATCGGCATCGGTGGCGTCGCATTGCGCACGTCCCGTTTCAAAGCGGTTCGATGGCTCGTCATCGGCTTTGTGGAAATCATCCGCAACACGCCGTTTCTGGTGCAGATTTTCTTTATCTATTTTGCCCTACCGCTTGCCGGTGTCCGCCTCGACCCGACACCCACCGCCATCATCGCGCTTGGCATCAATGGCGGCGCATACGCAATCGAGATTATCCGCGGAGGCGTCCAGTCCATTTCAAAGGGACAGATGGAAGCGGGCTTGGCCCTTGGTCTTCACAAGGCGCAGGTCTTCCGACTGATTATCCTCAAGCCGGCTTTGCGGGCGATCTATCCTTCTCTGACAAGCCAGTTTGTCCTTTTGACCTTGTCCACCAGCATCGCGTCCGCGATCTCTGCCTATGAGTTGACATCCGTGTCCCAACGCATCGAGTCCGAGAGCTTTCGCAGTTTTGAAATCTATTTCACAATCACGCTTTTGTATCTCGTAATGTCCTGGATCATGATGCGCCTCTTCTCTCTGTTTTCGGCGCGCTACTTCGCTTACCCCGTCAAGTAGGAGCCGTCATATGGGTTACGATGAATTTGTCTTCCTGCTGATCGGCCTCAAGTGGACCGTTGCGCTGTCGGCCGTTGGATTTGTCTTCGGCTGCATCGCAGGACTTTTGGTCGCGCTGGCCCGAACATCCGGTATCGCCGTTTTGGAGCGGCTGACCTCAGCCTATCGCCGTCTTCCAAGGCACTCCGCTTCTGATGCAGCTTTTCGTCGTTTATTATGGATTGGCGCTCATCGGCTTCAGATTGGACGCATGGATTGCCGTGGCGATTGGTCTGACACTTCATGCCAGCGCTTATCTGGGCGAGATATGGCGGGGTTCGATCGAAGCCGTGCCGAAAGGACAGATCGAGGCAGCAAAGGCTCTCAGTCTTCGGTATATATCCCGAACGAAGGATGTCGTTCTTCCGCAGGCGATCAGAATCTCGCTTCCGGCAACGGTTGGTTTCCTGGTGCAACTGATCAAAGGAACATCGCTTGCGTCCATCGTGGGCTTCACGGAACTGACGCGCGCGGGCAATATTATCTCGAACCAAATATTCGAGCCGCTGACCGTTTTCAGCATCGTTGGTATTCTTTACTTCGTGATGTGCTGCCCGCTGACGATTTTCGGCGCCCATCTTGAGCGCAAATTCGCCGTCGCAACGCGCTGATGGTGAGATTTTTGGGCTTCAATGGCGTTTAATTTAGCTCAATGGCTTGCAGTTCTAACCTTGGCAGTTGATGGAGGCGCAAACGCGCTATAAAGAGTTTGTCGCGGAGTCACACGGCTACGGAAATCAAAAGGAACTGTCATGCCTACCGGTACTGTGAAATTTTTCAACGACGACAAAGGTTTCGGCTTCATTACACCTGAAAACGGTGGAACTGATGTGTTTGTTCACGTGTCTTCCCTTCAGCAGGGCGGCTCGCTTAGAGAAGGTGACAAGGTCAGCTTCGAAATCGGCCAGGACCGCAAGACGGGCAAGTCGAAGGCAGAAAACGTCAGCGTTCTCTAACGCTTGTCTGCGCTAGCCTGCCGCTCATACCGGCAGGCTAGACCGCTATCATATTTGCCTTACATTGGCAGAGCGATACACATCGCTTAAACCGGCCATTGTTGGCTGGGTATTCTGGGCCGCCTTGATCGCGTCCAACAGGGGGACATAGGCCTGTCGACCATCTAACCCCACCTCAGCCGATAACAACCCATTCTGACATGCCCGCTTGTCGTCCCAACCCGGATGATTGGCTATGGGATAAAGGCAAATGCCTTCGAGCGGAACGCCAGCAGCGATGGCATCACGCGCCTGTGCAGATACATAGTCGAACCAAGACGCCCGCCTGTCGTTTTCGATGCCTGTCTCGGCGATCAGCATCGGCCTGCCATATCGCGCATATGTTTCGATCAGAATTTTGCTGAGGGGCTTGTAGAGCGCGTGGCCAATATCGATGGGTGGACCACCATGTATCCATTGATTATTGAAATAATAATTCACACCGATGATATCGAGATATCGTTCGTTGCCGCCGATTTGCGGCCACATGCGGCCTGACAAAAGCTCCCAGCCTTGAAACTGCGATTGGTGATGACCTTCGGCAACCCCTGCTTCCCAAGGGCGAGATGGCTCCATGATGACATTGATGATGGGGTCGCAATGGACGAAACGTGCGCGCGGATCGATGTTCAGGATCGCGTCCATAGCGGCAATCGCGGCTCGCGCAAGCTGCACTTTGAGCTCGAAGCCACGTCCATGCGCAAACGGATTGAGATAGCCGGCATCGCCCCCGCCCCACGCGAAAAACGAGATTTCATTGACGGGGCAGTAGAACGGCACGTCGTCGCTCTCTTCACGCACCAACCGTGCGCATGCCTGCGCGTAGCGGGCAAATCTGTCAACGAAATCCGGCGACCAGATATCGATATCATCCGGCCACCCATAATGCAGCAGATCCCAGATGACTTGGGTGCCTGTTTCCGTGGCAGCCCGTAACATCGGGCGGATGCTCGACCAGTCGTAGCTGCCTGCCTTGTCGATCAAGTGCCAGCGAAACCCGTCGCGAACCGTGCGGATGCCAAGACCAGCCAGTTGTCGGTAATCCTGCGCCACATGGATGTCGTGGCCGATTGCGTCGATCATATCGAGGCGGCGCCCTTCGACTTCGTTATCTCTTAGCCGCAGCCGGTGTGTCGAACATTCAAAGCCGCCTTGAATGAAGGATCTAAACAGGCCGGTCGGTTTGGCCGGGTTCCGCTCTTGAATAACAGCGTCGAACAATTGCTGCCATTGCGGTATCACCACCTCAACGGAATAGGTCGTTTCGACCTGATGACGCAAAGCCGCGCCAAGGGCCTTACGGCGGGTTGGCGAGGCAATGAGGGACAACATGTGCTCTGCAACGGCGTCCGGGTTGCCAAACGGTACAAACAGACCTGAGACCCCGTCCTCGATTTGTTGAAGAGCACCATTATCCGGTGTGGCAATGACTGGAAGACTGGCCGCGCCCGCTTCGGCGATAACATGCGGCATTCCCTCACCAGATGAGAGCCAGACGAAGATATCGAAGGCCGAAAGTAGCGCCGGGATGTCTTTTCTGTCGCCGAGAAACTGCAAAACGCCATCAAGGCCACGCGTCGTCGCCAGTTTCTTCAACTGCACCGCATAGTCCGGCATGAAGGCGTCGGGACCGCCGACAATGACGAACCGGGCGTTTTCGTTGACGGCGCTGACGCGGGCCACAGCCTCGATGAAATCGCCGACATTCTTTTTGGGATCAAGCCTGCCGACCCAGCCGATCAACACCTGGTCGTCGGCAATGCCGAGCGCAGTGCGGGCGGCGTAGCGGTGGAGCGGATCGAATGTTGCAAGATCGACCATCGATGGAATTTCGATCGCAAGTTGCTCGCGTCCCGGCATCACGGATGCTGCCGCCTCAACGATCGATTGGCACACGCCGACATAGCGGTTGGTAAAATGCTTCGGCCCGGCCAACGCTTCAGAAACGAGACCGCCATGTTCGATCAGCGACGGGCGAAGGTGAAGCCGCTCCAGAGCGGGATAGATGTCTGCAACATTTTGACACGACACCACCACATCATAGCCCGAAATTTTTCGGGCCAAATAGGTGACCGTATCGTCAAACGACAGTTCGTAGGGCGTGATATCGACGTCGACGCCGAGCGCGCGAAGTTGTTCATGGGTCTGCTCCGGCATGCCGGGTTTGCGGAAACAGGCGACAACGTCGATGCGGTATCGTTTTCGGTCGAGATTTTGGGCAAGCAGTCGTACCTCGGTTTCCTCCCCACCGACCACCAGCCAGGCAAAGACGAACAGAATGCGTTTCGGCTCCATAGTCACTCGCCTACCTTGAAAACGACTTGCAGAAAGTCCGGACGGTTCTCCACGAGATCAGCGAGGAAAGATGGCGCGTCATCCAGGGGAACGACGTGGGTGATCATATGCTCCCGGATCGATTTTCCTTCGGCAACAAGGAGATCGACGGTGGCACGCGCCAGGCGCTGTCGGTCCCAAAGCGGAGCCAGACCGCGTGGGACGCGGTTGATTTGCGCGCATCGAATATTCAAACCGTTGTGGTGGAATTCCTCGCCAAGCCGCAAATGGTCAGCACCGTCCTGATAGAAGGCAAGATCGATGACCGTTCCTTGCGGGCGAAGTGCTTTCAACGCGGTGTGGAGACTACCGGCATATGCTCGGGTCTGAAACACCCGGTCGGCACCTCGGCCCATGGCTCCATCATGCCAGCGAGCCTTGGCATGTTGCCAGGCCTGTTCTTCCGGCATCGCCATAAACCCCATCTCTTGTGCCTTCTGGCGCCTGAACTCCGAAGGGTCCGTAATGACGACATCCGACGCGCCAAGCGAACGGGCAAACAATGCTGTCATAAGCCCTACTGTTCCGGCCCCGATGACGAGCACGGGACGACCTTTTACGCCTACACCGAGTGCTGGCACATGCGCGCCATAAGCCTCTGCGTCTGCGTGAAGGATACCATTTGCCGCTATTGGCCCCATCTGCCCGACGAAAATACCGAGGATCGGATCGATCTCTTCAGGCAGCGGCGTGAGCACATCATGATAGGGGTCCGCCGTATGGCCGGACTTGTGACCGAAAGCAGAGGAGATCACCATGCCATCCGAAAAGCCCATCGCACGCGACTGCGTGACACGTGCGACTTCCATATAGCCGAGGAACGGCACCGGGTAGTGCAAATCCGGTTCGTTCTCGATGAAGACACCACGACCGCTGTCGAAGCGGGAACGGAAATAGGGATTGGTATGCTTGAGAAATGTGAGTTCAGTGCCAGCCGAAAGGCCCGTGTAAAGCGTATCGAGACGGACCTGTCCCTCATTCGGCAGACCCTCCTCATACTCGAAGAAATAGGCGCGACCCGGCGCCTCGATACCGAGAGAGCGGATTTTCCGGTGGCCATGCGGCATTCCCTGAGGCTTTTCCGCTCTCGGCTGGAACTGGAGAGGCGCTGGGTCTGGTCGCTTCGTCGTCGGTACATCAAGATGAACCGGCTGGCCAGAGCGTGCAGAGGAAACGACTGCGAGCGCAAGACGGTGCGTCGCCAACGCCTCACTATAGGGGCAACGGATACGGTTCTCGCCACCGCGCACCGCATCGATAAAGTCGCGATCTTCGCGCCAGACCGGATCGCCATCGGCACCGCGCGTGGGACGCCCGCGCCCGACATCGACCATGATATCCCGGTCGGTCAGTTCGATCGCCAACCGGTCGGCAAAGATGTGCAGCCCAACGCGATGGTTCCAACCGAGAAGGCAGGTCGACGCGATATTCGCCACAACACCGTTGTCGAATGTCAGGCTGGCGGTGGTGACGGTTGGCACGTCGAGGCCCGGAAACTCCGGTCGGTCCTTGTGGCCTGCGCGACCATAGACCCCGGTGACCTCGCCAACCAGAAAGCGCGTGAGATCAAGAAGATGGGTGGCTTGCTCGACCATTTGCCCACCGGATTTATCCTCCTTCCACCACCATTCCGGCGGTGGTGTGGAATCCAGCCAATAGCCAGATAAAAGCTGGGCTGGATTGTCTGCCAAAAGGCTGCGGGCCTCATCGACGATATCGAGGTAGCGCCAGTGATAGCCGACAGCCGTTATCAGGCCCTTTGCTTCAACTGCAGCGGAAATCTCTGCTGCGGTCGCGATATCGAGCGATACGGGTTTTTCGACAAAAAATGGAATGTTGCGTTCAATCAGATCACATTCGGGCTCGCCATGAGCAAAAGGTGGGATGCAGACATAAACGGCATCTGGCATAACGGCATCCAGCATATCGCGATGATGCTGAAAGGCCTTGGCTCCAAAACGCATCGCTGCCTGCTCAGCGCGACCAAGATCAGGATCGGCAAATCCGACAAGCTCCACGTCTTCGAAGCCAGCCAGAATGTCGAGATGGCGCTGGGCTATGCCGCCAGCGCCAATGAAAGCGATACGTGTCTTTTGCATGGATGCGTCCTTTTGCATGTCATTCGCCGGACGGGTGATAAATCGGTCGTAGACCGCACCCACCTCGTCCGCCATTCGGTCGGCTGAGAATTTGTCTTGGAAACGTTTTTGGCTGGCTTGGCCCGCCAACAGCCTCTGCTCCCTGTTGGCAAGTGCGTGGATGATCGAAGTCGCAAGCGACGCAGGAATGCCGGGTTCGGCAAAAAACGCGTGATCATCGCCCAATGCCTCTACCGTACCGCCGATTTTTGTAGCGACGACCGGGATACCGAGTGACATTGCCTCCAATACCGCCAAAGGAAGCCCTTCAAACAGGGATGGAAGAACAAAGATATCTGCAATGGCCATGATGTCGGCAACATCCGACCTGTGCCCGAGAAACTGCACGTGATCGCTCAGCCCCAGTTGCGTCGCGAGCGCTTTCACATTCTCCTGTTCGTCGCCGGAGCCTACGAGCAGGAGCGTCAGATCAGGATATGCCTCTATCACAGCCGGCAGGGCGCGCAGGAGTGAAGCGTGGTCTTTCTGCGCCGTAAACCGGGCAACCGTCAGCAGCACCGTTCGTCCAGCCAGGCCCAGTTCGTTCTTCACCGAGTAGGTATCTTTAGCCTGAAGGGGAAATATGCCATTGCGGATGACCGTCATGCGCTCGGATGCGACATGCCTTTCAAAACTCTCGCGCGATGCCTGGGAAACGACGATATGATGCGACAGCGCCTGCGTCGCCTCTTTGTATCGCGCTTGCTGTTCAGACACAGTCAGAAGATAGGGGAGGTGTTCAGTCCGGATGACTGGCAGACCGCTGGCGATCCTTGTCGCAGCCAGTTCGTGCCCTTCCCAGCCAATACCCGCATGGACGTGCAGAAGATCGAAGGTGCGTTTTGAAATCCAGTTCTCAAACTCTGATATGTCAGTGACAAGCTTGATGCCAAGACCATGGCGCGCAGCACGCGGTAAAAGGCCAGCTCGATCCTGCGCCAACAAAGCCAGCGTCACATCGAAACGTTTCGCCAGACCTCGGCCAAGGGCAAGCATGTGCTCGCCCATGCCCGAGGGGTCAAGACTATCGGTTACAAGGAGAATGCGCGGCTTATCAATCACGCTGGGCACCAGCCATGATCCCGTTCACGGTCTGCGCTCTCTTCGGATCAAACTTCGGCGATGCCGAAAGGGTAATGCGGTTCCCATCCACGACATTTTCCACCAGCCGCATCATATTGTGGAACGTGATATCCCAGGACATTTTGCTCAGCGTCTCGTCCACAACATCGAGCCATGTTGCGTTGCTTTTCGGCAAGGCCAATGCAGAGGTGCAAGCCTCGACAAATTCCGCCGTATTATTGGCAATGAAAACGCCCGGCACAGCGCCATATCCGCGCGCGACATCCCGGATATGCGTGCTGACGACGGGGCGGCCAGCCGCGAGATATTCCGGGGTTTTCGTCGGGCTGATGAACTGGGTGGCCTCATTCAACGCGAAGGGCATGAGCGCCGCGTCCCATCCCGACACATAGGCAGGCAGGTCGGCATAGGCTTTCTGCCCGAGATAATGGATATTTGGAGCGCGCGGTAAATCGTCAGGTGAAATCTTGACGACAGGCCCCAGGAAAACAAGCGACAGATCGGGTCGTGCGGTGGCTAACGTGCGGATGAGATCGAGGTCGAGCCTTTCATCGATGACACCATAATAACCGAGCCGCGGATGCGGGATCGCCCGTTGATCGGCAGGTTCCTGAATGCGACCGCGGGCTGTTCGAAAATGCTGACTGTCGACGCCGGAGGGGAAAGGATGGATGTTATCGTGCTGATCCATCTTCGCCTCATAGAGGCTGACACCCCCGGTG
Source organism: Agrobacterium rubi TR3 = NBRC 13261 (assembly GCF_000739935.1). GTDB lineage: Bacteria > Pseudomonadota > Alphaproteobacteria > Rhizobiales > Rhizobiaceae > Agrobacterium > Agrobacterium rubi. The sequence goes on along the minus strand of NZ_BBJU01000007.1, from coordinate 145,738 downwards.
AAGACGACATCGGCGCGGGCCATCAAAGCGTTTTCCGCGGCCTTGATCTGCGGCGGCGCGAGCTTGAAGTTCGCCAACTCATCCATGCAATCATAAACCACGGCTGCCGCGTCCACATGTTTGGCAAAGCCAAACATCATCGGCGTATAGAACCAGAGGATGGGCCGCTTCGCGCCGTGGAGCGCGATCAGGTCATCCAGCAGGCGGCGTAGCGCCACCTCGCGGTCTGCTTCGCTCCACCAGTGTGGAATGCGTGGGCGTATTGCCTTGACGCTGGTTCCTACAAAGGGGTGTATTTCCAGATAGGCAAGGTGATGATCTGTCGGAATGAATTCCTCGAAGAAAAACACTTGTCGCTCCCGGGAAAACCGCTCCATGAGATGCTGCGGCCGTTGCAGGACGAAATCCCATCTTAGATGGGAAAAACAGATGATAGGGGCATTTGCGGGTAGGTTTACATCGGTCGACTGCGGAAACGTGTTTAAAATATTCATCGGACACCTCAAGATAGCTGCCACCTAACAATGAGATGAACCTAATGTTCCTGAAGCTAAATAAGATTTATCCGGCTGCATCTGAAGGTAGATAAGACTTAAGCTTTTCAATGGTGTGAGGCCACGTCCAGTTCGCCAGAACGACCTCTCTTGGAGTGAACGTATCCAGCCTGTCCAGCATGGTCCTGATGCCCTCATGGAAATTCTCTGACGAAAAGGCCAGGCCGGTCCTTGGGGTGATGTATTGCAGTCCGCAGCTCAGCTGATCATTCGCGAGAACCGGAATACCGGCCAGCATATATTCAGTGAGAATTGCCGGTGCGCCATCATTGACACCACAGACGACGCCAATCTTCGCCTGGTTCATCAATCGGTTGACCTCATCGAACGGCACGCCGGGCGGACCGACGAAATCGACATCGATGCCGAGTTCCGTCACTTGATCCCGCAATTCATCAATGAGTTCTCCATAGCCGAAGACGCACAGCGTCCTGATTGAGCGTGGCAACTTGGCAAGAGCTTCGAACAAGATGTCATGCCGTTTGTATGACTGCGCAGCAGCGACATAGATGACATCATAAATCTTCTCGAGCCCAAGCGGTTGAAAGGTCTGCTCTGACGCAAACTCCGGACCGATCGGCATGATGGCCGTCACCATATCTGGGTGGCGTGCGCGGACTTCTGCAGACTGCCATTCGGCGCCGGTCAGGACGAGGTCGAAATACCGGCTGGCCTCGAACGGGATGCGCAATGCTGGCGCGTCTATGGAGTTATAAATCTTGTAACTGTCGCGACAGGCTAGAAGAATGTCTTCGCTGACGCCGAGCCCCCAGACACAGAGTATGTCCGGTGGCCCGAAGGCCTCGATATGTCCCAGCATGTCATTGGAGTTGAAAGGTGCGTCCGGGCCATTCATGCGAAACGCTCGGCGTGTCAGGTCGGGACTGTTGGCGGTCCATTGGTGCGGCGGCGTGTCGCCGCGCCAATGCGTCCATATTTCGGCACAATCAACAATCCCACTTTTGATGGAGGCAAGTGGCAGACGCTCGATGTAACCACCGTCGACCTGAACACTCTGCGGCGATAAGGTCGCCACAGGTGGACGGCCCCTCAACCCGGCGAGCCACTGGTCACGGTACGACGACACTGAGTTAACAGCTTCGCCATCCCAGTCCCCATCCTGAAAATCGCTGATGATCACCATACGGCGCAGCTTCGACAGCGTCGTTATCCTCCCTCACAGCGTCATGCTCATTCACAACGGCGTCCTCCAAACTGCAAAGAGATGAATAAGTTCGCGCGTGAGGGAGAAAAAACGTCTCAGCTCCGGGAGTGGTATGATCAGTGCGCCAGCATTTCCTCAGTAATCTGTTTGCCGTCGAGGTTTGCTGGATAATATGTCGGCCAATTGGTGACCTCCTTCAGCAAGGCTGCGCGATCATTGCCCCAATAGAGGTGATAATGACCCGCTTTTTCGGGTGCGATAGCATGATCACTGAACTGGATGAACGCCGGTGCGGCCTCGTCGCCCTGCACTTTCTTGAAGATGAAGCGGACGCCTCTGTTGCCCTTTTTATAGGTCAGGGTCTCGTGACCATCGGTTTCGTAGACGCCTTTGACGGATGTGTCTCCGCGAAAGAATGTTACCGTGTCGTCTGCGATCAGAATGCGGCCGACGTCGGTCTTGTACCCGATTTCATAATAGGCTCGGTAATCTTCAGCACTCGTTGAGCTGTGTTTCGCCTTGTCGTTCATCACCGGGTCCAAGGTGCCATCTAGCAGATAAGGATAGACGGACTGCCAGTCCCCTGCCCAGTCGGACAGCGCCCTCGCCTTCACCTGATCGTCGTCAAAGTACCCCTCCTGAACAGGCGTTTTCTCAGCGTGAGAATGCGCATGGCTGGTCTCTTGGCTTTTTGTTGCATCGGCTTTCGCCGCGCCTGCGATGACGATGGCGGGCAACAAAACGGCAGCATATCCCAATGTCTTGATCAGTTGTCTCATCTCACAATTCTCCTATTCAGCATTAAACATTTGTTTGATATGTAATAACATTACTTTGGTCAAGTGCCGAAAAATGACTTTCTGCGGCAGTTCAAGATTGACGGGCCGGTTACCGTTGTACTCCCGGCAATCATGGGAAAAGAGAAAATGGCAAAGATTTTTTGTTGCGTTAAACGCAACGCAAATACACAATCGTCGTCGTTGAACGGATGATAACCATATCGTCTCATTGCGAAAACGCTCCGCAGAACCGGCGGCAAGGTTTTTCCGACACTCCCCGCAAGGGAGGGCTCGGTAGACGCCACTGGACGCAGATCACCACAGCGCCTGGACGCATAGGGTTTGCATGCGCTGGCGAAGAGTGATGCCAGCATCAGTCATGACGGGGAGAGGGACACAGGAATGTCGGAAACCGGACTGAGGTATTTGCTGGAAGCGCTCAATGCGGGGTCTATGCGTGCGGCTGGAGATCGCCTCAACATCGCAGCCTCGTCCATCAGCCGCCAGATTGCCCAGTTGGAGGAGCAGCACGGGATCGCGCTGATCGTGAAGGGCCGGCGTGGCATCAAGCTGACCCATGCGGGTGAGATGGTCATGGAGCATTATCGCAACCAGATGTCCGACCGCGAGGCGTTGCGCGCCAAGCTGGAAGATTTGCGGTCCGTCAAAACAGGCAGTGTGACCCTATCGGCAGGCGAAGGGTTTCTGGGCGAAACCTTCACCGACCTGATCAATTCTTTCAACCGCGACAACCCAAAGGTCAGGCTGAACATCAATATCGGTGCCAGCCAGGAAATCGCGCGCATGGTTGCAGATGACGAAGCCCATATGGGCCTCGTCTTCCAGACCCCGCACGACATGAAAATTCAGGTCCGTGCCGCGATTGCCCAGCCCCTGATGGTGATCGTACCGCCGGATCATCCGCTGGCGAGCCAGGAGAGCGTCACCATTGCCCAATTGCGCGATTATCCACTCTGCCTGTCGGAGCGCAGCTTTCGCTTGCGCCAGATATTGAGTGAAGCAGAAGCGCATAGCGGCCAGCGGATAGAGCCTGCAATTACGACGAACTCCATCTTCGTCATGCTCGAAGCGGTACGTGCAGGTGTGGCGCTGACCATCCTGCCTCAGCTTTCCGTCTGGTCCGATCTGCAGCGAGGGACGATGGTCAGCGTGCCCATTGCCGAGGACATGATGGAGAAAACCAGTGTCAGCCTCATTCTTCGCGCTGGTCGCAAATTGGAAGGTGCGCCCGCACGGTTCCTGATCGCGCTGGAGCGATTGTTGCGCCAGTGGGCGTAAACGATACCGAGGCAGGTCCGGTAGACGTCCCTTCGGGAGCGTCCTTCCGACCAGAGAACTGAATTGCAAAAGGAAGTGACTGTGTTCGCCAGAGATCTGCCCCCACAAAGTTCCATCAATGCCGCTGCCGACGCCTATGCGGAAACCAGCCTGCTACGCTCCTCCGGCATTCCGCGCTTTGCGGATTTTCCCTATGGGAACGATCCGGCCCAGCGTTTGGACATCTATCTGCCAGATCATGGACTGCGCACTCACACCAACCTGCCTGTCTTTCTGTTCTGGCATGGCGGTGGCTTTACGCATGGCCATAAAGAGTGGTGCGGTTTCATGGCACCGGCGCTGCTCGCCCTCCCGGCAATCTTCATTTCCGCAAATTATCGACTGCTGCCGCAGGTCAACTCCGAAGAGTTGATGGATGATGCCCGCGCAACGGTTCGCTGGGTACTCGACAATATTTCCCGTTACGGCGGCAATCCGAACCGTCTGGTCATTGGCGGACATTCAGCGGGTGCAGTTATCGCTGCGCGTTTGGAACTGGATGCAGACCATCGTCGGGCAGCCGGTATTCCCGACGGCACGATCTCGGGGGTGATAGCGATGAGCGGCAGCTATCACAAGCGGATTGGCGATGCGCATCCAGATCCGGACCGGCGGCTACCTGCGGATCAACCAGACTGCGCGGCCGATTTCAGCGGGCCGACATCAGCCAGATTTACTTTGGCATGGGGCACTTTGGAACGGGAGACGGTTCAGCAATCCGGCTTAGACTTCGCCAACATGCTGGAAAGCAGAGGGATTAACCTTCGTCGCCAGCCATTCGAAAATGCCGACCATTTTTCCGTGCATCTGGCGACAGGTGAGCCCGATAACGCTTACCATCTCGCCGTCGCAGAAGAGCTTATGGCGCTTCCCTGTTAAGTCTCGCGGTCTTAGTGCCCAATATCCAGTGAAAGTCGTCACCATGAATTATCACCATATCGCCGACTACACGGACGCCTATTCCAACGGCGCGCACATTGTTGGCGCGGACCGCTGGCCAGCGGCCTGGGTCGAACCAGCAGAAGAATATCGCAAAACCATGCTGGCGGCCGGACGAGCCAAACTTGGGCTGGCCTATGGTGCGAGTGAACGCAACGCACTCGATCTCTTCCTGCCGGAGGGCACGCCGCGCGGCCTCGTCGTTTTCATCCACGGCGGCTATTGGAAGAGCCTTGACCGCAGCTACTGGTCGCACTTTGCGCAAGGTTGCGTGGCGAGGGGATTTGCCGTGGCCATGCCGTCCTATGACCTGTGTCCCGATGTTCGCATCACCGAGATCATACGCCAGATCGGTGCTGCGGTGACGCGGGCCGCAGAGGAGGTCACGGGGCCGATCATCATCACCGGCCATTCGGCCGGTGGGCATCTGTCGGCGCGTATGGTCAGCGCGGGCACGCCCCTTGCATCCGCTGTGCTGGACCGCGTCGAAATTGCCGCCCCCATTTCCGGTCTGCATGATCTGCGTCCCCTGATGCGCAGTGAACTGAACGAAAGGCTGCACATCGATGAGGCCGAAGCGATTGCGGAAAGCCCCGCGCTGCTGCGTCCGGTTGGTCATGCCCGCCTTTGCGCCTGGGTGGGTGGTGCCGAGCGGCACGAGTTCCTGCGCCAGAACGCGTTGCTGGCCAATATGTGGACTGGTCTGGGTGCGACGACCGCCTGCTACGCGGAGCCGAACCGACATCATTTCGATGTTCTCGATGGCCTGCTGGACCCGGATCATGCGCTGACCCGGACATTGACCGACATCTGAAAAGCGTGGCGGAGCACTCAGACTGCCATCGCCAACTCTTCTCGTGCCTCGCTGCGCATAACCAGATGGCCGGGCGCGACTTCGTCGTAAATCCGCTGCGGGGCAACGAAATCTGCGGGGCGAACGGGCGTCGAAAGTTCTCCGACGACCGCTGCGCCACGCAGACCACGCTGGGATGGGTCCGGCACGGGGACGGCGTCGATCAGGCGGCGTGTATAGGGGTGACGCGGATCGCCGAAGATGGCCGCGCGCGGACCGATCTCGACGATCTCCCCAAGATACATGACGGCAACGCGGTGACTGATGCGCTCCACCACGGCCATGTCGTGGCTGATGAACAGATAGGCGAGCCCCATGCTGGCTTGCAGGTCCAGCATCAGGTTCACCACTTGCGCCTTGATGGAGACATCCAGCGCCGACACCGCTTCATCAGCGATGATCAGCTTCGGCTCCAGCGCCAGCGCTCTGGCAATGCAGATACGCTGGCGTTGCCCGCCGGAAAATTCGTGCGGATAGCGGCTTGCCATTTCGGGAGACAGACCGACGCGGACAAGCAGCTCACTGACCCGCGCCCGGCGCTCGGCAGAGTTGCCGATGCCATGCGCCACCAGCGGAGCCGCCACTGCCGTACCGACACTGAGGCGTGGGTTCAAGCTGGCATAGGGGTCTTGAAAAATCATCTGCGCGGTGCGGCGCATACGCCGCAGGCCGTAGCGGCCAAGACCGCCGACCTCGGCTCCATCGATACGCACGTCCCCACCGCTCGGCTCGGTCAATCGCAGCACAGAGCGACCGGTGGTGGATTTGCCGCAGCCGGATTCGCCGACAAGCGACAATGTTTCGCCGGGCTGGATTTGAAACGAGACATTTTCGACGGCATGAACGCGAAAGGCCGTGGGGCGAAACAGCCCTGAAGGCATGGGGAAGCGCTTCATCAGGCCTTTTACTTCGACCAGCGGCGGTGCGTTGCGATCTACCGTATCAGGCATATCGGGTGCTGGCAGAATTGCGCCGCTGGCAGGGTCGATCAGCGGGAAAGGTTGTGGCAGATCATGGCCCTTCATCGAGCCGAGGACCGGCACTGCCGCCAGTAGGGCGCGGGTATAGGGCTGGCGCGGCGCGGCGAAGATTTGCGACGTTGCACCCTCCTCGACCAGATCGCCGCGCAGCATCACCACGGTGCGATCCGCCATTTGGGCAACCACGCCCATGTCATGGGTGATGAAGAGCACCGACATGCCCTCTTCATCCTGCAAGGTCTTGATGAGGTCCAGCACTTGCCCCTGCACCGTCACGTCCAAGGCCGTCGTCGGTTCGTCCGCGATCAGCAGTTTCGGGCGCGAGGCCAGCGCCATGGCGATCATCACCCGCTGGCGCATGCCACCCGACATCTCATGCGGATACTGCTTCAAACGGGTGCGGGCCGAGGGAATGCGCACCTTCTCCAGAAGTGCCAGCGCACGCGTTTCGATCTCGGCTTGAGAGATATCTGGGTCCTGGCACAGCAGCGCTTCGGCGAGCTGGTTTTCGATGGTGAAGGCCGGATTGAGCGAGGTCATCGGCTCCTGAAAGATCATCGAGATGTCACGACCGCGCACGCGCCGTATCTCGTCTTTGCTCAGCGTCGTCAACTCACGACCCAGCAGCTTGATCGACCCGGAAATCTTCGTGTTGTCAGGGTTGAGCAGACGCATGATCGACAGCGAGGTCACGCTTTTGCCGGACCCGCTCTCACCGACAATGGCAACGGTTTCTTTCGCGCCGATGTCGAAGGAAATCTTCCTGATAACCTCGGTCCAGCCATTTTCCGTGCGGAAGGCCGTCGTGAGATCGCGCACGGACAGCACCGGATTGGTCGCGTCAGACGTTGCCTGCATATTGCCATTCTCCGTCTTGCTTCTGTTATCGTCCATCGTCATCAGCCCTTCACGTCCAGCGCATCCTGCAAGCCATCACCCAACAGGTTGAAGCCCAGAACGGTGAGGAAGATTGCGAGGCCAGGCCAGATCGCAATCCATGGCGCAATCGAGAGTGAGGCACTTGCCGAGTTCAGCATCGAACCCCAGCTGGCATCCGGTGGCTGTTGACCCAAGCCCAGAAACGCGAGCGCTGCTTCAGCAATGATGGCTGTCGCGATGGCCAACGTCGACTGAACGACGAGCTGCGGCGTGATGTTGATGAACACATGCCGGATCAGAATAGCCACATGGCCAGTGCCGATGGCGTGCGCCGCCTCGATATATTCCTCCACCTTCACGGCCATGGTCTGGCCGCGCGCGATACGGGCAAAGACGGGTGCGGTGGAGACGCCGATGGCGATCATCGCGTTGGTCAGGCTCGGCCCGAGAAAAGCGGCCATGGCGATGGCGAGAATGAGGAACGGGATTGCCAGAAACGCATCGATGATGCGCATGATGACGGTGTCAAGCGGGCCACCGAAATAACCCGCCAGCATTCCTACGGGAACGCCGATGACAAAGGCGATGGCAACCGAGACCACACCGGCCAACAGCGAGGCGCGAGCCCCCCAGATAACGCGGGACATCACGTCGCGACCGATCTCATCCGTTCCAAACCAGTGCAGCCATGTCGGCGCCTTGCGAATGGCCGACCAGCTGGATGCATTCGGCTCATAGGGTGCGATAAGGGGGGCAGCGATGGCCATGATCGCAAAGAGAAGCACGATGATCGCACCGATCAACGCCAGCCGGTGCGCCATGAAGCGGCGCAGCACGCGGGACTCGATCAGACGACGGCGAGGTGGTTTGGCAACAGCAACATTCGTCATAGCGAGCGGCTCCTCAGCTTGGGGTTGGCCCAGAAGTACAGGATGTCGGCCAGCAGGTTCAGCATCACGAAAGTGAAGCCCGACAACAGCGTGACCGCCTGAACCGCCGCATATTCACGGTTGAACACGGCATCGACGACCATCTTGCCGAGGCCAGGAATGGAGAAAACCTGCTCGGTCAAAACCGCACCCGCCATCAGCGCGCCGAATTGGAGCGTTGCCAGCGTGATGATCGGCACAAGCGCATTTCGAAAGCCGTGCTTGGTGATGACCTTGCGTTCGGTCAGGCCCTTGGCTCGCGCCGTGCGAATGTAATCATGCTGCATGACGGTCAGCATCGCACCACGCGTGTGGCGCATCATCGCCGCCGCAAGTGCAGCACCCAACACCGTGGCGGGAAGGATGATGGATTTGAGGCCACGGATCGGGTCTTCGAACGGGCTGACATAGCCACCGGCTGGCAACCAGCCCAGCTTTACAGCAAAGATGAGGATCAGCATGATGCCGAGCCAGAAGTTCGGTATCGATATGCCCGTCAGCGAAACCACCGTTACCGCATGGTCCCAGCCCTTGCCGCGCCAGATGGCCGCCATGATTCCGGCTGGAATGCCGATCAGCAACGAGATGAGAAGCGCCGCCGTCGCCAGCGTCAACGTCACCGGGATCTTGTCGAGCAGCATCGGGCCGATCTCATCGCGGGTACGATAGGATATGCCGAAATCGCCTTGGAGAGCCGCAGCACTCCAGCGCAGATATTGCACCGGTAACGGATCATCCAGCCCCTGTTCCTGGCGGATCTGCGCGACCACTTCGGGCGACGCTTCGCCACCGGCAATCACCAGCGCCACATCGCCAGGAAGCAGCATCTGCAAACTGAAGACGAGGACGGAAATGATGAACATCGTCGGTATGGCAACCGACAGTCTCAAAAGAAGAAAACGGATCATCCGCCCAACTCCTCACATGTCGCATCGTGCGAGACAATGCATCGTGGCTGGCAAACATTCGTCATAAACATGCCCGCTCCCCTGTTACTTTGATGTTTGAGCAATTCTTCATCGTCCCGAATTCGTTTTGCCGACAGGAATGAGCAGCGTGGCAATGGCTGCCAGCGCGGCCATGCCTGCGAAAATGTAGAAATTCCATTCGGGTGCGACGTTCGTGCTGGCGATGAAGCCGCCCAGCAACGGGCCGGTTAGAGCCCCGATGCGGGAAAAGCTCAGCGCAAACCCCGTACCGGCAGAGCGTATCGTCGCGTCCAGACGCTGCGCCAGAAAGCCGGTCAGAATGAGTGAGGCCGACACGGTGCCGAAACCGGCAATCGCCACGAAGAAGTAGTTGATCAACAACGAACCCTTGAAGGCCAGAGCGGCAATGCCGAAGGCACCGAGAAGATATGAAAGGGCAACCACCAATCGAGTACCGAAACGGTCGGCCCATGTGCCCAGCACAATGCCGCCGATGGCGGAGCTGAGGCTGAAGACCGCGAGGAACAGCAGGCTGTCGCCAAGATCATAGCCGTTCTTGCGCATGATCTGCGGCAGCCACTGGGCAAGCCCGTAAACGAGCAGAAGCCCCATGAACAGCGCGGCCCAGAAGCAGATGGTCTCAAACGCTTTGTCAGGCGCGAAGATTTGCCGCAGAACTGCCGTCCAGCTTCGGTCCGTCGGCGTCTGTTTGGTGTTGGAAACGATGGGAACGCCCATCTTCCGCGCCGTCTTTTCCGCCGCAGCGCGTTTGCCGCGCAGCACCAGAGACTCGACCGACTCAGGCAGGAAAACCATGAAGAACGGCACGACGAGAACGGGGAGCGCGCCAACCAGAACGATGGTGCGCCAGCCATGTTCGGCCAGAAATGCCCGTGAACACAGGGCAGCAGCCAGAAGACCCATGGAATAACCTGAGTACATCAGGCCGTAATTGAAGCTTTTGCTCTTCTTGGGCGAATACTCGACCGTCAGCGCCGCCGCAACGGGAATGATACCGCCAAGGCCGAGACCCGCCACGAAACGGCTGACGGCAAAAAAGGTCGGTGTCGGCGCGTAGGCTGTCGCCACCATGCACAGGGCAAAAAGCGTGAGGCATCCGATGAAGACGGGCTTGCGACCATAGAGTTCGCTGATCGTGCCAGCGAAGATACCGCCGATCAGCATGCCGATGACGGTGTAGCTTCCCATCGCCCCCAGTTGCAGCGGCGTGAGCTGCCAAACCGGATCGGTGGAGAGGGCGGGAAGGATGGCACCCAGGACGCCCACGTCATAACCTTCTGCAAAAATCGCAAACCAGCAAAGTGCGACGACAAGCAGGCTTTTGGAGCGCGAAACTTCCTTCGTCGCGCTATAATCAGTCGGTATGGCAGTTGTGACTTTGTCCATCAGAACGTTCCCCTGCGAGGATTTTTCCTTCGCTCTTATTGTTCGTCATGTCCGAATAAGGCCGCTCCGGTTCCCTCTGGAGCGGGCCTTTGGTCAGCGCCTCACCCTAGGCGCTACCGAATATTTACAGCGTCGAGACCGTCTTGAGCGCGCCGTCCAGCGCAATGCCCTGCTCATCCAGAAGGGCTGCCTGCCGCAGGCGGCGCATCCAGGCGGCACCATCGTCGCGGTGCTCCAGCAATGGCAGAGCCGACATGACCCGGTCGAACTTCGAAAGGCCGCGGGCGTGGGTATCGGAATAGCCTTTGACCAGACGCCTGTTGTTGAGGACTTCAACCGCCAGATCGTAATTCCGCGATACCAGCGACGCCGCTGTGCCGAGCCATGCGTCGCGGTGTTCGATTTCGCGGAAGTGGCGCAACGTGCTGCGGCGCATGCGGCGGAGCGCGGAGATGAGATAAAGCGAGAGGAACCAGAACATCGTTCCCGTCTGCACACGGCGGCCCTTGTTGATGAGGCGATCGAAGAAGGCAAACACCTTCGGCCTGCCCTCAATCCAGAGGCCCAGCCCCTTGGGCAAGGTGCCACAGACTTCTTCCATGCGCGGATGCATATATTCCGTCATGTAGAGAAGCTGGTCCGGCTTGACGCCCACTTCCTTGCGCACGCGATCGAAACGCGTGCCGCGTGTTTTCAGGTCTGCGACGCGGATGATATCGTCATAGGCCATGGAGATGGCGACATATTTGGCGGCCTGCACCGTAAACGCATAGCCCTTCTCTTCGCCGTCATTCGTCCGGTCAAGCGCATGAAGCTTGGCAACGCGGTCGAGATATTCTCCCGCATAGGCCGGGTCCTGAAATTCCGTCAGCTTCTTCACGCCTGCGAAAAGCAGGGGCCATGCGGCCTCTGGGAATTCGGCGCGCATGCGGTGGACCAGACGATCGAGTTCCGGGTGGCCAGCCGTTTCCGGCATGGTGTCGAAACGCTTGTGCGGCGAGGCGCTGACCTCATCGCGGGGCTTGGCCTTGGCACGATCATAGGATGCGTTGAAGGCACGAAGGCTGGCCTCCACACCTTTGCCGCCGCCACGGATGGTTGCTTCGAAGGCGTCCTTGGCAAACGGCAGCACGTCTGCTGCGGCAAGGGCACCGAACATGGACGACGAGATGACGCTGCCGTTTTTTAGCGCCAGCGTGTCCATGTCGAAGGCAATGGTGCGCTTGGCGGCAAAATCGGTAGCGCCCACCACGACGGTCGGATCGCCGATGCCATCGCCGGGCTTTTCCTTCTCGCCGACGGCAAAGGAACGGTGCGTGGACGCAATCAACGTTGTGCGTTCAGGCGTTACCAGACCGCGCAGCACCGAACGTCCGGCTTCCATCAGTTCGGAAGCCAGCACCACATCGACATCACCCGGTGTCGGCATCAGCGAGAAGATGGGCGAGACACCGTCACGCGCAGGCAGCATCTCGATGTAATAGATGGTCGCGCCCGTGCGCTGGGCAACGCCTGGCACGGATGTCGATTGCGCCATCCAGCCCTGCGCCTCGGCAAGGCCGACGATCCAGTCTGCCAGCACACCGCCGCCCTGCCCGCCCATGGCCATGATGGCCAGCGTCAAAGGCTTGTCGGAGGCGAGCGTCGTCTTGAGGTTTACCGTTTCATTCATGGGTCCACCCTCAATCTGCAAACACGATGCGGCTGGATGCACGGCGGGCCTGAAGCCAGCCGATGACCGAAGCGCGCATTTTTGCGACAAACTTGTCCCAACCGGTGGGGTTGTGAATGATATCGGCGCGGTAGAAGGACGGACAGAGGACCGCAGCTTCGGAAACCTCACCGCAATTGCCACAGCCGACGCAGGAATTGTCGATGGCTGCGACCGGATCATCCTTCAAAGGATCATCCGTATGCTTGACTGAAAGCGATGGACAGCCCGACAGACGGATGCAGGCGTGATCGCCCGTGCAGACATCCTCGTCCACACCGAAGCGTTCCTTCACCATGCGCTTGCCGTCCTTTACCGCTTTGGCAAATTGCGGCTTAATGCGGCGCTGCTTGTTCAGCATGCATTCGGAGGAGGCGACGATGATTTTCGGGCCTTTTTCCTTCGATGTCAGCGCCTCTTTCAAGGTGTCGCGCATTTTGGCGACATCATAGGTGCGGTCGATCTGGCGCACCCATGTCGCGCCGATGCCCTTGACCGCATTGACGATGGAATTGTTGGTCTTGCGGTTCGGATTGGTCGCGCGCGACGACAGAATGTCCTGCCCACCGGTTGCTGCCGAATAGAAGTTATCGACAACCAGAATAACGCCATCCTGCTTGTTGAACACGGCATTGCCGACCGATGTCGCGAGACCATTGTGCCAGAAGCCGCCATCACCCATCACCGAAATCGAGCGCTTGTCGGACTCGACATTAAAGGCAGAGGCCGAGGCAGGACCAAGGCCATAACCCATCGTCGTGCCGCCGATGTTGAAGGGCGGCAGGATCGAAAAGAGGTGACAGCCGATATCCGCCGAAACGTGATGCTCGCCGAGTTCCTTTTCCACCAGTTTCATGGCCGCAAAAATCGGCCTTTCGGGACAGCCCGTGCAGAAACCGGCAGGACGGGCGGGCACGACTTCGGCCAGCGCCTTGACTTTGGGGTCGTTGAGCACATCCGATGGGTCCGGCACCGGCGGCTGATTTCCAAGCAGCAGACGATCATAGGTCTCGATGAAGGCCTTCAGGCCGTTCATCATCACGGGCGCGGTATATTCGCCGCCCAGCGACAGCATGTCCTTGCCATGCAGTTTCGTCTGGATATCGCGACGGCGAAGCAGCGTGTTCAGCGTCTGCTCGATATATTCAGGCGCACCTTCCTCGACGATGATGACGGCTTTCTTGCCGGCGCAGAATTCGACAACCTCGTCATCGATGGTCGGATAGGCAACGTTCATCACGTAGAGCGGCACGGCGGAATTGCCGTAGACATCGGCCAGGCCCAGTTGCTGCAAGCCGCGCATGACGCCGTTGTACATACCGCCCAGCAGGATGATGCCGATGTCACCTTCTTCAGGACCGAAGAACTCGTTGAGTTTACGCTCCTTGATGAAGTTGACGGCAGCCGGCCAGCGGCGCTCCAGCTTGTCTTTCTCATGCGCGAAGTTGGCTGGTGGCAGGACGATGCGGTTGACGTCCCTGACAGGATTTTCCAGCGCCTGCCGCAACGTGTATTCCGGACGCTTGTTGTCCTTGGCGATGAACTGGCCGTGGACGTGACAGGCACGGATGCGGACCTGCAACATGACAGGCGTATTGGACGCTTCAGACAGCTGAAAGCCATCTTCGACCGACTGCACGATGGATGGCAGATTGGGGCGCGGATCGAGAAGCCACATCTGGGATTTCATCGCAAAAGCGTGGCTGCGCTCCTGCATGATGGAGGAGCCTTCGCCGAAATCTTCGCCGAGAATGATGAGGGCACCACCGGTAACGCCGCCGGACGACAGGTTCGATAGGGCATCGGATGCCACATTCGTTCCAGCCGTCGATTTCCATGTCACAGCACCGCGCACCGGATACATGACGGAGGCAGACAGCATAGCAGCCGCAGCAGCCTCAGACGCCGAGGTTTCGAAATGAATGCCGAGGTCTTCCATGACGTCCTTGGCGTCAGCCAAAACGTCCATCAGGTGGGAAATGGGCGAGCCTTGATAGCCGCCGACATAGGACACGCCGGATTGAAGCAATGCCTTGGTGATCGCCAGAATACCCTCGCCCCGGAAGATTTCACCTTCACCGAGCTTGAGATCCTCAACTTCACGCGCGAATGACCGTTCTGCCATGGTCTTCCCCTTTTATGTCACGCATTTATATGCATATTCATAAGTTGAAGCTTATAGCATTGTCAAATGAGAACGTTGAAACAGGCCGAAATCGCAGCGAAAAACTGCGAAATTGCTGCTTTAAAATGCATCTGCATGAAAATTATTGGCGCGACGCTTAACGGCTGAGCATACAAAAATGCAGGTAACGGCAGCGCGTGTTTCAGCGCCACCAGAGGCATCAGCCGACCGCGTGGTAACGGCGGCGGAAATAAACCAGAGCGTTTTCGTCTGATCCTTGCACGAGTTCGATGATACGGCAAAACAGGACCTGATGCGTGCCGCTCTCGACCATCGTCTCTATTTCGCAATCGAAGGACAAGAGCGCCCCCTCTAATCGCGGGGACCCGGTTATCCCCCGCGACCATGCGCCTTCCAGAAACCGCTCTTCCTGAGACGTCGAGCCGCCGAAACGCCGCGACAGAGCTTCCTGGCTATGGCTCAGCGTGTTGACGCAGAGCACGCGATTTCTCTCGAATATGTTCGCAACGGAACTGGACCGGTTAAGGCAGACCAGCAGCGTCGGCGGCTGATCTGTCACGCTACAAACGGCTGATGCGGTGAACCCGGCCATGCCGCCGGGACCGTTGGTGGTGACGATGTTAACGGCGGCGGCCAGTTGCGACATGCCCTCGCGAAAGGCAAGCCGCAAAGCTTCGACCTCATCCGGTGCGGCGTGCGCGTTCATTCGACCCGCAGCCCGGCTTGCTTCAACAGCGGCATCACGCGGTCACAGAAGAACGGCAGCTCGTAAGTGTAGTTGACGAAGGACAGCGCGATGCCGGAATAGCCTTGCTGAGAAATCGCGATCATGTCCTCGACAATTTTTTCCGGCGTGCCGACAAGCGGATATCCACCCGCGCCGCCTGCAAATCGCTTGCGGTAACGCTCATAGCTTTCCTTGTCGTGGGACTGGGAGAACTCCTTCTTTCCGGCCATATGGGCGTCAACGGCCTCATGGTCGGTAAGGGTTACGGCGTAGCGCTCGTAATAATCCTCCGCCTCCTGCTGGGTTTCGCGGCACACGACGTGGCAGACGGTATAGGCCCCGACATCACGGCCCTGCGCATCTGCCCGCGTGCGGATATCCTCGACGTGCTTCCCGGCTTCTTCAATCTCGGTGAAGGTCGTGAAGAGATATTCGCAGTTTTGCGCGGCAAAATCCCGGCCTGGCCCACCGAAGGCGGCATTCATCGTTACGGGTCGTGGCGATTGCAGGCTGGCGGGGCGGCTGACCACGTCTTTCAGTTTGTAGTAGCTGCCATCATAATCGAAGGGCGCTTGCGCACCATAGGCCTTCTCGACAATCTCCAGCCATTCGGCGGCCTGATCGTAACCCTTCTCGACCAGCGGCACGCCGAACATGCCGAATTCCTTCGGGTTCCAGCCGCAGACGATATTGAGACCTGCACGACCGCCACTGATGTGATCGACCGTTGCCAGCGATTTTGCCGCATAAAGCGGATGCACGAGGGGAACATGCACCGTCATGAACAGCGCAATCCGCTCCGTAACGGCAGCAAGGCCCGCCGCCCATGTGAAGGTTTCGTAAGACCATTCCCGCACCCGGTTCTTGCCTCCAAAACCCTTCCAGCGGGCGATTGGCAGCAGAAAATCCAATCCGCCTCGATCGGCGATCTGGGCGGCGTTCAGATTGTCCTGCCACCGCGCCTGCCAGCGTTCCGGTACATCGGTGATGGCAAGACCGCCATCGGCATTGGACGAGAAGACACCGAGCTTGAGCTTGCTTGGACCTTTCAAGGGGTGAGGCTTTATCATGACGTTCCCTTTTTGATGGTTCTGCGGCGCGCGCCGCGCCCTGTTTTGGCCTGTTCCAACTGGCGGCGGCGAATGGTGAGAAAGGCTTCCTCCGCCGCAAACATGTAAAGCGTCATATATTCCGCGATCACAACGGAATCGCGCGCGACGAAGGCCGCGTGAATGCGCGACAAGCCGTCGATATAGTGCTTGACCATCTCGGCATCCGCAAAACTGTCGAGCCGGACCGACTGGAAGTAGTTGATGAAGCGTGCGACCGTCTCGGCCAGATGCCGGTTGCGAACGGCCTTCAGCCACGCATTGCGAAAATCGACATTGGCATCCAGCAGCACCGGCATATTGTTGTCCGCCAGCGCAGACTTGATCCGGCCCATGGCCTCGGTCAGTTCCGCCTCGATCTCGGACGTCATGTCACGCGCAGCATTTGCTGCAGCCCGTGGCTCCAACTGCCGACGCAATTCGAACAGGCCGGAAATATCCTCCAGCGAAAGCTCTCGCAGGGCAAAACCGCGCGTCGTGCCAACCAGATAACCTTCGGCCACCAGTCGCAGCAGCGCCTCACGCGCAGGAACGCGCGAAACGCCATAACGGGTCGCAATCGCCGTATCGACCAGCCGGTCGGACGGCAAAATCGCGCTGCGTTGCAACTGCAAACGCAGGTCCGTGTAAATGGCATCAACGATATTGTCGTTCGACTTTTGCATCGTAAACTCCTGCAAAAATCGTATACGGATTTGCGCTTATTTCAAGCATAAAATAAATATGAGATGGTTTAACATCGATTATCGTATACTGTTTACACGCTTGCAGGCGATATGATTGAGACTTAAACTAATCAAAACACTGCATTACGGCAGACAAAACCCCCGTTCCCAGAGGTCTTTATGAGCGATTTTCGAAAAGCATGTCTTGGACAAAAGCGGTTGATCGGCACATTCGCTGCCATCCCGCATCCGGTCGCCATAGAGGTCGTGGCCGCCGCTGGCCCTGATTTCATCTGCATCGATGCGGAGCATTCGCAGATCGGGCGGGAGCTGATCGAAAACCTGATCCGCGCTGCAGATGTTCACCGTGTGCCCGCCATGGTGCGCGTGCCGGGCCATGCGCCGGAATCGATTGCCGGTGTTCTGGATGCCGGGGCCGCTGGCGTTCTGGTGCCACGTGTCTCGACCGCTGCCCATGCAAAAGCTGCCATCGCTGCCACCCGCTATCCGCCCGCTGGTGAGCGCGGCGTCGGGCCCGGACGCGCTGCCGGTTACGGCTATCGTATTCCCGATTATCTAAAAAGCGCCAATGAAAGCCTCGTTCTGGCCATCCAGATCGAAACCTCAGAAGGTCTCGCCAATGTCGAGGAGATCGTCGCGGTGGAAGGCATCGACGTGATCTTCATCGGCCCCGGCGATCTTTCCGTTTCCATCAATGCACTCGGCCACGAAGGAGCGGCACGGCTTGAAGCAGCCATACTAACAATCACGCAGGCCGCTATCAAAGCCGGAAAAACAGTTGGAATTTTCCGCCCCTCGCCAGATGACGTGGCCAAGTGGTCGCAGGCGGGCATCAGTTTCTATCTGCTGGCCAGCGATACGATGTTTCTGGGCGCAAGCCTTGCCGCTGGCGTCTCCGCTGCGCGAGACGCTTAAGCGTCTTTTGGCGCAACGATCTTTGTGGCCATTGGAAAATGCGAGTTGCCACCTTCGAATGGCGGGAAGGTCTTGAAGTCTTCCCGCATGGCAATGCGCGCCGGGGACTGGAGTGCCGCCGTGAGTGCGGCCTGACTATCGAACATCACGCGGTTTCGCTGCATGTGATGGGCCCGCTCCCAGGGCAGGAAACCGGTCCAGTCCACGCGAGACAGGATTTCAATGCCGCGAATGCCGGGAAACTGGCGCATGACCTGCGGATGGTGAGCGATGGTGCATCCAGATGTTCAGATCCTGCGCCGGGCCGGGATAATGCACGACATAGGAACATGGGTCGCCATTTTTCGCGATGTCGAGCGTCGCGTCATCGACTGGAAAATGCCGGACGTACATCGCCTGCTGCGTTGCCTTGGCACCCTGGATGCTCGCCAGCACGCCGGGATTGGCCAGCGCTTGCAGACGTCCTGATGGCGCCATGGCATCTTCCAGCGCAGACAACTCGTCAAAGTAAAGCTGCATGCCGAAAATCGGCGCTTCCTCCTGCGGATTGAACAGGTCTTGCGCCGTCTCCGGCGTGTAGAGGTTTGCAGACGTCAGCCCCGGCGTGAGCGCGACGATCTCCGCCACCGCCTCGATATCGGCCTTGCTCGCTACAAGCTGGTTGCCCTGCGGGTTCTCGAAAAAGGCGAGGTAGGCGAAACGCATCGGGAGGCTCCAGTGTCAGGAAAATACGGTAGATTACGATCCGCACGTGGACGGCAATCAAAGGCGTCAGATCGTTCAGACGCAAAACATGTCACACCTGCTCGGCAGTGCGCAACCTATTTTAAGCTTAAATCTTTCCACTTGAATCCCGCTGAATTTTGCCTCACCATTCCAGACGATCCTTGCGAAGAGCGATCACCGAGGACCATAAAAATGAATATTCGATCCGGCCCGGAAACGCTGCTGGTTACGAAAACAGAGGGAACTGCTTCATGACCATATCCGTCTTCCGCCGCGCTTTCATGGGTATTGCGGTCACTGCCGCCGTCTCTGTTGCAAGTGCAGGCCTTGCATCTGCGGCCGCACTCGTGGCGGGCGCTTACCCCAGCAATCCGCCGTTCGAATACAAGAATGCCAGCGGCACCTTCGAAGGCTTCGAGGTCGATATCGCAGCCGAAGTCGCAAAGCGCCTCGACATGACGCTGGAAGTCTCCGATTTCGGGTTCCAGGCACTGTTTGCCGCCACCGCCTCGCGGCGCATCGATGTCGCGATATCATCGATCACCATTACCAAGGAACGTCTGGGCAGCCAGTCTTTCACGCAACCCTATTATGATGCCGACATGGGTATCGCGACCCGCAAGGAAAGCAAGATTGCCACTCCCGAGGATTTGAAGGGTGCCGTGGTCGGCGTGCTGGCGGGCTCCACCGGCGATAAGTGGGCAAAGGAAAACAAGGAAAAATATGGCATCAGCGATATCAAGAGCTACAACGCTCAACAGGATATGCTGATGGACATGTCGGCTGGTCGCGCCGACGCTGCCGTCAGTGACATCCCCGGCATGGAATACGCCTTCCTCAAAATGAAGGATCTTGCGGTCAAGGTTCGCATCAAGACCGGCGAGCAATATGGGCTGATGATGGCCAAGAACCATCCGCTTCTGGGAAAGGCCAATGATGCGATTACCGCGATGAAGAAGGACGGGACGCTGGCCGCCATTCACAAGAAGTGGTTCGGTAGCGAGCCTGCTGCTGGTTCGGCCTCTGCCGTCGAAATGCCCATACCGCAGCCTTGAGCATCACGACCCAATCCAGAAACCGTCGATGCCGATCATGATCGGCATCTTGCCGACGTCAATCGTACCATGACGGCTGCCTGACGTTGATCGGGCGCCCATTCCCATGTCTTGACCTCACGCGACAGCGCCTCGGGGTGGCATGTTTCAGAGGCTTACGGATATGACCATCCTCGACACCTTCTTCAACGCCGAAATCCTGGGCAGCGCCTTTCCGGCATTGCTGCGGGGTCTGCTCAACACGTTTCTGCTGGGCCTTGCAGGGATCGGCCTTGGCATACCGGCAGGGCTGATCATCGGTCTCCTGCGGCTCTATGGGCCTAAACCGGTGCGCTATCTGGCGGTGTTCTATATCGACATCTTCCGCGCCGCGCCCATGCTGGTCGTGCTGATGCTGATCTACTTCGCCCTACCATTCATCGGCATTCGCATGTCATCCTGGACCTGCGCAATCCTTGCGTTTGCGCTTGTGATGGCAGCCTATATGGCCGAGGTGTTCCGCTCAGGCATCGAGGGCATTCCATCCGGGCAGTTCGAGGCCGCTGCCGCGCTCGGTCTGCCGTTTCTGGTCACCTTGCGCAAAGTCATCCTGCCGCAGGCGGTGCGGGTCGTCATTCCGCCGGCCACGAACAATTGCGTGTCGATGTTCAAGGATACCTCGCTCGCATCGACGGTGGCGCTGGCGGAACTGATGAAGGAAGGGCTGGATGCGCAGGCCCTTTACGCCAACCCGACGCCGCTCATCGGGGCGGCACTGATCTACATCGCGTTTTTGTGGCCGATGGTGCGTCTGGTCGGCATGCTGGAAAAGAAATTCAGTCGGGAAAAGGTGCGCTAAGCACCACTTGCTAGAAAGTCGGGTTCTCCAGAATCGCGCAGTGGCGGCTGAGCTCCGCCGCCGCCGCCGTTGTGGCAGAAATATATTCAGCCTCACGCTTGTCGATATCCTGCAAGGCGACGACAAGGCAGATCGACGCGATGCAGCGCCCCTGCCGGTCGCGAACGGGTGCCGTGACGCAGGCGACATAGGGATCGACCAGCGCACGTGTCACCCAATAACCCTGCGCGCGCGCAAGCTCGACCTCCCGGTGAAGCTGGGCGGGTGACGAGACGGTGCCGGTCAGCGAGGTAAAATCCTCTGACGGGATAGAACGCTCCAGGTCGGCTGCGCTGTAACCATCCAGCAAAAAGCGGGCGGCGGCGGTGGACGGCAGCGGGAAACGAGAGCCCTCGACCGCTGTACGATACCCATGGCCGCGACCGGAAATGGATATCATAATCAACTGCTTCCAGTCGTGCAGCAGATCGAGCTCGCAGACTTCGCGGGTGCTTTGGGCAAGGTTTCGGATAACCTCTTTAGCCTGACGGGCCAGCGGTGCGCTGCGGTCATAGACCTGCCCTAGAAGTCCGCACTGTCTGCCCGGCACGATCAAACCGTCCTGCTCCGTCTGGTCCAGAAATCCTCGCTCCATCAACGTATCGATGATGCTGTAAACCGTGGATCGCGGTGCGCCGAGCATGGCTGCTATGGCGTTGCGCGTGGCTGGTTGCTGCTGTGCCGCCACCAGTTCCAGCACGTCCAGCAGCCGATCTGTCCCCCGCGCCCTCACATGCATTTGCACATATCTCCCTGTTGACATCGCCGAAATTATAACCCTAAACTATCTTATAGGGATCATATGTCCACTACAAGAGACATAAAAGAATTCCATCAATCAATAAAGGGAACAGACAATGCACGCTTCAGCGAAACTGCCCTATTCATCAATACGCCGCTTTGCCGCCGCTCTCACGCTTTCGGCACTTGTGCCTGCCGCCAATGTGTGGGCCGAAGACCTCAATCTCGCCTACAGCTCGTCGGCGACATCCATGGACCCGCAATTCCACAATGCGAGCCAGAACATTGCCGTCTCGCGCAACATGTTCGAGACCCTGACCCAGATGGACCCCGATAGCCGGATCATCCCCAATCTGGCCGAATCCTGGACGAAGATCGACGACCTGACCTGGGAATTCAAACTGCGCCCCGCCAAGTTTCAGGACGGCAGCGATTTCACCGCCGAAGACGTCGCCTGGTCTCTCCAGCGCCCCAACACGATTGAAAACAGCCCGTCCAGCTTCGCGATCTACACACGCGCCATCACCAAGACCGAAGTGGTGGACCCGCACACCATCCGGCTGATCACCAAGACGCCTTATCCTTTGCTGCCCGCCGACCTCACCTCGGTGTTCATCGTCAGCAAGAAGGCGAGCGAAGGTATTACCAGCGAGAAATTCGCGACGCCTGAGCATATGATCGGCACCGGGCCATACAAGTTTGTGAAATACACACCTGACGACCGCGTCGTCATGACCCGCTTCGATGACTACTGGGGTGGCAAACCGGCCTGGGACAACGTCACCATCCGCTTCATGCCCAATGACGGTAGCCGCATGACGGCTCTGCTGTCTGGCGATGTCAACGCCATCGAAAATGTGCCGACACCTGACATCGAAAAGGTCAAAGCCAATCCCGATCTGGTCTACAGCGCCAAGAAGACACACCGCCTGATCTTCCTTTTCCTCGATAGCGGTCGTGATAGCTCACCGGGCGTAAAGGCTGCGGATGGTTCCGCCATTGCCAAAAACCCGCTGACGGATGTGCGCGTGCGCAAAGCCATCAACATGGCCATCGACCGCAAGGCGATCAGTGACCGTTTGATGATGGGCCTTGCCTATCCGACCAACAATCTCTCCACCGATCAGATGCTGGGCTTTGATCCTGCATTGGAGAATGTACCCTTCGACCAAGCCGCCGCCAAAAAGCTGCTGGCCGATGCCGGTTATCCCGATGGTTTCCGTCTGACGCTCGGCACGCCGAACAACCGCCTTTTGAACGATGAGCGCGTGGCGCAGGCCATTGCCCAGATGCTGACGCGTATCGGTATTCGCACCGATGTCGACGCTGTGCCCTTCTCTGCCATCAATACCAAGGGCAACAAGGGCGAGTTCTCAGCCGTCATGATGGGCTGGGGCGTTCAGACTGCCGAAGCTTCCTCCGGCATCCGAATGATGGTGGCGTGTCCCGACAAGGCCCGCGGCTGGGGTGTGGTGAACTGGAGCCATTATTGCAATCCGGCACTCACCGAACAGCTGGTGGCGCTGACATCGGAGATGGATGACGCCAAGCGCAACGATATGCTGAAGGCGGCAGTCCATACCGTCAATGACGACATGCCGATCGTGCCGCTTTATTTCCAGGGCATGACCTGGGCGGCCAAGAAGGGCACCAAGATCATTCCGCGCATGGATGAACGCACCTCGGCGCTCAGCTTCGAGCCCGCACAGTAAGCTGTATCACGGCGGATCGGCCTTACGCCGGTTCGCCCTCCCCAAATATAATCATGCGGTGCGCCACAGCGCCCTGCGTCAGCTATTTCGGTGGTCGAACAGATGGTAGCATATCTCATACGCAGGTTGGGACAATCCTGCCTGGTGCTTTTCACCATGGCGGTTCTCGTCTTTCTCGCGGTCTTCGCTCTCGGCAGTCCGGTGGACATGCTGGCCAGCCCCGATGCGGATCAGGCCGAGCGCGCAGCTCTTGCCGCCCGCTTCGGCCTCGACCAGCCCTTGCCGGTGCAATTCGTCAGCTTCATCACCAATGCTCTGCATGGTGACCTCGGGTCCTCCTTCGTCTACGGCAAATCGGCGCTGTCGGTAATCGGAGAGCGGTTGCCGGCAACGCTGGAGCTTGCAGTTCTGGCGCTCACCTTCTCGGTCCTCATCGGCGTGCCCCTCGGTGTCATTGCCGGCCTGCGGCCAAAGTCGATTGCGGCGCGCGCCATTATGTCCACCTCGATCTTCGGCTTCTCCCTGCCGAATTTCTGGATCGGCCTGATGATGATCCTGTTCTTCTCGGTCTATCTGGGCTGGTTGCCCGCAGGCGGGCGCGGACCCACCACCACCGTACTTGGAATGCAGCTGTCGATCTTCACCTGGGAAGGTCTGCGCCATCTCATCCTGCCATCGCTCACACTTGCGCTCTACAAGGCGTCGCTCGTCGTCAGGCTGTGTGAGGCTGGAACCCGCGAAGTCGTGACGCAGGAATATATCCGTTTTGCCCGCGCCAAGGGCCTTGGCCGCTTCCGCATCATCCGGCTGCATCTGTTGAAGAACATGATGATCCCGGTCGTGACCATCCTCGGCATGGAGTTCGGCGCGATGATCGCCTTTACCGTCGTCATCGAAACGGTCTTTGCCTTCCCCGGCATGGGCAAGCTGCTGATTGAATCGATCAACCGGCTCGATAGGCCCGTTGTCGTCGCCTACCTCATGGTCACCACGGTGATCTTCGTCGTCATCAATTTCATCGTCGATCTGCTGTATGTCGCGCTTGATCCGCGCGTCCGGCTCGGCGGGACAAGCGAGTAAGCCATGAGCAACATAGACGCCACCACGCCACCTCTCCCGGCAACCACCTCCAAGGGCGAAAAGCTGTTGCTGCGGCAACTGCGCGATCTCGTTTCCAGCACGGAAGCCGTGATCGGGCTGACCATTCTTCTGGTCCTGGCTTTCGTCGCAATCTTCGCACCACTGATCGCGCCGCAGAACCCTTATGATCTCATGCAACTCGACATCATGGACAACATGCTGCCACCGGGTTCGACCCTTGGAACCGGCATGACCGCATGGCTCGGAACCGATGATCAAGGCCGCGACATGCTCTCGGCCATCATGTACGGCATGCGCGTTTCGCTCGGCGTCGGCATCGCTTCGGTGGTCATTGCCAGCATCATCGGGGCACTGGTTGGAGTCCTCTCGGCCTATATTGGCGGACGTTTTGATGCGCTGGTGATGCGCATCGTCGATTTGCAGCTTTCCTTTCCCTCGATCCTGATTGCGCTGGTACTTCTGACGGTCTTCGGGCGCGGTCTGGACAAGGTCATCCTGTCCCTCGTCTTCGTGCAATGGGCCTATTATGCCAGAACGGTGCGCGGTTCGGCCTTGGTCGAAAAGAACAAGGATTACATCGCCGCCGCCCGCTGTCTTGAGATTTCGCAGTGGCGTATCCTCGTTCGCCACATGCTGCCGAACTGCATTCCGCCGCTCATCGTCGTTTCAACGGTTCAGGTGGCCCACGCCATCACGCTGGAATCGACACTGTCCTTCCTCGGCGTTGGCGTCCCTGTGACGCAGCCGTCGCTCGGAATGCTAATCGCCTCCGGCTATGACTTCCTGCTGTCAGGCAATTACTGGGTCTCGACCTATCCGGGCGTCGCCCTCGTCCTCATCGTCGTCGCCATCAATCTGGTCGGTGATCGCCTGCGGGCCGTGCTCAACCCGAGGTTCGTCCAATGATGCAGGTACAAACGAAAATGATGACACCTGCTCTGTCAGTCGAGAACCTCAGCGTCACCTTCCACACCCGCAAGGGCGTGGTGACGGCGGTCAACGATGTCAGTTTCCACGTCAATCCCGGCGAGGTGCTGGGGGTGGTGGGCGAATCCGGCTCCGGCAAATCCGTGACAGGTTTGGCCACTATGGGGCTGATCGATGAGCCCGGCAAGATTTCCGCCGGTGGGGTGATCCTTGAAGGTCGCAGCATTGCCGACATCAGCGATAGTGCCATGCGCGGCCTGCGCGGCAACCGCATCGCGATGATCTTTCAGGACCCGATCTCAACACTGAACCCGGTGTTGCGCATCGATACGCAGATCATCGAAGCGATCAACGCGCATGAGAAAGTCTCGAAAGCGGCGGCCCGCGCGCGTGCCATCGAGGCCTTGAAAGCCGTCGGCATTCCTTCGCCGGAATCTCGACTGGAAGCATACCCGCACCAGTTTTCCGGTGGCATGCGCCAGCGCGTGGCCATTGCCATTGCGCTGTTGCATCGTCCAGCGGTGCTGATTGCCGATGAGCCGACGACGGCGCTTGATGTCACCATTCAGGCTCAAATTCTGGGTGAGGTGCAGCGGCTGGCGGCTGAAAACGGGACTGCACTGGTGTGGATCACCCACGACCTTTCGGTGGTCGCCGGTCTCGCAGACCGCATCGCCGTCATGTATGCCGGTCGCATCGTCGAGACCGGAACGGTGGCCGAGGTGCTGACCGCGCCGCGCCACCATTACACCGCTGGTCTCATCGCATCGGTGCCCAGCCAGAACAAGCGCGGCCAACCGCTGGCGCAAATTCCGGGCTCCACGCCAAGTCTTGGCAATATGCCCACAGGTTGCGCCTTCCACCCGCGCTGTGCCGCCCACACGGAGATCTGTACGACGACACTTCCGCCCGTCGTCACCGATCCCTCCGGCCGCTTTGCACGCTGCCATCATCCGCGACAGGAGGCTTGAGACCATGCAGCCCATCCTTAAACTCGACGCCGTCTCGCGCCAGTTTCGCGGCACGCCGGATTTTGCCCAGCGCATCGTCGATTTCGTGACCCGCAAGAATTCCGAGCAGGTCGTACGCGCCGTCGATTGCATCAATCTCGATGTCAGCCCCGGCGAAATCGTCGGCCTCGTCGGCGAATCCGGCTGTGGCAAATCCACGCTCGCCCGCATCATCTCGGGCATTCTGGCTCCATCCCAGGGGAAAATCCTGCTGGAGGGCCGCGACTTTGCGACCATGTCCGAGGCGGAGCGCCGCAAGGCAAGCCTTTCCGTCCAGATGGTGTTTCAGGACGCGACCGCATCTCTCAACCCACGCAAGCGGGTGATGGAAACGATTGGGGAAGCCGCTGTCTTTCACGGCATCATCCGCGCCAGCGAAATGACGACTTACGTCAGCGACATCATGAAGCGCGTCGGTCTGGACCCCGCCAGCCGCGATCTCTATCCGCACCAGTTTTCCGGTGGCCAGCGGGCCCGTATCGGTATCGCGCGGGCGCTGGCCGTCAAGCCACGCATTCTCGTCTGTGACGAGTCGACCGCTGCACTCGACGTGTCCATTCAGGCCCAAATTCTCAACCTCTTCGTCGAGTTGAAGAAGGATCTGGATCTCACCTATATCTTCGTCAGCCACGATCTCGGCATGATCGAAAACTTCTGCGACCGCATCGCCGTCATGTATCTCGGCCGCATTGTTGAGCTGGCGGAAACCGAAACGCTCTTCGCCAACCCGCACCACCCCTATACGCGCGCGCTGCTGAAGGAAATTCCGACGCTGGAGCCGAAGAAGCGGGTTTTCACAGCCATCAAGGGCGAAATGCCATCCCCGCTCAACCCGCCATCGGGGTGCCATTTCCATCCACGCTGCGTGATTGCGAGGCCTCTTTGCTCGAATGACAGCCCGGCGCTGCGGCAGACCGATACCAATCGGTTTGCGGCTTGCCATTTCGCTGAGGATTTCAAGGCGAAGGAGTTGTCTGATGTTGTCTGATGGGCATTTGTTTTCGGCAATGGATGCTGGAGCGTGGGGTACCCCCCTCTGCCCTGCCGGGCATCTCCCCCACAGGTGGGGAGATCGGCAAGACGCACCGACATCACCGATTTATCGACCTACGAGATGGCCGACAGGCTGCCGCGAGTCGATCTCCCCCCTTGTGGGGGAGATGTCCGGCAGGACAGAGGCGGGTAAGCGGCACATCAAAACGCTCAATCGCGTAAGTTTTTCAGCGAGGGGAACCGATGTCCACCCCCACTGACGTCACCCGCCACCTCGCAGACCTCGTCGCTTTCCCAACCGTCAGCGCCGTTTCCAACCTCGCTTTGCTGGACCATCTCGAAACAGCCGTTGCGCCCTTCGGCGCAAGGCTGCGCCGCTTTCCCAATGCGGAAGGTGACAAGGCAAATCTTTTGGTCTCGATTGGCCCGGACGCCCCCGGCGGCATTGTCTTCAGCGGCCACACCGACGTCGTTCCCGTGGCTGGCCAAGCGTGGAGTGGCGATCCCTGGGTACTACGTCAGACAGGTTCGCGAGTCATCGGACGAGGCGCGACCGATATGAAAGGCTTTCTAGCTTGTTGCCTGACGGCCTTGCCCGCAATCGCTGCGCGACCCTTGAAACGCCCTGTCCATCTAGCTTTCTCCTACGATGAGGAAGTGGGCTGCACCGGCGTGGGCTCCATGGCCGAGTGGATCGGCAAAAGCGGGTTTGCGCCGCAAATGGCCATTATCGGTGAAGCAACGGCCATGGATGTCGTCTCCGCCCACAAAGGCGGCCTCATCGGCTGGGCGCGCTTGCGCGGCAAACCTGGGCACTCCTCGCAGCCGGATCGCTACGTCAATGCGGTGATGGCCGCTGCCGAGTTGATTTCCGAGATCAATAAAATCCACGCCGATATGCGCAGCGGACCGCAATTTGAGGGCCTTGATCCACCCTATTCCACCATTCAGGTCAACCAGATCAAAGGTGGGCTACATGGTAACATTGTGGCCGAGGCCTGCGACTTCTTCTGGGAGATGCGGATCATTCCGGGCGAGGACGATTATGCGGTTCTTGACCGCATCAAGCGTTACGCATCCGATGTCATCGAACCCGCCATGAAAGCGGTGGACCCGGAGTGCGGCATCAGCATCGAGGTTCAGGCCCGGATACCCGGCCTCAAACCCGAAGCCGAAACGTTGACACGCAAGGTGCTCGATCTCCTGAATAAGCCGTCGCCGCGCTACGTCTCCTACGGCACCGAGGCCGGTATCTTCCAGCTGGCAGGCACGCCGTCCTTCGTCGTCGGTCCAGGCGATATTGCCGACGCGCACCAGCCGGATGAAGGCATCGAAATCTCTGAACTGGAACGCTGCGTGGCCTTTCTCGACCGTCTCGGCGAAAGCTGCTGCCATGCGTAATCTCAAAATAAGGACCGAAGCATGAACCAGACCCTGTCATCGCGCGAGAATGCCATTGCCAAGGCACTCGATCAGCTCTCGGACGGCTCTTTCGAGGCCACCATGCGCCGCCGTGTGGCTATCCAGTCGGCCAGCCGTCTCAAGGAGCGCAAGGCCGATCTCGAACGCTATCTGAACGAAGAAATGCAGCCGCATTTCGAGCGCATGGGTTTCACGACGACCCTATTGCTTGATGATGCAGCACCCGGTCCGTTCCTGTTGGCGCAGCGCATCGAAAATCCTGATTTCCTCACGATCCTGCAATATGGCCACGGCGATGTCGTCGCCGGTCTGGATGGGCAGTGGGCGCAGGGCCTCACACCTTTCGAGATGACCGAGCGCGACGGCAACTGGTATGGGCGCGGCACCGCCGACAACAAGGGCCAGCATTCGATCAACATGGCGGCCATCGAGGCCGTGCTTGCGGCTCGTGGCTCCCTTGGCTTCAACCTCAAATACCTCATCGAAATGGGTGAAGAGTCCGGCTCACCGGGTCTTGATACCGTCTGCGAACGCAATCGCGATCTGCTGAAGGCAGATGTGCTGATCGCGTCTGACGGCCCGCGATTGGCACTCAATCAACCGACGATCTTTCTCGGCGCACGCGGTGGCCTATCCTTCCACATGGAGGTCAACGCCCGCGAAGACTTCCAGCATTCCGGCAACTGGGGCGGCCTTCTGGCCAACCCGGGCATCGAGCTTTGCCACGCCATAACCGAACTCGTCAGCCGCACCGGCCAGATCAAGGTGCCGGAAATGACGCCCGGCCATATTCCTGAAAACGTGCGCGCCGCACTCACGCGCTGCCATATCGCGCCGACAGCGGGCGATCCTTCCATCGAGGAATGGTGGGGCGAACCGGGGCTGACGTCTGAAGAAAAAGTCTTCGCCTGGTCGTCCTTCGAGGTGATGGAAATGGAATGCGGCAATCTAGCCCAGCCTCTTTACGCCATTCCGCCAAAGGCGCGCGCGCGCATGCAGCTGCGCTTTCCAGTCAATGTCGATTATGCGGCTGTGGTCCCGGCTGTTCGGCACGTATTGAAGGAAGCGGGCTATGACCGGGTCATCGTCACCGATCCATCCGACGCGATCTTTCCGGCCAGCCGTCTTGACCCGGATCATCCCTGGGTGCGCCGCGTCGCTGCCTCCATCGAAAAGACGGTCGGCACGCCACCCGCCATCCTGCCCAATCTCGGCGGCTCCCTGCCCAACAACATCTTCTCGGATCAGCTTGGCCTGCCGACGGTTTGGATTCCGCATTCCTACCCTGGCTGCCTGCAACACGCTGCCAACGAACATCTGCCCGTCAGCATCGTGCGCGAAGGCCTCGCGATCATGGCCGGGCTTTATCACGATCTGGGACAACCAAACCCATAACCACATTCCCCGATGAAACGGGGACACGTCACGAAAGGGAGAACCAACATGTCTTTCATGGACAGTCAGATTGCGGCGAAGAACCGCGCATTGACCGCTTTCAGCGGCATCCGGGACCAGATCAAGGATCTGCACACCGAAAATATCGCGGCCCTTGCGGTGCGGGCAGCCAAGCTCGAAGACGTCATTGCGCTCTGGTATGGCGAAGGCGATATGGTCACGCCGTCCTTCATCCGTGAAGCCGCCAAGAAGGCGCTGGATGACGGCGAGACCTTTTATGTGCCGGATATGCGCGGTACCAACAAGCTGAAGGCCGCACTCGGCGAGTACCAGTCGAAGCTGCACGGGCGCACTATCGATCTGGCCTGCACCACCGTCGCGCCGGGCGGTATGCAGGCGCTTTACATCGCCCTGGCGCTGATTGCCGAGGTCGGCACGAATGTCGTCTATGTCGCGCCGCAATGGCCCAATATTCACAACGCCATTCATTTGCTGGGTGCCGAGCCGCGCCCTGTCTCACTTGATTATGACAATGGCTGGCATCTGGATCTGGACAAGCTGTTTGCCTCATGCGACGCGCGCACCCGCGCCATCTTCCTTTCCACCCCTGCCAACCCAACGGGCTGGACGGCGACGGCAGAAGAAATGGCGGCGCTCTTAGAATTCAGCCGCCGCACCGGCATCTGGATCATCTCGGACGAGGTCTATGGACGGCTTTATTTCAAGGGCAATGTCGCGCCCTCCATGCTGCCCATCTCCGATGAGGAAGATCGCGTCATCACCATCAACAGCTTCTCCAAGGCCTGGGCCATGACCGGCTGGCGCGTGGGCTGGCTGACCCACCCGAAAAGCGTGGCAGATCAGGTGGCGGCGATGACGCAATATATCAATAGCGGCACGTCTCCCATCATTCAGGCAGGGGCGGTGGCTGCCATCGAGCAAGGTGAGCCACTCGTGGCCGACATTCGCGACCGTGTGAAAACCGGTTTGGATATCGTCTATGATGGCCTGTCGCAGATCAATTCCATCATCCTGCCCGAAAAGCCGCAAGGCGGCATGTATGCCTTCTTCAGCCTTGATGGCGTGCCGGATGCCCGTGAAGCCTGCACCATGATCCTCGAAAAGGCTCGCGTCGGACTCGCCCCCGGCCACCTCTTCGGCGAAACGTCCAATGGCTTCATCCGGCTCTGCGTGTTCCGCGATCATGCGCGCCTGAAGACCGCCGTAGAACGCATGGTCGAAGCATTGCGTTGACGAGACCAAAGGCTTGGCTGCGTTGCGCGTGGCCAAGCCAAGCAGACCGGAGGGAAGAGTGGCCATGGCGAGTGATTTTCTGGAAAACCTGAAAGCCGAACTCGGCTCCGACGTGGCGTTCGGTTCGGACATCCCGGCCCGGTTTCACACGGATTGGTCCGGGATGACGCCCGTTGTGCCATTGGCGCTGGTTCGCCCGCGAACCACGACACAGGTGTCGCAGACGCTCAAACTCTGCAATCAGTTCAAGATTCCCGTCACGCCGCAAGGTGGCCTGACGGGCCTTGCAGGTGGTGCGCGACCCATCGAAGGCGGCGTGGCGTTGTCGCTCGACCGGATGAATGCAATCGAAGAGATCGATATGGTCATGGCAACCATGACCGTCCAGGCGGGAGTGCCACTGGGTGCCGCACAGAAAGCTGCCGAGCATGCTGGCCTTTTCCTCGGTCTCGATCTCGGCGCCCGCGACAGCTGCGTCATCGGCGGCAACCTGGCCACCAATGCCGGGGGCAACCGCGTCATTCGCTTCGGCATGGCGCGGGAGCATGTGCTTGGGTTGGAGGCCGTTCTGCCGGATGGCACCATCGTCACGTCGCTCAACAAGATGCTGAAGAACAATGCGGGCTATGATCTCAAGCACATGTTCATCGGCTCGGAAGGAACACTCGGCATCATCACCCGTGCCGTCCTGCGGCTTCAGGCAAAGCCAGCCGATCTGGCGAGCGCCTTCTGCGGTTGCCCGGATTTTCCCTCGATGCTTGAATTGCTCAAGAGTGCACGCCAGCGGCTCGGTTCTGCGCTGACCTCGTTCGAAGTCATGTGGCCGAGCTTTTACGATTTCATGACCGGCAACCTGCCGCATCTGCGCCGCGCCTTCAA
Source organism: Agrobacterium rubi TR3 = NBRC 13261 (assembly GCF_000739935.1). GTDB lineage: Bacteria > Pseudomonadota > Alphaproteobacteria > Rhizobiales > Rhizobiaceae > Agrobacterium > Agrobacterium rubi. The sequence continues at coordinate 113,600 of NZ_BBJU01000007.1, read as the reverse complement.
CCAACCGCACGGTATCTATGTGCTGATCGAAGCGGCGGGTCGCGATGCCGATGATAATCGCACGTCTCTGGAGGAACTGCTTGGAGAGGCGCTCGAAGCGGGCTGCGTGTCCGACGCTATCCTGCCATCGTCTGAGCGAGAGGCTCAGTCTCTCTGGGCCGTGCGCGAAAGCGTGTCGGAATATGGCAAGTTGATGGGCCCAATGACAGCCTTTGATGTCGGCGTGCCAACCAGTGCAGCAGGCGAACTCGTGGATGAAATCGAAGCTGCGGTCCAGCACCGCTGGCCGGATGTAATCGGTCTGAGCTACGGCCATATCGGCGACAGCAACCTGCATTTCGTCTGCAACATTCCCTCTGCCGGGCAGCAACAGCCATACAAGGAGATTACCGAACTGGTCTTCAATTTCGTTGCGGCCAGAGGCGGCACCATCTCTGCCGAACACGGCATCGGTCTGTTGAAGAAGCCCTATCTGAACCTTTCCCGCACCCCGGAGGAACTGGCCCTAATGGTAACGATCAAGCGTGCGCTCGACCCCAACGGCATCATGAACCCGGGCAAAGTGTTCGACTACCCTCCTCCCTAACGCATCGTCCGTTTAGGCATCTAACCAAATTAGTTTAAACATAAACTATTTAATGAAATCGATTGTGTTTTTGTTGACAAGAGCGAGCGACAAACTTACTTTAACCTTCAAATAAATATCTGCCTCGACGCTTTAGTCGAAAACCGTGGAGGGTCACATGCGTATCGTCTGTGTTGGTGGAGGTCCTGCGGGACTGTATTTCGCACTGTTGATGAAGAAGCTGCATCCCGAGCACCAGGTGACGGTGGTGGAGCGCAACCGTCCCTATGACACGTTCGGCTGGGGCGTCGTCTTTTCCGATCAGACCATGGCGTCGATGCAGGTCTGGGATAAGGACAGTGCTGACGAAATCCAGCAGGCGTTCAACCACTGGGACGACATCGAGGTCCTGTTCAAGGGCACGCGCCAGCGCACCACCGGCCACGGTTTTGTCGGCATCGGTCGCAAGAAGCTGCTCAACATTCTTCAGGCACGCTGCGAAGCGCTGGGTGTCGAGCTTGTGTTTGAGACCGAAGTTCAAAGTGATCTGGATTATCCTGACGCCGATCTGCTGATCGTGTCGGATGGTCTCAACTCCAAAATCCGCAACAAGTATCAAGAGATTTTCGAGCCTGATCTCGTGGTACGGCCAAACCGTTACATCTGGCTTGGCACCAACAAGCTGTTCGACGCCTTCACCTTCGATTTCCGCAAGACGGATCACGGCTGGTTCCAGGCGCATATCTACAAGTTCGATGAGAACACTTCGACCTTCATCATCGAGACGACGGAAGAGTCCTATCAGGCCCACGGCCTCGGTGAGATGGACCAGCAGCAATCCATCGATTTCTGCCAGGACCTGTTTGCCGAGACGCTTGAGGGTTCGGAGCTGATGACCAACGCGCGCCACATGCGCGGCAGCGCGTGGCTCAACTTTACCCGGTTGATCTGCGGCAAGTGGAGCCATTTCAACGGCAACTCCCACGTGGTGCTGATGGGCGACGCCGCTCACACCGCCCATTTTGCCATCGGCTCCGGTACCAAGCTTGCCATCGATGACGCCATCGAACTGGCCAACCAGTTCAACAAGGCCGGTCATGGCAAGGACAGCATTCCGGATGTTCTGAAAACCTATGAGGATATTCGCCGCGTCGATGTGGCCCGTATTCAAAATGCGGCGCGCAATGCGATGGAATGGTTCGAAGTGGTGGGCCAGCGTTATGCCGATACGCTTCCGCCCGAACAGTTCATGTATTCCATGCTGACTCGCTCGCAGCGCATCAGCCACGAAAACCTGCGCCTGCGCGACAAGGATTGGCTGGAAGGCTACGAACATTGGTTTGCCCAGCAATCCGGTCTTCAGGTGAAGGACAATGAGCGGTGCCTGCCGCCGATGTTCACGCCCTATACGCTGCGCGGCACCACCCTTGCCAACCGCATCGTCGTGTCGCCCATGGCGATGTATTCGGCGACCGATGGTTTGATAGACGACTTCCACATGGTGCATCTGGGCGCGCGCGCCATGGGTGGCGCCGGTCTCGTCTTTGCCGAAATGACCTGCGTATCGCCCGATGCCCGCATCACCCCCGGTTGCCTTGGGCTGTGGAACGACGAGCAGATTGCCGGTTGGAAACGCTTCGTGGATTTTGCCCATGCCAACAGCGCCGCCAAGGTCGGCATTCAGCTGGGTCATGCCGGGCGCAAGGGTGCGACGAAACTGGCCTGGGAAGGCATCGACCAGCCGCTGGAAACCGGTGCTTGGCCGCTGTTCTCGGCGTCAGCCATACCCTATCTGAAACACAGTGTCGTTCCCGAGGCGATGGACCGGGCCGATATGGACCGCGTCAAGGCCGATTTCGTTGCCGCAACCAAGCGTGCGGCTGAAACCGGCGCGGACTGGCTGGAACTGCACTGCGCCCACGGTTATCTGCTGTCCAGCTTCCTGTCGCCGCTCACCAATCTGCGTGACGACGAATATGGTGGCAGCCACGAAAACATGGCGCGCTATCCGCTGGAAGTCTTTGCCGCGGTGCGTGCAGCCTGGCCCGAGGACAAGCCGATATCGGTTCGCCTGTCCTGCCATGACTGGGCCGAGGGCGGCAACACACCGGAGGATGCGGCCATCTATGCTCAAATGTTCAAGAATGCGGGTGCGGACCTGATCGACTGCTCGTCCGGTCAGGTGTCCAAGGAAGAAAAGCCCGTCTATGGCCGTCTGTTCCAGACGCCATTCTCGGACAAGATCCGCAACGAAATCGGCATTCCGACAATCGCCGTCGGTGCGATCTCGGAGGCCGACCACGCCAACTCCATCATCTCGGCAGGTCGTGCCGATCTATGTGCGGTGGCTCGTCCGCATCTTGCCGATCCATCCTGGGCTTTGCATGAGGCGGCCAAGATCGGCCTGAAATCCGTGGCGTGGCCGAAGCAATATATGTCGGCGAAAGCGCAATACGAAGCCAACCTCGACCGCGCAGCGGCGGCAAAGTGAGGTCGGCATGGTAACGCAGACCCTCGAAGGTCGCCATGCGCTGGTGACTGGTGCCGGAAGCGGCATCGGTGCGGCGATTGCCATGACGCTGGCCAAGGCCGGAGCGAAAGTCACGTTGGCCGGTCGCCGTCGCCAGCCACTAGAGGATGTGGCTGCTGCCATCGGTGGTAACTTTCTGGTTCTCGATGGTTTCGATGTCACCCAGCCGGACGCGATTGCCAAGGGCATGGAGACGGCGCGAGCAATATTCGGGCCGGTCTCTATTCTCGTCAACAATGCCGGGGAAGCGCCGAGTGCCTCCTTCGAGAAGACCACGCTCGACATGTGGAGCCATGTGCTGTCAGTCGATCTGACCGGCGTTTTCAACGTCACGCAGGCAACGCTTGCCGATCTGAAAACTCATGGCGCAGGCGCGCGCATCATCAACATCGCCTCCACGGCGGGTCTGACGGGTTACGCCTATGTCTCCGCCTATTGCGCCGCCAAGCATGGCGTCATCGGCATGACCCGCGCATTGGCGCTGGAACTGGCCAAAAAGGGCGTGACGGTCAACGCCGTCTGCCCTGGCTTTACCGATACGCCGATCATTCAGCGTTCGCTGGAGACCATCATGGAAAAGACCGGCCGCAGCCGCGATCACGCCTTGGCCGAGTTCACCAAGTCAAACCCGCAAGGACGCCTGATCCAGCCGCAGGAAGTGGCCGATACCGTGTTGTGGCTCGCCTCACCGGGGGCTGGTTCCATCACGGGCCAAGCCATTGCGGTTGCCGGTGGCGAAATCATGGCTGGTTGAGCGAGAAAGAAGCGAGAGGACATATGCCCTATACCCACTCCAAGCCGATGCGTTTTGGCGATTGCGACCTCACCGGGATCGCCTACCATCCGGCCTATCTATCCATGCTGGTCGATGTCAACGAGGCGATGTTCGCTTCCTTTGGCGTGACCTGGAAAGAGATCATGTTCGAGCGCAAGCTGGGCTTGCCGACCGTGACCATGAACCTCGAATTCAAAAAGCCCGCCGTCTACGGCGATGTGCTGGATTTTGCCGTCCATGTGCGCTCCATCGGTCGCGCCTCGCTCGATCTGGAAACCATCGTCACGGTGCGCGGTGACATCATCTGGACGGTGAGCCAGCGCATCGTGATGACGTCGCTTGAAGACCATAAATCCCATCCCTGGCCCGACGACATTCGCGCAGGCCTGACACGTTATCTGGAGCCAAGACATGATGCATGAAATCATCCAACCGGACGGTTGGGCAAAGCCCATCGGCTATTCCAACGGTATCAGCGCCCGTGGCCGCATCGTTCAGGTCGGCGGTCAGATCGGCTGGGATGCGCATTGCCAGTTCCATTCCGATGACTTTGTCGATCAGGTGCGCCAGACGCTTTTGAACATCGTCAGCGTGCTGGAAGCGGCCAATGCCAAGCCTGAGCATCTCATTCAGATGACATGGTATTTCACCGATCGCGAAGCCTACAAATCCCGCATGCGGGAAATCGGTGCGGTCTACCGCGAGATCATCGGTCGTCACTTTCCGCCTATGGCCGCCGTGCAGGTCGTGGCGTTGATGGAAGACCGCGCCAAGATCGAGATCCAGTCGCTTGCCGTCGTGCCGGACTGATTTCAAGTTCAAAGAGGAGGAGAATTCGATGACCAGCAAAGTCATGCCCGTGATTACCCGCAAGGGCGAGGAAGATACCGGCACCGGCCAGTCCGGCGGTTGCGTGCGCATTTCCGGCGTCAGCCCGCAGCATACACCCGCCACCAAAATCTGGTTCGGCAAGGTCTCCAACGACCCCGGCTATCGTTCCTTTCCCCATCACCATGGAGAGGCCGAAACCGGCGGTTACGTGCTAAATGGCAAGGCGCGCATCTATTTCGGCGAGAACTGGCAAGAGTTTCTCGACATGGAAGAGGGCGACTTCATCTTCGTGCCACCGAACTGGCCACATATCGAAGTCAACATGTCCACGACGGAAGAACTGGTCTGGCTGACGACCCGCACGCCCGACAACATCGTCGTCAATCTGCCCGACGTTGACGACAGCGTATTGGTTGGCTTCAGGAGAGCAGAATGAAACTGTTGAGACTAGGCGCGCTTGGCGCTGAAAAGCCAGCCCTTCTGGCTGACGATGGCACATTGCGCGATCTCTCAGGTATCATCACTGATATCGCAGACGAAACGCTGGGTGACGAAGCATTGAACCGCATCCGCACCATCGATCCGGCAAGCCTGCCGGTCGTTTCCGCTGATCGCGTCGGTGCCTGCGTCGGCAATGTCGGCAAGTTCATCTGCGTCGGGCTGAACTATGCCGACCATGCCAAGGAGACCGGCAAGGAGCCGCCCCCCGAGCCGATCCTGTTCATGAAGGCAACGACTGCTGTGGTCGGTCCCAATGACGATGTCGAAATACCCCGCACCTCCGCCAAGACCGACTGGGAGGTCGAGCTTGGCGTGGTCATCGGCAAACGCGCCAAATATGTCAGCGAAGCCGATGCGTTGTCCCATATCGCCGGTTATTGCGTGGTCAACGACGTGTCCGAGCGCGCCTTCCAGTCGGAACGCGGCGGGCAGTGGACCAAGGGCAAGAGCCATGACACCTTTGGTCCCATCGGCCCATGGCTGGTGACCCGTGATGAGGTTGCGGACCCGCAGAACCTGGCGCTGTGGCTCGATGTCGACGGCCAGCGCCGCCAGACCGGCAACACCTCCACCATGATCTTCGGTGTCGCCCATCTCGTCAGCTATATCAGCCAGTTCATGACGCTGATGCCGGGCGACGTCATCGCCACCGGCACGCCACCGGGCGTCGGCATGGGCATCAAGCCAACGCCGGTCTTCCTTCAGCCCGGTCAGGTCATGACGCTCGGCATCGAAGGCCTTGGCGAACAGCGCCAGACCACCATTACGGCGAGGGCTTAATCATGAGCGATCTCAAGGGCCGTCTGGCCATCGTCACCGGCGGTGCGCGCGGACAGGGCGAAGCCGAAGCGCGACTGTTTGCCTCCAAGGGTGCTACCGTCATCATCGCCGATGTGCTGGACGAGGAAGGTCGCGCCCTGGCGCAGGCCTTGCAGGATGACGGGTTTGAAGCCCGTTTCATCCATCTCGATGTCACCGATCCCGAAAGCTGGGCGGGCGTCATCGCTCTGGCCACCGAATGGAAGGGCCGCATCGACATTCTCGTCAACAATGCGGGCATCATCAACCGCTCGACGGTTGCGACGACAGGTCTGGAAGCATGGGAACGGGTGCTGAAGGTCAACCTGACCGGCGCATTTCTCGGCATACAGGCGGTCACCGACCGCATGGCGGAAGGTGGCGGCGGTTCCATCATCAACATCTCCTCCAATAGCGGCTTTTCCGGCCACTACGACCCGGCCTATACCGCCAGCAAATGGGGTCTGCGCGGCCTGACCCGCAGTGCGGCTATGGAGCTGGTTTCCAAGAACATCCGCGTCAACGCCGTCTGCCCCGGTCTCGTCGTCACCGGCCTCAACGCCAGCAGCCCGCATCTAAAGCCGATGATCGAGATGACGCCGATGAAGCGCAGCGGAAAACCGGAAGAGATTGCGGAGCTCGTCCTTTTCCTCGCCTCCGACGCATCCAGCTTCATGACCGGCGAAGACTTTGTCATCGATGGCGGCTTTACCGCAGGCGCCGCCTATCGGCGCGTCGCAGCCCAGACGAATATTTTCCCAAATTGAAATATGGCTGGCGGGAGATGCAAGCTCCCGCCGGTTTACCTCAAATATCGTGCCTGCGAATATTCTTGAGAATTTTGTGAAGCGTGCCGAGGAAGACGCGATATTCGTCGTCGTCGATATCTTTGAACATGCGGCGCAGATCATCATACATGATCGGCCAGACGTCCTCGAACATCGCCCTGCCCTCGTCCGTGATGGTCACATCTCGAACCCGCATATCATCCGGTCTGGGCGTGCGCCTGATAAGTCCCTGCTCTTCGAGAGCGTCAACTGTCCGGCTCATGGTCGACTGTTCGATGACCGTGTAGATAGACAACTCGTTGATCGTCAGCGACGCGGAAACATTCAGCACGGCAAGCGCCCGCATCTTGACGGTGGTAATATCTCGGGCCTTCAAATCTTCCGAAAGATTGGCATTCCACCGGGCCATGATCCGGTTCATGATATAGGGCGCGAAATTGTTCAGGCCGATTTCGCCAAGGCTTGGAATCCGGCTCTCCTGTTTACCGGGGTTTTCGAGAACCGCGCCGGAAAATCCGTTTTCCATACTTGTCGTCCTTACATCATTTCAGAAGGCAGCCTTCGCCAAGGGCGTCTCTGGTTTTCACAGAAGCGGATCGAACTCGCTTCTGTGGAAACGTGGTGCGCCAATGGCCTTGCCCACACGACAAGGCCATTGGCTTTGTATCGTCTCAGACGATCAGAGCAAGAGCGCGCACAGGTGAGCCCGTGCCTTTTACGAGTTTGAGCGGTGCAGCGATCAGAATAGCGCCCTTGGGCGGCAGCTGATCCAGATGGCACAGGCTGGCCAGACCATATTTGTTGGCCTTGTGCATCAGGTTGTGCGCTGGGAACGGCGGGGTCATGCCACCGGCAGAACCGGCATCCGTGCCGATGGTTTCCTGGCCCCAGCCGATGATGCCCTTCGACAGTAGATACTCGATGGCTTCCGCCGTCGGGCCGGGAGAATGAGGACCATTTTCATCGGCATTCAGGAAGGTTTCCGTCGAGCCGTTGCGCTTGTACCAATCGGTGCGCAGCAGCACCCATGTGCCAGCTTCGATCTCGCCGTGTTCGGCTTCCCATTCCTTGATGCTGTCAACGGTCAGCAGATAATCTGGATTTTCAGCCGATTCCTTCGAGCGGTCGATGACGTTCACGGGCGCTACGAAGTTCTGTGGCGCGATGGTATCTGTGGTGTTGGACGGATTGTCCTTGCCGGTGATCCAGTGGCTTGGCGCATCGAAGTGGGTGCCGGTATGCTCGCCCAGTTCCAGCCAGTTCCAGGCCCAGAACGGTCCGTCCTGATCATAGGCGGAAATGGTGTGAACCTTCACATTCGGCGTGTTCTTGCCGAACTGTGGCGGCAGATAAAGCACGGGCGTGTCAGGTCCCAGTGGCGCAGTCAGATCCACGACCTTGATGGAGCCCGTCAGCAGGCCGGTTGCGAGTGCCGAAATGGTGGATGTATCTGTCATTCCATGTTCCCCTTTTTATCGCGCTGTTCGAACACGTTATCGGTGCTGCAACAGGCGGATGCGAATGATGGAAGGGAGCGTATGGGCAAAAAATCGATTGCGCAAGAATTTTGTTGAAGCTTAAATTATTTAAGGTCGTGAGCCTCTTCAAGCCATCCAATGCCCTGTGAAAATTGCTTGCGGATGAGCGGACGACGTACGAGCAAACAGATGATGCCGGTCCCTATGGCTTTTACTGGCCAATTTTCCTTTGTGCTGATATTGGCCTTATTCTTCGAACGTTCAAACATATTGCCGTGATTGCAATGGATAATGTTCGGGACGTGGTGGCTTGCAAGGGATAGGTTTATGTCGGCGATTGATCTCGAAATTATCATGAACGAGACGCAGGAGGGCAAGAAGCAGGAGCTTCGCCTCTGGCTGCGCTTGCTGTCCACCACCAAGCTGATCTCCCAGGAAATCCGCCGCCGTTTGCGCCGCGAATTCGGGGCAACGCTGCCGCAATTCGACCTGCTCTCGCAGCTCTATCGCGAGCCCGAGGGCCTGCGCCTTGGCGAGCTTTCCAAGCGTACCATGGTGACGAATGGCAACATTACCGGCTTGGTAGAGCGACTGGAAATCGACGGCCTCGTGGTCCGCGAAAGACCGGCCGATGACCGCCGCGTCATCGTCGCCTGCCTGACGGAGAAGGGCCGCACGACCTTCGAAGCGATGGCAGAGGCGCATGGCAGCTGGCTTGAGGACATGATGGGTGACGTCGATCCCATCGTCATTTCCGGCCTCCTGACCCACGTCGGTCAGGTCAAGCAGTCTGCACGCAATCACCTTTCTGGCGACGAAAGAGACGAGATCTAGTCGGGCTTAATCCAATCCCAGCTTGGCCAGATGCTTCAATGGCACAGGCCGTATCGGCGCTTGTGCGGTGAATTGACCGACGGACTCGACGGGAAGATTGCATCGGTCCGCCACTCTCATCGCAACGGACAATTGGCAGTAGCGCCCCTGGCACGGTCCCATTCCGGTTCGGCATCCGAGTTTGACCGCATTGACCGATGTCACGAAGGGCGACTGTTTCAGGAATGCATCGACCTCTTTCGATGCCACCTCCTCGCAGCGGCACAGTATCGTCTCATCATCCGCCAGAGATGCCAGGAGTGTGAGGTTCGGCGCGAAACTTTGCGACATCGTCGTCGCAAATGTGTCCGTACTGGAAACTGCCGCTTTGGCGTCCCGTATAGCCTTTGACGCAGGATCGCTGCCTTTGACCGCAGCACCTATCGTCAACCCTGCGAGCTTGCCCTGAAGAAACGCGCGTCTGGCACCGCCGATGCCGGCTGGCTCACCCGCCACATAGATATCGGTTCGGGACGTTTGCATGTCGTCATCATGGCCGACCACCCAGCCGCCGCGATCTGGCGCCCAATGGACTGCGCATCCCGCCTGCCGGGCAAGTTCGGTGCTGGCGAGCAGGCCGTAGCCGATTGCAACACCATCGATACCGTCGATAGTTCGCTCAGTGCCCTTTTCAAGCTTTCCATCCCCATCGACGCTTTGCAGAACCACCCGCGCGACACCCTCTTCCGTTCCCTCCGCACGGCGGACGCTCGTGGAGAAGGAGAGCGGAACTTTATGGCGGCGCAACGCCAACAGACTGCGCATGAGATCAGCCACCACGCGACCCTGCCCCGGCAGCGCGGGGATGGCGCGGAGCATTTCACTGAGCCCGGGGAATGGACGCGCAATCGCCACTTCCGCAATCTCCGCCCCGGCTTTCAAAAGCTGTTCGGCGAGCACGAAAATCAGCGGATGCGAGCCTGCCAGAACATAGCGTTTTGCGGAGAGAACGTGCTGACTTTTGAGCAACGTCTGAACGCCCCCTGCCGCCATGACGCCGGGAAGTGTCCAGCCGGGAAAGGCCACCGGCATATCGTGAGCGCCGGTTGCGATCAGCAATGCCTTGCTGCGCAACATCAAGCCACCGTCCTGCGATGACAGACCAAGCGCGACACCCCGTCCGCCGTCGCGAGGCTCGAACACGCCCCAGGCCGTCGTCCCAAGTTGAAAGCGGATTCGGGAATCGCCGCGCGCTTGCTCTAGAAGCTTGGTGCCAAAGGGATAGCTGCGAAAGGCGCTGCTGGGAGCAGCTTTAAAACTGCGGGGCGGCTGGCGAAATATCTGGCCGCCTATCTCCGGCTGCTCATCGATAACAACGACACTGAGGCCTTGGTCACTGGCTGCGAGTGCCGCCGCAAGACCCGCCGGGCCAGCGCCGACGATTGCCAGATCAATGGTTCGGAGCTCAGACATTTTCCAACTCCACGACCATATCGGCCCGCACGGGGATGAGGCAGCTGCGCTGCCCGCTCTGGCCATCGACCGTTACCAGACAATCGAAGCACACGCCCATATTGCAATAAGGCGCTCTGAGTGCCCCACTTTGCGTGCGGCGAAAGCCGCTATGCCCGCTTGCCATCAGTGCTGCCGCAAGGCTTTCGCCCGGATGGGCAAGAGTTGGTTTGCCGTTGACGGTGATGGAGACCGCGGGCGGGCGGTGCAAATCTTTGCTTTCGGGAAGACGACGCGGGTCAGACAAGGGTGAGACTCCCGAAACGGCCAGGGCTGAACCGGCGAACATCCAGAATGGGTAGCTTGCCGCAAATGGCGTCGGCCAGCAGACGCGCATAGGTCAGGCCCAGCGTAAAAGCGGAGCCGCCCGTCGCGATGAAAAGGCCGGGCGCCTTGGGAATTTCGCCCAGCAGCGGCAATTGATCGGCAATCAGCGAGGTCATGCCCGTCCACACGCGCATCACCTGTAACGCTTCCAGCTTCGGCACGACGGAGGCGGCAGCGGCCATGTTGCCTGCCAGTGATGTGAGTTGCAGCGCGGGCCGTGCGTCGAGATCGATGACACCACCGACATGGCGCAGTTGTGCGGGCCATCCGCCGCCGATCAGCACCTGCCCTTCCGGTGTCTGCTTCAGCGATAAACGTCGCCCAGCATGCTGAACCAGATGCGGAATGAGAGGCTTCGTGCGCATCGTGACCGTCATTGTCAGCCCCACCGGGCTGACAGGCATCTGCATGCCCGCCATTGCCGCCACCCGGCCCGACCATCCGCCTGCGGTAATGGCGACGGTTTTGGCCTGGATCAACCGACCGTCCTTCAGTCTCGCATGCCAAACATCGCCATGCCGCGACAGCTCCAGCACTTCGCAGCCCGTCTCGATCTGCACGCCCGCTTTAATCGCAGCTCTGGCAAAGGCAAGTGTCGTTTGCTTCGGATCGGCCTTTCCCTCGCCCTTGCAATGGGCAGCGGCCACGACGGCTGGTCCCAGATAAGGCGCGAGGCCATCCAGCTCAGACCGGCCCAGCAATTCGACATCGAGTCCCGATGCGCGCTCCAGCGTGGCTTTCTGTTCCAGCACGGCGACCTGCTCCGCCGTCTCGGCAACCATGAGGCCGCCCGTTCGCTTCACGCCAACCGGCGCGCCGAGCTCCGCTTCAACATTGCCCCATCGCGCCATGGCGTCCAGATGCAACGGCATGGCTTCCGCAGCTTTGCGCGCTGCATCCGCACCATTCTCGATCATTCTATATTCGAGCTGAAAATGCAGGCTTCCGGCGTTCTGGCTGGATGCAACGCCGTTGATCTGGCCTTTCTCGACCAGCAGAACCGACAGTCCTTCCGTGGCCAGATTGAATGCCGTGGCCGAACCCAACAGGCCGCCGCCGATGATGAGGCAATCAATCGTCATGGCGCCGGTGAGACCACAGGCATGATGTTCAACCATATTTGGGGCAAGTATTTCACCTTTCGAGATTGTGACGAGTGTGCACTGTGAGTGTGCGTTTTCAAGTCAATTCTCCTGTATATATTGGCACTTACCCTCAACCGGGTCGGATAAACGCGCTGGGATATGATCCAAATTCGCGACTGGGAATGCTAAAGTTCGGGAATCTAAACCACGCAAAACCATTGGAAATTCGCCACAAGACGAGATCGTAGGACACATAGTGACGAGACGCCCCGGTCAAAATTCTGGCTTTAACGTTGCGTAAAACGCAACATAATCTGACAATAAGCGTCATTGAACGAACGCTAGGCATGACGTTTCCTGAGTGAAGAACAAGAGCCGGGCACCGCATCTCGAAATCGCGGCAGTTCGGCCAGCATGTCATGACAGGGGAACGAAATGGTGCCTGAGGCCGCGAGAGTGGCCGGGAAGCTGCGCGTCTGCGCATCCGTCAGGTCGACGCCTTCGTCATGTCCGAAAGATCGAAATTCACCAACGCTTCGCAAGCGTTGCGCTTTTGCATCCTCTCGACGCCGCACAGCTATAAAAAGGAACAGCTATGGAAACGAAATCGATCAATCCCTGGAATTGGCAGGAAGGCTTCGGCTTTGCGCACGCGACCGAAGTCAGTGGAATGTCACGGGTGCTTACCCTGTCTGGTCAATGCGCGACCGGCCCGGACGGCGCACCGCAGCATCTGGGTGACATGAAGGGCCAGCTCAAGCTCGTCCTCGAAAATCTCGGCAAGGTTCTGGCTGATGCTGGCATGACCTACGCCAATGTTGCGGGCATCCGCGTCTACACGACCGATATCGATGCCACCCTGGCCAATTGGGGCGAGGTCGTCGGACCGTTCAATGCCCTCGGTCACAAGCCAGCAAGCACGCTCGTTCAGGTCTCGCGACTATTCACGCCTGATCTTCTAGTCGAAATCGAAGCAACGGCTTACGCGTAAAGGAGATTTCCCATGCTACGTGGCATTCATCACCCCTCCATCACCACTGGTGATCTCGATCGTGCACTGACCTTCTACAAGGACAAGCTCGGTTTTACGGAAGTCTTTTCCTTTGGCTGGGAAGCCGGAACCGACATGGCAGCCTTTGCGGGGCAGATCACGACGATCCCCGATTCCACCGCACGCGCTGCCGTTTTGAAGGCTGGCAATGCGTTTCTGGAAATCTTCGAATACACCCTGCCAGCATCCGAACGCATGGATGACCGTGGCTTGTCGCAGCGTGGATATTCCCACATCTGCTTCGACAGCGACGATGTGATTGCCGATCACGCCCGCCTTTCGGCAGATGGCGTGGTCTTCAATTCCGAACCGATCGATGTCGGCCCGATGCGCGTCTGCTACTGCCGCGACCCGGATGGCAATTTCGTTGAACTGCAGCAGATCACCGACCCATCCAGCGACCTCGTTTTGACCTCGGTCGCGGGTTGACGGCATAGAGACGACACAAGCAGTTTTCAAAAATAATAAAGGGAACGAACTCATGTCACGCAAGATTATGACGGCCTTGATATTGGCCGGGGGCCTGATGGCCGGTTCTGCAAGCGCCGCCGACCTGCGCATTGCGCTCGCCGATGACCCGGATGCACTGGACCCGGTATCCAACGCTGCCTCCACGGGCATTTCGGTTCTGTCGACCATGTGCGAGCGGCTGCTCTATACCGATGCCAAACTCAACATTCTGCCAGGCCTCGCCGAACGCTGGGAGTGGTCGGATGACGCCCTGTCGCTGACGTTGCATCTGGCAAAGGACGTCAAGTTTCAGGACGGAACGCCGTTCGATTCCGCTGCCGTCAAGATCAATCTCGACCGCGCCCGCAAGCCCGGCACGCAGCGTTATTCCGACCTGACCAGCATCTCCTCCATCGAAACGCCCGATCCACAGACGGTCGTCATAAAAGTAGCGCAGCCAGCCGCCCAGCTTTTGGGAACACTGGCCGAGCGTAACGGCATGTATTTCTCGCCCAAAGCCTTGGAGCGTGAAGGCGCCAATGTCGGTCGTGCACCCGTCTGCGTCGGCCCTTACAAGTTCGTCAGCCGCGTTGCGCAGGACCGCATCACTCTGGAGAAAGACCCGAACTATCGCTTTGCCAAGGATTATTCCTTTGATCGCGTGATCTTCCGCATCATTCCGGCTGACAGCGTGCGTTTGGCCAACCTTCAGTCTGGCGATGTCGATATGATCGAAAAGCTCGATCCTGCTTTGGCCGATACAGTCAAGTCAGACGATAGCTTGGCGATGATCCAGAATTTTGCCGCCAATTCCCAAGCGCTGATGTTCAACCTTGAACGCAAGGGCCCGATGCAGGACCCCCGCGTTCGCCACGCGCTGGAACTTTCGCTGGATAAACAGGCCATCGTGGATGCGGTTTTTGCCGGTTACTACAAGGCAGCCAACCAGTTCGCCAGCCCGGATTCGCCGTTCTACAACACGGATTTTCCTATTCCGGCCCGCGATGTTGCCGCAGCCAAGAAACTCTTGGATGAGGCGGGTGTGAAGCAGCCCGTGCCCTTCACCATGCTGGTGCCGAACAGACCGTTGTCCGTGCGCGTCGGTGAACTCATTCAGGCCATGACGGTCGAGGCTGGTTTCGATACCAAACTCAACGTTGTCGATTTCGCGACCACACTGAAGCTGACCGCCGATGGCGATTTCGAATCCTGGGGCCCGATCGGCCAGCAATCCGCCAACGATCTGGACACATTGGCCGTGCCGGTTCTGTCCAGCAAGGGTGGACGAAACGTCGGCAAATACAACGACCCGGAAATGGATCGCCTTCTCGATGCCACCCGTGCAGCCGTCGATCCGAAGGAACGCATCGCGCTGTTCAAGCAGGCTCAGGCCCTCGTCGCAAAGGACCTGCCGGTAATCTACCTCTACCATCAGGCACCGATCTTCGCGTTGAAGGCCAGCCTGAAGGGCGTGACCCTGACGGGCGATGGTTTCCCGATTTTGCGTGGCGCCAAGATCGAAGGGTAATCTACCTCTCACATCTCAAGGGCGGCTAATCGAGGCCGCCCTACCTAACCTACCCACTGCTGGTTTCCACACGGACGTTCCGTAATTTGGGACGCTGGCAGAATGACAGATGGTTCGCTCAGCCACACGAACTGGTTCAAAGCCGGACCATCGACAGACAGGAAGAACAAAATGGTTTCAGTCACATCCAAGATTCCATCCGGCAGCGGCGAGATCGTCTCTGCAACCGATCACCGCGATATCCGCCTGCGCCTGAAGAAAGACCCCGGCGATGTGTTTCTCGGCTGGTACCATTTCCGCGTCAGCGGCGCGCAGGGCAAGGACTGCCGTTTCAGTTTTGAGAATGCCAATGAGACGCTGGGCTGGCGTCTGGCAAACCGCGAAGACTACGAAAATATGTGGCAGAACACCGGGCCGGTCGCCAGTTATGACGGCACGACCTGGTTTCGACTGCGTGGCGATTACGACGGCGAAATCTACAGCTTCAAGCACACGCCGGAACACGACATCTGCTATTACGCCTTCTGGGCACCCTATGAGCCCGCCCGCGAACTTGCCTTCATCTCCAAGGCCCAGACTTCCGATCTCGTTTCACTGACGACCATCGGGGAGAGCGTTCAGGGTCGCCCCATCGATATGCTGACGATCGGCACACCGGGACCGGGCAAGCCCTCCTGCTGGATCATTTCACGCCAGCACTCCTGCGAAACCCAGGGCGGTTACTTCGTCGAGGGCATTGTCGACAGATTGCTCGACGAAACAGATCCGACGGCCCGTGCGCTGCTGTCCTCTGCGGTTTTCTACGTCGTGCACAACTGCAATCCCGATGGCTCGGCTCTTGGTCTGACACGCAGCAACGCAGTGGGCGCCAATCTCAATCGTGAATGGACGTCGCCATCGCTGGAGAAATCCCCGGAGATTTTCCATCTTCGCAACAAGATGGAAGAAATCGGCGTCGATTTCTGCCTCGACTGCCATGCCGACAAGGAACTGCGCTGCAACTTCATCTGGCCATCGGAAAACGTACCGACATGGAAGCCGGAGCGTCGTGATATCTTCACGCAATTCGAAAACGCCTGGGCCGCAGCCTCGCCGGACTACGAGCTTGGTCATCCCTATCCGGGCGGTTGCCCCACCGAGCCGGATCTCGGCATGGGCTGGAACTGGATCGGAAACCGCTTCCCCCACGCGCTCTCCGTCTTGTTGGAGCAGCCCTACAAGGACGTAACGGAGTTTCCGATGCCGGAAACCGGCTGGTCGCCAGAGCGCGCCTATGGCTTTGGCCGTTCCCTGCCTGAAGCGCTGCGCGCCGTTGTCGGAAATCTCAACGTAAGTTCCTGAAAACATCAACGACACGTCGTCTAATCACCATGCGCGTGTCCGTCAAACCAGCACAGATGTTTCGTCCCGCCTTCGGAACACATCTTACGCACGACTATATTTCGGAGAATGACATGATACAAAACAAGAGATCGCGCGTGAACTGGCGGGGTTATCTGCCTGCCATCACCACTCCCTTCAAAGACGACCTTTCTCTTGATGAGGCGGGCCTTGGCGTTCTCCTGGAATGGCTGCATGGCGAGGGCATGCATGGGCTGGTTCTGGCTGGCACCACGGGCGAATGGACCAGCATGTCCAAGATGGAACGCGCGCGCCTGTTCGAAAAAACCGGTGAGCAGATGCGCGGCAAACTTCCTCTGATCGCGGGCTGCTCCAGCTTCACCGCGCAGGAAAGCATCGAATTTGCGGCCTTTGCCAAGAGCGCCGGCTTCGATGGGATCTTGCTCACACCACCGCCTTATGTGCGCCCGAACGCGGATGAAATCGTGGATTTCTACACCACCGTTGGAGCCGCATCCGAACTGCCGATCTGCGTCTACAATTGGCCGCCCGGCACCGGCATCGACATGCCGCTATCGCTGCTGGAACGTCTGGCCGATATCGATGCCGTCGTCGCGATCAAACAATCGACGCCGGACTTTTCACGCTTTGCCGAAACCTTCTTTGCCCTGAAAGACAAAGTCCGCGTCTTCGGCTTCCCGATGAATGAACTCGGCCTCACGATGCTTTCTGTGCATGATGGAGACGGTACGATGGGCGCTGGCGGCGTTCTCGGACGCGCGCAGACTGGTTTCTACGACAATCTCTGGGCAGGCGATTTGGAAGCTGCGCGGGCCTGCGGTTTGAAGGACCGAGTGCTGATGAAGGAATGGTACACACCAGACCTGATCGGGCGCTTCGGCTCCGGCCCTGCCATTCTCAAAGCCGCGCTGAATGCCCGTGGCTTGCCTGGTGGACGCGTCCGCCCGCCTTTGCGCGATGTCAGTGATGTTCATCGTGAACAGATTGCAAAGACTCTCAAAGACCTCGGCATGATGTGACGCAACGCGTGAAGCCACTGCTAAGCGATGGCTTCACGCGTGATTCAGCAGATTACCAAGTCTGACGAAGCGTTGCGTAGATCGCACGGCCTGGATTGTAATAAACCCCGCCAGTGTCCTGACTTGCGACATGTTTTTCGTCGAACAGATTGCTGGCATTGAGCTGAAGCGTTGTGTTCTCCTTGATCTTGTAGGTAAAGGCCGCATCGAACACGACCGCACTATCCGAAGCTATGGTGTTCTGGATGTTGGTGAAGTAGCTGTCGGAATATCGAGCGCCTACGCCAAAGGTCATATCGCCGAGTGCGCCCTCACCTTCCAGCGTGTACGTTGTCCAAATGGAAGCCACGTGCTTTGGGACGCGCATGAGGCGGTTACCATCATTTGCGCCACCCGGCTCTTCGATCTTGGAGTCGATATAGCTGTAGGCCGCGATCAGGTTGATGGTGTTCGTCAGTTCCGCCTTGGCTTCCAGTTCAATACCACGGTGGCGAACCTTTTCGACCGAATCTGGCAGATACGTCACGCTGTCATAGACGGTGATGTTTCCCTTTGTCAGGTCATAGAGCGATGCGGTGAACAAGGCTGGAAAAGCGTCCGGCTGGTACTTTACGCCAACTTCATACTGCTTGCCGGTGGTGGGTTCTGTTCCGACACCGGGAGGGGCTGCGGACTCAGCGTAGCTTGCAAAGGCAGCGAATTCCTGGGTGATTTTATAGCTGAGTCCGACCTTTTTGCTGAATTCGCTGTTGGCACTGGACGTCGAGGCGCCAGACGCCAACTCTGTTTGACTGAGATCGAGCCAATCGTTCCGCAGACCTAAGCTTACAATAAGCCTGTCCTGGTAAGTCACATCCTGCTGAAGGTAAATTGCCCTGGTTGTTTGATCGTTTCCATTCCCAGGGGTAAGCCCAACGTTCGGGCCGCCGGTGTAAACGGGATTTGCGGAGTCAATTGGAGACGGGCCGTTCGGCACATACAGGCTCGCCTCTTCCGACTTGAAGTTATTGTATTCGACGCCAAGAAGCGTGCGGCTTTCGATGTCGTCGAAGTTTCGCTCATAGACGAGGTTCGCATCGATGACGAATTGTTCTGACGATTTGTCGCTGCCAAAAAAGTAACGATCCGTCAGGTTTGGAAAACCCACTGTCGGGTTCTGTAGATATGCACTGCCAAATCCGGTATTCGTTTTGCTGTAGCGTGCTTTGGAACCGAAGCTCAGCCCATCTCCGAAATCATGATCGAACATCAGGCTATAGGTGTTGCGGTTGGTGTTGTTGAAATAATAATCTGGCTCACCGAAGAATTTGCTTCTGTCGAAATCCGTACCGAAAGGCTGTCCGCCGCTCCCCGGTACCCCATCCTTGTTCAGATGATCGAACACAAAAGATAGGCTCGTCACATCCGTGGGCCGCCATGTCAGGCCGCCCATGACGAACTTCTCATTGTCCTTCGAGTAGTCGTATTCGGCATCCGCATCCTGAAACTTCCCGGTGAGGCGATAGGACAGCGTATCGTCTTGCGTGATGTTGTCACCAAAATCCAGTCCAACCTCTTTATGGTCGAACGAACCGCCGGTGACGTAAGCTTCACCAAAGCGCTCGCTTTTCGGCAACTTGGTGACATAATTCACGGCGCCACCGGGCTCAGCGGATCCGAAGCTGCTGGAGCTTGTCCCTTTCAGGACTTCGATACGCTCGAAAGCATAAGGCTCTTCACGAACACCACCGAATGTCCTGCCAATGGCCAGTCCGTCCCGATAGGTATACGGTGTAAAGCCGCGGATATCGAAGAAGTCCCAGCGATCATCCGAACCATAAAAATCAGTAACCACCCCTGCCGTGTACTGCACGACCTGCTCGACGCTTGTGGCTGCACGTTCTTTGATTTCTTTTGCAGTGATGACGGAAACTGAAGCCGGTGTTGTCAGCACTTCACTTGGCATCTTTCCAGCGCCAGTCGTCTGTTTGGCTACGATTGATCTCTCGTTATCATCGCCACCCGATCCATCCACCACGATTGTTTCAAGAACAGTGCCGCCTGCAGCGCCCGCTTCCTGCGCCAGTATCTGCAAAGGCGTCAGCGCTACAAGTGCCGTGCATCCCAACAGGATAGCCTTGTTATAATGGCGCCGTGGCTGGCCCGAATTTGCGCTCTTCGTCTCAATCTTCATGATCACATTCCAGACGTGGTGTTGCTGTCGCTGGCAATCTCGGTAGAACACCGGTGCCCCATGGCGGAGGTGATAACTTGAGGGAGATTATCCGGTATTGTACAATTCCACGGTTTTGGAGAAAACCACGGAAACTTCCACACTCCGTGTGGCGCCACCACCACATCAGCCTTGACCGCATGGCATGAAGCTGAGAAACGAACTCAACTTTAATTTCGGAGAGTGTCGCCCATGCTGCGCTTCATCAGCGCTTTTGCGCCGATCATCGCTATCATCCTGTCGTTTGCCGCATTGTCAGCGGCGCAAGCTGCCGATGAGACGACCTATCCGCTCGTCATCAAACACGCTTTGGGCACAGCAACGATTGAAAGGAAACCTGAACGGATCGCCACCGTCGCATGGGCCAATCACGAGGTGCCGTTGGCTCTCGGCATCGTGCCAGTCGGTTTTGCTGCGGCCAATTTCGGGGACGATGACGGCGATGGCCTCCTGCCATGGGTAGCTGAACGGTTGAAAGCGCTTGGTGCGGAAAAGCCTGTGCTGTTCGACGAAGGCGACGGCATCGATTTCGAAGCCGTCGCCGCTACGAAACCCGACGTTATCCTGGCCGCCTATTCTGGCATGAGCCAGGCGGATTACGACACGCTGAGCCAGATCGCACCCGTCATCGCCTATCCGCAATCGGCATGGGCAACAGACTGGCGTGACATGATCCGCTTCAACAGCGCCGGTCTTGGCATGTCCGCTGAGGGTGAGGCGTTGATCAAGCGCACGGAAGGTGAGATTGCGCAGGTGGTCGCCGGTTACCCCCAATTGAAGGGGAAATCCGCCATGTTCGTCACCCATCTGGATGCGACCAACCTCAGCACCGTCAATTTCTACACCGCCAACGATACTCGCGTGAAGTTTTTCGCAGACCTGGGTCTGACATCGCCCAAAAGCGTCCAGGAAGCCTCAAAGCAGGGACAGTTCGCGTCCAGTCTCAGCGCAGAGCGCGTGGATTCGTTCGATGATGTCGACATCATCGTGACCTATGGCGGCCAGCCATTGCTGGATGCGGTGGAGGCTGATCCGCTCTTGTCCAAAATGCCTGCCGTCCAGAACAAATCAATCGTCATGCTGGGCCGAAACCCGCTTGGCACAGCAGCAAACCCGACGCCGCTGTCCATTTCATGGGTTTTGAAGGATTATGCGGCGTTGCTGGCTAAAGCAGCAGAAAAATCCTCTGGACCGCGCTGATGACGTTCAGACGCCACAGGAACCGGACGCCAACTGGAGTGAGGGTGCGATCCAACGGCGCCCGCTCGCTCTGGCTTCTGGCCGTGATGGCGATGCTTTTCCTGCTGTGTGTGCTATCCGTTGCCATCGGCACAAGAGACGTCGGCTGGAATGATATCCTGGCAGCCGTGGGCGGCCAAACCGATAATATCGGTCAGGCTGCTGTCGTCGTTCGTATTCCCCGCACGCTCCTTGCCGTGGTTGCTGGCGCCGCGCTGGGCTTATCCGGCGCCATCATGCAAGGTGTCACACGCAATCCTCTTGCAGACCCCGGAATATTGGGCGTGAACATGGGCGCGTCGCTTGCGGTGGTGATCGGCGTCGCGTGGTTCAACATCGCCTCGGCCAACGCATTTATCTGGACGGCAATAGCCGGTGCGGGGTGTTCGGCCGTTTTCGTTTATACGATCGGCTCGCTGGGTCGCGGTGGTGCGACGCCGTTGAAACTAGCGCTGGCGGGCGCGGCAACCTCCGTAGCGTTCTCGTCGCTGGTTATCGCGGTCGTTCTGCCGAGAAACGACATTGCCGGGGGCATCCGCTCATGGCAGATCGGCGGCGTTGGTGGCGCGACATTCGATCGTATCTCGCATGTCCTGCCGTTTCTGGCTGTCGGTTTTTTCATCAGCATGCTGTCGGCGCGAAAACTCAACTCTTTGGCTTTGGGGGACGACCTAGCGGCAGGCCTTGGTGAGCGCGTGGCTATAGCCCGTGCGTTCTCCGCACTTGGTGCAATCCTGCTCTGTGGCGCAACGACGGCGGTGTGTGGACCCATCGGCTTTTTAGGGCTTGTCGTGCCGCATCTCTGTCGCTTGCTGGTGGGGGTCGATCACCGCTGGCTCCTGCCGTTTTCGGCGCTGGCGGGTGCTGGCCTGTTGCTCGCGGCAGACATTGTCGGACGCATCATCTCGCGCCCGTCCGAACTCGATGTGGGAATCGTCACCGCGCTCATCGGTGCGCCGTTCTTCATCTGGGTCGTCAGACGCCAGCGGGTGCGCGAGCTATGACGATGCTGGCACCAATTGTTCACTCCATCGTGGAAAGCCGCAACAAGCATGGGCGCAAACGTCTGCGTGTAATGGCCGTTCTTGTTACGTTTCTCGTTGCGATCTTTTCGCTCACGCTTGTGCTCGGCCAATCCTTCACGCGACCGGCAGACGTCATAAGCGTTTTGCTGGGCGAGGATGTTGCCGGCGCAAGCTTTACTGTGGGGCAGTTGCGCTTGCCACGTGCTCTGCTGTCCATTCTGGCGGGCTTAAGCTTTGGGCTTGGCGGCGTCGCCTTTCAGATCATGCTGCGCAATCCACTGGCGAGCCCGGATATTATCGGCATCAGTTCGGGTGCGAGCGCGGCGGCGGTGTTTGCCATCGTCGTGCTATCGCTGAAAGGCCCCATTGTTTCAGTCTTTGCTGTGATTGCTGGCCTTGGCGTCGCTCTGTCGGTCTATGGACTGTCGTCCCGTAATGGCGTTGCCGGAACGCGGCTCATCCTCGTCGGCATCGGCGTTTCTGCCATGCTGGAAAGCATTATCGCCTATATTTTGTCGACAGCCCCTGCCTGGAACCTGCAAGAAGCCATGCGGTGGCTGACGGGCAGCGTCAACGGCGCGCAGCTCTCGCAAGTCCTGCCGCTGCTGCTGGGGCTCATCGTTTTCGGAAGCTTGTTGCTAAGCCGCCAGCGGGACCTCGAAGCATTACGACTTGGGGATGACACGGCTGCCGCGTTGGGCGTGCGCGTTGGCGTTACCCGCGTGCTCGTTATCATTGCTGCCGTCGGCATGATTGCCTTTGCAACGGCCATCACCGGGCCGATTGCCTTCGTTGCGTTTCTCTCAGGGCCGATTGCAGCGCGTATCGTCGGCTCGCACGGCTCACTGCTGGTCCCCGCCGCCTTGGTCGGCGCATTGTTGGTACTCGCAGGAGATTACGCGGGGCAGTTCCTGCTCCCCAGCCGCTACCCCGTGGGTGTGGTCACCGGCGCGCTCGGTGCACCCTATCTCATCTTCCTGATCATACGCGCCAACCGGAGCGGAGGCTCGCTTTGACCGCCCATTCCCTTGAAGTCAGCCAACTGTCCGCCGGTTATGGTGACCGGCTCATTCTGGAAGACCTCGACCTCACCATACCCTCGGGCAAGATCACCGTCATTGTCGGGGCCAATGCATGCGGTAAATCCACGCTGTTGCGCACCATGTCGCGGCTTCTTTCGCCAAAACTCGGCCATGTGTTGCTGGACGGAAAGTCGATCCATAGCATAGCGCCCAAAAAGCTGGCGCGGACACTGGGGCTCCTGCCGCAATCCCCCATCGCGCCCGAGGGCATCACGGTGGCGGACCTCGTCAGCCGCGGCAGGCATCCGCACCAAGGCTTGCTCTCCCGCTGGACACGAGAGGATGACGACGCCGTGGCCGCAGCACTCGAGGCCACAAAGACTTTCGAACTTGCCGAGCGACCGGTGGACGAGCTTTCCGGCGGCCAACGGCAACGCGTCTGGATTGCGATGGCGCTTGCGCAGCAAACAGAACTCTTGCTGTTGGATGAGCCCACGACGTTTCTGGACATCAGCCATCAGGTGGAGGTTCTCGACCTACTGACCGACCTGAACCACAGCCGCGGCACGACCATCGTCATGGTTCTGCACGATCTTAATCTGGCAGCACGTTACGCCGATTATCTCGTCGCCATGGCAGCAGGGCGTCTGCATGTGATGGGCACGCCTGAGGAGGTGTTGACGCAAGACAACATCCGTACCGTCTTCGGCCTGGAAAGCCGGATCATCCCCGACCCGACATCGGGCAGGCCCATGATGCTTCCCATTGGCCGTCACCGCATGACATCGGGCGATCAGGTTTAGTCAGTGCCTCTGTCAAAAAACTGTCATCCATGCCGGGCATTTTGCACACCAGTTTTGCAAAATGAATAGGACGCCTGCCATGGCAAATTTTTCCGTGTATTTCCCGTTGTTTCGCTCGGCCATGCTGGCCTCTGTGGCCGCCATCGGCCTGACGAGCCATGCGCAGGCTTTCGATACCACAGAGCCAACCGGCATCGGTTACAGCGTCTCGATCACAGAGCCCTCGGTTCAATATCCGCTCCCCATTACGGAAAACTATCGCAACCAGACGGGAAAGAACGCCAAGGGCGAAGATGTCAGAGCCTATGACGACCAAGACAATCCGATCATAAAAATCCTGTCCGGCTTCAACCACATCTGGAGCCTTGGTGACGACGCATGGGCTAATGGTGGCGCCAATGGCGACGGCCCGACCAATTTCAGCAAGGCTAAGGCCGTGAATCCGGATATATGGGCGGAAAACATGCGTTACGTGGTTTCCGTCACCGGAAAGAACCGCACCAAAGCGCAAGCGCTGGATGCCTATCTCAACGACAGGCGCTCGCAAGGCTACAGCGTAATCGAGGGTATGGGTCCGCTGGCGCCGTGGTACCGCGAAGGCGCTTGCGCGACGACCACCATCAATCACACGCTTCAGGATTTCGACCCGAACGAGATCATCACCAAGAAGGAAGATGACAAGGGCACCGAAGCGGGCTCCGTGGACTCTCAGCTCAAAAATTTCGTGGCCTTCATAAAACGCATGCGCGGTCCCGAAGCGACGACCAACCCGGCCAAATATTTCTATATGTCGCCGCGACCATGGCGCATGACCGCCAAGGGTGACGTCGTTGAAACCGGCAAAGAGACCATTGGTGACAAGACATTCGAGCAATATGAAACAGAACCGGATGTGACGGTGCCAGCGTTGCGGTATGTTCGGGAAAATCGCGGACGTCAGAAGGATGGCGGTTTTCCGAGCGGCCACACAAATGCTGCCTACCTCTCGGCCATCGCCTATGCCTATGCGGTGCCGGAGCGTTTCTCCGAGTTGCTGACCAGTGCCTCAGCGCTTGGCGAAAGCCGCATCGTGGCTGGCATGCATTCGCCGCTGGATGTGATGGGTGGACGTATCGCAGCAACCGCTATGGCCGCTGCCATGCTGCAAGACCCCGACATGGCCAGCACCAAAAAGGCCGCATTCGATGACGTGCAGGCCTATTTCAAAAGCCGCCTGCCGCAAGGACAAACACTGCAAGCCTTTGCCCACGGCACTGATCTATCCTCTGACCAATTTGCCGATGAGACCGCCAACAAAGCTGCGTATCGTCAACGGATGACTTATTCGTTCAGCCGCGACCCTGCTGCACCAACCTCCGCAATGGTCGTGCCCAAAGGTGCGGAAGTCTTGTTGGAAACACGCCTGCCTTATCTCAGCGCTGCGCAGCGACGCGCCGTTCTGTTTTCGACCGGCATCGAATCTGGCTATCCCTTGCTGGATGACAGCAATGGGTGGGGTCGCATCAACCTCGTGGCAGCTGCGGCAGGTTACGGATCGTTTGATGGTGACGTAGAAGTGGCTATGGATGCGTCGGCTGGCGGGTTCAGTGCGCAAGACCGCTGGACAAACGATATTGCGGGACCTGGTCGCCTGGTGAAAACCGGAACCGGCGCCTTGGAGCTCAACGGTGCAAACAGCTATTCTGGCGGCACCGTTGTCAATGATGGAACGCTCAACGTCTCCTCCAAGACAGCCCTTGGAACCGGTAGCGTGCTGGTTTCAGGCGGTACACTTCAGCTTTCAGCAGTTGGCGGCGTGGACGTTGGTGGAAACTACAGCCAGACAGGCGGGACACTGTCTCTTGGCGCGAAAAATGGTCCATTGCACATCAATGGCAAAGCCGTGCTCGACAAGGCGGCTCTTCAGCTAACCTTCGGGGACAAAGCACCCGAAGCGGGCTCGAAATTCGAGGTCTTGACGGCAGATGGTCTCAATGGCTCATTTGCGGCGATCGAAGCCAACGGCGTGAAGGTAAGGCCAGTCTACACCGGCACTACGCTTTCCGTGATCATCGAATAATCAAACTTAACCCTCCAGGTCGGCGCGGGCTCTAAAAAGCCTGCGCCCCTTCACAACGATCCCGACTTGCGCTAGAAGCCGCAACCAATCCGGTCGCAGCCCACCCGGTCAAAACAAGGGATCTCATCTATGAAGACTATCGTCATCTGCTCTGGCGGATTGGACTCCGTTTCGCTTGCGCACAAAATTGCAAGCGAACATGAACTGCTCGCACTCGTGTCCTTCGACTACGGGCAGCGTCATAAGAAAGAACTGGACTTCGCAGCCCGTTGCGCAACCCGCCTTGGCGTTCCCCATCACATCATCGATATCCGCACAATCGGTGCCCATCTGACCGGCTCGGCTTTGACGGATAATGTCGAGGTGCCGGATGGCCATTATGCGGAAGAAACGATGCGCTCCACCGTCGTTCCCAACCGCAATGCCATCATGCTCACCATCGCGTTCGGCCTGGCCGCAGCCCAGCAGGCCGATGCCGTTGCGATTGCCGTGCATGGCGGCGACCATTTCATCTACCCGGATTGCCGTCCCGGCTTCATCGACAGTTTCAACGACATGCAGCGCCACGCCCTGGAAGGTTACGCCAGCGTCAAGCTCTACGCACCTTATGTCACCGGTTCCAAAGCGGACATCGTCACGGATGGCGCCAAGCACGAAACGCCGTTTGCAGAGACATGGTCCTGCTACAAGGGCGGCATGCGCCACTGCGGGCGCTGTGGTACCTGCGTAGAACGTCGTGAAGCGTTTCAACTGGCCGGGGTCGATGACCTCACCGATTACGAGGACCCGGATTTCTGGATCGCGGCCACCAGTGCCTATGCGGCGCAGGCGGTGAAGTAATGTACCGTATTACCAAGGAATTCCATTTTTCGGCGTCCCATCAGCTGAAAAGCCTGCCCGCAGACCATCAATGCGCGCGGCTGCACGGCCACAATTACATCGTTGAAGTCGAGCTTTCAGGGCAAGAGCTGAACGAGCACGGCTTCGTGCGCGACTATCAGGAACTCGCACCGCTGAAGCATTATATCGATGACCGTTTCGACCACCGTCATCTCAATGATGTTATGGGACATGACAGAGTAACGGCCGAGTGTCTTGCCAAGCACTTTTATGACTGGTGCAAAGAGCGCCTGCCGGAAACGAGCGCCGTCCGCGTCAGCGAAACTTCCAAGACCTGGGCCGAGTACCGCCCGCAGCCAAAGCCATGAACACGCAAAAAGAAGCGCCTGTTCGCATCAGTGAGATTTTCGGCCCGACCATTCAGGGCGAAGGCCTTCTGATCGGCCTTCCCACCGTCTTCGTACGCACTGGCGGATGCGATTATCGCTGCTCATGGTGCGACACGCTACATGCTGTCGAAAGCAAGTACCGGGAGGACTGGACGCCGATGTCGGCCGAAGAAATCTGGCAGGAGGTCAAACGCCTATCCGGTGGAAAGCCGCTCACCGTCTCTCTATCGGGTGGAAATCCGGCCATCCAGCCACTTGGGCCTCTCATCGCGAAAGGTCACGGCGAAGGATATCGCTTTGCGCTCGAGACTCAGGGCAGCCTTGCGAAAGACTGGTTTGCGGATCTCGACTATCTGGTTCTAAGCCCCAAGCCACCTTCAAGCGGTATGCAGACGGACTGGCCAGCCTTTGAAAGCTGTCTCACAGCGGCAGGAAGTGGACCACAACTCGCGCTCAAAATCGTGGTTTTTGACGATGTGGACTATGCCTATGCCAAGGACGCGCATCGGCGTTATCCGCAGCTGCCGGTCTATCTTCAACCCGGCAACCACACACCACCACCGCCCGAGGACGACGATGCCGTGGTTGATATCGATGGTGTGATGGAGCGCATGTTGTGGCTGGTGGAAAAGGTGAACGCGGATCGATGGTTCGACGTGCGGGTTCTTCCGCAATTGCATGTTCTCTTGTGGGGAAACAAACGCGGCGTGTAGAGACCCTTTCAGTATTTCAGGCCTACCCTTTGCGGATGAGGAACCGATGACCGTTGGACGTCGGCACGGTCTCCAGCAAATCGTGGCCGTCCTCCCTGCACATATGGGCAATATCGATCACGGCGAGATCATCGGTGGTTTCCACCCAAAGCGTATCGCCTGCACCCATCATCGATAGTTTTTTACGGCTTTTCAAAACAGGAAGGGGGCATTTCAGCCCCCTTAGATCGTAGATAACAGGATTGCTACCCGTCATTCCTTGGACCAGAATTTCCAGAATGGCTTCTTCTGGGCATCCTCAGCTGGCGATGGTGCGGAGAAGGCCAGTGGGTTGACGGCCGGAACAGGCACGCTTTGCGCAACAGCAGTCGACTGGGCAGGAGCCGCAGGTGCCGCCGCCACCATGACGGTCGGTGCGACGCGGTCGGCATTGGGCTGTTGTGTTCCACGCGTTGCAGCCGTGGTCGCGCCCGGGTTGGATGCAGACGCCATGGCCGTCGCGGCCTGGCCAGAAATTCCCTTGGCCGCCTTCTTTTCCATCAGCGCGACGAATTCGGTTTCCTTCATCAGCCTGCCGGCTTTGAGAGCAGAACCCGTTGGTGCGTAAGCAGGCTCACGGCCCTTACGCTTTGCCGCCACGATCGCCTTGCGCTCCGCTTCACTCGGATCGTACCAGACCATACCGTCGAGCTTTTTCGTCGCCTTGGAATAGGCGACATCATAGGTCTTGGCATAGCTTTGAAGAGCGCTGGCGAGAGCAGGCGGCGTGCTCATCTTCGGGCAGGCAGCGGATGCGTTGAACTGTCCACCTTCTGCCTGCTGGTTGAACACATACTTCTTTTCGCAGACATTGACGTCCGGTGGGCGCTTGGTGACTTCGAAGTTGTCGTAGCCAACCTTCAGCATCTTCCAGAATTCGTAATGCTCGCTGTTGCGATGACGCGCCATGTTTTCCGCGTTCATGCGGAACGGCAACGCCTGAAGCTGCACCGTTTTCTGGCCACCCTTGAAGGCATCACGCGCAAAACCGTAAATTTCCAGCACCTGCGCGTCGGTCATGGAATAACAACCCGACGACGAGCAGGCACCGTGGATCATCAGATTGGTGCCGTTGCGGCCATTCGCTTGGTCATAGCGGTTGGGGAAACCGGTATTGATCGCGAGGTAATAATTGGAATTCGGGTTGAGATGCCCCGGCGTCAGATTATAGAAACCTTCAGGCGCCTGACGGTCGCCTTCCTTGACCTTGGGGCCGAGCTTTCCAGACCATGCACAAATGTCGTAGGACGCGATGACCTCGAAGCGATTGTCGCGACGGGCTTTCCAGATTTCGAGCTTACCTTCTTCCTTGAAAATACGGATCATGATCGGCGCATTGCGATCCATATTTTTCTTGTCCATCTCAGCGAGAATGGACGGAGAAAGCGGGTAATCAACCTTGTTCTTGACATGCGAGACGTCCCGCTCGACGGTCTCGAGCGTTTCGTTACAGCCTGTAAGCATCAGAGCCGTACAGGCGAGAAGCAAAATATGTCTCAAACGCATGGCGTTTCACCGATTTGCAGAAGGTGAAAAGGTGGTAAAATAAATCCGGCGTGAATACAAGTCCGCGGGCTTGTGATCGCCCCTCTCATTGCGGCAGAGATATCTGTATCAGCACTCATGATGTCATCGGATTTATTGATTAAACTTCGAACTTTATAGCTTACAAAGCCTTAAAATATCCCTACTTGGCTTTCGAGGGATGCGCCTTGCGGCAAAGCCGAACTCCTCTATATTCGCCGGTATGATTGATCTCGTTACGACCTATTGGCCGCACATTCTGGCAACCTTGTCTGTCATCATGGGCGCCACCGCAGCCATCCACGCAACCATGACGAAGCAGGAAGTCCGAACCGCCTTGGGCTGGGTCGGTGTTATCGTGCTGTCACCGGTGGTGGGTGCCGTGATCTATGCGATTGCCGGGATCAATCGTATCCGTCGCAGTTCACTCGGTCAGCAGCGTTCCCTGATGCACGGCACGATCATGGATCGTGTCGCCCGTTTCGATGCGAGCGACGATGTCGTCATTGCACGGTTCGGGCGGCGTTTTGCAGCCATGAAGACCGTGGGGGACCGGGTCACTCGTAACGCGCTGACCACCGGTAACACGATCGAGCCGCTCGCAAATGGCGACATTGCATACGCCGCGATGCTGGAAGCAATCGACAATGCACGGCGCTCAATCATCCTCGAAACCTATATTTTCGATCAGGATCGAATTGGGAGCCGATTTGTCGACGCCTTGACACAGGCGCAAAATCGGGGCGTCGAGGTCCGGGTGTTGATCGATGCGGTGGGCGCACGTTACTCTGTGCCGAGCATTCTGCCGGGCCTCAAGGAAGCGGGCATCAACGCCAGTGTCTTTAACGGCAATGTCATCATGGGACTGCGTTTGCCCTATGCGAATTTGAGAACGCACCGCAAAATTCTTGTGGTCGATGGGCGTACGGCATTCACCGGTGGCATGAATATTCGCGAAGGATTCGCTGCGGAATTTTCCGGCGATCATCAATCGCGTGATACGCACTTCAAGGTCAAAGGCCCGCTGGTTGCTGATCTTTTCACCGTTGCTGCCGAAGACTGGCGTTTCACCACCGGCGAATTGCTGGATGGACCAATGTGGGACGTGACGCTGCCGCAAGGCAAACCCGGCTCTCCGGTGCTGGCGCGCGTGGTGGCGTCCGGTCCCGACAACAGCATCGAGACCAGTCACAAACTGCTGATGGGGGCTTTTTCCATCGCGCGCTCGTCCATCCGCATCGTGTCACCTTATTTTCTTCCCGACCGAGAGCTCATATCGGCGTTGACCACGGCGGCAAGGCGTGGGGTGCAGGTCGATATCATTGTGCCTGCCAACAACAATCTGATGTTGGTCGACAGAGCGATGACGGCACAGTTCGATCAGATGTTGAAAAGCTATTGCCGCATCTGGCGTGCGACCGGTCCCTTCAACCATTCCAAACTGCTGGTGATCGATGACCGCTGGTCCTATGTCGGCTCATCCAATCTCGATCCACGCTCATTAAGATTGAACTTTGAGGTGGACATAGAAGTTATCGATGAGGGCTTCGCAAAAGCGGTCTCGTCGCGCATACATGACGCCATGCAAAATGCCGAACCGGTAGAGCTCGAAGCATTGCGGGCAAGACCCTTTGCATTGCGGCTTGTCGAACGCATTTTGTGGTTGGCGTCTCCCTATCTATGAGGGGCACAATAGAAGCATTGCAGGGCGTTCTTTTGAGATTGAGGAAGTGAATGTCACTGGTGCCAGATAAAAAGTCGAGACGGACCAAACAGGAAAGCCTCCCCTCTTTCATCGTCACGTCCTTTCGCAATCGCAAGAATGGCGGCAGCAAAACCGATCCCTGCGGTGAAGCCAAGCTGCCGATCATCGCCTCCTACAATGTCCACAAATGCGTCGGACGAGACCGTAGATTCGACCCTGATCGCATCAGCCACGTCATCCAGGAAATCGGCGCTGACATCATCGCCTTACAAGAAGCCGACAGCCGGTTTGGTGAGCGCACGGGGCTGCTCGACCTTCTCAGGCTGGAGCGGGAGTGCGGGCTGTCGCCGGTTCCGATCACCGCTGGCGCCAAGGCGCATGGCTGGCATGGCAATGTCGTGCTTTTCAAGGAAGGGGCTGTGCGCGATGTCCACCCCTTGAAACTGCCTGGACTGGAGCCCCGCGGGGCGCTGGTGGTGGAACTGGACCTAAAGCAGGGCGGAACGCTGCGCGTCATTGCAGCCCATTTCGGCCTTTTACGACATTCCCGCGCGCAACAGGCAAGAGCATTGGTCGATCTGCTAAACACACGAGACGAACAGCCAACCGTGCTGTTAGGCGACCTCAACGAATGGCGGCTCGGCAACGGCTCGTCGCTGAACACCTTCCGCGACGCCTTTGGAACTCTGCCACCCGCCGTTCCGAGCTTTCCCTCTGGCCTGCCGGTGCTGGCGCTGGACCGTATCATCTCAAATCGCGAGGGCTTGATCGATAATGTGACAGCGCATGAGAGTGCATTGTCACGCATTGCATCTGATCACCTGCCATTGAAGGCGACGATCCGCACCGACATACTCACCGCCTAAATTAGGGAGGCGGATGCGAAACGCACCCGCCTTGATCCCATCATCGCAGCAAGGCCTGCGCTTCCTCAATACCCAGAGCGGCTGGCTGGGCGCACGTGGTCGTCAGCTCGATGAAGCGGCCTTCCTCACCGGATTTCAGAATCGATGTCATAACATCGATCCCGTGCAGCGAACGGTCCAGCGAGCAACGCGCGTCGCGTCCCTCTGTTAACGCAATGGCCATGTCAGCGAGGCCCGCAGTTCGGTAATTGGCGCGCGCACCATTCGGACTTTCCTGATTGGCAATGCCGAAAGGATGATCCCAATTTTCGAGCGGCTTAATGTCCTTATCGCGACCACTGGCCTCGACCACACCGCCGAAGAAATTCGGGTCCGGCACGTAGATCGAGCCTTCCGTGCCGTATAGCTCCATATTGGCATGGCGGTGTGACCACACATCCCAGCTTGCTGACAGGGTGATCGTCGCGCCGTTCACGAACTCCAGAAGAGCGTGGATATTGGTGGGCGTTTCCACAGGAATGACCTGACCGTTCAGAGGCTGGCTGGTCACAGTCCGGGTGGGATTTGCCATCGACGTCAGGGCACCGACACGTTTGACCGGGCCGATGAGGTTGATGAGGTTGGCGATGTAGTAAGGACCGAGATCGAGGATTGGGCCACCGCCTTCTAAGAAGAAGAAGCCGGGATTGGGGTGCCACATTTCCATGCCGGGGCTCATGACATGGCATGTGCCCGAGGTAATGCGACCGACGCCGCCTTCATCGATATATTTGCGCGCCAGCTGATGCGCGCCGCCTAGAAACGTATCGGGCGCACAACCGACAGCGAGGTTCTTTTCAGTCGCCAGACGCCGCAGTTCCTCGCCCTCCTCCAGTGTCAGCACCAGAGGCTTTTCCGAATAGACGTGCTTGCCGGCTTCGAGGATGGATTTCGAAACGGAAAAATGTGCCGCAGGAATGGTGAGGTTGACCACCACATCGATGTCATCGTTTTGCAGCAGTTCTTCGATGGACTGCGCTTTGACACCATATTCTTCGGCTCGCAGTTCGGCGGCACTGCGGTTAAGGTCGGCGCAGGCCAGAACTTTCAGGCCTCTAAAGAGAGGCGAGAGCGAAAAATAGGTGGTTGAAATATTGCCGCATCCGATGATGCCGACGCCAAGGTCATTGGCCATATCTGTAACTCCAGCTGTCGCTATTAATAGGTGTTGAAGGCTGCGATGGAACGCGTGATGAGACGATCAGCATCCTTGGCATTATCGTGCTCAACGACATAATATTTGACGGCCGTCTTCTTCAGCACATCAACCAGTCCCTTCCAATCCACCGTGCCGTGGCCGACATCTGCCCAGCCGTCCTCATCGGTATTTTCACCCGTCGGCGCGATATCCTTCACATGCACCGCAGTGATACGGCTGGCATAGCGCTCGATCCATTCGAAGGGATCGGCCTTGCCGCGGATGATCCATGCGATATCCGCTTCCCATTCCAGCTCCGGCCCACCGGCAAAGATTTGCTCTTGCGGTGTGGAGCCGTCATCGAGCTTTACGAACTCGAAATCATGGTTGTGCCAGCCAAACGACAGTCCGGCATCGCGGAACGGCTTGGCGATCTCCTGAAGCCGCTTGCCGAATGCCAGCCAACCGGCTGCATCGCTTGGGCGCTGATCGGGCATGAGATGCGGGCAATAGATCGCTTCAACGCCGAGAATTTTGGCGATGTTCAACGCTGTCTGAGGTTCTTTCTCCAGCATATCGAGACCGAAATGGCCGGTCGGCATGGTCAGATTGTTGGCATCGAGATCGCTGCGCAAAGCCTTCAAGGCTACGTCATCCATGCTGCCGTAGATGCCACCGAAACCTTCGACATGCGCGTAGCCTGCCGCCGAAAGTTTCTTGAAGATATCGGACAGCGGCGGGAAATTGCGGGCGCTGTAAAGCTGAAAACCAAGTTTCGTCATATGTCTCTCCTGACATTGGGCCTGACATTGGGATTGTGGCCGGTGGAATGGTGTGTGTTCAGATGCGATCTTCGCTTGCCGCATCAAAAAGCGAAGCCATGGACATATCGAAGGCCAGCTTGACCTTCGTTCCGGGCGCAAAACGGCGGTGCCCGCCAACACGCACGGAGAGCGTGTGACCGGCAAGCTTGAGCCAGATGAGGTTATCGGCACCCATTGGCTCTTCGATATCCACAACGGCATCATGGATTTCACCACCGGTGATATCGCTATCAACCCGCACATGTTCCGGGCGCACACCCAGAACTGCTGGGGTGCCTGGTGTCAACGTCGATGAGGCTTCGTATCCGTCCAGCGTGAAGCTGACGCCATGGGTGGTAAATGCGACCTTGCCGTCTTTTGCTTCCAACTCCCCATGCAGGAAGTTCATGGACGGCGAACCGATGA
Organism: Agrobacterium rubi TR3 = NBRC 13261; assembly: GCF_000739935.1. Classification (GTDB taxonomy): domain Bacteria; phylum Pseudomonadota; class Alphaproteobacteria; order Rhizobiales; family Rhizobiaceae; genus Agrobacterium; species Agrobacterium rubi. The sequence continues at coordinate 79,345 of NZ_BBJU01000007.1, read as the reverse complement.
AGCCCGCGACAAACAGGTTCTTCGGTTTGTTGTAGATCGAGACAGGATCATCCAATTGCTGGATGACACCGCTTTTCATGATCGCGATGCGGTCCGCCAGCGTCAGAGCCTCGATCTGGTCATGCGTCACGTAGATCATTGTGTTTTTCAGCGACTGGTGAAGCCGCTTGATTTCCACACGCAGTTCCGAGCGCAGTTTCGCATCGAGGTTGGACAGCGGCTCATCGAACAGAAAGACATCTACATCACGCACCAGTGCGCGCCCGATGGCCACACGTTGACGCTGACCGCCGGACAGTTCTGCCGGTTTGCGCTTTAAAAGCGGTTCGATCTGAAGAATACCGGCGGCACGTTTCACGCGCTTGTCGATTTCATCCTTCGGTATCTTGGCAACCTGCAAACCGAAGGAAAGGTTCTTTTCCACCGTCATCTGCGGGTAGAGCGCGTAGGATTGAAACACCATACCGATGCCGCGATCTTTCGGCTCTTCCCAGGTGACGTTGCGGTCCTTGATGAAGATCTGCCCTTCCGTCGGTTCCAGAAGCCCGGCGATGCAGTTGAGCAATGTGGATTTTCCGCAGCCGGACGACCCGAGAAGAACCAGAAACTCGCCTTCGTAAATATCAAGATTGAGGTCAGAGAGTACGTTGACTGCACCGAAGGACAGAGACAGGTCGCGAATGGAGACGCTTTTATTCATGAAGCTTAACCTTTGACTGCGCCTGCGGCGATGCCGCGGACAAAAAGTCTGCCTGAAACGAAATAGACGAAAAGCGGAACGGCACCGGTCAGAAGGGTCGCCGCCATGTTGACGTTGTATTCCTTCACGCCTTGAACCGAGTTGACGATATTGTTGAGCTGAACCGTCATCGGGTAATATTCCGGTCTGGTGAAGACGACGCCGAACAGGAAGTCGTTCCAAATGCCGGTAACCTGCAAGATCATGGCGACCACGAAAATCGGTAGCGACATGGGCGCCATGATGCGGAAATAGATTTGCCAGAAATTCGCACCATCGATGCGCGCTGCCTTGAACAATTCTTCCGGCAGACCGGCAAAGTAGTTGCGAAACAGCAAAGTGAGGATGGGCATGCCGAAAATCGTATGCACGATGACAAGACCCGTCAGCGTTCCGTAGACACCGATCTCCCGCAACACAATCACGATCGGATAAATCATGACCTGATAGGGAATGAACGCACCGATGATGAGGATGGAGAAGAAGAACTCCGAACCTTTGAACTTCCAGTTCGCCAGCGCATAACCACTGACGGACGCAATCACGATGGATACGATCGTGGACGGGATCATGATCCGGATAGAATTCCAGAACCCGCGAGACAGTCCATCACAGTTCAGGCCTGTGCATGCGTTGGACCAGGCCTTGACCCAGGGCTCGAAGGTGATTTCAAGCGGCGGGGCGAAGATGTTGCCCATGCGGATTTCCGGCATGCCTTTCAGCGATGTCACGATCATCACGTAAAGCGGCAGCAGATAATAAAGGGCCGCAACGAACAGGCTGCCATAGAGAATGATATTGCGCCGGGACAACCGCTTCTTTGGCTTGCGACCGCTTGGACCATCCAGTTTGGCCGAGACAGGGTCGATCCCTGCTGCGACCGTATTGAGTGTAGAGATATCAGCCACGCTTGCGCCCTCCAAATTCGAGATAGGCCCATGGAACGACGATGATGGCGACCGTGAGCAGCATCATGGTCGAGGCGGCAAAGCCCTGGCCCAGGTTCTGCGCCTGGAACATATAGTCGTAGACGTATTTCGCAGGCACTTCGGACGCGATGCCGGGTCCGCCGCTGGTCTGCGCCACCACAAGGTCGTAAACCTTGACGATGCCACTGGCGATAATGACGAGGGTGGTGATGAAAACCGGGCGCATCATGGGAATGACGATAAGAATATAGGTCTTCCACATGGGAATACCGTCTACACGAGAGGCCTTCCATATGTCCTCATCAATGCCCCGCAGGCCAGCCAGCATGAGGCACATGACGAGGCCCGTGCCTTGCCAAAGGGCGGCGATCAGGATGCCGTAAATGACGAAATCTGAATTGTAGAGCGGATCGAACGTAAAACTTTGCCAACCAAGAGATCGCACCACAGCCTGAATGCCGAACTCCGGGTTCAACAACCATTGCCACACAAGACCGGTGACGATGAAGGAAAGGGCGAAGGGATAGAGAAAGATGGTTCGAAATGTATTTTCGAAACGTATTTTCTGATCCATCAGCGCGGCCAGCACAAAGCCAATTACGAGGCTGAAAATCAGCGAAAGAATGCCGTAGATCGCAAGGTTCTGGATCGAGATGATCCAGCGAGGTGCCGCCCATAGGCGCTCATATTGCTCAAAGCCAATAAAAGTCGCGCGTGGCAGCAATTTCGAGTTCGTAAAGGAATAAACGACTGTCCAGATCGTTCCGCCCAGGAAGATGACCATCGCGGTCAAGATCATGGGTATCGACGCAATCTTTGAATTCAGATTGCGGAATAGCTGGTTGGGACGACCAGAATGGCTTTTGACTGCCATGTACCACTCCTCATCAATCATAAAGGTTGATCATGCAGCGGGTCGCTTCACAGCAAATCCCGCCGCACAGTTTTCCAGACGCGAAAAATCACGGGCGTCCGGTCAGGAGGTGTCTGTAACCGCAAGCGTTATCGTGACCGGTTACAGACGACTAAGGTCAGTCCGCTGAGGAAATGATGTCAGCAAAACGCTTCTGTGCGGCCTCGGCAGTCAGGGACGCATTGGCAAAAAACTCGGACATCAAGTCCTCTTTTTGCTTTTGCGTATCGGCGGAGATCAGCTGATCCGTGCTTGCCAGCACATTGCCCTTCGCCAAGATATCCAGACCCTTTTTCATGCAGTCGTTCGCAACACCCAGGTCAACGTCAGACCGTATGGGAAGCGAGCCCTTCTTCAGGTTGAAGGCCAACTGCGTTTTGGGATCGACGATCACTTCAGCCAGAACTTCCTGGGCCTTGGATTTCGCTTCGTCTTTTAACAGCGGGAAATAAAAGGCGTCGCCATTGGCTGTAAGATATTCATTCAGACCAAGGCCTGGAAGGCAGGTGTAGTCGGTTCCGGCTTTCATATTGGCCAGCTGGAATTCACCCTGTGCCCAGTCGCCCATGACCTGTCCACCGGCCTTGCCGGTGATGACCATGTTCGTTGCCTGGTTCCAGTCTTGAACATTAGAACCTTTTGTCAGCTTGCGAGCTTCGTCGGCAGCAGCAAAAATCTTCTGCATGTCCGGCCCGGCGGCAACCTCGGCGTCCTTATCCTTATAGACCTTTTCGTAAAGGTCCTTGCCGCCCATCGCAATCAACAGCGTATCGAACAGACCATTGGCCTGCCAGGCCTGACCACCCAAGGCGAGCGGCTGAATGCCCGCTTTTTGCAGCGCAGGGGCTGCAGCAATGAATTCGGTCCAGTTCTTGGGAACCTCTACGCCGGCTTTTTTAAAGGCCTCATTGGAAAGCCATAGCCACTGCCATGAGTGAATGTTGACGGGGGCACAATAAATCTTGCCATCGATGGTGCAGCTTTCGAGCAGGCTGGCTGGCTTGATGATCTCTTTCCAATTGCCCTTTTCAGCGACATCGTTGAGATCACGCATCAATCCAGACTGGGCCAGCTCTTCCGCCTGACGACCGTGATTGAATTGCGTCGCGCCCATCGGGTCACCGCCGGTGATCCGACTGATCATGATCGGGCGCGCTGTGCCGCCTGATCCAGCGATGGCGCCATCCACCCACTTATTTCCGGTTGCATCAAACGCCTTGGCTAGCTCCCCCACCGCAGCAGCTTCACTGCCCGATGTCCACCAGTGCGTCACCTCCAAGTCAGTGGCCCCAGCAATCCCTGCTGGCAACATGACACCAGCCGCCAAGGCGGCCAAAATAGAACGTATGCGCATGAGTCTCCTCCCTCACTGAAACGTTGCCGTAAAAACCTATGCGAAACATCCGACTTCCGCAACAGCAAGTATAATAAAAAAATATTTTAGTAAAAAACCATAAAAAACAATATCTTGAAATGAAAATCTGTCCCGCCATGTCGATGAGAGCAACTGCATGGCGCGAGCTCTCCAACGGTGGAGCCGAAATCCGGTGGAGCGTCGAGAGAGAGGTTGCGCGGTGTCGCGTTCTTCGAAGATCGGACTCCCTTTGTCGAGCCGAGACGTTCACCTGACCTGGCATCGCAGAAGTCTCGGCGACGGAACAGCAAGAATTTCCTCAGATGGAAATATGTATATTTCTGGTAGCAAAAAGTTGATTTGACCATCCGTATAATAGAAAAACGCAATTTTGCCGCAACCATTAAGCGACAGGCCATTAATCGCAACCCCGATTAACTGCTAATTAACCAGCGTCGAATAGAAATTAGCTAATATGCAAAGCGAATAAATCACATGCCGACTATTGTCGCTTGTGACGCTTTTTTACGGGCTGCATGACGCCAGTTCGCAATCCAAAATGTACATGTTTGGACGCTTTACCCCTTCGCTGGGGATCGCGAAGTCGCGCCTTTTTGCAAGTGATTTCGGAGTGCATCGTGAAAATCTTACCGGTGGAAGAACGCCAGTCGCCTTTGGTCGCTCTCAAACTGTGCCGTGTTCATACGCATAGCAATTTCTCGGTGACGAGCTCTCGGCCTTCTTCGTCCCGAAAATCTCGGGCTGAAACGACTGGCGCCGCCCATTTTGGCATAGATGCTCGCAGAGCATTCTCTGCCGCTTCCACCAACATTTAAAGCAATAGAGAAATCCAGGAAAACCGAGATGGTACCAGAAACACTGACATTGCCTTCTTCCCTTTCCATCCGTGGCGCAGCAACAATTCATGAAAGCCTGCTCGACGCCTTGAAGGCGAACAAAGCGGTTACCGTTGAGATACCCGCAGACGCAAATGCCGATTTGAGCTTCATTCAGCTCATCGAAGCGTCGCGGCTCTATGCCCGTGCAGAGGGCAAGTACATCACACTTACAAAACCGGCGTCACAAGGTGTTCTCGATACGCTTCGACGCGGAGGTTTTCTCACCGATATGGACGAGGCTTCGCGCCTCTTCTGGCTGCATGGAAAGGAAATGCAATGAGCGCCAATATTCTTACCGTCGACGATTCTGCCAGCATCAGAATGACGACGAAAATTGCACTAACGAATGCGGGATATCAGATAACGGAAGCCGTTGATGGCGCAGACGGCTTGGCGAAGGCCAAGGGTGGCTCTTTCGACCTGATCGTGACCGATCTGAACATGCCGAACATGAACGGCCTGGAAATGATCGAGGCGCTGCGCCAATCGCCAGCGCATACCGGTGTTCCGATCATCTTCCTCACGACCGAGTCAGACGCAGACATGAAGACACGGGCGAAAGCAGCAGGGGCGACAGGTTGGGTTACCAAACCTTTCGACCCTGAAAATCTCGTCAAGATTGTCAGGAAGGTTCTTGGTAGATGACCATACTGGACCCCATTCAGGTTTTCAGAACGGAAGCAGGCGAGCTATTCGAACAGATCGAAAGCGGCCTTCTCGACCTGTTGCATGACCTGTCCAACCAAGGGCAGATCGACGCCGTGTTTCGCGGCCTGCATACCCTCAAGGGGTCCGGCGCCATGTTTGGCTTCGAGGCACTGGCTGCGTTTACGCACCATTGCGAAACAGCCTTCGACCGCGTTCGCAAAGGAGAAGTGCCCGCCACCAGCGAATTGATCGCTGCCGTTCTGGAAGCCCAGGACCATATGCGCCAGCTGGTCGACAATCCGGCCATAGCTCTGCCGGAAACGGGCGACCGTCTGCTGGCCAAATTGCAGGCAGCTGTCGGTGACGACGCGGCAGCTGCGCCTCACCAGCAGGCGCAGACCGCAGCACCCAAGAAAGCCGACAAGCCCGGCAAAGCGACATGGCAGATCAATTTCAGCCTGCCGGCAAATGCGATGGCAAACGGGACCAACCCACTGGGTCTTCTCGACGAACTGGCGGACCTTGGCGACTGCACCATCGTTGCGAAGACGACAGCCATTCCCACGCTCGACGTCATTGATCCAACCAATCTGTATCTGTCCTGGTCGGTCACACTGACGACGGACAAGCCACGCTCCGACATTGATGACGTGTTCATTTTCGTGATGGACGATATGGCGCTCGAAGTCAGGGAAATCGCAGCCGCGCCTGCACCAGTGCTCGACATCGTCCCGCCACCGGCCCCGGTTGAAGAGGCAGCCAAAGCCAATCCGGCAGCAGCGCAGGCCAATGATGGCAAGCAGAACAAGAGTGCCGAAAACGTCCGCGTTCCCGCCGAGCGTCTGGACGAGCTGATGGATCGTGTCGGCGAACTCGTGATTGCGCAATCGCGGCTTTCGCAGCTGGCCAACACCAGCGTCGATATTCAGCTTCGCTCCGTATCCGAAGATGTCGAGCGCCTGTCCGGTGAACTCCGTGACACGATGATGGTATTGCGCATGGTGCCGATCGCCCAGCTTTTCGGTCGCTTCCGTCGCCTCATCCATGATCTGGCACGTGAGACGGGCAAGCAGATCGAACTCGTGACGGAAGGTGAAAGCACCGAAGTCGACAAGGCCGTCATCGAACGGCTCGCGGATCCCCTCGTCCACCTGGTTCGCAACTCGTGCGATCACGGCCTCGAAACACCGGACGAACGTATCGCAGCTGGCAAATCTCCTATCGGTCGCATTACGCTCGTTGCACGCCAGTCAGGCGGCGAAGTAACCATTACAATTCGTGATGACGGGCGCGGCATCGACCGTCAGCGCGTGCGCGCCAAGGCTGAATCCTCTGGTATCATCGCGGCCAATGCAACGCTGTCCGATCAGGACTTGTTGCAGCTGATCTTCGAACCGGGATTTTCCACCGCCGCTCAGATCACCAATCTTTCCGGCCGTGGCGTTGGCATGGATGTGGTCAAAAAATCCGTGGAAGCCCTGCGTGGCCTCATCAACATCACCAGCACACCCGGTGCCGGATCGGAAGTCTCTCTTGCCATCCCGTTGACGCTTGCGATCATCGATGGGTTGCTGGTGCGGGTTGGCTCCGGTTGCTACGTCATCCCGTTGTCAGCGGTGGAGGAATGCCTTGAGCTTTCTCCCGATGCGGATGTCAAATCACGTGGCCGCTCGTTCATCTCGCTGCGTGAGAGCCTCGTGCCCTTCATCCGTCTTCGCGAACTTTTCAACACGGGCACCACGCCGGATCAGTTCCAAAAGGTCGTCGTCATCTCCACCGGCTCCGAGCGCGTCGGCCTCGTCGTCGATCAGATCATCGGTGATCACCAGACGGTCATCAAGGCCATGTCGAAGCTTCACCATGATGTCGCGACGTTCTCTGGTGCGACCATTCTCGGCGATGGCAGCGTCGCCCTCATTCTCGATGTCGGCCACCTCGTGACCGCAGGCCAGCAGCAGGAGGCGCAGATGCGTATCGCCGGATGAACCAGCCTCTCATGAAACAGACCGAAGACCTTTGGGCCAACAGCGACGATCTGGAGGTCCTAACCTTCAGCATCGAGGGCGAAACCTTCGCCATCGAAGCCATCAAGGTTCAGGAAATACTCGACCTTCTGCCAGAAACTGCCGTACCCGGTGGCAAGCCGTATGTTGCCAGCGTCATTAATTTTCGGGGCAAGGTCATTCCCCTGGCAGATATTCGTCTGGCATTCGGCATGGGTGCCGCTGAAAAAACCATCGACAGCCGCATCATCGTCATCGAACTTCCAATCGAAGGCGAGCGCACGCTAGTCGGTTTGCGAACCGACAAGGTCTATGAGGTCACCACCTTTTCCAAGACGGCGAGCGAACAACCGCCGAGCGTGGGCATGCGGTGGCGTCCAGATTACATCAACTGCCTGATCAGACGCGGCAGCGAATTCGTTATCATTCCAAACCTTACCGCCATCTTCACCTCACAGCCCGACGCGTCGCTAAAGGGCGCGTCTCGCAACAACGTCATCGAACTCTCGAAGGAATTCTAGGATGCGATTTACCATTAAAATGAAGCTTGCTGTCGCGTTCGGATTCTTGATCTTGATGCTGGCAGGAACAGCCGGATACGGCATTTATAGCCTTGGTACCGCCAAGGATGCGATGGACGATGTTGTCGACGGCACTGTTGTGCGCCTTGATAAGACACACCAGATCAACGCTCTTTCTCTCTCCACGGTTCGTGCGCAGAAGAACCTTATCTTGGCGACATCACCGCAGGAAGCGCAGAAACACATTACCACAGGTAACGAAACCCGCGCCGAGATGGACAAGATGATCGCCGACATGGCGGCCACCGCCAGCGCAGAGACACGCGATTACTGGACCGATCTACAAGCGATCACCAAGGCATTTGAAACTGCAGATGATCGCGTTCGTGAGTATATTACCGAAGGTAATGTATCTGCCGCATCCGCCTACTCTTCGGGCGATGGACGGGTCGCCGCGGGCGCGATGACGCAAAAACTGAACGAGGGTGTGCAGATGAACCGCACACGTCTCAACGAAGCCAAGCAGTCCGCCGCTTCCGAATATGAACAAACACGCATGATGCTGATTGCCGCGTCCGTCGCCGCCGTTATCATCGCCATCGTTACCGCACTTTGGATTGCCCTTGGCATCAGCAGCGGCCTGCGAAAGATCATGACTGTCGCAGAGGCCGTTTCGGTTGGCGATCTGGATCAGGAAGTCGAGATCAAGACCAACGACGAAATCCGCGATCTGGTCAATCGTATCAACGTCATGACCGGCAATCTGCGCAACACCGCAAGTGTGGCCAATGAAATTGCCGACGGAAACCTGACGATCACACCGCGCCCACTTTCGGACAAGGACACGCTCGGCATTTCTCTTCAGCGCATGGTGGAGCGTCTTCGTGGCGTGGTTGCCGATGCTTTGGCGGCAGCCGACAACGTCTCGTCCGGCAGCCAGGAACTGTCTGCAAGCTCCGAGCAGCTTTCGCAGGGTGCAACTGAACAGGCGTCGTCTGCCGAAGAAGCATCCGCTTCCATGGAGCAGATGGCAGCCAACATCAAGCAGAACGCCGACAACGCAGCCCAGACCGAAAAGATCGCCCGCCAGTCTTCCAAGGATGCCGAAGCCAGCGGCGAGGCTGTAGGCCGCGCCGTAACCGCGATGCGCACCATTGCCGAAAAGATTTCCATCGTTCAGGAAATCGCGCGCCAGACGGACCTTCTTGCGCTCAACGCAGCCGTTGAAGCAGCCCGCGCTGGCGAACATGGAAAAGGCTTTGCCGTCGTCGCTTCCGAAGTCCGCAAGCTTGCGGAACGCAGCCAGGCCGCAGCCGCTGAAATCAGCTCCCTTTCGGGCACTACGGTTCAGGTTGCCACCGAAGCCGGCGACATGCTGAACCGCCTGGTACCGGATATCCGCAAGACGGCAGAACTGGTCTCCGAAATCTCGGCAGCCTGCCGCGAGCAGGATATCGGTGCCAGCCAGATCAACGAAGCCATCCAGCAGCTCGACAAGGTTACGCAGCTCAATTCCGGTGCGTCCGAAGAAATGTCTGCAACGTCAGAAGAGCTTGCCGCACAGGCAGAAGAGCTTCAGGCCAGCATCGCATTCTTCAAGGTTGACCGCTCGGATGCAGGCCACGCATCGGCAAATCTTCGTGCACCGGCTCGTCCATCACAGGCGCCTGCCGCTCGCGTCGCACCGAAGGCTGCCCCTATGCGCAGACCTGACAATTCGATTGCAAGCCAACAGGCACGTGCCAAGGGGTTTGCACTGGATATGTCGATGGGCGGCCCCGACTCTGGCGACGCCGACTTCCGCGAAAGCGCGTAACTCTCAATAACGTTGCTCCGAAAATCCTCGTTTTCGGAGCAACCACGCAAGCGACCATGATCGTCGTTCCTAGAGTGTCTGGATGAATGTCCCACCCGTCGCAGCACCCTACATCAGAAAAGATAATTCCATCTTCTGACACTCCCTATCTTTCCAAGGAATGAACGATGCGTTTCACCATTAAACTCAAACTAGCGTTAGCCTTTGCGTTTATCATCACCATGTCCGCTGGCATGGCAACGATGGCAATCTTCAACCTTTCGTCCCTGAATTCCGCGATTACGGAGATCATCCAGGGTCCGGCCGAAAACCTTCAGGATCTGACCGTTCTGACCGAAGGCGTTTCATCCTCCATTCGCGCGGAAAAGAACGCCATTTTGAATACGGACCCGCAAAAAATCTCCTCCTATCGTGAGACCGTGAACGAGCAGCGCCGGAAGATCGAGGGCAAGGTCGCGGAGTTCGACAAGGTGGATAACGCCGATATCCGCGCAAGCATCGCGACGTTCAGGACGACGTATGCCGACTGGATCGTCGTGCAGGACCAGATTCTTAATCTAGCCACCGAAAACACCACGGAAAGCAATACACGCGCTGGAGCCATGTCCATGGACCAAAGCGCGAAATTCACAGAAACCCTTCTGCGCAATCTTGATGCCCTGACAGGGATCATCACCGCCGATCTTCGCCAGACGGATGAAACGACGAATGCTCAGTATATCGAATCCCGCAATATTCTGGTGGGCATATCAATTGGTCTCGTCATCGTTTCCATCGTTGTCGCTCTCTGGATCGCAATCGGCATCAGCCGCGGCCTGACCAAGGCTATCAACGTCGTTCGCAATGTTTCCGACGGCGATTTGACGGAAACGGCTGTTATCACAACACGCGATGAAATCGGCACACTTCTCGAACACGTCAACACGATGATCGAGCGTCTGCGTGGCGTCGTTGCGGATTCGATCTCTGCTGCCGAAAACGTCTCGTCGGGAAGCCAGGAGCTTTCTGCGAGCTCCGAGCAGGTGTCTCAGGGCGCGACAGAACAGGCATCCTCGACCGAAGAAGCATCCGCTTCGATGGAAGAAATGGCTGCCAATATCCGCCAGAACGCTGAAAACGCGGCCCAGACGGAAAAGATTGCACGCCAGTCTTCCACTGACGCAGAAGCAAGCGGTGCAGCCGTCGGTCGTGCTGTTGTCGCCATGCGCACGATTGCCGAAAAGATTTCCATCGTCCAGGAAATCGCTCGCCAGACCGACCTGCTTGCTCTCAACGCTGCTGTTGAAGCCGCACGCGCTGGCGAGCATGGCAAGGGCTTTGCCGTCGTTGCTTCGGAAGTTCGCAAGCTTGCAGAACGCAGCCAGTCTGCGGCGGCTGAAATCAGTGCCATGTCCAGCGACACGGTCAAGGCTGCAGCCGATGCCGGTGAAATGCTGAACCGTCTTGTGCCTGATATCCGCAAGACAGCGGAACTGGTGGCTGAGATTTCGGCAGCCTGTCGCGAGCAGGACATCGGTGCCAACCAGATCAACGAAGCCATCCAGCAGCTGGACAAGGTCACGCAGCAAAACACCAGTGCCTCAGAAGAAATGTCTGCCACTTCAGAAGAACTGGCAGCACAGGCCGAAGAGCTTCAGACCAGCATCGCCTTCTTCAAGGTCGATAATGGCAATGCGAAGCGTGCTCAGCCTGCGCCAAAACAGGCGCCTTACCAACAGCAAAAGTCTCACCAGCCAATGCCTGCTCGCAAGTCTGCACCCGATCACTCGGTCAGAACCCAACAGGCACGCGCAAAAGGTTTCGCCCTGGATATGTCCGTCGGCGGTCCAGATGCCAACGATGCGGATTTCCGGGAAAGCGCTTAAACCATGGCCAGCACATCATCTGATACCCAGTATGTAACGTTCAGTCTCGGCGAGGAGGTCTTCGCCGTTCCCGTCGATGTCGTTCGCGAAATTCTCGATCATGAGGACGCCTTCAAGATTCCCCATGGCCCGGATTATCTGCTGGGGCTCAGGGATGTGCGTGGCCAAGGCGTTCCGGTCATCGATCTGCGCTTGCGTTTGGGCATGAGCAGAACGGTCAAGACCCAGCACACCCGCATCCTTGTGCTGGATATTCCGATCGGGGAGAAACTTCTGGCCCTGGGTCTGGTGGCAGACAAGGTGTTCGAAGTGACACCTTTCAGCCGCGATGCCGTCGAGACGGCTCCCGACATCGGGATCCGCTGGAACTCGAACTATATTGCTGGTGTCGTTCGACGCGAGGGCGATTTCGTCGTTATCATCGACCTCGCCCAGCTTTTCTCCGGTGAGGCTGGCAGCCTCACTCAGGTCACAAACGGACCTGTCCGCGCCGCATAATGGAGTCGAAACGTTGAATGCACCTGCCCACACCTCTTTCGACGACAGTTTGAACAGCCGAGACTTCCGCGAACTTTCAGAATTCATCTACAGCTACTGCGGCATCAAGATGCCCGATACGAAGCGCTCGATGCTGGAAGGACGGTTGCGCAAACGCTTGAGAGCAACCGGTCACTCGACCTTCAAGGATTATTGCGACTTCCTGTTTCGTGATGGCGGAATGGAAGCCGAGAGCGTTTTTCTGATCGATGTCGTCACGACCAACAAGACGGATTTCTTTCGGGAGCCCAACCACTTCGAATTTATGGAAAAAATCGCCCTGCCAGCATTGTCTGCCAAGGGTCACAAACGCATCCGTACCTGGAGTTCGGCCTGCTCGACCGGTGCCGAGCCCTATACAATGGCCATGGTTCTGGCAGAGGCTGTCGAGAAACGGGTAATCGGGGATTTCAGTGTTCTGGCCACGGACCTCTCAACCGAGGTCCTTCAGAAAGCGCATTCCGGCATTTATACGAAAGACCTGGTTGCGCCCGTACCACCCGATATGGCACGAAAATACGTCATGCAACCCCGCGAAAAGCAGCGCAATGAGGTGCGCATCACGCCGAGGCTTCGGGCAAAGGTCGGTTATGCCAGGCTCAATCTGATGAACCCGACATATGAGGTCGGTGATGCCTATCAGATCATTTTCTGTCGCAACGTGCTGATCTACTTCGACAAGAAAACGCAGGCGCATGTACTGACACAATTGTGCCGCTGCCTCTCACCGGGCGGATATCTTCTGATCGGGCACTCGGAAAGCATTACGGGTATCGACCTTCCCGTCAAACAGGTTGCCAACACAGTGTTCATAAAGCAGTAGCAGCCAGCCATGGTAAAAAAGACGCGCGTCCTGATCGTCGATGATTCCGCTAGTGTCCGTCAGACACTGACCGCGGTGCTACAGTCAGACCCTGACATCGAAGTGATCGGGGCGGCCTCCGATCCCTTCGCGGCCGCAAAGAAGATACAGGAAGACCTCCCTGACGTGATAACGTTGGATGTCGAAATGCCGCGCATGGACGGCATCACCTTTCTGCGAAAGATCATGTCGCAACACCCCATTCCCGTGGTGATGTGTTCGTCTCTCACCGAAGCCGGATCTGAAACCCTGTTGCAAGCGCTTGAGGCCGGTGCGGTCGACATCATCTTGAAGCCGCGCATCGGGGCCGCCGACCATCTGGCGGATTCCGCGTTGCGCATCTGCGAAGTTGTCAAAAGTGCTGCACACGCCCGCGTCAGAGGGGTAAAGGCAGCGCCACGCCAAGCCTCCGCCCATGGCATCCAGGCAAAACTCACAGCTGATGCCGTGCTGCCGCCACCATCCGGAAAGGCCATGGCACGAACAACCGAAATGGTCGTCTGCGTTGGCGCGTCCACTGGCGGCACAGAGGCCTTGCGTGAAATGCTGGAGCGGCTGCCAGCAAACGCGCCCGGCATCGTAATCGTGCAACATATGCCGGAGAAATTTACCGCTGCCTTCGCCAGACGCCTGAACTCGCTGTGCGAAATGGAAATCAAGGAGGCAGAAGACGGTGACGCTGTCTTGCGCGGTCATGTGCTGATCGCACCCGGCGACAAGCATATGCTGTTGGAGCGGCAGGGCGCGCGTTATCACGTCTCGGTCCGCAACGGTCCGCTCGTATCGCGGCACCGGCCATCGGTGGACGTGCTGTTCCGGTCCGCTGCGCGCTCGGCAGGTGGAAACGCCATGGGCGTCATCATGACCGGAATGGGCGATGACGGCGCGCGCGGCATGCTCGAGATGCATCAGGCCGGTGCCCACACATTGGCTCAGGACGAAGCATCCTCCGTCGTGTTCGGCATGCCGAAGGAAGCCATTGCGCATGGTGGTGTGGATAAGATCGTGCCGCTGGACCAGATTGCACGTGAAATTCTCTCGGAAGATCGGCGTCGCTAGACGCGTTTCCGTGTTAAATGGAAACGCTTTAGATGAAATGCTTAACGGCTCTTCAGCTGCTGTTAACCATAATGCTGAATGATCTGGGAGCACCATGATTCTGGTGCTTGAAGTGAGCGATGATCGCCCGCGCACAATACCGGATCTGGTCATGGCGGTCATTACTTTCGCGAACACAAAAGGCGGCGCTGGCAAAACAACAGCGGTGTTGCTGCTTGCTTCACAACTCGCGCGGCGCGGTCTAAAGGTCTGCGTCATCGATACGGATCCGCAGCGTTGGCTTTCCAAATGGCGGGAGGCGGCTGATTACCGCGTCGATCTCTCCGTCATCACCTATGTCTCCGCATCCAGTCTTCAACAGCACGTGCTGGATAATCGCAGAAAATTCGACCACGTCATCATCGACCTTCCCGGCGCTCAGTCACCCCTTCTGGCCACCGCTGTGGGTCTTTCCAACCATGTGCTCATCCCCGTGCAAGGTAGCACCATGGATGCGCAGGGCGGCGCGCAGGTTCTCGAATTGCTTCGTTATCTCGATGACCGGGCATCGATCAAAATACCGCATTCGGTCGTGCTGTCTCGCGTCAACTCCATGGTCACCACGCGCGCACTTCTTTCTGCCAAGGCACTTCTGGCAAAGCGCAACGTTCACGTGCTGGACACACCGATCATCGAACGTGCGGCCTTCCGCGATATGTTCGATTTCGGCGGCTACCTGCATATGATGAACCCTTCGCAGGTCAGCAATCTCGATAAGGCCCTGCAAAATGCGCAGGCCTTTGCCGATGAGGTCATGCGGCTTTTGCCTGCGCAATCAGCAGCACGTATGGTGTCTGCGGCATAGGGTGTTTGTTTCAGGCGGGTGGTCTGTCCTTATTGACGAGGCTGCCCAAGACCAAATCCAAGTGCGCTTCGATATAAGCGGGAATATCCAGTTCCCGTCTTCCGTCATGGATCAGCGTCTCGAAAATCATCGCAAGAATGGGCGCAAAGATGACTTGCGCTTCGGCCCTGGGGCCTGCGATGAATTCTCCACAAGCTATGCCATCGTTCAGGATGGTTTGGACGCGCAGCAGTAGCGGATCCAAAAGCTCATCCCGATGGGAATCGATGACTTTCGGAAACCGTCGTCCTTCGGAGACGACAAATTTCAAAAGTTCTCGAACACGCCGCTGATCGACACTGAGCTCATAGAACAGCCTTATCATAGCTGTCAGCCGGTCTGTATTGCTGCCGGTCAGCGTTCGCGTCTGCGCAATTGTTTCTTGAATGGGCGCAGATATGTGATCGATCATCCCCGCAAACAGGTCTTCCTTCGTCGGGAAATATACATAGACGGTCCCCTTGGTGACACCGACACGCTCGGCGATGTCCTCCACCCGTGCCGCTGTAAATCCGTGCTCTACAAATTCCTCGAAGGCCGCATCGAGAATTTGGGTGGGCCTAAGCGCCTTCTGTTCAGCGCGTGTCAGCCTTTTCATTCATCATCCTAACTTGTCGCGTTTGCAAAAAGATGCGCCGCAAAACAATTTCATTGACTGTCGGGTAAGTCAAATGTATCACGTATTCATCATGGTTCAAGAGGCAATGTATCAGACGCGTAGCTACGATCACCGTTATGGCGATATCTCTGGTAAGTCTTGTCGGTTGCGGTCCCAAGGACGATCAACAGCAAAAGCCCATCCGCAACGTTCAAGTGGTTACGGTCAAAGCGCTTGACGTCGCCGCTCCGATTGCGACGACTGGCCAGATCAGCGCACGCGTCCAGTCAGATCTTTCCTTTCGTGTCAGCGGTCAAATCACCCAACGCCTCGTGGATGTCGGCCAACGCGTCAAGGCAGGCCAGGTTCTTGCGCGCATAGACCCGCAGGAACAACAGGCCGATCTTCAGGTCGCCATCGCTGGACTGGAATCGGCACAGGCGCAGCAGACACAAGCGCAGCAGGCTTTCGACCGCCAACAAAATCTTTTGGCCACCGGTGTCACGACGCGCGCAGCGCTCGATTCGGCTCAAGAATCGCTTTTGACAGCCCGTGGTTCGGCAGATTCTGCACAGGCACAGGTTGATACCGCGCGCGATAGCCTGGGACAGACCGAACTCAAGGCGGACGCCGATGGCGTTATCACAGCCCGCAACGCGGAAGTCGGTCAAGTCGCTCAGGCGGCACAAACCGTTTTCACCCTCGCACATGATGGTCCGCGTGATGCCGTCATCAATGCCGACGAGTCTCTTCTGCTGGGCGGCGAAATTCAAAATGACGTCGAGGTTCGGATGCTGTCTGGCGGGGCGCCGATCAAGGCGACAGTGCGTGAAGTGTCCCCGACGATCGACACAACCACTGGCACCATTCGGGTGAAACTTTCGCTGGATCCGTCCGCGGATGTCCGTCTCGGAAGCCCGGTGGTCGCAACTGCACATTACAAGCCGGTGAAAACAATAGAGCTGCCCTGGTCGACAATCGCATCAGCATCGGGGAAGCCGGCCGTGTGGATCGTTGATCCAAAGGATCGCACCGTCTCGCTGCGTCAGATCGAGGTGGCCACCTATGCAAATGAACGTCTTTCTGTTCGGTCTGGCCTATTAGAAGGCGAAATCGTCGTTTCCAACGGCACCAAGTTTCTGACCGCTGGCGAAGTCGTGGCATACGAAGGAGCCGCACAATGACATATCCAAAGACGATCGTGGCACTCATGCTCGCCACGACATTTCTGGTGTCCTGCGGAAAGGAAGACGAGGCGGCCCCTGAAAAGCCGCGTCCTGTTCTTTCCATCGTGGTTCAACCCGCAACCCAGATGACGCTCACACTCCCCGGCACGGTGAACGCGCGTATCGAAACAGAATTCGGTTTTCGTATTCTCGGTCGCATCGTTGCTCGTAACGTCCAGGTCGGAGACATTGTTAAAAAGGGTGACATCCTGTCTGCCATCGATCCGATCGCTCTGGAGCTTGCGGTCAGAAGCGCGCAGTCGGACCTCGCCAACGCGCAAGCGCAACTGACCAACGCGACCAGCAATGAATTGCGCCAGCAAACTCTGTTCGAGCGTCAGTCTGCTGCCAAAGCAACATTTGAAAGCGCCCAGTTGGAACGACGCACGGATGCGGCCAATCTCAACAAGGCACAGGCCAATCTGGACAAGGCAAAAGAGCAACTGGACTATGCGCAGCTTCGTGCCGAATTCGACGGTGTCGTGACCGCGACATCTGCCGAAGTCGGCCAGGTCGTGTCCGCAGGTCAAAGCGTCGTAACGGTCGCACGCCCGGAAGAACGCGATGCCGTCATCGACGTTCCGGAAACCGCAAGCGCTCTGTTGAATCCCGGTGCGGAGTTCAACGTCTCGCTTCAACTCGATCCAGAGATCACAGCAAAGGGTGTCGTCAGAGAAATAACGCCGCTGGCCGATGAGGCGACCCGGACGCGGCGCACGAAACTGACCCTCGTCAATCCGCCAGAGGCCTTGCGACTTGGTTCTGTCATCACGGCAACGGCTTCGGTCAGTTCCGACCCTGCGATTCAACTGCCATCGTCAGCCATCAAACGTGACGGTGCAAAAACGACGGTCTGGGTTGTCGATAACACGGCAGGCAAGGTTTCGTCTCGCGACGTCACGCTAGACCAGGCGACTGCGAACAGCGCAACCGTTGTCGTTGCCCAAGGCATCAACCCCGGTGACCGCATCGTGGTCGCAGGCGTCAACCAACTTCAAGACGGCCAGGCCGTTCGCATCGATCAGGAGACTGCCCAGTGAAGCCGTTCAATCTTTCCGACTGGGCACTGGAGCACCGGTCGCTGGTCTGGTACTTCATGATCATCTTCGTGGTGGCAGGAACATTCTCCTACATCAATCTGGGTCGAGAAGAAGACCCTTCGTTCACGATCAAAACCATGATCGTCACCGCGCAATGGCCGGGTGCGTCCGCCGAAGAGGTCACCAAACAGGTCACCGACAGGATCGAGAAGAAACTGGAGGAGTTGGACGCTCTCGACTATACGAGAAGCGAAACCACAGCGGGCCAGACGACGATTTACGTCGAATTGCTGCCAACGACCAAGGCCAGAGATGTCACGGCGAACTGGATCAAGGTTCGCAATATGGTCAACGATATCAAGGGGAACTTCCCAAGCGGAGTAGCCGGGCCATTCTTCAACGACACCTTTGGCGATGTCTACGGCAACATCTATGCTTTCACCTCTGACGGCCTGTCACAAAGGCAATTGCGCGATCTCGTCGAAGACGCACGCGCCAAGCTTTTGACGGTTGAAAATGTCGGCAAGATCGATGTTGTCGGTGAACAGGACGAAGCGATCTACCTGGAGTTTTCGACACGCAAGATCGCGGCACTGGGGCTCGACCGCCAGACCGTCATCAACACGCTCCAGGCACAAAACGCCGTCACGCAATCTGGCTTCGTGGATGCCGGACCTGAGCGTATCGCGATCCGGGTCGGTGGTGGTTTCTCCTCGGAAGAAAGCCTGAAGGCGATCAATCTTCGGGTCAACGACCGCTATTTCCCCCTGACCGATGTTGCGACAATCAAGCGTGGCTATGTCGATCCACCGACATCCCTGTTCCGCTTCAAGGGGAAGCCTGCGATTGGTCTTGCCATTGGCATGATCAATGGCTCGAACCTTCTGACCTTCGGCGAACATCTCGATGCCGAGATGAAGCGCGTGGTTGCCGATCTGCCGATCGGGGTGACCGTCGAACGCGTCTCTGATCAGCCTGCCGTGGTTGAAGAGGCGGTCTCCGGCTTCACCACAGCCCTGTTCGAAGCGGTCGTTATCGTTCTGGCCATCAGCTTCATCAGCCTGGGCGTACGGGCAGGACTGGTCGTTGCCGTGTCCATTCCACTCGTTCTGGCCATCACATTCGTGTTCATGGAATATTCGGGCATATCGCTGCAGCGTATTTCTCTGGGCGCGCTCATCATCGCTCTGGGCCTTCTCGTGGATGACGCCATGATCGCTGTCGAGATGATGGTCGCGCGGCTGGAAGTGGGCGACAACCTTCGCCAAGCCGCGACGTATGTTTATACATCAACCGCGTTTCCCATGCTGACGGGCACCCTCGTGACCGTGGCCGGCTTCATACCGATCGGTCTCAACAGCAGTGCGGCGGGCGAATTCACCTTTACGCTTTTCGTCGTTATCGCCGTATCCCTCGTCGTCTCCTGGGTGGTGGCCGTGGTCTTTACCCCCCTGCTGGGTGTGATGATCTTGCCGAAAACCATGAAGTCGCATCACGACAAAAAGGGACGTATGGCGAGCGCTTTTGCTTGGCTGCTTGGCCTTGCCATGCGGTTTCGCTGGGTTACCATCATCGCCACCGTCGCCGTTTTCGCGCTATCGATCGGCGGACTTGGCCTGGTTCAGCAGCAATTCTTCCCATCGTCCGATCGCCCTGAACTGATCGTTGATTGGAGCATGCCGCAAAACAGCACCATTGCGGAAACCAATCGCCAGATGACCCAGTTCGAGACCGAGAAACTGGCTGGTAATGCGGACATCGATCACTGGTCGACCTATGTCGGCGAAGGCGCGCCGCGTTTCATCTTGTCCTATGACGTTCAGAGCCCTGCGGCGTGGTTTGGCCAGGTCGTAATCGTCGCAAAAGACCTTGAGGCACGCGATCGCCTCAAGGCCGAGCTTCAATCCTACCTATCGAAGACCTTTCCTGGGACCGATGCATTCGTGAAGCTGCTCGATATCGGCCCACCGGTCGGCAAACCCGTTCAGTATCGTGTCAGCGGGCCTGATGTTCAGAAACTGCGCCAATACGCGCAGGAATTCGGCGCAATCGTCAACGCCAACCCGCTTTTGTCCAACATGACGTTTGACTGGAACGAACCATCGCGCGTCGTCAAGGTCGATGTTCTCCAGGACAAGGCACGACAACTTGGCGTCTCGTCCCAGGATATAGCAACCGTTCTCAATGACGTTGTGGAAGGATCTTCCAGCACGCAGGTCAGGGATGGTATCTATCTCATAGACGTCATCGGTCGAGCAGAAGACGTCGAACGCGGCTCTATCGAGACATTGAGAAACCTGCAATTGCCGGGTTCCAATGGCCAGTCCGTTCCGCTCTCGGCAGTCGCGAAGTTCCGCTACGAACTCGAGCAGCCGATGATTGGCCGCAGAGACCGAATTCCCACGATCACCGTCAAGGCAGCTGTCGTCGGCCCGACTCAACCGGCCACAATCGTCGAGGCGCTCAAGCCCGCCGTCGAGAAGTTTGCGGCTGGCCTTCCAGCCGGATACAAGGTGGAAATCGGTGGATCGGTCGAGTCCAGCGCGGATTCGCAAGGGCCGATTGCCGCGGTTGCGCCGATGATGCTGTTTGCCATGGCGACGATCCTGATGCTTCAGCTCCAGAGTTTCAGCCGCCTGTTCCTGGTGTTTGCGGTCGCTCCGCTCGCATTGATCGGCGTGGTTGCCGCTCTCCTCTTGAGCAATGCACCCATGGGCTTCGTGGCGATCCTTGGCGTTCTCGCACTGATCGGTATCCTCATACGAAACTCGGTCATCCTCGTCGTGCAAATCGAACATCTGCGTGAAGAGGGTGTGTCGCCCTGGCGGGCAGTCATCGAAGCGACCGAGCACCGTATGCGACCGATCATGCTGACGGCGGCAGCGGCGACCCTTGCCCTGATACCGATCTCGCGCGAGGTTTTCTGGGGTCCCATGGCCTATGCCATGATGGGCGGTATCGTGGTGGGCACGGTCCTGACTCTTCTGTTCCTTCCAGCACTGTATGTGGCATGGTTCAGAATTCCACGCGAAGAGACCAATACAAATCCTGAGCAACCGCCAGCAACAGCTTGAACAAAAGCGAGGGCGCTCATCAAGCGCCCTGCTCTGCCGCCCTAAGCAAGAAACGAGTTTATTATGTCACTTTTCATGACAGAGGGCGGTAAGCTCTTGCCCAATAGTATGTTCATCGTCGCAATCGTCGTTGCGTTGACTGGTTGCGTCTCGCGCCCAACCGCAGATGTTCTCAAGCCGGTGACGCTTAAAACCGACCAGCAAAAGAAAGTCAGCATCCTGGCGGTGACAAACCGTGACTTGGTGGCAAAGGACGCATCTTTCGGAAACCGTTGGGCGGGAAGCACCAGTTACGACCAGTTCTCATTTTCCGTACCGGCCAAACGGGATGGACCCAATATTCAGTATGCGTCGAAAAACCCGGACCCCAATCGCCAATATATCGTGACCGGGCGAGAAAGGCTGACCAAAACATCGCTCGTGCAAATGGCAACCAGCACGGCGCAGTTCGATGGCACGGCGGCGGTCTTTGTCCACGGCTACAACTACTCCTACCAGGAAGCGCTGTTTCGCACGGCGCAGATGGCAGCTGATTCAGGCTCGTTCGGTGCACCCATCATGTTCTCCTGGCCATCGGCGGCAAGCGTAACCGGATATGTGGCAGATCGTGATGCGGTGCTCTATTCCCGCACGGAACTCGGATCATTGCTTGAAACGTTAGCGGCTGCCCCCAAGGTCAAACGCATCATCCTGTTTGGCCATAGCATGGGCGGCTTTCTGTCGATGGAAGCGGCCAGACAGCTTAGGCTTGAAGGGCGCAGCAACGTCTTGGCAAAGCTTCAGATCGTGCTCGCCGCACCGGACATCGATGTCGATGTGTTCCGTTCACAGATCAGAGACGTCGGCGCCATTCCAACCCCCATTACGCTCTTGGTCTCGAATTCGGACCAGGCGCTCAGCTTTTCCAGCTTCGTCGGTGGCGAACGGCCGCGAGTGGGAAGTCTCGACGTGAACGATCCGGTGATCCAGCAAGCAGCAAAAGCCGAACGCATCCGCGTCATAGATATTTCGGCGTTGAAATCATCCGATGGCCTTGGTCATGATCGCTACGCTTCGCTTGCACAGTTTGCAGGAAACATAGACAAGGCGGAAGCTCGGATGCGCTCAAGCGGCAGTAACATCGGCGCCTTCGTGTTCGACGCTGCCGGTGCGGCGGTCGCCAGCCCTTTCAGGCTCGCCGGGCAAATCGCACGTCAGTAGATTTACGTCTTGAGCCAGGAAATATGACGTTCAAGCAGCCCCGTGGCTTGGCAGGCTGAACTGTAATCTTCTGTCCATCATCTGTTCATGAAGCAGCCACGCCTGCTTCAGGGAGGGAACACATACTCCTGTTGTCGCTCATCAAGAGCAATCAACAGGAGACACACATGCGCTGGATAGCCAAGGCGACTGCCGTAACAGGAACCGTTCTGCTTATGACCGCCGGTGGCGTGAACGCCATCGAAATCCACAACGGGTCCATCAGCGAGGCTGAAGTCCTGAAATCACAAAAGGCCTGGGGTGAGGCTCTCGTCGCCATTTCGCGTGAATATGAAGACAAGGGCGCAAAGCCGGCCCATGACATGGCGGCAAAGGTCATCGATGCGGCCTATGGCTATCAGCTGGGCCCGGTCCTCTTCAAACCGACGCTGACGCAGGAGCCTCAGACCTTCAGGACGGACCGTGAGGGGGCTTTGTCCTACTTCGTCGGACAGAATCCGAAATATCCAAGCGATACGGGTTTTGCGCTGAAGGGATGGCGTGAAGTCGAAGTCAAGAACGCCGCCATCCTTCTCGATGGCGAATATGCCACCACTTTGGGCAAGGTGTCCTTCACCGACAAGGACGGCAAGGTAACGACGGTCGATAAATCATGGACCTTCAAAAAGGATGATGAGGGGACGATCCGTATCGTTCAGCACCATTCCTCGCTGCCTTACGCCGCCCAATAAACCGCCGTCTACCGATCTTGCTCCAGACGATAACCGATGCCGCGGACAGTGGTGATACACGAGCGGCCGTCTGACGCGCGATCGATCTTGGCCCGCAGGCGACGCACATAGACATCCACGACATTCGTCAAGGGGTCTTCGCCTGCGCCCCATATATTCGCCAAAATCCGTTCCCGGCTGAGCAATCGCCCGGGAGCGGACATGAACAGCTCCAGAAGCGCAAGCTCCTTGGCGGTCAGCGAAATCTCCTGGCCTTCGACAGTGACGCGCATGGACTCCCGGTCGAGTTCCAGCAACCCGACGGACAATGTCTTTGCTCCCAGCGGCCTCAGATCGACAGGGCGGCGCATCAGCGCCTCTATCCGCGCCAGCAACTCCTCGAACGAAAACGGTTTGACCAGATAGTCGTCTGCGCCCATTTTCAATCCCGCGATGCGATCATTCACCGAACCAAGCGCCGTCAGCATCAAAATGGGTGCCGATATTCCGCTCGCACGCAATGTCTGACACACATCGGAACCATTTATGATGGGCAGCATGACATCGAGCAGAATGGCACCGCTTGCACCGGTGGAGCGCCATTCCTGCCATAAGTCATGAGCGCGTTCGATGCCGCTCGGGCCATCGCGGGCAACGGTGATGCTGTAACCTTCCGCACGCAATCCGCGCTCCAGGAAATCAGCCACTCTTGGATCATCTTCTATGATCAGTATGTTCACTCTGTCGTCTCCGCGGTGGGTTCAAGAACGGGATGGGCTCCCAACAACGGCAAGCGAAGTGTGGCCGTCGTTCCCCGATCGGTGTCGCTGTGAAGGGTGATCGTTCCATCGTGGGCTGATACAAGATGTCTGGCGATGGACAAGCCCAGACCGGTGCCCTCAGGGCGATGACGTCTTGCATTGTCGCCGCGATAATTGCGGTCGAACACATGGGGAAGTGCATCGGCTTCAATGCCAATCCCGTGGTCGCGAACAACCAGCTCCCATACATCTGCCATCACGTTGGAACGGACCTCGACCCGACCCTTGTGTGGCGAATAGCGAATGGCATTGTCGAGCAGAATGGCGATGACCTGTCTGAGGCGGAACGCGTCACCGGCCACGATCGCTTCTGCATCCTCGATCTCGGTCGCAATTGCAATGCTTCGCTGATTGGCTAGGGCGGCGGCACTCAAAAGCGCCTCTTCAAGCGGGCCTGCGATATCGATCGGCTCTTTGTTAAGCAGCAATGTCTCATCTTCGCCACGCGACATCATCAACAGGTCATCAATCAGGCAGCCCATCTGGCTGGCTGCCTGTCCGATACGCTCAAGCGATGCGCGGTAATCTTCACTCGCCTTTTGTCCTCGCAGGGCGATCTCCGCCTCGCCGCGAATGGCGGTGGTGGGTGTGCGCAGCTCGTGACTGATATCGGCCAGCAAACTGCGCCGACGCCCCTCCGACGCCCGCAATCGTGATAAGGCATCTTCGAGAGCAGACGTGCGCTCCTTGACCTGTTGCTCGAGAAGACTGCGTTGATTGGCTTCCTCGTTTCGCCTGAGGGAGAGTTCGGACGCCATGCGGTTGATGCTGGTGGCAAACCGGCCGAACTCGTCTGTGGTGGTCACGGGAATACGATGATCGAGCTGGCCGGCCTCATAAGCCTTCGCCCCTTCAGACATCTGCTGCAACGGACGGCGAATGGCGTTGGCGATGGCATAGGCCAACCCCATGCCGATGACGGCGATGACGAATGTCAAAACTGCAAGGACGCGATTGAGCTGCAAGAGTGCCGCATCCGCATTCGCGCGCTTGATGACGAGCTGGGATCGCTCCGTAGCGATTGTGCTGTTGAGCAATTCGCGCAGATCCCGCCCAGCGCCCTGATCGAAAATCGTTTCGATGGAGGCCCATGCCGTTCGGGCATCATCTGCTCCCGTATGCGATTTTATGTCCTCTATGGCCGGTTTCAGCGCGACGACGCTGCCCGAGATCAGCTGCAAGGCCTCATCGCGCGCATTATCGTCATCGACATCTTCTTCTGGCGCACCAGCGAGATGATCCAGTTCGCGCGTTTTCTTGCTGATACGTTGAAGCTGCTCGATGGTCGCAGCCATATGAGCGCGCAGCATTTCGCCATCTCCCGGTGCATGGTCGGCGCCGATCAGCGCGCGTAAAGACCATGCCCGCAGCCGCTGCTTTGTTGCGGAAAGCTCCAGCAAACCGGAAAGAAGATCGCCGGCATATCGGCCGCGAATGACCTGCTGCTCTGCCTCCGTGGCGATATGCCGATTGAGAAGACCTTGGCACACGATCAGCATGGCAAGGACCGCGAACGCCGCGACCAGCCGTATCGTGAAGTCAAACCGTCCCATTTGATCGCTCTCCGTTCCTCAACCCTTCAGGTCGAGATATTCACATTACAAGCGAACACATGCAAAGGCGGACTTTGCGGTATTTGTTCGGCTGCATCACTTATGAGGAGCAGAAGTCTTGCCAAGCACCTGCGCATCTGCCGAAACGCTACGAACAAGCGTCAGTCCGGCAGCGTACGTATAACAAGGCAGTTGGAACAGATGTGCCAGGCAGGTGTTTAGGTCGCGCGGTATATTAGGTATCGCTGGAGAGAATTTATGAGTAATCGAGTTTGTATCATAGGGTCTGGCCCTACCGGCATTTATACGTTCCAACATCTGTCCAGCTCACCTAAGCCATTATCCATTACAATATACGAAGCTGAAAATTATGCGGGAAAAGGTACACCTTATCTTCCCACAATCAATGACCCGGCCATGCTGTCCAACATTCCCAGCATCGAAATCCCACCGCTTGGTGAGACATTGGTCGACTGGCTTCGTGGCCGGGACGATGAGTACCTCTCAACATTTGGGATCGTGCGCGCCAGCATCAGCGAGCGTCAGTTCTATCCCCGCTTGGTGCTAGGCGACTATTTCCACGACCAGTTCCTGTTTTTGAAAGCTCAGGCGGAAAAGCGCGGTCACAAAGTGGACATTCGTGTCCAGCATCGCGTGAGGGACATCGCCCTGGAAACACATGATATCCGTCTGAAGGTCGAAGCCTCAGGGGAGGCTTTCGACGCGGTGTACGACCACGTCGTCATGGCAACAGGTCACAACTGGCCGGAAAGCACAGAAACCCACCCGGGATATTTCATGTCGGCCTGGCCTGCATCGGCGCTTCAGTCCATCGAGGGCGGACGTCTGGGAATACTCGGCACCTCATTGAGTGCGATCGATGCACTTATGACGGTTGCGACCTCTTGCGGTTCGTTCATTCATGACAGTGCGGGCAATCTGCAATACCAGCCATCGACAGGGCGGGAGGATTTCCATGCCGTTTTGATGTCTCGCAAAGGATTGTTGCCGGAAGCAGATTTTTATTGCCCGCTGCCCTATATGCGACCACGCGTTTGCACCCCCGAAGCCATCAACGCTTTGATCGCATCCGGCTCGAACGGCCTTCTGGATAAGGTGTTCGAGCTATTCAGGAGCGAAGTCGTGCTTGCAGATCCTCACTATGCCGCTGAGATCGGGCTGAGCCAACTGACGGTCGATACATTCGCAAGTGCATATTATGCCCGCCGTTCAGACATCGATCCATTTGTCTGGGCTGCAGCAAACCTGGCCGAAGCCAAACAAAACGCGGCAGCGGAATTCACCGTGCCTTGGCGTTACGCCATCATGATCACGCATGAAATCATCGCGAAAATCGTTCCACATCTCGACACGGACGATTTTGCCCGATTCAACAAATCGTTCAAAGGCATCTTTATCGATGAGTACGCGACCGTGCCGCATCTATCGATCGAGCGTTTGCTGGCCTTGCGCAATGCCGGCCGGATTGAAATCTTGAAGCTCGGCGGCGACTACGACATCACGAAACCTCAGTCATCACGCGGGGCATGTGTTGCGATGGGCGAAAAAACAGAGCGCTTCGACAACTTCATCGATGCGACAGGCCAGAGCGCACTTTCTGCAAGGGAACTTCCCTTTCCGACCCTCGTCAACCAGGAAACCGTGCGAAAAGCACCCACCCCTGAGCCATCAGGTTTCATGCTGGGCGACGACACCGTCTCGACCGTGCGCTTGGGCGGGATCGATGTGGATGAATCCTACCGCACACGAACAGCGGGTACTGTTTCCAACCGTCTCTATTGCGCCGCGATACCGTTTCTGCTGCACAAAAATCCATTTGTGCAGGGCATCACCAGCGCGGCTGAAACGGGTGAAATCGTTGCGCATGCCATCATCGATGATCTGAACCACGTTCAGTTCACCGAATTGCTCTCTGCATGAATGGTTTAAGTGCCGGAACCGCCATAGCGTCGGAACGTTGTCCAACCATGAAAAACATTGGACACGTAGCTGAGCTGTGGCGTTACCCTGTAAGCTCCTTGGGCGGCGAAAAATGTGATCGGGTGCACATCGAAGCACGCGGGATCGTCGGGGACAGAGGCTTCGGTATTTACGATCTCTCTACCGGGCATGTCGCCGCACCTGAAAAAGAGACCCGTTGGCGACCTGCTTTGTTTCTTCAAAGCACGTTGGATACCAACGGCCTACCACACATTCATTTCCCTGATGGCACAACGCTGTCGATTTTAGATGATGTACTGTCTCCGCGCTTGTCGGATCACTTTGGTTTTCACGTCGGCATTGGACGATACCAACATACCGACTTGCCCGAAGTGGCCAATTTACCGATCATCTCAAACCGGTACGACCCGAGCCCTCTTCATCTGGTGACAACGCATTCGTTGACGAGGCTAGCCCAGCTTGCCTCCGTAAACGAGATGAACCACAGACGTTTTCGCCCTTCGGTGTTGATAGACACGGATGGAACTGCTTTTTCCGTTTATGAGGAGCAGGGCTTTCTGGAAGAAGCTTGGCTGGAACGTACACTCCACATCGGCCAGATAAAGGTCGGCGTTTCGGAAAAAGCCAAACGATGCGGGATGACCTTCATCGCGCAACCCAGTCTGAATGAGCAGCCCGAAATTTTGCGGACCCTTGTTCGCCAGAACTCGAGAAACTTCGGGGTCTATTGCAATATTCAACAACCTGGCACGTTGGCCCTTAGAGACAACGTGCATCTCGACACAGATGTCATGCAGAGGGCGATGTCTAGGTGAACGATGCTTCACCGAGCGTCCGCATGAGGCTGGCGCGGGCGCGGTTCACGCGGCTTTTGATCGTCCCGACCGGGCAGGCGCAACGGCTTGACGCTTCGTCGTATGAGATGCCCTCAACGAAGACCATCCACAAAGCATCCCTGTAATTATCAGGCAGGTCCGATATAGCGGATACCAGTTCGTTGCCTCTGACTGCCCACTCCTGCACGGGCTGGATTTTCGGTGCTGCCAGCGCATTGTCGGTCAACCCGACCTGCTCGCGCCGGGCAACGACGAATTTCGAGCAAAAGAGATTTCGCATGATGGTGAAAAGCCACGACTTCAGCCGCGTACCGCGTTGAAACTTCTCGGAATTTGCCAGTGCCCGCATCAGCGTCTCCTGCACCAGATCATCCACGTCATTCGATGTTTTATAGAAACGTGTTGCAAAGTTGCGGAGCGCTGGAACACAGTTCGTGAGTTCCAAATGGGAAAAGCCGGTAGGCGACAAGCTGCTCATGAAATTCCTCCTATCAATGTGAGGAGGAAACTGTTTGTTAACACCGTCGTTCCGGGCACAAACGCCTTGGTACGATAGCGCACCGGCTGCGCTATTTCAGCTTAATCGCGTCACTGAATGGAACCGTTGCAATGACTTGCCCACGCGTATCCGTTATTTCGAATGTGCGCATAATAACCAACTCGCCTTTTCTGACAGACTCGGCCGTCATCTCGCGCGAGGCGGCTATCGCCTCTTCGACGGCGACCTCGATGGACGCATAATCGTCACCTTCAGGGTCTTCGTAGAGAAGGTTTCCTGACCGGATGTTGAAATAGTACCTGGACATAGTCACTCCTTGCCTATGTTCCCAACAAAGGTGAGGCGTCAAAGTTTCCAGCACGCGCAACTATTTGAATGTCTTTGCATTTGCACCCATTCGGTATTAGTATTTAATAAATAAGTAAGGTTTGCGATGCCCTGGACAACAAATGGACTTTTGAGTGCTCTGTCTCAGGACGACAGGGCCCTCCTTCTTCCCCACCTTAAACAGATTACGTTGAATCAGCGCGATGTGCTTTTCGAGTGCAACAAACCCATCAGCCACGTGTATTTTTTCGAAAGCGGATTATCATCGGAGATCGCAGTTGGCGGTTCGAACAAAATCGAGGTGGGCTGCATCGGCAAAGAGGGCTGCTCAGGCGTCCCGGTTTTGCTCGGCGTGACATCGTCACCGCACAGAGCGTTCATGCAAGCAGGCGGTACCGCTCTTCAAATCGAAACCGGTATCATCCAGGCCAAAATGGTTGAAAGCCCCTCTCTGTCGAAGGTTTTGCTCCGCTATGCCCACATATTCATGATCCAGATCGCATCCACGGCTCTGGCTGATGGACGTTGCGATGTGGAGACACGCCTCGCTCGTTGGCTCCTAATGTGCCAAGATCGCCTAGGTGACCAATTGCCCCTCACCCATGATTTTCTGGCCCTGATGCTAGGGGTACGCAGACCCAGTGTTACGGACGCGCTTCATAAGCTTGAGGGCGAACTGATGATCAAGGCTGAACGAAGCCTCATTACCATCAGAAGCAGGGCAGCTCTGGAAGCCGTCGCCGGCTCCGCATACGGAATGCCGGAAGGGGAATATAAGAGGCTTATCATCCCCCAACACGAACCGGCATGACCGGTTCACAACACCCCAAACAATAATTCGGTCGGATGATGTGGAAAAGCCATATCGCTCCTATATGAACACCTGCGGCGTGTTCTCAAAAAGGAGCGGAGCGCTTTATGCCCCTTACAAAAGCTGGTCCTGTGCCCAGTCATTCATTTTCAGCAGACATTGATCACATTCAATTTCGCACATTCGAGTATTTCTGGCTTGGCAGTCACCCCACCTCTGGATTGGCCAGAGATCGCATAGGTTCCGACGGAACTGTAATCAATAACTTAGCATCGGTCTCAGGGACGGGCTTTGCCCTTCTCGCCATTCTGGTCGGCGCCGAGAGACATTGGATCACGCGCGAACAGGCACTGGAACGCGCTGTTGCCATCACCGAATCTTTGCATAGAGCCCCGCGGTTTCATGGCGCATTTTCTCACTTTCTCCACGCGGAGACGAGTGAGGTTATCCCGTTCGGTTCCAAGGATGATGGCGGCGATCTCGTCGAGACAGGTTTTCTGCTGCAAGGCCTGATCTGTGCACGCCAATATTTCTCTCGCATGACGCCAGCCGAAACCCAGTTCAGACACCGGGCCGATGCATTGATCGGAAGTGTGGAATGGAAATGGTTTACGCGCGGCGGCAATGGCCCGATGTGGTGGCACTGGAGCAGGAAATATAGATGGAGCCGTAACATACCGATCAGCGGCTGGAACGAAGCTCTGATTTGTTACGTGCTCGCCGCTGGCGCAGACCAGGATGCCATTGACCCCATCAATTATCATACGGGGTGGGCGAGGTCCGGCGACATGCGCAACGGAAATTCCTACCTTGGCGTCGTACTGCCGCTCGGAGAACCGTTCGGGGGACCTCTGTTTTTGTCTCAATATTCCTTTTGCGCGCTAGATCCGAGAGGACTTAGCGATCGCTATTGCAATTACTGGACGCAAATCCAAGCCCATACGCAGATACACTACCGATATGGCCAAGATAAATATCCGGGCCGGAACCTGTGGGGAATGACTGCCAGCGATGGACCGAAAGGATACAGTGTCCACTCTCCCACAAATGATGGCGATGTCATCTCGCCAACTGCCGCACTATCTAGCCTTCCGTTTCTCCCAGACGAAGTTGCCGGTGCCGCAACAGCGTTTCTGAACTACAAAGGGGGCAAACTCATGGGACGCTACGGGCTTGTCGATGCGTTCTCACCCGGTTCGGGATGGATCGCTGATACCCATCTCGCAATCGACCAGGGTCCAATCGTGGCGATGATGGAAAACCACCGTTCCGGCCTGCTCTGGAAGTTGTTCATAACAGCGCCAGAAGTCCAGCGCGGCCTTGATCGTCTCGACTTTACAATCACCTAACGGGCTTGGTGGTGCCGGGCGCAAGACAACGCGATAGCGTTCGATTCACAGCAGAACCTGGCCATTGATGCGTATGCGATCGAGACGCTCCTCCCATTCCATCAGGCTCAGATACCATTCGGTGGTGTAGCAGGTGGGACTGGGTGCCGGGGTTGCTGGTGTTCGCAGATAGTTGACAATATCGCGAACGCCATCATCGACCATGCGAATGGGCGTGAAACCAAGGATGTCTTTCAGCCTGGCAAACGACAAACGATAGTCTCGGCTGTCCTGAGTGGTCGGATTGTGAGCAATGTCCGCACCGGGAACCAGACGGGCCACACATTCAGCAATCGATTGGATGTTGTAATTGAGCAGATCGCTTCCAAGGTTGAATATGCGCTGTTCCACCGCGTCAAAATCGAATTCCAGCACCGCCAGCATAGCCCTACCAACGTCTTCGACGTGGATGAAGGGCCGGTTTTGCAATCCATCGCCATCGACCTCGATCCGGCCTCTTTGGACTGCCATCAACGACATTCTGTTGATGACGAGATCAAAGCGCATTCTGGCTGCAAGCCCGAAGACTGTGGCACTTCTGAAAATGACAGGGTTGAAGGCGTCGTCACGCATCTCGTTCAGCGCCTGCTCGACCGAAAGCTTAAGTTCGGCATAAAGACTTTGTGGATGGCAAGGGTCCGTCTCGCAAGATGTGCCGTCCGACTGCCCGTAGACCGAAGCGGAACTCATGTAGATATAGCGTCTGATCCCCACATCCTTGGCGATCCGGGCAAGATGGCAGGCTCCATCGTAATTGATGGAGCGGGTCAGTTGCGGGGAGATCATTGATGCCGGATCATTGCTGAGCCCGGCCCCCTGTCGGGATTGAGCCCGAATGTTTGCAGCAGTCTGGAAGTGTCGGGATCGATGCTTCTGCACCCATCCAGCATGATGCAGATTTTGAGCTCGGGTGTGTTTTCCGCACGGGCGCTGCGCAGCGTCAGCTGGTTCCTGACCAGACCTGCCAGCGTCAGATTCATGGCCTCGACCGGCTCGTTGAAAAGGGTGAGGCAAACAAGAACCTCTGCGGTCGCCGTCTTCGGTGTGTCCAGCAAGATCGTGTTGGTCTCGTAGACATCCCGTCTTGTCCTTCGGGTTTCACGTTCGGAATCCGGCAAGGGAAATGCCGTCGTCGATAACGGATGTGCAATCAGGTTCACGATGTGCTCCTAAAAAAAGTGTGCGGCTAGCTGCAGGCTTCAAGGTTCACACGCGGATGGTCAGCGGTGAAAAGCCTTGCTGGGACATGGAATTGTTGGGCATTTTCCAAAAATTCTGGACGATGGTGGAGTAGACCTCGCGGAAATCCGTTCGAAAGCGCAGATTGCCGTCAGCGTCCAAATCCTCGAGATCACTTCGCGCGCCTTAGACGCCGCCAGCGACCGCGCCGCCGACAAGAAGAACGGGGCTAGATGTCCCGTGGTCGGTGCCGCCGGACGCATTTTCGGTTGGTCTTCTTCCAAATTCCGATTGCACTACAATCAATGTGTCTTGCCAGACGCCAAGTTCGACGAGCCCGCGTCGAAGACCCATGAGCGTATTCTGCACTTTCCCCAGCAGCCCTTCATGCGCGCCACGCAGGTTCGAGTGCATGTCGAAGCCCGAAAGGCTGAGTTTATAGAGTGGGGTTTCGACGCCGCTTTCGATCAGCCACAGAAGGAGGGATGCTTGAGCGTCCAGTGGCTCGATATAATGGCCATGGCTGAACCACGCGTCGAAGCGGTTATGCTCGCTTAATTTCGAGCGGACACGCTGCGCGATTGCCTCCTTGTCACGTAGCAGCCTGTAGAGGTGAGATAGCGCTTTATGGTCCTGTTCGCCTGAAACAGGTGCGGCGGGATGTTCGGAATTTTGCAGAAATGCCTTGCTGTCTTCGAGTGCCAGAACCTGAATGCCTGTTCCAGCGAGCAAATCCTGATCGCCCGACAGGACAATCCCGTCAGCATCGATGTGTCCAAAATCCGGGCGGTTGTCCTGTACGATCTTGCCCACCCATCCGGCACCATGGGACGCGTCATGTTGGGCCGAGGCCCAGATCGCGGCGGAGCCGAAGTGCGACAGGTTCGGATCGGGATAGCCGACATCCTGAATGACGACCATCTCCCCCTTGTGGCAAAGATCTGCCAATCCTCGCCACGCGGGATTGAAGCCAACCTCGGAATCCAGCCGAAGAACATCGTGTGCCGATATCGCAAGTGATGGTCGATACTTGCGGTACAGCGGATCCTTAAAGGGGATGAGCGTATTCAGCGCGTCGTTTCCGCCAAAAAGTTCAAGCAAAATAACGCGTTTGCTGCGTGACAATGTTGGCGTGTTGGCACCAACCGCCAAGGATGCCCAGGCTGGCATTGCCGACAGGCCAAGCGTTGTGCCGATCATTTTCAAAAGGTTGCGTTTGGAATATCTGCTTGAATCGAGCATGATCTTGTTCTCCCGACGAGTTATTTGAGGCTGTATGCAGGGTCCAGCGTCAGCGACATGGCCTTGCGAACAGCGGGATCAGACGACATCTCCGGCAGTGCTGCGCGAAAGGACTTAGGCGCCGCCAGCAGATAGGCTTCAAGCGCCCGGTCGTTCTCGCGGGCTTGCATCTCGTCTGATGGTTTTGACGTCAGGAGGTGCCGCGCGACGCTTTCTCCAAAATTCGCGGCTTTCGGCATCGTCGCAGCGCCATCCGGTGTGAACCACAGGCGGCTGGTTCCATATTCGATGTTGGAGTTGTGCGGCGCGCGCAAATCGTCAAGCGTGGCCTGAAAGGGATCGACCGGCTTGATATCGAACTCAAGACCGACATCACAATAATAGGTGCCCAGAGGAACCGTATAGGGGCAATCGGTTTCCTTGAATCCCACCCAACGCGCATCGTTTGGCGAATATCTGTCGCCGTCCATCGATATCCAGTTGACGAAGAGATGGGTATCGGGATCCTTCGCGCTCAGACGAACCGTCACCTTTTCCACGGTGGCGGGGAGACTGGCTTTCGGGATGACAGCCGTCTCCCACATCGGCTTGAAATTGCCAGGCTCGTTAGATGATTTTTCTTTGTATGTATCGACACCCAAGGTGGCAGTGATCGCGCCAACCTGGACGCCATTGACCTCCACCACAAAGTGCGCCGGTGTGTTGCGATGTTCTGAGCCGAAACGGACGAGCAGATCGCCAGGGTTGGATTCTGGCATGGACGCACTGCCACGATAGGCGTCCCAGAGACGCTTTAAAATACGCTCACGGTCGACAATCGATTTCGTCGTCAGCCAGTCCGTGCCGCCGCGCCACCCGGCAACGGAGGGCGCCATGAACGGTCTTTGTCCCAGCACCGTCATGTAATCCACAAGGATCTTCTGATCCGGTAAGGTCAGAGCAAACGTGCGTGAGAACCCGACGATCAGATCAATTGGCGATTTGATAAGGTTGGCGCGGTTGTCCTCATCCCAAAAGTCATCGCTGAGCAACAGCTGTTTTAAAAAGGGCTTGATCTCGTAATCATGGCGTTTCAGGACATCGGCCAATCGTTCGATCTCTATTGGATTTGGCACGAGCGACACGAACTCAGTGTAAAATTTGGCGGCGATCAGTCTTGCCGTTTCAGGGCCGGAGAGAATGATCTCGACAAGGGCATCAACACCGTCATCGTCTCCGGGCGGAATGACCCGTCCCAGGATATGCTTCTCACAGGTATCTGTGTTCGTCAGATTGCGCCGATACGTCCAGTTCTCGAAATCAACGCCGTGGCCTGCGAGAACTCTCGCCACTTCCTTGATATCAGCCTCGCTATAATTGCCGATACCGAGGGTGAACAGTTCGAGCAGTTCGCGCGCCAGGTTTTCGTTGGGCCGCGCCTTGGTGTTGTGAACATTATCGAGGCTGGTGAGCATCATCGGATCGCGCAGAATGCTGCGCAGGAATGTTCGAAAGCTTTGGCTTCCATCACGCCGAAACAAGGCGATCTGATCGTAAAACGGTGCGCTCACTTGGCCCGGATCAAATCGCGATACTAGGTGGTTGTGCCAGAACAACGCCAGACGTTCTGCCATGGGGTTGGGCGTCGTTATCATTTCCTGCACCCACCAGACCTGCAACTGGTCGATCTCGTGCACCCTGTAGAGGGTGATTTCCCGCCCCTCCCAATCGCCGGCCCAATAGTTGGGGCGTGGCTACAACACAAAGGGAGGCGGCGGCAGGACTGCTGGCTGACCGAGCGATCCCAGGAGGTGATCGACAGCCTCTTCCCGTGTGAGGGCGAGAAAACGTGAAGTCTCCTGGGGAGAGCTTCCAAAACCTGTGCGATCCAGCAAGTGGCGCGTTTCGGACAGGCTCAGCGCATCGACTTGCGTCGCGGTCAAGAGAAGTCCGAATGCCGCGACACTGACTTTGAACGGCATTCCACATTGGTTTTTACATTGATGAAACATTGCGACATCCAGCCCGCTTGATTGCGCCTGGATGAAGCTTGCGTGGTGCAGCCCGCAGCCACAATGCGGAACAGTTCCGCAGTGCTACGGCCAAGTTCCTGCGCAGCGAGCTAACAACATTGAGTACGTGACATCATCAGGAAAATTGAACGCGAGAAAACAGGATGAAGAACAGAATCCACGCGCATGTCATCAGTGAGATTATTATCTATAAATAACTTATAATATTTGATTTTTCTGAACTTATTGAACTCGGTTGCATTTTTTTATTATATATACAAAATGGATATAAGAAGGTTTTATTTATATATTACTTTATTTCGATATTTGATTAGTCATCACGAAGAAAGTGCTTTTGGGTGGGATTGGCACCGGAAAACGATCCTTTTCTGCAATCTGTATCACAGGTGTTCTGCGGCATACCTTTACCCGGGGACGCGGCCTTCGCCGTCATAGTTGAATTTTATGAGCGCTCTAAACCGGAAGTCCTAGCCTCAATGCCATGGGTCGCCGCCGAACTGTGTGAACATGAAGGCCTGGAAACAATGCTGGGCTTCATAGAAAAGAACGGGGGGCGGCGATTGTATATCGCGAAAGACTTCAAGGCATTTAATAAGAAAATCAGTGTGGTCATTAAAGAGACAACACACGAGCGCCTGAGACATTTTGCAAGAGATCACTCTCTTATCGATATTCCCTCCTTATGGGGTATTTTCTTGGCCTTAAGGCGTGTGGCCATACGTCATCTCATCCGCAAAGGCGCAAATCCCGGTCGGATTTCAAAAGATTTCGGCGTAACCGACCGCTATATTCGTAAAGAGTCGAAGCTCATAAATGACGTCGACGTGTATAATTGATCCAATCGGTTGGCAGCCTTTGTTTAATTGGCTCAAGTATTCCTAATATCCCTGGATAGGCCCTACAACGTCAACACGGCATACGCTTCCAATTACGGCGGTGTCCAAGTTGGTTTGCTGGCCTGCCGTTTTTACAAGCCTGCCGATTGTCTCGTTGTGATTATCTTGCTTCCTTTAGCGTTCCTTGGGGCCATAATGCACCGATCATAAAACGGATGACTGGAGATGGCTGATGGAACTGAAATGGCTTGAGGACTTTCTGAGCCTGGCACGCTTCATGAATTTCACCCAGGCAGCAACCGACAGGAACATCACCCAATCCGCACTTAGCAGACGGATTCGCCAACTGGAACAGTGGGTCGGTGTTCCCTTGATCGATCGCACCACCTACCCTGTTCGACTGACTTCAGCGGGCACCAGCTTTTTGCCCAAGGCTCGCAAGAGTGTCGATTTGCTGTCATCGCTTCGGGAAGAGACACTGGAACATCACAGCTCCAAAGACGAGGTCCTGTCGTTTGCCACCATGAGCACGCTAGTGCTGACCTTTTTTCCGATCTGGATGGAACGGATCGAGGCAAATGGCGGCTCCTTTCGAACACGCTTTTCCGAGGCCTATTCTTCTTTTTCCAGCAATGTCTCAACCCTCTTTCGCAGCGAATGCGACTTCCTGCTGACCTACGCTCATGACTGTGTGCCAGCCATTCGGGAACTGTCTGAAAACGCGTATCTTACCCTTGGGTCAGAGCGGGTGATCGCGGTGTCTGCTCCTGGAGAAGACGGCACCCCTCTGCATGCGGTGCGAACCGATGGGAACCCCACCAATTATCTGAGCTATCGCGACAGTTCGTTTTTTGCCCAGGCACTTCCCAAAGCCATTTTCGAAAGAGTGCCGGTACGGCTAAACACAGTCTACGAAAATGCCATGTCAGCGGCACTCAAGGCGATGGCCGTATCAGGCCATGGGGTTGCATGGATTCCGGAGAGCTTGGCTATCAGCGAATTGAAATCCGGCAAGCTTGTGCGTGCCGCTGGTCCAGAATTGGAAATCGAGGTTGAAATAAGGCTCTACCGGTCGTTCCGCCTGCGTTGCAAACAGGCCGACCAATTCTGGAAACAGGCAGCGGAAGTCGGCGTGCTTGCCGAACGTGTTGCACTGCCCGCCGCCTGACCGCGGAGAGTTACCCCGATTTTCTGACGTCTTGGACCTCTACCCCATGAAAAAGCGGATCGAGAAACCGAAGGTCCATTTGCATATCAAGGTCCGTGAGGGACAACATGATCGCCTCGGCATTCTTCACACCATCAAAGCAATCTCTGATTTTCGTCAATCGCTCGCTCTCAGAAAACGGATCTGCCAAGCCACCGCGGGCAACCGCACGCTCTGCCTCTAAAACGGACCCGTCGCTCAACGTTATCTTCAGCTTGTGCGGCAGATAGGTCTTTGCCTGCTCTTCCTCAGCGGCACTGTAATGCGTCATCGATATTGTCGAGAGCAGCGGATCTTGAGAAAATTTGTCGACGGCCGATCGTGTGAAGTCAGAAAGGGACAGCGTCTTTTTCCTGAATGCCAGCGCTAAACAATATTGCATGGAAAACCGCGCCTGCATCTCGTCCCTGGGTTCGCTATAGGCAAGGTTGCGGTAGTTGGCGATTCCGACATGGCATTGTGCTGAGAGAATGTTTTCGGGATCGATCTGTGCATTGCGCATCAGGTCGAGTGCGGCATCGACGATCATGTGGGTAGAACCACAGCACGGATGCAGTTTTGGCATCACGCCCACGGTTTCAATCGTGTGCTCCCGCGTGCTCATAATCGCTCGACTGTCATAGCCCTTCGGCCGTTCGCCGCCGAACATTTCTAGAAAGCCCTGTTCGCACTCGAGAATATCGAGCCGGCCGCGAAGCCCCTGTTCCGCGAGGAAAGCCGCCTCCACAGCATTGCGTGCGGCCATACCCGCGTGAAACGGCTTGGCCGGCGCCCCGAACTGACCCTTTGTCCCAGAAGCCATGCTGACGCCCAAGGACAGCGCAAACGCGATGCCTTGCGCGTCCATTCCCAGCAGCTTGGCTACGCCAGCCGCTGTACCGATGCTGCCAACCGTTGATGTACCATGCCATCCGGCCGTGTAATGCGATCCGGCAACGCCGCTACCGACAAAGTCCTGAGCCTGCAAAGCGACGAGATACGCGTCTACGAAGGCTCGCCCAGTCGCGCCCACGCGATCAGCAATCGAAAGCAACGCCGGGACGATGACGGCAGAAGCATGGCTCATGCCAGGCCTGAAATTGTCGTCATAATCGAGGGCATGTGCCGCCGTTCCATTGATCAGAGCCGATACGGAGGCTGATTGACGGCCACCCGTGACGAGCGGCGCTTCACCAACCGCATGAACGCCAAAAGCACGACGGACAGCAGACGTAGACGTATCGTCACGGCCAGCATACAGGCATGCGATCGTGTCTGCGATGGCATGGTGGGCAAGACGCCGCGTAGTATCGGACGTTGGCGGCGGGGCCGCACACCATGCGGCTATGGTTTCGATGATCGTCGGCATAAAAAGCTCGTCGTTTAGGGAGGAGGTGAAAGGGCGCTCACGCCAAAGACGTGTTTGTCCCAAGGTTTGGCTCGTCGCGGCGGGCGACTGCCTCGATTGTCGCTTTCAGAAACTCGCTTGTGTAGGCTTCCTTTGCCTGCGATTGGCGGATTTGTGTCGAGGTCAGCTCCTCGATGATCTTGCCCCTGTACATCATGCCCGCGCGCCCGCAGATGTGGGCGATCACGGCCAGATCATGCGACACCATAAGATAAGTCAGATTGCGCTCGATACGTAGCCGTTTGAGAAGATTGAGGATTTCCGCCTGCACAGACACATCGAGCGCGGAAGTCGGCTCATCGAGCAAAAGGATTTCCGGCTCGGTGATCAACGCCCTTGCGATCGCCACACGCTGCCGCTGACCGCCCGAAAGCTCATGCGGATAGCGGTAGCGAAAAGAAGGTCCCAATCCGACCGCATCCAATGTCTCGGCGATGCGCTCTGAAGCACGGTCGATGCCATGGATGGCGAGTGGTTCGGCCAGAACCTTTTCGACGATCTTGCGTGGGTGAAGGCTGCCGTAGGGGTCCTGAAACACCATCTGCACGCGGCGAAAGAACTCTTTTGACCGCATCTTTGGCAATTCTCGGTCAGCAAGGGTCAAAGCGCCGTCGTACTCGCTGTTCAGGCCGGACAGTGCACGCAAGATGGTTGACTTGCCACAACCGGATTCGCCAATCAGGCCATAAGCCTCACCCTTGTCGATCCGGAAGGACACATCGTCGACGACGCGGGTAGAGGCATGTTTCGGACCGAAGCTAACGGAAAGCCCTACCGCCTCGATGAGGGGTCTCGTGGGTTTCATGCCAGCACTCCATTGCGATAAACGGGACCATCGAGCCATGATGGATCACGCACCGGCACCTTGAGATCATCCACGGCGACATCAAGCCTGGGGAGGCTTTCCAGCAGCGCACGGGTGTATGGGTGGCGCGCATTGTGAAGTTCGGAGGCTGGCAAGTCTTCCATGATGCGACCGGCATACATGACGAGCACCCGGTCGCAGAAACTAGCGACGAGGTTGAGGTCGTGGCTGATGAACATCAAGCCGGTGCCGCGGCGCGTCACCAACTCATCGAGGATCGTCAAGACCTGGCGGCGAACCGTGACATCGAGTGCCGACGTCGGTTCATCGGCAATGATCAAGTCGGGTTCGGGAATGAGCATCATCGCAATCATGATGCGCTGGCCCATGCCGCCTGAAACCTCGTGCGGAAACAACTTGAAGACGCGCTCAGGATCACGGATTTGCACCGCTTCCAGCGTCGCCAGCGCCTTGGCCTTCGCATCGCTGGATGGTGCCTTATGGTGCAGTCGATAAGCCTCGACAATCTGGTGGCCAATCCGCATCAATGGATTGAGGGAGTATTTCGGGTCCTGCAGGATCATGGAAATATGGTTTCCACGGATTTTGCGCATCTCCTTTTCGCTGGCAGCAAGCAGGTCGATGTCCTTGAAGCGCATATGGGTGGCGTTGATCTGCGCACCTTGGGGCGTGAGCTTGAGAAGGGAACGGCCGGTCAGAGACTTCCCCGATCCGGACTCACCGACAATGCCCACTTTTTCACGACCGATGGTGAAGGACACACCGCGCACGGCATCATGGCTGCGTTGAGCACTGTGGAAGCTGATTTTCAAATCCTTGACGTCGATCAGCGGCTTATCCATGGCGGGGATCCAATACATCGCGCAGCCCATCGCCCAGAAGATTGAAGGCGAGACTTGTGAGGAGAATGGCAAAGCCGGGAATGGCAGCGATCCACCAGCTGGTCATGACGAATTCACGACCAGATGAAAGCATCGTGCCCCATTCCGGACTGGGCGGCTGGGCACCCAGGCCAAGGAAGCCGAGGCCCGCAGCCGTCAGGATGATAGCGGCCATGTTGAGTGTGACGCGCACGACAACGGAGGGAATGCACATCGGCATGATATGGCCGAAAATGATCCGCAGGCTCGACGCCCCCTGGAGGCGCATCGCGGCAATATAATCCGACTTGCGGATGGAGAGGGTTTCAGCGCGGGCAAGCCGTGCAATTGGCGGCCAGGACGCAAGCGAAATGGCGATAATGGCGTTTTCGATGCCCGGCCCGAGCGCCGCCACGAAAGCAAGCGCGAGAATGAGGTTAGGGAAGGCAAGGAAAACATCGACGATGCGCATGAGCACCGTATCGACCCAGCCGCCCAGATAACCGGCTGTTGTGCCGACGATAAGACCGATCGGCGCGACGATGACCGTGGTCAAAAGCGCAATGTAAAGCGTGATGCGCGCGCCGAACAACAACCGGCTGTAAACATCGCGGCCCAGCTCATCAGTGCCGAGCCAATGTTGCCATGACGGTGACAGAAGACGGGCGGCGAGGTTTTGCTCATAGATATCATGCGTGGCCAGTAGCGGTGCAAAAAGTGCCGCAACGAGAATGACGACGATAACGATGAGGCCGAACAGTGCCGAAGCGTTGGCACGCAACCGCCGCCATTGCAGCCAGAATTGCTGCATGCGGGCATGAAACGGTGAGGTGGGCACAGGCGCACGCAGCCATGCACCGAAACCGGCGGGTGGGATGGTTTGGGAAAGAGCTTTGTCTGTCATGGCTACCTCACCGGGTTCGGGGATCGAAGACGCGATAGAGCAGATCGCAGATGAGGTTCAGTGTGACGAAGATGACCCCGATCAGAAGCGAGCAGCCGACGACGGCATTCATGTCACCCACCAGAAGCGCATTGGTCAGATAGCGGCCGAAACCTGGCCACGCGAATACGGTTTCGGTGAGCACCGCACCTTCAAGCAGGAAAGCGTAGGACAAGGCGACGACGGTCAGAACCTGAACGGCGACGTTGCGGAACGCATGCACCCAGACCGTTCTCGCCCAGGAAAGACCCTTGACGCGAGCCGTGACAATGTACTCTTGCGAGAGCTGCTCGATCATGAAGCTGCGCGTCATGCGGCTGATATAGGCAAGCGCGCCAAAGCCAAGGATCGAGGCCGGCAGGATGATGTGCCCGAAAACGTTGCGGAAAACCTCCAAATTGCCGGCAAGTGCACTGTCGATGAGGTGAAAGCCTGTGACTGGCTCAAGCTCGAATTCGTAGATGAAATCGATACGTCCCGGCCCACCGATCCAGCCGAGCGTCGCATAGAACAGCACCAGCCCCATGAGGCCCAACCAGAAATTCGGTGCCGAGTAGCCGATGAGACCCGTAAACCTGATGGCGTTGTCGAGCCAGGAATTGCGATACATGGCAGACAGAACGCCCGCAGGAATGCCTATACCCGTTCCGATGATGATCGACAGGGTGGCCAGTTCGATGGTCGCTGGGAAAACACGAGCGATATCATCGATCACCGTTTGCCAGTGGTCAGCGCATCGCCAAAATCGAGCGAAAGGATGCCCTTCACATAGACACCGAACTGGTACCAGAGCGGCTTGTCCATCCCGAGTGCAGCAGACATTTTTTCATAGGCGTCCTGGGTGGCATTATCGCCCAGGATCGAGGCGACGGGATCGATCGGCAGCATTCTGCCGATGAAGAAAGTCAAGGCCGCAAGGCCGAAGAGTGTCACGAACACCGGTAGCAACGTCTTGCTGAGCACGCTGAGCACAACAAACACCGGGTTCGGTTTGGCTATGTTCCCCGCATCGCTGCGAGGAACCGAATGAGTAAGGTCCGCCATGGGTTTCGCCTTACTTCGATGCGAGATCGTAATAGACGCGGAAGCCGTTCCAGGTCCAATCATTGACCTTATCGCTCATGCCCAGAATGTTATACATCTGGAACATGATTGCCATCGGTCCCTGCTGCATCACATCCTTTTGCAACTGGTAGTAGATTTGATTGCGCTTTTCCGCATCGCCTTCGAGAAGGGCTTGCTGCACCCGCTTGTTGAAGTCTTCGTTCTGATAAGCCGACCGCCATGCCGGAATCTGCGTGAGTTTGGCTTCCGGGCGGTTGTCAGGATTGTAGACCAGGCGCGAGGCATTGCCATGCGCATCGGGAACGCCGGTTTGCCAAGCCAGCATGCCCGTCTGAAACTCACGACCACGGATGCGGCTGAACAGCTGGGCGTTGGCCATGCGCTCAAGGTTCAACTTGACACCCACCTTCGATGCATTCTGCTGGATGCTCTGAGCAATCGGCGCCGAATGCGGCAGGGTGCCGAACAGGACAGTGGCTTCAAAACCGTTCGGATAACCGGCTTCTGTCAGAAGCGCCTTGGCCTTTTCAAGATCAAGCTTGAACGGCTGGCCCTCTTCTGCATTCAGCGCACCGGTCGCACCAAGCTGGGCAAAGCTTGCGCGCGGCACGCCCAGATAGGTCATGACCGACTTGGCAAGTCCGTCATAATCAATCAGGTAACGCATCGCCAGACGCACCTTTTCTTGTTTGAAGATCGGGTCGAGCGCGTTGAAGGTCCAGAAGAACAACTGAGGTTTCAGGACACGCTCCACCTTCAGGCCCGGCTTGCCATCGAGATCGGCAAGGTCATCTGGCGAGAGGTCCCGGGCGATGTCGATGTCGCCTTGGGTCAGAAGCAGGCGCTGCGTACCGGGCTCAGCGACATGCCGAACAAGAACACGCTTCAGCTTTGGCTGGGTGCCATAATAATCTTCATTGGCCTGCAAGACGATCGACTCACCGGCATTCCACTGCATCAGCTTGTAAGGGCCGACGCAGGCGGTGTTGGTGGCGAGATACTTGTTGCCGAAATCACCATTGACCTCTTTGGACATCAACGTCTTTTCATCCAGCAGAGCCGACACGCGGTTGGCAGCTATCGCCTGTAAAATAAGGTTTGTCGGGTAAGGATTGTCCAGCGTCAACACCAACGTGTTGTCATCCTTGGCAACAATGCGCTCCTTCACATTGTCCTTGGTGAAACCATATTCCGTGAGGGTAGCGGCATTGCCATAACCGAGAAGCACCACGCGGTGCATCGACCATGCCAACTCCTTGGCAGTGGCAGGCGCACCGCCGGGGAATTTCATCCCTTCGTTGAGATGGAATGTAATCTGCTTACGATCCTCGGAAACGTCCCAGCTTTTTGCGAGCCTTGGTATGACCTTCGATTCATCCTTTGGATCAAAGTCGACCAGCGAGTCACAGGTGTTTTGTAGAAGTTCGTTGGTGACGACTTCGCCCACCTGTGCCGGGTCGAACGTGCTGATGGCGTCGATATTCCAGGCCATGACGAGCGCCGAACCGGGCGTTGCCGCCAGCGCTGGCATGGCGATTGAAGACAACAACGCTGCGGCGGCGATCATGGTGCGGCTCTTTGCAATGTTTTTCGGTATCATGCTTTCAGTTCCCCTTATTTTTTGAATCTCAAGCTCTGATGTCCAGTTCCGGGGCCTTTGCAGCCCCGGTGTATTTCACTCGTCAGGCGGCAACATTTGGCCGCGGCTGTAGTGGCGGCTGCACGTCTTGTGGGATCGGGCACACATAAGCG
Organism: Agrobacterium rubi TR3 = NBRC 13261; assembly: GCF_000739935.1. GTDB lineage: Bacteria > Pseudomonadota > Alphaproteobacteria > Rhizobiales > Rhizobiaceae > Agrobacterium > Agrobacterium rubi. Next base: position 34,963 of record NZ_BBJU01000007.1, on the reverse strand, counting down.
GTCTTGCCGACCCGCGCCTGATGGTCTGCCTTGGCTGCTGCAAGCAGGTCCGCATCGGTAAAGAGGTCGATTGCGGTACCGGCCATCATCTTTGCGGCGTGGGTCATGCCCTTATGGGCCGCTGGCGTTTTGCCCTGAGCCGTGACCTGCCAGGAGTGGCCCGGCGTGCCGATGGCGATGGTGGCTGCATGGGCCTGAACGGTTGGCATGAGCCAGCTGACATCGCCGACATCTGTAGAGCCAATCATCGGCTCGCCATCCACATCGAGCGGCACGATGAAATCGCACAGAGGCGTGTTTTCCTTGCACGGCAGTCCGACGCGGAGATAGGCGTTATCGACGTCTTCTTCGCTCAACGTCGCCTGAATTTGTGCAGCGAAGGCCTTGTCGTCGGCATCGAACGGCACCGGGCCGAGCCGCTCGAGATTGCGCTGCATGGCTTCTTCCAAAGGACGATTGGCGAGCAGATTGGAAACAGCACTCATGATCGAGATATCGACGGTGGTTTCCGTCATCATGGCGGCACCCAAAGCCACCTTTTTGACGCGCTCATTAAGATCCAGCATGCCTTTGAGATCACGCGAGCGAATGGCGTAGCGGACCGCAGCCTTTGCCTGCACGACATTCGGCGCTATTCCACCGGAATCGAGCATCGCATAATGGATGCGGCTGGAATCCGGGACATGTTCGCGCAGATAATTGACGCCGACATTCATCAATTCGACGGCATCCAACGCGGACCGGCCCAGATGCGGGGCAGCAGCGGCATGCGAAGAGCGGCCCGTGAAGCGGAAATCCATCCGGGTATTGGCTAGAGACAGCGCCTTGGCAACCTCCGTGAAAGCGCTCGGATGCCAGGTAATGGCAGCATCGACACCATCGAAGGCACCTTCTCGCGCCATGAAGGATTTTGCGGCCCCACCCTCTTCAGCCGGGCAGCCGTAATAGCGCACCCGACCGGGTTTGCCGGATTGGGCGAGCCAATCTTTGATCGCCGTTGCAGCCAACATAGCGGCGGAGCCGAGCAGATTATGGCCGCAGCCATGACCGTGACCATTGCCCGGCAGCGGCTTCGGTTCGGCGATACCAGCCTCTTGGCTAAGGCCCGGAAGGGCATCATATTCCCCCAGGATAGCGATGATAGGACCGCCCTCACCCGCTTCGCCCATAACGGCAGTGGGAATGCCAGCCACGTTTTCCGTTACCCGAAACCCCTGTTCACGCAGCATGGTGGTGTGTTCTGCAACCGAACTATATTCGGTGTAGGCGATTTCCGGCATGCCCCAAACCCGGTCGCTCAGCGCCTCGAATTCGGGTCGGTGCTGATCGACGAAATCCCAGATCGGCTCACTATTCTGCATGTCTCAACTCCAAGTATGTTTGCTGTCAAAGATGGTGTTCAAGGAAGCGGGCGAAGGTGGAAAACACCTTCAGACGGTTTTCAAGACGCGCGAAACCATGACCTTCATGGTCGATGCGGAGATACTCGCAATCATGCCCAAGACCGCTGAGGCAGGAATAGACGTCCTCGCTCTGGCCCAAAGGCACACGCGGATCCCGGTTGGCATGAACGATAAGCAACGGCGCCTTCATGCATGCAATGCGGTTGATGGGCGAAAAACGTTCCAGCATCTCGCGCATCACAGATGGCTCACCATATTCGGCGGCGCGCTGCTGGCGACCCCAGGGGGCCGTTGCAAGCAGGTGAGTTAGAAAATTGCCGACACCGTAAAAATCAACGCCAAGGCACCAAAGGTCCGGGTCTTCTGTCAATGTCGACAGGACCATGAAACCGCCATAAGAGCGACCAAAGACACCGATACGGCTTTCATCGACATCCGCGCGAGCACCGATTGCCAGGCGGATGGCGCGCAGGTCGACAACCGAATCCATACGCTTTTCGCGGTCATCGAGCTGATGGAACGTCCGCCCATACCCCGTGCTGCCACGAACATTGGGCGCGACGACCATGACACGCTGGCTTAGCAGGAATTGCACATCCGCCCGGAAATCCGGCTTCCACTGCATTTCCGGGCCGCCGTGAACGATGAAGAGAACCGGATAACCGTCGCTGGGTGGTGGTGAGGTGGGTTGATAAATCAAGGCTGGTACCATGAGACCGTCGAAGCTTTTGAACCGTTGTACGACTGGCTCCTGAAAACGTGTTTTCTCCGATGCGATCGGGTCGGAGCCGACGAGCATCTCGAAAAACCCGTTGCCGAGATCGAGTTTCCAGATAGATGGCGGCGTTGCGACACTTTCCAGCGGAAACACAAGCGACTGTCCGTCCGGCGTGAATGCTACATAAGAAATAACCCCGTTCGGCTGCTCCTTGATCATACGGACATCACTGCCGTCGCGATTGCACAGGCCGATATGGCTCCAGCCTTCGTCGTTGACCACAAAAGCGATCCGCTGTTGATCGGGAGAAAGGGCAAAGGCTTCGATATTGCGGTTCGGCACGGCAACGACGGGCGTGACACTGCTGCCCTCGTTTGCAAAGCCGACGATCGCCATGAAATCACTGCCTTGGTCGCAGACGGCAAGGCCACCACTGCCGTCCTTGAACAGTCGTGCTGCGAGATAGCGCGCTTTTCCGTCATGTGGCAGAACCGGGGTCAACTCGCCGCTGTCGATGGCGAGACGGAAAATATCCTGATCGTTGCCCGAACGCAGAGACTCCCGTACCAGCAGGGATTGTCCATCTGGCGAGAATGCCAACACCTCCCGCATGCCCTTGCCGAGATGAATGGCAGAGATTTCACGTGTTGCTATCGCCATGACGTGGATGTCCATGTGGTGAGGCGACCGCGCATTCGACGCATAAGCCAGACGCTGGCCATCCGGCGACCATGCGCCCCAGAGATGAACAACGCTCGGGGAGTTGGTCAATGCTACGGCAGCCGAGGCCATATCCGGCAAAAGCCAGAGCTGATGGCGCTCATCGCCACCGCAGTCGATGGTGAAGAGGATTTCCGGTCCCTTTGGATTGAAGGAGAAAGCACCCACCGGTTCCGGCATATCGGTGAGTTGCCGCGCCTCACCACCGGCAAGCGGTTTGATCCATATCTGATTGAAACCTGAGGAATCGCAGAGATAGGCAAGCCATTCACCGTTCGGGGAGAGTGCAGGCGACTTGACCGAACGGATTTCGATAAAGGGGGCAATTGCCGAAGCGTCGAAGGATTTTGCCATTGTGTACAGTTTCATTGCATGCGCGCCCTGTCGTTCCGCGTCAGCTTGTTGTGCAGACGCACGCTGGCGTTTTTCAACTCCTCGAAAAGCGGACCTTTGGTGGATTGATGATTGGCTTCGGTGACGACCATAAAGCCGGCTTCAGGCCAAGCTTTGTGCAAACGCCATGCCGACGCCATCGGTGTGACGGTATCGTATCGGCCTTGAATGATCTCACAGGGCAAGTGGCGGATGCGATCGATACCGGCGAGCAACTGCCCTGGCACCAGAAAGGCATCGTTGATGCAATAATGGGTGAAGAGCCGGGCAACAGAAAGTGCCGCCTTCGGCTCCATCAGCGTCGCAACATGTCCCGGATCTGGCAGAAAAGTCTGTGTTTTTGCCGAAAAGCCGCGCAGGCTCAGCGCTGCCGCTGCTTCCTCGTGGGCATTACCACTGGTCAGTCGACGATAATAGGCAGACAAAAGGTTGCCGCGTTCGGCCTCGGGAATGAAACCTGCGAATTCTTCCCACTGGTCTGGGAAGATGGCTCGCACGCCATGAAACCACCAGTCGATGTCGTCCTTCCCGGCGAGGAAAATGCCGTGAAGGCGCAAGCCAAGGCAGCGGTCCGGGTGAGCCTGGCTGTAGGCCAGCGCGAGGCAACTTCCCCAGGAGCCGCCTGCAACGAGCCAGACCTCGATACCGAGCGCTTGCCTTATTGTTTCGATGTCGGAAATCAGGTCATCAGTCGTATTGTCGGTGAGATCGGCGTGTGGCGTAGAGCGACCAGCGCCTCTCTGGTCGAACAGAATGACGCGAAATACGGATAGATCAAATGTCTCGACCTGCTTGCGAGACATTCCCGCACCCGGGCCGCCGTGCAGAACCACGACCGCGACACCATCGCTTTTTCCGTAGTCCTCAACATAGAGCTGATGAAGATCACCAACCTCCAGAAAGAAACAATGATTTGCGATGGCTTCGTGCATCCAGTCCCGCGCCTCGTCAAAAATCCTCATCTGCACATATAATAGGCTCGATGAATATTTAGACATGATGCGACGTGATGGACTGCGTGTCTAATGATAAATCAAACTGGCCCATTCTAATATGGAATAGTTTAAGGCGCGGCTATGCAACATGCCTTGGGTGTGCAGTACGGATTTTGACATGACAGGTCGTGCGCGAGACGCGCCCTTCACGATCGACTAGAATTCAGAATTTGTTTCAGTTGCCGAACGGTCGCTTCATCCGTCTTCTTCCCATGGGAAACGGTAAAGCCCAGCATTGAAAGCCTGTTGTCTGCATCGAAAGGGGCACTTGAGGAACAGGATGCATGGATTTCGCTAATGGCAAGGCGTTGCAAAATATCGGCAACGACAGTTGGCCGAACGCCTGCTCCGGGCATGATGGAGATGCGCCCACGTGCGACCTCGATCATCGCTTCGAGTTGATCGATACCTTCGAAAGCTGACTTTGCGCCACCCGATGTGAGTATGCGGGAAAATCCGAGCGCAATCGCTGCCTCAACCGCCTCGGGAAAATCTGGCACGACATCGACCGCACGGTGGAGTGTGGTGTCGAGACCGTGCGCATGGGCACAAAGATCTTCCAACATATCCGTATCGAGCGCACCATTGGCGAGAGACGCACCGAGCACGACACCTGAAACGCCCGCGCGGCGCGCGGCATCGATATCATGCTTCATGACGTCCAATTCGGCACGCCCGAACATGAAATCACCCGAGCGCGGACGTATCATGACACTGACAGGAATATCCACGGAACCGGCCAACTGCATGAAGCCACTGGAGGGTGTTACGCCACCACCGGACAGTGCCGCGCAAAGTTCGATACGGTCCGCGCCACCCTTTATCGCTGCATCCAGCCCCGCTGCGTCGTCAACGCAAATCTCAAGAATCATGGGAGTTCCTTTTCGACTGCATCCATAGGCTGAAATTGCGGGATTTGCAAAAGCGCGCTAGCGCGTTCTTCGTGTTCCATCCAGCACAAAAAGCATGACGATGCCTGCCAGACCAAACACAGCACCAAGGATCGATGCCCCCGCATAGTCGGAGACATAGGTGCCAATGGCGAAGACCAAGGAACCGATGCCGGCGCTCAGAAAAATGTTGACCGCAATCAGCGAGCTGCCGAGACCCGGGCGATCGGCAATCAACTCTTGAAGATAGGTGATGGGTATGCTGATGATGGCCGCAGCGCCCAGCCCGCTGATCAGCGTCTGCGCATAAATGTGCCAAGGTTGCGTCGCAAAGCCTTGCAGCACGAGATAAACGGCATAGATGACGGCACCCGTGGCAAGTGTCATCCTTTGCGTCGAGCGCCGCTCGACAATGCCCCACATGATGATGAAAACGATCTCCAGCCCTGCTACGATACCGACGACAATTCCGATGTCCGTCACCGTACCACGCGCCTGACCGGTGATGATGAGAGCACGCACGAAATCGTTGAGGTGCAGCATGGAGCAGATGAGCGCGATACTGATGACCCGCAGCAGCACACGGGGTGCGCATATTTCGCCAAGCGACGCCACAAGACCGAAGCGGGCCTCGCCGTTTCGCACAACCGGTGTGGCAGTCTTCGGCAGATAGACGGCGACCAGCAGGAAACAGATTGTCGCGAAGATGCCGGAGAGCAGAAACGCCGACAGCATAGTGTTGGATGCGGCCAGAACGATACCGACGATGCCCGGCACCAGCACCCACGAAAGCGAAATCGTTGCCCGCATTATGGAGTTTACGGAGATCATTTCCTTCGGTGAAAGCCCTCTCGCATCCGCCCGCACATGCGCGAAAATGAGCGAATTCATCGCTCCGAATATCGGCAGAAGCAGCAGCTTGGCCGCGATGAAGGCAGGCGCGTTTGCAGCGAAATACACAAGGAAGTAACCGGAAATACCAAACAGCGCGATGCACAACATCGGTTTGCGGTATTCGCCCAGCCGGTCTGCGACGATGCCCATCAACACGCTGGCGCTGACATTGATGACGGCGGCCACAAGCATCAGCAGCGAATAGACGCCATCGCTGAGACCCAGTTCCCGAATGCCTATGACGGCCTGATAAGGCGCGGTCGCCGCATTGGAAAAACCGAAAAACAGAATGGCAAGAGCGCCCACCCGGATCGACGGGTTTCGAATGACGGTGGAAAGGGCGGCACGCATTGTATTCTGTCCTGCTGTCAAAAGGCCCATGGCCAAACATTCTCTAAAGCAGGCGTTTCCGTCGGCTGATGTCTACCGTCAACTCCAGCGCGAAGATCGTCGTGCCTGCGGCACATACTCGAAATTCGTCTGGAAAGGATAGATATTTTCATCTCTGCGTTTGTTCGGCAGGCTTTCGATATCCTGATTGATGACGCCGTTGGTCAAGGCCATCAGATTGGGATTGGCGATGGGCGCAAGCTCTGGCGAAAGATAGCCGGATTTGACGACGAGCAGCCTGACCTTGGAGGGGTCAAAGCCAAGGCGCGTGAAATCCGAGATCATGTGATAGGGCCGCCGACGCGAGGCGAGTATAACCACGATACCGCCGATTTCGACAACCGCCTGTCGCTCGTTTGCAGCCGCTTGATCGTCCAGCTTCAAGACCTTCGCGGTCACCTGCACAGAAGGGCTGTTCGGATCGAGACTGCCGCCAATCTTCACGTCTATGGTGGCACCCGCGCCTGCTGCAAAACATGCATCGACTGCAGGGCGGTCGGTTATCCCGCCCAAAAGCGCACCATGCCAGTTTCGCTCGATCAACGCTTTCAGCACATCCGCACGGTCGCCCACGCCACCGCCCGTCGGGTTGTCACCGGAATCTGCCAGAATGATCGGTCTCGTCTCGGTTGTCTCAGCGATTTCGATGACATCGTCCAGTACCTCCGTCACCGGCCCGAACCGGAACGACTGGCGCGCAGTCCAATAGGATTGCGCGATCTCAGCCGCCACCTGCTCGGCAGCAGCAGCATTCGTACCTGTTACAACGGCGCAAGCGGTGGCGCGCGGCTCGTCCGCCCAGACGTAACCGATCATCAGATTGGCATCCAATATGCCCGGCCTCGCATCGAAGGCTAGTAAAGCGGCATAGAGGCTTTTCGCTGGTTCGTCCTCGGTTGAGGTTTTCTCGCCCGGCAGAAGAACCGGCACTTTGGCCCATGCAACACCCGGCCGCACGCCCGTCTTCAGTGCCTCGACCAGCATCGACCATGCACGCACCATCGTTTCGCGCACATCGATATGCGGTGCTGTGCGGTAACCCGCAAAAATATCGAGCTGATCTATGATCCTCTGGCTGACATTGCCGTGCAGATCATAACTCGCAGCCACCGTGACATCAGGCCCGACAATGGCGCGTGCTGCCGAAATCCAGTCACCCTCGGCATCATCCATACCATCGACATTCATGGCGCCATGCATGGCGAGATAAAGCCCATCCACGGGAAGCGCCGCTTTCAACCGCTCGAGAAAATCCTGTTTGAACGTCTCGTAGGTTTCACGGGCAAGCGGCCCGCCGGGAACAGCGCGTGCATGCAACAGAGGCAGAGGCTGCACGCCGTCTGCATTGAGAAAATTGAAGTAGTCCATGCCGAGAAGTTCATCGCCCCGAAAGACGCGGAAATCCTCAACTTGCATCAGCACCGGAGAATAGGTGCTGCATTCCGTGTGAATTCCACCGACAGCAATACGCATGGAAACCTCTCTCAAAAGACTGGACGCAAAGGCACGATGGCTGCAAAGCGCAACCAATCTTTCTTCGCTTTCGGTGTCCATGCCGCTTCCGCAATGGCAGGCAAACGCGGGAAGACGAGATGATTGAAATAATCACGCGTCAGGAAATGCTCGGTCCAGATGCAGGCCTGCACACCCTTCATGCGGTCTTTCAAATCGTCTGGAAAATCGCCTTCCGCCTCATAGTGGTAAGTGTGATAAGGCGGCACTGTTCCGGCCCAGCTTGCGCCGGGCTCCTGCCAGGCCTCGTCCTGAACCATATCCAGATAATAGGCCTGCCCCGGCGTCATCACCACATCGTAACCCTGCTTGGCCAGCTCGATGCCCACTTCCGGCTTCTGCCATGCCATCAGCAATGTGCCTTGCGGGTTGACACCGCCGCCATGAGACACCTCGTCCCAACCGGCGATTTCGCGGCCGCGCTCGTGCAACATGCCCTGAATACGCTTCATGAAATGCGACTGGATGCCGAACGTGCCATCCAGCCCTTCCTTGTCCATCAGCTTCTTGGCCAATGGTGAGGCCAGCCATGAACCATTGGCAACTTCGTCGCCACCGATATGGATGAGCTTGGATGGGAAAAGCTCGACCATTTCATCGAATATCTTGCCCAGAAACTCATAGGTGAACTCAATAGCCGGGTTGAGCGCATTGTTGGGAAAGCCCTGCACCGATCGGTAGCTGTCCGGTGCTTCCTGCCCGTCGGTCAGTTCAGGATAGGCAACCAGCGCCGCCGTGCTGTGGCCGGGAATATCGATCTCCGGGACAACCTCGACATTGAGCACCGCAGCATGAGCAACAATAGTCCTGATGTCGTCTTGCTTATAATGTCCTTCGACCGGTTCCGCACTGTTGCCGAGCTGCGGCAACAACGGCTCATCGGGGCCGCGCTTCACGCCGACAGTCGTTAAAAGCGGATAGGCCTTGATCTCCAGCCGCCAGGCTTCGTCATCGGACAGGTGCCAGTGGAAGCGGTTCATGCGATACCACGCCATGATGTCGATCAGCCGTGCAACATCATGCGTCAGGTAGAACTGGCGCGACACATCCAGATGGCAGCCACGCCAGCTATAGCGCGGCGCGTCCGTGATCGTACCCGATATGGGGAAGCGGAATTTTGCAGGTTCCGTCCGTGCGCCATGCAGCATTTGTGCGAGCACTGTCAGGCCATATTGCCGTCCTGCCGGTGCCGAATATTCAAGAACCACATTGGTTTCGGAAAACGACAAGCGATAGCCTTCCGCCTCCAGCCCGCTCTTTTCCTCAAACGTCAACGTGCGCCCTTCGTGGACGGGTGCCAGGCTGAACGGAACGTGAGCGCTGGCATAAAGTCGCCGGAACAGCGAAATCACCGCGTCAACCGCAAGCACATCCTCTGGCTTTGCGACATCAGCCGGGAACAGCGCGACGGGAAATGTGTCTCCGCCTTCAGCCGAGACATCCACGGGCCATGGCTGGATTGCAAATGGCAAGTCCAGTTCGCCTTCCGGCAAAAGCACCGGCGGCGGCTCGCTGTGGCGGCCCTCCAACATCAGATCGCCAACGGCAACCGTGCGGTGCGTGCCATCGGCAAGGCTGACATAGGCGGATTTTGCACCGTCGGTGCGATGGCGTGCAGGCCGCAGAAGTCCATCCACGGTGAAACGCCATGACTGACCCGGCTTGAGTTCGAAGCCCGCAGGAGGTGCGAACTCATGAAAATTGGCGTTGCGACGCAAATACACGGCGTTGCCGCAGACAGGTTTGTCGATTGTCCGGGTCAGCGACGTGTAGACGACGCGGAAATCTTTTAACGGTTCGCTCGAAAGATTGAAAAGCGTGAAGATGAAGCCGCCGCTCGGATCACCCTCGTTCGGGTGCCAGGCATTTTCAAGACGGTATTGTGCAAGCGTCATGATCGTTCCCTTTTGTATTTTTGCGACCCTGTGGGTCGGAATTTAATAGTGGTCTGATTGCGAAAACGTGTGTGCAAGCGGGGCCTGCCCCGCGGTCAAACCGCAATCCACTGGAAGACAAACGCCGCTGATGGCGGCGGCCTGATCGCTGGCCAGAAAGCCAACGGCATTGGCCACATCATCAGGCGCAACAATGCGCCGCAACGGATACCAGTGCTTGGCCTCCTCGAAGACCTGCGGGTTGACCTCCGCGCGGGCCTCCCACGCCCGCGTCCGCACCGTTCCCGGCGCCACTGCATTGGCGCGAATGCCAAATTTTCCGTATTCGACGGCAATCAGCTTGGTCAGATGAATGAGACCGGCCTTGGCAGCGCTATAGGCAGGATGGCCGAAAACCGACATGCCGTTGACCGAGGCGATGTTGATAAGCGACCCCTGAGACTGTTTCAGCGCGTTTTCGAAGGCCCTGAAACACAGAAACGGTGCCTCCAGATTGAGCGCATTATCCTGCCGCCATATCTCAGGCGTCGTATCATGAAGGCTGACGGCCCTCGCAGCACCGGCGTTGTTGACCAGCGTGCGGACGACGCCCAAGGCATCAATTTTCTTGGAAAGCTCGGCGAGGCTAGCAGCATCTGTCACATCGCAGGCCATTGCCGTGAAAGACGAGCCACCGAGCGTTGCAACCGCACGCTCCACGGCCGGACCGTCGATATCCACCAGCACCACGCGGTCATGGGTCTCACTGAGCTTGGCGGCGATGGCGCGGCCGATATCGCCTGCCCCACCGGTGACCACTGCTATCGTTTCCGCCATCCTCATGCCTCTCCCTCGGTCAGTCGCCGAGCAGTTGACGGTCATCACCGTCCCGATGTTCGATCAGTTGTTGCTTGATATGGCGCAGCGTCACCGTGGACTGCTGCTTGTTCTCGTAAGCGACGAGGCTGGCGATCATGTCGACCACCGCAAGATAAGCGTAACGCGATGATGTCGGCTTGAAGATATTGTTGCCCTCGGGAACATCGACCGGAACAACGATATCCGCCGCCAGTGCCACCGGGCTATCACTCTGGGTGAGCGCGATGGAGGAAATACCCATCTCGCGCGCCAGTTTGAAGCACTTCACCAGCTCCATATTTCTGCCCGAAAAGGACGATCCGACAATCACGTCATTCGGGCGCGCCGCAGCCGTCATCATCAACTGCATGCTGTGATCGCTGCTGGTGGTGACGCGCAGCCCCAGCCGAAACAGACGGTTCTGGATCTCACCCGCAATCATCGAGGAATTTCCGCCCGAACCGAAGGCATAGACATTGCCGCTTTTTGCGACTGCGGAAGCCGCCAGGGCCAGAACGGCAGGATCGAGCGTGCGGTGAAGCAGAAAAAGCGCGTCCTGCGCTTTGGTCAATACGTCTTCGGCAACGTCAGATGGTTCGGTGCCGGAAATTTCTGGATTGAGATATCGCACGCCGACATAGGCCGTTTTCGCCAGATTGACCTTGAAATCGGAAAAGCTCTGAAGACCGAGCCTGCGGCAGAAGCGCGTTACCGTCGGTGGGGAAACCTGCGCGCGTCCGGCCAGTTCGATGATCGATGCATTCACGGCGAATTCGAAGTCGGCCAGCAGAATATCCGCAATGCGGCGTTCCGATTGCGAAAACTGCTCTTTATTGTCCTGCAATTTCGCAAAAATATCCATCCGCACACCGCTCCGATTGATGCCAAAGATCAGACTTTGGCTTTATAAGCGATGCAGTCTATTTCCACCTTGCAGTCAACCATCATCGATGCCTGAACACAGGCACGCGCCGGTGGATGCTCCCCGAAATAGCCCTGATAAATCTTGTTGAAGCTCCAGAAGTCGCGCGGGTCATCCAGCCACACGCCGCACCGCACCACATGCTCGACGCCGTAACCAGCTTCGTGCAAAATGGCGATGAGATTCTCGATGGTCTTGTGAGTCTGCTCCACGATGCCACCGGCAATGATCTCGCCATCCACCATGGCCACCTGACCGGAAACATGGAGCCAACCATCCGCTTCGACTGCCCTTGCAAAAGGCAGTCTCTGTCCGCCCGCACCCGCCTTTTCAGCGCCATACCGCTTGATCGTCATCATCAATATCCATGCAAATTATTTTCTTTATTCGTTGACAGGACACCATAGAAAAGTGATCTTTGCCAGTGAAAAACAATGATTATGAAAATAATTTCAACATTGGATCAATTGCATGCGCGACCCGTTCAAAAACCCTTTCCCGGAAAACGATACAGCCCGCCATTCCATTTGGGAAATGCTGATGCCACGCGATATCGATGCCTTTCTGGCTGCGAACTGGTCGAAAGTAGAAGATGATTTCGTCGAAGAGGGCTTCCTCGCGATCAATGCGAACCGTGCAGACAACCCGGATAAATGGAGCCTCGGCTTTCCAAATCTGACCGCCTATCGCGATGAATGGCTGCGTCAGGCGCAGGATTTTCAGACGCAGAGTTTTGCAGAAGATACCCGCACTGCGATCTTCACCACCACGACGCTCGAGGAAATTGAAGTAGAAGGTGACACGGCGCTGGTGCGCAAGAAATTCGATGGCGGCATTCGCAAGGCGGATGGCTCGCTGGATGTCATGAAATGGCAGACACTGTATTATTGCAGGTTCCATGGTGGTCGCTGGAAGATCAGCGGCTTTACCGGCTATCTGCCGAACCCCATGGGCAGCGCTTTATAAGAAAGCACAACATTGCGCATTTTTACGGCCGCACTGGCAACCGAGACCAACACGTTTTCACCAATTTGCGTTGACCGGAAAGCCTTCGAGGAATCCTTTTACGCAGGCCCCGGCCAGCATCCGGAAACGGCAACGCTCTGCACCGCACCAGTTCCCGTTGGCCGCCGTCTGATGGCCGACAAGGGTTGGACGCTCATCGAAGGCACCGCGACGTGGGCAGACCCGGCAGGACTGGTCAACCGCCAGACCTATGAGGGTTTGCGCGACGAGATTCTGGACCAATTGCGCGCAGCCATGCCGGTGAATGCCGTCGTTCTCGGTCTGCACGGGGCTATGGTAGCCGACGGATATGTCGATCCGGAAGGCGATTTCCTGACACGGATTCGTGAGATCGTCGGGCCGGATATTCTCGTTTGTGCCGAACTGGACCCACACAGCCACCTGACCGCAAAACGGGTTGCTGCGGCTGATTTCTTCGTCGCGTTCAAGGAATTCCCGCACACGGATTTCGTGGACCGCGCACACGACCTTTGGGCAATCGCCATCGATACGCTGGAAGGCCGGGTCAAACCGGTCATGTCCACCTTCGATTGCCGCATGATCGATGTTTTCCCCACCTCCCGTGAGCCCATGCGATCCTTTGTGGACAAGTTGATGCGGATCGAACGTGAAGACGCCGATGTGCTTTCGCTATCGGTCATCCATGGCTTCATGGCAGGCGACGTACCCGAAATGGGAACGAAAACAATTGTCGTTACCAATGGCAAGAAGGACAAGGGCGAGCGTATTGCGCGCCATCTCGGACTTGAGCTGTTTTCAAATCGCGGCAAACACATGATGCCGTGGACCGACGAAAAAGAGGCCGTCGCGAGCGCTATCGCAGCATCCAAGGGTCCGGTCGTCATTGCCGATATGTGGGACAATCCGGGCGGCGGAACGGCGGGAGACGCAACCGTCGTGTTGGCTGAACTGTTCGCTCAAGGCGCAACCGATGCTGCCATCGGCACGATCTGGGACCCTGTTGCCGTGCAGATCTGCATGGCGGCGGGCGAAGGTGCTGAAATTCCGTTGCGTTTCGGCGCAAAATCCGCACCGGGCACCGGCAATCCCATCGATGGTCGCGTCAGAATCATTCGCCTCGTACGCAATGCGGAAATGAAGTTCGGCGAGAGCATCGCACCCTTCGGCGATTCGGCGCATATACGGTTGAACGGCATCGATATCATCCTGAATTCCATCCGCGCCCAGAGCTATGATCCATCGCTGTTTTCAGCCATGGGGATCGATCCGACGTCGAAGAAAATTCTCGTCATCAAATCGACCAATCATTTCTATGCGGCCTTTTCGAAGATCGCCTCCGACATCATTTATTGCTCCGCAGGCACGCCATACCCCAACAATCCCGCAACGACGCCTTATCAACACGCGCCCTGTGATATATGGCCGATGGTGGACAATCCCCATGGCGACGAGGCACATTGACATGACCCTTCCAACCGCGAAGCCCGGCGATCTCATACAGGCTCTTTCGACGCCGCTGGCGCTGATCGATGAGGACAAGATGGAAGCCAATATCCAGCGCGTGCAGTCCTATATGGACAGCCATGGCCTAGCGTTTCGTCCGCATATCAAGACCCACAAGATCCCGGCGATCGCTGCTTTGCAGGTCAAGGCGGGCGCGAAGGGCATCAACTGTCAGAAGGTGACAGAGGCGGAAGTTTTCGCCGATGCCGGTTTTGACGATATTCTAATTAGCTTCAATATTTTAGGGCCGGAGAAGCTGGATCGGTTGCACGCGCTGAATGCCCGCATAGGCAGCCTTAAGGTCGTGGCCGATAGCGCAGTCACCGTCGAGGGCTTGGCCAGCCGCTTTTCCCCTGATCGTCCGCTCACGGTTCTTGTCGAATGCGATACCGGCGGTGGCCGCTGTGGCGTCCAGACGCCGCAGGCTGCGGCGGCGCTGGCATCGCAGATTGCCGCCTCTAATGGCCTCGTGTTCGGTGGCCTGATGACTTATCCGAAACCGGACAGTGCTGAGGCGGTCGAGAAATTTCTGTCGCAGACAATCGCAATACTGAAGTCGCAAAATATCGAATGCGCCATCGTCACCAGTGGCGGCACACCAAGCCTGTTCGATGCCCATCTTGTGTCATCCGCCACGGAGCACCGCGCTGGCACCTATGTCTATAACGACCGCTCCATGGTTCGTGCAGGCCATTGTACAATGGACGATTGCGCCATGACCATTCTGGCCACGGTCGTCTCCCGCCCGACACCGGACCGCGCCATTCTGGACGCAGGCTCCAAGGCGTTGACTTCGGACCTTCTGGGCTTTTCCGACTACGGCCACATCATCGAATATCCAGACGCCGTGATAACCGGCCTATCAGAAGAACACGGCACCGTCGATCTGTCGAAATGCACAGGCAAGCGCCCGGAAATTGGCGAGAAGATACGCATTATCCCTAACCACACCTGCGTCGTGTCGAACCTTCAGGATGTCATGACGTTCCACCGCAACGATGTCGTAACACGCGTCGAGCCGGTCGCCGCACGCGGATTGGTCTGGTAATCAGAAAAAGATAGTGGCGGGGATAATCCCCGCCTTTACTGTCCCAGCGCAATCGCCGACATATCAACCCGTCGCTCGAATGCGATGCCGCTTTCATCGAAGAGATGGCAATCGGACACCTTGATGCCGGTCATGATCGGTTCATCAACGGCAACGGGTGCGGCGCCCGACAAAAGCGCGCAGTAATTTTCACCGGTCGGCGCAACGCCATAAGCGATGGTGTTGATACCAAGCCGCTCGATAACGCTTGGGACCACCCGAATGTTGAGATCGGCAGCACCGATTGCGGTGTGTTCCGGCCGAATACCCAACATCAGTTTTGAACCTTCCAGACCGGCACGCGGCTCAACCGGTACCGTAATCGTCTGACCGTCATACTCGACTGTGATGCCCTCAGCACCGACCGCCTTGCAGGTGACCGGCAGGAAATTCATTTTTGGATTGCCGATGAAACCGGCCACGAACAGGTTGGCGGGCTTGTGATAAAGCTCCAGCGGCGCGCCCACTTGCGCGATCTCTCCGGCGTTCAGCACCACGATGCGGTCGGCCATTGTCATGGCTTCCACCTGATCATGCGTCACATAGATCATCGTCGCTTCGAGGGTGCGGTGCAGGTTCGTCAATTCGATGCGCATATCCGAGCGCAGGGCGGCATCGAGGTTGGAAAGCGGCTCGTCGAACAGGAAGATTTCCGGCTCACGCACAATGGCGCGACCGATGGCGACGCGCTGGCGCTGTCCACCAGAGAGCATACCCGGACGCTGTTGCAGACGCTGGTCGAGTTGCAGGATTTTCGCAACGCCTTCGACCTTCTGCTTAAGCTTGGCTTCTTCCATATTCTCCACACGCAGCGGAAAGGCGATATTCTCGAACACGGTCATATGCGGATAAAGCGCGTAGGACTGGAACACCATGGCAATGCCGCGCTTGACGGGCGGAAGGTCGTTGACCTTCACACCATCGATGATGACGTCGCCTTCGGAAATATCCTCAAGCCCCGCGATCATGCGCAGCAGCGTGGATTTACCGCATCCTGACGGGCCGACGAAGACGACGAATTCGCCATCCTTGATCTCAAGCTGCACGCCCTTGATGACTTCGAAATGCCCGTAAAATTTGCGGACGTTGTTGAGAGAGAGCTGACCCAAAACTTGTCTTCCCCGCACCAGCCAAAGCTGCTGTTTTGATTGACATGAAGAAAGCCGCGAGCGTTACACCCGCGGCTCTTTCGATGGCTGGATTACTTGTACTGCTCGACTTCGGCGGCAGCCTTTTTCAAGGCCTCTTCAGGTGTCGCCTTGGATGTCACCACAGACTGCACCATTTCGATCATGGCGTTCTGGAAGCCCTTGTAGTCCTTGAACAGAGGCTCAGGTCCACCAAAGGCGATACCGTCGATAAACGGCTTCCAGTAAGGCTTGTCCTTCACCAGCTGATCGACTTTCGCCGATGGACGCAGTGGCGTCAGGCCGGAATCGGTCGTCAGCTCGTACTCTTCCTGCGGACCAGGAGAGGTGATGAACTTGGCGAATTCGATGGCCTTGTCCTCGACGCCCGATCCCTTGAAGATGGCAAGGCTGTCGGTGATGAGCAGCGTGCCTGGACCCTTGGCAGACGGACCAAGCGGCAACGTTGTCACGCCCCAGTTGATTTTGGTGTTCAGCAGGCGATAGGCTGCGCCAGTGCTGTTCTGGATCATGCCGGCCTTGCCATCGAGAAAGATAGCGCGGATTTCGTTCTGCTCGTAGGCAGTAGCACCTTCGACAGAGTAAGGCGTGATATCCTTATAGGCCTGCAAGGCTGCCAGAACTTCCGGGCTGTCCAGCGTCACATTGCCTTCAGCATCGGTCACCTTGCCATTATTGGTGTAAACCCAATGCAGGAACTGGTGCATCGTGTTGTCGAAGGTCTTGGCAGGCATTCCGTAACCGGCAATGCCTGTCTTTTCCTTGATGATCTTGGCGTATTCGATTTCTTCGGCCCAGGTTGTCGGTGGCTTCTCAGGGTCGAGACCGGCCTGCTTGAACAGATCCTTGTTCCAGTAGAGAGCCTTGGTCGAGAATGCGACCGGCACGCCCCATTGCTGGTCATCGAACGTGACCGTATCGGGAATGTAAGGGTAGTACGCCTTCTTCTCGTCAGCCGTCATCGGCACGGGAACGATCAGGTCGTTCTCGGCAAATTCCTTCAGCGTGCGCGACCCGACATAGGCCATGGCAACAGGCGTGCCGGCAGCGGCAAGGGTCGTGGCCTTGTCCTGGCACTGTTCCCAGCCCACGACTTCCGGCGCAACCTTCCAGCCAGGATTTTTGCCTTCCCATTCCTTGATGTATTTTTCATGGACCGGGTCGATCTTGTCGCCGCAATAGATCCAGCTGATTTCCTGATCAGCCGCCTGTGCGGTCATGGCGCCAAGCGCGGTGGAGCCGAGCATGGCCAGGGCAAAAAGCCCGGTTTTGAGATGAACTGTCACGTTTTAGCTCCCGTTTTTCTCTGGTGGTTGGCTTATTGTTTCACCGCGCCCGCGGTCAGGCCGCTGACGAGATAGCGTTGAAGGAAGAAGATCACGATGGTTGCTGGCGCGATGCCGACGAAGCTGGCCGCCATTAGCTCGTTCCAGATCACTTCCTGCTTGCCGAAATATGCAAACAGGCCCACCGGCAACGGCGCATATTCCGTCTTTGAATTGAAGGTCAGTGCGAAGATGAACTGTTGCGCATAAGACCCGATAAAGGTGGTGATCGCCACGACCATGATACCCGGCATGGCAATGGGCACAATGACTCGGCGTAGCGTATATAGGTGGCTGGCACCATCTACGAAGGCAGCCTCATCCAGTTCACGCGGGATGCGCATCATATAGGTCCGCAGCAGCCAGATGGCCGAGGGAATGAGAAACGCAACACCCGGCACGATCATGGCAAAGTAGGTATTCAAAACACCCAGCGACCGCATCAAGCGAAACAGCGGGATCAGAAGTACGGCGCCGGAGAACATATTGACCGCCAGAAATGCTCCTAGAAGCGTGCCGGAACCTTTGAATTCAAAGCGTGCCAACGCATAGGACGCCGGGACGACCAGTATCAGCACGACGGTCGTCACGACGATTGAGATTAGGAATGAATTGAAAATGTACCGAGCAAATCCCGGAATTCTGATCCACATGGTGCGGTAGGCTTCGAACGAACCGTTTTCGGGAATGAAGCGGTAAGGCGAGGAGAACAGCTGGCTGAGCGGTTTCAGCGAAACCAGAAAGCCTTCCACGAAGGGTGACAGAATGAAAATAAGGAAGACGGCGATCCCGGCATAAATGCCGATCAGCTCGTACCAGCTATAACGGTTGATCAGAGCAGGAGGTTGTCTCATCGCTTGTCTCCGGCAGAAAGGCGGCTGGTTACGCGGAAGTAGCAGACGCAGAAGATCGACAGGAATATGCAGATCAGCACAGCACGCGCGGCACCCTCACCATATTTGTTGGAGCCGATGGCGGTGCGATAGGTGTCGATAATCATCGTCGTCGTCTCGCCACTTGGCCCACCACGTGTGAGGATCCAGATGATGTCGAAAGAGTTGAATGTCGCGATCAGCGACAGCATGGACATTGTGATCACCGCAGGCACCAGAAGCGGCAGCGTAATACGACGAAAGCGGTAGAAGCGCCCTGCACCATCCGTCCACGCCGCCTCGTAGAGATCCTGCGGAATGGATTGCATGGCGGCCAGCATATAGAGCGTGACCAAGGGCACACCGATCCAGACATCGGTCATGATGGTCGCCCAGAAAGCGGTAGAACCATTTGCGAGGAAAGCAACAGGGCCATCCACGAGACCGAAACGTTGGAGCATGCCGGAAATCATCCCGAACTGACCATTATACATCCAGCCCCACATGAAGATGCCGATAGCCATCGGCACGATCCATGGCGGCATGGTCAGCATACGGAAAATCGTTCTGCCGGGCACCGCCGCATTCAACATGCAGGCACCGAAAATTCCGATGATCATTTTGAAAGAGACGGAAAAGAACGTCCAGATGAAAGTGCGCAGAATGACTTCGGCGAAGGTGGCGTTGAAAATCTTGGTGTAATTCGCCCAGCCCACCCATTCCGTCGTGCGCTTCAGCGAGGCGTCGGTGAAGGACAGAATGAACGTATCAACCAGCGGATAGGCGACGATGACCGTGATATAGAGAATGGCGGGGAGAAGAAGGAGCCAGGCGAAAATGACTGTGCTGCGTTTTGCGTCCACCGTCGCCTCCTCTACGCCGTTTTCGCGTCTTGTGCAGACAACGTATGACCATAAAGGGCCGCGTCATATGTTTCCCACACGGGTTTCAGGTCCACGACCTTTCGGCCATGTCGAGCCTGATCCATCGCCAGCGCAAGAATACCGGCCTCGATGGCATCCAGTGCAGAGACAGGCAGCGGCACACCGCTCACCACATGGGCAATGACATCCGCCGCCATCTGCTCATCGGCACCGTAATGCTGAGACAGCGGTGTCGAGGCCGAATAAGTCTTCGACACGGTTTTTTCGTTGGTGCGGGCATTGTGCACGTTCAGGAAACCACGCACGAAATCGCCCTCGGCCATCCCCTTGGCACCCATCACGCAAAAGCGTCGAAAATCATCCGGCACATTGAGATTGGTGTGGAACGCCAGCGACGCGCCGTTCTCGTATTCCACGATGGCGGTCTGGTAATCGATGATGTCGCCGTCGCTATCGAACACCTTGTCGGACCCCATCCAGCCGCTTGGCTTGCGATGGTAGACTTCCATGTCGTTGATACCGTCATTCTGCGGCGCGTTGGCGATCGTAAAGCTCTTGCGCCCGCCGAAGCTGGACACATAGCGCGGACGTGCACCGACCACACCATTGTACAAGTCCAGATCATGGCAGCATTTTTCCAGCATGAAGGAGCCGGAATAGTGCTCGTAACGCCGCCAGTCGCGCATGAAGAAAGCGCCGTGATAGGGCGGAATATGCTCGGACGCCTCGATGGAAACGACCTCGCCTAGTTTGCCTTCAGCCTGAGCCTGGCGCAGATCGCGGTAAAGCGGCGAGTAGCGCAGCACGAGGCCGACCATCAACCGCTCATGCCCATGCGTATTGAGCAGTTTTGCGAGTTCGAAGCTCTCTTCGATGCTGACGACGATCGGCTTCTCGGTGAAGATCGTGTAACCGGCCTCGAGGCCCTGCCGGATGTGGTCGAGATGCATATGGTTGGGAGAGCCGATCATCAGAAGATCGAACTCTTCATTGGCGAAAAGGTCCTGCGGCGTTTCATAGGCCGTGCCGACGGAAATGCCTTTCTCCTGCAAGCCTGGCAAACCAGCCGGCGCGGGGTCCACATAACCAACGATCTCGAAATCCTTGTCGATTTCGCTGAAAACGTAACCGAGATATCCCAGACGGAATCCCAGTCCTACGATTCCCACTTTCATGATCTTTTCGTTCCCTGTTTTGTTCGCGTAATTCTTTTTCGCAAACAACGCGCCATTTCTTCTGAAGGCTACATTATTTGCGTCTCTCGTCCAGTATTCTGAAATTTATTTTCAGAAACTGGCAAACTTTATCGACTTAAGAAAGCCCCCTCGTACAAAATACTCGCAGTCGAACGCATGAAATGCGCAAATGGCATCGATTTAGAGCCAACACCAAAACAATACCAAAAAAATGCCACCCGTCCACAGCAATTGTCTAGATCGGCAATTTTTTTAGAAAATCAGGCAATTTACCTGCCTATTGTCTGTATTTGACAGCTTGGAAGATATTTTCTTGCACAACCATAATTATGTGGTTTGATTTGGTATTGTTCATTTCGGGTGCTGTGCTATAGCGACAGACATGAAAGCGAAGCGTCAAACGCTGAGAGAGGTGAGGATGAGCGATGTTCTGGAGCTTGACCGGTTGCAGGCCGCTGCTCGCGGACCGCTTTACCTCAAGTTGCGGCAAGCCATAGAAGACGCCATCCAGTCCGGTCGCCTGAAGCACGGCGACGCTCTCCCACCTGAACGCGACATGGCAGAAGATGCCGCTGTCAGCCGTGTTACCGTTCGCAAGGCAATAGATGATCTGGCGCGGGATGGACTTCTGGTGCGCCGCCATGGCTCCGGCACCTTCGTCGTCAAACCCATCACCCGCATGCAGCAGCCTTTGACGCGCCTGACCTCCTTTACGGAGGACATGCGCCGCAGAGGCATGACGGCCAGCACGCGCTGGCTGGACCGCGGCCTCTATTACCCGACCGCCGACGAAACCATGTCACTCGGCCTCTCATCCTCGGCACAGGTTGCACGATTGACCAGACTGCGACTGGCCAACGAGCAGCCCATCGCGCTCGAAGTCACCAGCCTGCCGGACGACATTCTCAAAGACCCGCAATCCGTCGAAAACTCGCTCTACATGGTGCTGGAAAAAAGCGGCATTCGGCCCATTCGCGCCATACAGCGCATTTCCGCGCGCAATCTGACGGATGATGAAACGGTACTGCTGGGCGTGCCGCCCGGCTCCGCCGCATTGTCCGTACAGCGCATGGCCTATCTGGAAAGCGGGCGCATCATGGAAGTGTCAAAAGCGCTTTACCGCAGCGATGCCTATGACCTCGTTGCCGAACTGACCATGGGCTCAGACTAACAATCCAAGCAGGAAAAACGCGACATGACGACTTTGATGCGCCAGGAAATCGATGAAATTCCAGATGCCATCGCGCGGCTTCTGGAAACCTCTTCGGCAACGCTGGGAGCCGCCGGAAACACTCTGAAAGAGCGCAATCCCGCCGTTATCGTCACCATTGCCCGCGGCTCTTCCGACCATGCCGCCTATTTCCTGAAATATGCCATCGAGCTACAGACCGGCATTCCCGTCGCCTCCCTCGGCCCCTCGCTTGCCTCCATCTATGATGCGCCGTTGAAGCTGGACCGCGCAGCAGCCCTTGCTATTTCACAATCGGGAAAAAGCCCGGATATCGTTTCACTTGCAAACAATGCAAAACGTGGCGGCGCACTCACATTCGCTCTGGTCAACACGCTGTCCTCTCCGCTGTCGGACGCGGCAACGCAGGCCATCGATATTCAGGCGGGGCCGGAAAAGGCCGTCGCCGCCACCAAGTCCTTCGTCAATTCCATCGTCGCGGGCCTGTCCATTCTGGCCGCAGCGACCGATGACAGGTTGCTGACCAAAGCCATCGCCGCACTGCCCGCAAATTTCGCAAAGGCCATCGCCCTCGACTGGAGCGAAATCGCACAGGCCATCAAAGGCGAGGATTCGCTCTATATGCTGGGCCGTGGTCCGGCGCTCGCCATTGCCTCCGAAGCGGCGTTGAAATGCAAGGAAACCTGCGAGTTGCACGCAGAAGCCTATTCGTCGGCGGAAGTCATGCACGGGCCTGTGTCACTCGTCGCACCGAAGTTTCCGATCATCGCTTTTGCGGCACGAGACCGTGCCGAAGCATCCGTTTCCGAAACGGCCAATGGCCTTGCCGAAAAGGGTGCGAATGTTTTCATGAGCTCTGCCAAAGCGACATCCGCAAAAGCCCTGCCCTTCGTGGAAACCAACCATCCACTAACGGACGCGCTTCTGCTGATCGCCCCCTTCTACGGCTTCATAGAAGCGCTGTCGCGGGCGCGTGGTTTCAATCCGGATGCTCCCGTCGCACTCAACAAGGTGACGCAGACACGATGACTGCTGCCAAGATCATCACCGGCGCGCGCATCTTCGATGGCGAAATATGGCACGACGGGAAATCGCTGATTGTCGAAGACGGCAAAGTCGCTGCGATTGCAGCATCCATTCCCGACGACGTCGAGATGGTCGACGCAACCGGCATGCTCGTCGTGCCCGGTTTTGTCGATCTTCAGGTCAATGGCGGTGGTGGTGTGATGTTCAACAACCAGCCGGATGTGGATGGCATCACACGCATTTGCGCTGCCCACGCCGCATTCGGCACGACAGCCCTTATGGTCACGCTGATTACCGACAAGCCTGATATCACCGAAAAAGCCATTGAAGCAGGCATTGCCGCGCAAGGGACACGCGTTCCGGGGTTTCTCGGGCTGCATTTCGAAGGCCCGCATCTATCCGTAGGCCGCAAAGGTACACACGACCCGGCCCTCATCCGGCTCATGGACGAAAGCGACCGCCAAAGACTTCTCACCTGCAAGCAGTCCCTTTCCCACATCGTAACGACGATAGCGCCAGAGAGCGTCAGCACCGCACAGGTCACGTCGCTCGCTGAAGCAGGGATCATTGTCAGTCTCGGCCATACCGATGCAACCTACGCAACGGCAGCACACTATGCTGGTGCAGGCGCGTCGATGGTCACGCATCTGTTCAATGCAATGAGCCAGCTTGGCAACCGCGAGCCGGGTCTTGTTGGTGCCGGTCTTCATGAAGACGCGTTTCATTGCGGCCTGATTGCCGATGGCTTCCATGTGGACCCTGTGTCCATGGCACTCGCGCTGAAAGCCAAGACAGGACCGGGCCGCATCTTTCTCGTGACGGATGCCATGTCCACCATCGGCACGGACGATACCGGCCTTGAGCTGAACGGACGACACGTTTATCGCAAGGATGGACGGTTGACGTTGGCAGACGGAACGCTGGCGGGTGCGGATATCGATATGCTCTCCTGCATTCGCTTCGCTCACGAACGCATCGGCCTGCCATTAGAGGAAGCCCTTCGCATGGCATCGCTCTACCCCGCGCAGGCCATCAAGGCGGAGACAAAAGGCCGCCTTCTGGCGGGATATGATGCGGATTTCGTGATGTTGAACGACGATCTTTCCATAGAGTCCACATGGATCGCTGGCCGGGCAGTCTTCAACGCCGCTTCTTCGGAGAATGGAAGACCATGATTGTTTGCTTCGATATCGGCGGAACGACGATAAAAGGCGCCATATCATACGCGCCTGATGATATTCGCCCTGCTCCGCGCATACCAACCCCTCGAGACAGCTTCGAGGAATTCGTGGCCGCGCTGAAGTCTGTCATTGCGCAAAGCGGTGAGAGGCCGGATTGCGTCTCGCTGTCCATCACCGGCGTCATCGATGCCGAAACCGCAAAGGCGACCGTCGCCAACATTCCCTGCATCCACGGACGCACACTGCAAGCCGATCTGCAAGAAGCGCTCGGCATACCGCTCGTCGTCTCCAACGATGCGGATTGCTTCGTCATTGCGGAATCGGAAATCGGCGCGGGTCGCGGCCATAGAGTCGTGTTCGGTGTCATTATCGGCTCAGGCGTCGGTGGCGGGCTGGTCATCGACGGCGAGCTCATCAACAGCGAAGGCGGCTTTGCGGGCGAATGGGGCCATGCGCCGGTCGCCGCAACCCTGGCTGGCGATCCACCCGTAACACTTCCACGATTCCGGTGCGGTTGCGGACTGGATGGCTGTGTGGATGCCATAGGCAGTGCACGCGGCGTCGAAAAACTGCATCAGCATCTTTACCAGATCGATATGACCAGCGAGGAAATCATCGATGCGTGGCAGGCAGGCGATGAGAAGGCAGCGCGTACCGTCGACATTCTGGTTGATATCCTCGCCTCACCCTTAGCAATGGTGGTCAACGTTACAGGCGCGACAATCGTCCCGGTCGGCGGGGGACTTTCCAATTCAAAACCGCTACTGGCATGCATCGATGAAGCCGTGAGATCGCGTATCCTGAGACGCTTCAACCGTCCGCTGGTCGTGCCCGCCGTTTGCCGCATAGAACCAGGCCTCATCGGTGCGGCTGTGCTGGGCCTCAAACACGCCGAAAAAATCGCCCGGATTTTCTGAAGCGGGCGTTGGCGTGTACCCCATAAACGCAAACCGAGTGACTACCACGCATTTGCCCCCAAAATAACTCGCCGCTCCAGACTACTCAAAATTCACGAGAAGCTCTGGCCACCTCCTGAAACGTGACAAATGCGGCGTAACGCTTCGCGTGAATTTCCGCTATCGGTCCCTCGACCGGATCGTAGATGCGGTCGACTCGGCAAAGACTTGTCATCGCCGAATGTGCATCCGCGAAAGCGCCACTGGCGACCGCGCCGAGGATGGCGGAACCGAGCAGCACTGGCTCTTCCGAAACCGTGGAGACGACAGGTATGCCACACGCATCGGCCAGAACCTGACGGACCAGATCGTGCTGACCGGCGCCTCCGCTTATGACAACGCGCTCGACATTCGCGCCTGCTTTTGCCTGGGCCTCGATGATTTGCCGCAGTCCATATCCGATACCACAAAGACCGGCGACGTAGAGTGCGACGAGGCTGTCGAAGTCACGATCCATGCCGAGGCCGGAAATCACCGCACGCGCATGCGGATCGGCAAAGGGCGCGCGGTTGCCGAGAAATTCGGGAACGACGTGCAGCCCTGTTGCGAGGTGAACGACGTTCGAAGCGCTGGCCGCACTTGCGACAGCCGTATCGGCAATCAGCACCGGCAACGGCACTCCGTGGTTTGAAGCCTTTATCTGCGCCTCCGTGGCTGCCGGATGGAATGAGAGCAATTGGTCAATTGCCGCGCCTGCAGCGCTCTGGCCGCCCTCATTGAGCCACATGCCCGGCACCATCGCAGAAAAATAAGGTCCCCAGACCCCCGGCACGAAGACCGGCTCCTTAGTCGAGGTCATGGTGCAAGAGGAGGTGCCAAAGACATAGGCAAGATTGGCTTCCGGGCTGCCACCAACACCTGCGGTTCCGATCCCGCCAGCATGGGCGTCGATCATGCCAGCGGCAACCGATGTACCCGGCAACAATCCCATGGCGGTGGCGGCCTCCTTCGACAAGCCCTGGCCAAGCGGCGTTCCCGGCTCGACAATGGTGGTGCCAATGCGGGCAAATTTCTCGTCAGCCAGTGTTCGAAGGCCGATCCTTTCGAAATAGCTCGCGTCCCATCTCTGCTCATGCGCCAGATAGGTCCACTTGCACGTGACGGTGCAGGTCGAACGGGCAAGATCGCCGGTCGCTTTCCATGTCAGAAAGTCTGCGAGATCGAAGAACTGCCATGCTGCATCGAAGGTTTTCGGTCGGTTTTCCTTCAACCACAGCAGCTTTGGCGTCTCCATCTCCGGCGAGATACGACCGCCAACATAGCGAAGTACGTCATGCCCGAAAGCATTGATCCGCTCTGCCTGCGCAACGGCACGGTGATCCATCCAGACGATGATGTTACGACTGTCGTCCTCCGAAGGACCCACAGCCAAAGGCTGCCCGCCTTCGCCCAGCACCACCAGCGAACAGGTCGCATCGAAACCAAGCCCGATCACGGCTGCAGGATCGACGCCACTCGAGCTGACTACCTCTCGCACGACTGCGCAGACAGTATCCCAGATTTCAGCACTCGACTGTTCTACGATCAAACCGGCTTCGCGAAACAGCGAAATGTCTCGCTTGGCCACTGCAAGCATATGGCCATTAAGATCGAAGAGGCCAGCTCGCGCGCTTCCAGTGCCGACATCGATGCCAATGAGGTAGCCCGACGCGGTGGTGTTCGCTGTATCGTTCATTGTGCTTGGGCCTCAAAACTCTTGTGATCGAAAGATGGTGGTTGGCGTCGATCAAAGATCGACGCTGTTCGGCAGAATGACGAGATCGCGGATGGTAATGTTGCGCGGTCGCGACAACATGAAGAGAACGGCATCCGCAACTTCCTTGGGCTGCATCAGGCTGCCATTGGCCAGCGCATCCTCCAGCTTGGCCTTTGGCCAATCATCGATCAATGCGGTAACCACCGGTCCGGGCAGCACAGCCCCAACACGCACGCCATGTGGGGCCACTTGGCGACGGGTGGAATGCACGAAGGCCTGGACTGCGAACTTTGATGCCGTGTAAATCGGCTCCCAGACGACGGGAACCACGCCGGCAATCGAACTGGTGAACAGGATGTCGCCCGACTTTTGAGCGATCATATGCGGAAGCACCGTATGCACCGAGCGGAAGGCTGCGTTGATGTTGAGGTTCAGCATACGGTCCCAAGCATCCGGATCGCCCTCAGCCACCGGTCCGCCGACATACGCACCGGCATTGGCGTGAAAAATGTCGAGCCCGCCAGCAACTTCCAAAATACGTGGCAGCATGGCAGAGACTTCCGGTCCATTCAGTAGGTCAACCACCAGAGGCTTGGCTCTGTCCCCGAGTTCGGCACACAGCGCCTCCAGTTTGTCCTTGGCGCGGTCGATCAATACGACGATTGCGCCTTCGGCCAGCAGAGTGCGGGCGCATTCCAGACCAATGCCCGATGCGGCACCCGTTATAGCGGCAACTTTACCCTTCATGAGTTCAGCCATCAGATTTCCTCCAATATGGTATTAGGCGCGGCCATGACTGACGCGGGATCGGCGTGCCAGCGAATCGACAATGACGGCGATTGCAAGCACTGCCCCGGTTATCATGTAGCGCAGCGATGAGTTGAGGTTGAGCAAGGTGAGACCATTGGAAATGGCCTGGATGACGATGATGCCCAGCAGTGCCGAGTAAGCGCTGCCACGCCCGCCGAAAAGGCTGGTACCGCCGATCACGGCTGCCGCGATTGCATTCAGGTTCACGTCACCGGTACCGGCCTGCTGGCTGGACGAAGCAAGGCGCGAAGCTGACAGCACACCGCCCAAAGCGCCAAGTGTTGAGCACAACATGAAAGCGCTCATATAAATCCGTCTAACATTGATGCCGGAGCGACGGGCCGCCTCCCTGTTGCCACCGACGGCAAACATTGATCGACCCCATTGTGTCTTGGTCAGCGCATAGTTGAGAATGACGGCCAATGCGACGAAAAGGCCGAACATGTAAGGCACGCCGCGGCCAAGATTCAGATAGTAGACTGCGAATTCAAAAATCACCGTCAGCGCGACAGCTTTGATCACCAAGCTGCTAAGCGGCTGTGCAGACAAATTGACCGATAGACGACGCTGACGAACAAGATAGCCCGTGACGACAAGCACCAGGCCTGGCATGAGAGCCAGCGAATACGACAGCCAATCCGGCATCACCAGAATCTGACCGAAACGCACCAGTGGCGAGGCATAGGGAAGATTGATGCTCCCCGTCGGGCCGAGGATGTAAAGCTGCAAGCCGAGCAAGGCCAGCAGTCCTGCAAGCGTTGCGACGAAACTTGGCATTCCCAAGCGGTTGTACATCAGGGAATAGAGCGCGCCGACCAGCGCACCAAAAACAAGTGCCGCGAAAATCGCGACCGTGATTGGCAAGCCAGTGTTGACCCACAATACGCCGATGATGGCGGACGACAGTCCGCTCATCGAGCCAACAGACAGGTCGATCTCTCCAAGCAAAAGTACGCAGACGATGCCAAGCGAAATGATGCCGACAGTGGCACAATCGAACAGCAGATTGACAAGGTTGTTCGGAGCCAGAAAAACCGGATTGAGGATGCTGAACACCGTAGAGATGACAATCAGGCCAACCGCCACGGGCAACATGCCGAGATCGCCGGAGCGCACGCGATTGAAGAAACCGCGAACCATTCCCGATATGCCGTCATCATGCTCGACGCGAACATCGCTGCGATCGAGAGCTGATGCTTTGCTGGACGTATTGTTCGACATATTCTGGCTCATAGGGTGCTCCCGGTCGTTTCCGTATGTCCGGTTTTGCGCTCATTGCGACGCGAGACCGAGTTTTCGGTCGCACCGGTGATGGATGCGACGAGCTCCTGATTGGAGGCGTCCGGCTCGAAGACACCGTTGTTGCGTCCCAGCCGCAGGACGACGATACGGTCAGCAACGGCGCGCACGTCTTCCATATTGTGACTGATAATGATGACGCCCAGGCCGCGATCACGCACACGCTCGATCAGGTTCAACACCTCGGCGGTTTGCGCCACACCAAGAGCTGCCGTCGGCTCGTCCAGCATGATGATTTTGGGGTCCAGGAGCAGCGAGCGCGCAATGGCAACCGTCTGGCGCTGCCCGCCGGATAATGAGGCGATAGGTTCTCGCACCGAGGGAATGCGGGCCGCCAGCTCCTTCAGAAGCGTCCAGGCGCGGACCTCCATGGCGACTTCGTCGAGGTTCCAGGGCGACATTTCGTGGCCAAGAAAAAGATTGGCAACGACATCGAGGTTCTCGCAGAGCGCCAGATCCTGGAAGACTGTCGCAATCCCGAGTTCCAGCGCGCGGCTCGGACTATCGAGCGAGACATTCTGCCCACAGAATTCAATTGTCCCTGACGTCGGTTGATGAACGCCCGCTAGCACCTTGACCAATGTCGATTTGCCCGCACCGTTATCGCCCACCAGCGCAACGACCTCGCCAGCCCGCACTTCCAGGTCGATATCGGTCAGTGCCGACACCGCACCGAATTTTTTGGAAATTTTGCTCAATCTGAGAAGTGTGCTCCCCTTCTCAGGGACGTTTGTATCTTCTTGCACCATGAGATGACGCTCTTTTCAGGTTCGCGGATATGTCCAGTCGGGTACAGACACCCGACCAGACAAATTGGAGGACTGTTACTGCGTGATCCCAAGCTTCTTGCAGCCAGTGAGATATTCGCCGGTGCAAACCTCCTGAACGGTCTGAATCTTCTTGTCGAAGATTTCCGCCTTGATGTTTTCAGCTGTGACAACGGCTGGAATGAAGAGCTCGGACGGCGTGTCGTATAGAGAGGTTTTGGCCTCCGGCTTCTCGCCCTTCAGAAACTGGACCGCCACTTTAGCGGCAGCAGCGGCAACGATTTCCGAAGGCTTGGAGATCGTATTGTATTGATCACCGGAAATAACGAGTTGCAGCGCCGCAATCGTCGCGTCATTGCCGGTCACCGGTGGGACAGGATTGACACCAGCCGCCTTGAAGGCAGCAATCGCACCGCCGCCCGTACCGTCATTCGCCGCAACAACGCCCTTGATATCGGCACCGAAACGGGTGATCTGGCCAGCGGCCCATTCCTGTGCCTTGGGCGGTGCCCACTCCGGCGTGTCGAATTCCGCCAGCGTCTTGTAGCCCGAGTCCTTCAGTCCCAGATGAACACCGTCGCGGATCAGTCCCGCCGCGGCATCCGTCGGCGAACCGTTTATCTGGAGCACGCCTGCGCCCGTCGGGACTCCGGTCGCCTTCAAATGTGCAACCAGCGACTTGGCGATTGCCTCGCCGATGCCCTGATTGTCGAAGGAAACGTAATAATCTGCCGGCTTGGCTGGAATGGGGCGGTCATAGGCAATGACCTTGACCTCTTGCGACTGCGCAATTTCCACCAGAGCAGCAGCGGCAGCGGAATCGACCGGGTCCAGTACGATCACCTTGGCGCCCTGAGCGATGACTGAGTTGAACTGCTGCTGCTGAAGTGCCGCATCGCCATTGGCATTCTGGTAGACCAGCGAGCATTTTGCGCAAAGTTTCGACATCTCGGCCTTGAAGCCTGGATAGTCGTGATTTTCATAGCGTGTTGAGGCCTGATCCGGCATCAAGAACGCGACGGTAGCCGCCTCCTGTGCGTAGGCAGAGCCTGCAAACACTGCACAAGCAGCAACCGACATCACCATCATTGAACGAAGTCTCATAGTCTCCTCCTTTTGAATTCAAAATTCTTACCGAGAGACGCGTTCCGGTTTCTCCAAACCTCGTCCGTTGCTGCCACGCACAGCAGAACTTCGATCAACTGCTTCCAGGGTGTTTCCCGGCGCTACAATCTGGAAATGAACTCGGATGCCTCCCGGCCGACCCTCCACAGTCAACCAATAACATCGATTGCGCATCTATGCTCAATCGATGAAGCATATTGCTCCATCGGCGTATTGATGTCAAGACTGTGTTTGAAAGGGGAGACAAAAATGAATCGCGACAAGCCGGCAAAAAAGACGACGATCTATGATCTGGCCGCACTTGCGGAGACCTCGGCCAGCGCAGTCAGTGCTGTACTCAATGGCAACTGGAAGAAGCGCCGGATCAGCAGCAATCTGGCCGAGAAGATCACCCAGATCGCCAAGGAACAGGGCTATGCAGTCAACATGCAGGCCAGCCTGTTGCGCCGAGAGAAATCCCATATTGTCGGCATGATCGTACCAAAATACGATAATCGTTATTTTGGATCCATTGTGGAAACGTTTGAGACGATGGCGCGAGAACGCGGCCTTTTTCCCATCATCACCTGCACGCGGCGCGATCCTGCGCTCGAGATCGAAGCAGCCCAAACACTTTTGTCATATCAGGTCGAATGGCTGATCTCGACCGGAGCGACTGACCCGGATCGCATCAGCGATCTCTGCAATCAGGCAGGCGCGCGGAGTCTCAATCTCGACCTTCCAGGCAGCAAGGCACCATCGATCATTTCCGACAACTTTGGTGGCGCATACGAACTGACCCGGCGAATTCTCGCCAATAGCAAACGCAAGCTGGGCTCAGCCCAACCCCTGCTTTTTATCGGCGGTCGCGCCACTGACCACAATACCGCCGAGCGTGTCCGTGGATTTCGCGCGGCCCATGACCACATCGGCATTCCCGTCGATGACACCCATATCCTTGCCTCCGGTTACGCGCCGGAGAAAGCCGAAAACTCCCTTCAGGCCCTTGCAGCATCTGGTGATCCGCTGCCCAGCGGGATGTTCGTAAACTCAACCATCTCGCTGGAAGGCGTGATGCGCTGGATCAAACGATCCGGATACTATCAAGACCGCACGCCGGTTATCGGCTGCTTCGACTGGGATCCCTTTGCCGCATTGCTGGGAGATGAAATCGAAATGGTTCGGCAGGATGTTCAAGGCATGTTGGACGCCGTATTCAAAATTATAGATGAGGGCACGGCAACTGAGTTGCTTGTGGAAATCCCGCCGATATTTATCGGCGCAGAGGAACTATAATTAAATTTCTATTGATCCACCCGTTATTCTGCCACTTCTCATTCCGCAAAGCGTACAAAATAATTATTCAAACGGCTGACCAAACCCGCGATCCGCTATTCCAAAACCTTGCCGTTGACCCAGGCTGATCAGGGCCGCAAATCTGCAGAATGCATCCAAGCCATGGTGGAAAATCGGGACAACACTGTGGAACAAGACATCTTTGTTCTTGCCTGTCGTGTCGGTTTATCTAAAACATTAAAGGAAACTTCACTAATGTAGGGCAACATTACATAGCTTTACAATCACAAGTTAGTCCCGCCGCAACATTCTGGGGCCACCCTTACCAATGTCAACTCCAATAGTCGCAAGAACCAGCCGGCAGGTCGCGTTTACTATTGCACAGTTTGCAAAAGCAACGAACCTATCCCTGCTGTCAATTGACAGTAAAGGCGATATCGAGTTCGCCAATCCGTCTGCATGCAAGTTGTTTGGCTACGAGCAATCCGAGATGATCGGGCAACCGATCATGATCATAATTCCGGAGCGACTGCGGGGCGCCCATATGGCCGGACTGCAGCGAGTGGCTGGGGGGCAGGCTCCGCACCTTGGAGGACGGCCGGTCGAAGTTTCCGCTCTGAAGAAAGACGGTACCGAGTTTCCCATTGAGATCACTCTTTCTGTCTGGAGCGGCAAAAGAGGGTTTTGTGCTGGCGCTATCATCACAGACATTAGCGATCGGCGGGAACGAGAAGTTAAGTTGTTGCGACTCGCCAGTCAGGACACGCTGACAGGGCTTTTAAATCGCCATGGGTTTTCTACCCTTCTTTCGGAATGCCTAGAGAGCGGCAGTGCAGCCTCGATCATTCTCCTCGACCTGGACGGGTTTAAGGAGGTCAATGACACCCACGGACATGTAGCCGGCGATTGCCTGCTTGAAGCTATCGGCGTCCGTCTTCCTAATATGCTTGGTCGCAACACCCATGTTGCTCGCATTGGAGGTGATGAATTCGCTTTGCTCCTTCAAGGTGTCAACGACCCGATAGAAGCGCACGCGCTGGCGCAAGCAGTTCTTAAAACATTGCGTAAACCGTTCGACTTGGGAGGACAAATCCACGAGATAGGAACAAGCATTGGCATCGCGCTTGCTCCTTCTCATGGAACTGACACCGAAGAGCTATTAGCAAGCGCCGATTTCGCATTGTATCGAGCCAAGGCGGAAGGCGGAAACGTTATCCGACTTTACGACCCCACGATGCGCAGTGAAACCGCTGCGCGCCGCGAGCTTCGTGATGAATTACTTCAAGCACTGCGTGGCGGCGAACTGGAATTATTCTATCAGCCTCAGGTAAACCTTCTGGACAAGAGAATTGTCGGGCTTGAGGCTTTGCTACGCTGGCACCATCCACAAAGGGGCCTGCTTTCGCCAGGGGCATTTCTTCCAGCGTTGGACCAGAGTACGTTGGCGCTAGAGATCGGGTGGTGGACGCTAGACAAAGCCGCCGAACGCGCTGGCGAATTGCGGGCGAACGGCCATGACATCAAGGTGAGCGTCAACCTATTCCCAGGCCAGCTGCGCGCTCCGAACTTGATTCACAAAATTGCAGATGCTCTTCAGCGCCATTCTGTGAAAGCAGACAAATTTGAGCTTGAGGTCACAGAGACCATCGCACTCGCAGATGATGATCGCTCCTTTGACGCCATGACGTTGGCTCGTGATCTAGGTGTTGGAATTGCGTTTGATGACTTTGGAACGGGGTACGCTTCCTTGAGTTCGTTGCAGCGCTATCCGATCACTACCCTCAAGATTGACCGTAGTTTCGTGCAAAATATCAACGAAAAGCCGGGTGATATCGCGATTACGCGCGCGTTGATTGGCTTGAGCCATGAAATGGGTCTCAAGACGATCGTAGAAGGGATCGAGACGCTCGAGCAGGAGCGGACACTCATCCAACTTGGCTGCTGTTTTGGTCAGGGCTACCTCTATGGAAAACCCATGCCGTTTCGCAAGATTGTCGATATTCTGGAACCGACCACCTTGCCCCCGCAAAAAATCTGGCCCGTCGCAAGCTAGGACCCCGCGGGCCTGATGTTCCGCCTCAATAAGGCAGAGTATCCATCAGCACCATGGAGGGCAAACTTTGTCTGCCATTCCTGGCCCCGTCGGGACTGATCGTTAAGCGTACCGACCAGAGCGAGGGGGTATCAATGTTCAGCGCTAGCTGTCGCCGATCGAAGTTCCTGGCCTTTATGTAATTGTATGTCAGAAGTTACGTTGGGAGAATTGCCGATTTGCCCTGCGGCGGCACCGAGGTGAGCTCTGTAGTATCTTTAGACTACTGGTCAATCGTATCCTCAAGCATTATCTTGACCGCATTTTTCAAACTTAATTTATGAGTTGAGAAGTGCAAAATATTGAAATCGTGTCATTTGGACAGATACAGCATCTGCTTCCGGATGATTGCTGGGCAAAGAGCCGCAACAACCTCAAACGAGAATATGACGACGAAAACGTCATATATATTCAGGGTGATGCGCATGTCTCGGCACTCGATCTCGATAATCTATCGAACATCACAGCGGGTTAACTGTCGGACGACACCTGGATTTTTCTCATTTTCGTAGAAGGCAACCTGACAGTCGACAGCTGGATCGGGAACAATGATACGGACGGCGCACCCGGTATTATCGTCAAAGGCAATCTGCGGTCAAAGAATGCCATTTTAGGCGGGCAACAGGTGTATGTTTGCGGCGACATGGTCGTAGATGAATTTTTTTGGGGCGAATATAACCATGGTGATCTGATCGTGGTTGGCGATACGTCTGCAGCACTCTTCGTCGCCACCGAACAATACCATTTTGATCTTCGTGGGAAAAAATCTTTCCGGCATGATTGATCGGCGACGGCTCAGGTGAGTCCGGCTGGAAGTTCATAGATTTCGATACGATGTCGAAATTGATCGTGCCGGTGTGCTTGTCAGATGATCCTGATCTCGAAAACATCCTGTCAAGGCAACAGGTGCTGGACCAATTCAGGAGCGGAAAATCCGTCTTGCGTATCGCGGGACCCGTACAGCAACCCGTAGCCG